>CAWEGI010000015.1:0-454672 GCA_963808815.1 uncultured Actinomycetes bacterium | reverse complement strand
GGATCCGCTTCTCCGGTTCGCCATGTCGCCAACTGTACTCTGTATATGATTACGTGTACGCCGTCCATCCGTCGGGTAAGACCACTGATGTCCGTCAACGATGATCGGTATGTCGGCCGCGCACACGCACGTCGGACCGAAACTCGACATGGTTGTCGCCCTGCTGTCTCGGACAACTGCCGCGGGTGGGTGTAAGTGCGCTCCCTTCGACGATCTGCGCGATACGCCACGAGCGTTGCATCTCGCAAATGTGATGGTGCGCGGTCCGACCATTCCACGTCCCCGGTCGCTGTGTTCGACGGCTCCATCCTGGCCACCGTTGCCGTGAGCGCGCCGCATGTGATGGTCAAGACGGCCGGCGCGGTGCTGGACGGATTCGGCGATCTTCCCGAGGTGGACCGAAGGATGCTTTATGAAACGTTTCGGGTGTGGCTCGACAACGATGCGTTGGTGGTCGGGCATCCTGTTCATTCAACGACGGAGCATGCCGCGCGCCGGTTTTCACCCTGCCAGCCGTGGGCTGTTGGTGGCCGGCTTGATCTCGGGACCGTGCGACTCCAGCGTGTAGAGCCGAATGCAATTGCCGTCGGGGTCCTGAATGACGATCAATCACCGCGACCGCATCGAGGATTGGCGAATGCAGGATGCCCAGTTTCCTACTCGGGCCCGCCACCCCACCCCGCCCTTGACCTCCGCGAAAATGACCACCCCACGACGACATCGACCGCACCGACCTGGCATTGGGTTGGCATGCGGCACAGGTCTTCCCGATAACGGACATCAATCAGGCGGTCGACCATGTGCGATCGGGGAGGACGCATTGTCGGGCAGTCGTCGCCGCCTGATGGACCGTTGACCGTGGCCATGTCCCGTCGGCTCTATCCGCCAGGACACGGCAGCCACGGCGTGCCGGATGGTTCGGTGTGTAATTGCGTCGACCCAATGGATAAAACGCACCCTTCGTACCTGTCAACCGTTTTCGACCGCTCGCTTCGCCTGAGATGCCGCCAGCAAACAGCGGCCCCGTCGGCGTAGCATCGGGTCGACCGGTCCGATCGAAGCAGGCAGACCATGGCCGACATCGTCCTCATCAATCCGCGGTTCGAGGTCTCCTACTGGGGCCTGGAGCACGCGCTGCCGCTGCTGGGCAAGCAGGCAACCTGCCGACCGCCTGCCTGCCGCTGCTCGCCGCGCTCACGCCCGCCGAGCATTGCCGTCACGATCGATCGATGAGAACGTCGAGCCGATCGACTACGACCGCCTGGCGCAGGCCGACATCGTCGGGCTCACCGGCATGATCGTGCAGCGCCGTCGGATGCGCGAGATTCTCGCGCGAACTGAAAGCCCGCGGCGCCTTCACCGTCGTCGGCGGGCCGTGGGTCACGTGTGCAGGAAGACTACTTCGACGGCTGGCCGACGTGATCTTCGTCGGCGAGGCGGAAGAGACCTGGCCGCAGTTTCTCGACGAGTGGGCAGCAGGGCCGGCATCAGCGCCGCTACGAGCAAGCTCGAGCAAGACCGACATGACGACGGTGCCGGTGCCGCGGTATCGACCTGCTGAAGATGCAAGCACTACCTGTTCGGCAGCGTGCAGTTCTCGCCGCGGCTGCCCGTTCCAGTGCGAGTTCTGCGACATCATCGTCACGTTCGGCCGCCGGCCGCGGCTGAAGACGAGCGAGCAGGTCATCGCCGAGCTGGAAGCGATGCGCACGCAGGGCCTCGACATCGCCTTCATCGTCGACGACAACCTGATCGGCAACAAGGACGCGGTCAAGGCCGTTGCTGCGCGACGTCGCCGCGTGGCAAGCCGCGCATGGCTACCCGTTCACGTTCTTCACCGAGGCGTCGCTGAACCTGGCCGAAGACGATGAGCTGATGGAGTTGATGGTCGACGGCCAACATCTCAGGTCGTCTTCATCGGCATCGAGAGCCCGAACGAAGAATCGCTGCGCGAGACCAAGAAGTATCAAAACGTCCGCGGCAAAGGCGGCACGATCGTCGACCGTGTCCGCAGAGTGCAAGACGCGGGCCTCGAAGTCTGGTGCGGCATGATCGTCGGATTCGACCACGACGACCCCGGATCTTCAAGGCCCAGTGCGAGTTCATGCGTCAGACCGACATCATGCACGCGATGGTCGGCATGCTCGCAGCGATCCCGAAGACGCCGCTCTACGCCCGTCTGAAGGACGATGGCCGCCTCGATCTCGAAGACGAGCAGGAATTCGGCACAAACGTGATTCCGCTCGGCATGACTCGCGACGAATTGCGCGAGGGCTACATCGGCCTGATGCGGGACTTGTACGATGCCGACTTCTACTTCGAGCGGCTCGAGAATCTCTATCTGACACGCCGATTCAATTTCGCCCGGGCTCGCAATGAGTATTGGCGCCAACATCCGTGGAAGAAATGGAAGCCACAGTCCGTCGATGCCCTGCGCGCGATTGGTCTGTTTGTACGGCTGATGATGAAAGTCCCCGACCCGGAGCTGCGCCGGATCTATCGCCGTCGGATGGCGACGATGCTCCGCCGACGGCCCGATCCGAACGTATTGTTCATCTGCGTGCTCAAGTGCGCGATGCACTACCACCACTACACAATGTCGCGCCAGATGGCTGACCGGCGAAGGCTGGTCAACACGTTCTAGTCCGAAGTTCCCCCCTGTAGGGCGGGTGTGAAGTCTCGTTTGTGTCGATGAGCGTGCGTTTCGTGCCCGTACACAAGTCGATACGTAGACATGTATCTTTCTTGTATACGCGGCGTGTCGGACAGTGATGTACCATAATACCGCGGATAAGTGTGCTAGACAGTAGACATGTACGTGGCGCGGATTCCGAATCGGGGATCACCGCCGGCGATCCTTCTGCGGGAGAGCTACCGCGAGGGCGGCAAGGTGAAGAACCGCACGCTGGCCAACCTGTCGCACTGGCCCGAGCACAAGGTCGATACGTTGGCGCGGGCGCTCAAAGGGCTGCCGCCGAAGCTGGAGTTGGCCGAGGCGTTCGAGATCACCCGCAGCCTGCCGCACGGCCATGTGGCCGCCGTGCTGGCCACGGCGCAACGACTGGGGCTGGCCGAGCTGATCGACCCGACGCCGTCGCGGCGGCGGGATCTGGTGATGGCCATGCTGATCGCGGCGGTGATCGCCCCGGACTCCAAGCTGGCCACCGCGCGGGGGCTGCGCACCGAGACCGCCACCAGTTCCCTGGGTGAGGTCCTCGGCGTGTCGGGCTGTGATGAGGACGACCTGTATGCGGCGATGGACTGGGCGCTGGCCCGCCAAGAACGCATCGAAAACACCTTGGCCGCCCGGCATCTGACGAATGGGATGCTGGTGCTCTATGACGTGTCCTCGGCGGCGTTCGAGGGCCGGCACTGCCCGCTGGGGGCGATCGGGTATGCCCGCGACGGGGTCAAAGGCCGGCGCCAGATCGTCTACGGGCTGCTGTGCACCACCGCCGGGGTACCGGTGGCCATCGAGGTGTTCGACGGCAACACCGCCGACCCCAAGACGCTGACCGCCCAAATCCGCAAGCTCACCACCCGGTTCGGGCTGAGCCGGGTCGCCCTGGTCGGCGACCGCGGCATGCTCACCAGTGCCCGCATCACCGAGGAGCTGCGCCCGGCTCACCTGGATTGGCTCAGCGCGCTGCGCGCCGACCAGATCAAGGCCTTGGTGGCCGCCGAGGCGCTGCAGCTGTCGCTGTTCGACGAGCAGAACCTGGTGGCCATCACCCACCCGGACTACCCCGGGGAGCGGCTGATCGGCTGCCGCAACCCCGCCCTGGCCGCCGAACGCACCCGCAAACGCGGCGAGCTGCTGGCCGCCACCGAAACCGAGCTCGACAAGATCACTGCGGCCACCCGCCGTGAGCGTCAGCCGCTGCGCGGCAAGGACACCATCGGGCTGCGGGCCGGCAAGGTAATCAACACGTTCAAGATGGCCAAGCACTTCACCATCACCATCACCGAGGACTCGTTCACCTTCTGCCGCAACGAGGACACCATCACCGCCGAGGCCGCCCTCGACGGCATCTACGTGCTGCGCACCAGCCTGCCCGCCGACACCCTCACCGACGACAATGTGGTGCTGCGCTACAAGGGACTCGAAGACGTCGAGCGGTTCTTCCGCACCCTCAACAGCGAGCTCGACGTGCGGCCCATCCGCCACCACCTCGCCGATCGGGTGCGCGCCCACATGTTCCTGCGGATGCTGTCCTACTACATCAGCTGGCACATGAAACAGGCCCTGGCCCCAATCCTGTTCTACGACAACGACAAACCCGGCGCAGCCGCCAAACGCGCCGACCCCGTCGCCGCGGCCCAACGCTCCGACCAAGCGCTCACCAAAGCCGCGCGCAAACGCACCCAAGACGGCGTCGCGGTACACAGCTTCACCAGCCTGCTCGCCGACCTGGCCACCATCTGCGCCAACCACATCCAGCCCGCCGACGACACGCCGGCATTCACCATGATCACCAGCCCCACCCCGCTGCAACGCCAAGCCTTCGACCTGCTCGGCCTCTCCCACCGCCACGGCTACGCGTAGTCAGTAAACCACACCGGACGAACCACAAAACCCCAGTTCAACGCCCCAAACCGTCAACAAAACAGGGGGAACTTCGGTCTAGTGTGGCAACTCAGTCCGGCACCGCCAGTGGGTCGTTCGCCCGTAGTGCCCTGGGCAGCAGTGCTTTTCGAACTCGCGGCTACACCAGGCCTGCGATAAACCCGGCCGCCTGATCCGGGTAGGGCGGCATCTCGTAGTTGCTGTGCGCGGATCGGTCGCGTCCCTCCGAGCAGATCGGGTCGCCCTGACTGCACAGGTCGATGGCGCGTCCGGCAAACTGTCCCGTCGACGACAGCGCAGAGCCGAACCGTGCACCCGGGTTGGCGAACACCGCGACCGCGGCGACCCCGTCAGTCAGATCCGGGGCCAGCGGCGGAGCCGAGCCGATGGACCCGACCCGGTCGCCAACGGGCGGCACGCCGGCCAGCATGGAAACCACTGCGGCGCCTTGGGAGAACCCTCCGAGCACAATCCTGGTGCCGGGACACGCGCCGGCCATCCAGGCGATGTGACCGCGTGCGTCATCGGCGCCGGCACTCGTGGTCAGGAAGTTCAGGCTGGCTGGGTAATTCACCGCGTAAGTGCCCAGGGTGCGTCCGTCGAGCAGCGGCGCGAGCGTCGCCACCAGCGCGTCACCCACTCTGCCCATTCCTGGCGGCTCGCCGGTGCCGCGGGCGAATACCAGCTCGATGTCCGGACAGGGGTCCGCCACAGCCGAAGGGATCGGGGCAGCGATCACGGCCGCGCCGAGCCCGAGGCTGGTGACGAGCCGCCTGAACATGAGTCCACCCTTACAGATCCCTATGGGCTTGACGGCTTATACCGAATACGCCGACTGGCGCTCGCGGTCGCTGCTAGCGTCCCAAGACATCCACCGGCAGGATCTAGGCGTTCGAAGTGCGCGAGCACGCCATCGGCGCCGCCGCAATCGAGTGAGGTCGACGCGATGGAAGAGCCGCTGCTACTACAACAACGCGACGATCGCGGCGTCGTCACGCTGACGCTGAATCGTCCCCAGGCCTTCAACGCGCTGTCCGAGGCGATGCTCGCAGCCCTGGGCGAGGCCGTTGACACGCTTGCCAACGACGAATTGGTGCGCGCCGTCGTGCTCCGGGCATCCGGGAAGGCTTTCTGCGCCGGCCACGACCTCAAGGAAATGCGGTCCGAGCCTTCGCTCGAGTACTACCAGCAGCTGTTTGCACAGTGCACAGCCGTGATGCTGTCGATCCAGCGCCTCCCAGTCCCGGTGATTGCGCGTGTCCATGGTCTCGCGACTGCTGCGGGCTGCCAGCTCGTCGCGATGTGTGACCTCGCGGTGGCGAGCCATGACGCGCGCTTCGCGGTCAGCGGCATCAACGTCGGGCTCTTCTGCGCGACCCCGGGAGTGGCGCTGTCGCGCAATGTGCCGCGTAAAGCCGCCTTCGAGATGCTCGTCACCGGCGAATTCGTCTCTGCTGAGGAGGCCCGCGTGTTAGGGCTGGTCAACAGGGTGGCAGCGCCAGAGGCGCTGGACGACGAGGTCGAGGCGCTGGTAGGACGCATTGTCGCGAAGCCGGGTGTCGCCGTCGCAATGGGAAAGGCCCTGTTCTACCGCCAGATCGAAGTGGGCATCGAGTCCGCCTATGCGGACGCAGGCGCAACGATGGCCTGCAACATGATGGATCCGAGCGCGCTCGAGGGCGTTGCGGCCTTCATTGAGAAGCGGCCGCCCAGCTGGGTGGCGGCCCAAGGCGCGCGATAGGTCGAAAACCGTTGCGGCGCAGCCTGTCAGGCTCGGACCGGTTTGCCAGGCAGTTGGTCCGTGCGCAGGCGGCCCTCGCTGACCAACTCGACACCGTTCACGATGACGTAGTCGTATCCCGTCGACGGTGCGGTGGTGTACGTATAGGTGGCTTGGTCGGAGACGGTGTCGGGGTCGAAGACAACGATGTCGGCGTCCGCGCCCGTCTGGACGCGGCCTTTACGCGACATCGCGGGCACGGACGTGGCAAGGATTTGCGCCGGCAGCAGACTGCTGCGCCGGATCACTTCCATCAGGCTCAGTGCGCCGGTCTCTCGCCACAGGGTGCGGATCGAGCGGCTGTAGGTACCGGCTGTGCGTGGATGGGTGACGGCATCGGCGGGCAGCGGCCATTGATGGTCGTTGTACGGCGTGCTGCGCCACAGCGGTTCGAAACCGTCGGTGGCGATCGTGGTGTCGGGGAAGATCAGCGCTCTGGTCAGCAGTTGCCGCGTCGTGGGGTCGTCCTCTTCGAGAAATTCGACAAAGACAAGGTCACCGACGTTGGTCTGGCGTGCGTTGGCCAGATCCTCGGCGCTGTCGAAGCGTCGACCAGTGGCGATGTCCTGGATCGCATGCGGGGTGATCCCCCGCCGGTGGAGCACGTTCGGATCCAGGAACGCCGCATTGACACTGGTCATGCCGGTGCCGTAGGGGTAGGCCTCCGTGGAGACGTGGGCTCCGTGGGAGCGGGCGCGCTCAACCACGCCGAGCACTCGGTCCAGATGACGCAGCGAGGTGCTGTTGACGTGGCAGTAATGCATGTGGGCACCCGTCTCGCCTGCGGCTCGCACGATTTCCTCTGCTCCGTCGATCGGGGTGTCGGGATCCTGCTCGACGAGGTCGCGCGCATGGGTGTAGGTGGGTACGCCGCGCTCGGCCGCCAATCGGGCGACTGCGGTGTACTCCGCGGGCGTCACGCGTGGTGCGTACCCGACGACGAGGCCGATCCCGAGGGCGCCGTCACGGAGATCGGATTGCAGTAACGTCAGAATCCGGCTGACCTCATCGGGGCTGGCCTCGGCTTGCCATTCGGGTACTCCCATGGCGATAAGACCATCGGCGGGTTGACCGCTCAACGGCCTTCCAGTCTTGACGTGAAGCCGTGCCGCGGCCCAGCCCGCGGAGAAGCCGTAGTTGATGGGGCGCCCCTCAAGTGCGGCCCGTTGGTAGGCGCGGTCGATCGGGTGCACACCGATCTCCAGTTCGAGTGCGGTGGTGATGCCGTCGAGCGCCTGCAGGCGCAGACCCGGGATGCCGAAGCAGTGACTGTGCATGTCGATGAACCCGGGGGCGACGACCCGGTTTGCGACGTCGAGCGCGCGGCGGCCCTCCAATGGGGTCGTGCTGACCGCGGCGATGGTGCTCCCGATGATGCCGACGTCGCAGACCCCATCAGTTGCCGTTTCGGGGTCGATAACCCGTCCGCCGTGAAGCACGAGGTCATAGATGGACACCGGTATCTCCCTTGTTTGGCTTGTTCTGGCGGGAGGTTAACTAGGCGAGTTTACCGGCGCGCCAGGTGGTCCAGGATCAGGTCCTCAAAGAAGCCACCCAGTCTGGGGTCCCCAATTACCTTGGGTGCCAGCGTGTACCAACCATGCGCAGTGCCGGCATCGGGACCATCGTGAACGTCACGTCCACCGCCAACGCGGTGCCGCTGGCGCTGATCGGCTACTACTTCGCGGCATATCCGATGTGGGACTCACCGGTCAGCAGTCGTCGGACGCACCGCGGCGTCGATAAGGACTTCGGCCGCCGATCGTGCGTGAATCAAGGCCGCGGTGTCGTTGAGCGAGGTGGCCAGTGCCAGACCGCCCTCGAACAACACCGCAAGCTGGTGGCCCAATTGGTAGGGATCTGTCGCGCCGGCTTGGGCGGCTGCGTCGGTCAAGCGCGCGATGAACTGCAGCTTGTGTTCGTGGACGATGTCGTGGACGTCTGGCATCTCGTCAGCTGCCTCGACGGCCGCGTTGTGAAAGGGGCAGCCGCGGAAACGGTCCGTCGGTGGACTGTCGAAAATCGCCAACAGGCGGTTGCGCGGGCTAGCGCTGGGAGTGTCGAGGGCCTGCTCATTGGGTGGCCCTCCGGTGTCGTGGATCCGTCGCAGGTACGCCCCTACGAGCTCTTCCTTGCTGGAAATGTGCTGATAGAGGGTGCGCTTTGAGACCTGCGCTTCCTCGGCGATCCGCTCCACGCCGGTGGCGCGGATGCCGTCGCGACGAAACAGAGTTGTCGCGGCGATCAGGATCCGCTTGCGGGGCGGGCGGCCAACCGGAGTTGCGGCGATGCTTGCGTCGCTCATGGCAATCACAATAAACCGATCGGTTTATTTATTCCCAAAGTTCACAGATCATCAAGGATTTTCAGGAATACCGATCGGTTTACCTGGGTTGTGTAGGGGGTCAGCGTAGGTCAATGAGCGAGAAAGGCGACACCCATGACGCAAAGCAAGGAGTTGTTCCTGATCACAGGCGCCACCGGCAACACGGGCGCGCACACGGTGCGCTTGTTGCGCGAGCGCGGTCGGCGCGTCCGCGCGCTCGTGCACACCCTTGATGAGCGCGCGGCCCGGCTACGTGAACAGGGCGCCGAAGTCGTGCAGGGCGATCTGCTGGACTTTCCTACGGTGAGCGCTGCGACTGCCGGGGTGAGTGCGGCCTACTTCAACTACCCCGTTGCCCCAGGATTGGTCGAGGCCACCGCGAACTTCGTCCAGGCCGCGAGCGAGGCCGGCGTACACGCAGTGGTCAACATGTCACAAATTTCGGCACGACGCGAAGCCAAAAGCAATGCCGCGCGCCAGCATTGGATCGCCGAGCGCCTCCTGGACCGCAGCGCGATGGTCACCACCCATCTGCGGCCGACCTTCTTCACGTTCTTTATGAACATGTTCTGGACCCGCGAAAACGACGAAGGGATCTACCGGCTACCGTTCGCCGATGGCCGCCACGCCCCCATAGACGCAGCGGATCAAGCCCATGTCATCGCCGCCATCCTGGAAAACCCCGACCCGCACGACCGCCAGGTCTACCCGCTGTTCGGCGCCGAAGAACTCGACTGGCATGGTATCGCGGCGAAAGTCCAAGCCACCCTGGGTATCCCGGTGCGCTACGAGCCCATCGGCATCCCGACATTCGCCGCCGACCTGACCGCAAGCGGCGCCTCACCGCATTTCGTGCAGCACATCAGCAACGTGGCCCAGGACTACCGCGACGGCGTGTTCGCCGGAGTCAACAACCTTGTCGAGGTGATCGGCGGGGTCAAGCCCATCACGGTGGAGGACTACGTTGCGGCCACGCGCTCCCGGTTCGACACCAGCGGGCGCCCTCGTCGGTGAGCGCTGAGTCGCGGCCGCCGATTATCCTGCCGCTGAAGAACATTCGCGTTCAGGTCACGGATGGTGGTCGACTTCTCTTGCGAGTCGGGTGCGGCGCTGCTCGAGCGTCGATCGCAGTACTCCACGAACCAGCTTCGCGAGGTCTGCTTCGCCCGGCCGGTCTTCGCGCGTCGCGTCGATCAGCGCATCGAGTGTGGGCGAGCCGGTTGGCGGGACGCCTGTCCGCACGATCTCGTCCATGATGTCGATCGCTTCGCCGAGTTGCTGGGATGGCTCGGCGATCTGAAGCGCAGGCCGCCAGCGTGCGCCCGGGCGAGCGTCCGCCACCAGATCAAGCACTCGCTCCGGTGCGTAGGCGAGCGTTTCTGCGACCGCCTGCGCCCAGCCGGTGAGGACGGTCAGCTCCTCGACGTCGAGCGCAGGCGGTACTGGCGGGTCGATCTGCAGCGGTGGTGATCCCGAAGTCGCAGTGGCGGCGTGGATTTGATGCACGGCGACGTCGAAGTAACGAATCGAGTTGTCAATGGGCGGGCGACTGTCGGCGGTGCGTCGCAGTGCGCGGTCCCCGCAGGTGGTCAGCAAGACGCCGTGGGCGCCATCCTCCAGCGGAACCTCCCGGATCCCCCGGACGGGGTCTTTCCACAAACCGACCACCGGCGAGGAAGGTTGCCCGGGGGGTCGGCATCGCTGCACCATGCCGTAAGCGGACAGCGTCGCGACGGCCGAGCCAGGGTCGTCGGCCAGCACGCTGGCATACCTGGCCGCCCAGCGCGACGTCAACTGTGGTCCGTCGAGCAAGGGGGTGAAAACCAGCGTTGGGCCAACGGACCGAACGACTTCGGCGACGTCGTCGTGCTGGGCGAGATCCTCACACACGAGACATACGAGGGTCAGTTCTTCCCCGAGTTCAACGAATTGCACAGTCCGGCGAGCGACGTCCATCGCTTCCCACCAGAGGATGTGTGGGTGGAGGGCACCGCCCAGGTGGTACTGGAAGATCTGTGATTCGTTGAGCGACCATCGGTGGTGTTTGTTCTGGCGGACGTGAAACCACCGTTGGCGGGTCGAACCGGTTGCCGGGGCGCGCTTTTCAAGTATCGGGCTCACGCCGATGTGCACCCAGTTGCCCGGCAGTCGTCCGGGTTGCGGTGCCGGCTGGCGCACGCCGGTCATGAGCATGGTCACACCGTGGTGATCCAACACGGCCTCGAGAGCGTCGATATCACCTTCGTCGACGGCGCTCTCCGGGAGGACCACCACATCGACGCCGCCGACCTCGTCGCGGGCCGCGAGGAGCGTGCGGTCGACCAGGTCCAAGTCGAGCCCTTCGGCAGGCGCGAACTCGAAATAGCCGAAGGGCTCGCTGGTCAGCCTGCGCACCGAGCCTTCCACCGGGTGAAAGTCCGACTCGCGCACCCGCAGCGGCCAGGGCAGCAGGAGCACGTTGGCGTACTCGGCCTGCGGGTCGGTGCCGCGGTGTCGGGCGGGAATCTTGGACCACCGGACCTGCGCACCGGGCCGATGCACGCAGGCGTAGCGCGAAAACGAGCCCAACGCGGTCCCGTTGGGCGAAGTACGGACCTTCGGTAACACCCGGACAAGGTGTGGGTGGATTCGTGCAAGCGATCCGGTTCGGGCCAGGAGTTCACGTCCCCGAGCGCGATAGACGCATCCCTTTGCGTCCGACCGACCAAGGGGGATGCCCAGTCCCGCGCAAGCCTCGTCCGCGATCGCATGAAGTGTCAGCAGTGCCTCACACATCCGCCAGTTGCGGCCGTCGGCCAGATCTTCGAGAGGCATCTCAATGTGCTCGCGAAAGATGCTCCACTCTTGACCGAGGAGATCGGGGACCGCGGCGCCTTGGCCGTTCTCGACCCAACCGCTCCAATCTCGGCCCGCGTCCTCGACTGCCTCGGCCCAATTGGGCAAGCGATCGGGCGGCCATGTCGCGTCGCCGGGTGGCGACAACACGAACCGATACGCCTGCGTGTGGTCCAGGATCACGTCGGTCAGGGCGAACAAATCGGGGGGCCATTCGAGGACTTGGTCCGTGATCTGGCATCCGCCCAAGGCGAGCCACATCGACGCCGGCGTGGGATCTCCCGAGCCGGGGTGGGACGACGAGACAGCAGATGCGGTACTGCTCATTGATGCTCCCTGGTTCGTGATCATCACCGAGGCGCGCTGCATCGAGAGTAGTGCCGTGACCGTGAGATGTGATCAGCACCACTAGGTCAGTGATTGTGTTACGTATGAAAAATATTCGTATGCAGTGGATTTGACGAGCAGATTAGAATTGAGTTTGCTCCTCCACGCCGCGCGAAGACCTCGTCATCGACGTACGGCTAACGCGGACCGCAGCCGTCGACACGGCGCGGCTCCCGTGATGTGAGCGAAAACACCAGAGACTCTGGGCAATAAACGGAAACATCATCGGCGCTTGCGCGTTGCTGATATGCGAATCGGCCGATGTAACTGGAGGGAGTGCTGTGCAGTTGACCCGTGATCGCGCGGGCCAGCCGTGGGGGGCCCGTCAACGCGCGATCTTGAGCCGAATCGTTCGGGAAACCGAGCCACCGACGGATAGCCTGCCGCGGATAACGGATTCTGAGGGCAGTGGGCGCGATGACTCATACGACGCGCGCGTCGGCGAGGTGCTCGATCTAGCTGGGAGTATCGGCGCCATCCTGATGGCGTCCGGCACTCCGGCGACCGCCACGATGGATCAGGTGACGGCCATCACCGCTGCGTACGGCATTGAGCATTGCGAGGTCGACGTCATCAACACGACGATCCACGTCGCGGCATACCGCGGGCCGACGTCACTCCCGGCCAGCACCCTGCACATCGTGCAATCCCGGTCGATGGACTTCAGCCGACTGGCGGCCGTTGACCGCTTGATCCGGCGTATCCGCGCGGGCCAGGTCTCTCCGTCGCAAGCTCGAGACGAGCTTGACGCCATCATCACCGCGCCGCACCCATACAAGCGCTGGATCGCCACCCTCGCCTGGGGGGCGCTGGCATTCGCCACGGCGGGAACCCTGGGCGCTGGCCTGTTGGTTTGTCTGGTCAGCGCTCTGAGTGCGATGACGATCGACCGCGTCAATCGCCGACTGAACAGGCTCGGACTCCCGTTCTTCTTCCAATATGCGGTTGGCGGTGCGATCGCGACCGCGCCCCCGATCGTGCTGTACGCGCTCAGCCCCAAGCTGGGGTTGCACTTCGATCCGACGGTGGCTATCGCCGCCGGCCTGGTCGTACTCCTCGCCGGCCTTTCCCTGGTGGGCTCCGTCGGCGACGTCATCACCGGTGCCCCTGTCACCGCCGCGGGCCGCTTCTTCGAGTTGGTGATGATGACGGGCGCGACGATCGCCGGTGTCGCACTCGTACTGCACCTCGCCAACCGGTTCGGCGCGCCGTTCGTCGCCATCAGCGCGGATGCGCCGCCCGCCTTGGCAGAGTTGCCCGCACGTGTCGCATTCGGCGCGGCGAGCGCGGCGGCCTTCGCCCTCGCCTGCTATGCCGAACGGACCGCAGCGATGGCCGCGGCGTTCGGCGGTGCCGCTGGCACCGTCGTGTTCCTTCTCGCCCAGGGCGCGGGTCTGGGTGCCGTGGTGGCGTCGTTCGTCGCGGCCGTGCCGATCGGCTTGGTCGGTCGGCTGATGGAGCGCCGCAATCTCGCACCGCCGTTGGTTGTGTCGATCACGGGCATCGTGCCCCTGCTACCGGGCCTGGCACTGCTGCACGGCATCTACGCCATACTCAACGACCAGCACGCCGTCGGGTTCGCGTCCGTGTTGGGTGCATTCGCGATCGGTACCGCGCTCGCGGCCGGCGTCAATCTGGGCGAATGGAGCTCGTGGAAGGTTCGGATGCGCCGACTTCAGGTTCGCCGCCGCGTTCGACGGGCACCGCTCGCCGAGCAAGCACGCTGAAGGGGCGGCGCTTCAACGCACCGTCAGTCGTCCGCCTGCGGCATGTGGTCAGGCAGGAGCGAGGCGAGCTCCTCGCGGCTGGCAGTATCGGTCTTGCCCATCGCCTTGTAGATGTGGCCTTCGACTGTGCGGATCGAAAGGGTCAGTCGCTCGGCTATGTCGCGGTTGGACAGCCCTCGGCCGACCAACACCACGATCTCGCGTTCCCGGTCGGTCAATGGCAGCGGCTCGCAGGCCTGACGAAGAGAGGGAGTATCGGCACCTCCGCATTGTCGGGCCAATGCTTCTGCTCGGGCGACGCATCCCAACGCCGATCCCCGCAGATCTTGATTGCGATATGCGATCGCTGCCTGCGCAGCCGCGTCGACCGCCGCCACCAGGTCGCCCATCCTCTCGAAATCCGTTGATACCGACACCAATTCAGCTGCATCGCTGTCTCGCAGGGCGGCGGCGAAGCGGGCCGCACAGCCGACACGCGGGCCTTCGACCATCGCCTCGAGTTCGCGCAACCGGGACGCGGCGGAACGATCTCCGAACTGGGTTGCGGTCTGCAGACAGATCACCTCAGCCGCGAATCGCCCACTTGCTGCCGCCGTTTCAGCGGCCGACCGCAGGATCGTGATCGCCTCACTAACGGCGCCCTGGCCGGCAGCCACCCACGCCCGGGCAAGGCCGCGCTCATAGTCCAGCGACCGAAAAGGACGTCGCAGCTTGCCGATCGTGGAAAGCGCGGCCGCGGCCTCGTCCGTTGAACCACGCATGGCAAGCGCGCTCGTGCGGGGAATGTGATAGCGGTACCCCCATCCGACGGCATGACCCGAGTCCGACAACGCTACTGCCGCCTGTTCGAGCAGCGAACACGCGGTATCGAGGCGGCCGGCCCCGAGCGCGGCCCGACCTGCCACGGCGGCGCCCAGTAGTTGAGCTGCACCGGGCAGATCGGTCGCCTGCCGGCGTTCTCGCTCGGCCACATCAATCGCGTCACCGACGCGGCCGGCCAGCATCAGTGCGCTGATGTGCGCGTCGGCGATGTTGAACCTCATGTGCGGAGCATCAAAAGAGCGAGTAGCGAGGCTGTACCCCACATCGGCGATCGCCAACGCCTCGGCGGTACGACCCGCGTCCGCAGCGATGGCAGCCAGCGCCCAAGCTGTCTCACTGCCAATGATCGCGGGCAGGTCGGCCAATGTGAAACTGGCTGAAGCCAGCCTCGCGGCATCCGGCCGGTCCATGGCGAACCAGTACACGGTCAAGAGCGCGTCGATCCAACTGCGCGCCCGCCCTGCGGTGGTGCGCGAAGCATCGTCGATGAGCCTTTTCGCCCGCACCGGGTTGGCCAGCGCCCACAGCATGTTGCTCGCCCGCAGGTACGTGAGTCTGGCGTGGTCGTCGTCGGTTAATCCCGGCACGGAAACACTCGCGAGCACCGCTTCGGCTTCTTCCCCTCGATTGAGCCACGACAACGCATGCCCACGGATGAACTGGGCCTCCGGTCCACTGCCTGCCTGCGCTGCGGCCTGCGCCAGCCGCTCGGCAAGGGCAAGATCGGCCAGCCAGATCGCGGCTTGGGCAGCGTTGATGGTCAGGTCGGCATCGGGTTTGAGGTCGGAGTCGAGGCTCAAGGTCGCGCGGCGAATCACGACCCGCATGTCGTCGCGGTCCTCGGCAGCGCCCAGTTCGGTGGCGACAAGTCCGCGGAGCCTCCGCAGCCTCGTGGGCGCCGCGCGCTTCCTTCGCACCTCGCCGTAGAGCGGATGTGCGAGACGTACTTCGACTCGGGTACCAACCTGGTCGAGGCTGATCAACCCCCGGATGTCGGCCTCCTCGACGGCGTCGGGATCGGTGATCCGCTGGAGAGCTGTCAGCTCGATCGGCTCTCCAATGGCCAGCGCGTCGATTACGGCACCGACTGTGTTGGGCAGCGCTCCGATGCGGGATTCGACCAACTCCACCAGCCCGCACGGCATGCTCGGTTCACCGATCCAGTGCCAGTGACCCTGCTGCTTCTCCAGTCGGCCGTCGGCGACCTCCTGCTCGACGATGTGGCGCAGATAGAGAACGTTGCCGCGGGTCAGGCCCCACAGGCGACGAGCGGTGTCGGACTCCAGCGATCCGCCCAAAGTGTCCGACAACAGCGTGGCGGTCTCGTCGGGCGACAAAGCGTCAAGATCGAGCCGGTCGAATTGGCCGACCTTCCACAGATCCTGTGTCCCAGCGGGAATCGGTTCATTGTCACGCACTGTGAGCAGCACTTTCGCGGCAGCCCGCTGCACGAGTTGATGCACAACGAACGTTGATAGGTCATCGAGCAGATGCACGTCATCAACACCCACCACTACCGTGGCGCCAGGGTCGGCGGCTGTCAGCGACTCGATCACTTCACGGAACAACTGCACGCTGTGCGTGCTCCCCGATTGCGCCCAGGCCGTGAACGCTCCCAGCGGAAGTGTGCGCGCGGAGGATGTGCCTACCACCCAATGGATTACGCAGCCCCGCGACGAGGCAGCGGACAGCGCCTCGCGGGCGATACGACTCTTTCCCACCCCCGCTGCGCCGCAGATCACGATGCCGGACGAACCCGGGTCGGACAGTGCGGCTTCAATGCGTCGCATTTCCTTCGAGCGCCCGGTCAACGGCCACGCCAACCGCACAAACACAGAGTAAGAGGGTAGATAGCGCCGCCGCAGCGCAACGACAAACCAAAAGGGACGACGAGCTCTCCCTCAGTCACCCGGTGCCGGCACTGAGCTGGGTTCGCCCCGGGCCGTGTGTCGCCACCGTGGACGGCAAGGGTGTCGGCGACGTCGTCTGCTGCACGGGGGTGAGCGGATTCCACACCTGGTGGTCGTCGATAGGTAGTCGAAGCCGTCAACCGGCCGCCGTCGAGTAGTGGGTCGGTCCAACGCGGCCCTCGCTACAAGTGGAGCGATACCCCTGGTGGTCGTCGAAGGTGGTCGGGACCGTCGGGGTGGTCGAAATCGCGTGGTGCGCTACGTACTTACTGGATCCAGCGCGGAAGGACGATCAAATGAGTCCACATTCGCATGACGCTTCGGGGGAGGATTCTCATGGCTAGAACAATTAGAAACGTCGCGGTCGGATTAGTACTCGCCGTCGGCATGGCCACGATGGGCCTCGCCAGTAGCGGCACTGCAGCCGCCTACGGAATGAACGTCTCTGCATCGCATCCGGCAATCATCGACGGGGACGGCACCCAAGGATATTGGCGCCCGGCTGTTCTGGCTGCGAGGCCGTAGCGTCGTTTTCACCGCAAGGACGTGGCGATGTCAACCTCGGAGGTGAGGGTCTGGTGAACAGGGCATCGTTCGGCGATCTGGAGTAACCGTTGCCGCTGAGTGTCGTCGAGGTCGCCGGCCAACTCGACATCGAGATCGAGATGATCGATCCATCCCTTGGTGGTTTCGCACTGGGCGCAGTCTTCCGCGTGAATGCGCGAGTGTCGCAACGTCACTCGAACCCGATCGAGCGGCCAGCCCTTGCGGTCGGCGTACATCCGCACCGTCATGGAGGTGCATGCCCCGAGGCCGGCCAATAGCAGATCGTAGGGTGTTGGCCCAGCGCCATCGCCGATCGGCGGGGGCTCGTCGGCGACAAGCCGGTGGTGCCCAAGGGTGATCTGCTGCGTATAAGTCCCCGAACCTGCCTCGGTCACGGTCACCGTGCCCTCGGAGGACGCCGCGTCATGGCCAGTCTCGCGTGTTGTCATTGCAACTCTCCTCGGCGGGTCAACGCCCGAAAAAGCGACGGCTTGGATCGTCCCATATCCGAGTGTTGACGACTGTCATCGTGCCCTGACCAGTCCGACCGTCCGTCACGCCCGTGCCCTTTGCATGCCGTCGGCCAAACGACGTCATGGCGTTGGGTTGAACTCGATGTGCAGTGCCTCGAGGCCGCGCAGGATATACAGGGGAACATAGTCGAACCGCCGTGCCCCTTCTGGTCCGTGACGGGCTTCGTCGAGCCGGATTTCGTTGACCCGGTCCAGAATTCGCTCAATCGTCACGCGACCCTCGATTCGGGCCAACGGACCGCCGGGGCAGCTGTGCGCGCCGCGCGCGAAGGCGACGTTCTGGCGGGCGTTCTTCCGATCGATTCGCAGTTCGGACGGGCACTCGAAGCGCTTGGGGTCCCGATTCGCGGCGCCGGGCAGCAGCATCACGGTGGCGCCTGTCGGCAGCTTGACCCCGCCGAGCGTGGTGGCGCGGGTGGTCAACCGAAAGTCACTCTTGATCGGGCTCTCGAGCCGCAGCATCTCTTCGACGAAGTTCGGAATGCGATCGCGGTTGCGGCGCAACGTGTCCTGGAGCTCGAGGTCCTCGGCGAGCACCCTCAGCGCGCTGGCGAGCAGTCGGGCCGTGGTCTCGTGACCGGCGATGAACAGGAACGTGGCAAGCCGGACCAGGTCGACGACCTCGGGCAGCGTCCCGTCGGGGAAGCGCTGAGCCGCCAGCTCGGTCAGGATGTCGAGCGCGGGCGTGTCGCGACGCTCACTGATGTAGGCGGTGAACCACTTGTCCAGATAGGCAAGTGGATTCTGATCGATTGCGCCCGTGTCGTCCTTCGCGGCCCACGGCTGGTCAGCATTCGGGCCCTTGCCTGCCAACAGATCGCGGAACATCGAATGGTCGGCCTCGGGCACTCCGAGCAGGTCCGCGATGACCAGCAGCGGGAACGGCTGCCCATAGGCCGTGACGAACTCGCATTGCCCGTCTTCAACAAACTCGTCGATCAACTCATCGGCGAGGTGCCACATGAACTCCTCGTTCTCCTTCAGCCGTTTCGGCGTGAACAGCCCGTTGAGCAGCGCGCGGTGTGCGGTGTGTCGCGGCGGATCAAAGGAGACGAGGTGTTCGTGCATCGGGAACTGATCACGATGGGCCTCGATGAGCTCGGAGATGTCGTCAACATTCACCTCGAACGGCAGCGGAAAGGGCCCTAACGACGAGTTGATCGCGGAGAACGTCGTGCCGTCACGGTAGACGTCGGTCAGTTCGTCATATCCGGTGACAGCGACGACCCCACTGCTTGGTACGTGTACGACCGGACACTGCCCACGCAAATACTCGTAGTAGGGGTACGGATCGGCGATCAGTCTCTGGTCGCTGAAGAAGTTGGCCGCGTCGTATTCCGATACGGTCCCGTCAGTCATGTCGAGACGCTAACATCGCTTACATATACTGTAAAGGTTGTAAATGATCGAACAAGCTGACGACGACGATCCGATGCGTGAGCGCATCCTACGGGCGACGTTCAAGGTGCTGTGCCGCCACGGCTACGGCAAGCTGAACCTCTCGGATGTCGCTGCGCAGACCGGGATCTCGCGCCCGACGTTGTACAAGTTCTTTTCATCCAAGGACGACCTGCTCTCGGCCTTCGGCGTCTTCGAATTGCGCGTGTTGCGTGAGGATTTGGATCGCGCGATCGGTGACCGCACCGGTCGCGATCGGGTTGGGGCGCTGCTGACGTTCCTTGTCGACTTCTACGGCTCATATCAAATGCGAGGCCTCATCGAGATCGAGCCGGGCCTGGTGCTCGACCAGATGGCTGGGGCGCTGCCAGAGTTGGTCGACTTGATCGCACCGTTGCTGGCTGGGCAGGTCCGCGACCCGGAGGTCGTAGCGATGGCGCTCGTACGCCTTTCGGTGTGCCACTACCTGGTGCCCGGCTACGACGACGAACGACTGCTCGATCAACTCCGGGCTGCGGCGGGGATGCGGTAGCCGGCGATGGCACGAGTCGACGGCAAGGTGGTCTTGATCAGCGGGGGTGCCCGCGGCATGGGAGCGAGCCATGCTGAGACGTTGGTGTCGGAGGGCGCCCGCGTGGTGGTCGGCGACATCCTCGATGACAACGGGCTCGCCGTCGCGGAAACGCTTGGTCCGTCAGCTCATTTCACTCATCTGGATGTGACGGATCCGGATCAGTGGGACGGTGCGGTCGAGGCGGCGGTGCAGCGATTCGGGCGGCTCGATGCGCTGGTGAACAACGCCGGAATCGTCAAGATGGCTCCGTTGCGAGGATCGTCGTTGTCCGACTGGCAGCGCGTCCTTGACGTCAACTTGACCGGGGCCTATCTCGGCATGCGCGCGGTTATCGAGCCGATGATCGCAGGCGGCGGCGGATCGATCGTCAACATCTCGTCGGTGGAGGGATTGGCAGGCAGCGCTCATCTGCACAGCTATGTGGCGGCGAAGTTCGGCCTGCGGGGGATCACCAAGTCGGGCGCTGTCGAGTTGGCGCAATACGGTATCCGGGTCAACTCCATCCATCCCGGTCTCGTGCACACCCCGATGAGCGAAGGTGTTACGCAAGAGTTCATGGCGCCGATCCCGATGCGCCGTGGCGCCTTGCCCGCCGAGGTGTCGGCCTTCGTGTTGTTCTTGGTCAGTGACGAGTCGGCCTATGCCACCGGCGCGGAGTTCGTCGTGGACGGCGGGCTGACCAGCTACGTGCCCGTCAAGATCTGACTCCTCGCAGGCCGAGCAGACGGAAAAGCCCCCGACACGCCGAGCGTGCGGGGGGCTTTTGCGTCTGCTCGCGCTTAGGAGGCGCGTCGAATGCCTCGCTTGAGCAACAGCTCGCGCTCGGACTCGGACAGCCCGCCCCAGATGCCGTAGGGCTCGCCGACGGCCAGCGCGTGAGAGCGGCACTGCGCGACGACGGGGCACTGGCGGCACATCTCCTTGGCCCGCATCTCGCGCTGCGCGCGGGCGCGGCCACGCTCGCCGTCGGGGTGAAAGAACATAGAGGAATCGACGCCTCGGCACAAGCCTTGCATCTGCCAATCCCAGATATCGGCGTTGGGTCCGGGTAGCTGCTGCGGCTGTGGCATTGGAAAACCCCTCTCTACCCACCCTTTTCGTGACAGAACGGGTGCGTGAGTGTTGGAACCGATCCGAGCACAAGTCGCCGATGACTACTCGTGCACACAAAGTAGGGGGGCTCACGAAATTTCGTCAATAGCCCGAACATGTGCTCAGGTACATAACCGCAGGCCGAGAATTTACATCACGTTCATCGGTGCGACCCTCCGGCAACGACATCGGTGGTAACGAAACACCCGCGGCGCGATCACGGCTTGTGTTTTCGCAGTTCGCCTTCCGTCGTGTCGCAAATAATCTACGGCGCCTCCTGAAGGTAGTTGACATCGAATTAACATGGCCACCACGAACTGTTAACCAATGTCGATTTCGCCATACATCGAGTGTGTGCCCGCCGGTACCGGGTTTTGCGCGGCGCCTTGATAGCGTCGCGATCCGATGAGCATCGTGCTGGCGAACGCAGCCTTCGGTGACGACCCCAGTCTCTGGCCGCTGCCGCCGGCGTCCACGCCGCACGAACTGTGGCTGCGCGCCGTGGTCGCAGGCGGTCAGGGCCGCTACGGCAGCGCCATGGCCGACCTGGATGGCGTCTGCCGACTGCAGCGCGGCGGCCCGCTGGTGTCGCTTGCGCACAGCACCCGTGCATCGTTCTTGCGTCAGCTCGGCTGGCACGACCGGGCGCGCGGGTGGGACGGCCGGGCGATCGCGCTGGCCGGTTCGGACCCGGAGTCCGGTGCCGACGCCTTCATCGGGCTCGCGGCCGATGCGCTGGGCGTGGGCCGGTTCGCGGCGTCGGCCACCGCGTTGCGGCGGGTCGGTGAGCTGCTCAGGAGACCGGCATCGCCGCGGCTGCCGGTGCGGCTGGCGTGGGTGTCCGCGGAGCTGGCCATGGCCCGCGGTGAGGGTGCGACGGCGGTGGGGCATGCCGAGCGTGCCGTCGACTTGGCAGCAGCGCTGGGGTCGGCGCGCCACACCCTGAAATCGGCCGTCGTCCGAGCGGCGGCGCTGTGCAGCGCGGGGGAGATCGACGCATCGCGGCGGTTAGCCGACGCGGCCCTGCAGGACGCCGACCGACTGGGAATCATCCCGCTGCGCTGGGCGTTGGCCTGCCTGCTGGCCGATATCGGCAGCGCTACTCACACGGCAGCAGACGTGCTGAGGATTCGTAACGAATGCGCAGCTACGGTGCGTCGCAGGGGTGGCGACTTGGCCGACCGCTGACAATGGTCGCGCCATTCGGATCGTTATTGTTTAGCTGACGTCCACACTGCGGGGACGTGTCCCCCACGTAACGCTGGAGATACCACTCACGATGACATTTTCGGGAGAACGTCTCGATGCTGTCGTTGCTGAGGCGGTGGCGGGCAACCGGGACGCGCTCCGTGAGGTGCTGGAGATCATTCGTCCGATCGTGGTTCGGTACTGCCGGGCCAGGGTTGGGACGACCGAGCGTAGCGGTCTTTCAGCTGATGACGTCGCACAGGAGGTGTGCTTGGCCGCCATAACGGCGCTGCCGCGCTACAAGGATCAGGGACGACCGTTTCTGGCCTTTGTATACGGTATCGCCGCGCACAAGGTAGCTGACGCTCACCGCGCCGCCGCCAGGAATCGTGCCGATCCCACGGATGTCGTGCCCGAGCGGTATTCGCTGGAGGCAGGTCCCGAGCAGATGGCTCTGGACTCCGAATCGTCGGCCCGGATGACCAAACTCCTGTCCGTGCTGCCCGAAAAACAGCGCGAAATCCTGATCCTGCGCGTCGTCGTCGGCATGAGCGCCGAAGAGACGGCCGAGGCCGTCGGCTCGACACCCGGAGCGGTCCGGGTCGCGCAGCACCGGGCGCTGGCGCGGCTGAAGGCCGAGATCAACGCGACGGAGCACGGCCATGCCTGACTTCGGACGCTGGAGCGCCAACGGGGGCGATCCGTCGCTCAACGAGATCAACCGCACGGACCGATTCCTCGACGCGCTGGCCAATCAGCAGCCGGTCTACTCCACCGATCCAAGTGAGGCTGAGCTGGCCCACCTGCTCGCGGGGTGGCGGGACGAGATTCGCACACCGCCGTTGATGTCTCCGGTGACACCCCGCGACGCGGTGGTCGCGCTGACGCACTCGGTCGAGTCGCGCAGGCGCACCCGCACGTCGATGGCGATTGTGGGTTCGGTCGCCGCGGCCGTGTTGTGCCTCGGTGGGTTCGGCGCCGTGGTCGCAGGCGCCGGGCCGGGCGATCCGCTTTACGGGTTGCACACGATGCTGTTCGGCGAGGAGACGCGCACCGATCAGGTGGCGCTCGCCTCGCAGCAGCTGGCAGAGGTGCAGCAGCTGATCAACGAGGGCCAGTGGCAGCAGGCGCAGGACAAGCTGCAGGCGGTCACGACGACCGTGGCGACGGTGAATGACGTTGAGCAGAAACAGCAACTGGTCACTCAATGGCAAGACCTGACTGTGAAGGTCGACGCCAAGGACCCCAATGCCACGCTGCCGCCGGGCGTTCCGCCTCCAGTGATGCCCGAGCCGGTCGTGGTTGCGCCTGACTCGACCACGTCGACCACCACGTCGTCGGAGACGAGCGGACCGACATCGTCACCGTCGGAGACCACAACTCCGTCGTCCGAAACGACGTCGCCGACCACCACACCAAGCTCGCCGACGACCAGCTCGCCGACGACGACGACGAGTTCCCCCGCGCCTGAGCCGCCACCGCCGAGTGAGACGCCGACGACGACCACGACGCAGCCCGAGACGACGACGACCACGTCCCAGCCGGCAACGTCAACCCCGACTACGTCGACAACGACCACGCGCGTGGTCACGACGACCACCACCACCACGTCACAGGCTGCGGTGCCGCCCGTCGCCGGCCCGGCGGCGGGTGGCACCCCGTCGCCCGTGGAAGGCGGGGCCCCTGGCGTCGTTGGCGATGCGCCGGCCGCAGGTGGAGATACGCCCCCGGCTGGCGGTGGCGATTCGCCCGTAGGCGGCAGCGCCCAGGTCGTCGCGCCCCCGACGACAGCCCCCGAGCAGGCGCCCCGGCACCGCGGTGCTGAAAGCCCGGCCACGCAAAGCCCGGTGACTCAGAATCCGGTCACCGAGAACCAGCCGGAGGTGACCATCCCGGTCACAACGACGACCCTGGAGATGCCGCCGCCCAAGAGGCAGCGCGGCAACGGCGAGTAGCTGGTTTCAGCCCTTAGCGATAACCGTCGGTGTCCGACGTGGCTTCGTTGAGCGAGGCGTCGGCGTAGCCGCGGCAATAATCCCAGGTCACGTAGGCGTCTGGTTCGGGGTCGTACGCCGGCTCGTGCGGACGCACGGTGCCGTCGACCAGCAGCTGCAGCAGGTTGGCGCGCAGCATGTCCCAGTCGTGGTAGTGGTCCTGCTGGCATTCGTCGCAGCACACCACGAGACCGCGAATTCCCTTGTGCGCCAACAGCGCCTCGTATACGGCTAAGTCGGCGAGATCGGCCTCGACAGCGGTCCGCTCCTGCGGGTCCAGCGGCTGGCCCGGCTCGAGTGCATCAAGCGCCGCCGAGGGGTCGCACGGGTCGTCGGCGAACGGATCGGGCGGCAAACCCGGTGGCAGGTGGTCGCGCACGAGTCCACACTACGCAGCAGAACTGGCATCGCGCCAGCCGTTGGCAACCTCGTTACCTGCGTGTCTCCGCGGCAGTGTGGGACCAAGGCGGCGACTTCAATGCCGATAAGATAGGTATCGAGCTCGACGACTGTGTTTGTCACGGGAAGGCCCGCCCATGTCGATCGCTGAAAGCAGCATTCCCATCGCCGTTCCGGTGCCGACCGGCGGCGATGATCCGACCAAGGTCGCGATGCTCGGGCTCACGTTCGACGACGTCCTGCTGCTGCCCGCCGCCTCCGATGTGGTGCCCGCCACAGCCGACACCTCCAGCCAGCTGACCAAGAGGATCCGGCTGAGGGTGCCGCTGGTCAGCTCGGCGATGGACACCGTCACCGAGTCCCGGATGGCGATCGCGATGGCGCGCGCCGGCGGCATGGGCGTGCTGCACCGCAACCTCCCCGTGGCCGAGCAGGCCGGCCAGGTCGAGACGGTCAAGCGCTCCGAAGCCGGCATGGTCACCGACCCGGTCACCTGCTCGCCGGACAACACGCTGGCCGAGGTCGACGCGATGTGCGCGCGGTTCCGGATCTCCGGGCTGCCGGTGGTCGACGACGACCGGCGCGCTCGTCGGCATCATCACCAACCGCGACATGCGCTTCGAGGTCGACCAGGCCAAGCCGGTCTCCGAGGTGATGACCAAAGCGCCGCTGATCACCGCGCAGGCGGGCGTTTCCGCCGAGGCCGCGCTAGGCCTGTTGCGCCGCAACAAGATTGAGAAGCTGCCGATCGTCGACGGCCACGGCAAGCTGACCGGGCTGATCACCGTCAAGGACTTCGTCAAGACCGAGCAGTTCCCGCTGGCCACCAAGGACAGCGACGGCAGGCTGCTGGTCGGTGCGGCCGTCGGCGTCGGCGACGATGCGTGGACGCGGGCGATGACTCTCGTCGACGCCGGGGTCGACGTGCTGATCGTCGACACCGCGCACGCGCACAACCGGCTGGTGCTCGACATGGTGCACCGGCTCAAGGCCGTCGTGGGCGACCGGGTCGAGGTGATCGGCGGCAACGTCGCCACCCGGGCAGCGGCCGCCGCGCTCGTCGAGGCGGGCGCCGACGCGGTGAAGGTCGGTGTCGGGCCGGGCTCGATCTGCACCACGCGGGTGGTCGCCGGCGTCGGCGCGCCGCAGATCACCGCGATCCTGGAGGCCGTCGCCGCCTGCGCGCCTGCGGGCGTGCCGGTGATCGCCGACGGCGGACTGCAGTACTCCGGCGACATCGCCAAGGCGCTGGCCGCGGGCGCGTCGACCGCGATGCTGGGCTCGCTGCTGGCGGGCACCGCGGAGTCGCCGGGCGAGCTGATCTTCGTCAACGGCAAGCAGTTCAAGAGCTACCGGGGCATGGGTTCACTGGGTGCGATGCAGGGCCGGGGCGGCGCGCAAGTCCTATTCGAAGGACCGCTACTTCCAGGACGACGCGCTCTCCGAGGACAAGCTGGTGCCGGAGGGCATCGAGGGCCGGGTGCCGTTCCGCGGTCCGCTGTCGACGGTGATCCACCAGCTCACCGGCGGTCTGCGCGCCGCCATGGGCTACACCGGTTCGGCGACCATCGAGCAGCTGCAGCAGGCGCAGTTCGTCCAGATCACCGCGGCGGGTCTGAAGGAGAGCCACCCGCACGACATCACGATGACCGTCGAAGCGCCCGAACTACTACGCCCGCTAGGGGCAGAGCTGGCGAGTAGCCATGCGCGACATGGTTGAGATCGGCATGGGCCGAACCGCCCGCCGCACCTACGAACTCGACGACATCAACATCGTGCCGTCGCGGCGCACCCGGTCGTCGCAGGACGTCTCGACGGCCTGGCAGCTGGATGCCTACCGGTTCGAGATCCCGGTGGTGTCGCACCCGACCGACGCGCTGGTGTCGCCGGAGTTCGCGATCGAGTTGGGCCGCCTCGGCGGCCTCGGCGTGCTCAACGGCGAGGGTCTGATCGGCCGGCACGCCGACGTCGAGGCGAAGATCGCCCAGGTCGTCGAGGCCGCGGAGAAGGAGCCGGAACCGTCGGCGGCGATCCGGCTGCTGCAGCAATTGCATTCGGCCCCACTGGATCCCGAGCTGCTCGGCGCAGCGGTGGCGCGCATCCGCGAGGCCGGGGTGACGACGGCCGTGCGGGTCAGCCCGCAGAACGCGCAGGCGCTGACGCCGTCGCTGATCGCCGCGGGCATCGACCTGCTGGTCATCCAGGGCACCATCATCTCGGCCGAACGCGTCGCGCAGGACGGCGAGCCGCTGAACCTGAAGACCTTCATCTCCGAGCTCGACGTGCCGGTGGTCGCGGGCGGCGTGCTCGACCACCGCACCGCGCTGCACCTGATGCGCACCGGCGCGGCGGGCGTGATCGTCGGCTACGGGTCGACGTCAGCGGCGTGACCACCAGCGACGAGGTGCTGGGCATCAGCGTGCCGATGGCCACCGCGATCGCCGACGCCGCCGCCGCCCGTCGCGAGTACCTCGACGAGACCGGCGGCCGCTACGTGCACGTGCTCGCCGACGGCGACATCCACACCTCCGGCGACCTGGCCAAGGCCATCGCCTGCGGCGCCGACGCGGTGGTGCTCGGCACCCCGCTGGCGACGGCGGCCGAGGCGCTCGGCGGCGGCTGGTTCTGGCCGGCCGCGGCCGCGCACCCGTCGCTGCCGCGCGGCGCGCTGCTGCAGGTGGCGCTCGGTGAGCGGCCGTCGCTGGAGCAGGTGCTCACCGGCCCGTCCGACGACCCGTTCGGCTCGCTGAACCTGGTCGGCGGCCTGCGACGGTCGATGGCCAAGGCAGGTTATTGCGACCTCAAGGAATTCCAGAAGGTCGGCCTGAACGTCGGAAGCTGAACTCAGCGATTTGCCCTGGTCACGGCGGCCTTACTTTACAAATTAGGCTCCCCTGTCTAGAAGTAGCTCAGCGGTCAGTCCATACTGGTTCGATGAAACCTGACTATGACGTTCTGATCATCGGTTCGGGATTCGGGGGAAGCGTCAGCGCGCTGCGGCTCACCGAGAAGGGCTACCGCGTCGGGGTGCTCGAGGCGGGCCGGCGGTTCAGCGACGAAGACTTCGCCAAGACCTCGTGGAACCTGCGCAAGTTCCTGTGGGCGCCGAAGTTCGGCATGTACGGCATCCAGCGGATCCACCTGCTGCGCAACGTCATGATCCTGGCCGGCGCCGGGGTTGGCGGCGGCTCCCTGAACTACGCCAACACGCTGTATGTGCCGCCGGAGCCGTTCTTCGCCGACGGGCAGTGGTCGCATATCACCGACTGGCGCGCCGAGCTGATGCCGCACTACGACCAGGCCCAGCGCATGCTCGGCGTCGTCAAGAACCCGACGTTCACCGACGCCGACCGCATCGTCAAAGAGGTCGCCGACGAGATGGGCGTCGGCGACACGTTCGTGGCGACCCCGGTCGGCGTGTTCTTCGGGCCGGACGGCGAGAAGGCGCCAGGCAAGACCGTGGCCGACCCCTACTTCGGCGGTGCCGGGCCCGCACGGACGGGCTGCATCGAATGCGGCTCCTGTATGACGGGCTGCCGCTACGGCGCCAAGAACACTTTGGTCAAGAACTATCTCGGGTTGGCGGAAAGGGCTGGGGCAGAAGTCATTCCGATGACGACCGTCACCGGCTTCGAGCAGCGGCCCGACGGGTCGTGGAGGGTCCGCACCGTGCGGACCGGCCTGCTGCCGCGCAAGCGGCGCACGTACACCGCAGCGCACGTGGTGCTCGCAGCGGGCACCTTCGGAACCCAGAAGCTGCTGTTCAAGATGCGCGACAAGGGCAAGCTGCCGAGGCTCTCGGACAAGCTCGGTGTGTTGACACGCACCAACTCGGAGTCGATCGTCGGCGCGGGCCGTTTCGAGGTGACCCGCGACCTCGACCTCACGCACGGTGTCGCGATCACCTCGTCGATCCATCCGACCTCCGACACGCACATCGAGCCGGTGCGATATGGCAAGGGGTCCAACGCGATGGGGCTGTTGCAGACCCTGATGACCGACGGTGCGGGACCGCAGGGCACCGACGTTCCGCGGTGGAAGCAGTTCCTCGACCAGGCGCGTGAGGATCCGCGCAACCTGATCCGCCTCCTCAACCCTCAGGGGTGGAGCGAGCGCACGATGATCGCGCTGGTGATGCAGCATCTGGACAACTCGATCACGACGTTCACCGAACGCTCGAAGCTGGGCTTCCGGCGGATGACCAGCAAGCAGGGTCACGGCGAGCCCAACCCCACCTGGATTCCGGTCGGCAACGAGGTCACCCGTCGGATCGCGAAGAAGATCGACGGCGTGGCGGGCGGCACCTGGGGCGAGTTGTTCAACATTCCGCTCACCGCGCACTTCCTCGGCGGGGCGGCGATCGGCGACACCCCGGAGCACGGCGTGATCGACCCGTATCAGCGGGTGTACGGCTATCCGACCTTGTCGGTGATGGACGGTGCGGCGATTTCGGCGAATCTCGGTGTGAATCCGTCGCTTTCGATCACCGCGCAGGCCGAGCGGGCGGCGTCTCTGTGGCCCAACAAGGACGAGGTCGACCAGCGGCCGGCGCAGGGGCAGCCTTACAAGCGGCTCGCGCCGATACCGCCGGAGCATCCGGTCGTGCCCGCCGATGCGCCTGCGGCGCTGCGACGGCTGCCGATCGAGCCGGTCAGTTCGGCCGGCTGACAGGACTCGGGTTCCACGAGTGATATCCCGCTGTTGTCAGTGGTCGGCTTTAACGTCGGTCCTATGCAGATGCGTTACCGGTACCGCATCGAACCGACTCGTGCCCAGCAGCGGATGTTAGCGCAGGTCTTCGGGTGCTGCCGGGTGGTGTTCAACGACGCGCTGCGCTTGCGCGATGAGGCATTTCGGGCCGGGGTTAAGCTGTCGGACAGCGAGATTCAGCGCCGTGTCATCACCCAGGCCAAGAAGACGACCGAGCGGCGCTGGCTTTGTCAGGTGCCCAGCGTGGCGTTGGTGCAGTCGGTCAATGACTCACGTCAGGCCTGGCGCAACTTCTTCAACTCGGCTTCTGGTAAGCGCCGTGGTGGTCGGGTCGGCCGTCCACGAATGAAATCGAAGAAGGATAACCGGCAGTCGTTTCGGCTCACCCGCAACGGGTTCAGCCTGCGAGCTAATGGCGCGGTTGTTCGTCGCGAAGGTTGGCGAGGTGCGGGTGCGTTGGTCGCGTGAGCTGCCCAATCGAGCCGTCGAGTGTCACAATCGTCCGCGAACCCGACGGGCACTTCTATGCGAGTTTTGTTGTCAGCATCGCAACCTGCCCATTGGCGATTGTTGATCGGGAGGCCGGAGTCGATGTGGGTATCGCGCGGCTGGCGACGGTCGCCGACAGCGACGGTCAGCGTACCGACGTCGCTAATCCAAAGCATTTGGGCCGCAAGCTGCGCAAGCTGCGGCGACTGGAGCGGGAGAAGTCCCGCCGGCAGAAAGGATCAGCCAACAGAGATAAGTCGCGGCGCAAGGTCGCTATCGCGCACAGCGAGTAGCGCGGGCCCGGCGGGACTATCACCACAAGCAGGCTTTGGCGTTGGTTCGCGAGAACCAAGTGATCCACGTCGAGGACCTCAATATCGTGGGGATGGTCGCCAACCGCCGGCTCGCACAGGCCATCAGCGACGCGGGCTGGGGGCAGTTCGTCCGGATCATCGCTGATAAAGCCAATCTCTACGGGCGCACAGTGCATTCGGTGTCGCGCTGGCTGGCTTCCAGCAAGACCTGCTCGGCCTGCGGTCACCGGCTCGACGAACTCCCGCTGGGAGTGCGTGAATGGACGTGCCCACTGTGCCGGGCAATCCATGACCGTGACCACAACGCCGCCAAAGTCATTCTCGCCGCCGGGCGGGCGGAGAGACTAAACGCCTCCCGCGAAAGTGGGCAGGACCACGTCAGTGGTGGTCCTGGTGAAGTCCGTGTAAGACCGCAACGCGTTGTGGCAGTGGATCTTGAAGCAGGAAGCGACCCAACAGCGGCGTAAGCCGAGGAGCACGTCAAAGGACTCTCTACGCAAAGACCCGCCCGCGGCTCTGTTAGGTGGCGCCTGCCTCCCGGTAGGTATGTATCTCGCTGTCACGTCGTCACTTTGCGAGGAAAGCGAGATTCCGTTGTCGTTTACCACTGCCCAACTCCGCAAACGAGCATCCTTGACCGTCGGCATCGCCGCCGTGGCGGTCGGCGTGCTGTCGGTGGCCTGTAGCTCGAACGGCACGACGGCGCCGACCACCACGACCACGACAACGACGACCACGACGACCAGCTCGGCGGCGAACAGCGGCGGCGGCCATCATGAGAATCACGACTCGTCTGGCGGCTCGGGCGGCGCCGCCCCTGCCCCCGCCGACACCGTTGCCCCCAGCACGGTCACCAACACCGAGACGGACGTTCAGACGACGGTGCAAACCTCCGTTCAGACGTCGGTCGCGACGCAAACCCAGACCGTCACCGCCACTCCGACGTGGCAGCAGCATATCAAAACCCGCGCAATGACAACCGGAATCAGTTCGGGCCTCAGGAAGGTCACTGATGCCACTACCTGTGAGGTAATCGACACCCGGCGCGCACACCGCCAATATCGAGTCGTGCCAAGGATGTTGACTACGGACCGCGTCGAGCTCTTCTTCACCGATCAGGGTGACGGGCCTTGCCTCGTCTTCACACACTCGTGGGCCCTCAACTCGGACCAGTGGCATTACGTCGTCGCGGACCTGCTCGATAAGGGTTACCGCTGCGTCACGTACGACCGGCGCGGCCACGGCCGCTCCGACAGACATGGCGGCCGCTGGAGCATGGACCTGCTCGCCGACGACCTGGCACGGCTCATTGGGAATCTCGACCTGAAAGACGTGACTCTCGTCGGACATTCGATGGGATGCAGTGAGATCGTCCGCTACGTCACTCGCCACGGCAGCCGCCGGGTCGGCCACGCAGTGTTCCTGGCGCCGATCCTGCCGCTGCTGATCAAGGTCGACGACAACCCCGACGGGGTTGCACCGGCGCATCTCGACGCCGCTCTCGAGCTTCTCGGGCGGGACGTGCCGCAGTGGTGCGCGGAGAACTCTCCGCCGTATTTCGGTGTCCACCCCAACGTGTCGCCGGGGATGGCCGACTGGACGACGAGGCAGATTGTCGATACACCGGTCAAGGCCCTCGTCGACACGATGAGAATGGGCGCCGAAACTGATTTCCGTGCCGAGCTGCCGGCATTCGACATACCAACTCTGCTGATCCATGGCGACGCCGATGCGTCGGCGCCGATCGAGATCACCGGCCGCAAGACTGCTGCGCTGCTACCTCGCGCAAGGCTGATCGAACTTCCAGAGGTGGGACACGGACTCTACGTCACGCACGCTCGGCAGATCGCCGACGAGGTAGCCAAGTTTGTCGGCTCTCCTGATTAGCCGTCCCCATTTGTGGGCACACTAGGGTGCCCGGCCCGGGCTGACTGCTAGAACTTCAGGAGGCCCCGATGCGGACGACGTACCACGCGGAGTTGTCCGCACTGTCCGCGCAGGTCGGAGAGATGTGCGGGTTGGCCGCCGATGCGATGGAGCACGCGACGCAGGCCTTGCTGGGGGCCGACCTCTCGGTGGCCGAGCAAGTCATCGCCGATCATGAGCACATTGCGGCGATGAGCAAGCGGACCGAGGCCAGCGCGATCAAACTGCTGGCCACCCAGCAACCGGTCGCCAGCGACCTGAGGACGATCCTGAGCGCGATCCACGTCGGCGCAGACGTCGAGCGCATGGGTGCACTGGCCGTACACGTCGCCAGCATCTCGCGGTTGCGGCATCCCGAGTGCGCCCTGCCCGACGATGTCCGTGCTGGCTTCTCCGAAATGGGTTCCAGGGCAGTTAAATTGGCGAGGACAGCTCAGGAAGTTGTGGTGTCACGCGATCCCGAAAAGGCCGGGCGGCTCCGCGATGAGGACGATGCCGTGGACGCCGAGCATCGACACCTGTTCACTTTGCTGATCGACCACAAGTGGCAGGACAGCGTCTCCGCCGCGGTCGATGTGGCGCTGCTTGGCCGCTTCTACGAACGCTTCGCCGACCACGCCGTGGAGATCGGCAAGCGGGTGGTGTTCGAGGCGACCGGTGGACTGCCTGACCACAAGCAGATGGCCTAGTGCCGCCGCAGCGATTCCCAGTCGTGCTTGTCTTCCAGGTGCGCGATCGCCTGAGCGGTGCGTTCCCGCAACAGCATTGTCATGCCGATACCGACCACGACCGCGACCACCAGCGCGATCCATGAGAACCGAGACAGCCACCGCTCGGCGGCCAAGCCGAGGTAGTAGACGACGGCGGTGGTGCCACCGGCCCAACACAGCGCGCCGCTGGCATTCGCGGCGAGGAAGCGCGGGTAGCGCATCTTCAGCGCCCCGGCGAGCGGCCCGGCGAGGATGCGCAACAGCGCGATGAAGCGTCCGAAGAATACGGCCCATACGCCCCAACGATGGAAGAGCTGTTTGGCGAGTGCGACGTGCCCGGGGCCGAAATGTTTGGGGAAGCGTTTACCGAGCCGTTCGAACAGCGACATGCCGTATCGGTGGCCGATCGAGTACCCGATCGTGTCGCCGATGATCGCCCCGAGCGTGGCCGACGCGCCTACGAAAAACGGATTGATGTCGAGGGTGTGGCGAGACGCCAGCAATGCGGCGCTGACGAGCGCGATCTCCCCCGGAAGCGGAATGCCCAAGCTCTCGAGGCCGATGACTCCACCGACGATGAGGTAGACGGCAACCGGCGGGATCGTTTGGAGGATCTCGTCCACATTCACGCAGTCAACAATGCCTCATCGCGTCACCCGTGAGGTCGATCCTGGATATTTGGGTCGCCTCAGGCGGTTCGGGGCCAACCCTGGCTAGTGGTCGATGTCGTCGTCGGCCATCCAGTGGACGAGGCGCTGCAGGGGGTACATCGCATCGTGCGGGCTACCCAGGGCATGTGCGTTCGCGGTTCCCAAGCGGCACAACCGCTGTGCCCCTGCGGCCGCCAGGCGGTCGCGCAACTGCGCCTTGCGCTCGTCCGGGTAGACGCCGATGGTCTGCGTCGCGACATGGACGTAACGCACCGCGTCGCCGAGCGTGTCGACCATCACGACGTTGGATGTCTTGTTCGACGGATGGAAGTTGACCGGCGTATCCGAAAGGATCACCAGCCCCCGGCCGTCGAAGTCGCCGAAGGCTTTGAGATCGCCCATGGCGGACATGGCCTCGACCTCTTCACGCACATCCGACGGAAGTGGTTGCGCCACAGCCGATGCGTAGTCGCGGTCCACACCGAGCCTGTCGGCAAGCTTGGCGCAGAACGCCTCGATCTGTGGGCGCTCGCCTTCGAACACGAAACAGCTTGCCAGACATGCCTCTTGGTTGAACACCGTGGTGTCGAGCGCGAGTCGTTCAGCTACGTCGTCCATCGTTTCCCCGGAGAGGAACGCCTCGCGACCGATCATGGAGATCGACGACTTGGGGTCGAAGGAGACGAGCTGGATTCCGGGTCCGAGGTACTTGATGACGTTGTTGATCGCGGGGCCGCCGCCCCACGCGACGATCTTGTCGAAGTACTGCGGCCGGTACAGCGTGCGCTCGATCACCTTGTCGCCGCCCTGCCAGTACACCGCCGCCATCGAACGGACGACCGGATGCGATGGATCGACGTCTGCCATGGTGCGCAGGACCGCCACCGTGGTGAACGGATCGCTGGATGGCATCTTGAAGAGGTTGACCGCCTTGACAATGGCGCCCTGTGCGATGGACGCGACACACCCGGCAGGCGCGTTGCCGGCGAGCATGTGCACTATCCACGGCGGAAAGGCGCGGACGGCGAGCTTGCTGCCGTAGGGGTCGGCGCGCTCGACCCAGCCGTCGAGGGCTTCCCGGTGGGCGAAGTTGGAGTCGACCATGCTCTCCAGCAACGGCCTGCTCAGGTACAGCGGAGCATCGCGGTAGAGGTTTTCCACGACGCGCCGCGGCAGCGGGTTCGTCGCGGCGATGTATTCCAGGACCTGGGGCGTCGTGCAGTACCACTTCGGGGACCGCGACGGACTGCTGATGGCGGTCGTCGACAAGGGTTTCGCCGAGCTGGCCGAGGCGCTGCGCGAACTGCCCGCTGCTCCCGAAAATGTCCGCGACCGAGCGGAATTCATCGTCAACGCAGCGTGGGAGGCATTCTCCAGCCCGACGTCGATGGCGGCACTCGAGATCCTGATCGCCACCCGCGCCATGCGCGACACCAGGGCCAGCGAGCACCTCGCCGCACTCGGCACCACCTTCGCCAAGCTCGGCAGGCACATCGGCGAAGGGCTGGACGCGCGCCACGCCGCGACGCTCGGCAACCTGATCTGGGCCACGCTGCGCGGTCTGGTCGTGGCGGCGATGGTGGTTCCGGAGCCCCCGGACACCCGTCGAGAGAGGCGCGCCCTGGTGGACATGATCACCCGCTACATCGACGACGTGACGGGGTGAACTTCGCGCTATGCGTCTAGAAGTCGCGCTCGTCAGGTCGGTCGACGGAGCGCGGTGTCAGGCCGAGACTGCGGACGTGTGCAGCGATTTCGCCAAGGCTCGTCACCCAGACGTCGTCATGGGAGCACACGTACTCGATCAAGCCGTCCAACGCCTTGGCCCGGGACGGACGCCCCGATAGGAACGGGTGATTCGTTAGTACGAAGCAGCCGTCGGCGGCGCGCATTGCGTCGAATTCCAGCTGCCACATCTCGATTGCCTTGACCGGACTCTCGATAAGTCCCGAGCCGGAGAAGTCCGGCACGTAGCAATACTGTTCCCAGTCGTCGAGCGCCCACTGTATCGGGATCTCGACCAGTGGGCCGCCGCCGTCGACGGCGAGTTCGTAGGGATGGTCGGTGTCCATCAAGCTGCTGTCGTATAGGAATCCCCTGTCGCGCAGTAATTTCGGCGAGTGCCAGTTCAGCTCCCACATCGGCGCGCGATAGCCGGTGGGCCGCACGCCCGCGACGGCGTCGAGTGCTTCCAGGCCGCGGTCGAGAATCGCCGACTCTTGGTTCTCCGTCAGACCGAACATGGGTTCGTGGAGGTAGCCGTGATGCGCGATCTCGTGTCCGGCGTCGACGATCGCCCTGATCACGTCGGGGTAGCGCACCGCGGTGTAGCCCGGCACGAAGAAGGTGGATGTGACACCGTGTCCGGCAAGGATTTCCAGCAGCCGCGGGATACCGGTAAGGGGCCCGTAGGCCTGGTGACTGATCGCCGACATCCGGCTGGCGTGCTTGGTGGAGACCCCGAGCATGGCGGACTCGGCGTCGACGTCGAAGCTGAAGGACGCCGCGCAGCGGGCGCCGTTCGGCCAGGGAACCGGGGCCGCGGGAAGGCTCATCGGCTGGACTTCTGTGCCAGCAGGGAGACGAACTCGTACGCCAGATACGCTGCGGCGATGCCGGTGATCTCCGCGTGGTCGTAGGCGGGTGCGACCTCGACGATGTCCGCCCCGACCAGGTTGAGTCCCTCGAAACCGCGCACCAGTCCGAGGAGTTCGCGACTCGACAGGCCACCGATCTCGGGTGTGCCCGTGGCGGGAGCGTGGGCAGGGTCGAGCACGTCGATGTCGATCGACACGTAGAGCGGATGGTCGCCGATGGTCGTCCGTAGCTGCTCGACCACATCGGCGACCGTGCGCGTCTCGAAGGCCGAACAGTGCACGATCGTGAATCCCAGTTCCGCATCGTCGTCGAGATCGTCCGGCGTGTACAGCGCCCCGCGAATGCCGACGTGTGCGCTGTGGCCCGCGACGAACAGGCCCTCCTCCGCGGCGCGCCGAAACGGGGTGCCGTGAGTCAGCGGTGCGTCGAAATACGTGTCCCACGTGTCCAGGTGAGCGTCGAAGTGCACCAACGCCACCGGTCCGTAGCGGCGGTGATGTGCGCGCAGCAGGGGGTAGGCGATGGTGTGGTCGCCGCCGAGGCTGACAATCTTGGCGCCGCTGTCGATCAGGGCCGACGCCTGCTCTTCGATCTGCCGCACCGCGGCGGCGATGTCGTAAGGGGTACAAGCGATGTCACCGGCGTCGACCACTTGCTGGCTGGCGAACGGGGACACGTCCAACGCGGGATTGTACGGACGCAGCACGCGTGAGCACTGGCGGATGTGTGCCGGACCGAATCGCGCCCCTGGCCGGTAGCTGACTCCGGTGTCGAATGGAATCCCGACGACGGCGACGTCGCAGCCATCGACGTCTTCGATCCGGGGCAGCCGTCCGAATGTCGTCAGGCCGGCATATCGGGGTACCACGCGACCGTCGACCGCGGCACGAATCCGGTCGCAGGCTTCCTGCATGTCGCCGAGGGCAAACGGGTCGTGTCCCGGCAGCTCGCCGCCCAGGAACAACGCCGCCCGTTCGGGCTCGGCGTATCCGCGGCGGACGAGCACGCTCGCGGTCGTGTCGCTCAGGTCGAGAGCGGCGGCGAGCGATGCCGCCTGCTGCGGATCGCACGCTTTGATCGTCCACGTCCCCTTGACCATGGACAGTCGAAGGTACGCACACGATCGGACAACACCGGAAGCATGATCAGGCGCCGCCGCGCCTGCCCGGAACGTCTCCACCAGGATCCGGGTCCAGAGCACGAGGAGGAAGCCTGCGGGCCCGACGACCAGGACGATCACCGGAGACAGGATCACTGCCTTCCCGAACGACCAGTCGAGCAGGAGCGCAGTGATCGCGGCCAGGGCGAGACAGGCGGCGAAGGCGATGACGACGGCGCTCATACGCATCCTGAGGCCAGTCTAGGCGGCGGAAGGTGGTTGGTATCCTGGCTCGGTGGAGAGCGGCCCGCGGCCCGTCGGTGACGCCAATTACAGCTCCGGCGACGACTATGTCGTCGAATTCCTCGGATACCGCTTCAGCTTCAACGGCGCCGACTTCGAGCAGCGCGTGACGGGTGCCGCGGTCAAGCTCGGCCTCGTCGAGGCGAACGAGTTGGACGAGGACGAGACCGCCGACCTGGTCGAGCTCGCCGCCGAGGGCCGCATCGAGGAGCCCCGCAGCGAGTTCGGGCGCTACCTCGTCCGCCACTGGGAGCGCATCTCGCTGGTCGGCGGCGAGTCGCTCGTCTACTGGCTGCGCAAGCTGATTTTCCGCGGCGCGTGGCTCGACCATCGCGTCAAGGAGGGCCTGCTGGAGGTGGTCTGGGACGACGAGAACTCCGAGTTCGCGTACCGCGACCCCCGCGGCTCGCGCGCGCTTCTCGAGCTCGCACCGGTGCCCAGCTGGCACGAATTGCAGTACAGACCCTGAAGTCCAACCCTGAAAGTCCGCCCGCTCCGCGGGCATGACGACTTTCAGGGTGAAGAACCTGCGGGCTTCCGACGGCCTCACGAGCCGCGCCCGCCAGGTCGGTCGCGGCGGCGAACGCTACGAGGCGTGAACCGAAAAGCCGAGCTGCGTCCGCTCGTCTGCGGCCTTGCTCAGCTCGATCCGCTTGATCGACCCGATCGGGACGATCACCTCGCCCGGCATCTCGTCGCCCACATGTGGACGAATCGTCACGAAGCCGTACCCCGGCTCGGCAGCCAGCGACTCGACCGCATAGCGGACACCGTCGGCCAGCTCGACCTCGACATGCGCCTGCTCGACGCCGTTCTCCTTGGCGTACTGCTCGATGCGCCGGTGGATCCGGTCGACGAGATCGTCGAGCGGCCCTGCGAACCCGGGAACCCAAAGGTCGGGCATCGTCGAAGGCTACCGGGCCAGAACCGGCCGTTTCGCCGCCGCGACCGACATGGCGGGCGCGGCATCGAACCGCCTGCCGAGAGTGCGTTGTCTTTGGGGAAGGGGGCTCACGGGGGAAACCGGCTGTTTCCCCCGTGCAAGCGAGCGCGCGCGACAGCGGCGGCGAGCGTCCTAGAAGAGGCTGTCGGCGCGTGCCGCCTGGTCGGCGGCCACGTGAGCGAGTCCGAGTTCGGTGACGATCCGGCCGCGCGGCGTCCGCTGGATGAACCCCAGCTGGAGCAGGAAGGGCTCGTAGACGTCTTCGATGGTGTCGGGCTCCTCGCCGAGCGAGACCGCCAGTGTGGATAGCCCGACGGGCCCGCCGGCGAACTTGTGCACGATCGCCTCGAGCAGCTCGCGGTCCATGCGTTCCAGTCCTTCCTGGTCGACCTCGAGGAGCTCCAGCGCCTCGAAGGCGATCTCGACGGTGACCTCGCCGGCGTGGCGCACTTCGGCGACGTCGCGGACGCGACGGAGGATCCTGTTGGCCACGCGAGGCGTGCCGCGCGAGCGGCGCGCGATCTCCTCGGCGGCGACGTCCGAGATCGCGACGCCGAGGATTCCGCCCGACCGCCGCACGATGGTCGCCAGCTCGGCCGGTTCGTAGTACGACAGCCGGAAGGTCATGCCGAAGCGGTCACGCAGCGGCGTGGTCAGCAGACCGGTGCGCGTGGTCGCGCCGACAAGAGTAAAGGGCGGCAGGTCAAGCGTGAGCGTCCGGGCCGCCGGCCCCTGGCCGACGACGATGTCCAGCCGGAAGTCTTCGAGCGCCGGATAGAGAATCTCCTCGACCGCGGGGTTGAGCCGGTGGATCTCGTCGATGAACAGCACATCGCGCGCCTCGAGCGAGGTCAGGATCGCCGCCAGGTCGCCCTTGCGCTCGACCGCCGGTCCCGCGACGGTGCGCAGGCCGGCGCCGAGCTCCTCCCGGACGATGTGGGCAAGGCTCGTCTTGCCGAGGCCGGGCGGGCCCACCAGCAGTACGTGATCGAGAGCCTCGTTCCGTGTCTTCGCTGCCGTGAGCGCGACGTCGAGCTGCTCCTTCAACCGCTCCTGCCCGACGAACTCGTCGAGTCGTCGCGGCCGGAGCGAGCGGTCGAAGTCGTCCTCCTCCTCGCGGAGAACCGGCGCCAGGAACTGTGGTTCCGCTCCGGCGCCGGCCAAGCCGGCACCTCCGCTCACGGCCGGCTCCGTCGAGCCTACGCCGGCGGTCTCGGTCTCGCTCACGCTGCCTTCTTCAGCGCCACCCGCACGCGTTCCTCCGCGGGGAGCTCGAGGTCGACGCCGGCGAGCGCCTGCTCGGCGTCACCCAACGTGTACCCGAGCTCCACGAGAGCATCGCGCGCGACCAGGTGCGAATCGGCTCCTCTCGTCTCCGGCACTTCAGCGGCGGCGGCGACTTTCTCCTTCAGCTCGAGCACGACGCGTTGCGCCGTCTTCTTGCCGATGCCCGGGATCGCCTCGAAGCGCGCGGTGTCCTCGAGCACGATCGCCCGGCGCAGCTCGGTGGGCGCGGAGCCCGAGACGATCGCCAGCGCGACTTTGGGGCCGATGCCGGACACGGAGAGCAGCTGCTCGAACAGCTCACGCTCGGCCGTCTCCGCGAAACCGTAGAGCTGCAGCGTGTCCTCGCGCACGTGGGTGTGGATCTCGAGCGCAACCTCGCCCTCGGCGTCCGCCCGGCGAAGCGCGCTCGGCGTGGCGGCGATGAGGTAGCCGACGCCGTTGACGTCGAGCACGAGCCCGTCCGCGCGACGTGCGACCGGCGTGCCTCGTAGCCGCGCGATCACGAGCCGACCGCCTTGAGCAACGGCGGCGCGAGTGCGTGGCAGATCGCGACCGCGAGCGCGTCGGACTCGTGCGTCGTCTTCAGGGGCGCGCGCAGCGCGAGGATCGTCCGCACCATGCGTTCGACCTGTCCCTTCTCGGCCCGACCGTAGCCGCAGACAGCCTGCTTCACGCGGCTCGGGGCGTACTCAGTGCACTCGACGCCGGCGAGCGCGGAGGCGACGAGCACGACGCCCCGCGCCTGGCCGACAGAGAGCGCGGTGCGGGCGTCGGCGCCGACGAACGACTCCTCGAGCGCGACGGCATCCGGCGCGTGCTCCTCCACCAAGTCCCGGACGCCCACGAAGATCGTCCTCAGGCGCAGCTCCGGCCGCTCGCGCGCCGGGGTGTGCCAGCACCCGTGGACGAGGGCCCGGAGGCGTCCGTCGCTTTCGTGGACCATCCCGTAACCGCACGCTGCCGTCCCTGGATCGATGCCCAGAACTCTCACGGGGTGAGGTTAGGCACCCGACCGGACGTTCCTTCGGGCGAGAGCGGTGACAGGCTCGAGCCTGTCACCGCAGTTCGAGTTGCGCTACCGCCGGGCTAGACGGCCACTGCTTCCAGCACGCGCTCCGGGATGTCGAAGTTGGCGTAGACGTCCTGGACGTCGTCGTTCTCCTCCAGCCCGTCGATCAGCTTCAGCACCTTTCGCGCGACGGCCTCGTCCTCGACCGCGACAGTCGTCTTCGGGAGCATCGTCACCTCGGCGTCGGTGACCGCGATGCCGGCCGCCTCCAGCCCCGCGCGCACGGCTTGCAGGTCCTCCGGCGCGCACGTGACCTCGAATGACGAGCCCTCGTCGGCCACGTCCTCGGCGCCGGCATCGGCGGCCGCGAGCGTCAGCTCGTCCTCGTCGGTCGAGTCCCGGTCGACGAGGACGACGCCCTTTCGCTCGAACAGCCACGCGACTGCGCCCGATTCCGCCAGGTTCCCGTCGTGGCGGGCGAAGATGTGCCGGACGTCGCCGGCGGTGCGGTTGCGGTTGTCGGTGAGCACGTCGACATAGACGGCCACGCCCCCGGGGCCGTAGCCCTCGTACGAGATCTGCTCGTAAGCGGCCGCGTCCGCACCGGTGCCGCTGCCCCGCGCGATCGCCCGCTCGATGTTGTCCTTCGGCATCGATGCGGCGCGCGCCTTCTCGATCGCGTTCTGGAGCGCGAGGTTCGAGGCCGGGTCGGGCCCGCCGTCCTTCGCCGCGACGATCAGCGCCCGGGTCAGCTTCGTGAAGAGCTGCCCCCGCTTGGCGTCGGCCGCACCCTTCTTGTGCTTGATCGACGACCACTTGCTGTGCCCGGACATCGACGCGAATTCTACGGGGCCGTCATTCCAGCCGGTCCGCGAGATCGGGGCGGCAGCCGTGCGCCGCCCAGCCCGCGGCATTGCCGTCGTAGAGCCGGTCGCGGATGGTCGGGTCGGCCCCGAGCTCGAGCAGGAGGTCGACCGCGGCCTCCTGCCCGGACTGCGCGGCGAGGTGGAGCGGCGGTACGCCCTCGCCGTGCGTCGGGCCGCCGAACGTGCCCAGGCCGTTCGGGTCGGCACCGAGCTCGACCAGGCGGCGGATCGTCGCTACCCGCCCGTTCGCAGCAGCCCATGCGAGCGGTGTGCCGCGATAGGGATCCGCCTCGACGTCCGAGCCGAGCTCGACGAGCCGATCGATCGCCTCGACCCGGTCGGCCTTGGCCGCCCAGACGAGCGCCTCGTCCAGGATCTCCTGCGGGTCGTCGGACGGCTGCCAGGCCGGAAAGCCGCCGTGAGGACGGTAGAACGCCCGATGCGCACCTGCGGCCGGCGTCCCCGCCAGCTCGTCGATCAGGTCGACCCGGCCGAGCCCCGCGGCGACGCGCAGGTTCCGCGGCTCGAGCCCGAGCAGGTCGACCACCTCGCGGTGCCCCCAGAAGAGCGCCGCGACGAGCGGCGTGCCGCCGTCGCCGCGCGCCGAGAGGTCGGTGCGCGCGCCGGCCGCGAGCACGAGCGTCGCCAGCGTGCGGTCGTTCGAGTACCCCGCCTGAGTGGAGCTTCGTCCAGCCGTAGTCGTTGCCGCGGTTGACGTCCGCCCCACGCTCGAGCAACAGCTTCACGCTCTCCAGGTCGCCGGCCATCCCGAGCAGGTCGTTGCCGTTCGTTCCGCGCGTGCGAACGAGCTCGGGATGCTCGTCGAGCAGCTCGGCCAGCCGGTCGCGCTCGCCGTCCTCGACCGCGCGGTAGGCGAGCATGAACGGCGTCGCCGGCTCCTCGCCGCTCGCGAGCGCAGTGACGTGCCGCGTCAGCCCGGCCCAGCTCGAGTACCCGTGTCGTTGCGCGAGATCCCGGCGCGCCGACGCGAGCGGGACGCCGTCGACGGTGGCGATGCCTTCTGCGCGACCCTCGTAGTACTCGAGGTCGGTGCGGAACGGCTGCTCGGCGAGCTCGTGGACGAGCGCCGGCCAGCTGGCGAAGCCCTGCTCGCGCGCGAGCACGGTCTGGGCGCTCGCGAGCTTCACCGGCAGGTCGCCCATCCGCGCGAGCGCCTCCGGATCGCCTGTCCGCGCTGCCCTGGCGAGCTCCTTCGCCTGCTTGCGAAGCTGTTCCAGGTTCATCTCGACCTCCTCCCTTGAGGCCCGTGTCCGCGGCGGGCGGGGAAAGAGATCGATTCGTCGCTGCGGTGCTACCTGGAGGTGGGCTCAGCCCTTCCCGCGGACCGGTTGCGCCCTCGCGCGCGGGTCCGATCCTAGCTCAGACGGTCTCGGCCGGCTCCGGACCGCGCCGCCAGAGCAGCAGCCCGACGAAGACCAGGAAGAGGCCGAGGCAGAGGAAGGCGACCGGGCCGGCCCACGACGCCGGACCGCTGGGAGGTTCTTCACCGAAAACGGCGTTGCCCGCCCTCAGGCCGAGGTCTCCTCCGATCGAGTAGTGCCACGTGGCGAGGATGAGCCCGATCGTGCCGAGCACCGCGTAGCTCGAGCGCCTGATCCCGGCGCCGACGGCCATGAAGACGAGCCCGACGACGATGATCAGCGCCCACTGGAAGTCGGACGAATGCCACCAGTAGAGGAGCGCGCCGCCGATCGTCAGCCCCGCGACGACGTGCACCCAGAAGCCGTACGGCCGCGTGTCGCCGCCGTCGTTGGCCAGCCCCATCACGAACAGGAAGAGCCCGACGAACAGCGTCACCCAGGCGCTCCAGTTGCCGCCGCTCGACACCAGGTCGGTGACGAAGTACCAGCCGAGCCCGGCGAGCACGAGCGTGAAGAACGGGAACTTGAAGATGCCGAGGTCGACGAACGCGGCGATCAGGACGAGCAGCTGGAGGGCGAGGATGCCGACGTGGAACCCGCCGAGCGGCTTGTCGTGGGGCAACCAGCCGAACCAGGAGAAGAACGCCCCGATCATCAGCGCGAACAACCCGAGGCCGACGAACCCGAAGAGGCCGGCGAGCACGCGGTGACCGCGACCCAGCAGCGCGAACGCGAGCACCTCCGCGAGCGCCCAGAAGAGCACCGACCAGCCGGCGAACGCCCCCTGCCCGTGGTCGTCCGAGATCACCCCGAGCCACGCGACCGCCGCGATCAAGGCGGTCAGTGCGCCGCCGTACGCCAGGAACGACCCGGTCATCCAGCCGGTGCGAGCGACGTTCACGCGCTGAGCATGAGCCCGTCTCCGGACGGAGCTTGGACAGGGGCTGCGGCTCTAAGCTAGACCGATGGCCGAGAGGGACGCCCGTCTGCCGGTGGGCAAGCTGCCGGCCGAGCTGCTCGGACGCTTGATCGCCTCGTACGGCTCGATCGATCCGACCGTCGTCGTCGGCCCCGGCGTCGGTGGCGACGCGGCGGCCATCGACCTGGGCGCCACGACGCTGGTCGTCAAGTCCGATCCGATCACCTTCGCGAGCGAAAGTCCTGCGCAGTACCTCGTCGACGTCAACGCCAACGATCTCGCCTGCCTTGGTGCGAAGCCACGCTGGATGATGGTGACCGCGCTCCTGCCCCCCGGAACGACGGAGGGCGAGGTCGAAGCCCACTTCCGGGAGTTGCGCGATGCCTGCGTCGACCGCGGTGTCTCGCTCGTCGGCGGCCACACGGAAGTCACGACGGCGGTCAGCCGAACGATCCTTATCGGCGTCCTGCTCGGCGAGGCGCGTGGCGGCGCACTCTTGCGCCCGGGCGGCGCCCGCCCCGGGGACGTGCTTCTGCTGACGAAGGCGATAGCGATCGAAGGAACCGCCTTGCTCGCCCGCGAGCTCGCCGACCGGATGCGGGGCGTCCTCGATCCCGCAGTCGTCGAACGCGCTGCGAGCCTCCTGGCCGAACCCGGCATCTCCGTCGTCCCGGAGGCGATGGCCGTCCTCGACGCCGGAGGGGTATCCGCGCTGCACGATCCCACCGAGGGCGGTCTGGCGACCGGTGTCCGCGAGCTCGCGCTCGCCGCCGACTGCGGCGCGACGGTGGAACGCGAGGCCGTGCCGGTCCTGCCGGAGACAGAGGCGATTGCGGGCGCGCTCGATCTCGATCCGCTGGGGATGCTCGCCTCCGGCAGCCTTCTCATCGCGGCCGCCCCCGAAGCAGCCGACCGACTGATCTCCGCCGGGCACGGAATCGGTGTCCGGCTGACCAGGATCGGCGAGGTGACGCCGTGGGCAGGCCGTTTCATGCTTCGCACGGCCGGAGTCGAGCGGGAGCTGCCGCTCTACGAGACCGACGAGATCGGGCGCGCGATGACCCGGCGGACGCCCTAGCTCATCAGGAACGCGGCCACTTCGTCGCGAAACCCGTCACGCGCCTCGACGAAGATGAAGTGGCCGCAGCCCGGCAGCACCACGGTCGTCTGATCGCGAATGCCCGCGAAGTCGGCCGCACAGACCGGCCCGGTGATGAAGTCGTCCTCGCCGGTGATCACGAGCGTCGGCGCGGTGATCGCCGGGAGGTCGGAGCGCAGATCGAAGGTGGTGAAGACCTCGTTGTTGAAGAGGAGCAACGCATCGGCGACGGGAACCTCGCCGCGGAGCGTCTCGAGGTATGCCCGCTCGGCGTCGCCGTAGCGGGCGAAGTAGAACGGGAACTCGCGGATGGCCAGCTCGCCGAGCTCCTCGTCGGTCTCGAAGCGGCCCGCCTGCTCGTCCTCGAGGGCCTCACGTGCGTCGGCGTACCACGGCTCGGCGGCCTTCTCGTCCATGGCCGCCTCCATCACGGCCTCCTGCTCGGCCGCGAAGCGGGCGAGCGTGCTGGCCAGGACGAGCCGCTCGACCCGGTCCGGATGGGCGGCCGCGTACGCGGCGGCGACCACGCCGCCGTGCGAGTGGCCGAGGAGGAGCATCCGCTCCAGCCCGAGGTGTGCTCGCAGCTCGTCGAGGTCGGAGACGTAGTCGGCGGTCTGGTACGCGCGGGTGTCGGCGGGGTGGTCGGAGCCCTCGCTCCCGCGCGGGTTGAGCATGACCAGCGTGAACGCCGAGCCGAGGCCGGCCAGGTCGCCGAAGTAGCGCGCCGAGAAGCCCGGGCCGCCGGGGTGGCAGACGAGCACCGGCCCCTCCCCCTCGCGGCGGTACGAGAGCGTGCGGCCGTCGGCCGTGCGGAACGACTCCACGCGGCGAGGCTAGTCGATCACTCGCCGACGCCGGGCTCGATCAGACCTGTCTCCTCAGGCCCGGGCGCCTCGACCGGCTGACGGAGGAAGAGGTACTCGTAGAGCAGCGCCGCGATCACGCCGCCGGCGAACGGGCCGACGTAGTAGATCCAGCTGTAGCTCTCCCAGGCGTTGTAGACGAGCTCCGGCCCGAAGGCGCGCGCAGGGTTGATCGCAGCGCCGGTCAGAGGCCCGCCGGTGAGGATGTCCATCGTGATCACGAGTCCGATCCCGAAGCCGGCGACGGCCTTGAAGGCGCCCCGCTCGTCCACGGCCGTGGCGAATACGGCCACGACGAGGAAGACCGTCAGGATCGCCTCCATCGCCACCCCCGCGCCGCTCCCGACGGAGGGATGCAGGAGAGGAGCTCCGAGCCGGGCGGGAGCGATCGCCTCCTTCGGGAAGATCCACCACAGCAGCAGCGACGCAACCACCGCGCCGGCGAACTGCATCAGCCAGTAGATGCACGCCAGCGGTGTGGCGATGCGGCGGGTGGCGACAAACCCGAGTGTGATCGCCGGGTTGAAGTGGCCGCCGGAGATGTGCGCGAACGCCGTGACCATCACCGCGATCGCGAGCCCCTGCGCGACTGCGACGCCGATCAGCCCTCCGGAGCCGACCATGATCGCCCCGCCTGCGACGAAGACCAGCGTGAAGGTGCCGATGAACTCGGCCGTGCCACGGCGGAGGTGGTCACCTTCCACGCGGGCGGGACGCTAGAGAGGCGGCCGGACGGAACATGCCGGCCGAAACCGGACCAAGAATTCGCCGAGCCGGTGGCGCTTTCGTCCGCCTAGCCGACCGACCTTCCGCTTCCGCGTACTGCCGCCCGGCTGGGCCTCGACCTAATAGCGCTCCGTGCTCGGCGCAAGCGGAAACCTAGAGCCTCCGGGCCGGTCGTGCAAGGGGCCGCGCGACGGTTTTTCGTGCAAATTGCGAGGCGTTCTGTCAGGTCGAATTCGGCCGTCGCGCCGTTCTCTTCTCCGCGCGTTTCGTTGTCATCCGAGGGAGTGACGCGGCAGCGCTGGGACGGCGCGCAGATCGCGCCGGCGGCGGGCTGGCTCGGAGCGCGGGCCTCGCGTTACGCTGCGTGACGCGGGGCCCGTAGCTCAGCTGGTCAGAGCAGCGGACTCATAATGAGTCGGTGCCGGTTGGTGGGAGGTTGGTGGATGTTGGTGCGGAGGGCCTGTAGCTCAGTTGGTCAGAGCAGGCGACTCATAATCGTCAGGTCCCTGGTTCGAGTCCAGGCAGGCCCACTCCTCGCTTGGTCGCCGTCGCTCACTCGATGTACGCTGGGCGACAGTGAAGTTGCCGCCTTCGGGCGGTCTGCATCCACAGGTCGAGGACGGCTCTCGCAGGGGGCCGTCTCTCGTTTCCGGGCCTTGTCCTTGACATGCCGGTCTGAGAGAATGGCCCTACCTGATGGAGCTACTCAACTTCACCAGATGGCCTCTGACGACGTAACCCCGGTCGGCACCGAGGGCACGCCTGCTGACTGGATTATGCCGTTCGGCATCGCGCCACCGCCGCCTGCTCGCCCGGTCACTCTCAGCGGCGGGGGCGGTGGAATGACGGTCATCAACAACGCGGGCACGCCAGACGAGACCGTCGAGCGGCGCGAGTTCACCGTCGTCCCGATGCACCTGGAGCAATCGCGCCGGCTCAGGATGCTCCGCGACTTCCTGCTCGGGAAGGTGCGCCCCTCGACGGCAATTCGGCGTCCACGGGCCAATTCGTTTTGCGCTCCAAGGGCGGGTCGCTCCCGGCGCATCGCGCTGTCGGTCTCGTGACCGGCCACGACAAGACGCCGACGATCCTGACGATGCAGCTGCCTGAGATCGCCGCTTCGAGCGCAGCCTGCGAAGGGCGCTTGACCGAGGGCGACACCGACAGCGCGACCATCTTCTACAGCCGCGCCATCGTGCTGCGGTTCTGCGACGAGTCGAAGGCGTATGGCCGAACGCCGTCGAGCGAAGCCCGCGGGTGCTGCCGACGACGACCCTGCGCGACATGCCGGGAGATGTCGCGGCGACGCCGCTTCAGCAACTCCAGCTCGGCCAGCTCGAGCAGGCCGAGCTGGAGTTGCTGAAGCGGCGTCGCCCGCGACATCTCCCGGCATGTCGCGCAGGGTCGTCGTCAGCAGCACCCGCAGGGCTTCCCATCGACGGGCGTTCGGCCATCACGCCTTCCGCCCACTCGTCGCAGAACCGCAGCACGATGGCGCGGCTGTAGAAGATGGTCCCCGCGCTGTCGGTGTCGCCCTCGGTCGAGCGCCCCTTCGCAGGCTGCGCTCAACCCGAGCGATCTCGGCAGCTACATCGTTAGGATCGTCGGCGTCTTGTCGTGGCCGGTCACGAGACCGACAGGCGATGCGCACGGGAGCGACCCGCCCTTGGAGCGCAAAACGAACCTGGCCCGTGGACGCCGAACTGCGGTCGATGGGCGCACCTTCCCGAGCAGGAAGTCGCGGAGCATCCTGAGCCGCGCGAGTGCTCCAGGTGCATCGGGACGACGGTGAACTCGCGCCGCTCGACAGTCTCGTCTGGCGTGCCCGCGTTGTTGATGACCGTGATCCCACCGCCCCCGCCGCTGAGAGTGACCGGGCGAGCAGGCGGCGGTGGCGCGACGCCGAACGGCGTGATCCAGTCATACGCGGCCCTCGGTGCCGACCGGGGTTACGTCGTCAGAGGCCATCTGGTGAAGTTGAGTAGCTCCATCAGGTAGGGCCATTCTCTCAGACCGGCATGTCAAGGACAAGGCCCGGAAACCAGAGACGGCCCCCTGCGGCAGCCGTCCTCGACCTGTGGATGCAGACCGCCCGAAGGGGCAACTTCACTGTCGCCCAGCGTACATCGAGTGAGCGACGGCGACCAAGCGAGGAGTGGGCCTGCCTGGACTCGAACCAGGGACCTGACGATTATAGTCGCCCGCTCTGACCAACTGAGCTACAGGCCCTCCGCACCAACATCCACCAACCTCCCACCAACCGGCACCGACTCATTATGAGTCCGCTGCTCTGACCAGCTGAGCTACGGGCCCCGCGTCACGCAGCGTAACGCGAGGCCCGCGCTCCGGGCCAGGCCGCCGCCGGCGCGGTCTGCGCGCCGTCCCAGCGCCACCGCGTCACTCCTCGGATGACAACGAAACGCGCGGAGAAGAGAACGACGCGACGGCCGAATTCGACCTGACAGAACGCCTCGCAATTTGCACGAAAAACCGTCGCGCGGCCCCTTGCACGACCGGCCCGGAGGCTCTAGGTTTCCGCTTGCGCCGAGCACGGAGCGCTATTAGGTCGAGGCCCAGCCGGGCGGCAGTACGCGGAAGCGGAAGGTCGGTCGGCTAGGCGGACGAAAGCGCCACCGGCTCGGCGAATTCTTGGTCCGGTTTTCGGCCGGCATGTTCCGTCCGGCCGCCTCTCTAGCGTCCCGCCCGCGTGGAAGGTGACCACCTCCGCCGTGGCACGGCCGAGTTCATCGGCACCTTCACGCTGGTCTTCGTCGCAGGCGGGGCGATCATGGTCGGCTCCGGAGGGCTGATCGGCGTCGCAGTCGCGCAGGGGCTCGCGATCGCGGTGATGGTCACGGCGTTCGCGCACATCTCCGGCGGCCACTTCAACCCGGCGATCACACTCGGGTTTGTCGCCACCCGCCGCATCGCCACACCGCTGGCGTGCATCTACTGGCTGATGCAGTTCGCCGGCGCGGTGGTTGCGTCGCTGCTGCTGTGGTGGATCTTCCCGAAGGAGGCGATCGCTCCCGCCCGGCTCGGAGCTCCTCTCCTGCATCCCTCCGTCGGGAGCGGCGCGGGGGTGGCGATGGAGGCGATCCTGACGGTCTTCCTCGTCGTGGCCGTATTCGCCACGGCCGTGGACGAGCGGGGCGCCTTCAAGGCCGTCGCCGGCTTCGGGATCGGACTCGTGATCACGATGGACATCCTCACCGGCGGGCCTCTGACCGGCGCTGCGATCAACCCTGCGCGCGCCTTCGGGCCGGAGCTCGTCTACAACGCCTGGGAGAGCTACAGCTGGATCTACTACGTCGGTCCGTTCGCCGGCGGCGTGATCGCGGCGCTGCTCTACGAGTACCTCTTCCTCCGTCAGCCGGTCGAGGCGCCTGGGCCTGAGGAGACAGGTCTGATCGAGCCCGGCGTCGGCGAGTGATCGACTAGCCTCGCCGCGTGGAGTCGTTCCGCACGGCCGACAGCCGCACGCTCTCGTACCGCCGCGAGGGGGAGGGGCCGGTGCTCGTCTGCCACCCCGGCGGCCCGGGCTTCTCGGCGCGCTACTTCGGCGACCTGGCCGGCCTCGGCTCGGCGTTCACGCTGGTCATGCTCAACCCGCGCGGGAGCGAGGGCTCCGACCACCCCGCCGACACCCGCGCGTACCAGACCGCTGACTACGTCTCCGACCTCGACGAGCTGCGAGCACACCTGGGGCTGGAGCGAATGCTCCTCCTCGGCCACTCGCACGGCGGCGTGGTCGCCGCCGCGTACGCGGCCGCCCATCCGGACCGGGTCGAGCGGCTCGTCCTGGCCAGCACGCTCGCCCGCTTCGCGGCCGAGCAGGAGGCCGTGATGGAGGCGGCCATGGACGAGAAGGCCGCCGAGCCGTGGTACGCCGACGCACGTGAGGCCCTCGAGGACGAGCAGGCGGGCCGCTTCGAGACCGACGAGGAGCTCGGCGAGCTGGCCATCCGCGAGTTCCCGTTCTACTTCGCCCGCTACGGCGACGCCGAGCGGGCATACCTCGAGACGCTCCGCGGCGAGGTTCCCGTCGCCGATGCGTTGCTCCTCTTCAACAACGAGGTCTTCACCACCTTCGATCTGCGCTCCGACCTCCCGGCGATCACCGCGCCGACGCTCGTGATCACCGGCGAGGACGACTTCATCACCGGGCCGGTCTGTGCGGCCGACTTCGCGGGCATTCGCGATCAGACGACCGTGGTGCTGCCGGGCTGCGGCCACTTCATCTTCGTCGAGGCGCGTAACGGGTTTCGCGACGAAGTGGCCGCGTTCCTGATGAGCTAGGGCGTCCGCCGGGTCATCGCGCGCCCGATCTCGTCGGTCTCGTAGAGCGGCAGCTCCCGCTCGACTCCGGCCGTGCGAAGCATGAAACGGCCTGCCCACGGCGTCACCTCGCCGATCCTGGTCAGCCGGACACCGATTCCGTGCCCGGCGGAGATCAGTCGGTCGGCTGCTTCGGGGGCGGCCGCGATGAGAAGGCTGCCGGAGGCGAGCATCCCCAGCGGATCGAGATCGAGCGCGCCCGCAATCGCCTCTGTCTCCGGCAGGACCGGCACGGCCTCGCGTTCCACCGTCGCGCCGCAGTCGGCGGCGAGCGCGAGCTCGCGGACACCGGTCGCCAGACCGCCCTCGGTGGGATCGTGCAGCGCGGATACCCCTCCGGCGTCGAGGACGGCCATCGCCTCCGGGACGACGGAGATGCCGGGTTCGGCCAGGAGGCTCGCAGCGCGTTCGACGACTGCGGGATCGAGGACGCCCCGCATCCGGTCGGCGAGCTCGCGGGCGAGCAAGGCGGTTCCTTCGATCGCTATCGCCTTCGTCAGCAGAAGCACGTCCCCCGGGCGGGCGCCGCCCGGGCGCAAGAGTGCGCCGCCACGCGCCTCGCCGAGCAGGACGCCGATAAGGATCGTTCGGCTGACCGCCGTCGTGACTTCCGTGTGGCCGCCGACGAGCGAGACACCGCGGTCGACGCAGGCATCGCGCAACTCCCGGAAGTGGGCTTCGACCTCACCCTCCGTCGTTCCGGGGGGCAGGAGCGCGGTCACCATCATCCAGCGTGGCTTCGCACCAAGGCAGGCGAGATCGTTGGCGTTGACGTCGACGAGGTACTGCGCAGGACTTTCGCTCGCGAAGGTGATCGGATCGGACTTGACGACCAGCGTCGTGGCGCCCAGGTCGATGGCCGCCGCGTCGCCACCGACGCCGGGGCCGACGACGACGGTCGGATCGATCGAGCCGTACGAGGCAATCAAGCGTCCGAGCAGCTCGGCCGGCAGCTTGCCCACCGGCAGACGGGCGTCCCTCTCGGCCATCGGTCTAGCTTAGAGCCGCAGCCCCTGTCCAAGCTCCGTCCGGAGACGGGCTCATGCTCAGCGCGTGAACGTCGCTCGCACCGGCTGGATGACCGGGTCGTTCCTGGCGTACGGCGGCGCACTGACCGCCTTGATCGCGGCGGTCGCGTGGCTCGGGGTGATCTCGGACGACCACGGACAGGGGGCGTTCGCCGGCTGGTCGGTGCTCTTCTGGGCGCTCGCGGAAGTGCTCGCGTTCGCGCTGCTCGGTCGCGGTCACCGCGTGCTCGCCGGCCTCTTCGGGTTCGTCGGCCTCGGGTTGTTCGCGCTGATGATCGGGGCGTTCTTCTCCTGGTTCGGCTGGTTGCCCCACGACAAGCCGCTCGGCGGGTTCCACGTCGGCATCCTCGCCCTCCAGCTGCTCGTCCTGATCGCCGCGTTCGTCGACCTCGGCATCTTCAAGTTCCCCTTGTTCACGCTCGTGCTCGCCGGGCTCGGCTGGTACTTCGTCACCGACCTGGTGTCGAGCGGCGGCAACTGGAGCGCCTGGGTGACGCTGTTCGTCGGGCTCTTCCTGTTCGTGATGGGGCTGGCCAACGACGGCGGCGACACGCGGCCGTACGGCTTCTGGGTGCACGTCGTCGCCGGGCTGACGATCGGCGGCGCGCTCCTCTACTGGTGGCATTCGTCCGACTTCCAGTGGGCACTGATCATCGCCGTCGGGCTCGTCTTCATGGCCGTCGGCGCCGGGATCAGGCGCTCGAGCTATGCGGTGCTCGGCACGATCGGGCTCATCGGCGCCACGTGGCACTACTCGATCGGAGGAGACCTCGGCCTGAGGGCGGGCAACGCCGTTTTCGGTGAAGAACCTCCCAGCGGTCCGGCGTCGTGGGCCGGCCCGGTCGCCTTCCTCTGCCTCGGCCTCTTCCTGGTCTTCGTCGGGCTGCTGCTCTGGCGGCGCGGTCCGGAGCCGGCCCAGACCGTCTGAGCTAGGATCGGACCCGCGCGCGAGGGCGCAACCGGTCCGCGGGAAGGGCTGAGCCCACCTCCGGGTAGCACCGCAGCGACGAATCGATCTCTTTCCCCGCCCGCCGCGGACACGGGCCTCACGGGAGGAGGTCGACATGAACCTGGAACAGCTTCGCAAGCAGGCGAAGGAGCTCGCCGGGGCAGCGCGGACAGGCGATCCGGAGGCGCTCGCGCGGATCGGCGACCTGCCGGTGAAGCTCGCGAGCGCCCAGACCGTGCTCGCGCGCGAGCAGGGCTTCGCCAGCTGGCCGGCGCTCGTCCACGAGCTCGCCGAGCAACCGTTCCGCACCGACCTCGAGTACTACGAGGGTCGCGCAGAAGGCATCGCCACCGTCGACGGCGTCCCGCTCGCGTCGGCGCGCCGGGATCTCGCGCAACGACACGGGTACTCGAGCTGGGCCGGGCTGACGCGGCACGTCACTGCGCTCGCGAGCGGGGAGGAGCCGGCGACGCCGTTCATGCTCGCCTATCGCGCGGTCGAGGATGGCGAGCGCGAGCGGCTGGCCGGGCTGCTCGAGGAGCATCCCGAGCTCGTTCGGACGCGCGGAACGAACGGCAACGACCTGCTCGGGATGGCCGGCGACCTGGAGAGCGTGAAGCTGTTGCTCGAGCGTGGGGCGGACGTCAACCGCGGCAACGACTACGGCTGGACGAAGCTCCACTCGGCGGGGTACTCGAACGACCGCACGCTGGCGACGCTCGTGCTCGCGGCCGGCGCGCGCACCGACCTCTCGGCACGCGGCGACGGCGGCACGGCGCTCGTTGCGGCGCTCTTCTGGGGGCACCGCGAGGTGGTCGACCTGCTCGGGGTCGAGCCGCGGAATCTGCGCGTCGCCTCGGGCCTCGGCCGGGTAGACCTGATCGACGAGCTGGCGGGGACGCCGGCCGCAGGTGCGCATCGGGCGTTCTACCGTCCTCACGGCGGCTTTCCGGCCTGGCAGCCATCCGACGACCGGCAGGAGATCCTGGACGAGGCGCTCGTCTGGGCGGCCAAGGCCGACCGGGTCGAGGCGATCGATCGGCTCGTCGAGCTCGGCTCGGACGTCGAGGCGGATCCCTATCGCGGCACACCGCTCGCATGGGCTGCTGCGAACGGGCGGGTAGCGACAATCCGCCGCCTGGTCGAGCTCGGTGCCGACCCGAACGGCCTGGGCACGTTCGGCGGCCCGACGCACGGCGAGGGCGTACCGCCGCTCCACCTGGCCGCGCAGTCCGGGCAGGAGGCCGCGGTCGACCTCCTGCTCGAGCTCGGGGCCGACCCGACCATCCGCGACCGGCTCTACGACGGCAATGCCGCGGGCTGGGCGGCGCACGGCTGCCGCCCCGATCTCGCGGACCGGCTGGAATGACGGCCCCGTAGAATTCGCGTCGATGTCCGGGCACAGCAAGTGGTCGTCGATCAAGCACAAGAAGGGTGCGGCCGACGCCAAGCGGGGGCAGCTCTTCACGAAGCTGACCCGGGCGCTGATCGTCGCGGCGAAGGACGGCGGGCCCGACCCGGCCTCGAACCTCGCGCTCCAGAACGCGATCGAGAAGGCGCGCGCCGCATCGATGCCGAAGGACAACATCGAGCGGGCGATCGCGCGGGGCAGCGGCACCGGTGCGGACGCGGCCGCTTACGAGCAGATCTCGTACGAAGGCTACGGCCCCGGGGGCGTGGCCGTCTATGTCGACGTGCTCACCGACAACCGCAACCGCACCGCCGGCGACGTCCGGCACATCTTCGCCCGCCACGACGGGAACCTGGCGGAATCGGGCGCAGTCGCGTGGCTGTTCGAGCGAAAGGGCGTCGTCCTCGTCGACCGGGACTCGACCGACGAGGACGAGCTGACGCTCGCGGCTGCCGATGCCGGCGCCGAGGACGTGGCCGACGAGGGCTCGTCATTCGAGGTCACGTGCGCGCCGGAGGACCTGCAAGCCGTGCGCGCGGGGCTGGAGGCGGCCGGCATCGCGGTCACCGACGCCGAGGTGACGATGCTCCCGAAGACGACTGTCGCGGTCGAGGACGAGGCCGTCGCGCGAAAGGTGCTGAAGCTGATCGACGGGCTGGAGGAGAACGACGACGTCCAGGACGTCTACGCCAACTTCGACATCCCGGAGCGCGTGCTGGAAGCAGTGGCCGTCTAGCCCGGCGGTAGCGCAACTCGAACTGCGGTGACAGGCTCGAGCCTGTCACCGCTCTCGCCCGAAGGAACGTCCGGTCGGGTGCCTAACCTCATCCCGTGAGAGTTCTGGGCATCGATCCAGGGACGGCAGCGTGCGGTTACGGGATGGTCCACGAAAGCGACGGACGCCTCCGGGCCCTAGTCCACGGGTGCTGGCACACCCCGGCGCGCGAGCGGCCGGAGCTGCGCCTGAGGACGATCTTCGTGGGCGTCCGGGACTTGGTGGAGGAGCACGCACCGGATGCCGTCGCGCTCGAGGAGTCGTTCGTCGGCGCCGACGCCCGCACCGCGCTCTCTGTCGGCCAGGCGCGGGGCGTCGTGCTCGTCGCCTCCGCGCTCGCCGGCGTCGAGTGCACTGAGTACGCCCCGAGCCGCGTGAAGCAGGCTGTCTGCGGCTACGGTCGGGCCGAGAAGGGACAGGTCGAACGCATGGTGCGGACGATCCTCGCGCTGCGCGCGCCCCTCAAGACGACGCACGAGTCCGACGCGCTCGCGGTCGCGATCTGCCACGCACTCGCGCCGCCGTTGCTCAAGGCGGTCGGCTCGTGATCGCGCGGCTACGAGGCACGCCGGTCGCACGTCGCGCGGACGGGCTCGTGCTCGACGTCAACGGCGTCGGCTACCTCATCGCCGCCACGCCGAGCGCGCTTCGCCGGGCGGACGCCGAGGGCGAGGTTGCGCTCGAGATCCACACCCACGTGCGCGAGGACACGCTGCAGCTCTACGGTTTCGCGGAGACGGCCGAGCGTGAGCTGTTCGAGCAGCTGCTCTCCGTGTCCGGCATCGGCCCCAAAGTCGCGCTGGCGATCGTCTCGGGCTCCGCGCCCACCGAGCTGCGCCGGGCGATCGTGCTCGAGGACACCGCGCGCTTCGAGGCGATCCCGGGCATCGGCAAGAAGACGGCGCAACGCGTCGTGCTCGAGCTGAAGGAGAAAGTCGCCGCCGCCGCTGAAGTGCCGGAGACGAGAGGAGCCGATTCGCACCTGGTCGCGCGCGATGCTCTCGTGGAGCTCGGGTACACGTTGGGTGACGCCGAGCAGGCGCTCGCCGGCGTCGACCTCGAGCTCCCCGCGGAGGAACGCGTGCGGGTGGCGCTGAAGAAGGCAGCGTGAGCGAGACCGAGACCGCCGGCGTAGGCTCGACGGAGCCGGCCGTGAGCGGAGGTGCCGGCTTGGCCGGCGCCGGAGCGGAACCACAGTTCCTGGCGCCGGTTCTCCGCGAGGAGGAGGACGACTTCGACCGCTCGCTCCGGCCGCGACGACTCGACGAGTTCGTCGGGCAGGAGCGGTTGAAGGAGCAGCTCGACGTCGCGCTCACGGCAGCGAAGACACGGAACGAGGCTCTCGATCACGTACTGCTGGTGGGCCCGCCCGGCCTCGGCAAGACGAGCCTTGCCCACATCGTCCGGGAGGAGCTCGGCGCCGGCCTGCGCACCGTCGCGGGACCGGCGGTCGAGCGCAAGGGCGACCTGGCGGCGATCCTGACCTCGCTCGAGGCGCGCGATGTGCTGTTCATCGACGAGATCCACCGGCTCAACCCCGCGGTCGAGGAGATCCTCTATCCGGCGCTCGAAGACTTCCGGCTGGACATCGTCGTCGGCCAGGGGCCGGCGGCCCGGACGCTCACGCTTGACCTGCCGCCCTTTACTCTTGTCGGCGCGACCACGCGCACCGGTCTGCTGACCACGCCGCTGCGTGACCGCTTCGGCATGACCTTCCGGCTGTCGTACTACGAACCGGCCGAGCTGGCGACCATCGTGCGGCGGTCGGGCGGAATCCTCGGCGTCGCGATCTCGGACGTCGCCGCCGAGGAGATCGCGCGCCGCTCGCGCGGCACGCCTCGCGTGGCCAACAGGATCCTCCGTCGCGTCCGCGACGTCGCCGAAGTGCGCCACGCCGGCGAGGTCACCGTCGAGATCGCCTTCGAGGCGCTGGAGCTCCTCGAGGTCGACCAGGAAGGACTGGAACGCATGGACCGCGAGCTGCTCGAGGCGATCGTGCACAAGTTCGCCGGCGGGCCCGTCGGGCTCTCCACACTGGCGGTCTCGCTCGGCGAGGAGCCCGACACCATCGAAGACGTCTACGAGCCCTACCTGCTCCAGCTGGGGTTCATCCAGCGTACGCCGCGCGGCCGGATCGTCACCGAACTCGGACTCGCTCACGTGGCCGCCGACCAGGCGGCACGCGCCGACAGCCTCTTCTAGGACGCTCGCCGCCGCTGTCGCGCGCGCTCGCTTGCACGGGGGAAACAGCCGGTTTCCCCCGTGAGCCCCCTTCCCCAAAGACAACGCACTCTCGGCAGGCGGTTCGATGCCGCGCCCGCCATGTCGGTCGCGGCGGCGAAACGGCCGGTTCTGGCCCGGTAGCCTTCGACGATGCCCGACCTTTGGGTTCCCGGGTTCGCAGGGCCGCTCGACGATCTCGTTGACCGGATCCACCGGCGCATCGAGCAGTACGCCAAGGAGAACGGCGTCGAGCAGGCGCATGTCGAGGTCGAGCTGGCCGACGGTGTCCGCTATGCGGTCGAGTCGCTGGCTGCCGAGCCGGGGTACGGCTTCGTGACGATTCGTCCACATGTGGGCGACGAGATGCCGGGCGAGGTGATCGTCCCGATCGGGTCGATCAAGCGGATCGAGCTGAGCAAGGCCGCAGACGAGCGGACGCAGCTCGGCTTTTCGGTTCACGCCTCGTAACGTTCGCCGCCGCGACCGACCTGGCGGGCGCGGCTCGTGAGGCCGTCGGAAGCCCGCAGGTTCTTCACCCTGAAAGTCGTCATGCCCGCGGAGCGGGCGGACTTTCAGGGTTGGACTTCAGGGTCTGTACTGCAATTCGTGCCAGCTGGGCACCGGTGCGAGCTCGAGAAGCGCGCGCGAGCCGCGGGGGTCGCGGTACGCGAACTCGGAGTTCTCGTCGTCCCAGACCACCTCCAGCAGGCCCTCCTTGACGCGATGGTCGAGCCACGCGCCGCGGAAAATCAGCTTGCGCAGCCAGTAGACGAGCGACTCGCCGCCGACCAGCGAGATGCGCTCCCAGTGACGGACGAGGTAGCGCCCGAACTCGCTGCGGGGCTCCTCGATGCGGCCCTCGGCGGCGAGCTCGACCAGGTCGGCGGTCTCGTCCTCGTCCAGCTCGTTCGCCTCGACGAGGCCGAGCTTGACCGCGGCACCAGTCACGCGCTGCTCGAAGTCGGCGCCGTTGAAGCTGAAGCGGTATCCGAGGAATTCGACGACATAGTCGTCGCCGGAGCTGTAATTGGCGTCGCCGACGGGCCGCGGGCCGCTCTCCACCGAGCCAGGATACCAACCACCTTCCGCCGCCTAGACTGGCCTCAGGATGCGTATGAGCGCCGTCGTCATCGCGTTAGCCGCCTGTCTCGCCCTGGCCGCGATCACTGCGCTCCTGCTCGACTGGTCGTTCGGGAAGGCAGTGATCCTGTCTCCGGTGATCGTCCTGGTCGTCGGCGCCGCAGGCTTCCTCCTCGTGCTCTGGACGCGGATCCTGGTGGACACGTTCCGGGGTAGGCGCGGCGGCGCCTGATCAGGCTTCCGGTGTTGTCCGATCGTGTGCGTACCTTCGACTGTCCATGGTCGAGGGGACGTGGACGATCAAAGCGTGCGATCCGCAGCAGGTGGCATCGCTCGCCGCAGCTCTCGACCTGAGCGACACGACCGCGAGCGTGCTCGTTCGCCGCGGATACGCCGAGCCCGAACGGGCGGCGTCGTTCCTGGGCGGCGAGCTGCCGGGACACGACCCGTTTGCCCTCGGCGACATGCAGGAAGCCTGCGACCGGATTCGTGCCGCGGTCGAGGGCGGCACGAAGATCTGTGTCCACGGCGACTACGACGTCGACGGCATCTGCGCGACGACCCTCGCGGTCCTCGTGCTCCGCGAGCTCGGCGCCGACGTCGACTGGCACCTGCCCAGCCGCTTCGAGGAGGGCTACGGATTGGCCGGCGAGACGCTCACGCGTCTGGCCGGGGAAGGGTGTGGGCTCGTTCTGACCGTCGACTGCGGAATCACCGCCGTCGACGAGATCGCGGCTGCCAAGGCTGTGGGGCTCGAGGTGATCGTCACCGACCATCATCGCCCGGGCGACACGATCCCCGATTGCCCCGTCGTCGCGACCAAGCCCTCGGCGTACCCGTTCCCCGAGCTTTGCGGCACGGGGGTCGTCTACAAGCTCGCCGAGGCGCTGCTCCGGCCGGGTGACGAGCGGCTCGTCCGCCACCTCGACCTCGTCGCTCTGGCGACGATCGCCGACGTCGTTCCGCTCGTCGACGAGAACCGCGCGCTGGCGATCGCCGGCCTGCGTCGGCTCGCGACGACGACCAGGCCGGGCCTGAAGGCCCTGATGCGGGCAGCCCGCGTCGACCCGGCCGTCCTCGACGAGGGCGCCGTCGGCTTCAGACTCGCGCCGCGGATAAACGCCGCCGGCCGCCTGGGCAGGCCGACGGCGGCGCTCGAGCTGTTGCTGACCGGCGACGAGGAGACTGCAGACCGGATCGCGACGGAGCTGGAGGAGCTGAACCGCGAGCGCCAGGCGGTCGAGGAGCGGATCCTCCGGGAGGCCTCGGCCGTCATCGACGCGTGGCCCGAGATACGGCGCCGCCGGCGCGGCTACGTCGTTGCCGACGAGAGCTGGCACGAAGGAGTGATCGGGATAGTCGCCTCCCGGCTGGCCGAGCGTTACCACCGGCCCGTCGTCCTGATCGCGGGTACCGACGGAGACCTCTGGAAGGGCAGCGGCCGCTCGATTCCGGCGTTCGACCTCCACGCCGGCCTCGCCGCCTGCGCCCAGCACCTCGAGCGCTTCGGAGGCCACCGCGCCGCCGCGGGCCTGTCGATCCGGCCGGAGTCGGTCGACGAGCTCGCGGACGCCTTCGCCGTCTACGCGGACGCGTGCCTCGACGACGACGAGCTGCGCCCGGTCACCGCGGTCGACGCGATCGTTCCGGGCTCGGCCCTGACGCTCGGCCTCTGCGCCGACCTCGGCCGGCTCGCCCCCTTCGGTCTCGGCAATCCCGGCGTCAACCTGCTGGTCGCCGCGTGCGAGCTCACCGACCTCGCGACCGTGGGGGAGGGCAAACATCTCCGTTTCCGCGTGCGCGACCGCGGCCGCCCGGCAGGCAGCGCGATCGCTTTCGGCCTGGGGCCGCAGCTCGACCGTTTCCGTCGTGTCGGCGCCTACGACGTGGCGTTCCGGCTCCAGGAGAACAGCTGGAACGGGACGACCTCGCCGCAGCTGGTCGTCCGCCGCATCTTCGAGACGCCCGACCGTTACTTCGAGCTGCGCGAGCGGTTCGCCGCCGAGTGGCGCTCCGGCTCGCTGAGCCCGGAGGCCGAGGAGGTGTTCGGAGAGGTCGGTCTGACGACCGGCGGCTCGGCAGCCTGGCGGAGCCTGCTCGAATCAAAAGCCTTTCGCGCGCTGCTCGAAGCGCCGCCGGAGCTCGCCCGGGCGGCCTAGGGCTACGGACGGACGAGCAGCAACTCGAAGACGCGGACGAGCAGCTCTGCCCGTTTCCGCTCGATGAAATGGCGTCTGCGCACGTCCAGCATCCTTCGGCGTGCGTACCGCGCTTCCTTCGGAATAACACCCGAAAGCGTGAGGTTTTGAGCGTGAACGCCCGAAGTACAATGTGACCATGGCCGTACTCGAGGTCTCGGATCGACATCAGGAGCTCGTCGAAGAGCTCATCGAGGCGGTCGAGCAGTACAAGCCGGAGCTCGACCGCGACCTGCTTACGCGGGCGTTCTCGTTTGCGGCGAGCGCGCACGAGGGGCAGCAGCGCCGCTCCGGTGAGGAGTTCATCAACCACCCGTTCGGGGTCGCGAAGATCCTTGCCGAGCTCCGGCTCGACGAGCAGACGATCGCCGCAGCGCTGCTTCACGACGTCGTCGAGGACACGGACCAGGACCTGAAAGCGGTCAATGACGAGTTCGGCGACGAGATCGCAGAGTTGGTCGACGGCGTCACCAAGCTGACGAGGATCCAGTTCCAGAGCCGCGAGCACGCGGAGGCGGAGAACTACCGCAAGCTGATCGTGGCGATGGCGAAGGACGTCCGCGTGATCCTGATCAAGCTCGCCGACCGCCTCCACAACTTGCGCACGATCGAGTACCTGGGCAAGCAGAAGCAGGTGCAGAAGGCGCGCGAGGCGCTCGAGATCTACGCGCCGCTTGCGCACCGGCTCGGTATCCACACCCTCAAGTGGGAGCTCGAGGATCTCTCCTTCGAAACGCTGCATCCGCGCAAGTACGCCGAGATCAAGACGATGGTCGCCGAGCGGCGCGCCGACCGCGAGGAGCACGTCCGCGAGGCGAGCATGATTCTCCAGCGCGAGCTCGACAAGGCGGGAATTCCGGCGCAGATCTCGGGCCGCGCGAAGCACTTCTACTCCATCTACGACAAGATGGTGAAGAAGGGTCGCGAGTTCAACGAGATCTACGACCTGACCGCGATGCGCGTGCTGGTCGGAGCGGACCGGGGAGGAGGGGACGCGCGACTGTTACGGCGCCCTCGGCCTGATCCACTCGCTCTGGAAGCCCATGCCGGGCCGGTTCAAGGACTACGTCGCCATGCCCAAGCTCAACCGCTACCGGGCGCTGCACACGACCGTGATCGGCCCCCAGGGCCGCCCGCTCGAGATCCAGGTGCGGACCCTCGACATGCACGAGACGGCCGAGCTCGGGATCGCGGCCCACTGGACGTACAAGCGCGGGGGCAAGGGGCGCAAGGGCGACGACGACTGGACGGCATGGATGAAGCAGGTGATGGACTGGCAGCAGGACGAGACCGACCCGCGCGAGTTCATCAAGACCCTGCGCACCGACCTCTTCGACGACGAGGTGTACGTCTTCACGCCGAAGGGCGAGGTGAAGACGCTCCCGGCCGGTTCGACCCCGATCGACTTCGCCTACTCCGTGCACACCGACGTCGGCCACCGCACCGTCGGTGCCAAGGCGAACGGCCGGATCGTGCCGCTCCACTACCGCCTGAAGAGCGGCGACATCGTCGAGATCATGACCTCGAAGTCGGGCCGCGGGCCGTCGCGCGACTGGATGTCGGTCGCCGCGTCCTCGCGCGCACGCAACAAGATCCGCCAGTGGTTCTCGCGCGAGACCCGCGCCGACGCGGAGGCCAAGGGCCGCGAGACGCTCGAGCAGGCGCTGAAGAAGCAGAACCTGCCCTACCGCAAGATCGCCGGCTCGGCGGTGCTCGCGCAGGTGATCCGCGAGACGGGCTTCAAGAAGGCAGAGGACTTCTACGTCGCCCTGGGCTCGGGGAAGCTCCAGGCATCGTTGATCGTCAACAAGGTGATCCAGCGCCTGAAGACCGAACAGGTCGTCGAGGAAGAGGCGGTCATGCTGAAGCCGCCCAAGGCGAAGGACACCGCCGCCAGCCAGACCTACGGCATCAACGTCTCCGGCGTCGAGGACGTCCTCGTCCGATTGGCGAAGTGCTGCACCCCGGTTCCCGGTGACCCGGTGGTCGGCTACATCTCGCTCGGAAGGGGCATCACGATCCACCGCGAGGACTGCCCGAACGTGCGGGCACTGCGGAAGAACGCCGAGCGCTTCACGCCCGTCGAATGGGACGGCGGCTCGTCGCAGAGCTTCCGTGTCCAGATCGCAGTCGACGCCTGGGACCGCGCCCGCCTGCTCGAGGACGTGGCCCGCACGTTCTCCGAGCACGGCGCGAACATCGTCGCCTACGGCGGCGGCGTCCAGGATCAGCTCGCCAAGAACTGGTACACCGCTGAGATCGGCGACGTGGGCTCCCTGCGCGCGCTCCTGACCGCCCTGCGGAACGTCGAGGGCGTGTTCGACGCCTACCGGGTCACCCCGAACTAGACCTCCCTCATTCGGGGGATTCCGGGCGGGGGTCGCCTCACCTAGAACGCAGGTAGGGGGTTGTTCCGGTCAGGGAGAGCCGGCGGCGCTCATCCGGACGGCGGTACGGACGAGCGCCCGGCCTCCTCCTCCAGGTAGTCGCCCTCGAATGCGCGGATTCGCTCGCGCCACCAGTCTGGAACCGGCGAGGGCTTCCGGTCGGAGAGGTCGACCAGGACGGCCGTCTGCGATGCGGTCACCGCGAGCGTCTCGCCCTCGAGGTAGGCGGCGAACTCGTAGCTGACGCTGGTCGTCCCGATCCGGCTGATCCGCACGTCGACCTCGATCAGGTCGTCGAAGCGGGCCGGTTGGTGGTACTCGACGTGCATCGCCCGCATCACGAACTCGCGCTCCTGGGGCTCGGCACGCAGCATGTCGAGGCTGCGGTGGTACTCGACCCGCGCCAGGTCGAAGTAGGGCATGTAGCGGCCGTAGTAGACGACGCCCTGGGCGTCGGTGTCGGAGAAGCCCACCCGGGTGGTCGCGCTGAACTTGAACGGTGGCCTAGGCAAGGATGGCGGCGAGCACCTCGTCCCGCTTGCGCTCCATCAGCTCCTGCGAGCGTGCCTCGAGGTTCAGGCGGAGAAGCGGCTCCGTGTTCGAGGGGCGCACGTTGAAGTGCCAGTCGGCTGCCTCGACCGAGAGCCCGTCCAGATGCGACACCGCGCCCTCGGGCCCGAAGCGCTGCTCGAGCTCCGCGAGTTTGGCCGGCACGTCGGCGACCGGCGTGTTCAGCTCGCCGGTGATGAAGTAGCGCTCCCGGAACGGGCGAAGGAGCTCGGACAGCTTCGTTCCGCCCTTCGAGATGCGCTCCAGCATGATCAGGAACGGGACGACGCCGGTGTCGGCCTGCGAGAACTCGCGGAAGTAGTAGTGCCCCGAGACCTCGCCCGCGAAGGCGGCGCCGACCTCGCGCATCCGCTCCTTGATGAACGCGTGCCCGACGCGGTTGACGACCGCTGTGCCGCCGGCACGCTCGATCGTCTCCGGCACGGCCCAGCTCGCCCGCACGTCGTAGATCACCGTTGCACCGGGCTCCTTCTCCAGGACACCCTGTGCGAACAGCGCGGTGGCGAAGTCGCCGGGGACGAACTCGCCGGTGTCGTCGACGAAGAAGCAGCGGTCGGCGTCGCCGTCGAAGGCAACGCCGAGGTCGGCGCCTCTCCTCGAGCGTCTTGCGCACGATGAACTCGCGGTTCTCGGGCAGCAGCGGATTCGGCTCGTGGCTGGGAAAGCTCCCGTCGGGCTCGAAGAAGCACGCCACCGGCTCGATCGGCAGTTGCTCGAGCACCGGGGGGAGCATCGCGCCTGCCATGCCGTTCGCGGCATCGATCACGACCTTGAGCGGGCGGAGCGCGTCCGGCTCGATGAACGACAGGACGCGCTCGACGAACGCCGGCCAGACATCGTGGCTCCGAACCGCTCCGGGTCGGCGAGAGGGGTCTGACCCAGGGGGGTCAGACCCGGCCTCGGCGACAGCGCGGTCGCGGACGTCCAGGAGTCCCGAGTCGCCACCGACCGGCAACGCCCCCGCCCGGACGATCTTCATCCCGGTGTAGTTCTTCGGGTTGTGCGAGGCGGTGACCATCACGCCGCCGTCGAGGCCGAGCTCGCCGACCGCGAAGTACACCATCTCGGTGCCGACCAGGCCGATGTCCAGCACCTCCGCGCCCGCCGCCGCGGCGCCTTCGATCAGCGCGGCCGCCATCGTCGGCGAGGACAGCCGCATGTCCCGGCCGACGGCGATCCGCCGTGGCGAGAACTGTTCCACGTACGCGCGGCCGATCGCCCTCGCCCCCTCCTCGTCGAGTTCCGCGCGATAGATCCCCCGAACGTCGTATGCCTTGAAGACCTTGGGGTCGAGCACGGTCGGGATGCTATCCGGGGGTGCGTTCGTTCTTACAATTCAGGTATGGAGCGAAAGCTCGCAACCGTGTTGTTCGTGGACCTGGTCGGCTCGACCGAGCTGATCAGCGCCGCCGATCCCGAGATCGTCCGCCGCCGCGTGACGCGGTTCTTCGACGACGTCACGCACTGCGTGACCACCCACGGTGGGATCGTGGAGAAGTTCGCCGGCGACGCCGTCCTCGCGGCGTTCGGCGTGGCCCAGGCGCACGAGGACGATGCCGAGCGCGCGATTCGCGCCGGACTGGGCATTCTCCAGGCGGTCGGCGAGCTCGAGCTGCAGGCCCGCGTCGGCATCGAGGCGGGCGAGGTGGTCGTCGACACGACGGAGTCGACGTTCGCGACCGGCGAGGCGGTCAACCTGGCCGCCCGCCTCCAGCAGGCTGCCGGCCCGGGCGAGATCCTGATCGGCCCGGGCGCGCGCAGCCTCGCCTCCGGCCCGATCGAGACCGAGCACGTGGGCCAGATCGAGGTCAGGGGCCGCGCCGAGCCGATCGACGCCTGGCGCGTGATCTGCGCGGCCGACCGCGCGCAGCCGCTGCTGTCGGCGATGGTTGCGCCGCTGATCGGCCGTTCGGCCGAGCTCGAGCTGCTCTCGAACACCTTCGACCGGGCCGTCCGCGACAGCCGCGCCCACCTCGTCACCATCTACGGCGAGCCGGGGGTCGGGAAGAGCCGCCTGGCCCGGGAGTTCGTCAGCTCGCTCGAGGGGGCCACCGTCCTCGGCGGGCGCTGCCTGCCGTACGGCGAGGGCATCACGTACTGGCCGCTGGCCGAAATGGTCAAGTCGGCGGCGGGCATCTCCGACGACGACCCGGTCAAGGAGGCAATGGAGAAGCTGCGCAACTCCTGCGAGGACGAGGCGGTCGCCGACCTGCTCGGGCTCGCCGCCGGCGTGCTCGAGGCGGTCGAGAGCGAGCGCAGCGGGCAGGAGATCGCCTGGGCGTCGCGGGAATGGGCCGACCAGCTGGCCGACGTCCAGCCGCTCGTCCTGGTCTTCGAGGACATTCACTGGGCGGAGGAGCCGCTCTTCGAGCTGATCGAGCATCTCGCCACCTGGGTGCGGGAGGCGCCGCTCCTGCTCATCTGCCTCGCTCGGCCCGAGCTGCTGGACGTCCGCCAGTCGTGGGGCGGAGGCCGCATGCGCGCCGCCGCGATCGAGCTCGAGCCGCTGCGCGAAGGTGAGGCCGAGGAGCTGATCGACCTGCTCTCCGCCGACACGAAGCTGACCGCGGAGGCGCGGCGCGAGCTCCGCGAGAAGACCGAGGGCAACCCGCTGTTCGTCGAGGAGACGATGCGGATGCTGGCGGAGAGCGGCGACGGGTATCTGCCGTCCCGGATTCCCGACACACTCCAGGCGCTGATCGCCGCGCGCATCGACCAGCTTCCGACGGCCGAGAAGGCCCTGCTGCACCGCGCGTCCGTGATCGGCCGGATCTTCTGGCACGGCGCGATCGCCTACGTCGCACCCGACCTGGAGGTCGACGTGCTCCTGGACGACCTGCTGCTGCGGGACTTCGTTCTCGCGGAGCCGCGCTCGACGATCATCGGCGAGAAGGCTTTCCGCTTCAAGCACATGCTCATTCGCGAGGTGGCGTACGCCGGGCTGACCAAGGTCGAGCGCGCCGAACTGCACCGGCGGTTCGCCGAGTGGCTCCGCGAGAGGGCGGGCGACGAGCTGCTCGAGATCCGCGCCTACCACCTCGATCACGCGACGCAGCTGCTCGCCGAGCTCGACGGCGCCGCACCGGCCGAGCTCGCCACCGAGGCCGCGGCCGCGCTCGAAGAGGCGGGCCGACGGGCGCTGGCCCGCGAGTCGAACCGCTCCGGCCGCAATCTGCTCCTCCGATCGGTCGAGCTCGAGCCCACGCTCGAACGCCGCTACCACGCGGCGCGCGCGGCATGGCGCCTGAGCGACCTGCCGGCGGTCTCGGTCGAGATGCGCCGCGTGCTCGACGAGGCGCGCTCGGCGGGCGACAGCGCGATCGAGGGGAAGTCGTTGACCGCGCTCGCCGAGGTCGCCCTGCTGCGCGAGGCGAACCTGCCGAAGGCGACGGAGCTGATCGATGCAGCACTCGAGGCCCTGCCCACGGACGGGCGCTTCACGGCGCTCGAGGTGCGCGCGCGCATCGCCTGGTGGGTCGGCGACTTCGACACCCAGGAGCGCGTGGCCGAGGAGGCGCTGGAGATCGCGCACCGGCTCGAGCGCAAGGATCTCGAGGCTCACGCGCTCAACGACCTGGCCCAGGCGTACCGCCACCAGCAGCGCCTCGACGAGGCCGAGGAGCTGCTGACAAGGGGGCTCGCGCTTGCGGGCGAGAGTGGCAGCATCGTCGCGCGCGCGGAGGCACTGCACTCGCTGGGCCTGGTCAAGCTCGACCGCAGCGAGGCGGTCGAGGGCGAACGGCTGCTCGAGGAGGCAAGAGCCCTGTTCTCCGAGGTCGGCGGCCACTGGATGCTCGGGCGCACGCTGAACGAGCTGGCCCGAGCTGCCGAGCAGCAGGAGGACTACGCGAAGGCCGAGCGGCTGCTGCGCGAGGCGATCCGTCTGCTGAAGCCGCTCGAGGACCGCGGCGCGCTCTGCGAGAGCCAGCGCCAGCTCGCGGAGGTGCTGATCCGGCGGAACCACCTCGACGAGGCCGAACGGATCGCCCTGGAGGCGGTGGGCACGGTCGGCGAGCACGACGTCAGCTCGCGGGCGACCACGACGATGACGCTCGGGCTCGTGCGCGCCGCCCAGGGCCGCGACGCCGATGCGGAGGCGCTGCTCCGGGAGGCGCTGGCTATGGTCGAGGAGACCGGCTTCTGCGGGATCGAGACCTGGGTGATGTCGCGGCTGGAGGAGTTCCTGCGGGAGCGCGGCCGGGACGAGGAAGCGGCCGCCTACCGCGCCCGCCTGGCCGAGTTCTCGCCGACGACGGCTCTGTCGGCCGCGTTCGCCTCGAGAATCGAACGAATCGCCTGAGCACGGGGGAACCCCTGGTTCCCCCGTGAGCCCCCTCCTTGCGGGCGTCAGCGGCCATCGAGCGTGAGCGGAGCCGGCCGAGCCTGGCGCGGTCACCGTTGCTCTGCGTTGTGTGCCTCCCGCCGGGCATAGCCCGGCTCCGGCGGCCATTGCTTCGATCTACCGAGCCGTCTTTGCCGGTGTCGCTTCCAGGATCGCGCGGATCGCCTGAGACGAAGCCTCGTCAGGCGACTCCGAGATGACCGTTGCCGGACGTTCGAACCGACTCAGCGCCTCGGCCAGCGGCTCCGCACGCAGGGTGCCTTCGCCATAGGGGAGGTGCTTGGTCTCGTTCCGGTTCGCGTACTGGATGTCGCTGAAGTGGACATGGAACGGGGCACCCGGCTCGAGGATGGCATCCGCAGCCTCGAGCACGCCGGCGAAGGTCTCCGTGTCGGTGAACGCGCCGTCCGTGACCGCGTGCAGGTGCGCAAAGTCGATCACCGGACGCACCCAGTCGAGCTGGGCAGCGACGGCGAAGACGTCCTCCGCGGTGCCGAGCTCGTTGACCCGGCCCATCACCTCGACCCCGAACGGCACGTCGCGGCCCTTGCCGACGAGTCGCTCCCGCAGCTCGCCGAGCTGCTCGACCACGTCGGCGAGGGCGTCTTCGCGCGTCCGCCCGAGCAGGAAGCCGGGGTGCAGGACGACAAGCTCGGCGCCGCAGGCGACCGCGACGCCGGCCGAGTGGTCGAGCATGCCGATCGCCATCCGGTGCTTCTTGTCGCGCTCGACCTGGCCGAGGAAGCCGGCGAGGGGCGCGTGGACGGAGAGGACGATGTCCGCCTCGCGGGCGAGCTCGCCGAACCGCTCGGCCCATGGGTACTCCATCCAGAACCCGCCCTCGAAGTCGATTTCGCAGGCGCGGTAGCCCCGCTCCCGCAGGAGGCCGACCGCCGCCTCCGGGCTCTCCCTGGAGGGAACACGCGCCGGACCAACCCGAACCGTTCCCATGCCGGCGACGATAGCCGATGCCGTCCGGACGCCTCCGTATGGTGATTCGCATGCCACGCAGACCTTCACGGATCGACCTGCTCGAGCTCGACATCGACGTCCGCCTCGCCGATCTCTGGCGCGAGGCGAACGACATCTCCGAATGGAGCCTCGAAGTCGTCGGCGCCTTCATGAGGGCCGCGTACGGCAAGGGTTATTGCGACGCGCTCACCGAGGACGCGCACGGCCAGCTCTGCGTCGAGCACGGCTACCGCGTGCCCGAACGGCGGTCGCAGCAGACCCTGCCTGCAGCTGAACCCCAGAACCAACCGGTCGAGCCGTAGAAACCCCCCAATCGGGGATCGATCCCGGCGACCGCCTGACGCATGATTGGTGGTCGATCGATCGAACGGAGGAATGACGTGAACGTACGGCTACGCGTGCACCGACCTTCCCCGGCGCTCGTGATCAGCGCTGTCGCGCTGTTCTTCGCCGTCGGCGGCTCCGCCTTCGCCGTCGGCGAACGCCTGGGCGTCGCCCAACAGCGCTGCGTGAACGGGGCGGTCAAGGGCTTCGCCTACGTGACCGGCGACCCGGCTGTCGGGATCCAGAACATGTCCGAGACCTACTCGAGCAACCCGAGGCTCTTCAGCGCCCGCTTCGACTGCGCCGGCGCCGCAGTCCAGGTGCGGCGGGTGGGGGATGCGTTCCAGATCAAGTTCAACGGCATCGCCGGCCGCAGTGCCCTCGTCTCGGGCGTCGGCGCCAACCCGCAGACGATGACCGTGACCGCGCTCCCGGACGGCTCGTACCGGATCACGCCGATCCCCACGGACAATCCGCCGTTCAAGCTCGGCCCCCAGCACCAGTTCGTCGTCGTCGTCTTCTAGCGGGGTTCCGCCTCTCGTGCGGGGGTAGAATTCCGCCGTGGCTCGCAGACGCAGCCCGGCGCGCCTCGTGATCGCGCTCTCCGTCGCGGCCGTGCTCGCGGTCTTCCTGCTCTACTCGTCGATCGCGGGCGGCGGCACTCCCTCGCTCCGGCCGAGCTCACTCTCCGGCCACTCGGGCAAGGTGTCGGTCACCGGCGTCGTCCTCAGGCCGATCACCGGCGACGCACACGGCGCGGGCCTCCACTTCCGGTTGCGCGACAGGAACGGCACGGCGGCCGTGCCCGTCGTCTACAAGGGCACGGTCCCGGACGCCTTCAAGGCAGGCGGTGACATCGTCGTCGACGGCCGGTATGCGAGCGGAGTCTTCACCGCGATTCCGGGCACGCTGATCACGAAGTGCCCCTCGAAGTACACCCCCAAGCAGACCCCTTAGTCCATGCCTGAGCTCGGAAGGGCAGCGCTCGTCGTCTGCTTCGGGCTCGCCCTCTACGCGGTCGTGGCCGGCTTCTGGGGCGCACACACGCGGCGGCGCCGGCTGTCGCGCTCCGCCCAGAACGCGCTCGTCGCCGCCTTCGCCTGCACGCTCGTCGCCTCGGCCGTGCTGCTCGTGGCGCTGGCGCGCAGCGACTTCACGTTCACGTACGTCGCACAGCACACGAGCCGCGAGCTGCCGACGCCGTACAAGCTGGCCTCCTTCTACGGCGGCCAGGAGGGCTCGCTGCTGCTCTGGCTGGTCGTCCTGACCGGGTACAGCACGGCCGCCGTCCTCCTCGACCGCAAGGCAGGGCGCGAGCTGGTCGTCTGGGTCGTTCCCGTGCTGGGAGTCGTCGCCGTGTTCTTCTCGATGCTCGTCGTCTTCGTCGCGAGCCCATTCCACACCCAGCTCGCGAACGTGGACGGCGCCGGTCTGAACCCGAGCCTCCAGAGCCCGTACTTCCAGATCCACCCGCCGATGCTGTACCTCGGCTACGTCGGGCTGACCGTCCCGTTCGCCTTCGCCATGGGCGCACTGCTCTCGGGGCGTACCGACGAGCGCTGGATCGTCGCCACCCGCCGCTGGACGCTCGCCGCGTGGATGTTCCTCGGCGTGGGCCAGCTGCTCGGCGCCAAGTGGGCGTACGAGGAGGTGGGGTGGGGCGGCTACTACGCCTGGGACCCGGTCGAGAACGCGGCGCTGATGCCGTGGCTGGCCGCCACCGCCTTCCTCCACTCGGTGATGGTGCAGGAGAAGAAGGGGATGCTGAAGGTCTGGAACATGCTGCTCGTCATGCTCGCGTTCTCGCTGTCCCTCTTCGGGACGTTCCTGACGCGGTCGGGCGTGCTGAACTCGATCCACTCGTTCACGGAGAGCTCGATCGGCCCGTGGTTCCTCGGCTTCATCTGCTTCGTCGTCGCCTCTTCGCTTGCGCTGTTGTTCTACCGACTGCCGCTGCTGCGCTCGAAGACGCGGCTCGAGTCGCTGGTCTCCCGCGAGGCGACGTTCCTCTACAACAACCTGCTGCTGGTCGCCCTCTGCCTGACGATCCTCTGGGGGGTGACCTTCCCGATCCTGTCCGAGGCGGTACGCGGCGAGGCGGTGACGGTCGGGCGTCCCTACTACAACTTCTTCTTCCGGAGCTTCGGGCTGCCGCTGCTGCTGCTGATGGGGATCGGGCCGCTGATCGCCTGGCGGCGCGCGTCGCTCTCCTCGCTGAAGCGGGTGTTCTTCTGGCCGACCGCCTTCGCCCTCGCGGTGGGCATCGTCCTGATCGCGGTCGGCGCAGGCTCGTCGCTCCCGGGGCTGATCGCCTACACCTTCTCCGCTTTCGTCGCAGCGACGATCGTGGTCGAGTTCGCACGCGGGACCGCGGCCCGCCGCACGCTGTCGGGCGACTCGGTCCCCCGCGCGTTCACGTCGTTGATCGCGCGCAACCGACGCCGCTACGGCGGATACGTCGTCCACGCCGCGATCGTGCTGCTCGCGATCGGGATCGCAGGTTCGAGCGCCTACGACACCTCGCGCAGCGCCCGGCTGAGCTCGGGCCAGTCGCTCAAGGTGCGCGACTACACGCTCGTCTACCGCGGCTTGACGAAGGCGCGCTCGGCCAACGCGATCGAGGAGCGGGCCACGATCGACGTCTACCGCGGCGGCAGCCGGATCGCGGTGATGCACCCCGGGAAGAACGACTACCCGGTCGAGCAGCAGGTCTCGAACGAGGTGGCGATCCGCTCCGACTGGCTGACCGGCGAGGACCTCTTCCTGATCACCGAGCAGGTCAACGGCAACGGGACGATCGACTTCAAGGCGATCATCAATCCGCTCGTGAACATGATCTGGCTCGCGGGGCTCGTATTCGTGCTCGGGTCGGTGATCACGCTCTGGCCGGACGCGCGCGAGGAGCGGCGGCTCGCGATCCGTTATGGGCGCCTGGCGCCCGAAGCGCAAGCCTGAGTGCTGACGGCCGCGCTCGTGATCGGCGCCATGCTGGCCGTCGCCGCCGTCTGGTTCGTCGCGCGGCCCTTCCTGGGGCGGGAGACGGACGCCTTGCCGGCCGAGCCGCCGCCCGAGCGCCTCGCCCTGGAGGAGGAGCGTGACCGCGCGCTGGCGGCGCTCAAGGAGCTCGAGTTCGACCACCGCACGGGGAAGATCTCCGACGACGATTACCGCAGCCTGGTCGGCGATCTGCGCCGGGACGCTGCGGAGGCTTTGAAAGCGCTCGACGGGGGAACACCGCGGGCTGATGCCCGTGTCCCCGACTGACGACCCACCTCCGGGCCAGGCCGTCGTCCCGGAGCCGGTGCCCGAGCCGACGCCCATTCCCTCCGATCCGCCCGGTCCGGTGATCGTCCCCGAGCCAGAGCCCGTCCCGCACGAGCCGCCCGGGCCCGTGATCGTGCCCGAGCCGCACCCGCCCGAGACCGCCGCATAGCCCTCGAGGCAGATCGGGGACGGGCAGGGTCGCACGGCGCGCCGCCGAACCCAGCAGGATGCGCCGCCTCGCCCTCGGCCTGGTCGCCCTGCTCGTCGTCGCAGCACCCGCAGGCGCCGACATCGTCGACCGAAAGCAGTCGGTGGACTCGAGGATCACGGCTCTCCAGGACCGGGTGGCCGCGGCGCAAGAGAAGGAAGCGGCGCTCCGCCAGGAGATCGACGACGTCTCCGGCCGGATCCGCGGATTGGAGCAGCAGGTCGGCGATGTCTCCTCGCGCCTCGGACCGCTCGAGCACGAGTTGAAGCTGCGTGAGGTCAAGCTCAACCGGCTGAACGCGCTCCTCCAGGTACAGAGCGACCGGTTGGCATTCCTGCGCGCTGAGTACCGGATCGCGCTCGGCCGGCTCAACCACCGCCTGGTCGCAGCGTACGAAACAGACACGCCCGATGAGCTCTCCGTCCTGCTCTCGTCGAGCAGCTTCACGGCCTTCCTCGACGGCCTCGACTACATCAAGCTGGTCGCCACGCGAGACCGGCAGATCGCCGACGCCGTGCGCTCGTCGAGGGACGAGGTGGCGGTGGCGCTGGCCCACACGAAGGCCGCGCGCCGGGACATGCTGCGCCAGGCGAAGATCTTCGCCTTCCGCGTTCACCAGGCGCGCATCCTGCGCGACCAGCTGGTGGCGAGCCAGGGCGCCCTCGTCGACGCCCAGAGCCGGAAGAAGGCCGATCTCGCGTCGCTGAGCGCCCAGGAGCGGGCCGACGCCGGCGAGATCGACTCCCTGCAGGAGGTGAGCGCCGAGCTGGCGGCCAAGATCCAGGCGGCCCAGTCGCACTCGACTGTCCAGCACACGGGCTCTGGGCAGCTGAGCTGGCCAGTCAGCGCGCCGATCACGAGCCCGTTCGGCTGGCGCTGGGGCCGAATGCACGAGGGGATCGACCTCGGTGCCGCCTACGGGACCCCGATCGCGGCCGCCGCGGCCGGAAGCGTCATCTACGCCGGGTGGCTCGGTGGCTACGGAAACCTGACCGTGATCGACCACGGCGGCGGCCTCGCGACCGCGTACGGCCACCAATCGAGGATTGCGGTCTCGGTTGGCCAACAGGTCGCCCGCGGCGAGATCATCGGCTACGTCGGCTCCACCGGCCACTCGACCGGACCGCACCTCCACTTCGAGGTGCGAGTCAACGGCCAGGCGGTCGACCCGCTGGGATATCTCTAATCACGTGGGGGAACCCATGGTTCCCCCACGTTCCCCCTCCTGTGCTCGCTCGCTTCGCTCGCATCACGATCCCCACAGAGTTGCGGAGTCGTGCCGCGCCCGCCACGTCGGGCGCGGCGGCCAGGGAAGAGCCTCACGGCTGTCGGAGGACGTGCAGGTCCGGCAGGTTCCGGTACCGCTCGGCAACGTCGAAGCCGTAGCCGACGAAGAACTCGTCGGGGACGATGAAGCCGACGTACCGGACCGGGAGGTCCGCGACCAGACGGCGGTACGGCCGGTCGAGGAACGTGACCGCTGCGAGCGAGCGTGGAGAGCGCAGCGTGAACGTGCGCACCAGGTAGTTGAGCGTCAGGCCGGTGTCGACGACGTCCTCGACGATCAGGACGTCCCGGCCTTCGAGCGGCGCGTCCAGATCCTTGAGAAACCGGATCGCCGGCGTTCCGCCGGTCTCGTCGGACGTGTAGCCGGCCAGCTCGACGAAGTCGATGTGATGGAGGATCGGGGTCGCCCGCGTGAGGTCCGCGAGGAAGACGAAGCTCGCCTTCAGCGATGCGACCAGCACCGGTTCCCGGCCCTCGTAGTCGGCGGCGATCTCGGCGCCGAGCTCGGCCACGCGCGTCGCGATCTCCTCGGCGGAGAGATACACGTCGCCGATGCGCTCGTCGTGCGGGACGTGCGATTCGCCCACAGGGCCGAGGGCCGTCAGGAGACGAGCTTCAGACCGTATCGCTGACCCAGACGCTCGATGTCGCGCTTGTAGAAGAGTTTGATGTTGATCTCGGGGTACCGCTCCTTCAGCTTCCGGAGCTTGCGGTTCTTGCGCGTGACGAGCGACTGTTTCATCACGGTGATCTCGAGGTACAGGTCCTGCTCGGGCAGGTAGAAGTCGGGCGCGAACGCCTCGAGGACGCGGCCGTCCTCGTCGACCTCCAGCTCGAACGTCCGCGGCTCGTACAGCCAGGGGACGCCGTAGTAATCGAGGATCTTGGCGCACTCGAGCTCAGCCTCGTTCTGGAAGACGGGTGGCTCGGTGCCGCGATATGCCTGGAAAACAGGGGTCTCCGGCATCGACACGAGTCAGGATACCCGCCGGTCCGGACACCCTAGACTAGGCGCATGGCCGCGGCGGGGCAGTTCACGATCGCGCACATCTCCGACCTCCACTGCGGCGGGCCGTACTTCGTCCCCAACCTGATGGAGCGCGCGATCTCCGAGATCAACGACCTCGATCCCGATCTGGTCGTCTGCTCGGGCGACCTGACCACGTTCGGCTTCAAGCCCGAATACATGCAGGCGCAGGAGTATCTGTCGCGGCTGCAGTGCAAGTCCTTCGTCGTCATCCCCGGAAACCACGACGCACGCAATGTCGGCTACATCCACTTCGAGGAGCTGTTCGGTCAGCGCAACTCGGTGTTGCGGATCGGGACGACGACGATCGTCGCGGTCGACTCGACCGAGCCGGATCTCGACCACGGCCAGATCGGCCGCGGCCGCTATCCGTGGATCGAAGAGCAGTTCGCCGACGACTCGGAACTACGGATCTTCGTCCTCCACCACCACCTGCTGCCGGTGCCGGGGACGGGCCGGGAGCGCAACGTCGTCTACGACGCCGGCGACGCCCTCGAGTGCCTCCAGCGCGCACGTGTGCAGATGGTCCTCTCGGGGCACAAGCACGTCCCGTACGCATGGCGGCTCGAGAACATGTTCATCCTCAACGCCGGCACTGTCTCGTCGCTACGTCTCCGCGGGAACACACGGCCCTGTTACAACGTGATCGAGGTCGAGGGGGCGCACGTGTCGGTCTGGCGGCGGTATCCGTTCCACGGCCAGGAACGGATCATCCAGTTCTCGATCGAGACGCTCGAGTTCGAGAAGTACACCGCGCGGATCGAGGGAGAGCTCTCGTCGCGAATCTGAGCCGGGCGGTCGCCGTGATCGACGGGGAGCACTACCCGCCGGTCGTTCGCGACGCGCTCGCCGAGCTGCCCTACGACTTCGTCGCCGCCGTGTTCGCCGGCGGCACGGAGAAGCTCCGTGGCGGCGAGGACTACGGGCTGTTGCTGGGCGCCGGCCTCGAGGAGGCGATTGCCGAGCATCGGCCCGATATCGTCGTCGACCTGTCCGACGAGCCCGTGCTGCCACCCAGGCAACGCTTCGCGCTCGCGTCGAGAGCGCTGGCGGCCGGCGTCCCGTACGTCGGAGCGGACTTCCGCTTCGACCCGCCTCCGTTCGAGCTGTTCGCGCTGCCGTCGCTGGCCGTGATCGGGACGGGCAAGCGCGTCGGGAAGACTTCCGTCACGGGCCATCTCGCTCGTCTGCTCTCACGCGACCGCGACGTCGTCGTCGTCGCGATGGGCCGCGGCGGCCCGGCCGAGCCGGAGGTGATCGAGGCCCCGCCGACGCTCGACGACCTCCTGACGCTGTCGCGCGCCGGTCGCCATGCCGCCTCCGACCATCTCGAGACGGCCGCGCTCGCGGGCGTGCCGACCGTCGGCTGCCGGCGCTGCGGGGGTGGGCTCGCCGGCGCGCCTTTCACCTCGACGGTGCTCGAGGGCGCCCAGGTGGGCGCGGCTCTGGAGCCCGACCTGGTCGTCTTCGACGGCAGCGGCGCCGCGATCCCGCCGGTCGCCGCCGGTGCCCGCATCCTGGTCGCGCACGACCTCGACTCGGGCCTCAATCCGTACCGCGCGCTGATCAGCGACCTCGTCCTGACCATGAGCCCGGAGGTCGCCGCCGCGGCCGGGACACTCGGACGCAGAGCGCTCCTGTTCGACCTGCGCCTGCGGCCCGTCGGCTCGCTCGACGGCCGGCGGGCGGCTGTCTTCACGACAGGCCCGGCGCGCCTCGACCACCTCGAGAACGTGGTCTTCGCGTCGCAGAGCCTCGCCGACCGAGCCCGGCTTGAGCGCGAGCTGGACGGCATCGACGCGGACGTCTATGTCGTCGAGCTGAAGGCGGCGGCGATCGACGTCGTCGCCGAGCACGCCGCTGAACGAGGGCTCGAGGTGATGCTGGCCGCGAACGACGTGGTCGCTCCCGGCCTGGACGAAGTGCTGCTCGAGCTCGCGGAGGTGGCGTCAGAGGCTTCGGCGCGGGAGAATGTCCGGCGATGACCGAGCCACGGCACGCCGAACCGCTCCCGCTCGGCGGCGCGGACGGCCTTCCATACTCGAGGGGCCTGATGGCGCGGGCGCTGGTGGCGGCGGGCGTCCCCGCCGTGCGGGCGTACGAGCTGGCGTTGCGGGTCGGCGTCGACCTGGCCGAGCGTGGGGAGGAGGCGGTCGACCTCGACCGGCTCGAAGAGCTCGCGCTCGAGGTACTCGGCGAGAACGAAGGCTCGCAGGCGATCCGACGACTCCGCCGGTCCGAGGCCCTGCGCGAGCTCGACCTGCCCATCATCGTCCTGATCGGCGGAGCGACCGGCACCGGCAAGTCGACGGTCGCGACCGAGGTCGCCTACCGGCTCGGCATCACGCGGGTGACGTCGACCGACTTCGTGCGGCAGACGATGCGCGCGTTCCTGAAGCGCGACTTCATGCCCTCGATCCACTACTCGAGCTTCGAGGTGCCGCCCGAGGAGGACGGGCTCGGCGCGGTCGAGGGGTTCGTCGAGCAGACGCGCAACGTCCTCATCGGCGTGCGCGGGCTGATCGACCGGGCACTGCACGAGGGGTGGTCGCTCGTGCTCGAGGGGGTTCACCTGGTACCCGGCATGCTGGCGCCCGTCGAGGGGGCGGTGGTCGTCCACTGCGTGCTGGCCATCGAGGATGTGGACCTGCACGCCTCGCATTTCTGGGTCCGCGACACGCACTCGGAAGGGCTTCGGCCGGTCCAGAAGTACCTCGACGGCCTCGGCGAGATCCGGACGCTCCAGGATTTCATCCTCGAGCGGGCACGCGCTTGCCGGGTGCCGGTCGTCGAGAACGGGAACATGGAGCTCTCGATCGGAACCGTGATGGAGCTCGTCGTGGCCGGCGCCGAGCGATTCGTGAAGGTGTGATGGAGACCGAGCAGGAGGTTGCACCCTCGTCCGCCGGCGAGGAGCGGACCGATCTCTGCCTCTGCGTCACGTACCTGCGCGCGACCGAACGCGCTGCGCTTGCGGGCGCACGCTGGCTGGGGCGCGCCGACCAGGAGAGCGCCGAGGAGGCCGCCCTCTCCGGCATGCGGGGTGGACTCGACGAGTTGCCGATGACGGGCCGAGTGTTGATCGGCGCAGGCGACGGCGAGACGAGCATGCCCGAGGCGCTGGGCGCCGGCGGGATCGACGTCGACCTCGCGCTCGACCCCCTGGAGGGCCGCGGCGTCGTCGCCCGGGGAGGCAACGGGGCGATCTCGATGATCGTTGCCGCCGAGCCCGGCAAACTCCGGCGCCTCCCCGACATGTACATGCGGACGATCGCCGCCGGGCCGCTCGCGCGTGGGCGGATCAGCCTGCTCGCACCGGTCGGCGACAACGTCCGCGCGATCGCGGACGCCTTCGGCCGCAACGTGGGCGACGTGACCACGATCGTGCTCGACCGACCACGCCACCACGACCTGATCGAGGAGATCCGCGCGGCTGGAGCACGGATCAAGCTCATCCAGGACGGCACCGTGACCGCGTCGATCTCGGCGGCGATCCGCGGGACGAACGACCACCTGGCGATCGGGATCGGCGGCACACGCCAGGCGGTTCTGACCGCAGGCGCGCTCCGCTGCCTCGGCGGCGAGGTGCAGACGCAGCTCTGGCCGACGTCCCGGCACGAGATCGAAGCGGCGCGCGAGTACGGCATCGAGGACGTCGAGCAGGTGTTCGGCATCGACGATCTCGTCTCCGGCGAGGTGATCGTCGCCGCCACCGGCGTCTCGAACGGCGACCTCTTGCGCGGCGTCCGCTTCCTCGCCGACAGCGCCCGCACACACTCGCTGGTCATGTGCACCCGCTGCAACTGGGTGCGGTTCACCGACGGAATCCACTTCTTCGCGCGGGAGCGGCGTGAAGAGGTGAGGTTGCTCGGGTATTAGGGACAGGCTTCAGCCTGTCCCGGCCTTACACAGTGGCGCCACCGAAAGGCAAGGGGCCAGACTGAAGTCTGGCCTTCCCGGCCCTGCCCGCCGGCCGGATACACTCGATGTATGCCGACGAAGGACGAAGTGGTCGAGGCGCTGCACGGGGTCGAGGATCCCGAGCTCGGGATGGACATCGTCGAGCTCGGGCTGCTCTACGACGTCGAGGTCGACGGGCCTAAGGTCAAGGTGATCCACTCGCTGACGTCGATGGGCTGCCCGGCCGGCCCGATGATCCAGGAGGACATCCACAATGTCGCGTCGTCGGTGCCCGGCGTCGAGGACGTCGAGATCGAGCTGACGTGGGATCCGCCCTGGACGCCCGACCGCATGTCGGACGACGCGAAGTTCATCCTCGGCTTCGGCTAGCCAAATCCGGCGCTCGCCGAAGCCCGTCTGCTAACCGACGAGTGCTGCGACCGTCGCGGCCGCTTCCTCCTGAAGGCCCGGCAGTACCGTCGCTGTAGGTATCGAGCGTGATGCTGATCGTGGAGTGACCGAGTCGCTGCGAGACCACCACGCCAACGGTCTGGGAGGGCAGCTCGGCCTTTCAGCGGCGGTTGGAACGACTACCAGCGCCGGAGTACGATCGCGCCATCCGTCACGACGGTTAGGGAGGCGACGATGACTGTGCATCGGATCGTGCTGGCCGCGCTTGCGGTGGTCGTGCTTGTGGCTGTTGCGCCGGAGGCGAACGGCAAGGGGGTTACGCCGATCACCGCATGCGCGCAGTTCGTGACCACGAATGCGGTGCTGACGCAGGACCTGACCTGCACCGGCAACGGGATTTTCGTCAACGCGTCGCAGGTCACGATCGACCTGAACGGGCATACGCTCACCAGTGACGGCGGGCCCGACTTCGGTGTGGAAGTCTTTCCGAGCAGCAAGGTCACCATCAAGAACGGGGTGATCCGCGAGTTCAGCATTGGCCTTTTCGCCGACAACGGCACCGACCATCTCTCGATCGTCAACGTCGCTGTCTCCGGCAGCAGCTTCGGCGGGTTCGACCTCAGGGGCGACTCGACCTCAGTCGCGTCGTCGAGCGCCACGGCAAACGCCGGTGAGGGCATCTCCGTCACCGGTGACGCCTTCTCGATCAAGTCGTCGACCACCTCGAGCAACGGTGGCACCGGACTCCTCATCGACGGAGCCGCCCCAAAAATCACATCGGTGATCAGCACGGGAAATGGCAACAGGGGCATTGCGATCGGTGGCAATCTCGCCTCGGTCAAGTCATCGACCGTGTCCGGTAACGACATCTACGGCATCGTGATTTTCGGGAACGCGGCCAAGCTCAAAGGCAACCAAGCCGACGGGAACGGCTTCCAACCCCACGATGCCTCCGGACTCGGCATTCGTGTCGAGGGAGCAGCACCGGTCGGCGTCAACGTCGCCCGCGGCAACGACGACCCTGCCGAATGCAACCCCGCCTTCCTCTGCTGAGGACTGACGAATGACGAGGACACGCACCAAATGTGGCGGCGGGTGCCCGGACCGATAGGCGCCCGGGCGGGGGAGAGAGAGTGCCCTGACGGCACGGCAGCAGACACCCGCCGGCGCGCCAGGGTAGCGATGTCGTCTGGCGATCGCATTAGAAACGTGACCAAGCGGCTGAGACTGAGGGCGGCACCACGGCTCGGCGTGACGCGAGCCGTGCTGCCTGGCGTCCACCACGCGGTCGAGAGGAGGATGGTTCTCGTTTCCCGCTTGTCGCGAGCCTTTCACGACCACCGGTTGCGAAGGGGTGAACGCGCCTTGTCACGTTTGTGCGGGCAGACCGCGATCGGGCGAGGGATCGCGTTGCCCGACAATAGATTCGGCCGGGGGCGGGCTTGCGGCGCGCGGCGATCGCCTCTCCCATGCCGCGTGTCCTGCAGCCCGCCCCCTTCGGAGGCATCCGCCCAGAAGGGCAGTCTCCATGCGCGCCGGACCAACTGAGGTGCCGAGTTCGTGGTCATCCGGTGAGCTAAGCGTGACCGCGAACGCACAGAACCGGTGCATATCCCTGTGGACTGCCAAGGCGTTCCATCCGACGAGGAGGTTCTGATGGCGGCCGTCTTGCGCGGGCACCGCGCGGGCCACGCCTCCTTGCCGGCTGCAGCGCGCTCGGCTGAAGCTCGCGGAGCAGGGGCAGCTCAGTGCGGGTCGGTTATTGCCAGAACCTGAGTGGGTTCCGGCCGGGCAGAGCCCGGCCTCGACCGACGTGGTCTCAGGCGGGAATGCTGAGCAAAATCTTCCCGAACTGCTCGCCCGACTCCAGGCGCTCGTGGGCGGCATGGGCCTCGGCGAGCGGCAGCACCGAGTCGATCACCGGTGTCGCGCCCGCAGCGACCAGGTCGTACGCGCCGTCGAAGTCGGCCCGAGTGCCCATCGTCGAGCCGAGCAGGTCGAGCTGCTTCCACCAGAGCCGATGCAGCGCCGCCGGCGGGTTCGGGCCCGAGGTCGCCCCGCAGACGACGACCCGCCCGCCGGGCCGCGCGGCGTCCAGGGTGCGCTTCCACGTGGCCTCGCCCACGGTCTCGACGACGACGTCGGCGCCTCCGGCCGGTCGCCTCCTTGACAGCCGCGACCACGTCGCCACTCTCGTGGTTCACCGTGAGGTCGGCGCCGAGTTCCGCCGCCCGGGCGAGCTTCGCGTCGCTGGACGACGTGACGATCGTCCGCGCCCCTAGCGCCTGCGCGATCCGGAACGCCGCGGTCGCGACCCCGCCGCCGATTCCCCAGATCAGCACCCACTCGCCCGCCTGAAGAGCGCCCCGCGTGACCAGCATCCGGTACGCGGTCTCGTAGACCAGCGGAAAGGCCGCCGCCTCCTCGAACGAGACGCCGTCTCTCAGCGGGACCACGTTCGTCGCCGGAATCGCTGCCAGCTCCGCGTGCACCCCCTGTGTGTGCTCGCCGATCACGTGGATGACCCCGTCGTGCTCGAGCCCCGGGTTGATCACGACCGGCTGGCCGGGCTCCAGATCGGAGACACCGTCGCCGAGCGCCTCGATCACGCCGGATCCGTCCGCCCCGAGGATGTGCGGTTTCGGCGCCGACGGGAGGCCCTTTCGCGTCCAGACGTCCAAGTGGTTCAGCGACGCGAAGCGCATTCGCACCAGGACCTCGCCAGGCCCCGCGAACGGATCCGGGATGTCCTCGTAGCGGAGGACCTCTGGCCCGCCGTCCTCGTGGATGACGATTGCCTTCACTGAACGATCGTATAGTCGGAACGTGTCCGGGAAACTGGCGATCGCCGGGGCGGCAGCGGTCGTGCTGCTCACCGGCTGCGGCGGCGGCTCACACGGCCGGCAGAGCCCTCCGCCGACGAAGGCAGGCTTCGCCGCCTCGGCCGACCGTGTTTGCCGCGAGACGAAGACGCACCGAGCGAGGATCGCCGGCCTACGGAGGCTGCGGCCGCCGGCCGACGAGCGCGACCTGTACGAGCGCTGGCTGAGCGCGGAGCGGCTCGCTGTCGGGGCCGCGGACGTGATCGAGGGCCGGAAGCAGCAGCAGGAGAAGATGGATCCGCTCGTTCAGCTCGCGATCGCCCAGGGGAAGATCGCCGGCTACTCGGGCCGCCTGGGTGCGCTCGCCTGTCGGGGCGCGCCAGGCGTCACAATGCGGTCGTGACGACGGTCGAGCTCGACCGACTCGCCGAGGAGCTCGGGATCGACGCGATCGGGGCCGCGCCCGCCGTGCCGTACACGGAGACCGAGCTGCAGATCCGGGAACGGCGCGCCCGCGGGCTGTTCGCGGACATGCGCTTCACGATGGCGCAGCCCGAGGTGTCCTGCCACCCCGAGACGCTGCTGCCGGGCGCCCGGACGGTCGTGGCCGCCGCGCTCTGTTACTACGCGCCGGCTGCACCGCCGGGCCCCGGCGAGGGGCGCCTGCCCCGCTACGCCTGGAGCGACCGCTACTCCGAGCTCCGCGAGAAGCTCGATGCGCTCGGCGCGAGGCTGGGCGGGTCGTACCGCGTCCTGGTCGACGCCAACCAGCACGTCGACCGCGAGGGCGCCGTACGGGCCGGCGTCGGCTTCTACGGCAAGAACACCATGTTGATCACTCGCCGTCACGGGTCGTGGGTCGTCCTGGGCACGCTCGTCACCGACGTCGAGGTCGAGCCGTCTCCGCCGCTCGAGCTCGACTGCGGCGACTGCCGCCTCTGCATCGACGCCTGCCCCACCGGCGCGCTGGACGAGCCGGGCACGCTCGACGCAAACCGGTGCCTCTCCTACTGGACACAGGCGCCCGAGCCGATCCCGGAGGCCTACCGGGAGTCGCTGGCGGACATGGTCTACGGCTGCGACATCTGCCAGGAGGTCTGCCCCTGGAACCGCGGCGTCGAGAAGCGCCGCAGGGACGATCCCGCGCACGGAGAGCCCACGGTTTCGCTGGTCGACTGGCTGCAGGCAGACGGATCGGCGCTGGTCGGGCGCTACCGCAGGCTCTATGTCCCCCGCAACGATCCGCGCTACCTGCGTCGGAACGCGCTCGTAGCGCTCGGCAACGTCGGCGGCGCCGCCGACGCGGCGCTGGCCGAGCCGTTCGCAAGCGGCGACGACGACCTGCTGCGCGAGCACGCCGAGTGGGCGTTGGCCCGGATCGCCGAACGGGAGCCTTCGGCGTGAGCCACGAGCAGCGGGCGCACGCCGAGCGCTGGCTCGCCTGGGTCCGGCTCGGGGCCGTGCCTTTCGTCGCCCTCCAGGCGGTCGTCGCAGATCCGTACACGGTCGGCCAGGGGGTGTGGCTCTGGGCGACGACCGCCGCGTTCGCTGCGGGGGCAGTCGTGTTGCTACTCCTGGCCCGGCGTGAGCTCGACCGGAACGCGCTCCGACGGCTCGGCCTCGCCGCCCTGGTCTTCGACTTCGTCGTCGTCTCGGCCTTCCTCCTCGGGCTCTACTTCCAGGAGACGGCCCCGATCCGGCAGGTCATGATCCTCGTCGTAGTCGAGGCGGCCTTCCGCTACGGGATTCGCGGCGGGCTGGTGCTCGCCGCGGCGAGTGTCCCGGTGCTGTTCGGGTTCGAGTGGCTCCGCGACCACCACTTCGACCAGCGGTTCCGCTGGGAGAACGTCGCGGTGCAGGTCGTCATCGAAGTGATGATTGCCCTCATCGTCGGTTGGCTCGTCGAGCGGCTCACAACGGAAACCGCCGTCGCCCACGACAGCGTGCAGGAGGCGGAGCAGCTGCAGGACCAGCTAGACCGGCGCAGCAACGCGATCGACGCCGCGAACCGCTGCGCGCAGGCGCTCGGCTCGTCGCTCGAGCTCGAGGAGGCGTTCGGCGCGTTCATCCGTGAGCTGCGCGACCTCGTCCCGTTCGACCGCACGGCAATCATGCTTCTGGAGGAGGGCCACGTGCGGGTGATGGCGACCGCCGGCCTCATGCACGACATCGTGCTTCCACCTGGGGAGGCGCTGCCGCCGGGAGCCCTCGTCGACGAGGTGCTGCGGACCGGCGAGACCGTGTACCGACGCGACATGGGCGACCATCGCTACCCGGAAGAGGTGCCGCTGACCGCGATCGGCCTCAACTCACGGGTTGCGGCGCCGCTGCTGCTCGGGACCCTGCCGATCGGCATGGTCTCGATCCTGCGCCGGCAGGCGGACGCCTTCGACGAGGACGAGCTCGAGCTCGCGGCGCTGCTCGGACGGCTGCTCGCCAGCAGCGTCCAGAACATCCGGGCGTACGAGTCCGAGCGGGCGACAGTGGCCGAACTGCGCCGCCTGTCGGCGCTCCGCGCCGATTTCGTGTCGCTGGTCTCGCACGAGCTGCGCAGCCCGATGGCGGCCGTGATCGGCGCCGCCCGGACGCTGGAGGAGCGCTGGCGTGAGCTGAACGCCGACCAGCGCGCGGCCTTCCTCGTCCCTGATCGCCGACGAGACGAACCGGCTGGCGACGCTGATCGGCGACGTGCTGGACACGTCGCGGATCGAGGCGGGCACCTTCTCGTACCGCTTCACGGAAGTCGACGTGGCGGAGCTCGTCCGCGCCACGGTCGCCGGCTTCGCGCTGCACCAGGACGAGGTCAGCGTGGTCGCGCGCGCGGACGGGGACGTGCCGAGTGTCCGCGGCGACCGCGAGCGGCTGCGCCAGGTGGTGCGGAACCTGCTCGAGAACGCAGTCAAGTACTCGCCGGCCGGCGAGGTGGTCGACGTCCGGGCCCGCGCCGAGGACGGCCGCGTCCTCGTCATCGTCGAGGACGCGGGCCCGGGCATACCGGCCGAGCAGCACGGGCTGATCTTCGAGCGGTTCGGCCGCGCCAACGTCGGCCTGGGCAAGCCCGGCACCGGCCTCGGCCTGTTCATCGCTCGTTCGATCGCCGAGGCACACGGCGGCACGCTCTCGGTCGCCTCGACGCCCGGCGAGGGCGCGACCTTCACGCTCGAGCTGCCGGTCGCCGGGCCCTAGGCGGGCGCGCGCAGCCTGGTCACGCCGAGCTCGCGGCCCAGCGTCTGCGCCCGCTTGGCGATCTGACGGCGCAGCTCCGGCGGCTCGAGCAGCTCGGCCTCGCCACGGTAGCGGAGGATCTCGCCGACGAGCCACTCCTTGCTGCCGATCTTCTGCTCGTTGATCGCCGACCCGTCCGCCAGTGGTCTCGCGCCCCGCTCGACCTCCCAGCGCGCAACCGCGGGCGAGTAGAGGACGCGGGCGACGAGCGCTCCTTCGAGGAGGCCCGGTTCGAACCCCTCGCGGGGCTCGAACTCCTCTTCCAGGAGCGTCGCGCTCCGCATCCGGTCGAGCCGGAAGCTCCGCTCGTCGTCGCGGGTGCGATCCCAGGTGTGGACGTACCAGTGCGGAAGGCGTCGCTCGATCGTGTACGGCTCGACGAGGTGCACCGTCGGCGTCCCCTCCTCCTCTTTCAGGTACTCGAGCTCGACGAGGCGCCGGCGACGGATGGCGTCGGTGAGGATCGCGACCAGCCCCTCGGCGGCCTTGTCCGAGTTCGGCTGGGGCGTCTGCGACAGCTCGAACTCGCCGAAGGTCTCCTCGAGCTTCTTCCGGACGCGGTCGAGCGGGCGGTGCGCCTCTGCGGCGATCAGCGGCCCGACGAACTCGAGGGCAAGGCGGATGGCGCGCGCCTCGAGCGGCGTCAGCCGAGGTGCGGAGCGGAAGGTGTCGCCCCAGAGCTCCTTGTCGATGTGCACCTCGTCGCCGTGCAGCTCGGCGTAGACGGCGTAGCAGCCGCCGCCGAAGTTCACGAGGTTGAGGAGCGACAGGTGGTCCTCGAGCTCGTCTGCCGGTATCTGGAAGCGCTCGACGATCTCGGCTGCAGGAACGACGGCGTCCTTCTGCTCGCCGCACGCGGCCAGGAGATACGCGAGCAGTGCCTGGAGCAGCCCGAAGCGTTCGGGCGTGACCGGACCGGAGGAGCGCTCGACGGCCGGGTCATCCTGGCGGCTCGTCACCTCTCTGGCCGGCTTCGACGGGGCGCCCTGATGGCAGCCACGGACGCGGCGCAGACTCTCCGCGACCTCGCGGCGCAGGTCGTCCGGCTCGCGCGGAACGGCCCGTCCGTCCTGCCGCAGCACCCAGGAGGCGAGCATCGGCAGGCTCGAGTACTCGGTGACGAAGGTCTGGTCCTCGAGCCGGCCGCTCGGCCCGAAGGCCCGTTCGACCCACCAGGCGGTCTCCGGCCGCACCTCGATCCGGGCCTCGCCGACCGGGTCGCCGAACTGCCAGGCGGCCCGTCCCCGGAAGGCGTCGATGTCGAAGTCGGGCGGAAGTCGGAAATCGCGCTCGCGCCGGGTGGCGAAACGGATGTCGCCCCGGATGCGGGAGACGCGGAAGGTGCGGATCGCGTCGCGGTCGTGGTCGGAGCCGATCACGTACCAGACCCCACGATCGTTCAGCAGGCCGTAGGGATTCAGCGTGCGCTCGGTCTCCTTGCCGCTGGTCATCGCCCGGTAGGCGAACTTCACCGTGCGCTGCTTCGAGATCGCCGTCTCGAGCTTCGCCAGCCGCCCGGGCATCTCGGCCGAGTAGTCCGGATCGCGCATCTCGACCCGCACCGCAGTCGCCGAGGGCGCCTCGTCAGCCAGGGTGGGCCGGCCGAGCGCGAGGTTCTGGAGCGCGAGCCGGAGCGGCTCCGCGTATGCGAACTTGCCCTCGAGCAGGTAGAAGCAGGTCTGGAGCGCCGCAAGCTCGTCGTCGGTCAGCTCGAGCTTCGGGAGGAAATAGTTCTCCGAGCGCAGCGTGTACAGCTCCTCGCCGGTGAACTCGTCCCGCTGGGAGTGGAGCGGGACGCCGAGGTCGCGCAGCTCGGCACGGTCGGAGTAGAACCGTCGCGCGAAGGCCTCGTCGGACATCTCGGAGTACCCCTCGACGTTCCCCTTGACGTCGCGGGCGGTCAGCGGACGCCGCTCCGCCATCAGGAATGCAACGAGGGAAAGCTGACGGATCAGCTTGTCGGTGTCGTGACTCACCGACCCGACTCTATACGCGTTGACGAAAGATGCCTTGTGGAAAAGATCAGGCCGACGAGGCCGGGCTTGGCCTGGCCGGAAGCCGCATGCGCAGAAGCGACAGTGGCGTTACGGGTTCCCTGGCCGGCTCAGCGCGGTCGGCGCAACGAAGACGTCCACAAGGAGGGGCTCGTGGGGGAACCAGGGGTTCCCCCACGTTTCTAGGCTGCGACTTTGGAGCGCTCGAGATGCTGGTGCGAGGGGCAGTAGTCCCGCTCGGGCAGCGGCGTGCGCTGGCACGGCTTGCCCTTGCGGGTGGTCGCGCGGCAGCGTGCGACGCCGCCGTCGAACGCCCCGGCCTCGATCTGGGTCTGGACGAAGGCCACGGCAGCGCCGACGCCTTCCTGAACGGCCCAGGCGACCTGTGCCTGCTGCGTGATCGGGAAGTAGCGGCGGATGTCCTGGAAGAGCGTCTTGTCCGGATTCGCGAAGTAGTGGGGATCGGTCGCGAGCCGCTCCATCGTCTCCTCGCACGCCTCCAGCACTGCGCGACGGTACTCGAGCTGCTCGTCCGGGTCGGCGTACGGGTCGATCAGGTCCTTGATCGTCCGGTAGATGGCACGCGAGTACTGATACATACAGTTACGAATCTGAGCGTTCAACTCGTCCATAGTCAGTATCCAGGTCTCCTGTTAAGTCGCAGAAAAGCTTTGTTACGCGCCTGTTAAGCGTCCAGACGACGGTTTCGGGAGCCCAGTCTACCCCCTTTCGCGCTCTGTTACAAAGTCGCGACCAAAGTTGCCAGAGTCGGCGAACGTCCGCGCCGTCAGCGTGCGACCTCGCGCGCGTACGCGTTCGGGTACTTGGAGGTGGCTGCGCGTGAGGCACGCTCCGCCTCCTCGAGCGAGCCGTAGAAGCCTGCGAAGACGACGTAGTAGCCGGGGTGGAGGCTGGCGAACTTGCCGGACTCGAGCACGCCGGCCCGAAGGCCGCGCGTGCGCGCCTCCTTGGCCTTCGCGTTCGCCTCGGACAGGCCGCTGCCCCGCGCCGGGATCGACGCGATCACGACCGTATAGCCGTCCCGCGCGGGCCACGTCGGCGGGCCTGATTTCGGTTGCGGTGCCGTCGCCTTCGGCTTGGGCTTCGGCGCTGACGAGTCCGACGTGGTCGTCGGCTCGGTCTGGGCCGGAGGCGACGGAGGAGCGGTCACGACGGGGGACGTCGCCACGATCGTGCGCGGTCCGCTCGCCGTCTCGGTGTCGCGGCCCGCGACGATGCCCGCGGTCGCGGAGCCGGCGGCGACGAGCAGCAGGAGCAGCGAGGCGAGCACCCAGTCGCCGGGATAGCGCCCGATGCGGCGTTGCCAGGCGTGTCCGAAGGCGCCCAGCCTGCGCGTCGGAGCGATCCGGGCGCCGCAGTGGAGGCAGTACTCCTGGTCGGGCTCCGCGGGCGTCCCGCAGGCTGGGCAGGCGTCAGGCTGCGCCATCGTCGGCCCCGTCGGCGACGACCGGCTGCGGCTCGGCAAGCGGCGCCTGCCCCGGATCGGGAGAGCCGTCGTCCACGGACTCCGCGCGCGGCCGCGGCCTCGCCCTCCGCCTCGCCGCCTGCCGCAGCGCCACAGTTCGCGCAGAAGCGCGCGTCGGCCGGCAGCGGATGCTCGCATTCGGGGCAGGCGACGACCGTCTGCCCTGCCGGCCGTCCACAGTTCGGACAGAAGTGGGAGCCCCACGAAAGCGGGGCGCCGCAGGCGCAGCGGCCGGCCGGGACGCGCCGGCGCGAGGCTGCGAGCATCTCGTCGAGCTCGTGGAGGCGGGCGTCGAGCCCGAGCAACTCGTTGCAGCGCTCGGCGAGGAGATCCTCGCGGAACGTGTCGCGCCGGTACATCTCGAGCATCAGGCCGCCCAGGTCCCGAAGCTTCTCGTCACGCGTGCGCTCGACGACGCGCCGCTCGCGGCGGATCACGCCCGGGGGCGGCAACGTCCGCCTGGGCGCCTTTGTCCTCGGGGCGCGGCGGAAGCGGCGCAGGAGAGCCATCGCCCCGTCGAGTCTAGCTTCGCGGGCGGGCTCTCCTAGAGCTGGAAGACGATCACGCGCTCCTCGGTCAGCTCGCGGACGGCGTACGCGGGCCCTTCGCGCGTGTTCCCGGAGTCCTTCACGCCGCCGTAGGGCATCTGGTCGGCGCGAAAGGTCGGCGCCTCGTTGACCGTGACGCCGCCGAACTCCAGCCGTCGCGCCGCTTCGAGCGCGCTCTTGACGTTCGCGGTGAAGATGCCGGCCTGGAGGCCGTAGCGCGTCCCGTTCGCCAGCTCGATCGCCTCGTCGAGCGACCCGTAGGGGGTCACCGTGCAAACCGGCCCGAAGACCTCCTCGCATGACACCTTCGCATCGGGGCTGGGTCGCGCGATCACGGTCGGCCGGACCAGTCCGTCGTCGGTCAGGTCGCCGCCGGTGAGGATCTCGCCGTCAGACTCCCCGACCCACTCCAGCACCCGGTCCTTGGCGTCTGCGTCGATCAACGGGCCGACGTCGGTCTGCTCGTCGGCCGGATCGCCCACGACCAGCGCCTCGACCCTGGGCAGGAAGCGCTCCAGGAAGTCGTCGTACGCATCGCGGGCGACGTAGATGCGCTGCACCGAGATGCAGCTCTGGCCCGCAAACGAGAAGGCGTTGCCGGCGAGCCGAGCAGTGGCATCGTCGAGGTCGGCGTCCGCCTCGACGATCACCGGCGTCGCGTTGCCGAGCTCGAGCGCGACATGCTTGCGCGGGGCTCGCTCCTTCAGCTTCCAGCCGACGTCGCCGCTGCCCGTGAACGTGAGCGCTGCTACTCGTTCGTCGCCGACCAGGGCGTCACCGATCTCGGCCGAGGAGCCGGCGACGACGTTCAGCCAGCCCGGCGGCAACCCGGCCTCCTGCTCGAGCTCCGCCAGCAGGAGCGCCGACAGCGGTGTGGCGGTCGCGGGCTTGAGCACCACCGCGCAGCCGGCGGCGAGCGCGGGCGCGATCTTGTGCGCGACGAGGTTGAGCGGGAAGTTGAACGGGCTGATCGCCCCGACCACGCCGATCGGAACGCGCAGCGTGAAGGCGAGCTTGCCCTCGCCCGCCTGGGAGGCGTCCATCGGCACGACGTCGCCGGCGAGCGTGCGCGCCTGGACGGCGGCCATCGTGTACGTGGACATCGCCCGCGACGCCTCCACCCGGGCCGCCTTCAGCGGCTTGCCGGCCTCCGCACAGATCGTCTGGGCGACTTCCTCGTGGCGGCGGCCGAGCCCGCCGGCGACCTTGACGAGGATCTCCGCCCGCTTGTGGGCGGGGAGCGGATCCCGCATTGCCTCGACGGCGGCGTCGATCGACTTGCGCGTCTCGTCCGCACCGGCCTTCGGCACCCGCCCGACGGCCTCCCCGGAGTACGGCGAGCGGACGTCGATCCAGTCTCCGGTCTCCACCCACTCGCCGCCGACGAGAAGGCGCTTCTCCGTGGCGGTGGTCGCCATGCCGGGAGTCTAGGCTTTGGCCCCGTGGAGCCGGACATCCGCTATGCCCGGAACGGTGACGTCGCGATCGCCTACCAGGTGGTCGGCACGGGGGAGAGGGACCTCGTGCTGGTGCCCGACTACATGTCCAACCTCGTCTACCTCTGGGAGTCCGCCTACTGGCGCGAGTTCTACGAACGGCTGGCGCGCTCGTTCCGCGTGATCCTCTTCGACAAGCGGGGAACCGGCCTGTCCGACCGCGGGACGCACTTCCCCGCGCTGGAGACGAGGATCGACGACATGCGCGCGGTTCTCGACGCGGTCGGGTCCGACCGCGCGGTCGTGTTCGGCTCGCACGAGGGCGGCGGAATGGCCGCCCTCTATGCGGCCACATACCCCGAGCGGACGGATGCGCTCGTCCTCTTCCAGTTCCCTCCGTACGGCGCGGCAGAGCACGATCCGGCCCAGCAGGCCCAGCTGGATCGGCTGCGTGTGATGTGGGGCACACGGCAGTTCTCGGACGAGTTGCTCGCCGTCGTCTGCCCGACGCTTCTGCGCAGCGAGGCCGACCGGCTCTGGTTCGCGAACTGCTGCCGGGTCGGAGCCAGCCCCGAGGTGGCGTACGAGCTCAACAAGGCGTTCTTCGAGAGCGATCTGCGCGAGGTTCTCCCTGCGATCAAGGTGCCGACGCTCGTTCTCGTTCGCGGCGAGACGGAGGCAGAGATCTCTCGCGCAACGGCCCGACTGATCACGGACGCGCGTCTGGTGGAGCTGGCGGGCTCCGACTACTGGGGCACGTTCCTTTCGCCCGAGATCGTCGACGAGCTCGAGGCGTTCGTGGCCACGACGGAGACGGGGCACGCCTTGGACACGGTGCTCGCGACGATCCTCTTCACCGACCTCGTCGACTCGACTGCGAAGGCAGCGGAGCTGGGCGACCGCCGGTGGCGCGAGCTGCTGACGGAGCACCACGACCGGACACGTCGCGAGCTCGCACGTCACCGCGGCGTCGAGCTGGACACCGCGGGCGACGGCTTCTTCGCTCGGTTCGACGCTCCGGCGCGGGCGATCCGGTGCGCCTGCGCCATCCGGGACTCGGTCGCCGAGGTCGGGCTCGATCTGCGCGTCGGACTGCACACCGGCGAGTGCGAGGTCCTCGACGACAAGGTCGCAGGCATCGCGGTGTCCATCGGGGCGCGGGTGGCGGCCGAGGCCGAGGCAGGCGAGGTGCTCGTCTCCCAGACCGTGAAGGACCTCGTGGCCGGCTCCGGGTTGGCGTTCGACGAACGCGGCGTCACCACGCTTCGGGGTGTCCCGGGCACGTGGCGCCTGTATGCGGTGGCCGACCCGGCTGCGCTAGATTGACAACGGCGTCGGTGAGAGGATGAATCCTGTCACCGACTCGGTTTCTCGATGCGCGACGCCCTGATCATCGATGCAGTCCGCAGCCCGATCGGCAAGCGCAACGGCACGCTCGCGTCGGTCCGAGCCGACGAGTTGGCCGCGCAGGTGCTGAACGGGCTGGTGCAGCGGCTCGACCTCGACCCTGGAGCGGTGGAGGACGTGCAGATGGGCTGCGTCTCACAGGTCGGCGAGCAGGCGCTCAACGTCGGCCGCGTCGCCTCGCTGATCGCCGGGTGGCCGGAGACGGTGTGCGCCACGACCGTCGACCGGCAATGCGGCTCGTCGATGCAGGCGGCGATGAACGCCGCGTCGGCGATCCAGGCCGGCCATCTCGATCTCGTGGTCGCCGCCGGTATCGAGAACATGTCGCGCGTCCCGATGGGCTCGAACCTCGGGGAGGCGGGCTGGTCGGGATTCTCGGAGAAGCTGCTCGACCAGTGGCAGATCGTCCCGCAGGGGATCTCGGCAGAGGTGATCGCGGAGGAGTGGGGTCTGAGCCGCGAGTCGCTCGACGAGTACTCCTACGCGTCGCACATGCGCGCCGCGCGGGCGATCGACGAGGGCCGCTTCGAGCGGGAGATCGTCCCGGTCGAGGTCTCCAACCCGCATGCAGGTGTCCTGTTCGCGGTCGACGAGACGCCGCGGCGCGACACCACGCTCGAGAAGATGGCGACGCTGCCGCCGGCGTTCAAGGAGGACGGGGTGGTCACGGCCGGGAACTCGAGCGCGATCGTCGACGGCGCGGCGGCGATGCTGGTCGCGAGCGAGGAGCGTGCGTCGGCCCTCGGGCTGGAGCCGCGCGCGCGTTTCGTTTCGTTCGGGATCGCCGGCGTCGACCCGTACCGGATGCTCCACGGCAACCCACAGGCTTGCGACCGGGCGTTGACCAACGCGGGGCTGTCGTGGGACGACATGGCCGTGATCGAGGTCAACGAGGCGTTCGCCTCGGTCGTCCTCCAGTTCGTGCAAGACACCGGGCTCGCCGACAGGATGGAGGACGTGAATCCGAACGGCGGCGGGATCTCGCTCGGCCATCCGCTCGGCGCCACAGGCGCGAGGATCACCGCGACGCTGCTGAACGAGCTCGACCGTCGCGAGGCCCGGTACGGGATCGCCACCATGTGCATCGGCCAGGGCCAGGCGATCGCCGCGGTGCTCGAGCGCCTCTAGCACGGGGGAACTACGTTCCCCCGTGAGCCCCCTCCTCGCTCGCTCGCCGCGCTCGCATTGCCTCCACCAGCCGGCCGTCGTGTGCGGCGCCCGCGCAGGTCGGGCGCCGCGTCGTAACCGTTGACCCGCTGGCTTCTCGTTCGCGGTCGAAGTGAGCGGCCGCTCGACCGTCGTGTCGACGCGGGTGCGATCGCGTACCACGGGTCGTCGAAGCGGCCGTCACTCCAGGCGGGCGAGCTCGCGATCCTCTACGCGTCGGTCTGGCAGTCGATCTTCGGGGTGGCCGAGGTCGCGGGCGAGCCGGAGCACGATCCGGCGAAGACGCGCTGGGCCTGGCGGTTCCCGATCCGCCCGCTCGTGGTGGTCGAGGACCTCGAGCGCGCCCCGGCCGTCGAGGAGGCCGGCGTCTTCCCGCAGAGCCTCTGGCGCCATTCCTACATCCGCCTGACGAGGGAGCAATTCGATTCGGCGCGAGCCCTCGTCGAAACCGCCGGGCGGCACTTGTAAGCCCCGTGGCAGGTGTCGTCTCGCCTGCGTCGTACCCTGGAACCATGATCTCCTGTGACCTCTGCGGGCGCACCATGCTGCTCGGCGAGGCCTTCGAGCACTGGCGGGCCGACGGCGCGGGCAGCGAGCAGGTCGTGTGCCGGCTGTGCGAGGAAGAGGCGGAGCGTGTCGGCTGGGTGCGGCTCGACCGACCGCCGGAGCGACGGACGTCCCTCGGCTCGACCTGGCACGCCCGCAAGGTCGCCTGACCAGGCGGGCTAGCGACTCGGGCTCCCGGGCGCGCATTGGCACGCCGAGCTTCGTCGCCGCAAACGGCAGCGACGTCCCCTGCACGATCACCGAGCACAGCACGATCACGAAAACGAGCCCGTAGATGCGCTGCGCGTCGGCAACGCCTGCGATCACGGCGAAAGCCGCGAGCAGGATCGGAACCGCTCCCTTCAGACCGCCCCAGACGACGAAGAGGCGCTCGCCGAGCCGGAGCCGGACAGGGATCAGCAGTGGCCCGACCACGACCGGGCGCGCGACGAACGCCAGCAGAGCCGCGAGCAGGATCCCGTCGACCCAGACCAGGCGGCCGTCGAGGCTCCCGAGGTCGACGGTCAGGCCCAGGGCGACGAAGACCACCACCTCGGCCACGCTCGCGAGCGAGGTCTGGACCTGCTCGATCTGACGCTCGTGCGGCACGCCCGACCCCCCGACGAACAGGCCGGCGACGAAGACAGCCAGGAAGCCCGACCCGTGGGCCACGGCGGCGACGCCGTAGATCACGCCGGCTCCCGCGAGCGCGCCCAGCGGATACAGCGCCTCGCTGGGCAGCGAGATCCGCCGTAACGCCGGAACCAGGAGGGCCGCTCCCGCGAAACCGATCGCGAGGCCGACCGACATCTCGATCGCGCACTCCTTCACGACCGTCCAGAACGTCCCATGGTCGCTGGTGGCGAAGTCGAGCATCCCGATCATCAGCGCGATCCCCACCGGATCGTTGGCCCCCGACTCCCCCTTCAGGATCGTCCCGCTCCGGCCGGCTATCTCGCGCCCTCCGAGCACCGAGAACATCACTGCGGGATCGGTCGGCGCGACCGCCGCTCCCAGGATCCCCGCGGTCGTCCAGCTGAAGCCGAACAGCGTGTGGGCGAAAATCGCCATCACGCCTGCGGTCGCGAACGTGCCGACCACGCCCAGCACGCTGATCGGCACGACCGACTCGCGGAAGCTCGGCCAGCCCACCTGCATGCCGCCGTCGAAGAGGATCACGACCAGCGCGACCACCGCGATCCGCTCGACGTCGACCGTCGACAGCTCCGACAGGCCGGGCCAGATATCGGACGCGACCGCCGCGGCCACCAGGAACAGCGCCGGGGGCGGAACCGGGAAGAACTCGGTCAGCTTGTGGGCGGCGAGCGCCGCCAGGAACGCCCCGGAGACGACGAGGACGACCAGGCCGAAGTCGGTCAGCTCGCTCACACGCTTACTCTCGCAGGCGTCCTCCCCGGGAGCCTCGCCGGTTGCGGCGGGAGGCGGGGCGCACTTAGGCTTCGAGTTCGGTGCCGAGGTACATCCACCCGCGCCTGGACGGCAACGAGCGGTTCCGGGAGCGGCGCCGGCAGGCGCTACGCAGGCGCCGTCGCCGCCGACTCGCGGCGGCCGCCGTGCTCCTTGCTCTCGGGGCCGGGATCGGCCTCGGCGCGACCCAGATGAGCGGGGGCCACCGTGCCGCTCGGCCGCCCTCGCGGCCGCCGATTCTGGTCGACAAGCCGCTCGTCCCCCGGCCGTACCCGACCGAGGTGCGCGGCGTCCACGTGACCGCGCCGCTCGCGGGCCTGCCCGGCAAGCTCGAGGACTACACGGCGCTGAAGGCCTTCGGCCTGAACACGATCGAGGTCGACGTCAAGGACGAGAACGGCCAGGTCGGGTTCGTCACGCGCGACGTGCCCGCGCTCGCCCGGGAGATCGGGGCCGCGCGGCCCTACTACGACGTCGAGTCGGTCGTCGCCAGGGTGCACGCGGCCGGCATGTACCTGATCGGCCGCGTGGTCGTCTTCGAGGACCCGACCCTTTCGGCTGAGCGGCCGGCGCTCGCCGTCCTGCGCCCGGACGGCTCGCGCTGGCTCAACAACGGCGGCCTGGGCTGGGTGAACCCCTACGACCGACGGGTCTGGCGCTACGCAGTCGGAATCGGCGCGGCCGCCGCCAGGGCCGGCTTCGACGAGATCCAGTTCGACTATGTGCGGTTCCCGAGCGACGGCGACCTGTCCCAGATCGTCTACCGCAATGCGCGCGCCGAGCGCAAGGGCGCGACGATCGCGAGGTTCCTCCGGTACGCGTCGTCGAGGCTGCACCCGCTCGGCGTGCGCGTCTCCGCCGACGTCTTCGGGCTCGCCGCCACCCACGACCTCGGGATCGGCCAGGTGCCGAAGAAGCTCGCCGGAGACCTGGACGCGATCTACCCGATGGTCTACCCGTCGCACTTCTCACCGGGCGAGTACGGCATCACGGATCCCGACGCGTACCCCGGTCGGACGGTGGCTCGGGCGCTGTTCGATTTCCGCCGCCAGGTGAAGGGCCGTGCGGCGCTGATCCCCTGGCTCCAGGACTTCTCGCTGGCGCGTCGCTACGGGTTGATCGAGGTGACCGACCAGATCGCCGCGGCGCGCCGGCAGCACGCCCGCGGGTACATGCTCTGGAACCCCGAGGGCGTCTACACGCGCGACGCGCTCGCCGGGTAGTGACTGCGGACGCGCCTCCGCCTCCGCCGCTCGCGCTGGTGGCGCCCGCCGAGCGCGAGGTCTCGTTCGGGCGGATCGCAGGCCGGCTGCCGCGCGGCACCTGGGCGGTCGTTGTCCGCGTAGGGGACAGGTCGATCGCCGTTCGCCGTGTCACCGGCAGCAGCTTCGACTTCACCGTCGCGCTGCCACGGAAGGAGGTCGCCGTGAGAGTCGCCGCGTACTCGTCGGGGCGCGCGGCGGAGCGGGCGACCGTCCCGCACGTGTTCGGCCTCCCCCGTTCGGCAGCGCCGCGACGCGGTCAGGGCGACGCAGGATCACCGGTTGGCGCGCACCGTCCGCGCGCTCGGCGGGTCCTTTCCGGGGACTAGCGCGCTCTACGTGGAGGATCTCGTCACCGGACGGGGCGGCGCCTGGAACGCGCGGGCGCGCTTCCCGGCGGCCTCGACCCTGAAGGTGGCGATCGCCGTCGAGGCGCTGCGCAGCCATGTGGGCAAGCCGGCGCCCGGCTCGTACCTCGACTCACTCCTCCGCCGCATGCTGATCGAGTCCGACAACGACGCCGCCAACGAGACCGAGTCGACCTTCGGCGGCGGCGCGCAGGTCGACGAGCTGCTCCGCGGGCTCGGGATCGGCGACACCTGGATGGGCGGCGGCTACCTCCGGGGCACGCCGGCGCTGCCGCCGATCCGCGTCCGGGTCGAGAGCCAGCCGTCGTTCCCCTGCTGCAAGTACACGACCGCGTACGACCTGGCCCGGCTGTTCGCCGACATCCATCTCGCCGCGGACGGGCGCGGGCCGCTGATCACCCGGTACGGGAGCGCATTCACCCCGTCTGATGCGCGCTACCTGCTCTACCTGCTCGTCCACGTGCCCGACCGGGGCAAGCTCGGCCGCTTCATCGGTGGCGGCCCGGACGCCCTCCTGCACAAGGCCGGCTGGATCTCGTACGCGCGCCACGACGCCGGGCTCGTCTACTGGCCCGGCGGCGTCCTGGTCGTGGCGGTGATGACGTACGGGAACGGTGTCGGGACCGCCTCGGACGTTCTCGCAGGGCGGGCCGCCAAGCTCGCGCTCGCGCGGCTCCAGTCGAAAACGTATCGGTGACGGGCCGAAGCCTGTCACCGATACGCCTGCCATAGCTACCCTGGGCCGCCGTGACTGCCCTTCTCGTCTTCCTGGCGCTACTCGCGCCCGCCGCTCCGCCGAAGCCGCAGATCGTCTCGAAACCCATCCCGTTCGGCCTGCAGCGCAAGGCCGAGACCGCAGCGTACGCCCGGCGTCACTACGGCATGAACACGTGGCGGCTCGAGAATCCGCGCGTGATCGTCGAGCACTACACCGCGTCGGAGAGCTTCGCGTCGGCGTACTCGACGTTCGCCGCCGACACGCCCGACGGCGAGCTACATGAGCTGCCCGGGACGTGCGCCCACTTCGTGATCGACAAGGACGGGACGATCTACCGGCTCGTCTCGCTGGCGACGATCTGCAGGCACACCGTGGGCCTGAACTACACGGCGATCGGCATCGAGCACGTCGGGACGAGCGACGCCGAGATCCTCGCCAACCGGCGGCAGCTCGACGCGTCGCTCCGGTTGACCGCTTGGCTGGTGGGCCGCTTCGGCATCCAGCTCCGCAACGTGATCGGGCACAACGAGAGCCTGACGAGCCCATACCACCACGAGTTGTATGCCGCGTGGCGTTGCCAGACGCACGAAGACTGGACGCGCAAGGACATGACCGTCTACCGGGGCCGCCTCGGCGCCCTGCTCCGGCGCTACCAGGTGCCGGTCGGCCCGCCCGCCCGGCCGGTTGCCTCCGGCTGTTGACTCGCGCTGCGCCGCTCTTACACTTCCTTTACACGGCGATTAGACGGACCACAACACGGATGGCGATACTGACTCAGGCGATGCGTCGCTTCTTTCCGCTTGTCCTCGTCATGGCACTCCTGCTGCCGGCGGCAGCCTGGGCGGCTTCCGCCTCCTCGGACTCGTCGGTCGCCTCGGGTGACGGGACGCTCGTGGTCGACAACGGCAACGGCAGCGTGATCGTGCGGGCCCGCGGAGGACTCCTCGGGCGCTTCGACAACGGGAACGTCGTGATCTCCGACCTCGATCTCACGGACGCGCGAGTGCCGGTTGTCTCGGGGGCCGAGACGGTTCGTTTCCTCGGCAGCGGGCGGATCATGTATTCGGGCGAAGACGTCCGCTTCCGCATGATCGGCGGGCTCTACCGGGTCCAGATCGCTGCGACGGGCATCGACGTCAGCGCAGTCGGGCGAGGGGTCGCCGTTCTGGACGCGTCGGGCTACACCGACTTCCCCGGGCGCTACTCGATCGACGGTGGGCCGTTCCGCTCGCTCCCCGGCCATTCGACCGTCTACACCCTTGGTCAGGCGCCCGGTCCGCCGGGGAAGTGACCAGCCGCCCCAACCAGAGCGTTCTGGTCGTCGAGGACGAGAGCTCGATCGCGTCCTTCGTCGCGCTCTACCTCAAGAACGCCGGGTACTTGGTGCGGACCGCGGCGACCGGCAACGAGGCGCTGGCGCAGTTCCAGGCCTCGGCGCCCGCCCTGATCGTCCTCGACCTCATGCTCCCGGACATCGATGGGATCGAGGTCTGCCGGCGCATCCGCAAGAGCTCGGACGTCCCGATCCTGATGCTGACCGCACGCGACGAGGACGTCGACAAGATCATCGGCCTCGAGGTCGGCGCCGACGACTACTTGACCAAGCCGTTCAATCCGCGCGAGCTCGTCGCCCGGGTGAAGTCGATCCTCCGTCGGGCGTCGCCCGAGCGCCGTCAGATCGAGAGCAAACAGCTCCGCCACGGCCGGCTCATGATCGACGCGGGTCGGCGCGAGGTGCGCGTCGGCGAGGAGGAAGTCCAGCTCGCGCCGAAGGAGTTCGACCTGTTGTGGGAACTCCTCGACCACCGCGGGCTCGTCCTCACACGCGACCAGTTGCTCGAACGCGTATGGGGCTATACGTTCGCCGGCGACACGCGCACCGTGGACGTCCACGTCCGGCAGCTTCGTCGGAAGCTCGGCGACGCGTCGCCGATCGTGACCGTCTGGGGGGTCGGGTACAAGGTGGCGCCCGCGAAGGACGCGGCCGCCTAGGAGAGACCGTGTTCCGGTCGCTGCGCTTCCGCCTGCCGGCGTTCTACCTGGCGGGCGTCGCGCTGGCGGGCATCGTCACGACCGTGATCGCGGTCCAGCTGTTCCAGGACCACGTCCGCTCGCAGTCGCTCGCCGAGCTGAAGCGGGAGGCCCGCGGGCTCTCGAGCCTGTACGCGCGACAGGCGATCAGCTCGATCGACGAGGGTCGCTCGGCTCCCGAATTCGCCGGTCGCGAGCTCGAGAAGGCGACCGGCGCGCGTCTCTACTACGCCGGCGCGCCGGTGTTCTTCCGGCACGGATCCGGCCTGCGCGAGCTGTCCCGCTCGCAGGTCGGCGACGAGTGGCAGACGCTGATCGACGGCAAGGAGGTGACCACCTTCGAGTTCACTCCTCCGGGCGAGGACAAGACATTCCTCGCCGTGGGCCAGCCGCTCGTCCTCGAGGGGCAGACCTTCGGCGCGCTCGTCGTCGCCCGCAAGAAGACCGACCTGACCCAGGGCTGGTTCTCGCTCGTCGAGCTGCTCCTGGTTGCGCTCGGGGTCGGATTGTTCGTGGCCGCCGGGCTCGCCTGGTACCTGTCGCGCCGGATCGCGACACCCGTGCTCGCGCTCTCGAAGGCGGCCGACGGGATCGCCAAGGGCCGGTACGACGTCGACATCCCCGACGTGCGGGGAACGGACGAGATCAGCCACCTGTCCGAACGCTTCCGTGAGATGGCCGCCCGGCTCGCCGAGGCAGACGAGCGCGAACGGAACTTCCTGATGTCCGTCTCCCACGAGCTGCGGACGCCGCTCACCGCGATCCGCGGCCATGTCGAGGCTCTCCGGGAAGGGCTGATCATCGATCCGATGATGGAGGCGGAGTCGCTGGGTGTCGTCGCCGCGGAGGCGGAGCGCCTCGAGCGCCTCGTCGGCGACGTGCTCGACCTCGCCAAGCTCGACGCGCACCGCTTCACGGTGCTGCACGAGGAGGTGGACATGGGGCGCCTGGTCGAGCAGGCGTACGCCACCTTCGGCGAGGAGGCGAGGCGCCGCGAGATCGACTACCGCTGCGACAGCGACGGTGCCCCGGTGATCGTCTCCGACGGTGACCGGGTGCTCCAGATCGTCTCCAACCTGCTCTCCAACGCCTTCCGGTGGACCCCCGACGGCGGCCGGGTCGAGCTCGCGCTCGCCGCAGCGAACGGCGCAGTCTCGGTCTCGGTCGCGGACACCGGACCGGGGATCAGGCCGTCCGACCGCGACCGCATTTTCCGGCCGTTCTGGTCGCGGGACGGCGGCGGCACAGGGCTGGGTCTGGCGATCGCCCGCGAGCTCGCGGTCGCCCTCGGCGGTCGCATCGAGCTCCAGAGCGAGCTGGGTACGGGCAGCCGGTTCGACCTGCGCCTGCCGGTGATGCCTCCCTCCTGAGTTTGCTCGCAGCGCCGCCGGGCGGAGCCCAGCGGCGCGCGACAGACTGGGCCGCGGCGGGCCGGTGGGTTGGCCGTCTACCATCCGGCCGATGGCCGTGACCGCCGTCGCCGTACCGCGTTCGGTCGGGCGCGCCGCGCTCGTCGCGTTGCGCCCCCGCCAGTGGACGAAGAACCTTCTCCTGTTCGCTGGCCTGCTGTTCGCGGGCAAGATCGGGGACACGGGCCTGTGGCTCGACGCCTGCGTGGCCTTCGTCGCGTACTGCGCGGCCTCGAGCGCGGCGTACCTCGCGAATGACGTCCGCGACGCTCCCCACGACCGCGAGCATCCGGTTAAGCGGCTGCGGCCGATCGCGAGCGGCGAGCTTCCCACCCGACTCGCGATCGCGCTCGCGGTCGTCCTGGCGTGCCTGGCGTTCGGCCTCGTCGCGTACCTGGGCCCCTGGTCGGTCGCGTTCATGGCCAGCTTCCTCGCACTCCAGGCGGCGTACTCGGCCGGGCTCAAGCATGTCGTGCTCATCGACGTGCTGGTGATCGCGGCGCTGTTCGTACTGCGCGCGAGCGCCGGCGCCGAGGCGGTGGACGTCCACATCTCGCCCTGGCTCCTGATCTGCACGGGCCTGCTTGCGCTGTTCCTCGCTCTGGCGAAGCGCCGCGCCGAGCTCGTCCTCGTCGGTGCGGACGAGACGCCCGGACGCCCGGTGCTCGAAGGCTATTCGCTCGCGCTGGTCGACCAGCTCGTCTCCGTCGTCGCTGCGTCCACCGTCATCGCCTACTCGCTGTACACGTTCGACGCCCGAGACTCGAAGGCGATGATGGCGACCGTTCCGTTCGTCGTCTATGGCGTCTTCCGCTATCTGCTCCTCCTGCACCGCCACGACCTCGGCGAGGAGCCGGAAAACGTCCTGCTCACGGACGCGCCGCTGATCATGACGCTGGTCGCCTGGGCGGCGACGAGCGCCGTCATCCTGGCGCTGACCTAGTCGCGATCTTCCGCTAGCCGGCTTCGCCGATGCGATAGACGGTCGCGCCCCGGCGGTCGTGCACTGCTTCCTCGATCCGGCGCAGCCGCTCGTCGACCGCCCGCCAGCTCGACTCGACCAGATCGACCATCAGGCCGAGGTCGTCGACGCGCGAGTTGCGCTCGGCGAGGAGCTCGGTCTCGATTCGCTCCAGGCGACGGATCGTCTGGTTCGCCAGGCCACGCACCTCGGCGAGCTGGCGCGAGACGGGGCGAGCCTCCAGCCGGATGCCGTCCCGGACCGCCTCGCCGACCCGGTCGGGGAGCGTCGACTCGAGCGCGGCTGCAGTCGCAGCCAGCGCCTCGACCTGCGCCCGCGCCCGGTCGAGTGCCGCTTCGACGTCGGCCGGCTGCGCCTTCCCTTCGACCGCTTCGGAGAGCCGTTCGCGGGCCCGCTCGAGAGCGTCGTTCTCCATGGGAGCGACGATAGCGTGTTCGCCGGATGAAGTCATCCGACCTCGACTACGACCTTCCGTCGGCGCTGATCGCGCAGCACCCGGCCGAGCGGCGCGACGAGTCACGGCTGCTCGTCTACGACCGCGCGCTCCGTCGGGTCAGGCACCGGAGATTCCTCGATCTGCCGGGGGAGGTCGGCGATGCGCTGGTCGTCGTCAACGACACGCGGGTGGTTCCCGCCCGGATCCCGATCGAGCGCCCGAAGGGCGAGGTGCTCCTGCTCGAGGCGCTCGGCGAGGGTGAGTGGGAGGCTCTTGCCCGCCCGACCCGGCGCCTACGGACAGGGAGGAGGTACGGGCCGGTCGAGTTGCTCGAGGCCCTCGGCGAAGGGCGCTGGCGCGTCAGGCTCGACGGCGAGCCGGCCGGCGAGACGCCGCTGCCGCCCTACATCACCGAGCCGCTCGCCGATCCACTGCGCTACCAGACGGTCTACGCTCGCGAGGCGGGTTCGGCTGCCGCGCCAACAGCCGGACTGCACTTCACGCCCGAGCTCCTCGGCCGTCTGGACGTGGAGCGAGTGACGCTCCACGTCGGACTGGATACGTTTCGTCCGGTCGCGGCCGACGACCTCGCCGAGCACCAGTTGCACGGCGAGCGTTACTCGGTGACGGCGGCCGCGTGGGACGTGATTGGCACTGCCACTCGGGTGATCGCCGTCGGAACGACAACCGTGCGCGTGCTCGAGACGCTGGCCCGCGGGGCGCCGCTCGAGGGCCGCACCGAGCTCTTCGTCACGCCCGGGTTCGAGTTCCGGCGGGTCGATGCGCTGCTGACGAACTTCCACCTGCCGCGCTCGACGCTGCTGGCGCTGGTGATGGCCTTCGCCGGCATCGAGGAGACGAGGGAGCTGTACCGGCTGGCGATCGCCGAGCGCTACCGCTTCTACTCCTTCGGCGATGCGATGCTCGTCCTGTGAGCGCCGGCTTCGAGATTCGCGCTTTCGGCACGGTCCGTTCTCACGCTCGTGCGGACTTCCTCGCTAGGCTCGCAGTGGGTGGTGGGCAGGGGTGCCCCAGAAGAGGGCGGAGGGTGTGAAGGCCTTCGAGGTGACCGCGACGGACGGCGCCGCCCGCGCAGGCGTCCTCCACACCGCGCACGGCGACGTGCCCACGCCGGCGTTCATGCCGGTCGGGACGAAGGCGAGCGTCAAGAGCCTGCACCCCGACGAGGTGCGCGAGGCCGGCGCCGCGATCCTGCTCGGGAACACGTATCACCTCCACTTCCGGCCGGGCGAGGACCTGATCGCCGAGCTCGGTGGGCTGCACGCTTTCATGGGCTGGGACGGGCCGATCCTCACCGATTCTGGCGGTTTCCAGGTCTTTTCGCTGCGGGACACGCTGCTGGCGGTGGACGACGAGGGCGTCACCTTCCGCTCGGTGTACGACGGCGACCGGGCGCGCTTCACTCCGGAGCTGGTCGCGGCCATCCAGTCGAAGCTCGGATCCGACGTCGCGATGTGCCTGGACGTCTGCCCTCCCGCCGGGGTTCCGCGCGAGGAGCTCGAACGGGCGGTGCGCCTGACGACGACCTGGGCCGCCAGGCAGCGCGACGCGCCGAGGGGGCCGGGCCAGCTCGTGTTCGGGATCACCCAGGGCGGCGTCGACCGCGACCTCCGCGCCCGGTCGGTCCAGGAGGTCACGGCGCTCGGGTTCGACGGCTACGCGCTCGGCGGGCTCTCGGTCGGCGAACCCCGGCCGGAGACGGTCGAGGCGGTCGATTGGTCGGCCCCGATGCTCCCTGCCGACCGTCCCCGCTACTTCATGGGGATCGGCGATCCGGACGGGATCCTCGACGTGATCGCCCGCGGGATCGACATGTTCGACTGCGTCCTGCCGACGCGCATGGGGAGGACCGGCACGGCGCTGACCTCGCACGGGCGCCTCAATCTCCGCAATGCCCGGTTCGCGCGCGACCTGCGCCCGCTCGACGAGCGCTGCCCGTGTCCCGCGTGCACCCGGTTCTCGCGGGCGTACCTCAGGCACCTGACGAACCAACGAGAGCTGCTCGGGCTGCGGCTGCTCTCACTCCACAATCTTCGCTTCCTGCTCGACGTCACATTAGGGGCGCGGTCCGCAATCGAGGACGGACGGCTGGCAGACTTCAGCTTGGAGATGCGGCAACGGATGGTGAGCGAAGCATGAGCAGCGGCGGGATCTTCATCCTCGTCCTCCTCGTCCTTTTCCTGGTCTGGCTGATGCTCGTCCGCCCTCAGCGAAGGCGGCAGCAAAACCAGCAACTGATGATCGACCACCTGCGCGTGGGGGACGAGGTGCTGACCGCCGGCGGGTTCTTCGCGACGGTGGTGCGGATCGACGAGGACGAGGTGACCGTGGAGCTCTCGCCCGGGGCCGAGGCCCGTCTGTCCAAGCGGGCGATCGCCGTCGTGATGCCGGACGAGGACGAGGCCGAGCCCGTCGAACCGGAGACGGAGGCTTCCGAGCCGGTCGGGGAAAACCGGCGCTAAGCTGATCCGCCGTGCACACACGCCGTAACCATCTGATCCTTGTCGGCCTGATCATGGCCGCGGTCGTCGGTGTGGCCCTGCTGGGAGTCCCGGGGTCGCCGGCGCACAAGAAGACGCGCCTCGGCCTCGATTTGCAGGGCGGCCTCGAGGTGGTGCTCGAGGCCGTACCGCCGAAGGGACAAAAGGTCACGCAGCAAGGTCTCGACAACGCCGTCTCGATCATGCGGAGCCGCGTGGACAAGCTCGGCGTCGCCGAGCCGGAGATCCGCAAGCAGGGCAACAACCAGATCGTGATCGAGCTGCCGGGCGTGAAAAACGCCGCACAGGCCGCGCAGCTGATCGGCAAGACCGCGCAGCTCGAGTTCTACGACTTGCAGGGCGATCTCACCGGTCCCTCGGTCACGACCTCCGGATTCGCGCGAGTCCCCGTCGCGACCGCCAGCCTCTACAACCTGCTCTCGGGCCAGCAGGCGAAGGCGAAACAGGGCACACCGACCGCCTACTACCTCTTCGACAAGAACAAGCGGTTGATCGCAGGGCCGTCGGACACGCGTCAGGGACTGTTCAATGCGCGCGCTCCCAGGGTGCCGAAAGGCGGGAAGGTCTTCGCTGTTCCGGCCGACACCACGGTGATCACGTGCACGGCGACCGAGAACAACCCGTGCCCGCCCGGCGACACCGCGATCGGGCAGACCGTCTACTACCTGTTCAAGCACGACCCGACGAACCCGAACGAGGAGAAGCGGATCCCGGAGATGACCGGTGCCGAGCTGAAGTCGTCGGGCACCCAGGCGGACTTCGACCCCCAGACCGGCCAGCCGGTCGTCCGCCTCGCGTTCACCGGTAAGGGCAACCGGATCTTCCAGCGGATCACGAAGAACCTGTACCAGCGCGGGCGGCTCTGGCAGGCACCGCAGATGTTCGCGATCGTGCTCGACGGGGACATCAAGTCCTGGCCGCAGATCGACTACACGGACCCGAGTCTCGCCAACGGCATCTCCGGCGGCGGACAGATCACCAACATCGGCAAGTACGGCGAGGCCAAGGACCTGGCGATCGTCCTCCAGACCGGCGCGCTTCCGTACGTCTTCAACCAGCTCGAGCAGTCCCAGGTCTCGGCGACGCTCGGCAAGGACTCGCTGAACGAGGCGAAGCTCGCGGCCGCGATCGGCCTGCTCGTCGTCGCGCTGTTCCTCCTGCTCGTCTACCGCTTCCTCGGCGTCGTCGCCGTGATCGGACTCGGCATCTATGCCGCCTTCCTCTATGGCGTGATCCTCCTCCTCAACGTGACCCTGACCCTGCCGGGCTTCGCCGGGATAGTCCTGACGATCGGCGTTGCCGCGGACGCGAACATCGTCGTGTTCGAACGAATCAAGGAAGAGGTGCGCGCCGGGAAATCCGTGCGAGCAGCCATCAACGCCGGTTACTCCAAGGGCTTCCGCACGATCGTCGACGCGAACGTGGTCACCGCGATCACCGCGCTCGTGCTGTTCGCGGTCGCGACCGCGGGCGTGAAGGGCTTCGCCCTGATGCTGCTGATCGGCACCGTGCTCTCGCTGGTCACGGCGGTCGCCGCCACCCGCGCGATGCTCGGCCTACTGGCCGGCTTCCGCTGGTTCGACAACCCCGCCTTCATGGGGGCGAGCGGCCAGCAGAAGGGGCGCTGGCTCCAGATCGACTTCATGGGGCGCCGGTACCTCTGGTTCGCCATCTCCGGTGTCGTCATCGCCCTCGGCATCGGTGCGCTCGCCGTCCGCGGCCTGAATCTCGGCATCGACTTCAAGGGCGGCACGCAGGTGGTCTTCAAGACCCCCGAGTACACCTCGCTCGCGTCCGTGCGAAACCAGGCCGCGTCGATCGGGCAGAGCGACGCGGTCATCCAGGGCAAGGGCAGCTCGCAGGGTGACGCCTACAAGTCGTTCCAGATCAGGACCAAGTCGCTGACACCAGCCCGGCAGGACACGCTCTCGAACGACCTGCAGACGAAGCTGAAAGCGGAGTCGATCGGGATCCAGAACGTGTCGTCGAGCTTCGGCCGCCAGATCGCGAGGCTGGCGATCCTCGCGATCATCGTCTCGCTGCTCCTGATCATCGTGTACATCGCCATCCGGTTCGACATCAAGTTCGCGATCCCGGTGATCATCGCCCTGATCCACGACCTGCTGATCACCGTCGGGGTCTACGCGCTCAGCGGAAGCGAGGTGACGACCGCCACGGTCGCCGCTGTGCTGACCGTGCTCGGGTACTCGATCTACGACACGATCATCATCTTCGACCGCATGCGCGAGAACATCCCGCTGATGCGCGGCTCGGCGTTCGCGACGATCGCCAACGTCTCGCTGTGGGAGACGATCCGCCGCTCGCTGGCGACGACCTTCATTACGCTGCTACCGGTGCTGTCGCTGTACTTCTTCGGCGGCGACACCCTGAAGACGTTTGCGTTGGCGCTGATCGTCGGTATCGCCTCCGGTGCGTATTCGTCGATCTTCATCGCTGCACCGCTCCTGACGATGTGGAAGGAGCGCGAGCCGGAGTACAAGCGCCTGATCGGCAGCAAGGAGGTCAAGGGAGGCGTCGGGCAGCTCGAGGTGGCCATGGAGCAATCAGAGGCGGCACTCGCCGCCGAACCGACCCCGGCGACGCCGCTGGACATCTTCGCCCCGATCGAGGACGAGCGCGCTCCGGAGCCGACGCCGACGGGCGCCGGCGATGGAGCGACCTCCAAGTCGCAGGCCAAGCGTGAGCGCCGCCGGCAACGGCGCCGGACACGGCCGCATGGCAGAGCCCGGTAAGGGCGACCGGGACGTCGTCGAGCGGCTGACGCTCGCCGCCGTCGGCGTCGTGTCTCTCACAGCCGACCGCATCGAGGAGCTGGCCGGCGAGTTGAGCGAGCGCGGCGGGATGCGGCGCGACGAGGCCCGCCAGCTGCTCGAGGATGCGGTCACGCGCTGGCGCGGCGACGCCTCCAGGTTCGGCGAGCGGGCGGGGGAGAGCCTCGCCGCGGTCGCGCGCCAGCTCGGCCTCGTCACCCGCGAGGAGATGGACGAGCTCGAGCTCCGCGTCGCGCAACTCGAGCACCGGCTGCGCCTGCTCGAGCGTCCGCGGGAAGTCCAGCCGCCGCCCGCTTCGTAGGGACTGTCGCCACGAGGGACCCGGGTCAACGAGATCCGACCCGCCGAGGTGCAACACTGAACGTATGGCGCAGCCTGCGCAGCGCAGCCTCGGCCGCATGTCCGAAATCGCACAGGTGGCGGTCCGGCACGGCTTCGGCTACTGGCTCGAGACCCACAAGCTGACCGACCTGCTGCCCTGGCCAAGGCCGCAGGCAACGCTCGAAGCCGAGGCGTCGCCGACCCAGCGCGGGCGGCATCTGCGCGAGATGCTCGACGAGCTCGGGCCGACGTTCGTGAAGTTCGGCCAGCTGCTCTCGACGCGGCCGGACATCGTCCCGCCGGACATCATCGCCGAGCTGCGCGCCCTCCAGGACGACGTCACGCCGTTTGCGTTCTCGGAGGTCGAGCGGGTCGTGCGCGAGGAGCTCGAGCTGCCGATCGAGAAGCTGTTCACGTCGTTCGAGGAGACGCCGATGGCGGCGGCGTCGATCGGCCAGGTGCACCGCGCGGTGCTGCCGAACGGCAAGCGGGTCGCGGTCAAGGTGCAACGCCCGGACGCGCCGCGACAGATCGAGGCGGACCTTTCACTCCTGTACCAGGCGGCGAAGATCGCCAAGGAGCGCGTCCGCTCGCTCGACTTCATCGACGCCCGCGAGTTGGTCGACGAGTTCTCACGCTCGATCCGTCACGAGCTCGACTACCGGCTGGAAGCGCGGAATGCCCAGACCTTCCACCGGAATTTCGCCGGCCACGCACACGTCCGCATCCCTCACGTCTACTGGAGCTACTCCCGGCAGCGGGTGCTCACGCTGGAGCTGCTGGAAGGCGAGCAGGTGGCCGACCTCGAGCTCCAGGCGTTCACGATGGACGAGCGGCGCCATATCGCCTACCTGATCACCGAGGCGTGGATGACGATGATCTTCCGCCACGGGTTCTTCCACGCCGACCCGCATCCGGCGAACATCCTGCTGATCAGCGGCGAGCAGATCGGCCTCGTCGACTTCGGCCTCGCCGGGAAGCTGTCCGACGACGACATGTCGAAGCTGACGGCTCTGTTCATCGACGCTGCGGAGGAGAACGTCGACGCGCTCGCCCGGCGGCTCGGCGATCTGGGCGTGCGCTACGACCGCTCTCGCGAGCAGGAGCTGACCGGGGAATTGCGCGAGCTCTACTACAAGTACTACGGCGCGCGGCTCTCGGAGATAGATCCGCTGCAGGTGATCAGGGAGGGGTTCGCGCTGATCTACTCGCAGAACCTGCGCTTGCCGACGCGCTTCGTCCTGCTCGACAAGGCGATCGCGACCGTCGGCTCGGTCGGCGTAGAGCTGTACCCGGACTTCAACGTGTTCGAGGTCGCGAAGCCCTACGCGCGCGACCTGATGCTCCACCGCTACACGCCGCGGCGGATGATGTCGCGCGCCCGGAAAGAGGCGCGCGCTCTCGTCGGCATCGTCCGCGAGACGCCGTACCAGGTGCACGACATCCTCGAGTCGCTGCGCGACGGGCAGATCGAGGTCGGGTTCGTGCACAAGGGTCTCGACGAGTTCATGCACAAGCTCGACGTCGCGTTCAACCGGCTGGTGATCGCACTCGTGGTCGCCGGCGGGCTGATCGGCTCGAGCCTGATCGGCATCTTCGCCGTCGGCGGGCCGCATGTACTCGGCCTGCACGTGATCTCGTTGATCGGCTTCGCGCTCTCGACGGTTCTCGGCGTCTGGCTGCTGATCGGAGTGATCAGGTCAGGGCGTCTCTGACCCCGAACAGCTCGTCGAGCAACACCGGCCACTCATCGTTCGTCACCCGGCGCTCCACGCGCTCGCCGGCCGCACGCACGATCAGCCGGTCGTCCATCAGAGTCCGGCGGCCGTCCGGGGTCGCGAGCGTGCAGAAGCGGTGTCGCGTGAAGAAGGGCGACTCGGTTTCCTGCCAGCGGCAGGTCTCCTCGAAGTCGGCGAGCTCGTGCGGCTCGAGGTCGAAGCGATAGGCGATGCGCCAGCCGGGAGTCGCCTTCAGGTTGGTCTCCAGGCTGTCGTCGTGGCGCTCGACCACCTGCCAGCGGTCGTTCCGCTGCTCGAGCCGGTACGAGGCGATTCCGCGGTCGACGTGCTCGTTCCCGGCGCGAAGGGCGAAGGGCCGGCGGTAGACCTCGCCCCAGCCGACGTCGACCAGCCACGGCCCGTCGAGGTCGACGAGCAGGGCGAGGTGTGCCCGCTCGGGGCCCGGCTCGGCGGTGACGGGGTCGACGAGCCGGCCGGCGAGCAGCGTGACCGCGAAGCCGAGCTCCCGTAGCAGCCGGGCGAAGAGCCCGTTGAGCTCGTAGCAGAAGCCGCCTCTCCGGCGGACGACGATCTTGTCGTAGATCGCCTCGAGATCGAGCGACAGCGTCCGGCCGCCGGCGATGTCGAGGTTCTCGAACGGCACCGCGCAGAGGTGCGCGAGGCCGAGTTCGGCAAGTCCGTCGAGCGTCCGTTCGGGCGCTGCGAAAAGGCCGATTCGTCGGAGGTAAGCGTCGATGTCCACTGCGGTCGACTGTAGACAGGTCGGCGCAGTCTCGCGCGAATGGACATCTAGCTGAGCCGCCCGGGCGGCGCTACCGTCGGACGAATGTCAGCCGCGTTGATCGTCGCCGAGCCCGAGACCGAGACCCGCGGCTTTCTCGAGCGGCAGCTCGCGGACGACGGCTTCGACGTCCTCGGTGCCAGCCATCCCGGGGAGGTCTTCGACCTCGCCGAGCGCGTTCGCCCAGATCTCGTCCTCGTGGCCGAGCTCGAGCTCTGCGCGCGTCTCCGCGACGGCGTTCCTGGACGGTCGTGGAATCGCGACGTCCCGGTGATCCTGCTCGGCCGCGAAGAGGCGAACGCCGTCGACCGCGCCCGGGCCCTGGAGCGCGGGGCCGACGACTACGTCGACCGGCCGTTCGCGTACGAAGAGCTCCGCGCGCGGATCAGGGCGGTGCTGCGCCGGACGGCGCCGAAGCCGGGCGAGGTGCTCGAAGCGGGGGAGATTCGGATCGACCGGCCGACCCGTTGTGTCCTGGTCGCCGGCCGTCGGTTGCTACTCCCGGCGAAGGAGTTCGAACTCCTCGCGAAGCTGGCCGAGCAGCCCACGCGCGTGTACGAGAAGGACGAGCTGCTGCGCGAGGTCTGGGGTTTCCGTTCGATCGGGCGCACGAGGACGCTGGATTCACACGCGTCGCGCGTGCGCCGCCGGATCGCCCCGCTCACGAAGACGCCCTACGTGATCAACGTCTGGGGGGTGGGCTATCGGCTGATGCTGCCGGACTGAGGAGAGCTTGGCGGAACCTGGTCTGTGTCGCCAGGCGACGAGCAACGTCCCGCCAAGCCCTCCTACCCGTCGAACGCGCGGACGAGCGTCTCGCCGGCGAGGGCAACGGAATCGAGGTCGTACGGGTCGGGCATGTTCAGGATCAAGGCTTCGACCCCGGCGTCGAGCAGCTTTCGTACCTGCTCGACGACCTCGTCGGGCGCGCCGACGGTGAGCACGTTCCGCAGGCGCTCGGGGTCGAGCTGCAGTCGATCCGGCCAGGTGGCGAGGCGGCGCTCCGCCTCCTCGTGGCTCCCCGCGATCGCCAGCGTTCCGAGCCGTGTCCGCGTGATCTCCTTCGCGTCGCGTCCGACGTCGGCGCAGTGCGAGTCGAGCACGTCCAGGAGGTGTCGTGCCCGCTCGGGATCGCCGAAGATGTTGCATGCATCGGCGTGCTCGGCGACCAGCCGTAACGTCTTCCGCTCGCCGCTTCCGCCCACGAGGATCGGGATGTCGCCGCGAATTGGGCGTGGGTTGTTGAGGACGCCCTCGACCCGGAAGTGGCGCCCCTCGTAGGTCGGCGCCTCCTGCGTGAACATCGCGCGCGAGATCAGGAGTGCGTCCTCGAGCCGCTCGAACCGCTCCTTCAGCGGTGGGAAGTCGAAGCCGTATGCGCGGTGCTCGTCCTCGAACCACGCCGCGCCGAGCGAGTGGATGGCACGTCCTCGCGAGATGACGTCGAGGGTGGTCGTGATCTTCGCGTGCAATGCCGGGTTTCGGTAGGTGACAGCCCCGACCATCAAGCCGAGGTTCAGCCGCTCGGTGCGCGCGGCGATGGCAGCGAGAGCCGTGTTGCCCTCGAGCATCCAGTTCGTCGGCGGCCCGACACCGGGGATCTGGTGCAGGTGATCCATGACGAACAGGGAGTCGAACCCTGATCCTTCGGCGGTTTCGGCGATCGCGACCAACCGTTCGAAGAGGTCGGCCGGGGCGACGCCGGGGAAGTTGAAGCTCGGGACTTGCAGGCCGATCCGCACCGGTGCGCGCACCCGCGCACCGTATCCATCAGGAGCAGGGCTGGGCGGCGATCAGAACGGCCCGCGGGCCTCGTAGCTGCCGCGGCGGGCCCCGACGCCGATGAACGTCATCCCGTCCGGGCCGGCGACAGGCTGGCGCGTCGTCTCGGGATCGAAGCGCAGGAAGGTGCCGACCTTGACCGGCACCTCCTCGCCTTCGACGCGCCAGTGGCCGGAACCGGCGACCACGACGTTGACCTCCTCCTGTCCCGAGTCGGCCTCGTCGTGCTCGAAGCCCGGCGAGCCCGGCGGTAGCTCGAACCAGTTGATCCCGAACGCCTCGAGCCCCAGCTCGCGGCGGACGAAGCGCACGGCCCCGCCGGGGCCCGCCCCCTCGATGTCCTCGACGCTCTTGACCGAGTAGCCCATCAGCCTCCGAGGTGCCGAGTGTAGTGGCTCAGAACGTCTCCCCAGCCGCTGTCGTAGCCGGACCGGGCCTCCTGGGCCCGTCCGGCGAGGATCTCCCAGCCGCGGTGCTCCAGGTCGACCCGAGTGCCGTCGTCCTCGGCGGCGAAGCGCACCTCCAGCTCCGTGGCCTCCGAAGGATCGTGTCCCGGGTACCAGGTCATGACGAAGCGGACAGGCGGCTCCCAGGCGAGCACGCGGCCCCACTCGCCCTCGCCGCCGTCGTCGTGGCGCTCGAAGATGCGCCCGCCGACGTGCTCCTCGAACACGACCTCGGTGATCCGCTCGCCGCCGATCGAGTACATGCCGAGCGGCCACCACGTCCCGAGCCCGCGCGTGAAGACCTCGAACGCGCGCTCCGGGCCGCACTCGACCACGAGGGTCTTGTGCACCGGCGCGATCAATGCCTGCGTGTTGCTCACGTCTTCCTCCTCTCGCTCTCGGCCGCCGCCTTGAAGCCGGCGAGGGCCTGCTCCCAGAAGCTGTCGAAGTAGGCGCGCAGGTCGGCGATTGCCTTCGGCTCGACGCCGTAGATCCTCCGCGTCCCGTCTCTCCGCTCCGTCACCAGCCCCGCCTCCTTCAGGACGCGCAGGTGCTGCGACACCGCGGGCCGGGAGATCGGGAGCTCCGCGGCGAGCTCGCCGACCGGCCGCGGTCCGCCGCGCAGCCGCTCCATGATCTCCCGCCGGGTGGCGTCACCGAGCGCGTCCATCGCTGTTGCGTAAGCCATGACTTACCGTAAGCCTAAACTTACCCTCAGCGTGCGTCAAGCCGCCGCTGGTGAACGGGGCTCGTCGGTTTGGTGACGATTGGGTGACCGGCGTTGTCACGGCTCAGCAGCGTCGTTAGGGTCACGGCGTGGCCGTCACCAGCGACCGGCTTCGAGCGGTTCCGCTTTTCTCGTCGCTCTCCGACCACGAGCTCGCCGCCGCGGCGCGCCTGTTCTCGGAGCGGCAGGTCCTGTCTGGAACCTGCCTCACGAGGGAGGGTGCCTCCGGCTACTGCTTCTTCGTGATCGAGGACGGAGTGGTGGAGGTCGAGCAGGACGGCAAGCTGGTGAACACGCTCGCCGCCGGCGACTTCTTCGGCGAGATGGCGATCATGAGCGGCGAGCGTCGCAGCGCGACCGCGAAGGCGGCCTCGACGGTCGACCTCCTCGTCCTCTTCGGGACCGAGTTTCGTTTGCTGGAGCGCGATCTGCCCTCGGTCGCGCAGACGATCGCGAAGACGATGGACGAGCGGGTCGCGCCGGCCGCCCGCGCGGACTAGAGCAACGCCCCCTCCAGCCGGAGGAGAAGCTCCTTGCGTTCCAGGCCGCCGGCGTAGCCCACGAGCGAGCCGCCCGCGCCGACGACGCGGTGGCACGGCAGGACAATCGGGATGGGGTTGCGGTTCATCGCGCCGCCGATCGCGCGGGCGGCCTTCGGCCGACCAACCTTGGCGGCGAGCGCGCCGTACGTCGTGACCTGGCCGTAGGGGACGCGGGCGAGCTCGTCCAGCGCGCGGCGGTGGAAGTCGGCGACCGGCGTGAGGTCGAGCCGGAGGTCGAACTCCCGCCGCCGGCCCTCGAAGTACTCGTCCAGCTCCCGGCGGATCCCGTCGACCCGGCGCGGAACGCGGAGGACGCGCACGCCGAAGTCGCCGGCCAGCTCGTCGAGGGCGTCGTCGGGCCGGTAGGCGATCCGGCAGAGGCCGCGGTCGGTCGCGGCGACCAGCAACTCGCCAACCGGCGAGTCGGCCAGGTCGTAGGCGACGTCGACCAGCCCTTCGCTGTCGGCGGCGTCGCGGAAGCGGCGATCGAGATCGATCGGAACGGTCATGCGGTCTCCTTTCTGCGCAGCCGGCGAACGCCGGCCGAGGCCGCCTGGCGGGCAGCGTCCTCGGACGATCCGAGGGCCGCACCGATGGCGGCGTAGGGCATGTCGTAGGCGTAGCGGAGGACGACGGCTGCGCGCTCGGTCGGCGGCAACGCGTCGGTGAGGTGTTCGAGCTCCGCGTAGGCGGGACGCCTCGGCAGGTCGGCCTGCTCCTCGAGCTCGACCGTCGGCCGCTCGCGGCGAAAGGCGTCGACGGCGACGTTGCGCGCGATCGTCAGCACCCAGGCACGCAGATAGTCGCCGTGGCGCAGTGACGTGTACGCGCGCAAGGCGCGCAGGAAGGTCTCCTGAAATGCGTCCTCGGCGCGCTGCCGCCCGAGCCGCCGCACCAGCACGCCGTAGACCTCGTCGCGGTGCTCGGCGTAGAAGCGCTCGAACGGCGGGATCGTCACTGCGGCTTCCATCATCGACGGAAACGCCGGTGGCCGCGCCGGTGTGAGATCGGTCCTACGCGGCTTCGAGCCAGGCGTCGGCCACGGCCCCGACATGGCGATGGTCGGTACCGCAACAGCCGCCGATGACGGTCGCGGCGGGGAGGAGGGAGCGGAGCGTCCGGTACTGGTCGGCCAGCTCGGCAGGATCGCCCTCGTCCAGCTCCTCGGCCTCGTCGAGCTCGGCGTGGCTCTTGCGCGACGCGTTCGCCCGCACGCCGCCGATCCGTCCGATCCAGTCGCCGCCCGTCTCGAGCGCGTCCGTGAAGTGGGTCGGATGCGCGCAGTTGATCATGAAGTAGGCGGGGGCACCGCCGGTCTCGGCGTCCACCCGCCCGATTGCGTCTCCGAGCGCCGCTCCGCCCGGCAGGCGGCCGTCGGTCTCGACCGTGAACGAGATCGCCACCGGGATCCCGGTCCGGCCCGCAGCGCGCGCGATCCCGATCGCCTCCTCCGGGTAGGTGAGGGTGAGGCCGGAGATCATGTCCGCGCCCGCGTCGGCGAGCGTCTCGACCTGCGCCGAGTGGTAGCGCTCCGCCTCGTTCGCGGTCATCAGCGCTCCCGGCCGGTAGGCGTCGTCGCGGGGGCCGACGGTGCCGCAGACGACCACCGGGGTCGGCGAATGGTCGGCGCGAACCTGCTCGATCAGCCGGACCGCCTTCCGGTTGGCGTCCGCGAGCCGCTCGGCGTCGTAGTCGAGCCGGCGGCCCCAATCGGCGTTCGCCCGCCACGTCGGGGTGTCGAGGACGAGTCCGATGCCGCGCTCGCGCGCGAGCACCGCGTACGGCTCGAAGTACGAGCGCAGCTCGCTGGTCCCGGCGTCGCTCTCGAGCAGGGGGAACGCAGCGAAGCACGGCAGGTCGATCCCGCGCTTGAACGTCAGGACCGTCTCCATGCCGCCGTCGGTGATGCACGTCTGGCCCGAGGTCTGGGGAAGTGCCTGCCGGTACCCCATCGCCGCCGGAACGCTATCTCACCCGGCAGAGGCATCTTTGGGACAGCAGGGTTGAATTGTGGGGAATCGTGGGGTACAGTGGGGCAGCGTGGACCGATGTTACTGGGCGAATTCGAGCACACCCTGGACGAGAAGAACCGCCTCACTCTGCCGGCGCGCTTTCGCGTGGCGATGGCAGACGGCGTCGTTCTCACCCGCGGGCTCGACTCCTGCGTCGAGGCCTACCCGTCCGGCGACTGGACGCAGCTGGTCGAAGACCGGCTGGCCGGCCTCGACCCGCTCAGCCACGAGACCCGCGTCCTTGAGCGCTTCTACTACACGGGCGCCATCGAGGCCAAACCCGACAAGCAGGGCCGTGTGATGCTGCCGCCGGTACTGATCGAGCATGCGACGCTCGGTCGCGAGGTGGTCGTGGTCGGCATGCGCGGCCGAATCGAGATCTGGGATCGCGCCGCATGGCGCACGCAGATCGAGGAGGTCATGGGAAGTGCAGAGCATGTTGCCGAACGTCTTGCAGCCCGACACGACTGACCACGTCCCGGTCCTCGCAGACGAGGTGCGGGCGCTGCTCGCGCTCGAGCCCGGGCACACGCTGGTGGACGCGACCTTCGGTGCCGGCGGCCACGCGTCCCTGCTCGCGCGCGACCTCCACGGCGACGGCAAGGTGATCGCGATCGACCGGGACCCGACCGTGCGCCCGTACTTCGAGCACTTTCGGCGCACCGCGGCCGTCCAGGCGCGGTTCCTGCGCGGCGACTACTCGATCGTCCTCGCTCAGCTGGCCGAGAACGGCGTCCGTGCCGACGCGATCCTGCTCGACCTCGGCGTTTCCAGCATGCAGCTCGACCGGCCCGAGCGCGGGTTCTCGTACGCCACCGACGCTCCGCTCGACATGCGAATGGACCCCTCGTCGGACTACTCCGCGCGCGATCTCGTGAACGAGGCGTCCGAGCGCGATCTCGAGCGGATCTTTCGCCGCTTCGGCGAGGAGCGCTACGCGCGCCAGATCGCGCGCGCGATCGGGCGCCGCCGCCGGAAGCAGCCGTTCGAACGCACCGGCGAGCTCGTCGACACGATCAAGGCTGCCATTCCCGCGCCGGCCAGGTTCGGCGACGGTCACCCGGCCAAGCGCGTCTTCCAGGCGCTCCGGATCGCCGTGAACGAGGAGCTCGATGCGCTCGAGGACGCGCTGCCGGCCGCGGTCGAGATGCTCCGGCCGGGTGGCCGCATCGCCGTGATCGCATTCCACTCGCTCGAGGATCGAATCGTCAAGCATTTCTTCCGCGAGGAGGCCCGCGGCTGCACCTGCCCGCCGGACTTCCCGATCTGCGCCTGCGGCCGCGAGCCGGTTCTGCGCGTGCTGACCCCCAGGCCCGTACGCCCGACGGCCCGTGAGGCTGCACTCAACCCGCGCGCCGCCTCCGCCCGGCTGCGGGTCGCGGAGAAGACCGCCTAGTGGCGGCGGTCGCCCCGCAGCCACGGGCGCAGGCGGAGGCCGCCCCGACGGTCGAGGCCCCGCCGAGGCCGAGACCGAGGCCGCGCCGCCGCGCCGAGCGGCGGCCGCGCGTCGCGAGCGGGGTGATCTGGATTGCGGTGATCGGCGTGCTCCTGGTCGGCGTCGTCTTCATGAACGTCGCCGTCCTCCGGCTGAACATCCGGCTCGACCAGCTCGGCCGTGACCGCGCGGGCCTGCGCGCCGACAACGCTCAGCTCGCATCGCAGCTCTCCAGCGCCCAGGCGGCCGCGCGGATCCAGGCGCTGGCGCGCAAGGAGCTGGGGGTCCAGCCGGCGCTCGCGCAGGAAACGACGTACGTCCGGCTGAAACCATAGGCATGCACTCTCGTCTGGCGAACCGCCGGATCCGGCTGCTGCTCGCCTTCCTCGCGCTCGCCTTCGCGATCGCATTCGCGCGCGCGTTCTGGTTGCAGGTCGTGCGCGCACCGCGGCTCGAGCGGCTGGCCGCGCAACAGCACCACGAGACGATCACCACTCCCGCCGGGCGGGGGACGATCTACGACCGCATGGGCGCGCCGCTCGCGATCGGCGAGGAGGCGACCACGGTCTACGCCGATCCGAAGCAGGTGCGGAACGCGCAGCGGGTCGCCGTCGAGGCGGGCCACGCGCTCGCCCTCGATCCGAACAAGATCTACCCCCAGCTTCTCGACAGGAAGCAGAGCTTCGTCTACGTCCAACGGAAGGCCGACCCCGAGCGGGCGGCTGCGCTCGAGCGGCGTGGGCTGGCCGGGCTCGACTTCTACCCGGAGGAGCGGCGGAGCTACCCGCAGCACTCGGTCGCCTCGCAGGTGCTCGGCTACGCCGGGATCGACAACACCGGCATCGCCGGACTGGAACTCGGTCTCGAGCGCTCCCTCGCCGGCAAGCCCGGCAGGGAGACGGTCGTCCGCGACCCGTTCGGGCGCACGATCGACGTGGTCTCGTCGACGCCCGAGCAGCCGGGCCGGGACGTCTTTCTGACGCTGGACCACACGCTCCAGGCGAAGGTCGAGTCGGTGCTGCGCGAGACGCTGGCGAAGTGGCATGCGACCGACGGGACGGCGATCGTCCTCGACCCTCGCACCGGCGGCGTGCTTGCGATGGCGAGCGCCCCCGGCTTCGACGCGAACGACTACCCGAAGGTGCCGAGCAGCCTCCAGCGCAACCGCGCCGTCACGGACACGTACGAGCCGGGCTCGACCTTCAAGGTCGTCACCTACGCGGCGGCGCTCACCGACCACGTCGTCACCCCGAATACGACCTTCACGCTCGCTCCGTCGATCGACGTCGCGGACCGGACGATCGACGAGGCCGAGCCGCGGCCGACCGAGACGATGTCCGTTGCGGAGATGCTCGCCCGGTCGTCGAACGTCGGCACGATCACGCTCGCCGAGCTGCTCGGCCGGAAGCGACTCGGTGCATGGATCGACCGATTCGGCTTCGGGAAGACCACAGGCATCGACTTCCCGGGAGAGAGCGCGGGGATCGTCCTGCCGGTGGACAAGTGGTCCGGCTCGACGATCGGGAACGTCCCGATCGGCCAGGGCATCGCCGTCACGCCGATCCAGATGGCATCCGCGTACGCCGCGCTCGCGAACCGAGGCGTGTGGCTCGAGCCGCACCTCGTCGACCACGTGCGGGGACGCAAGCCGGCGAAGATCCACCGCCGGCGTGTCGTCTCGCCGACGATCGCACGCGAGCTGATGGGGATGCTCCAGGGCGTCGTCTCTTCGGAAGGCACCGGCGGCGAGGCGGCGGTGCCGGGCTACCTGGTCGCGGGGAAGACGGGAACCGCGGCCAAGCCCGACTCGCACGGCGGCTACTCGGACACGAACTACGTTGCCTCGTTCGTCGGGATCGTTCCGGCCAGCGCGCCCCGCGCGGTCATCCTCGTCTCGATCGACGAGCCGCAGGGTCAGATCTTCGGCGGCCTCGTCGCCGCCCCGGCATTCCGCGACATCGCCCGCTTCGCGCTCCAGTACCTGGATGTCCCGCCGGACGACCCGGCGTCGCTGAAGAACGCGGCCGGAGCTCCGCTCGGCTGAGCCTCCTCGTAGGTTCCCCCGGCCTCCTCCCCACGGCGATCGTAGTGCGAAACCGCGCCGGCCCGCCAGTGTCCGTCGGCGAAAAGTCCAGCATTTGCGCCACTTCGGTGACGATTCGAGCGCCGGGAGTGGCCTGGACCGCGCTGTTAGACTCGCTCGTCGTGGACCTGGAGCGGCTGATCGCCGTGCTCGCGCCGGCGGAAGTCGTCGGGCGCGCCGACACGACGATCCACGATCTGGCGTACGACGCACGAGCCGCCGATTCCGGGTCGCTCTTCTTCTGCGTCCCGGGCGAGCGCGCCGACGGCCACGATTTCGCGCCGGAGGCGATCCGGAACGGTGCGGTCGCGCTCGTCGTCCAGCGCCCGCTCGACCTACCGGTGCCGCAGCTCGTCGTCGCCGACTCGCGCGCGGCGATGGCGGTGGTCGGCGGACGAGTTCTTCGGGCGGCCGACCGAGGAGCTGGCCGTCGCCGGCGTCACGGGCACGGCGGGCAAGACGACGACGGCGTTCCTCCTCTACGCGGTGCTTGCGGCGGCCGGGCGCCGGCCCGGACTGCTGGGGACGATCGAGACCCGTGTCGACGGCGAGCGGCGCGCCGCCACCCGGACGACCGCGGAGGCGATCGACCTCCAGCGGCTCTTCCGCGAGATGCTCGACGCGGGCGACCGCAGCTGCGCGATGGAGGCGACCTCGCACGGCTCGGCGCTCCGCCGTCTCGACCGGGTCCGGTTCTGCGGTGCTCGTCTTCACCAACCTCGACCGGGACCACCTCGACTTCCACCGCGACATGGAGGACTACTTCGACGCGAAGCGGCGGCTGTTCCTCGGCGACGACGCGCCGCCGGCCGCAGTCAACGTCGGCGACGCATACGGCCGGCGACTGGCCGACGAGCTGCGCGCGCAGGGCACGCCGCTCCTCACCTTCGGCCTGACCGACGACGCCGAGGTCCGCCCTGCAACCGTCGACGTGCAGTCACGGCTCCGCGGCCGCTTCAATTTCGAGAACGCGCTGGGCGCGGTCGCCGCCGGCCGCCTGCTGGGGATCGACGAGGAGGCGATCGCGCGTGGGATCGCCTCCGTCGCAGGCGTGCCCGGCCGCTTCCAGTCGGTGGACGAGGGCCAGGACTTCGCCGTGATCGTGGACTACGCGCACAAGCCGGCGGCGCTCGAGCACGTCCTGCGTACCGCGCGCGAGCTCACGGCCGGTCGCCTGATCTGCGTGTTCGGCTGCGGGGGCGACCGTGACCGCGGGAAGCGTCCGGTGATGGGGCGGATCGTCTTCGACCTCGCGGACGTCGCGATCGTCACGTCGGACAACCCGCGCAGCGAGGACCCGCTGGCGATCGTCGACGAGATCGTCGCCGGGATGGCCGGCGAGCCGGTCGTGGAGCTCGACCGCGCGCGAGCGATCGAGCAGGCGGTCGAGCTGGCGCGGCCCGGCGACGTGGTCGTCATCGCCGGCAAGGGGCACGAGCGCGGCCAGGAGGTCGCAGGCGTCGTCACGCCGTTCGACGACACCGAGGTAGCAGGCGAAGCGCTGCGCGCGCTGAAAACGACCGCATGATCCCCCTCTCCCTCGACGAGGTCAGGGAGCTCGCTCCCGGCCGGCTCCGAGGTCGCGCCGTCGGCGACCGACGTACGCGGTCTGCAGACCGACTCGCGCCGGGTGGAGCCCGGCGACCTCTTCGTCGCGGTCGGCGGGGGGGCCGAGTTCCTCGACGACGCTCTCGGGCGCGGGGCCGCAGCAGCGCTCGTCCCGGACGACGCCTTCGCGGCGCTCGCCGCGCTCGCCGGCCGGGTGCGCGACCTGAGCTCGGCACGGTTCGTCGCGATCACCGGGTCGATGGGGAAGACGTCGACGAAGGACATCCTCGCGGCGATCTGCGCGCCCCAGCGGCGGACGGTCGCCGCCGAGCGCAGCTACAACGCCGAGATCGGCGTGCCGCTGACGATCGGCCGCGTCGAGCGCGACACCGAGCTCTGCATCCTCGAGCTGGCGATGCGCGGCTTCGGCCAGATCGCCGAGCTCTGCGCGTTCGCCCGGCCCCAGGTCGGCGTGATCACGAACGTCGGCCCGGTCCATCTGGAGCAGGTCGGCGACCTCGACGGCGTCGTCCGCGCCAAGGGCGAGCTGATCGCCGCGCTTCCGGTCGGCGGGACGGCGATCGTGCCGGAGGGCTTCCCCGTCGAGCGCGACGACCTCGAGGTCGTCCGCGTCGGTCGCGACGTCACCCTCGAAGCGTTCGAGCCACCCGTGCTGCGCACGTCCCTCGGCACCGTCGAGGTCGACTTCACTGCGCGGCATCTGGCCGCCAACGCGCTCACGGCGTTCGCGACGGCGAACGCGCTCGGGTCTGCGATTGCCGGCCGAGCTCCACGTCCCGTTCACCGCCTGGCGGAACGAGGAGATCCCGCTCCCGGGCGGAGGCGTGCTCCTCAACGACGCCTGGAACGCGAACCCCGTCTCGATGCGCGCAGCGCTCGAGCACCTCGTCCAGCTCGCGCACGGCCGGCGCACGATCGCCGTGCTCGGGGACATGGCCGAGCTGGGCGCCTACAGCGACGAGGGTCACCGCGAGGTCGGCCGCGCGGTCGTCGAGCTGGGAATCGACGAGGTGGTTGCGATCGGACCCGCGGGCGGCCGCCTACGGCGGGCGTCACGTCGACGCGGTCGACGAGGCGATCGCCCTGCTCGAGGAGATCGTGCGACCCGGGGACTGCGTGCTCGTCAAGGCGGCGCGGGCGATGGGGCTCGAGCGCGTCGCCGAGTCGCTCACCCGGGTGACCGCGTAGCCATGGTCGACGTCCTGATCGCCGGGATCGTCGCGATGGTGGTCTCGATCGTCGCCGGCCCGCGGTTCATCAACTTCCTGCGCCTGCGCGAGTACGGGCAGCCGATCCGGGCGGAGGGGCCCGCCCGGCACGTCGAGAAACAGGGGACGCCGACGATGGGCGGCCTGCTGATCCTGTTCTCGGCGGTCGTCCCGTACCTGATCCTGAGCAACTACTCGACGCCCGCGCTCACCGTCGTGCTTCTGCATGGTCGGCTGCGGCGTGATCGGCTTCCTCGACGACTTCATCAAGGTCACCCACCAGCGCTCCCTGGGCCTGAACGGCCGCTGGAAGCTGCTCGGGCTCGCGCTGATCACCGCGGTCGTCGCCTGGGTCGCCTACCACCGGGACTTCTCGACCGACCTCTACCTGCCCGGGTTCAAGATCCCGCTCTCGTGGGCGTGGTACCCGTTCCTGTTCGTGATCATCGCCGGCGCCGCGAACGGCGTGAACCTGACCGACGGCATCGACGGTCTGGCTGCGGGGACCGGGATCATCGCCGTCTTCACGTTCACGGCGATGACCGTGATCGCCTTCATCCGCTCGGGCCCGCCCGGCCACCGCGAGATCCGTCTCCTCGACCTGTCGATCGTCGGCGCGGCGCTGATCGGGGCCCTGGTCGGGTTCCTCTGGTACAACGCCTTCCCCGCCGAGATCTTCATGGGCGACACCGGCTCGATGGCGATCGGCGGCGCGCTCGCCGGGCTTCGCGATCATGACCAAGACCGAGGTGCTGCTCCTCTTCGTCGGCGGGATCTTCCTGATCGAGGCGCTCTCGGTGATGATCCAGGTCTTCTCGTTCAAGTACTTCCACCGGCGGGTCTTCCTGATGGCGCCGATCCACCACCACTTCGAGATGAAGGCCTGGTCCGAGACCAAGATCATGGTGCGCTTCTGGATCCTGACCGCGATCCTCTGCGCCTGCGGCTTCGCCCTCTACTACCGGTACTACTTCCGCTTCTTCCGCGGCGGATGACGATCCTCGTTCTCGACGGCGACCTCGTCGGCGACGCGCTCGCAGAGCTCGGCGACGACGAGCTGATGATCGTGGTCGACCCCTCGGCCGACAGGCTGGAGGAGCTGGAGGAGCGTTACCCCGACCCGCGGGTGACCTGGCTGATCGGCGACGGCGTCGTGATTCCGATCCCGGACGACTCGGTGGACAAGGTGCTCGGCGAAGGATCCGAGCCGGAGCTTCGCCGCGTCCTGCGGCGGTGAAGCGCGCGATCGTCCTCGGAACGGCGCGCTCGGGCCGGGCGGCGGCCGCGCTGCTCGAGCAGAACGGTGTCGAGGTCGTCCTCGCCGGTCGCGACCTCGACAACGACGGCGACCTCTCGCTGCTCGACGGCGCCGACGTGCTCGTCAAGAGCCCCGGCGTGCCCCGCGACAACCCGCTCGTCGCCGCGGCTCGGATCCCGATCTGGAGCGAGGTCGAGCTCGCCTACCGGCTGCTGCCGAACCCGATCCTCGGCGTCACTGGGACGAACGGAAAGACGACGACCACGGAGTGGCTCGGTGCGATGTTCCGGGCGGCCGGCCGCGACGTCGCCGTCGCCGGCAACGTCGGTCGTGCGCTGAGCGCCGTGGAGGCGCCGGCACAGACGTGGATCGTCTGCGAGCTCTCGAGCTTCCAGCTCGAGGACATCCACGACTTCCGTCCTCGCGTCGCAGTGCTGGTCAACCTCGAGCCGGATCACCTCGACCGGCACGGCTCGTTCGAGGCCTACCGCGACGCGAAGCTGCGCATCTTCGAGAACCAGCAGCCGGGAGATACGGCGGTGCTGCCGCGCGGCTTCGACCGGGTGCCGGGCTCGGCGGCGCGCGTCGAGTTCGACGCAGACGACCCGCTGCCGGCCGAGCCGGGCCTGCCCGGCCGCCACAACCGCGAGAACGCGGCAGCAGCGACCGCTGCCGCACGTGCCGCCGGGATCCCCGACGAGGCGATCGCGGAGGCGCTGGAGACCTTCCCAGGCGTGCCTCACCGGCTCGAGCTCGTCGCCGAGATCGGTGGCGTGCGCTTCGTCAACGACTCGAAGGCGACGAACACCGCCGCGGCCCGGCGCGCGCTCGCCTCGTACGACGTCCCTCTGCACGTCATCCTCGGCGGCTCGAGAAAGGGCGAGAGCTTCGACGAGCTCGCGCGCGAGCTCCACGGTCGCGCCTACCTGATCGGCGAGACTGCGGAAGAGCTTGCGGAGGCGCTCGACCGCGCGGGCGTCCCGTACATCCGCTGCGGCGACCTCGAGTCCGCAGTCTCGGCCGCGGCTGCCACGGGAGGGCCGGGCGAGGTCGTCCTGCTCTCGCCGGCGTGCGCGAGCTACGACCAGTTCCGCGACTTCGAACAGCGGGGCGAGGAATTCAGGAGGCTGGTGCAGAACCTATCCGGGTGAAGCGCGGCCACCTGGAGTCGAACGTCCTCGTCCTCGTCACCCTCGCCCTCGTCGCCTTCGGGATGGTGATGGTCTACAGCGCGACCTCCGCCTCGGCGACGATCGGTGGGGGGAATCCGGCCTACTACTTGAAGCGGCAGGCGATCTTCGCCTTCCTCGGGCTCGGGCTGCTCGTCGCCGCGCGACTATGGAGCTACCGGTCGCTCCGGCACACCGCGCCCGTCCTCGTCCTGGGCAGTCTCTTCCTGCTCCTGGTCGCCCTCGTCGGCGGGCAGAACGTCAACGGCGCCCGCCGGTGGATCGACCTCGGAGCCGCGTCGTTCCAGCCCTCGGAGATCGCCAAGCTCGCGGTCGTCGTCTGGATCGCCCTCTACCTCTCGAAGCGGCCGGTGCCGACCACGCTCGGCGAGCTGACGAAACCGATCGGGCTGATGGTGGCCGCGTTCTGCGCGCTCGTGCTCGCGGAGCCCGACCTCGGCACCGTGATCGCGATCTGCCTCGTAGTCGGCGCGATGCTCCTGGTCGCGGGCGCACCGGTCAGGCTGCTCGGCGTGTCGGCCGCGATCGTCTCGGTCGCCACGGTGGCCGCGATCTGGTTCGAGCCGTACCGGCGCACACGCTTCTTCAGCTTCGTCGACCCGTGGCGGGACGCGCAGGGGGCCGGCTACCAGACGGTGCAGGCGATGATCGGGATCGGTTCGGGCGGCGTCTTCGGCAAGGGGCTCGGCGAGAGCGTCGGCAAGGTCTTCTACCTCCCCGAGGCGCACACGGACATGATCTTCGCCGTCATCGGCGAGGAGCTGGGACTGGTCGGTGCGACGCTGCTGATCGCCGCCTACGCCGCGCTCGGCTGGGCGGGGCTGCGCATCGCGCTGCGCTGCCGCGATCCCTTCGGCAAGGGCCTCGCGGTGGGGATCACGACGCTGATCTGCGGCCAGGCAGCGCTCAATCTCGCCGCGGTCGTCGGCGCCGCGCCACTGACGGGTGTCCCTCTCCCCCTGGTGTCGTATGGGGGGACCAGCCTCGTCGTCATGCTCGCGTCGGTCGGCATCCTCCTTAACATCGCGCGGGACGATGGTGTCGAAGCCGCAGCTCAAGTGCGTGATCGCGGCCGGAGGGACCGCCGGCCACGTGATCCCGTCGCTCGCCGTCGCGGAGGCGCTCCGCGCCCGCGGCGTGAGCGTGAGCTTCGCCGGCTCGCCTGACCGAGTCGAGGCCCGGCTCGTCCCGGAAGCCGGTTTCGAGTTCGACCCGTTCCGGATCGTTGGGCTACCGCGGCGGCCCGGAGTGGCGCAGCTGCGAGCCGTCCTGCTCGCCGGCCGTGCGCCGCGAGCGTGCGGCCGGATCCTCGCAGCCCGGCGCCCGGACGTCGTGTTCGGCGGCGGCGGTTACGTCGCCGGGCCGATGGTGTACGCGGCGTGGAGGAAGCGGATCCCGGCAGCGCTGGCCGAGGCCGACGCGCACCTCGGGCTGGCCAACCGGATTGCGGCGCCGTTCGCGCGGAGGGTTTTCCTCGCCTACCCGGTGGCGGGCCGGACGGGCGCACGCTACCGGGTGGTCGGTCGACCCGTGCCGGAGCGGGAGCGGGTGACGCCCGACGAGGCACGGCGGCGCTTCGGACTTCCGGCCGACGAGCAGGTCGTGCTCGTATTCGGCGGCAGCCAGGGAGCGGCGGCCGTCAACGAGATCGCGCTGGCGGGCCTCGGCGCCGATGGGCCGGCCGTGCTCCACCTCTGCGGGGAGCGCTACCTGGCCGAGCTGACCGGTCGGGTCTCGCGGGTCGACTACAAGCTGCTCGGCTGGACCGACGACTTCGGAGCGGCGCTGGACGCGTGCGACCTCGTCCTGGCGCGGGCGGGCGGCTCGGTCTGGGAGGTGGCCGCCGCGGGCAAGCCGGCCGTGCTCGTCCCCTCGCCGAACGTCACCGCCGACCACCAGACCAAGAACGCGCGCTACTTCGAGCAGGCGGGCGGCGCCGTCGTCGTGCCGGAGCCGGAGATCGCGCGTGTCCCCGGGATCGTGCGCAACCTGCTGTCGGACGGCGGCCGGCTGACGGCGATGGGGCAGGCGATGCGCCGGGCGTCGAAGCCGGGTGCCGCGGAAGAGATCGCGGAGGAGTTGATCGCGCTTGCCCGCACTTGAGGGGCGCCGAATCTGGCTGGTCGGGATCGGCGGCGCAGGTCTGTCCGGGTACGCGCTGCTGGCGCGGGCCTGGGGAGCGGAGGTCGCCGGCTGGGACCGGAACGAGACCCCGTACCTCGGCCCAGTCCGCGAGGCGGGGATCGACGTGACGATCTCGCCGGAGCCGGAGCCGCCGGACGGGTGGGAGGTGTTCGTCTCCAGCGCCTATCCCGATGTCCCCGGCCGTCCCAGGGCGGAGCTGCTCGCGGAGCTCGTCGCTTCGAACAGGGCGATCGTCGTCGCCGGCGCGCACGGCAAGACGACGACTGCGGCCATGATCGCTTTCGCGCTGCGCGCCACCGGCCGCGACCCGAGCTGGATCGTCGGCGGCGAGGTGCCCCAGTTCGGCGCGAACGCCGGCGCGGGGGTGGGGTGGCTCGTGGTCGAGGGAGACGAGTCGGACCGGTCGGTCTTTGCATTGCGCCCTCGGGTGGCGGTGGTGACCAACATCGACCTCGACCACCACTCCGAGTTCGGCTCCCGCGCGGAGGTGGAGGAGCTCTTCTACCGATGGCTGGGCAACGTCCCGGAGGTCGTGCGGGGCTGGGAGCTCGCGCCGCTGGACTCGGAGCTGGCGGTCCCCGGTGAGCACAACCGCCGCAACGCGGCGGTCGCGGTCGCCGCGGCCGAGCTGGCGGGCGTCCCGCGGGCCGAAGCGATTGCGGCCCTCGCGTCGTTCCAGGGCGTCGGCCGGAGGTTCGAGCTCGTCGGTACTGCAGCCGGGATCGACGTCTACGACGACTACGCGCACAACCCGCAGAAGGTTCGCGCCGCGCTCGCGACCGCACGGGAACGGAGCGGCGGACGTGTGCTCGTGCTCTTCCAGCCGCATCTTTACTCCCGGACGCTCCACTCCGCGGCCGAGCTCGGCAGGGAGCTGGCCGCCGCCGACGTGGTCGCCGTCAGCGACGTCTACCCGGCCCGGGAGCGACCGCTCGAGGGCGTCACCGGGAAGCTCGTGGTCGACGCGTTGTGCGACGCCAGGCCCGGGTTTGCGCCGGGCTGGGCTCCCGACTCTCGACGACGGCGTCCGTTTTCTCGTCCGGCGGGCGCGGCCCGGAGACCTCGTGCTCACGGTCGGCGCGGGGGACGTCGACCGAGCCGCGCGCGCGATCCTGGCGCAGCTGGGGCGGTCGTGACGCTCTCCGCGGCCGCCCGCCGTCACAGACCCGGTGCATTTCGGTCACCCACCCGTGCTTCCTCGGCGGTTAGGCTCGCGCCATGGGACGGGGAGGTGGGGCGCTCCCACAGGCGTCCCGAACCGGACCTGTCCGGAGGGGCCGCGTGAGGATCGAGGAGGGCATCCCGCTCGCGCGGATGACGACGGTCGGGATCGGCGGGCCCGCACGGGCGCTCGCCCGGCCCCGCACGCTGAGCGAGCTCGAAGAGGCGCTGGCGTGGGCGGCCGAGCGGGGGCTGGACGTGCGGCCGATCGGGCTCGGCTCCAACCTGCTCGCGGCCGACGCCGGGGTGGACGCGCTCGTCGTCCGGCTCGAGGACGAGCTGGCGGCGGTCGAGGTGAGCGGGACGGTGCTCGTCGCCGGCGGCGGCGCAGCGAATGCCGTGTGCCTCCATCGCGCCCGCGCCTCCGGCCTCGGGGGCTTCGAGTTCGCCTGCGCGATCCCCGGCACCGCGGGCGGCGGTGTGCGCATGAACGCGGGCGCCTACGGCAGCGACTGGAAGGCGATTCTCGTGCGGGCGCTCGTCGTCGACGCGACCGGCGCTCGCTGGTGCACCAACGAGGAACTCGAGCTCTCGTACCGCCACTCCGCCCTCGTCCCAGGGCAGGTGGTGGCCGGGGTCGAGTTCCAGCTCGTCGTCCGCGCCGGCGCCGAGATCAAGGAGACGGTCGCCGCCATGCAGTCCCGGCGAAAGGACACGCAGCCGACCAACAAGCGCACGTTCGGAAGCGTGTTCAAGAATCCGGACCACGAGCTCGGGGCAGGACAGATGATCGAGCTCTGCGGCCTGAAGGGGCATCGCATCGGCGGCGGCGACCATCTCGCCACGCCACGGGAACTTCATCGAGAACGCCGGGGGAGCGACCGCGGGCGAGGCTATCGAACTGATGGCCGAGGCTCGTGAGCGCGTGCTCGACCGCTTCGGAGTGGTGCTCGAGCGAGAGGTGGAGCTTCTCGGCGAGCTCGAACTGCCTTCGGTGGGCACACCTCCCGTCTAATCACCGCAGGACCGCGGCGGTCCGCGGCGAAGCGAAGCTGGCATGGCCGCGCGCCAGTCGAGCCCTCCTCCGCCGTCGTCGAGCGGTCGCCGGCCCCTGCTCGTGCTAGCGGTCGCGCTCGTGCTCGTCGGCTCGGGCATGGGCGCGTACTTCGGTGCCCGGGAGACGGGGATCTTCGCCCTCGATCGGATCCAGATCACCGGCGCACCGCCGTCGACCGCCGCCAGGATCAGGGCCGCTCTCCGCAGTTACGTGGGGGAGAGCCTCGTCCGCTTCGATCGGACCGACGCCGCCCGCCGCCTCGCGGCGGTGTCGGAGGTCTCCGACGCCCGGTTCGACCGCGACTTCCCGCACACCCTCAGGGTCCGGGTGCGCCTAGAGCGGCCGGTCGCCGTCCTGCGTCGCGGGCCCGACGCCTGGCTGGTGTCGTCCTCGGCGCGCGTGCTCGAACACCTCCGAGTGCGGCCGTATCCGCGATTGCCGCGGATCTGGCTGCCGGCCGGCACCGACATCTCGGTCAACTCGACGCTCGCAGGCGTCGGGGCGCGAGGCGTGGCCGCCGTGGCGCCGCTCCGCCCGCTCCACCTGGCCGGCCGGGTGCGCCAGGTCCTCGCCGGCGATGGCCAGTTGACGCTGGTGCTCGCGTCGGGCACGGAGCTTCGCCTCGGTGACAGCGGCGACCTGCGGCTGAAGCTGTCGATCGCGAAGCAGATCCTTCCGCTCGCCGGCGGTGCAGCGTACGTCGACGTCAGCGTCCCCGAGCGCCCAGTCGCCGGGTACAAGTCTAAAGTCGGAGGTTGAGGTTGAGTGTTTGTCCCTGCAAATCGCATTGACAAGCCGTGCATGAGTCCCTACCCTGCGGAGGCCGAACAGGTTTTTCGGCCCCAATCCTGAAGTAGACATCGAGACTGAGAGACGGGACGCGACCATGAGCATGAGAGATCAGTCAGGGAGCTACCTCGCCGTCCTGAAGGTGATCGGCGTCGGCGGCGGGGGGACGAACGCGGTCAACCGCATGATCGAGGCGGGTCTGACGGGGGTCGAGTTCATTGCGGTCAACACCGACGCCCAGGCGTTGCTGATGAGCGACGCCGACGTGAAGATCCACATCGGCTCGCAGGTGACGCGTGGCCTCGGCGCAGGGGCCGATCCCGAGGTCGGGAACGCGGCGGCGCGCGAGTCTCGCGACGAGTTGAAGGACGCTCTGAAGGGCGCGGACATGATCTTCATCACGGCCGGAGAAGGCGGCGGGACCGGCACGGGTGCCGCTCCGACCGTCGCGGCGCTCGGGCAGGAGCTCGGCGCGCTGACCGTCGGCGTGGTGACGAAGCCGTTCGCCTTCGAGGGCCGAGTCCGCTCCGAGCGGGCGGCGGTCGGGATCAACGAGCTGCGCGAGTTCGTCGACACGCTGATCGTGATCGAGAACGACCGGCTGCTCCAGGTGATCGAGAAGAACACGTCCGTGCTCGAGTCGTTCCGGCTCGCCGACGACGTCCTCCGCCAGGGCGTCCAGGGGATCACCGACCTGATCACGGTCCCCGGTCTCGTCAACCTCGACTTCGCCGACGTGCGGACGATCATGCGAGAGGCCGGCTCTGCCCTGATGGGGATCGGCACCGCTGCCGGCGAGAACCGCGCGGCGGAGGCCGCGCGGATCGCCGTCTCGTCGCCGCTCCTGGAGTCGTCGATCGAGGGCGCGACCGGCATCCTGCTCAACGTCACCGCCGGCCCCGACGTCGGCCTGTTCGAGGTCAACGAGGCGGCCGAAGTGGTCACTGCGGCTGCCGACGCGAACGCGAACGTCATCTTCGGCGCAGTGATCGACCCGTCGATGGGCGAAGAGGTGCGCGTCACGGTGATCGCCACCGGCTTCGGCCAGCAGCTGCACCGGCGCACGGGCCGCCGTCAGGAGCGCGAGCGCGTGGGTGTCTCCGAGGCGCCGGTCTCGCGCGAGCCCGATCAGGGCTTCGACGGGCCGTCGCAGCTCGACGTGCCTTCGTTCCTCCGGGACGACTAGCGCCGGCTCGGGCGCGACCGCAAAGGGCCCGACCGGCGTGGAGTAGCATCCGCGCCGGTGCAGGAGACGCTCCGCCGCACGCCGCTGCACGACCGCCACGTCGCCCTCGGCGCGCGGATGGTGCCGTTCGCCGGCTGGGAGATGCCCGTGCAGTACGAGGGCGTCATCCAGGAGCACCGGGCGGTGCGGGAGGACGCCGGCGTCTTCGATGTCTCGCACATGGGCGAGCTCGAGGTCGAGGGCCCACGGGCGACAGAGCTCCTCCAGTCGTTGCTCTCGAACGACCTGAGCCGGATCGAGCCCGGTGAGGCGCAGTACACGCTGCTGACCAACGATCGCGGTGGGATCGTGGACGACCTGATCGTGTATCGGCTCGACCCTTTCCGCTACCTGCTGATCGTGAACGCGTCGAACCGCGAGGAGGGCTACGCGTGGCTCAAGGAGCGCGAGGTGCCGGGCTCCGACGTGCGTGACGTCTCCGACGAGTACGGCCTGATCGCCGTGCAGGGGCCGCGGTCGCTCGAGCGTCTCGGCCTCGATCCGGCGCCGCCGTTCAGCTTCGCCGAAGGCGAGGTGGGCGGCGTCACGTGCATGGTCAACCGCACCGGGTACACCGGCGAACAGGGCGTCGAGCTGATGGTGATGGCCGACGACGCGGACGAGCTCTGGGACTCGGTGCTCGAGCGCGGCGTCACACCCTGCGGGCTCGGGGCCCGCGACAGCCTTCGTCTCGAGGTCTGCTATCCGCTGCACGGCAACGACATCGGTCCGGACACCGATGCGATCTCGGCGGGGCTGGGCTGGGTGTGTGCGCTCGACAAGGACTTCACCGGCGTGGAGGAGCTGCGGCGGATCGACGACGACGGGCCCGAACGGCGTCTCGTGGCGTTCGTGATGGAGGAGCGGGCCGTCCCGCGTCAGGGCATGCCGATCGTCGAGGGCGGCGAGGTCACGTCGGGCACCCACTCGCCGATGCTCGACCAGGGAATCGGCATGGGCTACGTCCCGGCGGGGCTCGCGCAGCCGGGCACCGAGCTGACGATCGACGTCCGCGGGCGGCATCGCCGCGCACGTACGGTCGAGAAGCCGATCTACAAGCGAGAGGAGTGAGCCGTGGCAGCCGAGAGCTACCCCGATGACCTCAAGTACCACCCCGAGCACGACTGGGCCCGGATCGAGGGCGACACCGCCGTGCTCGGGATCACCTGGTACGGCCAGGACGCGCTCGGCGAGCTCGTCCACTACGAGCCCCCCGATGTAAGCGCGACGCTGTCGAAGGACGGCGCGTACGGCGAGATCGAGTCGGTCAAGGCGGTCTCGGACCTGATCGCTCCGCTCTCCGGTGAGGTGCTCGAGGTGAACGACAAGGTCGTCCAGGCGCCCGAGAGGGTCAACGAGGATCCGTACGGCGACGGCTGGCTGGTCAAGATCCGGGTCGCCGACCCGGCGGAGGCCGACGCGCTCATGGACGCCGAGGCGTACAAGACGCACCTGTCCTCACTGTGAGTCACCTGTCGCTCACCGAAAACGATCGCAAGGAGATGCTCGCTGCGATCGGGGTGTCCTCCGTCGAGGACCTCTTCAGGGACATCCCCGAGGGCGTCAGATACAGAGGTCGGCTCGGTCTCGAACCGGCGCTCAGCGAGCCGGAGCTCGTCGCCCACCTCGAGGAGCTCGCGTCGCGGAATGCTCACAGTGGCGTCGAGCTCTCGTTCCTCGGCGCGGGTGTGTACGACCACTACGTTCCGGCGGTGGTCGACGCCGTCCTGCAGCGCGGCGAATTTCTGACCGCCTACACGCCCTACCAGCCGGAGATGAGCCAGGGCGTGCTCCAGACCATCTTCGAGTACCAGACGGCGATCTGCGAGCTGACGGGGATGGACGTCTCGAACGCGTCCGGTTACGACGGCACGACCGTGGCCGCGGATGCCTGCTTCATCGCCAAGCACGCGACCGGCAGGTCGAAGGTCGTCCTTGCAGAGACGGTCAACCCGCAGGTGCGCCAGGTGGTGAAGACGTACGCGCCGGGGTTCGGGCTCGACGTCGTCGAAGTGCCGCATGACGGCGGGACGACCGACCCGGAGCGTTTTGCCACCGCGTGTCGCGACGCGGCCTGCGCGATTTTCCAGCAGCCGAACTTCTTCGGCTGTCTGGAGCCGGCACCCGACCTCGCCACCGCCGCCAACGAGGCGGAGGCGCTGGCGGTTGCGCACGTCGACCCGGTCTCGCTCGGTGTCCTGGAGGCTCCCGGCAACTACGGTTGCGCAATCGCCATCGGCGAGGGGCAGGGCGCGGGCAACGTCCAGTCCTTCGGCGGCCCGCACTACGGGTTCATCGCCGCTCAAGCGGACTACACCCGCCGCATGCCGGGCCGGATCGTCGGCGAGACCACCGACGCCGCGGGGAAGCGCGGCTATGTCCTCACCCTGCAGACCCGCGAGCAGCACATCCGCCGTGAGAAGGCCACGTCCAACATCACGACGAACCAGACGCTGCTCGCTCTGGCCGGCCTCGTCCACCTGACCTGGCTGGGTCCGCAGGGGCTCAGGGAGGTGGGGGAGACCTGCATGGCGCTCGCCGAGCGCGCGAAGGAGCGGCTGGCCGCGGCGGGAGCCGAGCTTCTGTTTCCCGACAAGGCAACATTCAAGGAGTTTGCCGTTCGGGTCGGACGGAACGGGCGCGAGGCCGTCCGCCAAGCCCGGGAAAGAGGCGTCCACCCCGGCTATGCGCTCGGACGCGACTACGAGGGCCTCGACGACGCCCTACTGGTGGCTGTCACCGAGAAGCGGACTCCCGCGGACATCGACCGCCTTGCGTCGGTGCTGGCCGAGGTTGTCGCATGACCAAGCTGATCTACGAGCGCTCGCGTCCCGGCCGCCGCGCCTCGAGCCTTCCCGGATACGACCTCCCGGCGCCTCAGGTGCCCGCGGGCCTCGCCCGTCGGCATCCGCCCCGCCTGCCCGAGGTGGCCGAGCCCGAGGTCGTCCGCCACTTCACCGAGCTCTCGACCCGGAACTTCGGGATCGACACGGGCTTCTACCCCCTCGGTTCCTGCACGATGAAGCACAATCCGCGTGTCAACGAGCGCGTGGTCGGCATCCCCGGCTTCCGCGACCTCCACCCGCTCCAGGAGGAGGAGGGCGCGCAGGGCGCGCTCGAGCTGATGTGGCGGCTCCAGGAGATCCTCGCCGAGGTCGCCGGCCTGCCCGCAGTCTCGCTACAGCCGGCGGCGGGCAGCCAGGGTGAGTTGACCGGGCTGATGCTCTTCCGGGCGTACTTCGCCGACCGTGGCGAGCTCGACCAGCGGCGGGAGATCGTCATCCCCGACACAGCCCACGGGACGAACCCGGCGAGCGTGACGATGGCAGGCTTCGAGCTCGTCGGCGTCAAGACCGATCCGCGCGGGAACGTGGACGTCGACGATCTGCGGGGCAAGGTCGGCCCGCAGACGGCCGGCCTGATGCTGACCAACCCTTCAACGCTCGGTCTCTTCGACGAGAACATCGAGGAGATCGAGCAGATTTTTCACGGTGCCGGCGCCCTCATGTACTACGACGGCGCGAACCTGAACGCGGTCTGCGGGATCTCGAGACCGGGGGACATGGGATTCGACGTCGTGCACATCAACCTGCACAAGACGTTCTCGCAGCCGCACGGCGGCGGCGGGCCCGGCGGCGGCCCGATCGCGGTCGCAGCTGCGCTGGAGCCGTTCCTGCCCGTGCCGGCGGTCGTCCACCGCGACGACGGGACGTTCGGCCTCGACTTCGCCCGGCCGCAGTCGATCGGCAAGGTGCGGGGGTTCACCGGGCCGTTCGGTGTCTTCGTCCGCTCCTATGCCTACATCCGCGCGTACGGGCCGGCACTCCGCGAGATGTCGGAGGTCGCCGTCCTGAACGCCAATTACCTGCTTGCCCGCCTGAAGGACGTGTACGACCTGCCGTTCGACCGGCTCTGCATGCACGAGTTCGTCGTTTCCGCGCGGATGCTGAAGAAGGAGCACGGCGTGTCCGCCCTCGACGTCGCCAAGCGACTCATGGACTACGGCTTCCATCCGCCGACGATCTATTTCCCGCTCGTCGTCCCGGAGGCGCTGATGATCGAGCCGACCGAAACCGAGCCCAGGGAGCGGTTGGACGAGTTCTGCGAGGCGATGCTCGCGATCGCGCGAGGAGGCTGCGAGCGACCCCGACGTCGTCCGCGGCGCCCCGCACACGCGGCCGGTCGGCCGTCTGGACGAAGTCAAGGCGGCCAAGCGCGCGGTCGTGCGGTACGGCTTCGACGAACATCCGGCCCTCGCCGACCAGCCGGCCGCCGTCGCGGCCGTGCCGAAGCGCGTTTAGGTGGACCGCCGCGAGCGCGAACGGATCATGGGCGAGCACCAGCCCCGCGGGCTGTCCGTCCGCGAGCAGCGCGCGGCCGAGTTGCTCGCGGCCGACCTGACCGAGAGCCCTCTCGCCGGCAAGCCGCTGCCCAGGAGGATGCGGAACTTCTCGCCGAGCGTCGAGGGATACGCGCGGTCGGTCGTAGGCCCGCCCGCGTACGCGCAGCGCTTACGCCAGATCGAGGAGGAGATCGACGGAGCATCTCGATCGGCTGCGTGCCGCGCGGGACGAGCTGCGCCGGGAGGTGTGCGACCCTCGTGAGCGGGATCGACGCTGGCGCGAGCTCGCCGCTCGGTGGAACTTCCATGCGGTCAACGACCTGATCGAGAAGCACAACCGCTGGTATCCGGTCGAGGCGCGACTGCCGATGAACCCGCGGACGGGCGACTTCGTCCTCGTCGGCGGCGAGCCGTACCGACGCGAGCCGCTCGACGCGGCGTGGATCTTGAGGCGCTTCCCGCCGGCCGGCCCCGACCGTCTCGCGGCCTAACCTGACCGGGGTGGGTCCGACGGCGCGTCGATTGAGCCGTACGGCCCATTGACCCTGGTCGCGCACGAGCCGAATGCTCTATTTATGGAATGGAAATGGCACCTCCGGCGCGCCGCGAGCCCGCCGGAGCCGTCCACGACGGAGGAGACGCTCGACACACTGCGGCTCTTCCCGATCGTCGGCCCGGACCTCCTCTACCCAGTTGCGTCGCTTCTCGCCCGCGGCCGTCTCGAGGACGCCGCCGAGCTCGTCTCGGACCGCGCCTGGGTCGCATCGGCTCCCCTCTACGGCTAGGCCGCTGCGCGCGCCGCGAGCTGTCCGCAGGCGGCGTCGATGTCCCGCCCCCGGGTCAAGCGCACCGTCGCCGGCAGGCCCGCCCGGCCGAGCGCTGCCTTGAACGCCGCGATCGCCGCGCGCGACGAGCCGTCGAACGCGCCGGTCGGGTTGTACGGAATCAGGTTCACCTTGAATGCCTCCCGATCGAGCAATGCCGCGAGCTTGGCCGCCTGTTCCGGACTGTCGTTCACGCCGGCCAGCATCACGTACTCGACGAACACCTTGCGGCGACGTAACGAGACGTATCGGCGGCACTCGGCGATCACGTCCTCGAGCGGGTAGCGGTCGTTCACCGGCATGAGCCGCGAGCGGAGCGCGGGATCTGCAGTGTGGACCGAGAGGGCCAACCGGATCGGCTCGTCCACCTCGTCGACGAAGCGGCGTAGCCCCGGCAGCCAGCCCACCGTCGAGATGGTCGTGCGACGATGCGTGATGCCGAGATCCGGGAGCCGGCGGGCGGCGTCCAACACGGCGTCGAGGTTGAGCATCGGCTCGCCCATGCCCATGAACACGCAGTGGTCGACCGGCTCGATCCTGCGGAAGTGGAGCGCCTGATCGAGGATCTCCGAGGCAGTCAGGTTGCGCCCGAAACGCATCTGCCCGGTCGCGCAGAACGTGCACGTCAAGGGGCAGCCCGACTGCGACGAGAGACAGATGGAGCGGCGGCCGTCGCGGTACCGCATCAGAACCGCCTCGACCGGCTTGCCGTCCGACGTGCCGAACAACGCCTTCACGGTGCCGTCGCGCGCCTCCGCCTGGCGCTCGAGCTCGAGCGTCGAGAACGGGACGCCCGCTGCCAGCTCGGCTCGGAGTCCGGCGGGGACGTTCGTCATCGTCTCGTACCCGGCTACGCCGCGGGCCGTCCACTCCCAGACCTGCTGAGCCCGGTAGGCAGGCTGGCCGCGCTCGGCGAGTTTGTCCTCGAGGAGGGCGAGATCCACGAGCTCCACGCTAGCGGGCCGCGCAGGCCCGGGGTGGGTGGGCGCACGCAGCCACGGGGTCGGAGGGCCCGCCGGCCCGCGAGCGCGTGGCGGTGGGAAGATCGGCACCGAATCGACCCGAACCGGTTCAACCTCGGGCACGGATTACGCGATAGCGTCGTCCGCGAGGGCGGAGGGATGCTTCCCCACCCTGGGTGGGGGCGTGGACGGGGCCGCGGGGCGTACCCGGGGCAGGGCAACAGGGCCGTCGTTAGGCTCCTCGTCGATGATCGACCTTCGCTCCGACACCGCGACGAAGCCGTCGGCGGAGATGCTCGCGGCCATGGCGGCCGCCGACGTCGGTGACGAGCAGGAGCAGGAGGATCCGACCGTCAACGAGCTCCAGCGACGCGCGGCCGAGCTGCTCGGGCACGAGCGCGCGCTCTTCCTGCCGACGGCGACGATGGCAAACCAGATCGCCCTGCGCGTCCTGACGCGCCCGGGGGGTCAGCTGATCGCCGAGGAGCGGACCCACATCCTGATCTTCGAGGCGGGCGGGCCGGCGGTCCACTCCGGGCTGATCGCCCGGCCGCTGACGGGACACGCCGGCCGGATCACCCCCGAGCAGATCCGTGAGTCGGTCGCGACCGCGGACTGGCTCCAGCCGGCGCGGATCGTCGTCCTCGAGCAAACGCATCGCAGCGCAGGCGGGCGCGTCTGGCCGACCGACGAACTGGCGGCCTCGATCGGCGCCGCCCACGAGCTCGGGCTGCACGTTCATCTCGACGGCGCCCGGTTGATGAACGCCTCGGTCGCGTCCGGCATTCCGGCTGCCGACTACGGGCGGCTTGCCGACACTGTGCAGATCTGCTTCTCGAAGGGACTGGGCTGCGCGATGGGCGCGATCCTCGCCGGCTCCGACGAGCGGATCGAGGAGGCCTGGCGGCTGAAGTTCCTGTTCGGCGGCGCGCTCCGCCAGGCAGGCGTCGTCGCGGCGGGGATGCTCTACGCGCTCGACCACAATGTCGAGCGCCTCGCCGAGGACCACGCGCGGGCGAAGCGCCTGGCCGCGGGCCTCGCGGCCGCTGGACTACCCGTCGACGTCGACGCGACCGAGACGAACTTCGTCGGCATCGACGTCGGCTCGATTGGCATCGACGTCGGGGACGCGCAAGCACGCATCCGTGCCGAGGGTGTCCTCGTCGGCCGTCTCCGCCCCGGCGTCCTGCGCGTCGCCACCCACCTCGGCGTCATCGACGACGACGTCGACCAGGCGATCGAGCTCATCCCCAGGGCGCTCGGTGTCCTCGCAGCAGCCTGAGCACCAGCTGAGCGAGATCCTGCGGCGCGGCCAGGCCCGCTACCGGCTACCCAGCGTGTCGGCGGCCGTCTACCGCGGCGGAGAGATCGCCTGGGGGGACACGGTCGGGATTGCCGCCGAGGGGCGTGACGCGACCACCGACACCCAGTTCCGCATCGGCTCGATCACGAAGACGTTCACCGCGGCGGCGGTGATGCTCCTCGCCGAGGAGGGGAAGATCGCGCTCGACGACCCGCTCGAGCGGCACCTGCGGGAGGCGCGGTTCGGCGACCTCACTGTTCGCAGGCTGCTCGCGCACAGCTCGGGCCTCCAGCGCGAGCCGCCCGGCGAGGTCTGGGAGTCGCTCCGGTTCCCGAGCGGCGCCGAGCTGGTCGCCCGCCTCGCCGAGGCCGAACTCGTGCTTCCGGCCGGCGAGCGCTGGCACTACTCGAACCTCGCGTACGCCCTGCTCGGCGAGCTCGTCACGCGCGTGGCGAACACCCCGTTCCCCACCTTCGTCGACGAGCAGCTGATCGGCCCCTGCGGCCTCCGCCGGACGACGTGGCACTCCGTCGACCCAGCGGCTCTCGGTTACTACGTCGAGCCGTACGCCCGCACGCTCCGGCCGGAGCCCTCGCTGGAAGGCGACGGTGTCGAGGCGGTCGGCAGCCTCTGGAGTACGCCGTCCGACCTCTGCCGGTGGGCGGTGCACCTCGCCTCGATCGAGGCCATGCACCAGGTGCAGATCATGGACGACCCCGAGGACTGGACGCTCGGGCACGGGCTCGGGCTCCAGCTCGTGCGGAGCGGCGAGCGCGTCTTCTTCGGGCACGGGGGCGCGATGCCGGGGTTCCTGGCGATGCTGCTGGGCCGCCGCCGCGAGGGCGTCGGTGCCGCGCTGGCGACCAACGCATCGACACCGTCGGCGGCCGTGGAGGAGATCACGCTGGAGCTAGCGGAGAAGGCGCTCGAGCTCTTCCCGGCCGGGCAGGAACCCTGGCGCCCGGAAGGCGTGCCGCCGCCCGAGGTCGAGGAGCTGCTGGGAACCTGGTGGACGGAGGGGACGCCGTTCGTCTTCTGGTGGGAGGACGGCAGACTGCGCGCCCGCCCTGCGGAGAGTGACAAGCCGCGGGCGGTCTCCGTCTTCGAGCCGGCCGGCCGTGACAGTTTTCGGGTGTCCGAGGGGCGCGAGCGCGGCGAGCTGCTGCGCGTCGTCCGCGAGACGGACGGTACGGTCGCGAAGCTGTACTGGGCGACCTACCCGGTCACCCGGACACCGGCGACCTTCGGCTAGATCTCAGCGTCCTCCCGCCTTGTAGAAGACGGCCGCAGCCACCGCGTAGCCGGCGAGCAGCACCCAGCCACGCCAGCTGCTCGACCGCCCCCGGTAGAGCATCAGGGCGGCCAGGATCGCCGCGCCTCCCATCACGGCGATCTCGACCTGGCGGAACGCGAGCGACAGAGGGTTGATCGCCCACGAGAGGACGGCGACCGCAGGGATCAGGAAGACGGCGACCTGGGCGCTGGAGGAGACGGCGATCTCGGTTGCCAGCTTGACGCGGCCGCGGCGGGCGACGATCACGGCGCCCCCGTGCTCCGCCGCGTTGCCGACGATGGCGACGATCACCGCCGCGACGAAGAAGTCGCTCAGGTGCAACTCTTCTGCGAAGACCTCGATCGATCCGACGAGGATCTCGGCGATGATCGCCGTCGCCACCGTTGCGACCGCCAGCGTGGCCAGCGTGAGCCGCATGGGCCACGCGGTCGTGTCGGAATCCGCCGAAGTGTGCAACAGGCGGTGGCGTTGCAGCTGCCAGGCGGTCACGCCCAAGTACACGAGCAGCAGCGCGACCGACACGGGAATCGAGAGGACCTCCAGTGTGTGCGGGCTCGTCCCGCCGTTCCAGTCGGGGATCGTGACGACCGTGAAGAGGAGCGTGGCGGCGAGCACCAGTCCGACCGAGATCAGTCCGGAGCGGCGGTCGATCTCCTTCGTCGGCCCGACGACCAGCGAGAACCCGAGGACCAGCAGCAGGTTGCCGACCACGCTGCCCGTCAGCGATCCGCGAACGACCTCGACCAGGCCGTCGTTGACCGCAAAGAGCGCGATGATCAGTTCGGGGGCGTTGCCGAAGGTGGCATTGAGGAAGCCTCCGATCCCCGGGCCCGGTCTGCTTGGCCGCGTGCTCCGTCGCCTCCCCGATCAGCCACGCGAGCGGGATGAGCGAGATCGCGGCGAGCGCGAACAGCGCGACGTCGCCCACGTCGAACGCGAACCGGACGATCATCGTGATCGGCGCGAGGCCGAGCGATGCCCAGAGGAGCCTGCGCGCCACGACGCCCAAGCCTACCCGGGCGCCGGTGAGGCGCCATGCCTGAACGCGGGCCGTTTGTCAAGACTTGCGCAGCCCGAAACCCGATGCCCACAATCACCCTATGAAACGCGTACGGACAGCGACCCAGTCGCTCCCGCTCAGACCACAGGACGAAGTCGAATGCCGGCGGTGCGGTGTGCACTGCGACAAGATCGTCTACCCGGCCGCGTGCATCGACCGTGCCTGCCCGTTCGTCTATGCCTACGAGGAGTTCGGGCACACGTACATCGGCTGCATGCAGAAGGTCTACGAGGTCGAGATCGACGTCGACCTGCTGCACGAGGCCGAGGTCCGACGCGGCGGGTTCGGCGCGGTGCGGTCGGTGCGGGAGCCGCTGCCCATGTGCCGGGTCGAGGTCGAGGAGACCTACCGCAACCGGGGCGACGACCTCGGCTGCGTGAACCCCGAGTTCTCCGAGCTCCCGCTCGACCGCCCGACGTTCCGCGTGTTCGCCCAGGTTCGCTGAGCAGGGTCCCGAGCAGTGACAGGCTCGAGCCTGTCACTGCACTACGCCGCGGCCAGTCCGCGGGCGTGGAGCTCGCGGAGCTTGCGCATCTCGCCGGCGTCCGCACCGTGGCCGTCGGGGCCTGGAACCTCCATCACCGCCGGAAGCTCCTGGAACGCGGGGTGCGCGAGGAACGTGCCGAGGCCCTCGCCCAGCTCGCCCTCCAGCATGTTCGCGTGGCGGTCGCGGTTGGAGCCGAGCGGCGCCTCGGCGTCGTTCACGTGGAGCGCGCGCAGGCGGTCGATGCCGATCCGCTCGCCGAGCTGGCCGACCAGCCCGTCGAGGTCGGTCCGGTCGGTCACGTCGTAGCCGGACACCCACAGGTGGCAGGAGTCCAGGCAGACGCCGAGGCGCTCGTGCCGGTCGCAGGCGTCGAACAGCACGGCGAGCTCGTCCAGCGAGCGCCCGATCGTCCCGCCGGCCCCCGCGGAGTTCTCCATCAGGAGCCAGGTCGTGTCCGACGCAGTGCTCGAGGATCTGCCTCAGCGCCGGAACCGCGCGCTCCAGACCGGGCTCGAACCCAGCACCCAGGTGCGACCCGACATGGAGGACGACGCCGTCCGCCTCGATCGCGCACGCTGCGTCCATGGTCGAGCTCATCGTGGCGACGCTCTTCTCGTAGAACTCGTCGTTCGGGCTGGCGAGGTTGACGAGGTAGAGCGCGTGGACGAGGACCGCGCCGATGTCGAGCTCGCGGCGGCGCTCGCGGAAGGCCTCGAGGTCCCTGGGGTCGTGTTCGGGGAAGCGCCATGCACGCGGGCTCTGGACGAAGAGCTGGAGCGCGTCGGCGTCGAGCTCGCCCGCGTGATCGAGCGCCTTCTTGATCCCTCCGGAACAGTGAGCGCCGTACAGCACCGGGCGTACGCTACCCACCGTGCCGTCCCTGTCCCTGCCGGGCCGTCTGGCGCCGCTTTCCGAGCGTCCGTACCGCCTCTTCTTCTCCGCGTCGACGATCTCGACCCTCGGCGACTCGGTCGCGGGGATCGCCCTCGCCTTCGCCGTCCTCGACTTGACGGGAACGCCGAAGCCGCTCTACCTCGCGATCGTCTTCGCCGGCCGCCAGCTCGCGAACGGGGCGCTCGTCCTCTACGGCGGAGTGCTCTCGGACCGGCTCCCGCGCAACCGGATCCTCGTCGGAGCGGCGATCGGACAGGGCCTGGCCCAGGCTGCGACCGCCGCCGTCGTCCTGTCCGACCAGGCCACGATCGGCCTGCTGGTCGGCCTGCAGATCGTCTACGGAGCGGCGGACTCGTTCGTGATCCCGGCCGAGACCGGCCTCGTCCCGCAGACGGTCAGCGACGAGCGGCTCCAGGAGGCGAACGCGCTGCGCGGGATGATGCGGAACCTGATCTTCGTCGTCGGACCCGCCGTCGGCGGTGTGATCGTCGTCGCCGGCAGCCCGGGGATCGCGCTCGCGATCGACGCCGCCTCTTTCGTCGGGGCGGCGCTCCTGCTCACCCGCATCCGCGTCGCACCGCGCGCGTTGCGAACGGAACACACCCATTTCCTGCACGAGCTCCGCGAGGGCTGGCGCGAGTTCACCTCGCGCACCTGGCTGTGGTCGACCGTGGTGATCTTCGGGCTCGGGAACTTCTTCTTCATGTTCTGGTCGGTGCTCGGTCCGATCGTCGCGAAGGAGCACCTCGGCGGGGCCGGCGCGTGGGCCAAGATCCTGGTCGCGAGCGGGATCGGAGCCGTCGTCGGTGGAGCCGTCGCCCTGCGCTACCGCCCCAGGCTGCCGCTGGTCGCCTGCGTGCTCTGGCCGATGCTCTTCTGCCTCCAGCTCGTCACGCTGGCTCTGCATGCGCCGACCTGGGTGATCGCCGCCGCGTCGTTCTTCGGCGGCCTCGGGATCGCGATCCACTTGACGCTCTGGTTCACGATCTTCCAGCGCGAGGTGCCCGAGCATGCGCAGTCGCGGGTCAGCTCGTACGACGCCCTCGGGTCGTTCGTGCTGACACCCCTCGGCTTCGTCGGAGCCGGACTGCTCGCGGCCGGAATCGGCGTCTCGGACACTGCCTGGATCGCAGCAGGTGCGATTCTCGCCCTGAACTCCTGCATGCTGCTGATCCCGTCGGTCTGGCGGATCGGCCGGATCGGAGCGCCCACTACCATCACGGCATGAGCCGCAGGCTCGACGGAGGCGATCGATGAGCGGAGGCGCCGGAGCGGGGCAGGCCGTCCGAGTCCGCATGGCGCCGAGCCCCACGGGCTTCCTGCACATCGGCGGCGTGCGCACGTTCCTGTTCAACTGGCTGTTCGCCCGCGGGCGGGGGGGCGAGTGCCTGCTGCGGATCGAGAACACCGACACGAGCCGTGAGGTGGCGGAGGCGACGGAGCAGATCCAGCGCTCGCTCGCCTGGCTCGGGATCGACTGGGACGGGCCCGTCAGCTTCCAGCTCGACGCGATGGACCGCTGCCGCGAGCTCGCCCAGCGCCTCCTCGCCGACAGCAGGGCATACGAGGACGAGGGCGCGATCCGCTTCCGGATGCCCGACGAGGGCGTGACCGCGTGGGAGGACGCCGTGCTGGGCAGGATCGAGGTGCCGAACGAGAAGCTCGAGGACGTCGTGCTCGTGCGCTCGGACGGCCGGCCGACCTACAACTTCGCCAACCCGGTCGAGGACATGGACGACGGGATCACGCACGTGATCCGCGGCCGCGACCACGTCTCGAACACGCCGAAGCAGCTCCAGATTCTCTCCGCGCTCGGACACGAGCCTCCGGTCTACGCCCACGTGCCGGACGTTCTCGGAGACGACGGCAAGAAGCTGTCCAAGCGCCACGGTGCGACGTCGGTCGACGAGTTCCGCGCGGCCGGCTACATCCCCCCGGCGCTGATGAACTTCCTCGCGCTGCTCGGCTGGGCGCCCGACGGCGAGACGACGATCATGGCCCCCGACGAGCTCGTCGGCCGGTTCACGCTCGAGCGCGTCGGGGCCAGTCCCGCGACACTCGATTACCAGAAGCTCGACTGGCTGAACGGCACCTACCTGCGTGCGCTGCCGCCGGAGGAGTACGCGCGACGCGCTCGTCACCTACCTGCGCGAGCAGGGCTATGACTGGCCCGAGGAGCGGATCCGAGCTGCCGCGCCGCTCGTCCAGGAGAAGATCGAGCGCCTCGGCCAGTTCCCAGACTTCGCCGGCTTCCTGTTCGAGCGCCGGAACGGCAGCGACGCAGAATCGATGGAAACCGGAGTGACGCTCGACGCCGACGTGCTCGCCGCCGCGGAGGAGACGCTCGCGGGCGTCGAGCCGTTCACGGCGGAGGCGATCGAGCAGGCGCTGCGCGACCTCGCGGAGCGGGTCGGCCAGAAGCCGCGTCAGGCGTTCCAGCCGATCCGCGTCGCGGTCACCGGCTCGACCGTCTCGCCCGGCCTGTTCGAGAGCATCGAGCTGCTCGGCCGCGACGAGACGCTCGCGCGCATCCGGGAGGCCAGGACGGCTGCTCGTTAGCCGCGCTGGACGAGCAGCGCGCCCGCGACGAGCGCGATGCCGGCCGCCCATAGAGGCCAGACGATCGCTACTGCGCCGGCGAGGAACGCGGCCGCGCCGAGCAGGGCGAGCCCCGTCGCGGCGACTGCCCGGTACGGCCGCGGTCCGGCCGAGGAATCCGGCTCGGGCTGCACGCCGAGGCGCATCCGCGCGAGGCGGACGCGGAAGAGCGCACCGCGCCACTCGAAGAGGAGCGCGGCCGCAGCGTCCTGGCCGCCGATCTCGATCGCCTCCACCATCTCCGCGGTCGCGTCGCGGGCGTCGGCGAGGGAGTCGCGCAGCTCCTCGTGCCCTTCCCTCGCACCGGCGGGAGGCTGGACGCCGTCGAGCAGCTCGCTCGACCAGTGCAGGCGGTACTGCAGCGTTCGGAGCGGGCCGAGCGTGTCCTCGCCGAGCCGGTTGCCGTCCGCGGCGATCGTGTCTAGCGCCCGCAGCGTGCCCGACAGCCCGCTCCAGAAGCCGGCCATCGTGCCCTCGTAGCCGCGTGCAACTCTGGTGCCCGTGCTCTGCCGCAACGGCTCGATCATATCCTGGCGTTAGACTCCGGCAGCCGTGGGGGGCGGCAACGGAGCAACGGTGCTGGTGCTGGACGACGACGAGTCGCTCCGCTTCCTCTGCCGCGTGAACCTGGAGCTCGACGGGTACCGCGTGCTCGAGGGTGCCTCCGTTGCCGAGGGCCGTGCGAGCGCTCGCAGCCGAGCAGGTCGACGCGATCGTGCTCGACGTCCACCTCGGAGACGGCGACGGCCGCGACCTGCTGCGCGAGCTCGGGGCCGACCGGCCGGCGGCGGCGCTCTTCACCGGCACCGAGTCCGCCGACGAGGTCGAGGGGCTTGCCGAGGCCGTGATCCCGAAACCGTTCGAGATCGGGCTGCTGCGCTCGACGGTCGACCGGCTGGTGTCGCAGGGCGCGCCGCAGGTAGATTCCGCTCCGTGACGGCTACGGGCGTCTACACGCCGCTCGACTTCGAGCAGCGCCTGAAGCAGTTCCTCTACGAGAGCTCGGAAGAGGGCCGTGCCGTCCGGGTGGGGGAGAAGGAGACGTCCGAGCAGGCGGAGATCGTTGCCCGGTACGCCGACCTGTTCACCCGGGACCAGCTGGAGGCGCTGCACGAGGCGGAGAGTGCGGCAGAGGGAGACGAGCAGCGAGCAGCTCTACCGTCTGCGCAAGGTCTGTGAGGGTGGAATCGTCTCCGCCGAGCTGGTCGAGCGCGAGGACGAGCTCGAGAACCGCCAGCTCGCGGCGCGGCTCGACTTCCGCGACGAGGAGCTGCCGCTGCGCACCGCCCAGGCCCGGCTCGCCGTACTGCACGACTATGCCGACCGCGAGGAGCTCGGCGAGCTGCTGGCCGACCTGAACGCGACCTTCAACGAGGACCGCCTGGAGCTCGCGCGCGCCGGCGAGGAGCTGTCCGCCGACCTGTCCGGCGAGCCCGACCCGGTCGCGCGGAACGAGGAGGAGAAGGCCATCTCCCTGCGCACGCTCTCGTCGGCGCTGAGCGAGGCGGCCGCGGCGTCCGAGCAGGCCTACCTGCGCATGCGGGAGAGCTGGTTCGAGCGCGTCCTCGGCCCCGACCGGGACGACGAGCCGCGCTCGTACCACATGGCCTACGTCCGGAGGCTCTCGCCGCTGGAGTCCACGTACACGAAGGAGCGGGCCACCGACATCTGCCTCGCGACGCTGAAGGAGCTCGGGTTCGACCTCGCGGGCGACCCGAACATCAAGCCCGACCTCGACGACCGGCCGCAGAAGGCGCCGCGCGCCTGCGTGATCGCGTCGGACCCGCCGACCGTCGTCCACCTGATCACGCGGGCGCAGGGCGGGCTGCACGACTACCAGGCGTTCCTGCACGAGGCGGGGCACGCGCTGCACTACGCGGGCTGCGATCCGTCGCTGCCGTACACGTTCCGCCGGCTCTCGCGCGATCACGCGCTGACCGAGATCTACTCGTACATCGTCGAGGCGATCTCGCGCGAGCCCGGCTGGCACGCGCTCCACTTCGGCCTCTCCGACGAGGAGGCGACGCGGAACGCCGAGGCGACGACGTTCCTCGAGGCGCTGCTGTATCGACGCTACACGGCGAAGCTCGACTTCGAGCTCGACTTCTGGAGTCGTTTCCACGAGGACGGCGGGACGCCCGAGGGTACGCGGAGAAGCTGACCGCCGCCACCGGCGTCCGCTACCGCTCGGACGGGTTCATCTCGGACATGGACGCGGGCTTCTACTCGGCCGACTACCTGCGGGCTTGGATCCGCTCGTCGCAGCTGCGCGCGAAGCTGGTCGAGGAGATCGGGGAGGACTGGTGGCGCAGCGCCGAGACGGGCGACCGCCTGCGGGCGCTGTTCTTCGAGGGCACGAGGCCTTCCAGCGAGGAGATCGCCGCGCGGCTCGGCTTCGATCCGCTCGACACCGGGCCGCTTCTGCACGAGCTGGGCGCGGCGTAGGAAACCGCCCGCCGGGGGAGAAGTCCGCCGGCATGCGGGAGAAGAGCCAGCTCGAGGACATGCGGGCCGCCGTCCGGGGCGACCTCGAGCGGGCCAGGGCGCGCCGCGAGGCTGACCCGTGGCGCGAACCCGAGCCGCAGCCGGAGGCAACGCCCGACCCGCCGCTCCAGGCGGAGGTCGAACCTCAACCGGAGCCCGAGGTCGTGCCCGAGCCTGACTCTGAGCCAGAGCCGGAACCCGCACCCAGGGCAGATGTCCTGCCCGAGGCGCCGAGCTCGCCGAGCCGTCCGAGCCGGAGCCGGTCGTGACGCCCGAGCCCGAGCTCGGCAGCGCCGCCCGAGCCGGAGCTCGGTCGCGAGCCGCCCGAGCCGGAGCCAGTCGCGCCGCCCGAGGCCGAGCCCGATCCGCCCCGACCCGGCCTGTTCGCCCGGCTCTTCGGGCGCCGCTAGTCGTCCTCGGGGTCGATCCCGGCCGCTTCGAACGCGGCGTCGAGGTGGGGGAAGTCCTGCACCTTGACCACGCGACCGTCGCGGATAGTGACGATCGCCGAATAGCGCTCGACGCTGAACTTCCGTCGTGACTGCAGCGGGCGCTGATCGTCGGCGTCGCGGGTCTCGCGCGAGGCGCGGAAGCCGACGACGACCTGGTCGCCGACGCCGACGCAGCGCTCGAGCTCGACGCGGTACTGCTCGCGGTAGCGCTCGGCCACGACGCCGAGCACCTCGGCGTGGTCGACGAACGACTGCGGCCCGGCGTCGAGCGGGTACCACTCGACCTCGTCGTCGAGCAGCTCGGCGATCGCCGCGAAGTCGCCGTCGATGAACGCGCGGTAGCCGCGGACGACGACCTCGACCGACTCCAGACTCATGGAAAACAGTATCGGTGACGGGCGTAAAGCCTGAGCCGGCTAGTGCTGCGAGAACGACTGCGCGTACTCGGTGAGCCTGGCGCGCATCGACTCGAGGCGTTTCTCCTCGTCGCCGAGCTTTGCCTCGAGCGAGCGGATGCTCTCGCGGACACGGGCCTGCTGATCCTCGAGGTCGGCCAGCTGCCGCTGGTAGTCGGCCAGCTGCCGCTGGCAGCCGGCAAGCTCTTCCCGCGAGCGCTCGCGCTCGCGGAGGAGCCGCTCGAGCAGCTGGTCCAGCTGGTCGACGACGGGCGCAGAGTGATCTTCGGTCTCGGTGTCGGCCGCGGCGGGGGCCAGGGAGAGTGCCGGCGGCGCCTCCGGAACCGGGGCTTCATCCACGTGCTCGGAAACTGTCGGAGTCTCCACGACCCGGACCGCGTCGACGTCCGGGGATGCGCTCGGCTGCTGATCGATCAGGCCGGCGAGCGCGCTGCCGGTCGTGACGAAGAACGAGCAGTGGGTTCCCAGGGCTTCGCGCACCGCGGCGAACCGGTCCTCGTTCGGGTCCGCGAGGGCGAGGACGGGAACGCCGTCGTCGAAGGAGACCGGGCAGGCGCTGAGCCGCTCGCACACTTCTCGCGAGAGCAGTGCCCGAGCGGAGTCGTCGACCGTGATCGCGCTGAGCGCGACGAAGCTGAGGTCCCACTGGCGAGCGACCAGACCGGCGAGACCGGCCTCGTTGATCCAGCCGTGGCGGAGCACGACCTCGCCGAGACGCTCGCCGTTCTGCTGCCCCTCGGCCAGGGCCTGCTCGAGCTGTTCCGACGTGGCGACGCCCTCCTCGACCATCAGGGACGCGAGTGAGGGGCGGAGGCGACCGATTGTCGACTCGCCCGCTTGAGTCTCGTGACCCTTGTCCGGGACGGGCGCCACGGACGGCGCTGCCTGCTCGTCGCGCTGTGCCTCGACGGATTCGCCTCTGCCGAACATTGCACTGTTATCGGCGCGAGCGCCGACACCTTTAGCCCCTTGCGAGGGCAGCGCGCTAGCGCTTGCCGGAGCGGCTGCGGCTCTCCCGCTCACTGAGCAGGTCGACCAGATGCTGCAGGAGCTTCCACGAGACGTCCGGGTTCGCGTTGACGAACCGGCGGAAGTGCCAGGAGGCCATCGAGACGCAGCGCACGGGCTCGAGCGCGGTCACGGTCGACAGTCGCTCGCGCCCGCCGATCAGCGCCAGCTCGCCGAAGTGGTCACCCGGCCCCAGCCTGACCACCTCCTTCCCGTTGACGCTGACCGCCACCGTACCGTCGACGATGACGAAGAAATCGACGCCGCTCATGTGACCCTGCCGGACGATCTCGACTCCCGGCCTGAAGGAGCGCTCCTTGAAGTCGCGCCCGAGCCGCCGCAGCTGGCGCTGGCTCAGCCCGCTGAAGAGCGGAACGCCCTTGAGCTCTTCGGCCGTCGCTGCCATCGGCCGATCCTAACGCCGCTCGTCGTGCCCGTCGATCTCACCGAAGCGACACTCTTGCCGCACGAGGTTTCGCAGCCTAAGCCCGCCGCGCCTGGAACAATCCTCCCGGCATGAGCGCGAGCGAGAACACGGCGCCTGCGAGAGCGGGCCTGGTCCTCGGGTCGCTGATCGCTGTGGCCGCGGTCGCGAATCTGAGCCTGGCCGTCGCGAACGTTGCGCTGCCGTCGATCGGCGAGCCCTTCGACGCCTCGCAGACCTCGCTGAACCTGATCGCCGCGGGTCAGTAATGAAACCCGCTCCGTCACAACCGCCTGGGGCTTCTCCCGATCCGGTAGAGCTCCTCCGGAGTCGCAGCTACATGGCGCTCCTGGTACTCGGTGCGATCATCGGCGTGCCGGTGGCGGCGGCCGCGTACTTCTTTCTCGAGGGTTTCACCGAGCTGCAGCAGTATCTGTTCGGCACCCTGCCCGGCGACCTCGGCTTCGAAAGCCAGCCTGCCTGGTGGCCGATTCCGCTGCTTGCACTGAGCGGCCTGCTGGTTGCGCTCACAATCCGGTATCTGCCGGGAACAGCTGGGCACAAGCCGGCGGAAGGGTTCAAGGCATCCGGACCCGTGCCGCCGATCGAGCTCCCGGGGATCGTCATTGCCTCGTTCGCCACCCTCAGCCTCGGCGTCGTCCTTGGCCCGGAGGCGCCTCTGATCGCGATCGGCAGCGGCCTCGGAGTCCTCGCCGTCCACCTGGTCAAGCGCGACGCGCCTGAGATGGCCAGTGCCGTGATCGGCGCCGCGGGGAGCTTCGCCGCGATCAGCACACTCCTCGGCTCGCCTCTTCCGGCCGCGTTCCTGATGATGGAGGTGGCCGGGATCGGCGGCGCGATGCTGGGAGTGGTGCTCGCGCCCGGGCTGCTCGCCGCCGGTGTTGGCTCGCTGATCTTCATCGGGCTCGACAACTGGACCGGCCTCGGCACCTTCTCGCTCGCTGTCCCGGACATCCCTCCGGCCGGCAGCCCCGGTGTGTCCGAGTTTCTGTGGGCGATCGTGATCGGCGTCATCGCGCCGATCCTCGGCGCCGGCATCAAGCGGCTGGCGCTGCTGCTCCAGCCGATCGTCGAGCGCCGAATGGTGCTGCTGACACCCGTTGTCGGCGTTGCGATCGGGGTGATCGTGCTGATCTTCGTCGAAGTAACAGGGAGGAGCTCGGCCGAGGTGCTCTTCTCGGGACAGGATCAGCTCCCGGGCCTGATCGAAGGCGCCGACAGCTGGACCGTGGGCGCGCTCCTGATGGTTGTCCTCTGCAAGGGCCTCGCGTACAGCTTCTCGCTGAGCAGCTTCCGAGGCGGCCCCATTTTCCCGAGCATGTTCATCGGCGCTGCCGGCGGCATTGCGCTCTCCCACCTTCCCGGCCTGCCGATGATCGCGGGTGCCGCAATGGGTATCGGCGCGATGATGGTCGCAATGCTGGGATTGCCGCTGACGTCCGTTCTCATCGTGAGTGTGTTTCTCCAGGCCGACGGCCTGACCCTGGTTCCGCTCGTAATCGTCGCCGTCGTGGTCTCCTACGTCGTCTCAGCCCGGCTCCCTGCACCCGGCTCCGCGGCCCACTCGTAGGCAGCTGCCATCGGGTGGCTGCTGACGATCCCGGCCGACTGCCTCGTGGCCCGTTGCCCGGGAGGGTCGAGAGGCGCCAGCAGCTTGGTTTCTCGCGGCTCCTGCAAGTCATCGAGAGGAGCCTGGATCTCACGTAGCGAATACACGGCTCATGTCTATGAGCGAGGCCGAAGCCCGTGCGCAGGGACGCCGGGAGGCGGCCCCTGCCGCGTTTCTCGCATTGTTCGTGATTGTCATGCTCGCCATCGCGAGCTGGGCGCGGGGCTGGGAGCTGCTCGGCCTGCCGTGGTGGGTCTGGCTCCTTCTCGGCATCCCCGCGCTCTTGTTGACGATCGACGTTTCTCTGACCTTCGGCGGGAGGGGGCTCGTCCGGACGCGCAACGCGGCTCTGTTCCTACTTGGGCTGCTCGTGCTCGGCAACTTCGCCGCGCTTGCGATCCTGGTCGCCGGCCTCGTCACCGACGAGCACGAAGGACCTGGGGGGCGGAGAGCTCTTGCTCACGGGCTTCGCGATCTGGGCGACCGATGTGATCGTCTTCGGGCTCCTGTACTGGGAGTTGGACGCGGGCGGCCCGGCCGTGCGGATTCGAGCCGCCGCACGTGGCAAGCCCGACTTCCAGTTTCCGCAGGACGAGAACCCCGAGCTCGCCGTGAAGGACTGGTCTCCGCAAGTCTGGGACTACGCCTACCTGGCGCTGACGAACGCGATCGCGTTCAGCCCCACCGATTGCTTGCCGCTGTCACTGCGTGCGAAGGCGACCATGGGCGTCGAGTCGGCGATCTCCGCCATCCTCGTGCTGCTCGTCGCCGCGCGCGCAGTGAACGTCCTCGGCGCGTGAGCCGGACGGAGCGATGAGGACTCCTACGCCGACGATGTCCGCACAGACTGCCGCGGAGCATGCTGCCGGGCCGATCACGCGCCGGCGAAAGAGGGTGGTCTGGCTACTGATCGTCGTTTCGACGTTGGTCCTGCTGATCAGCGCCGTGACGATCTGGGTGAAGCGGGAGGTGCTGGACACGAACAATTTCACGGCGTCGACGACCGAGTTGATGCGCAATCCGAAGGTGCAGAGCGCGCTGGCGGCGTTCCTGGTCGACCAGATCTACCAGAACGTCGACGTCAAGGCCGATCTGGAGAAGCAGTTACCGAAGAACCTGAAGGGATTGGCGGGACCGGCCTCGGCGGCGCTGAACGACTACGGCACGCGGGCGGCAACCCGACTGCTCGCCACGAGCGCGGTGATCGATCTCGTCCAGACGGCTACCCGGGTCGCACACAGCCAGTTCCTGCGGATCGTGGACGACAAGCCCGGCGCCGGACAGAAGGTGTATCTGCAGCTTCGTCCGGTCGTGCTCAAGCTCGCGGGCCGGCTGGGCCTGGAGGATCAGGCGGCCGCGCGACTGCCGGCCGATGCGGGCCAGTTCCTGGTGCTCAACGACGCCGACGGAACGATCAACACCGTTCGGCAGAGCGTGAAGCTCGTGCGCGCGCTCTCCCTCTTCCTCCTGCTCGCCGTCGTGGCGCTGTACGCGGCGGCAATCTGGGTGGCCCGCGGCTGGCGGCGCGAGGCGATCCTGCGCTGCGGCGCCGGGGTGCTGATCGTTGGACTGCTGCTGTTCGTGATTCGCCACGTCCTCCAGGGCGTGCTGCTCGACGCTCTCGTCGGGCAGCGCCCGGCACGGCCGGCGGTCAGTGCCGCCTACCTGGTCCTGACCGACCTGCTCATGGCAATCGCATGGACCGCCGTCGCCGTCGGCACGATCACAGTCGTGCTCGCCTTCCTCGCCGGCCCGAGCCCGGTGGCACGCGCGTTCCGCGAGTTTGCGGCGCCCGGTCTCGTGCGGCACCCCTGGATCGCGTGGAGCGTCGACGCCCTGGCGATTCTGCTGATCCTGATCGCGGCGCCGATCGACGACTGGAACAAGCTCGTCTCCCGGTTCGTCACGTTTGCGGTGATCATCGGCCTGACCGAGGCGATCCGCCGCCGGGCGAACGAGGAGCATCCCGACGGCGGCTGGCGCCTGGAGGACATGGGCACGTCGTGGCGTCGCGCACCTGCGACGGTCGCCGCACCGGCAGGCGATGCCGTCGACCAGCTCGAGCGGCTTTCTGCGCTGCACGACAAGGGGACGATCACGAAAGACGAGCTCGACCGCATGAAGGCAACTCTCGTCCCTGGAGCACACACGTCGGACTCCGGATCGACCTGAACACCAGATCTCACCGTCCCCCGCAGACGCCACTCGACTGCATCCTCGCCCGACCCGGACGCTAGGCCCTCTTCGCGAAGTTGAAACTGTCGCCTGGATTGACGGTGCTCGTGACCGTCTGCGGGTCGACTCCTGGCGTCGCGGCCGCGGCGATACCCGCGATCGCCGCAGCTGCCAGCGCAACCACGAACAGGGCCACCGGACGCCGGCGAGCCCCCAGAATGCGGCGCACCTTCACTCGCCTCCCCCTTGCTGCCGCAGTCTAGGTAAGCCCACCATCGGTGGGAACCGGCGGCTGGAGCGGCAACCTCGGAGCCTCGACTGGGCGTCGATGCTCTTGCGGGGAGTCGCTCGTCCTTCGGCCCGACGATCCTCCGCGGGCAGGCCCGGCGGTGCATCCCCCTACGGGGGATTCGATTTCACCTTGCTCTGGACCGAGTTGAAAGAACGTCCGGCTCCAGCCGATCGGTTGAAAAATCACGATCGGCTGGAGCCCAGAGTGCGGTCTAGACGATGTCTTCTTCGATGACTCGCCGACGCGTCCCGCCGCTCCTAGTGAAGTAACCGGGACCCGCCCAACTCGACCAGAAGACCAGCGACAGAACGACGCTGATGATTCCGACCACGAGCAGGATGTAGCCAGCCGCGTGGACGTTGAAGCCGCTGGTGGTCGCATCGACCGCCCAGGCCAAGATCGCACCGCCGGCGATTAACAGCAATCCAACTCCGATCCCCATATTTCGCCTCCTCAGAAGTCGATGTAAATGGTCAGGCTGTTCGTCGTGCAAAGAAGCCGATCAGCGCCAACAGGGCGGCCACGATCAAGATGAAGAACAAGAACTTTGTGATCGCGACTCCGCCCACAATCGCGAACAGCAAAAGCAGCGCAACAAGAACCCACAACAAGACCACAATTGCCTCCTTTTGAGAAGACTCGCGAAGCTTAGAACCCGAAATCCAAACTAAAAAGCTCTCCGCGAATACGGACCTGGTACCCGGCCCGCCCGCAGGGCAAACGCGCGTAAGGGCGAGAACCACGCCGAGCGCACCGCCGCGGGCGGGTACCCTCGTGCAGTCTGGTTCGCTGTCTCTTCCCTAACCGGGCCGCACGGTTGACTGCAGACACTTCTCGGTACCTTGCGCAGGCGTACCGAGACTACTCGCCCCACGCGGTAGGCTGACCCAGCCGTCCGGCCCCCAGGAGGGCCGTTGACAGCGCAAGGACACCCACGCAGGATCTTGTGTCATGTCCGGCGAGCAGTTGTACGACACCATCGGAGCCACCTACACCGTGACGCGGCGCACCGAGCCGCGGATCGCCGCCCAGGTCTGGGCTGCGCTCGGCGATGCGCGGACCGTGCTCAATGTTGGAGCTGGCACCGGTTCCTATGAACCCTCCGACCGTGAGGTCACCGCGGTGGAGCCGTCGGCAGTCATGCGTGCGCAGCGTCCCGCAGGCGCAGCGCGGTGCGTGGCTGCCACCGCGGAGAGCCTTCCGTTCGAGGACCAGTCGTTCGACGCCGCGATGGCTTTTGCCACCGTTCATCACTGGCAGGACCCGATTGCCGGCCTGCGCGAGATGCGGCGCGTGGCTCGCCGCGTGGTGGTGTTCACGTGCGAGACAACCGACCGGAGTTGGCGTCTCCGGTTCTGGCTGACTCGTGACTACCTCTCCGAGGTCGCTGCCTCCCGCGTCGGCCTCGCTACCGAGCTGGCCCGCGAGATCGAAGCCCGGATGGAGCCGGTGCTGATTCCGTGGGATTGCGCTGACGGCTTCTTCGAGGCCTACTGGCGCCGGCCCGAGGCGTACCTGGACGAGAACGTCCGTCGCGGAATATCGGTGTGGGCCAGAGTCGGGCCGGACGCCGAGCAGAGGGCAGTGCGCAGCCTCGGTGATGATCTCGCATCTGGTCGGTGGGCCGAACGCAACCGCGACCTCCTCGATCTCGAGGCGGCAGAGCTTGGCCTTCGCCTGCTTATCGCCTGAACCCGCCACAGCTTGGTATCAGTTCGTTGCGGGAGCGTGCTCTCGGCTGACACGTAGCTCCTGCAGTGTGGTAGCTCACAACTCGCCGGATCCAGCGTGATCGCAACGAGGAGCTGACGGTCGATCCGCCGGCCTCTTGCTTGATCCGCCGGCCGGGGGGCGGCGGCACTTCCGCAGGACGTGCCGCCGTGGGCGGCGGATCCTAGGGTCAGTGGTCAGGCGAGAGCACGCTCGCGCACGCGAGCGTGTCGTCTGACTGAGACCAGCGCATCCTGTCGGCGACTACAGGTGGCTGTCGAGGACAAGCGAGGCGCTGGCCTGCTGCGACCGGCGCTCGCCGACGGCTGGCTTTTCGGTGGGCTGGCAAGCTAAGAATCGTGGCTCAGCTACCCGAGCTAACTGTGGCCGATGGGGCCGCCTGGCGGGTCTGGCTCGATGCGCATCATGAGGATTCGGCGGGAGTGTCACTGGTGCTCGCGAAGAAGGGCGTCACCGACCCGACGAGCCTCACCTACGATCAGGCGCTCGAGGAGGCGCTTTGCTTTGGCTGGATCGACGGCCAAGTCCGGCGCCGCGACGAGACCACCTACCTACAACGCTTCACCCGCCGCCGGCCACGAAGCTCCTGGTCGAAGCGGAACGTCGGCATCGTCGACCGCCTCCTCGCCCAAGGACGGATGCGTCCGTCCGGTGCCGCCGAAGTGGAGCGGGCAAGAGCCGACGGCCGCTGGGGAGCCGCCTACGCCGGCCCGGCCAGTATCGAGGTTCCGCCGGACCTTTCCGCTGCGCTTGCCGCCGAACCGAAGGCGCATGCGATGTTCGAGATCCTCAGCAGCCAGAACCGCTACGCGGTGCTGTACCGGATCGATGCCGCCAAACGTCCCGAGACGCGGATCCGGCGGATCGAGCAGTTCGTCGCCATGCTCGCCCGGGGGGAAACCGTCCATCCCCAGAAGCGCACGCTCGCGGACTGACCGACCCCCTCTTGCTAGCCCGAGAGCTCGATGAGCTTGTTGATCGTGTTCCAGTTGCGCACGGGCGACCAGCCACAGGTGGAGGTCGGGGATGCTAGCTCCTTGTCTGGGGCCGCCTCAAGGAACGGGATGGCCCGGACAAAGCTGCCCGGATATCTGCGGTCGGCGTGGTTTCAGCAGATGCTGCAGCTGTCCTTCGTCGGCGGGCTGACCGGAGAGTACGTCGATTTCACGACCGCCCACCATGCGGCTCTACGCATGATTGCGGCTCGTGGAGGGCGGATGATCGGGGAGGAGGAGGCGGAGGAGATCGTCGGCGGGACGAGGCGTCTGCCTGCGCATCCGGAGGTGGCCGAGGCTCTGCGTGATCTGCGCGAGGCAGGTTTTCGACAGGTGACGTTGACGAATTCGCCGCTTGATGTCGCCTGCGATCAGTTGAGGTTCGCAGGCCTCGTCGACCTCGTGGACGATGTCCTGTCGGCTGATGAGGTCAAGCAGCTCAAGCCGGGGCCAATGCCCTACCACCTCGTTTGCTGATTGGACTGATGTGGAGATCTCATCTGTTCGGCTGGTCGCCGCCCACGCCTGGGATGTCAGCGGCGCGCTGGCGGCCGGAGCGGCGGCCTTTGTCGCTCGGGCAGGCATGGTGCCGAGTCCGGTGGGGGCTCAGCCGGACATTGTGGCCACTGACCTTCGCGAACTCGCCCTACGCCTCCGCGACTGAGCGGCAGGACAGCTGCAAAGGCAGCGGGCTCCTATCCGCTGCCCATCGCCTGCATGTTCTTCGTGATCTGCTGCTCGACCTCGGCCATCTCGGCCGCCTTACTGGGGTCATCTGCCCTGGGCGTAACTGCTCAGGCGTCACTCCGGAACACTCGGGCAGGTCTCAGTCCTAGGGGTGAGCAGTTTCCAGTGCCCCTCGGAGACGACTTCGACGGTGTCGTCGATCACTTTGATGGCGGTCTCGTCGTCGATCGCGTACGCCGGACCCGACAAGCCGGCGGCCCACCGTTCTGCACCGGCCATCGTGTTCTTCGGCAGATCCTCGTTATCCAGGTGCGGGAAGATCGAGAAGTCGACGAGTCCGAGCGTGCTGTCGCCGCCGGTGGGCGGCTTCCAGCCGACGAAGTCCTCCCCGATCCTGGGGGTCATGACCATGCTCCCGGCGCTCAGTCCCACCCAGACCGTCTCGTCCAGCGACGGCAAGAGGTCCGCCAACCCGGACTCCTGCATCCAGTGGCACAGATACAAGGCATCGCCACCTGAGCCCAGCAGGACATCGGTCTCCTGAACCAAGCGAACCCAACGTTCTTCGTCGATGCTGGGCAGCGCGGTCAGCTCAAGCACTCCCAAGGACTTCCACCCCAACTCGCACATGGGGCAGCGGGGCTCTCGTCCGCTGATGAACTCCCATGCCTTCACGCCGGGCCCGACCCATGGGTGCCCGTACATCGCGGTGGGAATGCAGAGGGCGCTGGCCTCGCTGATCGGCTTGTCCAGGAGGTCGACCAGTGCGCTCTCGATGCTCGGGTTCTTGATGCCAGCGGACGTGAGAAGAAGCTTCATGTGGCCTCCTGGGGTCGTGCTGCAGGGCGAGAACTTCTGGGCGGTGCCGGATCCGCACGGCAGTAGAGACTGGCAGGCCAGCGAAAACTCATCGGTTCCGGCCGGATCCAGCGTCACTTCTTCAGGGGACATTCCCGAATACTGGCGCAGGGTGCCGCTCGTTCCCTCTGACCTAGACTTCACGCGTGGCGAGACTCGGAAGCTATTGGAGGTGGCTCGGTCACCGGCTTCGGCTCTCCCAGCCCGGCCGAGTGTTTTTCACCGTTGCGCTTCTAGTCGGCGTTGCCGAGATTGTGGTCGCACGCGCTCACGGCGACCGGGAGGGCGGCGCACCCCTGGTGGTGCTCGCACTCTTGTTGGTCGGCGTGGTCACCCTGGACGCCGTCGGCCGCGGAGTCGTCGCGCTTGTTCGTCGTCTCATCTTGGACGTTCGGCTCAGGCGTCATTCCTGAACACTCGCGCAAGCGAGCGTCACGCGGCTGGCAGCTAGCGGTCCCCGTGGAAGACCGCTTCGACGTTGTTCCCGTCCGGGTCAATGACGAATGCTGCGTAATACCCGGCGTGGTAATGCGGGCGAAGACCCGGCGCGCCGTTGTCGCGGCCGCCGGCTTCGACAGCGGCGCGGTGGAACTTGTCAACGGTAGCTCGGTCGGCTGCGGCGAAGGCCACATGAACAGGAGCGGCCGGGGGTTCCCCTTCGCCGATCCAGAAATCTCCACCGCCCTCGATGGCGAACCCAGGCCCCTGCGAGCTCTCCACTACCTTCACTCCGAACGGCTCGAGGGCCTGCTCGTAGAAGGTGCGGCTGCGCCTCACGTCACGTACTCGCAGGGCCAGGTGGTCGATGAGGGGAAGCGTCACGGGCAGCGACACGCCCTTCATCTTAGAGCGCGATCTTCGGGGAACATTCCTGATCGCTGGGGCAGCCCTCCGCACTCTCACCTGATGCCATGATCGGGGGATGTAGACGCTTGTCACCTTCTTCAAGGGCTCGAAGAAACGAGACTCCGCATATGAACGACGACGGACTCCTCGCCGACCAGCGAGCGTACTACCAAGCTCGTGCGTCCGAGTACGACGAGTGGTGGCAGCGGCGCGGCCGCTTCGACCTAGGTCCGGAATTGGCCGAGGAATGGGATCGGGAGGTTGCACAGGTGGCAGCTGCACTCGAGACCTTTGGCGCGACGGGTGACGTCTTGGAGCTAGCAGGGGGCACCGGATGGTGGACGGCGCATCTGGCCCGCACTGCTGGGCATCTGACGGTCATCGACTCGGACAAGCGTGCCTTGTTTCTTAATAGCACTCTGACAACAGAGACACGCTGTGGACTACCTGCATCGCCTGGTCAGAGAAACGCTCTTCTCGCGGCCGGTGATACCGGGAACTTCGCATTCGCGCACTCAACAAGTAGAGGACAGCGGTTTCGAGACTTCATCCTGGGTGCGGTCGTGTCTTGCACCGGGGGGTCGGGTTTTCCTCATCGAATCGCAACGCGTCGCATCCGACTCGCGAGATCGCTGACCCCTCCGTCATCCGACGCGATTCGGATCTGGAGCTCCGCCGCTTGCACGACGGAAGGGAGTTGCAGGTCGTCGAGGTCTTCTACGAGCCGGAGGAGTTGCAGTCACTTCTAGGTGACGAAGGTTGGACGGCAAGGCTCGATGGAAACGCGCTGGAACAGCTCCGGGTTTCAGTCGAACCGTGTAGAGGCGCATACGGGATTCGAACGGTTCAAGGGCGCACGCGAACAGCGGGAGGACGAGCTCCGCAATGCGGGTGTGCCGCCCGACGTTCTCGTCTAGAGAAGTTCCGCGTATGAGACCTCGCCCTCGTCAACGACGACATGCGTGTACGTGCGCGCGGTCGTGACGAGGTCGTCGTCGTTCGGGGAGAACGCTGGCACCGCTGCGGCGGTGCAGGCGCGGGTGAGCGCGGTGCGGAAGCGGTCGCCGCCGAACCCCCCGAACACCGGGCATCTGCCGGTCAGGTCGCTACACGGCGACCTGACCGCTGTCTAGGTCGACCGCTGGTTTGTCTTCTACCTGCGGTGGTAGCAACGACTCCAATCGCGCCAGCGACTAAAGAGGAGGGGCTACATGCGAAAGAAGGTGGCTGCTCTCGGAGCAGCCCTGATGGTTGTGCTTGCGACGGCGGCAGCCGCGCTTGCGATCACGAACGGCACGCCGGACGGCAACAGGCATCCGTATGTCGGGCTGATGGTCGCGCTCGATTCAGACGGTGTGCCGCTGTGGCGCTGCAGCGGGTCGCTGCTGTCGCCGACCGTGTTCTTGACCGCCGGCCACTGCGTCGAGGACCCTGCGGCCCATATCGAGGTCTGGGTAAGCCCGGGACCGGTCACCACCGACCCTGATTACGCGGCCGCGCTGGCAAACGATCCGGACGGCATCGTCTCATGTAATGACTCGCCGCTCTTCGACGGCTACCCCTGTCAGGGCGATGCGGGCGGGACGCCCCATCAGAACCCCGACTACTGCACGTCGCCGTGCGGCAACGGCCTGCCGAACTTCGCCTTCCGCGACTTCGGCATCGTCACCCTCGATGCTGGCATCTCGGTCAGCCGCTACGCCGACCTCCCTGAACCCGGGCAGGTGGACACGCTGGCCAACAAGACTCCGGTCGACTTCGTCGGCTACGGCGTCCAGTTCCAGGCCAACATCCCCGGTAACCAGCTCCCGCAGCCGCCGCCGTTCTACCGGTGGACGGGTCCGAAGGAGCGAATGTATGCCCCGAGCGAATTGGTCTCCGGCAACTTCAAGCACAGCGACGAGTTCCTCAAACTTGCTCTCAACAAGGGCGGTGGGTCGGGCGGAACCTGCTTCGGTGACTCCGGTGGCCCCGACCTGCTCGGCGGGACAGACACCGTCCTCGGGGTGAACTCCTACGTCACCAACGTCAACTGCGGAGGCGTCGGCTATTCGCAACGCGTCGACGTCCCCGAAGTCCTCGACTGGATCAACTCCTTCCTGTCGTAGACGATCCACCCGGAGGGGGCGCTCCACGCGCCCCCTCCGCTGCTTCGCCTGTCCTCGAGCAGCCAGCGGAGCCAGCGCACCCTGAACCGCGACCTACGCTTCGGATCCTTCTCGGCGACGAGCGCCGTAAGCTGGAGCGCCTCGTGAAGAGTGATGATCCGGCCGAGTTCCCGGGCGGCCGCCTCCGCCATGACGATGTTCCCGCGCTCGATCGCGGTCTGGAAGATCCGGCGTGGATTCCCTTGCGCTGTCAACGGCCCTCCCGGTGGGGCCGGACGGCGGATTCAGACTAAATTCTTGCGACTCAGCTTGAGGCGGGCGCTCCAGGGTGCCGGACTGATGGCCGCACGCGCTTTGCGGCAACGTCAACTAGGAGCGGAGGCCCGGCGCGGGGTCGAACACATCGCCGGCCGGACGCGGACGTGCGCAGCGAACGCCTGCCGTGTTTGGCGAGGTCGCAAACCCGTCTGGGATACAGGGAAAGCCCGGCCGAAGCCGGATTTTCCCTGATTTGCGACTAGCTTCCCCCGCTGCGAAAGCCGGGGGCGCTGTTGTGGTGCGGGGTCGGATCAGACCGCGGTGAAGCCCTTAGGGCTACAGACCGAGGTAGGTGATCGTGTAGTTCAGCGAGCCGCTGTTGTCCCCATACCAGCCGGAGTCCTTGGTGTTCGTGTTGCTGTCACCGTCGAAGACGGCCAGGTTCACGGAACCAGGGAGCGTCGTGGAGAGGCCGTAAGCGTGCGACGCACCGTAGGCGCCCCAGTCCACGAAGTTACCGTTGACCTGCACATCCCCGAAGCCTTCTCCGAGAAAGAACGGGTCAACGTCGTAGCCCTGCTGATGCGCCGCCCAGTTGTCGAGGCTTGTGTACTCGGCATCGGCGACGTTGAGGCTGTTGTTGGTGTACGTGCCGGTTACGTCGATCCGGAAGTGCTTGCCGTCGAGGTTGGTCGGCAGCGTTGCCGTCGAACCGGCGAACACGGCTGAATTGATCGTTCCCGACGCCACCTGCGGGTTGACCAGATAGACACACACGTTGTACCGGTTCGAGCCGATGAAGTAACCCGAAGTCGCAGTCCCGCCGATTGATTTGCCATTGATGACGTCGTTGACGAACGGGAACGGAGCCGTGACGAGCCCGTTCGGGTCGCACGCCGAGTTCGGTGTCGGGCTGCCGGTGCCGTCGGGACCAGTCAGGGGACGGAACTGGAGATACACGTCAGCGCTCGTCCAAGGGTTCTGAGGACCGGCCGGGTCCAAGTTGACCCGGTTCGTCTCGTTGATGATTCCGCTCGCCGCGCAGACGAACTTGGCCTGGTGACCCGCCCACTGCTTCGTGGCCGCGGGCGTGGCCGTGATTCCAGTACCGCCGCCGGCCAAGGCGGACCCGGCGACTCCCATGATTGCGACCGCCGAAACGGCGACCGCGAGGATGATCTTTTTCACGTAACTCCCTTATTTGCAGGCCATCACTGTGATCGCCTGATGACCACAGCCTGCTCTTCCCTCGCCTCGCCAGCTAGGACCAAAACGGGTCTATTGGGCAGCGCGGGAAGCCCGGCGCGGGGGGCGAACACCACGCCGGCAGGACGATCGCGTCCCCCGCGATGCCGGGGCGGTCAGGACGCTACGCGGTGGCCTGCCCGCTGCCTGGTCGCTCTTTTGGCCCCTGCGTGAGGCACCCCCTCCGGGGGATCTTCAGTCGTCTGGCGCAGGTCTTCGGCCGAAATCTGTTCATGCAAGACAAGGCAACGGCCACTCCCCACCAGAAAGGCATCGGATGCGTAAGAGGATCGTCCTCACCGTCCTCGCTGCTGCGGCGCTCGCGGTCTCGCCGGCGCTGGCCGCGAAGAAGAAAGACAACTACCAGCTCAAGGGCACCCTGTCCGCCTACCTCGCCCCCGTCGATGAGTCGACGCCGGGGTCGGTCACCCTCGTCGTCACGAAGGCGAACCACGCCGGCGCCCCGTTCGTCGGGCAGACGCTCACGTTCGTCGTCGACTCGACGACGCAGGTGAAGCTGAAGGGCGGTGCGGTCGTCGATGGCGACAAGGGCCAGGTCCAGGTGAAGGGCGCATCCGGCCTCGACGCCACCGGTCTCCAGGCTTTGACGCCGAAGCTCGTCGTCGACCAGACCGGTTAGCCATACGACACGCGAGCGGGGCCGGCCAGTCAGCATGCCGGTCCCGCTCACTGGTCGTCGGGTTTATGCGCATGCGGCTGTGCGGCGGGAGAACAGCCCAGCCGTCGCCGCCCAGCGCCAGTGAGGGCCCGACGCGGGGTCGAACACTTCGCCGGCCGGACGAGCGCTTCCCCGCGATGCCGGTCCGGTCACGGCACTACGCATCCAGCTCGTCCCTACCTAGTCGCTCTCGTCGGGGTGCGTGTGCTGTCTGGAGAGAAGAGGGGGATCGCGCTTTCCGCGACCCCCCTCCGGTTCGTGGTGTTAGCAGCCAGTCGCGGGCTGACGGAAGCCCGCGTACGGGTTCAGGTCACCCATAAGCGTGTACCGGCCGATGTTGGTGGACGGTGACTGGGTGGGCTCGGACACTGTGTTTGGTGCCGTCCGCATGAACCAGGGCAGGAACACCTCGTCTTCGGGGTGGTAGTAGCCGTCGGCGCTCTGTGTGCCGTTCGGGTTCGGCCCCTGGAAGTACGTGTTCGCGCCCATTGCGAAGCCGATGCCCACGACTGGATCCCCGGTTTCGAGGATCCCGGTGCACCCGTACTGGGGCGCGGTCGGCGTCAGCCAGGGCTCAACCGTGTTATTGACGAACGGATCGTCCGCCCATTCCGCCACCTCGTGGCTGAGCGCATGAATGTCCTGGAGCGCCCAGGCGGAGTTGGGACTGAAGATTCCCGGCGAGACGGGCGTCCGGCAACAGTGGCGGCAGCAACAACTCGAACGGGAACGCCAAAAGTGCAAACGTTCGCCTGGGCTTCCGTGGGCGGCCAAGATCACCAATCTGGAGCAGAGCGCCGATCCGACCCACCTGCCGATCTATCTGACCAACGACGTGATGCTGTTCATCGGCAAGGACCCCTTGAACTGCTGCGTGATCGGGTTCCACGGCTCGCCGCCTCCTCCACGTCGAACGAGGAGAACGAAAAGTGCTCGGCTGTTAAGGGTTGGTGGGGCAGCGTTAGCGCCGCCCCCACCACCTCACCAGCCCCGGTGCTCGGCGTCTTACGGAGCGCCGGCCCGCCGTAGCCTCGCCGCGTAACACGCTCGCGCCTTTTCCCGATCACACTCCCTGCAGATCGACTTCAGACCCGACGCCTTCTACGCATCACGTCCAAACGACTCCCGCGGAAGCGACTGATCACACGTCGCGCAGTAGCGCAACGGATCCGTCTCGATCGTCCTGCTCGAGAGCGAACTACGGCTATTACGCCTCGGTCTCACAGAAATTCTCTCGCCGGAGGGGGATTAGATACTGCGCGGTACCGCGCGGTTTCTGGCTTAAAAAGGCTCCGACCGCGAAGCTAAGCGGCCGCAGGTGCAGTCGTGACGACGGGCCTGCGGCGCGTCCTCTGACTCAGTGGCCGTGGCCGCCGCCGCCGTGGTTCCCATTGCCGTTGCCCTCGCCATGGCTGCCGTTCTGGTCTGGCGGGCCGGGCTGTCCGTCGGGCGGCCCGTGGGGCGGTGCCTCGGAGTTCGTGGATGGCGCCGTTGTGGGCGGCTGAGACTCTGGAGCTGACGGCGGCGCTGCTTGACGATTGGGCGGTGACGGGTGTTCGACGGTTGGCGTTTTCGTGGCTGAAGGATTCGGCTTCGCAGTATTTGTCGGCCTGTCCCTCGGCTTGTGACTGTCTCTCGGCTTATTGGAGTCCTTCGGCTTCTGGCTGTCCGTCGGCTTCTGACTGTGCTTCGGCTTCTGGGTGTGCCTCGGCTTCTCAATGTCCCTCGGCTTCTGAGCGTCGGCCGGCTTCGGCTTCGGAAATGTCGGCTCGGGACTCGGCTTGGTCATGGGTACGGCAGTCGGTGGCTCTGTCGAGTTCTGAGTCGGCCGCTGTGGAACAGCAAGCTCGCCCGGTACCGTACGCGACGGCAGTTTGGCGACTGTTGCGTCTCGAGCGACCGAGATCTGCGGCTGCAGCGCGACCTTGTCTCGACTGGCGTGGCGCGGAGCCAGCGTGCGATCCGGGCTGGCTAGTGCATTTCTGTGCAAGGAAGCGGCCGAGGCGGTGACAACGGATCTGGCTGGAATCTGCGGCGAAGTTGCCCTCGATGCGGTGGAGGATTGCATCCGCACTGCTGGCTTCGATGCCTCCGCGCCTGGAGCCGGCTTCGCGACGAGGTAGACCGATGCAGCGGTTCCGCCCGTAAGCAACGCAGCGCCACCTGCGAGCGCCGCCTGAGCGGGAACCAGAGCAGAGACGGCCAGCGCAGCGATGCTCAACCGACGACCGACCAGCGCGGGACGCGGCTCCGAGTGCGGTCGGAGCGCTTCGTCCGTCGGCAGCAGAATAGGCGCGAGACGCTCATCTGCGGCCCAGACGGCGGCCGCCCGGCGCGCGCACTCGATCCGGTCGAACGCCTCCTGGCATGGCGGCGCGAATACGCTGAAGCCGTCGTCGAACAACCGGTTGCAGACAGAGCACTCCCGCATTCTTCGACCGAGGTTCGAGTCGAAGCAGAGGAACCCTCCGCCACCGGCTGCGGTACCGGCGATGGCTCAAGAGATGCTGGTTCGCTTTTCGTCTGCGCCGCTGCTGAGGATGACGTTTGCCGGGATCGGCTCGTACCAAACCGGGACCAGATCAGCGGCTTGTCTTCTCTGTTGCCGCTCCGTTTGTGCGCGGCGGCGCGGAGGTTGCAGGTTGCGTGTGAGGCGCCGAGGTAGCCGCGGCGGTCGTCTCGGTGGTCGAGATGCCAAGGCTGGTCGGCTTCGATCAGTTGGCCGCAGCGGCAGCAGCCGACTTGGCCGGTGCCCACCAATGGCTTGAGTGGTTGGCGGCGAGCGACGTGCCATCTCCGGGGGAGTTGCGCGGCGTGCCGGTGGTCGGCAGCGGGCCTGGTGCGACTCCGGGCTCGAACCCGGTCTCGGCGTTGCTCGCGAAGGAACGCCGGCGGCGCTGAGTTTGCGGCTGGTGCGCTCGGCGGGTGGTCGTCCTGTCGCCGTCGAGATCACCACGCCCCTCCCGTGCCTCGAGGCGGGCTACCGCTTCCGTGTGCTGGGCACCGGCGAGCCAACAGGCCGGCCGCCGCTACCGGAGGAGGCTACGGCGGACGCCGTCACGTCGGTCAGGTGGAGCGCACTGCGCGCACCTGGACGGACGTGCACCGGAAGGAGCCGCCGGCTACAGGCCGAGGGGAGCTGGTCGGCGATTGCGGAGCGGGTGTGAGGCGACAAGCGGTACAAGCCGACGGTCGGGACGTGGCTGCGTCGGCCGGCTGTTGCCAGCCATGGCGAAATCCTGATGCAGCACCCATGTAGCACGGGTGAGCAGCTTCCCCGGCATCCCCGCTACACCTGGCCGAGCATCCCTACTTGTCGACGACGACCGTCGAGACGGAAGTGCAAGGCAGCGCGAGCCGCATCCGAAAGCTGCTCGACCGTGCCCGCTTTGACAACGTGAACGGCAAAAGAGGGGCAAAATGCGTCCCTGGCGAGCACCCCGTCGTCCACGTCCCCCGACGGGGCCGACGGGTGAACGCGCAAACCCGCACCGGGAAAGGGTTTCGACCCCGTCGGCACTCCCGTCGTGGAGAGGGTACGAAACCGGCTGACGGGGTTCGAGGACTGGGGAGGGGTAAAAGCAGTGGAACGCTCACTACGACTTTTCGGATGAGGGTGACTCGTGAGCGACCTGTCCACTCGCCGCCGAGCGGCTCGGCAACCCCGACCCCTTCCTCTTCCGCACCGACCTGCGCGAGCTCGGCCTCGAGCGCCGCGCCGTCGGACGCCATCTTCCGCTAGCTTCCGACCGTCGAGCTCCCCGGCTACTCGCGACCGCTGATCCGCGTCGATTACCGCGGGTTGCTCGCCGACACCACGTATGGCCCCGACCGGTAGGCCGTGCGGGTTGCGCCGCTAGAAGATTTGGATGCCGGCCGCCGCGCCGACCTACAGCTCCAGCTTGGCCGTCGCCGTGTGCAAGGCGCGGGCGAGCGTCAAGAGGCACGGCAGCACGAAAAGGGGGCCCCGTCGTGTCTGCCGCAGTGGGCCTAGAGCTGGGAAAAGGCGTTCACCAGTCCAGGTCTTCCTGAGTATTCCTGCCTTGTCTGGAAAAAACCTGACGATCGAGACAGTCAGCAGCATCGACGGGGCGGAAGTCGGGTTTGACCCCTGCGACTCAGCGTGCCTCTCCCCTTCACGCCGACGTCCTTCCGCCCCGCACTTATCACTGTCCGTAGATCCAGCCGCAGGTCAATGGGTCTCGGGGCCCAGGGGGAATTAGGCCCCGGCGCGGAGGCCGAATTCCCGCCGGCCGGAATGGACTTGCCGCACTTTGCGGTCGTTTCGCGAACCCATCCCGGTTGCGGGCCCCTCGAGCCCAGTTAGTCTCGGCGGCACGGCAACGCGGCGCTCCTCTCTCCCAGCGTCCGCACTGCCGCGACGAGCCGCGACGAACCCTTCCGGGGGCGCCAGCCGCGCCCCCGGGAAGGGGCTTCGTGCGCTACAGGGGGTGTCCGCTCAGGAGAAACTGAGTAAGCGAGAATAAGGACGAAGGGCTCCGGCGCACCTCTCCAGCGCGGAAGCCCTTCGCAGTTGGGGTATCCAAGATACCCCTGCCCGATCCGCTGCCTGGCCCTCTCTCCACTCTCTCCCGAGGCAGCTGATCAAGGTTCGCCGACACGATTGAGACGGCACTCCGCGCGCAGGACACACGCGATTGTGCGTGCGACGCTGAGGACGCCCCCGTGACGGTATGACACTTAGTTCCAGCTTCCACCCTCCCAGCGCTTCAGATCGGCCAGAGCCGTGCTCCAGCCCGCTTTGCTGAGGGTGGAAGAATCGCGGCACCAATTGCTATGGCCCCGCCAAAACGCTCGTCGCCTCACTCGCTGAGGCGCGGCGAGTTGACCCTATCACTGCATTTCGGAGCGAGCACTCCGCGTCCGGAGGGCGAGCACCGCCGCCTTTCGCAAACAGCGGGCTTTTCGGTTGCCGGGCGTCGCCAAGCCTCTAGTGTCCGGGGTCGGTAACTACGCATCGGCCGCGAACGACTCCCGCGGCAGCGTCCGGTCACGGTCGCGCAGAGCGGAACAGATCCGCCTGGATCCCCGACAGGATCTCGGCTGCCTCTTCTCGCTCCTCAAGGTCGGCACGGTCTCGCTCGAGCTTGGCTTGTGCCCGCTCCAGCTCGGCACTGCGACGCTCGATTTCCGCCCGTCCCGGCTCTTTTCGCGCTGCCCAATAGTCGGCTGCCCCGTCGTGGCGCAGCGCAGCTTCGTCATGCAGAGCTGCCGACCGCCGGAGCCGCTCCGACAGCCTCTCTAGCCGCAGAACCACCTTGTCTCGATCCACTCTCCGTGTTTCTGAAAACGAATCGTGCGGGCTCAAGTCCCCGTCCCCCCGTCGAGACTGTCTTTCCAGCTCGTGGCCGGGCTCGAGTAGCGAGTTGGAAAGACACGTGCCCTGCGACGCTTGGTGCGGAACCGCTCGGGGCAGTCGGACACGCCATCGGTTCGCGGGCGCTTCCCCGCAAGTCGCCGCGCCGCTCATGAGGCTACGCGTCGAGTTCGCCCTGCTTAGCCTCACCAGCCCCGGTGCTCGGCGTCTCCGGAGCGCCAGCCCGCCATAACCTCGCCGCTCGGTTCGTCGCGTAATACGCACGCGCCTTCTCCCGATCACACTCCAGGCAGATGGACTTCAACCCCGAACCCTTCGACGCATCACGCCCGAACGACTCCCGCGGAAGCGACCGATCACACCTCGCGCAGTAACGCTCGAAATCCGCCTCAATCCCAGAGCTCGAGACGCGAACGCGGCCGTACAGAATGACTCGCCCCGGGGTCCAGCCAGCGACGCGAAACGGAGGGGCGGCCATCGGGCCGCCCCTCCGCAAGGAGAATCGGGAGGATGCGTCCACACACACGGCTCCCGCTCCCATCCCAAGACTGACCCCCTGACCAGTACTGAGCAAGGGCCGCAAGACCTATCAACGTAAGGACTGAAGGGGCGGCATTCCGATCTCCGGTGTCACCCTTCCGCCCGGGAGCTGTCGCTGGGGCAGTCAAGCCGAGCGTCGACGCGCCGCAGCGTGCGCCGCGGCCGCGTCACCGGGCGCTCTTTCGGTCGAGGTACTGCAGGAGCTCGTGCGCTGCAAGCTCGATCTCCTTGTGCCGCCACTCCGCGGCGCGGTAGTGGCAGGCGATCAGGCCCATCCGGTGCAGACGGCGGAAGTCGCCGTAGACAAACGCGTAGCGCGCCTTCGTCTCCTCGGCCGCGCCCTCGGTAAGGCCGAGATGCCAGGCGGCGTACTCCTCCCAGGAGTGCGTCTTCAGGAACGCGTTCTGCTCCCGTGCGCGCGGCTGCACGTCCTGCCAGCGCGAGCGGAGCACGTACTGGCGCGCGTCGATCAGCCGCTTCGCGTGCCTGACCGCGTCCTGGTTCACCGTGTAGGTGGGCACGCGCGCATTCTTGCCGACCTGTGTTCAGCGAACGTTCGGGGACGGCAGCAGAGGTCAACGGCTCGGGTCTCTGGTCTTTGGACACCGCCCGGCGCGGGTCGAAACACATCGACGGCCGGACGAGCGCTTCCCCGCGATGCCGGGCCGGTCAGGACAGCGGCGAGGCGCCCGCTGCCTAGTCGCGCTGCTCTGGCGGCAGTCGGGGATCATGCGGCCACCTGGCCGGGGCTGGGAGTGGTGCAAGGGAGCGCTGCCGCGGTAGGGTCCACGCGAACGCACAGCGGGCGGGCCGCCGTCCGCGTCTCGCAGGTAAGGCACGCGCTTGCGGCCATGCGTGTGGCAAGAAGGGAGAGTGGAGAGGATGATCACGATGGCACGGCGGATGCGGCGGCGGCTGCGCGTCGTCGGCGCTACGGTGCTGTTCGCGCTGGTGGCTGGTTTGGTCGCTGCCTCGGCGGGCAGCGCGACGATAGTCGCTTCGAATCTTGCGAATCCGCGAGGAATCGAGATCGGACCCGGCAAGCGATTGATCGTCGTCGAGAGCACGACCGGGGCGGTCGACGAGATCCGCAACGGAAACGTCCAGACGCTGGCGACGATTTCGGGGGCTGTCGACGTCGCGAGCCAGGGCGAAGGGAACCTGTACGCCGTCGTCGGTGGTGTCGGGCCCGATGCACCACCACCGCCCCCGGGTGCGATGCCGGGGACCCTCGTCAAGATCGACAAGCACGGCGGCGCGACCGTGGTCGCGGACATCGGCGCTTACGCTGCAACGCACCCCGACCCCGACGACCTCGACCAGCCGCCCAATCCGACCGAGTCGAATCCGAACGGGCTCGCGCTCCTTCCGGGTCACCGGGTGCTCGTGTCGGACGCCGCGGCCAACCGACTGCTGCTCGTCGACAAGAACGGGGGCATCACGACGATCGCCCGGTTCCGGCCGGAGGAGGTCGCGTGGACGCTTCCGTTCCCCGCGGCCAGGCCCGACCGTCCCGGCGGAGGCGGTGCCGACCGCGGTCGCGGTCGGCCCGGACGGCGCGTACTACGTCTCCGAACTGACGGGCTTCCCGTTCACGAAGGGCGCGGCGCGCATCTGGCGCATCGCCCCGGGCACGGTCAACGCGGTCTGCGACCCGCAGAACATCAACCCGAGCGGTCCGTGCCAGAGCGTCGCGACCGGGTTCTCGTCCGTGATCGACCTCACCTTCGGCAACGACGGGACGATGTACGTGCTCGAGATCGCGAAGAACGGACTCGCAGGCGCGCTCGTGCTCGGCACGGAGTTCCCCCGATCGGCGCGCTGTGGGCCGTGAAGAGCGGCTCACGGACGCTCATCTCCGACACGCTGGTGGCGCCCGGAGGCGTCGCCGTCGACAAGAACCACATCTTCGTCACCACCTCGACGTTCGGCCCGCCCGGCGGGACGGTCGTCGATCTGGGCGGCTGAGGACACCACGAGTACTTGGGCCGGCCGGCCGCGATTCAGGCGGCCGGCCGCGGCCCACAGGCAAGCTGGTCGAACGCGGACGTGCCGCCTCGGCGACGACGAGGTTGCCGTGCTAGCCGCTCCTCCTATGAAGCGGCGCCGAGTGGACACGGCATCCGCCGTGAGCCTGATGGACATTGTGCGTTCAGCCGCGTAGTGTTCTACAGCCACCGTCCGGTGGTTTTTTGGGGGAGAGGGAGGCAGGCGAGTGAAACTGCGAGCCAGCTTGGCGGCTGTGCTGGCGCTCGTGCTCGTCTCGGCTGCATTTGCCTCGCCAGCTCTTGCAGACAAACCCCCGAAGGATCGGGGGCATTCGGCTAACTCTGGCCAATCGGAGAATGGTGCTCCTGACAAATCGGGGGGTAGCTCGGGCAACTTCGGCGACGCGGGCAATCCCGGCAAGCCAACCAGTCCGGGCAACTCCGGCAACGCGGGCAATCCCGGCAAGCCAAGCAGTCCGGGCAAGTCCGGCGACGCGGGCAATCACGGCAAGCCAAGCAGTCCGGGCAAGTCGGCTGCCCATCGGGCTCCGACCCGGCAGCGTCCGGCCCCGGGTGCGACCCCGGCTGCCAAAGCGAAGGCTTACGGGAGGTGGTGCCAGAATCAGAGCAAGCAGTACGTGGCTGGCCAGGCGGGTACGCAGTTCCGCTTGTGCTTGACCGCGATGGCGAAACTGGCAACCGCAGTGACGAACGCACCCTGGACGGCATGCAGACTGCTGAGCAGGAAGCCCATCTCAGGCCAGACGGGATCGCCTTTCAGCCGGTGCGTGATTGCGGGGACGCGGCTCCTCCACGAGCTGCACAAGCAGTAGTCCCGAAGGCCGCGACCGATCTCGCCGCCCCGGGCAGAGAGGCCCGGCGCGGGGGTCGAACACTACGCCGGCCGGACGAGCGCTTCCCCCGAAATGCCGGGGCCGCTCAGTTATCCGCTCTTGTAGGGATCGACGTAGAGGTCGTCGATCTGCCAGTAGCTGTCCGCCGTGTCTTTCTTGGCCTCAGCTGCGAAGGTGAAGCTGACGGTCGCCTGTCCGTTTCGTTTGAGGATGTTGTTGAACGGCCCGACGAATTTGAGCGAGTCGGTCGGTGTCCATGATGGCCCGCCTCGCAAGTCTTTGAGTTTTTGTGTGCGCGGGTTGCCCTTGTCGTCGGTGAAGTTGAGATAGACCCGGAGCTTGGGATCCTTGGCACCGGAGTTGATGACAGCTCATTCTCAGATCCGGGCTTTGAGCCGTGACGCAGATGGTGGGGGTGGTCACCGAGCTGCCGTTCGGAAGGGCCAGCGACTGACTGTCCGATGGTCAGCGCTTCCTAACGTGCGCTCGTAGGTGCTCGCCGGTATCCCCCTTCGGGGTGACCGACTGGCGAAAACCCTCAATTGAGGGAGCGCAGCTGCGCACCTTCCGAGCCGCCCATAGCCTCGGGCGATAGCGGCTGCCCCTTCCAGGCGGTCATCCGACTGCGTAAGTAACTCGCAAAATGCGGCGAAATGGTCGACCGGTTTCACTTGACCAGCCGAAAGTGCGCAAAGATACTAAATCCGGGGCAGGCCTGGCCTCGCGGCATTCTCCTCTCCCGCCGTGCGGACATGCCCAGCCCGCCCCCCGGGCCCCAGTCTCTCTCTACTTACACAGAGCTGGCTGCGCCGAAAACTTGCGGCCCACGTTTCCGAATTGGCATATCCGACAACAACCATGAACGGCGGGCCGCCTCGTGGGGAGAGAGCTTACCGGGCCGACTGAGGGGGGTTCTCGGCCCTGTGGCATGGTGAGGCCCCCACCTGACTCGCGGTCACTTCACCCTTTGGAGCGGAGCGGCGGCGGGATCCCTGGCACCGTCGACGGCGGCCTGGCCGAGCTTGCTCGGCCGCGTCCTCGCCGGTGGCTGACTTGACGACGGCTAGACCGCAGCCGATCATCTCTTGGCCCTGGAAGACTTCGAGACCATCGCGCAAGAAGTCAGCGCCCTCGGGCTGAGGGTCAGCGAACTCGAGGAGCGGCTCGAACATGTTGAAAAGGTGAACACCGGGCTGGAGGAAGCTGCACTGACCACTGCCCGCGCCCTGCAGGACATCTCGACGCATTGGGACAAGGTCTACGAGGCCATCCGCCGCAAGGACACGACCGAGGAAGGCGATTAGGCGTTTTTGCCTAGCGCACTGGCATGGTATCCCCTATCCCGAGCCCGGTGCTGTTGCCGAGAACGGCGACATTCCGAGGTACGCACCGGGGTACGCACGCGGTGAGCATTCCCGGCATGCCTGACACGCTCGACTCGCATGGTTGAGCCAATCCGGCTTAACCAAGACCCCCGGAAAGGCGCATACGGGATTCGAACCCGTGCCGCCGCCGTGAGAGGGCGGTGTCCTAGGCCACTAGACGAATGCGCCGCGGCGGCCAGTGTAGCGAGCCGCCGATGTCACGGAGAGGCGGGATCGGGGCGCGGGCCCGAGTCTGGGTACCGCTCGGTGACGAAGTACAGGTAGGCGTTCGTCTGGCCCTGGTAGCGAAGGGCGTAGGCGCCGAGATCGCGCAGGCCCTGCGGCACGCGGCCGAGGAACAGGCCGACGAACCAGCCGAGGAACGCCGCGAAGAACATCGCTCCGGCGAGCCCCCCCGCGATCAGGAAAGCCGGGAGGGCGAGCACGAGGCGGAACCCCGTGACCCACCGGCTTTGCCGCTCGAGCGCCGGCAGCTCGAGGTCGACCGGGTACGACCCGGGCTTCCCGAGGAAGCCGGGGAACGGATTGCCGATGAGGAGGAGAAAGGCGTAGACGTGGTTGGCGTAGCGCACGAACCGCGAGAGGAACCGGTGGAACGGGCGCGGCGGCTGTCCCGTGGCGAGCGCGCAGATCCACGTCAGCACTGCGACCACGACCGCGACGATCGACCAGAGCAACAGCCAGATCAGATGGGGAATGGCGAGCAACAGCCGGAAGAAGACGAGCAACCGCGACCGGCGGAGGTCGTCGGTGACCGCGATCGAGACCGGGTGTCGAGCGGGAGTGACCTCGGGCTCGGCCGGCTCCCCCGGCACGGGCCGGCTCACGAAGGCGCTCGGGCTCGCGAAGGGATACCGATCGGTGAGCAGGAACAGGTAGGCCGAAAGCTGCGCGGTGTAGCCGAGGCAGTACACGAGCAGGTCCCGCATGCCGCGCGGCGAGCGAGCGCGCACCAGTCCGACCCACCACACGAGGAACGCGACCAGGAACGCGAGTCCGCCCGCGAAGTAGCCTCCGCCTCGGGCATCGTCGTTCGAGAAGTAGCTCCCGCCACGGGGGGCGCCCCAGAAGAGCGCCGAGCCGATCAACGCCGCGGGGATCGCCAGGAAGAGCCGGAAGAGCGTCTTCCACCGGTTCTGTGGCTCGGGCGGGTCGATCTCCAGGTCGACCGGATAGGGCTTGAAGTCGAGCGCGTAGAAGCTCGGATACGGGTTCGCGGCGATGAGGAAGTACGCCTCCAGATGCGTGACGTAGCGGATGTAACCGGCGACGAATCCGTGGATCCCGTCTGGGGTGCGAGCCTTCACCAGCAGGATGAACCAGTTCACGAACACGAGCAGTGTGACCACGATGCCGATCAGGAACGCCCAGATGTAGTGCGGGATCGCCAGGAAGAGGCGGAAGAAGACGGTCAGGCGCGAGCGGCGCAGATCGTCGTCGGTGACGACGATCCGGACGGGGTGAGGGTGCGCGCTCATGGACCGCGAGCATATGCCTCTTCCTCGTCGGGCACGACCCGTTTCCAGCGGAGTGAGCCGACCATGAGGAAGAGGGCGATGAAGCCGATGACGACGTTTTCGATCGTGACCGCGATGTACATGCCGATGCTGAAGCTGAGCAGCAGTGTCCCGGCGATGCCCGTCCCGGCGCGGTTGAAAACGTAGACCAGCAGCCCCTGCTGGGTGCCCACGCCGCCCGGCGTGAACGGGAACAGCGTCGAGAGGCTCTGAACGACCAGGACGAGCAGTGCGTTGTGCAGCGTCGCCGGCACGGTGAAGGCCTTCAGGAAGAAGTAGACCGAGGCGACGCGGAAGCCCCATGAGAGCAGCTGCCAGGTCGCGACCTGCGTGACGTACGCCCAGCGCGTCCCGAAGATCGCAAACCCCTGTCGGACGCGCGCCTTGAACTCGCGGGCACGGCGGATGCCGATCACGGCGAACATCGCCAGCACCGCGATCCAGACCGCCGCGATGATCGCCGCCTCCCGCTTGTGGTTGAGCGGCCAGCTCCAGTCGACCTGGGGAAGGTGGGGGAGCACGTCCAGCCCCGGCAGCACGCCGATCGTGAGCGCCCAGGCGAGGATCGCCCCCGCGACCACCGTGTCCAGCAGCGTCTCGACGATCAGCGTCGCGCCCAGCGTCGGGTACGTCGTCCCCGGTACCCGGTCGTGCACGAGGTAGAGCTTGAGCACGTCGCCCGCTCGGGCCGGGATGATGGCGTTGACGCCGACGCCGGACAGGTACGCGCCTGCGATCGTCCGCCGCGGCACTCTCAGCTCGGGGTACGAGGCGCGCACGATGTTCCGCCATGCCGGGATCCGCGCGAACAGCCGCAGCGCGTTGAATCCCAGGGCGATCGCGAGCACGACCCAGTGAACGTCCGCAAGGTGGTGGAAGAACGTCCCCGCCGCATCGATGACCTTCCCCACGGTGATGAGGGTAGCCCGACGCGGTAGCGTTCACCCCGTGGCCCAAGACGACTGGCGCGTGACCGTCACGTTTCCCGCGGAGGATCACTCCGGCACGCTCGTCGCGTCGCTGGCCGAGACCGCGGTCGAGGACGACGCCCGCGCTGCGCTGGGCGACCGCGTGGTCGTCGGCGGCGGAGACGATCCCGGTGTCGTCTTCCTGTACACGGGCTCCCTGGGCGCGGCCCGCGAGGCCGAGAACGTCGTTCGCGGCCTGGTCGCCGAGCACGGGGTCGAGGCCGAGTACGCGGTTCACCGCTGGCACCCGGAGGAGGAGCGCTGGGAGCCGGCCGGGACAGTGTTGCCCTCGACGGCGGCCCAGCACGAGGCCGAGCACGAGCGACTCGAGCAGGACGAGGCCGTGGAGTCGGAGGAGCTCGGCGAGGCGCTGTGGGAGGTGCGGATCGAGTTCGACTCGCATCGCGATGCGGTCGCGATGGCCGACCGGATCGAGTCGGAGGCGGACGATCTCCTCTCCGGGTACACGGTCTCGGTCGTACGCCACTGGCGCTACGTGCTGATCGGGGCCGACAACGAAGACCAGGCGCACGAGATCGCGGAGGCCGTCCGCGACGAGCTGCCCCCCGGCGCGGAGCTGAAGGTCGGGCCGAGCGGAGCGCTCGTCTGGCAGGCAGTGAAACCGAGCCCGTTTGCCGTGCTCGGCGGGCTCGGGACCTAGCCGCCGAGCCGCAGTCCCCGGAACGGCCTGACCACGACGGTCCCGTCCTCGCGACGGACGAGGACGTTGCGCGGGCCGCCGCCCGCCCAGCGCGCGAGCACGAACACGGGTCGGCCGCGCTCCAGGTACGTCCGACCGACCACGCTCGCAGGGTAGTGAAGCGCCGTTACGGGAAGACCGGATCATCGTGGCACCCGACAACGAGCCGACGGCCGCTCCCGAGCCGGTCAGGACCGGACGCTCCAGCCGGGCGTTCGCCTGGCTGGTCGTCACCTTTGGCTGGCTCGTCGTGCCGGCTCTGTGTGTGGCCGCATTCGCCGCCTGGAAGGGCCTGCCGGGAATCTCGACGCTGCCGACGTCCGGCGTGCAGGCCCTGCTGCCGAGAGAGACCTCGGCAGGGAAGGCCGAGCTCGAGGCCGACCGCCTGTTCGGCTCCGCCCTGCTGCCGCGGATCGCCGTCGTCCAGCGCAACCCGGACGGCCTGCCGCTCGTCCAGCAGCGGCGGATCGTCGGGCTCGCGATCCGGCTCGACCGCGGCAGGCTGCCCGGCTTCCCCGCCGGGTCGCGCGCGCTTCCGTACGTGAACGCGTTCGGGGTCGTCCCCGGGTCGCGCGAGCGCGGCACGACGGCGATCACCTACCTCGGCTTTCCGTCCGCGCTCACGCCCAACCAGCAGGACGAGCTCGCCCGGCGCTACGCGCGCGTAGTCTCGGCACCGGGAGCGCCCGCCGCCGCAACCGGGTTCATCCCGGGGTCGATCGCCCAGTCGGACGCGATCGACGACGGGCTGGTCTGGGTGGAGATCGCGGCGATCCTCGTCGTCGCGGTGATCCTTGGCCTGTATCTGCGGTCGCCGGTCGCACCGCTGGTCGCGCTCGGCGCGGCGGGACTCGCGTACCTGCTCGCCATCCACGTGATGGCGTACCTGGCCGAGGTCTCGGGTCTCCACGTCGAGCACGAGGTCGAGCCGATCGTGGTCGTGCTCCTGCTCGCGGTCGTCACCGACTACTCCGTGTTCTTCCTCTCGGGCATGCGCGCCCGACTTCGTGCCGGGGAGGAGCCCCGACCGGCCGCCAGGCGCGCGACCGCCGAGATCCTGCCGATCGTCGTCACCGCAGGGTTGCTCGTCGCGGCCGGGCTCGCCACGCTGCGGCTGGCCGGCATCGGGTTCGTCCGTGCCCTCGGTCCGGCGATGGCCGTCGTCGTGCTCGTCAGCCTGGCCGTGTCGATCCTGTTCGTCCCGGCCGTCATGGGCCTGCTCGGCCGGGCGGCGTTCTGGCCCGGCCTGAGCGACGACCGGCTCGACCCGCTGCTGACGCGGATCGGTGCTCGCGCGCGTCGCACCGTGGCCGCCGGGACGAGCAGGAGGCTCGGCGCCGTTCCGATGCTGGCGGTCGCTGCGGTCGCGCTGGTCTTCGCCGCGACCGGCCTGGCCCAGTTGACGCTCGCGCTGACGCCGATCCGAGGTCTCGCCCGCGACGCCCCGGCCGCCGTGGCCGATCGCGAGGCCGCCCGCGGGTTCGCCGCGGGCATCGTCGCGCCCACCGAGCTCGTGGTGCGGGCGCACGACATCGGGTTCCGGCGGAAGGCGCTCGAGCGGTTCGGGCGCAGTCTGTATGCGCAGCCCGGCGTCGGCGCCGTGATCGGCGCGGCGCTTCCGAACGTTCCGAGGCGGGCGCGGGCGGCCTTCCGGGCACCGGACGGCGGCGCGGTGCGCTACTTCCTGGCCTTCGACCACCATCCCTACGGCTCGGCTGGGATCGACGACCTGCGCCGGCTCCAGGCGGCGATGCCACATCTGCTGGCCGCTGCCGGGTTGGGCGGGGCGAGGGCGACCTATGCGGGTGATACGGCGATGGCGGCCGAGACGACTGACCTGATCGGCCACGACCTGCTCGTGGTCGGGATCGCTGCCACGCTCGTCAACCTCATTCTGCTCGCGCTGTTCCTCCGCTCGCTGGTCGCACCGCTGTTGATCGTCGCGACCAGCCTGCTCGGGATCGCGGCGACGCTCGGCTTGACCGCCTACTTCACCCGTCTGGTGCTCGGCGAGCCCGACGTCACCTACTACGTGCCGCTCGCGGTCGGCGTGCTGCTGCTCTCACTCGGCACCGACTACAACCTGTTCATCGTGGGACGGATCTGGCAGGAGTCGGACGGCCGCGATATCGGTGCGGCGATTCGCGCCGCCGTCCCACGCGCGGGGCGGGCGATCTCGATCGCGGCACTGGCGCTGGCGGCGTCCTTCGCGACGCTGGCGATCGTGCCGATCGCACCCTTCTGGTCCTTCGCCTTCGCAGTGTGCGTCGGCGTGCTGATCGACGCGTTCGTCGTGCGGACGCTCATGATTCCCGCGTTGCTCGCCGCCTTCGGCGAGACGAGCTGGTGGCCCGGCCGCCGCCGGGTCGAGCCGGCGCTCGCGTCGACGGCGCCGCGGGCCCGAACCGCCTCTGAAGGGACAGACCCCCGAGAGGGTCTGTCCCTGTAGGCCGAACTGCTCAGCCGTCGTTCCCGTGGTCGTCGGTCGTCGTGCCGACGGCCGGGCCGGTGCCGACCGTGAAGTGTCCCTTCATCGATCGCTCGTGCGGCGTGCAGTAGTACTCCCAGCGGCCGGTGGTCAGCCGGACCGTCATCGTCCGCAGGCCTTTGAAGCCGACGGAGGTGAGCGTCCGCTCGAAGGCGCCCCGGGACTTCTCGAGCTTGAAGTTGTGGATGGCAGAGCGGTCCGCCACGGTGATCCGATACAGCCCGGGCTTGAGCCGCACGACGCGGCTGCCGTTCTTGGTCAGGCTGATCGTGTAGCCCGGACCGACCGTTGCCCGTAGCGCGGTCACGTTCGTTCGACCGCCTGCCACGCCGGTCAGTGCGAGTGCTGCTCCTGCCGCCGCGAGCGCGGCGACGATCGCAATCATGCGCGTCATTCCGACCCCTTTCGTCGAACGTTCCCTGCAAGCCGTACTCGGGTTCTGCCGAGTCGGATTGCCGCCGAAACGCTCAGCGGTCGAGGCTCGGGAGAGGCTGCGGGGCAGGGATTCGAACCCCAACTTCTCGGTCCAGAGCCGAGCGTCCTACCATTAGACGACCCCGCAACGGGCCGGGGAATTGTAGCCGCGCCTACGTCTCCAGCCGGTAGATCGGGACGAGGCTCTTCTCCGCCTCGGTGTCGATGTGCGCGATCACCTCGACGTACGGCTCGAGCCCGGACCCGCGGAGCTTCGCCTTCAGCAGACCGTCGACCTGGTAGAGCCCGGAGGAGTTGTTCATGACGATTTCGATCTTGATCGGCTTGTCATCGCCGTCGGAGATGCTCACGTCGTCGATCGCCGCGGCGGAGAGTGAGTGCATCGAGACCCTGCCCTTCTCGAACGGAATCCGCGAGCGCCCCTGTGCCATGTCAAGCGCGTCGGCGACGCGGACGACGCCGGCCTCGAGCGAGAACGGCTCGCCCCCCGAGCGGTGCGAGATGATCGCCTGCAGGACCTCGGAGGTGATCACGGTCAGCTCGGGCTCCTCGTAGATCCCGTCCAGCAGCTTGCGGATCTCGGGCTCGACGAGGAAGAGGCTGAATTCCTCGTGCCCCTCCCGGTGGATGGACATACCGACGTCGTGAAGGAGTGCGCCGAGGACGACCACGACCTCGGCATCGTCGTTCGTCATGTTGAAGTCGCGGACGACAGACGGCTCGATGTGGTGCTTGGTCAGCTGGCGCAGGAGCTTCAGCGCGATGTTCGTGACGATCTGGATGTGCACCCAGGAGTGGTCGTTGATCTCCATGCGCACGGTCGCGTTCACGTTCGCGACGTGCCACCAACCCTTCAGCCGCCGGTCCGCGTTCACCCGCTCGAGCAGCGTGCGCAGCTTCCGGTTGGCGCGTTCGGGCGCATGGATGCGCATCTGCTCGACCGCCTCGGCGGGCGCCAGCCGCGTCTCCTTTTCGGCCTGCTCCGAGACCGGCTGCTCGATCCGCTCTTCCGTCTGCTTGTCGAGCGCCATTCACCCGGACTCTACTCCGCGCCGCACTGACGGCTGTCGGGCCGCGTTGGGTAGCGTGCGAACGGTGACGCGCGAGCTGGCGATCGAGGCGACCGGCCTGCGGAAGCGCTACGGGAGCGTGGTCGCGCTGGACGGTGTGGACCTGGCGGCGGAAACGGGGATCGTCCTCGGCCTGCTCGGCCCGAACGGCGCGGGCAAGACGACGGCGGTCCGGATCCTCACCACGCTGCTCGTCCCCGACGAGGGGACCGCGCGAGTGGCCGGGGTCGACGTCCTCCGCGATTCGGCGCGGCTCCGCGAGCGGATAGGGCTCGCCGGCCAGTACGCAGCCGTCGACGAGAATCTCACCGGCTTCGAGAACCTGGAGATGGTCGGTCGGCTCTACCACCTGAGCCGCCACGAGGCCCGCGGGCGTGCACGGGAGCTGCTCGCGGAATTCGACCTCTCGGATGCCGGCAGCCGGCTCGTGCGGACCTATTCCGGCGGGATGCGCCGTCGGCTCGACCTGGCCGCCGCCCTCGTCGCGCGCCCGCCCGTTCTGTTTCTCGACGAGCCGACCACAGGGCTCGACCCGCGCAGCCGGCTCGCGCTCTGGGACACGATCGAGGGGCTCGTCTCGGGAGGTGCGACCGTGCTGCTGACGACGCAGTACCTCGACGAGGCCGAACGGCTCGCCGACCGGATCGTCGTCGTCGACCACGGGCTCGTGATCGCAGAGGGGACGCCGAGCGAGCTGAAGTCCAGCTGCGGCGGCGAGCGGCTGGAGGTGCGCCTGGCCGACGGGTCGCAGGGCCAGCGGGCGCTCGAGGCACTTGCGCCGCTCGCGGCCGGGAGCCCGTCGCTCCTGGACTCGACCGTGCGCGTGCCGCTCCGCGAGCGGAGAGGCGCGATCGCAGAAGCGGTCCGGCGGCTCGACTCGACTGGGGTCGCAATCGACGACCTCGTGGTCGTGAGCCCCACCCTCGACGACGTCTTCCTCCAGCTGACCGGTCACGGCGCCGAGGACGAGGAGGACGCCGCGTGACGAACCTCGCGTACACGGTCTCGGACACGCTCGTGCTGGCGAAGCGGAGCCTGCTCCGAATCCCGCGCCAGCCGGACCTGCTGGTCGGCTTCACGGTGCAGCCGATCATGTTCGTGCTGCTGTTCGTCTATGTGTTCGGCGGCGCGATCTCGACGCCGGGCCTCGACTACGTCGACTTCCTGATCCCGGGGATCATCGTCCAGTCGATGACCTTCGGCGGCTTCGTCACCGCCCTGGGGCTGTCGGAGGATCTGAAGAAGGGGCTGATCGACCGCTTCCGCTCCCTGCCGATGTCGCGGGCGGCCGTGCTCACCGGCCGCACGCTCGCCGACGGGGCGACGAACGTCGTGCAGCTGGCCGTGATGCTCGCCGTGGGCTTCGCGGTCGGCTTCCGCTTTTCCACGAGCGTGCCGGAGGTCGTCGCGGGCATTGCGCTGTGCCTGCTGATCGGCTACGCGTTTTCGTGGGTCTTCGCCTTCATCGGCCTCACGGCGTCCTCGCCCGAGGCGGCGAACGCCTACGGCTTCACCATTCTCTTCCCGCTGACGTTCGTCTCGTCCGCGTTCGTGCCCGTGGACTCGATGCCCGACTGGCTGCAGCCGATCGCGGAGCACAACCCGTTCACGAACATGGTCAACGCGGTGCGCGCGCTCTTCGTGGGCACGCCCGCGGGCAATCAGATCTGGCTCGCGGTCGTCTGGTCGCTGGCGATCACGTTCGGCTTCGGATTGGCCGCGGTCGGGCGCTACCGCCACGCCGTCGGCCGCTGACGGGCTCCGCTCAGGCGACGTCCGCAGCCCAGTCCCCGTACAGGCTGGTGTACAGCCCGCGGCGGGCGAGCAGCTCGTCGTGCGAGCCCTGCTCGACGACGCGGCCGTGCTCGAGGACGACGATCAGATCCGCCTCACGAATGGTCGAGAGGCGATGCGCGATGATGAATGCCGTTCGGCCGGCGAGGAGCTTGCGCAGGGCGACCTCGATCCGCCGCTCGGTGCCGATGTCCACCGACGAGGTCGCCTCGTCGAGCACGAGGATGCGCGGATCGGCGAGCAGTGCCCGCGCGAACGCGACCAGCTGGCGCTGTCCAACCGAGAGGCGTGAGCCGCGCTCGCCCAGCTCGGTGTCGTAGCCGTCCTCGAGCTCCCTGATGAAGTCGTCGGCGCCGACCGCCGTCGCAGCGGCGACCACCTGGTCGTCGGTCGCCTCGGGCCGTCCGAACGCGATGTTCTCGCGAACGGAGCCGGCGAACAGGAACCCTTCCTGCGGGACGACGCCGAGCTGGCGGCGCAGCGACGCCTGGGTGACATGCCGCAGGTCGGCGCCGTCGAGCGTGATCCGGCCGTGCGTCGGGTCGTAGAAGCGGGCGAGCAGCTTCGCGATCGTCGACTTTCCGGCACCCGTGTGTCCGACGAGGGCGACGGTGGTGCCGGCGGGAACGTCGAGGTCGATCCCGTGCAGCACCTCGTCGCCGCGGCCGTAGGCGAAGCGAACGCCCTCGAACTGGACGTCGCCGGCGAGGTGACCGAGGTCGCGCGCGCCGCGCTCGTCCACGACCTGCGGCTGCTCGTCGAGCAGGTCGTTGATCTTGTCCAACGCCGCCGTCGCGGAGAGGAACGTTCCGTAGAGCTGCGAGAGCTGCTGCACCGGGTCGAAGAAGTTCTGGACGTAGAGCATGAAGGCGAAGAGGGTTCCGATCTCGACGGCGCCTTCGAAGTAGAGGTGGCCGCCGTAGCCGAGGACGATCGCGAGCGCAACCGTCGAGAGCAGGTCGACGAACGGGAAGTACCAGCCGCTCAGGACCACCGTCTGCTGGTTCGACTGGCGGTAGCGCTCGCTCACCTCGCGGAAGTTCCGCATGTTGACCTGCTCTCGGGTGAAGGCCTGGACGACGCGCATGCCGGCGATGTCCTCGGCGAGGGTCGCGGTCACGAGCCCGAGCCGCTCCCGTACCGCCCGGTAGGCGCGCGTCGAGTAGCGGCGGAACAGAACCGTGCCGACGCTCATCACCGGGATCACCGCGAGGGTGGCGAGGGCGAGTCGCCAGTCGAGGATGAACAGCAGGATGGCGGTGCCGATCAGCGTCAGCGTGCTCTGGACGAGCGTCGAGATGCCGTCCGTGACGAGCTGGTCGAGCGCCTCGACGTCGTTCGTCAGCCTGCTGATGATCACTCCGGCCCGATTCCGCTCGTAGAAGCCGAGGGACAGGCCCTGAAGATGATCGAAGAGGGTCGTGCGCAGGTCGGCGAGCATGCGCTCGCCCACCCAGCCCGTCAGGTACGTCTGCACGTACGTCATGCCCCAGTTCGCGAGCCCGGCGAAGAGGAAGAGCGCGACGATCAGGTAGAGCTTGCCCCCGGCATCGCCGTTCACCGCGTCGTCGAGCGCGAACTTGGCCAGGAACGGCGGGGCGAGCGCGATCCCGGTTGCCAGGAGAAGGGTGAGCACGGACAGGATCGCCCTTCCCCGATACGGAGCGACGAGCCGGCCAAGCGTCGAGAAGCGCCGGCGCGTCTCCTTCCACGACCAGTCCCGCACGCGGATCCCGCGCTCCTGCAGCAGATGGCTCCCGGGCTGGTGGACCCTCATCCGCGCGGCCTTTCCGGCCAGGTTGGTCGCGGCCGAGTCCAGCCCATACCCCCACCCAATGGGTGGGGAGCCGTCCCGCCGCCCTCGGCGTCGACGTTACCGGGACGCAGCGCACGGGTCTGCGTCGAGTCTGCGCCGATTTCGCGTGGCCGCGGCCCGGGCGTGAATTCGCGTGGCTGCGGCGTAGTCATGCCACCTCTTCGATCTCGGCGCGAGCCTCGACGGCGTCGGCGAACTGGCGCTCGAGCAGCCCGTGCTCGTAGATCTCGCGGTACACGGTGCTCGTCGAGATCAGCTCCGCGTGCGTACCGCGCGCGGCGATTCGGCCGTGGTCGAGGACGACGATCTCGTCGGCGAGGGCGATGGTCGAGAGGCGATGCGCGATCACGAACGTCGTCCGCCCGGCCATCGCGCCGCGCAGGCCGATCCGGATCAGCGCCTCGGTGGAGGCGTCGACCGACGCGGTGGCGTCGTCGAGGACGAGGATTCTCGGGTCGACTGCCAGTGCCCGGGCAATCGCCAGCCGCTGCCGCTGGCCGCCCGACAGCGTGATCCCACGCTCGCCGATCACGGTGTCGTAGCCTTGCGGCAGCCGCTCGATGAACTCGTGCGCCTGCGCCGAGCGCGCAACCGCCTCGACTGCGTCCTGCGGCAGGTCGCCGGCGCCGAACGCGATGTTCTCGCGCACTGTCGCAGAGAAGAGGAACGGGTCTTGCGAGATGACGCCGACTGCCCGCCGCAGCGAGGCAAGCGTCAGGTCGCGGACGTCCTGGCCGTCCACCGTGACCCGGCCGGCGGTGACGTCGTAGAAGCGGGGGACGAGCGAGGTCAGCGTCGACTTGCCCGAGCCGGTGTGCCCGATCAGGGCGATCGTCCGGCCCGCCGGCACGTCCAGGTCGACATCGCTGAGGACCGGTCGCCCGTCGAGGTAGAGGAACGAGACGCCCTCGAAGCGAACCTCGCCCGGTCCCGTCGGGAGGTCGACGGCGCCTGAGCGGTCGGCGACTTCTTCCGGCTCGTCCATGACCTGGAAGATCCGCTCGCCGGAGGCGGTCGCTCGCTGGGCCTGTCCGATCCACATTCCGAGCGAGCGCAGCGGCAGCACGAGCATGCCGAGGTAGAGGTTGAAGGAGACGAAGCTGCCGATCGAGAGGCTGCCGTCGCGAACCATGGTCGTGCCGACCAGGAGCACTGCCGCCTGGGCCAGCATCGGCACGAACGAGATCAGCGGTACGTAGAAGGCCCGCTGGCGGTTCGCACGCACGGTTTCCCCGAAGACGGCCTCCGACCGGTCGCGGAACTTCGCCTGCTCGGCCGGCTCCTGCGCGAACGCCTTGACGACGTGGACGCCGACGATGCTCTCCTGCGCGACGGTGGCGACGTCGGCGAGCTTCTGCTGGACCTCGCGGAGGGTCGGGTGCGAGAGGCGGCTGTACCGGTAGGCCAGCACGATCAGGAAGGGCACGATCGCGAGGGCGATCAGAGCGAGCTCCCACTTGACGAAGAAGAGCACGACCGTGACCGAGACGACGACGAGGATGTTCTGGAAGAAGAAGATCAGGCCGTAGCCGAGGAAGAAGCGGACGCCCTGGAGGTCGACGGTCGCCCGCGACATCAGCTGGCCGGTCTGATGGGTGTCGTAGAAGCGGAACGACTTACGGACGAGCCGGGCGTAGAGCCCGTTGCGCATGTCCAGTTCCACGCCGAGCGCCTGGCGCCCGGAGATCAGCCGCCGCCCGACCATCAGCCCTGCCTTCAGCACGCCGAGGCCGACGATCGTCCAGACATAGACGGTCAGTTGCTGCCGGTCGTGCGGGACGATCGCGTTGTTGATCACGCCGCCGACCACCCAGACGAGCGCGATCTGCGCCGCCTGCGAGCCGCAGGCGAGCACGATCGAGACGATCAGGGAGAGCTTGTACGGCTTCAGGAAGCCGAGCAGCCGGGCGAACGTTCGGCGGTAGGGAATCGGCTCCGTCACTATTCGAGTCTAGCCGCCGCTTTCTCGCCTCCCTTCGGCTCGGAGACGGGCGTGGATAAGGCGGACCGCTGCCTCCAGCAGGGCGTGGTTCGCGGGCTCGTTCAGCCAGCGGCTCACGCCCGACGGGTGCGGGAGCGGTACGACAGTGACCCCATCGCGCTCCAGGCTGGAGCCGATCCAGTCGCCCAGGCTGCGTCCCGGCAGAAGCCGGCGAATCGCGAGTCCGCCGACCGCGACGATCAACTCCGGCCTCAACAGGCGCAGCTCCCATTCGAACCAGAAGGAGCAGAGCTCGCGCTCGATCGGCGTCGGCACGCGGTCACCGGAGCCGGACGGCGACCGGCCGGGATAGCAGCGCGTGACCGAGGCGCAGTAGAAGGTCGCGTAGAACTCGTCCTCGTCGAGGTCGAGCCACCGGCGCAGCGTCTGTCCGGCACGGCCACGCCATGGTCGGAGTTCCGCTCCCTCGACGATCCCGGGAGCCTGGCCGTAGATGAACGCGCGCTGGCCGAGGTGCCCCTCCAGCACCGGTCGGGACTCGAGCGGAAACCCTGCCTCGGCGCAGGCGCGGCAGCGGCGGTTGTCGGCCTGGAGCGATGCCAGGGAGCGGTACGCCGACCGGCGTCGGGTCACCCTCGGCGGAGGATCTCGAGCCGGACGAGACGGCCGTGCGGCAGATGCGCCTCAGGCTGCTCCTCAACCCAGTGCGCGATGCGGTGGCCCCGCTCGTCGTCGTCCCGGCGAAGGTCGGTCACGGCGAGCAGACCATGACGAAGTAGTGGCTCTGGTGGAGGACGCGGCCGTCGAGCTCGCGGGCGAGCGCGTTCGGGTCGAAAACGCGCTTGAAGACCCGCCAACGCGTGCCGTCGTTCAGGACGCGCTCGTCCCAGCGTTCCGGCTCCTCGTCCGGCTGGAGCCGGCTGCCGACGATCACGAGCTCGGGCGCGACCCGCCGGGCCTCGGCGAGAAAGCGCAGGCGGTCGTCCTCCTCGAGGTGGCAGTAGAAGTAGCTGGAGAAGACGCACTCGAACTCACCGCCGTCGAACGGGAGGTCGAGGGCATCGCCCTGGACGAAGGTCGCTGCGGGGGCCTGCTCACGGGCGACGTCGAGCATCGCGTCGCTCTGGTCGAGACCGGTCACCTCGCCGCGCAGGCGGCGCGTCATGAATCCCGTCCCACAGGCGACATCCAGGGTGCGTCTGGCTGGCAGATCCTCGATCCAGCGCTCGAGCTCTGCACGCTCCTCGGCCCAGCCGGGCCGGTGCTTGTCGGCGTACAGGTTGTGGCCGAGCCACCAGTCGTCGTACTCGCCCGCCCGCTTTTGGTAGTAGGCCCTCACCGCGGTCTAGGGTACGTGACGTGCTGCCGCTCGAGTCGGTGCCGAACTTCTCCGAAGGACGAGACGGCGGAACGATCGAGGCGATCGGCGCGGCACTGACGAGCGCGGGCGCCCGCCTGCTCGACGTGCACGCCGACGCGGACCACAACCGCTCGGTGTTCACGCTGATCGGTTCGGAGACGGAGCTGGTCGGAGGCCTGGTGGCGGGTGTCGGACGTGCCCGCGAACGAATCGACCTGCGCCGGCACGAGGGAGCGCATCCCCGCGTCGGGGCGGCCGACGTCGTGCCGCTCGTTCCGATCAGGCCCGATGACATGGATCGCGCGCGGGCAGCGGCACGCGAGGTGGCAGCCCGCGTCGGCGACCTGGGGCTGCCGGCATTCCTCTACGGCGGTCCGGATCGCGGCCCGGCATTCTTTCGCCGCGGCGGCCCCGCCGAGCTCCAGGCGCGGATCGACGTCGGCGAGATCGCCCCCGACTTCGGGCCGCTGAGGCTGGATCCCGCCGCGGGCGCCGTCCTGGTCGGCGCCCGCCGGCCGCTCGTCGCGTTCAACGTGAACCTGCGGACGGACGACGTCGAGGTCGCACGGGCGATCGCCGCGATCGTGCGCGAGCGTGACGGCGGCTTCGCCGGCGTTCGGGCGCTCGGTTTCGACCTTCCGCGGGCCGGCCTCGTGCAGGTGAGCATGAACGTGGAGAACTGGGAGACCGCCGGCTTGCACGAGATCGTTGCGCGGATCGCCGACGAAGCCGGTGCGCGTGGAATCGAGGTGGCCGGTGCCGAGCTCGTCGGGCTGATGCCCGTCGGCGCCGCTGCCGCTGCCGCGGGTGCAGCGCTGCACATCGAGGGCTTCGATGCCTCGCGCGTCCTCGAGGTCAGGCTGCTCGACGAATGACACGCTTCCGGCTCGATTCGAACCGACACACGTCACACGACCAGCGGTAACGTGTCGTACAGGGGTCTCGGCACCCCTTCCCGGGCCGAGAGGGAAGGGAGCGGCTACGAAGCTAGACTCGGCGCGTGCCCTCCGGAACGGCGATCGGCCTCACCGGCGAGGACCTGGCCGTCGACGACGTGTGGACGATCGCGGTCGACGGAGTCGCCGTGACCCTCTCCGAGACGGCCCGGGGCCGGATGGTCGAGGCGCGAGCCGTTGTCGACCGCGCCGCCCACGGCCGGAGCGAGCACACCTACGGCGTCAACACGGGTTTCGGGCGCTTCGTCTCGCAGACGATCCCGGAGGAGCTGACCGAGGAGCTGCAGCTGCGACTGCTGCGAAGCCATGCCTGCGGGGTCGGCGAGCCGTATCCGGACGAGATCGTCCGCGCGGCGATGGTGCTCCGGGCCAACGCGCTCGCGAAGGGGCGCTCCGGCGCTCGGCCCGAGCTCGTCGAGCTGCTGCTCGGCTGTCTCGACCGCGGGGTGCTGCCCGTCGTGCCGAGCCGCGGCTCGGTGGGTGCGAGCGGCGACCTCGCACCGCTCGCGCATCTCGCGCTGCCGCTCGTCGGCGAGGGCGAGGCCTGGTTCGGGGGCGACCGGCTCTCCGGCCCGGAGGCGCTCGAACGCGCCGGGCTCCAGCCGGAGACCCTTCAGGCGAAGGAGGGGCTGTCACTCGTGAACGGCACCCAGTTCATGGCCGCGTTCGGGGCGCTCGGGCTCGTTCGCGCGCGGCGGCTCGCCAAGACGGCCGACATCGCCTGCGCGATGTCGCTCGAGGCGCTGCAGGGGTCGCGAACGAGCTTTATCCCACAGGTGCACGCATTGCGCCCGCTGCGCGGCCAGCAGGACTCGGCGGCGAACGTCCTGGCGCTGCTCGAGGGTTCGGCGATCAACGAGGCACACCGCTGGTGCGACAAGGTGCAGGATGCCTACTCGCTGCGCTGCGCGCCGCAGGTGCACGGGGCCACCCGAGACCTGCTCGACTACGTCGACTACACGGTCTCGGTCGAGCTGAACGCGGCGACCGACAACCCACTCGTGCTCGTCGAGGACGATCTCCTCGTCTCGAACGGCAACTTCCACGGCCAGCCGCTCGCGTTTGCACTCGATGCGCTGGCGCTCGGGGTCGCCGAACTGGCGAGCATCTCGGAGCGCCGCGTCGAGCGGCTCGTCAACCCGAGCCTGTCGGGGGGTTTGCCGCCGTTCCTCACGGTTGAAGGCGGCCTCAACTCGGGGTTCATGATCCCCCAGTACGTGGCGGCCTCGCTGGTCAGCGAGAACAAGGTGCTGGCCCACCCGGCGAGCGTCGACTCGATCCCCACGAGCGCAGGGCAGGAAGACCACGTCTCGATGGGCAACACGGCCGGGCTGAAAGCCTGGCAAGTGCTCGGCAACGCCGAGTGGGCGCTGGCGATCGAGCTTCATGGCAGGCGCGCAGGGGGTCGAGTTCCTGGCGCCGCTCGAGCCGGGGCGCGGAGTCGCCGCCGCGCATGGCTTCATCCGCTCGCTGTCCCCGCGCCTGACGGAGGACCGCCCGCTCGGCGGAGAGATCGAGGCCGTTGCCGGCACGATCCGCGACGGATCGCTCGTCGCTGCCGTCGAGGACGCTGCCGGGGAGCTGCGGTGACCGACCGTCCCAAGCACAAGCGAAAGCTCCGCTGGGACGGGACGCCGAGGACCATTCCGAAGCACCCGTACCGCGACAGCGCGATCGTCTATGCAGTGCTCGCCGGAGTCGTCGTCGGAGTGACCGCCCTCACCGGCGGCAACATGCGCGCGGCGCTGATCATCGCCCCGGTCCTGTTCGTCGTCGCCACCGGCTACAGCTGGTGGCGCTGGCGGCAGCGCGAACAGGAGGAGACCGACGACCGATGACGACGACCGAGACGACAGAGGCCTCGGTCGAGTCACTGTGCGGTGATCTCTCGCGGATCCGGGCGCCGCGCGGCACCGGCCTCAACGCGCGCTCGTGGTCGACAGAGGCTCCGCTCCGGATGCTGCTCAACAACCTCGACCCGGAGGTCGCCGAGCATCCGGAGGCGCTCGTCGTCTACGGCGGCAGCGGCCGCGCCGCGCGGAGTCACGACGCGCTGAAGGCGATCGTGCGAACGCTCCTCCGCCTGGGCGACGACGAGACGCTGCTCGTCCAGAGCGGCAAGCCGGTCGGCGTCTTCCGAACGCATGCCGCAGCGCCGCGCGTCCTGATCGCCAACGCGATGCTCGTCCCGCACTGGGCCACCTGGGACGAGTTCCGCCGTCTGGAGGCACTCGGCCTGACCATGTTCGGCCAGATGACGGCTGGGAGCTGGATCTACATCGGCACGCAGGGAATCCTCCAGGGCACGTACCAGACCTTCTCGGCCGCGGCCGAGAAGCACTTCGGCGCCGCGGACCTCTCCGGGCGCTCGATCCTCACTGCCGGGCTGGGCGGGATGGGCGGTGCGCAGCCGCTCGCCGGGTCGATGCTGAACGCCGCCATCCTCTGCGTCGAGGTCGATCCCTCCAGGATCGCGCGGCGGCTGGAGACCCGCTACCTCGACGAGGCAACCGACTCCCTCGACGATGCGCTCTCGCGCATCCGCGCGGCTCAACGCGACCGGCGCGGCCTCTCGGTCGGACTGCTCGGAAACGCAGCCGAGGTCGTGCCGGAGCTGGCGCGACGCGGCGAGGCGTTCGACCTCGTCACCGACCAGACGGCGGCGCACGACCCGCTGATCGGCTACGTGCCCCTGGGGCTCGACGTCGGAGCCGCGGCCGAGCTCCGCGCGGCCGATCCCGTCACGTATCTGGAGCGAGCCCGTGCCGGCATTGCGACACATGTCCGCGGACTGCTGGAGTTCGTCCGGGCGGGCAGCTACGTTTTCGATTATGGCAACAACCTGCGAGGTGAGGCCTTAGAGGCAGGCGTCGAGGATGCGTTCACATACCCGGGCTTCGTCCCGGCCTATATCCGGCCGCTCTTCAGCCGCGGCGTCGGGCCCTTTCGGTGGGCCGCCCTCTCCGGCGACCCGGGGGACATCGCCGCGATCGACGCGATGCTGGTGGAGCTGTTCCCGGAGGACGGCGTCCTCCAGCGGTGGCTCGAGCTGGCACCCGAGCGGGTCGCATTCCAGGGGCTGCCGGCACGGATCTGCTGGCTCGGCTACGGCGACCGCGCCCGCGCCGGACTGGCGATCAACGAGCTCGTGCGCAGCGGGCGAGTGACGGCGCCGGTGGTGATCGGGCGGGATCACCTCGATTCGGGCTCGGTCGCGTCGCCGTACCGCGAGACGGAGGCGATGGCCGACGGCTCCGACGCGATCGCCGACTGGCCGATCCTGAACGCTCTGCTGAACGTCGCCGCAGGGGCGACCTGGGTCAGCGTCCACCACGGCGGCGGGGTCGGGATCGGCAACTCGATCCACGCCGGCATGGTCGTCGTCGCGGACGGCACGCCCGATGCGGCCGAGCGGCTCGAACGGGTGCTGACCACCGATCCCGGCACGGGGGTCATGCGCCATGCCGACGCGGGCTACGCGGAGGCGATCGAGCACGCCCGCGAGCACGGGCTCGACCTCCCCGGCCTCGAAGAGCGTTAGGCTCGACGCGGATGCCCGACGAAGCGCGCCTCGAGCAGACCGAGAACGGCCTCGTTCCGTCGTTCGACGGATGGTTCGTGGTCAACGCCGCGGACACGCCGTGGTGGCAGAGCGACTACTTCGGCGCGTCGACTTCCCACGAAGGCAAGCTGGAGTTCCCCGAGTACGGGATGAACATCCACGTCCTGTGGCCGGGGCAGCCGAACGGGCTCTACCACCGCGAGAGCGTCCAGGAGGACTTCCTCGTCGTCTCAGGCGAGTGTCTCGTCCTGATCGAGGGCGAGGAGCGGCGCCTGAAGCCGTGGGACTTCGTCCACTGCCCGGCCGGGACCGACCACATCTTCGTCGGCGCGGGGGAGGAGCCGTGCGTGATCGTCATGGCCGGATCGCGTGCGCCGAGCACGATCACCTACCCGGTCTCGGAGCTTGCCCAGCGGCACGGGGCTTCGACACACGCGGAGACAGACGTTCCGAGGGAGGCCTACGCGCCGTTCGACCGGGGCGAGGTCGGCCCCATGCCGAACGGCGCGCTTCCGACCTGAGATCGGTCTAGGCGACTTTCTCGAACGACGGCGTCGCGGTCAGCGCGGTCTCGCGCGTCGCCGTCTCGACGGTCGCGGGCTCGGGCCGGCGCACCCTGCCGATCGTGACCGCGGCGACGACGGCGCCCGCGAGCAGGAGCGCGGCGCCGACCTGCAGCGCGCGGTGATATCCCTCGACGAACTGGCCGTCGTACGCGGGGCTGGCCGCGCTCACGGTGATGTGCGTCGCCACGAGCGTGCCCATGATCGCGATCCCGAGCGATCCGCCTACCTGGCGCATGCTGTTGATCACGGCCGACCCGACACCGGCCTGGGCGACCGGGACCGAGCCCATCGCGGCGGCGGTCGTCGGTGCCATCGTGATCGCCATCCCGAACCCGCCGACGAGCAGGCCGGGGAGGATGTCCCAGAACGACGAGTTCGCGTCGAGCGTGCCGAACAGGAGCAGCGACCCGGTCAGCAGCGTCATCCCGGCGACCATCGGCCACCGCGGCCCGATCCGGTCGGTGAACCGGCCGGCGAACGGCGCGACCATGATGATCAGCAGGGTCATCGGCAGGAACGTGGCGCCGGTCTTGATCGCGCTGTAGCCGAGGATGTTCTGCAGAAACAGCGAGTTGAAGAAGAAGATGCCGAACATCGCGAGCCCGACCAGGCCCATTACCGTGTTCGCCCCGCTGAAGGTCGGGTTGCGAAACAACGAGAGGTCGAGCATCGGGAGGCGCTGACGCGCCTCGAGCAGCACGAACACCGTGAGTGCCACCACGGCGAGGACGAGCAGGCCGATCACCCGCGTCGAGCCCCATGGATGGGTATTCGTCTCGATCAGCCCGTAGGTGAGGGCGAAGAGCCCGACGGCGGAGCTGACCAGACCGGGAAGGTCGAGCCGCTGCTCGCGCGACGTGTCCTTCGACTCGTCGACGAACGCTCGCGCCGCCAGCACGCCGACGACCCCCACCGGCACGTTGACGAAGAAGATCCAGCTCCAGCTGATCCGCTCGGTGATCACACCGCCGACCAGCGGGCCGATCGCCAGGGCCAGCGCGGAGACCCCCGCCCAGATCCCGATCGCGGTGCCGCGCAGCCGCGGCGGGAAAGTTGCGGTGATGATCGAGAGGGTCGCCGGGTTCATCAGCGCCGCGCCGACGCCCTGGACGGTGCGGGCGGCGATCAGCGACGCCGCGCCGCCGGCGAGCCCGCACCAGAGCGACGCGCCGGTAAAGACCACCAGGCCCGCGATGAAGATCGCGCGCCGGCCGAGCAGGTCGGCGAGCTTGCCGCCCGTGAGCAGGAGCACGCCGAACGTCAGCGCGTAGGCGTTCACGACCCACTCGAGCTCGGACACCGAGATGCCGAGGTCGGAGCGGATCGACGGCAGCGCCACGTTCACCACCGTGTTGTCGAGCATGATCATGAACAGGCCGAACGAGACGGCGACCAGCGTCCACCACTTGCGGTTCTCGTCCGTGAACATCCTTGCCTTCATCCATCCCCCCTCGGGGTTCGGCGGGTGCGGGCGAGCCTGGTCAGCTCGCCGCGCACCCGCTCGATCGCGTCACTGTGCAGGGCCACCGCGTCGGGTGGCGCGCCGTTCGTCTCGAGCAGCGCCCTGACGTGAACGAGCCCCTTCAGCTGCAGCTCGAGGTCGCCGAGCCGCCGTTGCATCGTCGGAGTGCTCACGCTGCCTCCAGTTCCAACGCCGCCTCTCGGTCAGCTCGACCTCGGCCTCGGCCGGCTTCGACTCGAGCATCACGCGCCGCGAGCACTGCGCCGACGCCGGCCAGTGCGGCCAGGACGTAGAAGGCGATCTGGAAGCCGTGCGTCAGCGCGGCGCCGCTGAAGGCGTTCGTGCCGGCGTGCGCGTCGACGTAGTGCGACGTGAACGTCGTCGCGACCGTGGTCGCCAGAGCGACGCCGATCGCGCCGCCGATCTGCTGCGTCGTGTTGATCAGGCCGGACGCGATCCCGGCGTCGGACTGGCGAACACCGGTCAGCGCCGCCGATCGACATCGGCACGAACGCGAGCGCGAGCCCGAGCCCGCTGATCATGAACGCCGGGAACAGGTCGGCGAAGTAGCTGCCGTCGACCGGCAGCTGCGCGAACAGCACGAGCGCGACCGTCGTGAGCGCCAGCCCGGCCGGCAGCACCCGCCGCACGCCGACCCGCGTGACCAGCGCCTGGGCGACGGCCGAGAACACGATGATCGTCAGCGTCAGGCCGATGTACGCGACGCCGGTCTTGAGCGCCGAGTAGTGCAGCACCTCCTGCATGTAGAGCGTGAGCAGGAAGAACTGCGCGAAGATCGCCCCGCCCATCAGCAGGCCGCTGACGTTCGACGCCGTCAGCGTGCGCAGCCGGAAGATCCGGAGCGGCAGCAGCGGCGCCTTCGAGCGGGACTCGATCACGAAGAAGGCGACGATCAGTGCCACCGAGGCGAGCAGCAGCCCGATCGTCGAGCCGGTGCCCCAGCCGTGCTGGGTCGCGCGGGTCATCGCGTAGACGAGCAGCATCAGCCCGCCGGTGATCGAGGCCGCGCCGGCGAAGTCGAACCGGCGATGGCCGAGGTCGGCGCGGCTCTCGCGGAGCAGCACCGGGGTCAGCGCCATCACGAGCAGGCCGGCCGGCACGTTGATGAAGAAGATCCACGACCAGCTGAGTGCGCTGGTCAGGGCGCCGCCGAGCAGCACGCCGGCCGCGCCGCCGCTGCCGGAGGCCGCGCCCCAGATGCCGAGCGCGACGTTGCGCTCACGGCCCTCGCGGAACGTGGTGGTCAGGATCGACAGCGCCGCGGGCGAGAGCATCGCCGCGCCGAGCCCCTGCAGCGAGCGGAACGCGATCAGCGAGCCCTCCGACCAGGCGAGTCCGTCGAGCAGCGAGATGACCGTGAACAGCGCCAGCCCGGCGATGAACAGCCGCCGCCGCCCGAGCAGATCGGCGAGCCGGCCGCCGAGCAGCAGGAAGCCGCCGAAGAAGATCGCGTAGGCGGTGATCACCCACTGGAGGCTCTCCTGCGAGAAGTTCAGGTCGGTCCTGATCGACGGCAGCGCGACGTTCACGATCGCCACGTCGAGGACGACCATGAACTGGGCGGCCACGATCAGCGCCAGCGCCCACCAGCGCCTGCGATCCTGGTCTCCGACTGCCGGGTGTGCCACAATATCTGCAGTCATTTTTTGTCCCCTCCAATCGTTGAGTTCTGCCACGATAACAGAACCCAACGTTGGTGCGCTACACTTATTCCTGATGGCAACTCTTTCCACCACTGATCATCCGATCCGCCCGATTCACCGGGTGGCGAAGGAGCTGGTCGCGAGCAGCGGTTTCCTGCTCGCGCGACTCGGCCTCGGCTTCAAGGCGAAGGCGATCGCCACGATGGAGGAGGCAGGCTACGAGCTCTACGACTACAGCGTTCTCGCGATCCTCGCCGAGGGCGTGCGGGAGACACAGGGAACGATCGCCGACGCGCTGACGGTCGATCCGAGCAGGCTGGTCGCGCTGCTCGACCGGCTCGAGGAGCGCGCCCTGATCGTCCGGCAGCGCGACCCGCTCGACCGGCGCCGCCACGTGGTCAGCATCACGCCTGCGGGCAAGCGGGAGCTGGGGCGGCTGCGCGAGCTGATCAAGAAGCTCGAGGACGAGTTCCTCGCGACGCTCGACGCCGACGATCGCAAGGCGCTGCACGGGCTGCTCCTGCGGCTGGCGGAGGCGAACGACCCCCGCTGCGTGTTCAAGCCGGAGTCGGTGGCGGCAGTCGTGTCGAAGTCGAAGCCGGCCTGACGCTCCGACGGCCGCCGGCGTGACCCGCCTCCTCGTCCGGGATCTGGCCCAGCTGGTCACGCACGCAGGAACCGCAGCGCCGTTGCGCGGGGACGCCCTCGGCGACATCGAAGTGGTGGAGGACGCGTATGTCCTCTGCGACGACGGCCGGATCGAGGCGACCGGGCGCATGCGCGACCTCGGGCCGCTCGACGGCGAGGTCGAGGAGGTCGACGGCCGCGGCCTTGCCGCCATCCCAGGGCTCGTCGACTGTCATACGCACGCCTGCTTCGCGGGCGATCGAGTGGACGAGTTCGCGCTCCGCGCCGGAGGCGCGACGTACGAGGAGCTGCACGCGGCCGGGGGCGGGATCGTGTCGACCGTCCGCGCGACCCGCGCTGCCACCGAGGCCGAGCTCGAAGAGCGCATGAGCGAGCACCGCGACTGGATGGCGCGCGCGGGGACGACCACCTTCGAGGCCAAGTCCGGCTACGGACTCGACCACGACACCGAGCTGGCGCAGCTCCGGGCGATACGTGCCGCAGGAGGCGTGCCGACCTGGCTCGGCGCTCACGCCGTGCCGCCCGAGTTCCACGACGCGGACGCCTACCTCGACTTCGCGCTGGCCGAGGTGCTCCCCGAGGTGGTCGGCCTCGCCGAGGCGGCGGACGTCTTCGTGGAGAACGGCGCCTTCGACGTGTCACACGCGCGCCGGTACCTGACCGCCTGCTGTCGACGCCGGGCTCGCACTCCGTCTCCACGGCGACCAGTTCACCGAGCAGGGAGCGGTGCCGCTGGCGATCGAGCTCGGCGCGCGCTCGGTCGACCACCTGGAGGCAACCGGTGACGACGGCGTACGAGCACTCGCCGGTAGCGACGTCACCGCGGTGCTGCTCCCCGCGAGCGCGCTCTTCCTGGGACGGCGCGATGCCGCCCGGGCGGACGCTGGTAGACGCGGGCGCCGCCGTCGCCCTCGCGACCGACTTCAACCCCGGCAGCGCCTTCTGCGAGAGCCTCCCACTCGTCTGCTCGCTCGCCGCCACCCAGCTGCAGCTCTCGCCCGCCGAGGCGCTCGGCGCGTGCACGGTCAACGCCGCCCACGTGCTCGGCCGGGCGAACCGCAAAGGCCGGCTCGCACCGGGCTACGACGCCGACCTGGTCCTGCTGGACACCCCCGACTGGCGCTATCTCGCCTACCACCTCGGCCACGACCATGTCCTCACGGTCATCTGGGGCAGGGCGGCGCTACCCTAGCCCCGATGCCGACGCGCAAGCAGAAGCGGCGCCGCGAGAAGGACCGGCGCCACGACTACGAGTTCGTCTACGTCGACGACGAGGGGCACGAGGTCGAGGTCGACGAGGACGAGGCCGAGGAGCCCACGCAGGCGAAGGCTGTCAAGGCACCCGCGAAGGGCAAGCCGAAGAGCGGCGGCCGGGCGCTGCGCGAACCGCCGGAGCCGTCGTGGTCGCGCAGCATCAGGCGCGCGATCCCGTGGCAGATCGGCATCTTCGTCCTGATCGTGGTGGTGCTGCGGAACAGTCCGGTGATCAGCCGGGTACTGGTCGCGATCCTGTACGGCGCGCTCTTCGTGCCGCTGATGTACATGACCGACCGCATGGTGCGGAACCGGTGGCTGAAGCAGCAGGCAGCGCAGCCCGCGAAGGACAAGCGCCCGAAGCGCTAGAGGCCGGCGAAGCCCTCGTTACACTCGTCCGCAGGATGCCTCCTGCCGTCGACCGTTACGAGCTGGGCCCGATCAGGACGAACTGCTACGTCGTCCGCGCGGAGCGAGGCGCTCCGGAGGCGGTCGTCGTCGACCCCGGCGACGACGCGATCAGTCTGCGGCTCGAGATCGCCCGGATGGGCGTGAAAGTCGCGGGCATCCTCGTCACTCACACGCACTACGACCACATCGGGGCCGTGGCCGACCTCGCCGAGGCCTTCGGAGCGCCCGTGTACGTCTCCGAGGAAGAGGCGCCGGTCCTCGCGCGGCCGTCCGACTTCTATCCCGGCCGGGAGATCCGGCCGTGGGAGGCCGACGTGCAGCTGGCCGGCGACGAGAAGATCGACCTGGCCGGGCTCACCTTCGAAACGGTCCAGGTGCCGGGGCACTCGCCCGGGCACCTCGCGTTCTATGTCGACGAGGCTCTTTTCTCCGGCGACGTCCTCTTTGCCGGCTCGGTCGGGCGCACCGACTTGCCGCAGGCGAGCTGGGACACCTTGGTCGAGTCGATCCGTGCCCTCGTCGACCGCTTTCCGCCCGACACGGTCGTTTATTCGGGCCACGGTCCGCCGACCACCCTCGGAGCCGAGCTTTCGCGAAACCCGTTCCTCGCCGAGCTGCGCGCGTGAAGTTCGAGGCTCCGCGCGGCACGCACGACATCCTCCCGCCCGAGCAGCCGGCCTGGTCGCTCGTGAAACGGGAGTTCCAGCGCCTGTGCGCGCTGTACGGCTATCGCCGGATCGACACGCCGGTGTTCGAGGACACCGAGCTGTTCGCCCGCACGTCGGGCCAGGGGTCGGACATCGTCTCGAAGGAGATGTACACGTTCGTCGACCGTGGCGACCGCTCCCTGACGCTGCGCGCGGAGGCGACGGCGCCGATCGTCCGCGCGTACGTCGAGCACGGCCTACACCGCGAGCCGCAGCCGCAGAAGCTGTACACGGTCGAGACGATCTACCGCTACGGCCGACCGCAGAAGGGGCGGTTTCGCGAGCACTGGCAGCTCGACGTCGAGTCGATCGGCTCTGACGATCCGGCCTGCGACGCCGAGGTCATCCAGCTGTACCACTCGCTCCTCGGTCGGCTCGGGATCGACGAGTACCGTCTCGAGCTCAACTCGATCGGCGACGCCGAGTGCAGGCCCGCGTACCTCGAACGCCTGCGTCCCTGGCTCGAGGAGCACGCCGGTGACCTCGACGACGGCACACGCGAGCAGGCGGCGCGTAATCCGCTGCGCGCGCTCGACAACATCGCCGCGAAGCCGGCGGCCGTGCAGGAGGTCCTGCGCCAGGCGCCGGCGATCGGCGACTCCCTCTGCGAAGCGTGTCGCGAGCACTTCGCGGAGGTGCGTCGCTACCTGGACGCGTTCGGAGTCCGGTACGAGCTCGTGCCGACGCTCGTACGCGGGCTCGACTACTACACCCGCACGACCTGGGAGTTCCTCGGTCCCGAGGGCGGAGCGCAGTCGACCCTCTCCGGGGGCGGCCGATACGACGGCCTCGCCGAGGAGCTGGGTGGGCCGCACACCCCCGGCGTCGGCTTCGGCGCGGGCGTGGAGCGCCTCCTGATCGCGCTCGAGCACGCAGGCACGCCTCTGCCGGCGGACGAGGGGATCGACGTCTTCTTCGTCTGCGCGGACGGAGCCGACCGCGCCGCCGTCCTGGCGAAGGTGATGGAGTTGCGCGCCGGAGGGGTGCGGGCTGACGCCGACTTCGCCGGCCGCTCGGTGAAGGGCCAGCACACGCAGGCCGGACGGCTCGGAGCGAAGAGGGTCGTCGTCGTCGAGGCGGACACCGACCTGGCCGAGGCGACCGCGTGAGCTGGCGCGACCTCCGCTGCGGCGAGCCTCGCGCCGAGCTGGTGGGGCAGCGCCTCACCCTCGCCGGTTGGGTCGACACCCGCCGCGACCACGGAGGCCTCGTCTTCGTCGACCTGCGCGACCATACCGGCGTCTGCCAGCTCGTGATCAACCCCGAGCGCACGCCGGACGCACACGCAGTCGCGCACGAGCTCCGCAACGAGTTCGTCGTCCAGGCCGAGGGCGAGCTGGTCGCGCGTGCGCCGGAGGCTGTCAACCCGGATCTGCCGACCGGCGGCGTCGAGCTCCAGGTCGACCGCCTCGAGATCCTCTCGCGGTCCACGCCGCTGCCGTTCCAGCTGGACGAGGAGAACGTCGACGAGACCCTACGCCTTCGTTACCGGTGGCTTGACCTCCGGCGCGAGCAGATGCAGCGCAACCTTCGGCTTTCGCACACGGTCGTGCAGTCGATCCGACGGACAATGGACGAGCGCGAGTTCGTGGACGTCTGGACGCCGAGCATGACCCGCGGGACGCCGGAGGGCGCCCGCGACTTCCTCGTGCCGGTGCGGCTCCAGCCCGGGAAGTTCTTCGCGCTGGCACAGAGCCCGCAGCTGTTCAAGCAGCTCTGCATGATCGGCGGTCTCGACCGCTACTACCAGATCGCCACCTGCTGGCGCGACGAGGATCTCCGCGCGGACCGGCAGTTCGAGTTCCGGCAGCTCGATCTGGAGATGGCCTTCGTCGAGCGCGAGGACGTCCTCGACGTCATGGAGGCCGCGGTCGTGAACGCGTTCGAGGCAGTCGGCCGCGAGCCGCCCGCGCGGCCGTTCCCGCGGATGGCCTACGACGAGGCGATCGCCCGGTACGGGACGGACAAGCCCGACCTGCGCTTCGGGCTCGAGATCGAGGACGCGACGGAGGTGACCCGCGGCTCCGAGTTCGGGGTGTTCGCCGGCACGGAGACGGTGCGGTTCATCGTCGTTCCCAGGGAGTACTCGCGTGCCGAGCTCGGCCGTCTGGAGGAGGTCGCGAAGGAGTGGGGGGCGAAGGGGCTCGCGTACATCGTCCACGGCGCCGACGGCGAAACCCGCTCTCCGATCGCGAAGTTCCTGTCCGAGCGCGAACTCTCTGCGTTCGCCGCGCCTGCGGGATCGACCGTGCTGTTCGGCGCCGGCGAGCCGGCGCTCGTCGCGCGTGTGCTCGGCGGGCTGCGCCTGCATGTGGCGCGCGAGCTCGGCCTGGCCGATTCCGGCGCAGATGTCTTTCACTGGGTGATCGACTTCCCGCTCTTCCAGCGGGACGAGGACACGGGCAAGTGGACGTTCCTGCACCATCCTTTTACCGCGCCGACACCCGGGGACGAGGAGTTCGAAGGCGACCCGGGTGCGGCGAAGAGCCAGCACTACGACCTGATCTGGAACGGCTGGGAGCTCGGCTCCGGCTCGATCCGCATCCATCGCTCCGACGTGCAGGCGGCTGTCTTCCGGACGATGGGAATGAGCGACGAGGAGGCGAACGGCAAGTTCGGGTTCCTGCTCGAGGCCCTCGAGATGGGCGCACCGCCGCACGGCGGCTTCGCCATGGGTCTCGAGCGGTTCGTGGCGTTGATGGCCGGAGAGCCGGACATCCGTCAGATCGTCGCCTTTCCCAAGGTGTCGAGCGGCGCCGATCCCCTGACCGGCGCGCCGACGCCGATGCCGGTGGAAGTCCTCCGAGAGCTGGGCATCGAAGCCTTGCCTACCGATGCGGAGGACGAGGGCAACTAGACTCGTCTCATGCGCGGGTTCGCGCCGAGATTCGCGCTCGAAGCCGGTTTCCTGATCCTGCTCGGTGTGGGCGCGGGCTACGCCGACCTCCGCCCGGCGGCGATCGTCGCGATCGTCGGGGGCGGCTGGATCCTCGTGGCGCTCGTCGAGCTCGCCGTCTGGCGCTCACAGGCGCGTCCGGCCGTCGTCGCGGCGCCACCTCCCGAGCCGCGCGAGGATGGGCCGGCGGCCGCGGCGGACGAGCGCGACTACCCGCTGCGTGCGGACGCGGGCGACGCGCCGTCGGAGGAGGTCGAGGCGTACACACGTGTTCTCGGCGCCGCCTCCGACGAGGACGCGGTTGCCGAGTGAGCTCCGTCCTTGCGCAACGGCAGCTCGCCGTGCTCGCAGCCGGGCTCCTCGCGGGAGTGGTCGGGCTGGCAGTGGCGTCTCGCGACGACGAGGTCACGGTCGCGCGGGCGGCGCTGCCACAACCTGCAGTCTCCAGCGTGAGCGGCTGGTACCCGGCGCTCGCCGGCGTCCGCTCGCGGCCACTGGCCGGGCGCGTTTCCGGGTGCGGGACGCTGCTGACGCCGAAGACACTCGGGGTCGATCATCCCGTGCTCCCCTGCGGGGCGAAGATTTTCGTTGCGTTCGGAGGGAAGACCGTGCTGACCTCGGTCGTCGACCGCGGCCCGTTCACGCCGCGGCCGGACTTCGAGGTGACGCCGGCGCTCGCCGATGTGCTCGGCCTGAAGGGCGACCAGGCGATCCGGTGGAGCTTCGCCAGGGCCGGGTAGCCCGGCGCCTCCCGGTAGAGTGGGCGGGTGCCCGACCCTGTTCGTGGCTCCGCACACCAATGTAGAACCAACAGCCAAAGCAAGGGAGCCCGAGTCGGGCTCGGTGAGTCGGGAGACGAGCCGGCCCGCACGGCACCCACCTGGTTCGTCCAGGTTCGCTACGGAGCGGAGACATCGGCGGGGTCGGGGCACATCTCTGCGGCGCCTCGCCTTTGCATTCGTTCCACGATCGTCACGTTCCGGTAGGAGCCGCTTGACGTTTTCCTCGTTACGCTCGACGCAGGGGTAAGGGGCAACTCCCCCACCCAGGGTGGGGGAGTCGGAGCGGCGATGCGGCGCTTGCGCGGCGCTGCTCAACGTGAGCCGTGTGCCATCCTGAGTGAGATGACCGAGATTGCAGGTGACTCTTCGCGTGACGGCTGCTGGGCGCTCGTCCGGCTGCGCGTCGAGGGCGACCGGATCGTCGATGCCGACGCGGACGGGCTCGACACCGGCCTGCGGGGGCTGAGCCTGCTCGAGGCGGCCTCCGTCGGCGGGGAGACGCTGGCGGTGGACGCCCTTGCGAACGCGATCGGGCCCGTCTTCCGAGCCGCTCCGTCGCCGATCCGCGTGGCGGTGGCGATGAGCGGCGGGGTCGACTCGGCGGTTGCGCTGCTGCGGGCTGGCCCGGACGCGATCGGCGTCACGCTCCGGCTCTGGACCGACCCGCACGGTTCGAGCTCCGAGCGGGTTTGCTGCTCGCCCGCGGCTGTGATTGCCGCGCGGGAGACCTGCCACTCGCTCGGCGTTCCGCACGTGACCCTCGACCTGCGGGAAGAGTTCCGGCGCGCCGTCGTCGAACCATTCGTCCGGGGTTACGCGAGCGGTCACACGCCCAACCCGTGCACGCGCTGCAACGGCGGCTTCCGCTTCGCAGAGCTGCTCGCCTTCACGCGCCGCGCCGGCGCGCGCAGGCTGGCAACGGGTCACTACGCCCGGATCGTGGACCACCATGGCCGACAACTGCTCGCACGTGGGTTGGACGAACGCAAGGACCAGTCGTACATGCTCGCCAGCGTCGACCCGGCGATGCTCCACGGCCTGTGGTTCCCGTTGGGGGAGTGTCGCAAGGAGGAGGTTCGTGTCGAGGCAACCGAGGCCGGGCTGGCAGTGGCCGGACGCGCGGAAAGCCAGGAGGCGTGCTTCCTGGCCGGCGACGACTACCGCACCTTCCTCGAGCGGCGCGGCCTCGAGCCGCGCACCGGCCCGATCGTCGACCGTGCGGGGATCCGGCTCGGCTCGCACGACGGTCACTGGCGGTACACGCCTGGGCAACGCCGTGGGCTCGGGGTCGCCGCCGGACGCCCGCTCTACGCGGTCGCGACCCACGCCGGAACGAACACCGTCGTCGTCGGCGCTCGCGAGGAGCTCGCGCGGACGTCGCTGGCCGCCTCCGGCCGCCTGTACGCGCCGGTCGAACGAGGGGACGTGAAGATCCGCTACCGCTCGGCTCCCGTCTCGGCAACGGTCCGGCCGGTCCCGCAGGGCTTCACGGCTGAGCTCGACGAGCCCGTCTACGGTGCCGCCCCGGGGCAGACCGCCGTGGTGTACGAGGAAGACGTCGTCGTCGGCGCAGGCACGCTGGTTCCGGCCTAAGATCCGGCGATGCTCGCCTCGATCGACTGGGGTGACGTCGCCTACGCGGCGCTCGCCTTCTTCCTCGTCCTCGCCGGACTCGCAGTCGCCTACGGGGCGTTCCGCCTCGGTGGGACGCTGGGCCGTGCATCGTCGCTGATCGAGGGCACCGAGACCGAGTTGCTGCCCGTGATCACGAAGCTCGGCGGAACGCTCGACCGGGTCAACACGCAGCTCGACAAGGTTGACGTGATGACCGACAGCGCGGTCGACGCGGTTTCGACCGTGGACGTCGGAGTGCGCCGGGTCACGACGGTGGTGACGAGACCCGTGCAGGCATTGGCCGGCCTCTTCACGGGCGCGCGGCACGCGACGTCGGCGGTCCGCTCGGGCGCGGGCTGGCGGGACGCGGTCGACACCGGTCGTGCGGAGGCGGCGCGCCGGGAGCAGGACCTCGCCGACGAGCTTCGCCAGGCCGACACGCCTTGATCCGCCGTGTTCACTCCGGCCGACGGCCGTTTTGGCTCTCTCCGGCGTGCCCAGCCTCCTCCCCGCGGCGATCGTAACTCGGAAAGCGTGACCGGTTGGTGGCGCGACGGTGCCGGATCCACGCCGGCTCGTCCACGGGCGCCGGGCCGGGCCCTCCCTAGAATCCCAGCATGCGGACGACTGCCGACCTGCGCGAGGGTTTTCTCTCCTTCTTCGAGGAGAAGGGACACCTGCGCTGCCCGTCGGCGTCCCTGATCCCGCGTGCGGACGACCACTCGACGCTCCTCACGAGCGCCGGCATGCAGCCGCAGATGCCCTACTTCCTCGGCCGCGAGGCGCCGCCGGCACCGACGACGACGACCGCGCAGAAGGTCTTCCGCACGGTCGACATCGACGAGGTCGGGCTGGATACCTACCACCTCACCTTCTTCGAGATGATGGGCAACTTCTCGTTCGGTCAGTACTTCAAGCAGGGCGCGATCGAGTACGCGACCGAATTCATCCGCCGGCGCCTCGAGCTGGACTGGGACCGCATCTGGGTCAGCGTTCACGCGGGCGATCCCGAGCTGAAATTGGGCCCGGACCAGGAGGCGATCGACCTTTGGGAGGCGGTCGGCATGCCACCCGAGCGGATCGTCCCGCTGCCGAGCTCGGAGAACTTCTGGTCGGTCGGCGGCCCGGGGCCGTGCGGGCCGGACTCGGAGATCTACTGGGACTGGGGCGCGGACACCGGCTGCGTCGAAGGCTGCCTGCCTGGGTGTGCGCGCTGCGAGCGCTTCCTCGAGTTCTGGAACCTCGTCTTCATGGCCTACGAGCTCCACCCGGACGGGACGCTCACCGACCTGCCGAGCCAGAACATCGACACCGGTCTTGGCCTCGAGCGCACGGCGCGGATCATCCAGGACGTCGCGTCCGTCTACGACACCGACGGCTACCAGCAGATCATGAGCTGGATCGAGAAGACCTCTGGTGTGGCGTACGGAGATTCACCCGACTCGACCAAGGCGCACCGCGTGCTCGCCGACCACGGGCGCGGGATGTCGTTCCTCGTCGCCGAGGGAGTGACGCCCTCGAACGAAGGGCGCGGCTACGTCCTGCGTCGGATCGTCCGGCGGGCCGTGCAGCACGGCCTCCGGATCGGGATGCAGAGCCCGTTTCTTCCGGGCCTGGCCGAGACGGTCATCGGCCAGATGGGCGACTCGTACCGCGAGCTCGTCGAGCACCACGACCAGATCACCCGGATCCTCGGCGCTGAGGAGGAACGCTTCGCCGAGACCCTTGACCGTGGGATGAAGCTGTTCGAGGAGGCGGCCGCGGGCGGCGCGATCAGCGGCAAGGACGCGTTCGAGCTGCAGGCCACCTACGGCTTCCCGATCGAGTTGACGCTCGAGCTCGCACGTGAGCGCGGCATCGCCGTCGACGAGCCCGCGTATGCGCAGGAGATGGAGCGACACCGTGAGGTGTCGCGGGCGGGCGGCGGGAAAGGCGAGGTCCAGCAGGCCGTCGACTTCGCGCGCGCGGCGGGCTTCACCACCGAGTTCGTCGGCTGGGAGAAGACCGACGTGCTCACCCAGATCGGCGCGCTCGATGAGCTCGGCGATGGTCTGTTCCTGGCGAAGCTGCGCGAGTCGCCCTTCTACCCGGAAGGTGGCGGCCAGGTCACCGACGCCGGCGAGCTCCGGAAGGACGACGGCTCGCGGGCGACGTTGCTCGCCGCCTACCGGATCGAGGACGACCAGGCGCTGCTCTTCGAGGGGGAGGGCTTCGAGGCCGGCGACCGGGTCGAGGCAGTCGTCCCGTGGAGTGTCCGCTTCCCGACGATGGCCAATCACACGGCTACCCACCTCCTGCACGAGGCGCTGCGGGCGGTGCTCGGCGAGCACGTCCACCAGGCCGGCTCGGCGGTGCGGCCGGACAAGCTCCGGTTCGACTTCAGTCACCCGCAGGCGCTCACCGCCGACGAGCGCGAGGCGGTCGAGCGGCGCGTCAACGAGGCGGTCTTCGCCAACCACCCGGTGCGGACGTTCGTCGTGCCGATCGACGAGGCACGGAACCTCGGCGCGATGATGCTGTTCGGCGAGAAGTACGGCGACGAGGTGCGCGTGGTCGAGGTCGAGGGCGTCTCGCGCGAGCTCTGCGGCGGCACCCACGTGCGGACGACGGCCGAGATCGGCCCGTTCGTGATCCTTGGCGAGGCGTCGGTCGGCTCGGGCGCACGGCGTATCGAGGCGGTCACAGCCGGCGAGGCGTTCGCGCTGCTCCGCGCCCGCGCCGATGAGGCGGAGGAGCTCCGAAGCGAGCTCGAGCGCGTGCGCAAGGAGGCGAGGAAGCCGGCGAAGCAGGCCGAGGCCGACTTCGAGATCACCTCGCGCGAGGGCGACGTGGTCGTCGTCGAGGCACGCGGCGTCACCGGCGGCGACCTGCGCGACCTGACCGACCGTGTCAGGCAGCAGGAGGGAGCCGCGGCGGTCCTGGCCGGCTCGACCGACGACGGCCGCGCATTCCTCGTCTTCAACCTCGACCAGTCGCTCGCCGACCGCGGCATCGATGCGGTCGCGCTCGTCCGCGACGCGGCGAAGCACATCCAGGGAGGCGGCGGAGGGCGGCCGACGCTCGCCGAGGCGGGAGGCAGGAAGCCGGAGGCGCTCGGCGAGGCGCTCGGAGCCGCCAAGAAGGCGATCCTCGCGCAGCTTTGAAAGTCCTCGCGCTCGACTACGGTTCGGCCCGCACGGGCGTGGCAGTCTCCGATCCGACCGGCACCCTGGCCCGGCCGCTCTGCACAGTCGAGCAGGCCGCGTCGGACAAAGGGCTGGCCCGTCTCCGGGCGCTCGTCCGGGACGAGCAGGCCGAGCGTGTCGTCGTCGGGCTTCCGTTGACGCTGCGCGGCGAGGTCGGCGCTCAGGCCGAGGAGACGAGCCGGTTCGTCGAGCGGCTCCGCGCCCTCCTGGACGTCCCCGTCGAGACGCTCGACGAGCGCTTCACGACCACCCTCGCCGGTCCGGGCGACGGGGAGGATGCCCGCGCCGCCGCGCACCTCCTGTCGGGCTACCTCGAACGGTCGAGGAGCCGGGACTGACTCGTCCGACCAGGCAACAGGTCTACCGGCGGAGGGTGGTGGCGCTGGTGGTGGTCTGCGCGGTGGTCGGCGCCTGCGCGTGGGCTGCCTACGCCGTCGTCAGCGATCACCGCGACGCGTCGCCTGCGCCTCCGCAGACGACCGTTCCGGCACGCAGGGTTCTGAGCGTCCTCTTCCCGGAGGGCTTCACCAGAGCGGCAAATGGCACGCCGCGCCCACGCGGTCAGCCGGGCGATCACCACCGCCGGCTACCTGCGGGCGACGCAGTCCTCCGCTCTGCCGGGGCAGTTCGCCGGCGACGGCAAGCGGCGCAACCTCGAAGGGTTCCTCTTCCCGGCCACCTACGACGTCTACGACGACGACCCGCCACGAGTGCTGGTCGGCAAGCAGCTCGCCGCCTTCACCCGTAACTGGAGCCAGGTCAAGCTCGGCTACGCGCGCTCGAAGAACCTGACTCCGTACGACGTGCTGATCATCGCGTCGATGATCGAGAAGGAGGTCGTCGTCCCCCGCGAGCGCCGCTGGTCGCGGCCGTGATCTACAACCGGCTCCACCAGCGGATGCCGCTCGGGATCGACGCGACGCTCCGCTATGGGCTGGGCATCCCGCCGACGAAGGCGATCACGCAGAGCGACCTCGCCTCCGGATCGCCCTACAACACGCGCAAGTTCCGCGGGCTGCCGCCCACGCCGATCGCGAACCCGGGCCTGGCCTCGATGCAGGCCGCCGCCCACCCCGCCAAGGTCGACTACCTCTACTTCGTCCGCAAGCCCGACTGCCGCAGCCACTTCTTCACCGCGAGCATCGACGAGTTCGACGCCTACACGCGCAAGGGGCTGACGAATTGCTGAGCGGGCGTACGACCCTCGTCGGCCTGATCGGCAACCCGGTCGAGCACTCGCTGTCGCCGGCGATGCACAACGCAGCGTTCGCCGCGCGCGGGCTCGACTGGGCCTACGTTCCGCTGCTCGTCCAGGACGGTCGCGTGGAGGACGCGGTGCGCGGGCTCGTGGCGCTCGGGTTCGCCGGCGCGAACGTGACCGCGCCGCACAAGGCGGCGGCCGCGGCCGCGTGCGAGACCGAGCTGGGCTCGGTGAACGTGCTCGTCGTCAGGGACGGTCGGGTGGAGGGGCTCTCGACGGATGCCGCGATCCTCGACGGTCTACATGCCGAGCGGCCTGTGATCCTGGGCAGCGGCGGGGCGGCCGGGGCGTTCCGGGCAGCGCTACCCGGAGCGCGCGTCTTCTCCCGCCGCGGCGACTGGCCCCCGGACGTGGCCGGCGCAGACCTGGTCGATCAACGCCACCTCCGAACGGGACGCGGTCCTCTGCGTCCTGTCCGAGGGTGAGACACTGATCGACCTCCCGTATCCGGAGACGGCGACCGGCCGCGCCGCGCGTGAGGCAGGCGCAACCGTGGTCGGCGGGCTCGACGTCCTGGTCGCGCAAGGCGTTGCCTCGTTCGAGCTCTGGACCGGCGTGCCCGCACCCGTCGAAGTGATGCGCGCCGCCGTAGGCTTGGCGCCATGAGCGTAGGCCCGACGGAGCTCACCAATGAGCGGAGGTGCCGGCTTAGCCGGTGCCGGAGCGGAGAATGATCCTCGAGCTCGTCACCGCCGGCGAGTCGCACGGCCCCGCGCTGGTCGCGATCGTCAGAGGGCTACCGGCCGGCCTCGTGCTCGACCGGGCGGCGATCGACGCCGACCTGCGCCGCCGCCAGCAGGGGTACGGGCGCAGCCCGCGCCAGCAGATCGAGACCGACCGGGTCGAGGTCTACGCGGGCCTCCGCCACGGCCGGACGCTCGGCACGCCGCTTGCGCTCGTCGTCCGGAACCGGGATCACGAGAACTGGACGTGGGGGATGAGCCCGTGGCCCCCCGAGGGCGACCCGCCGCCCGGGAGCAAGGGGAAGGAGGCGGTGACGCTGCCGCGGCCGGGTCATGCCGATCTTGCCGGCGTGCTCAAGTACGGCCTCGTCGACGTCCGCGACGCGCTCGAGCGGGCCAGTGCCCGGCACACGGCCGTGGTCGTCGCGGCCGGCGCGGTGGCGAAGGCGCTCGTGCGCGAGATCGGGATCGAGGTCAGTGGTGCCGTGGTCGGCGACGACCTCGAGGCGCGCGTCGACGAGGCGCGGGCTGCGCGCGACACCGTCGGCGGGATCGTGGAGGTGCGCGCGACCGGGGTGCCGCCCGGCTTCGGCTCATACGCGTCGCGAGACGACCGCCTGGATGCGCCGGCTGGCCGCCGCGCTGATGGGTATCCAGGCCGTGAAGGGGGTCGAGATCGGCGACGGGTTCGCGCTCGCCGGCCGGCGCGGCTCCGAGGCGCACGACGAGATCCATCGCGACGAGCGCGGCCTCTACCGCGAGACCAACCACGCCGGCGGGATCGAGGCCGGGATCTCGAACGGCGAGCAGATCGTCGTGCGGGCGGCGATGAAGCCGCTGCCGACGCTGATGAAGCCGCTGAGGTCGGTCGACCTCGCGAGCGGCGAGCCGGCCGAGGCGCTGGTCGAGCGGAGCGACACCGCCGCGGTCGAGGCGCTGGCCGTCGTCGCCGAGGCGTCGGTCGCGTTCGAGCTCGCGCGGGCGGCGCGTGAGAAGTTCGGCGGCGACGCACTCGCCGACTTCGTCGGCGCGTGCGAGGCGTACCGCGGGCGGATCGATTGGCAACCGCGCTAGACCGCCACCTCGCCCTCGTCGGCTTCATGGGCGCCGGCAAGTCGACGCTCGGCTTGCAGGTCGCCGAGCGCCTGGGCAGGAGATTCGTCGACCTCGACCGCGAGATCGAGCGCGAGCTGCGCCAGACGATCCCGGAGATCTTCGCGGAGCGGGGCGAGGTCGAGTTCCGGGTACGCGAGCAGGAGGCCGCGCTCGAGGCGCTCGGGAACGGCCCGCCACAAGTCGTTGCGCTGGGCGGTGGGGCGGTGACGAGCCCGAAGATCCGCAAGGCGCTCCGCGAGCACGCCCTGACCGTTTTCGTCGAGGTCGAGCCCGACGCCGCCTGGGAGCGCGTGCGCGGTCAGGGGACGGCCGCTGGCGCAGGACGAGAGCAGCTTTCGCGCGCTCTACGAGGAGCGCCTGCCGCTCTACCGCGAGACGGCGGACGCGGTCGCGGGCACGCTGGACGACGTCGTCCTGGCCGCCGCAGGCGTCCACGTCGCCCTCGGCTCGCTCGAACAGCTCGCGGAGCTCGTCCCCGGCGTGGGCGCAGTCGCCCTGGTCGCCGATGCTCACGTCTCCGGCATCCACGGCATGGACGCGCAGCTCGCACTCGGCCAGCGGCTGGCCTCGACGCACACGGCTTCGGGAAAGGGGGCCGACGACCTCGAGCGGCTCTGGCGGTCCCTGGGTCTCGACCGCGCCGGAACCGTGGTCGCCCTCGGCGGCGGCACCACCACCGACCTCGCCGGGTTCGCAGCCGCCACCTACATGCGAGGCGTCGACTGGGTGGCTGTCCCGACGACGCTGGTCGGCCAGGTGGACGCTGCGATCGGCGGCAAGACGGCGATCGACCTGCCCGAGGCGAAGAACCTCGTCGGCGCGTTCCACTGGCCTGCCCGAACGGTCATCGACCCCGCCTTGCTGGCGACGCTGCCGGGCTCCGAGCGGGCGAACGGCATGGCCGAGGTGGTGAAGACCGGGCCTGCTCGCCGGCGAGGTGCTCTGGGAGCTCGCCGACGAGGAGCTCGTTCGCCGGTGTGCCGCGTACAAGGCCGCGCTCTGCCTGCGCGATCCCCATGACCTCGGCCCGCGGCATGCGCTGAATCTGGGCCACACGTTCGGCCACGCGCTCGAGGCTGCGTCCGGCTACGAGCTTCCCCACGGCCGTGCGGTCGCGCTCGGTCTGCTGGCGGCGCTCCGGCTTTCCGGGGGTGACACGGCGCCCGTGGTGGACGTCCTGGCGCCCGAACCGGTGCGGGTCGATCGCGACCGGGCCTGGGAGGCGCTGCTCCGGGACAAGAAGGGCCGCCTGCGGATCGTCCTGCTGGGCGACGGCGGGGCGCGTGAGGAGGAGTTGCCGGAAGCAGAGGTACGCGCGGCGCTGGACGCGCTGATCTCCGGATAAGGTCAGGGCGTGAACGTCGACGTGCTCAACGGCGTCAACATCGACGTCGTCGGACGCCGGAACCCCGAGCTGTACGGCGGGCTCGGCCTGGAGCAGCTGGAGACTCAGATCTACGAGTGGGCGAAGGAGCTCGACCTGCGGGTGCGCTGCCGGCAGACGAACAGCGAGGGGCAGTACGTCGACTGGTGCCACGAGGCGCTCGATACCGCCGACGGCGTCGTGCTCAACCCGGCGGCCTGGACGCACTACAGCTACGCGATCCGCGACGCCGTCGAGCTCTTCACCGCTCCGATCGTCGAGGTGCACCTTTCGAACATCGACGAGCGCGAGGAGTGGCGTCACGTCTCGCTGATCGCCGACTTCGCCGCGAAGCGGGTGATCGGCAAGGGGCCTGACGGCTACCGCGAGGCCCTCGTGTTCCTGGGGACGAAGCGATGAGAGACGAAGTCGAGCACAAAGGCGACAGCGGAGCTGTCGGCATTGGTGCGAGACGATGTCGTGACGCCGAAGGCGTCAGTGAGCGGGTGACGAAGGTCCGCGCGGCGATCGACGCGCCGCTCCTCGTCACCAAGCCGGTGAACGTGCTCTGGCTGACCGGCCTGGACAGCTCGAACGCCGCAGTGCTCGTCGAGCCAGACCGCCTGCGGATCTTCACCGACTTCCGGTACCTCGAGAAGGCCCGCACCACCGGGATCGAGGTGGTCGAGATCCCGCGCGGGCTGTTCAGCAAGCTGCCGGAGCTGCTGCCAAGGCGGGTGGCGTTCGAGTCCGAGAGCCTGGTGTATGCGTCGTGGGCGGCGCTCGACGCCGCCGGGATCGAGACAGTGCCGACGGCGCAGTTGCTGGAAGGGATCCGGGCGGTGAAGGAGCCGGGCGAGCTCGACGCGATCCGGCGGGCGGCGGAGATCACGAACGCGACCTTCGAGCGCCTGGCTCGACAGCCCTTCGTCGGGCGCACCGAGAGCGAGCTCGCCTGGTGGATCGAGTCCACGATGCACGAGCTCGGGGCGGAAGGTGCCGCGTTCCCGCCGATCGTCGCCGCCGGTGCGAACGGCGCGCTGCCGCACGCCAGTCCGGGCCCGCGGATGATCGAGAAGGGCCAGGCCGTCGTCGTGGACGCGGCTGCGAAAGTGGACGGCTACCACTCGGACTGCACCAGGACGTTCGCGACGGGGTCGTTGCCGGACGAGCTCACCCGCTCGTACGAGGTATGCCTGGAGGGACAGCTGGCCGGGCTCGAGGCGACGCGCCCAGGCCGGTCGGGGCGAGAGGTGGACGCGGTCGCCCGCGAGCTGATCGCCGGCGCTGGCCTCGGCGAGCTCTTCGCCCACGGACTCGGCCACGGGGTCGGGATGGAGATCCACGAGCAGCCCGCGATGCGGCCGGAGAGCGAGGACGTGCTGGCCGCGGACGGCGTCGTCACGGTCGAGCCGGGGATCTACCACCCCGGCCTCGGCGGGATCAGGATCGAGGACCTCGTGATCATCGGCGAGAATGATCGAGAAGTGCTGACCACGTTCACCAAAGAGCTGGTCACGGTCGGCTGATGACGAGCGTGCCCGAGCGGCTGGCAGCGGCGATCGCGAACGTCCCGTTCGTGCAGCTGCCCGAGGGTTGGGAGGGTGGCTCCGCCCTGAACATCCCCGGTCTCTCGGCCGGCCTCCCACTCGACGACCCGTGGGACGCGGTCGCGAAGGCGCATGCGCCCGGCCTGTCGGGCGACGAGGTGCGGTTTGCCGTCACCGCCGACGGCCGCACGATCGGAGGCGGCCCCGACTCGGCGGAGGCGCTCGAACCGCTTGCTCGGGCTCTGAGGGCGCGCGTCGATGGTCCGTTCTGGGCGATCGCGGTGCCGGACGAGGGCGACGAGTGGTCGGCCGTCGGCACCGCCTCCGAGGTGCTCGAGCTGCCCGATGCGACCGGGGAGGAGATCGAGGCGAGCCGGGTCGGGACCGAGGTCACGGGACGCGTTGACGGCGTAGACGCTCCGCTGCCGACTGATGTCGCGGCCCTGCTCCAGGGCCAGGACGGCGACACCGCGATCGTCGCGCACCGCTTCGCCGGCCCGGTCTGGGTCGCCGAGGTGTACCCGCTGTAGGTCGCCGCGGCGCCGCTACACTGGCCCGCCGATGGCCGAGGTCGTATCCACCAACCAGTTCAAGAACGGCATGCACATCGAGCTCGACGGCGAGCCGTGGCGGATCGTCGAGTTCCAGCACGTGAAGCCGGGCAAGGGCGGCGCCTTCGTCCGTACGAAGCTGAAGGCGCTCGAGTCCGGCGCGGTCGTCGACCGCACCTTCCGGGCGGGCGAGAAGTTCCCGCGCGTGCACACCGAGGTCAAGAACGTCCAGTACCTCTACGACGCCGGCGACGACGTCGTCTTCATGGACGAGGAGAACTACGAGCAGCTGCACCTCCCGCGCGGCTCGGTCGCGGACGCACTCGAGTTCCTCCAGCCGTCGAGCTCGGTCCAGTTACTGATGGTCGACGGCAAGCCTGCCGGCGTCCAGCTCCCTGCATCCGTCGAGCTGGCCGTGACCGAGACCGAGCCCGGGATCCGCGGCGACACCGTCTCGAACGTGACCAAGGCGGCGACGCTCGAGACCGGTGCGGTCGTCCAGGTGCCGCTGTTCGTGAACGTCGGCGACCGCCTGAAGATCGACCCCCGCGAGAAGCGCTACATAAGCCGAGCGTAGTCGGGTTGGGTCGGCTAAGCCGTTTCTGGAGCGGTTGGAGCGCCTGAGATCGGGTCAGGTTCGCTCGGGTGGGTAGAAAGTGGGGTAGAAGTTCGCCCGCGAGAAGCCGATCTTCTAGCGCGGCGGCTGCGGCCGGGAACGTGCGGCCGGCGAGGTGCAGGTATCGCTTCGTGGTGGCGAACGAGCGGTGTCCGGCGATCGTCATCAGCTCCAGATCGTTCGCCTTCGGAGTGAGCGCGAGGTGCGTCAGCGCCGCGTGGCGAGCGTCGTGGAACGGCCGGATCCGCCCGCGGTCGGAGATGTCCGCCGCCTCGAGCGCCTTGCGTAGCTGCTCTCGGTAGCGGTCGGCTCCGAGCGGTGCTCCGGTCTGCGGATGGGCGAACACGTAGTCCGAGTTCGCCTTGTACGGCGTCTGCTGATAGCGGTGGGTGAGGACGTCGACGAGCGTGGGAGGGAGGGCTAGGAGCCGCTCGCCTTCCTCGGACTTCGACTCGACGATGCACAGGGTGCCTTCTGTGAGGCTCACGTCGCCAGCGGAGCCCTTGGAGTTCGTGACGGCGTAGCCCGGTCAGGTACAGCGTGAGGAACACCGCCGGGCGCGTTCATCCTTGAACGCCGCGGAGATGCGGCGGACCTCGTTCGGCTCCACGATCCACCACCTGTTCGGCCTCGCTTACGGCAGCATCTCTCTCGCAAGTCGTGTCGCACCTTGCATTCGCGGGGTGGGCGGGCGCCTCACCATGCCGCTGGCCGTTGAGAAGCCGCTCACGACCGGCAGCTGTGGTCTCTCCCGAGGCCGCCCCGCCTGGAATGTTTTCTCAGTGTTGCCAGTTCGAAAACCGGCTCTTACGAACCCTTTACGGGGCGACCAGAAACAGCGACGGGGACGAAGGTCCGCTTTAGTGGCCGCGGGCGGGTGTGCCGCTGTGCCGTCAGGGCGACCTCTCTCCCATGCCCGGGCGTTCATCCGGGCACCCGCCCAATTGGTTGGTGTCGACGGAACGTCGGCCCGTCGCCCCTCTTGAGCGACTCCACCCAGGCGAGCACCTCGGCGCGGTCGTACCGGTGATATCTGCCGAGCTCGACGCACGGGATCGCACCCGACCGCGTGTGCTCCCGCACCCAGCCGACCGGCACCGACAGCAGCTCGGCGACCTCCTTCGCCTCGAGCAGACGATCGCTCACGCCGCTCCCGCCCTATGCTTCCCGCCGTGAAGACGTTCGACGTACAGCTCGTTCAGCCAGACGAAAAAACCACCGGCACCGGTCGACCCCCGCGCCGGATCTGATCATCCGAGTGCCGCATCGAGCTGCTCGACTGGAGCGGCGGCGGGGGCGGCGCTACGGCCGCCCCCGTGTAGGACTTGAAGCAGCAGTAGTTCAGCAGAGCAGGGCGGGTTGGCACTCGGTTGGGTCGTCGTTGCCGCGGGCCACGTTCTTGCCGACAGGCGCGGTGGTGTAGTTCAAGGCGTGGATGCCCAGCCCGGCGAGGTCGGAGGCGCCTGTGGCGAAGCCGTTCCCGTCGGCGTGGTTGCCCTTGATCGACGGGGCGTCGCCGCTGACGTAGATGCCGTCGACGCCGTTTCCGGTTGCGATCGACGACGTGACTTGGGCCGAGTCGCCGATGATCTCGAAGCCGATGGTGCTGCTCCCGGCCGCGGTTGACGACTTGATCTGGGCGAAGTCTCCGCCGACGATCATGCCGTAGGAGCCGTTTCCGGCGGTAGTCAACGATTTGACCTGAGCGAAGTCGCCGCTGACGGAGATGCCCGCGGTGGAGTTTCCGGAGGCGGTCGATGATTGGACCTTGGCCGAGTCGCCGACGATCAAGATGCCGTAGATGCTGTTGCCATTCGCGACCAGGCTCGAGACGCTGACACTGTCGGCGGCCCCGTCCGCATCGACGCCGAGGTAGAAGTTGCGGATCAGGCCATTCCTGATCGTGATGTTGTCGTAGCCCGCGCTATCGTCGATGCCGTAGTCGCCGACATCGCGATCGCCCCTGATCGTGAACCCCTTCAGGTCGATCGTGATCCCCGACGCCCCCACGACGATCCCGTCCCCCGTGCAGACAAGATCTTGGGTCAGTAGCGCGTTCGTCGTCACCACCTGCCCGCAAGCCGTGATCGGCGTTCCGCCTTTGCCGGTCGCCTCCGGCGCAACAACAACAACGAGCACGAGCGCGACCACCGCTGCCAAGCTGCTTCGCAGTCTCATCGCCTACCTCCCTCGCCCCCCGCTTAACAGGATTCGAGCAGGCCGCCATGGTTCGATAGGTCGGCGGATGGCGGCATCGTCGTCGGCCAACGACCGCAAGTCAACGATGCTCGGCTGGTGAGGTGGTGGGGGCGGCGCTACGGCCGCCCCCGTCTAGGACTTGAAGCGGCTGTAGTTCAGCAGAGCGTGGCGGGTTGGCATTCGGCCGGGTCGTCGTTGCCGCGAGCAGTGTTCTTGCCTACTGGCGGCGTCGTGTAGTTGGTCACGTTGATGCCGAGGCCGCCGAGGTCGGAGCCGCCCGCGAAACCGTTGCCGTCGGTCTGGTTGCTCTTCAGCGAGGCGGCGTTACCCAAGACGGTGATGCCGTAGCCGTCGTTCCCGGAGGCGGTCGAGGACTTGATCGACGCCGAGTCACCGAAGAGGTGGATGCCGACGCCGTTCCCGGAGGCGGCCAGCGAATTGATCGAGGCCGAATCGCCGACGACGTTGACGCCGGTGTTACCGTTCCCGGAGACGATCGAGGACTGGATCTTGATGAAGTCGCCGCGGATATCCAAGCCGTAGAATTCGTTTCCGGAGGCGACCACGTTCAACACGCTGAACTTGTCGGCGCCGTTCCAAGCGAGGACGCCCTCCGAGAAGTTCGCGGAGCACACCGTTCTTGACCGTGACGTTGTCGAAGCCACCCGTATCGTCGATGCCGTAACCAGTCGCGAGGTTCGCCCTGATCGTGAACCCCTTCAGGTCGATCGTGATCCCCGACGCACCGACGATCACCCCCGACCCGGTGCAGTTGAGGTTCTGGGTGAGCACGGCGCTCGTGGCCAGCGTCTGCCCGCAAGACGTGATCGGGGTTCCTCCTCCGCCGGTCGCCTCCGGCGCAACAACCACAACGAGCACGAGCGCAACCACCCCTGCCAAGCTGGCTGGGAGTCTCATTCGCCTGCCTCCCTCTCCCCTACTTAGACCCACCGGACGGTGGCCGCAGGACACTACAGACGCAGTTCCACATACGCTGACCCAGCCGTCCGGCCCCAGCGGGAGGGCCGTTGACAGCGCAAGGGCATCCGAGACCATCTTCGGACGGGCGATCAAGAGCCGCGAGCTCGGCCGCTTGTCACTCGACGAAAGCCTCGCGCTCACGGCCTGGTCGCCTGCCAGGAGCCTGGGCGCCGCTCACGATTCGCAGTGCGGTGGCTCGTTCGGCTGCTCGAGGAGGACGACCGGCTGTCAATCGAGGAGTTCGCACTAGCCGCTTCCGCGCTCGCAACGCTGGGCGGCCGAGGTCACGCCGAAGCTCTGGCGACGCTTTCGGCCATGGCGGAGAAGGCGACTAGGAATGCTCGAGCGGCGGGTAGCGTCTTGAGGGCTCGGCGATTGCGGGGAAGCGCTCGTCCGGCCGGCGATGTGTTCGATCCCGCGCCGGGCGTCCGCTCCTAGTTGACGTTGCCGCAAAGCGCGTTTCGCTACCCGTGGCGGGAGGAAAGCTCTTGATGCGGCGGGTGCTCCGGGAGATGTAGAGGGGAGTGGCTGGTCTCGGGGGCTGCGTCCACAGGCGGCCATCAGCCCGGCACCTGGGGCGCCCGCCTCAAGTCGAACGACAGCAAGTGCGGGCGGGCACGCCCGTGAATCGGACCGGCTGGGAGGGAGAGGAAAACTCCAGGCGGCAGGAAGGAGCACCCGCCCCGGTCTCCCTTCTCGCTACGGGAAGCGGATCCTGTGCGGCCAGCGCGGAGGCGACCGCCCGAGCATCTGAGGCGTACACTCGCCTCACCATCGGCGTCGAGCGGCGACGCCGAGGACAAGAGAATTAAGGAGACAGATGATCCTGGCAACGACACAAGTCGAGGATTTCGACCGCTTCTTGAATACCTTCTCGACCAAGGGCGCTGAGAAGCGAAAGCAGCACGGATCCAAGGGTTCGCACGTCTTTCGCGATCCCAATGAGGAAGACCGGGTCTGGGTGCTCTTCGACTGGGATGCGGAGGGTTGGCAGAGCTTCGTCTCCGACCCCGAGGTCCCCCCGATCTTGCAAGAAGCCGGGCACAAAGGTAAACCCCAGGCGGCGGAGCTCGGCGGCCAGTACGACGCCTAGCGGCGTCCACCCATGCCGGCTGCTGAAAAGGGCCGGTTTCGACTCCGAAGATCCGCGCGAGGTCGCTGTCGCTGACCACCCGGTGCGGCAGCGATCTCGCACCGTGTCGTGTCTGGCGCGGCGGCACTGGGCGGCCCGTCGCAAGAGGAGGCGTAAGGGATGCTCGCGGCCATGGCCGACGAGCCAGTAGGCGCAGCACGACGCAGCGAGTGGCTCCTAGTCGGCTCCGGCTCGGCGGGGAAGCACCCACGGCCGGGGAGTTCGACCCGCTCCGGGCCCTTCTGGCCGTGAGTTGACTTTGCATCGAAAGAGGCAAAGGATGCCTGGTGCGAAGTCGCGCACGGAGCGGCTTTACTGCGGCAGGGAGAGAGGTACTACGATGATGAAGGCTTGTGCCCGTTGGCGCGGGTTCTCGTTTCTCAGCGCGCTCGGGCTGGTTGCTCTAGCGGTTCTCGTCCCGACAGCGCTCGGAGGCGGCGTCGGCGTCGGGGTCAAAAGCATGACGCCGGCCTCCGGAGTGGTGGGTACGGTCGTGACGATCAAGGGGTCAGGGTTCATGGACGCGACGGCGGTTGCGTTCAACGGCACCGCCGCGTCGACGTTCACGGTCGACTCCGACAAGCAGATCACGGCGACGGTCGCCGCCAGCACGACGAGCGGGCCGGTTACGGTGACGACTCCGTCTACGACGTTGACGAGCCGGAAGGACTTTGGTGTCCTGGTCAAGGTCTCGCTTGTCGGCTGTTCGGGCGCCGGCGGCAATCGCAACGTGCCGGCCGGGACGTATCCGGTCTTCACGGCCGGGTGGGTCATGTCCAGCGTGGACTTTCTGAAGCCGTTCCTGAAGAGCACGAAGACGACGTTGACGGTCGACGGCGTGGCGAAGAACGCCCAGAAGTCGTGGGATAAGCATGGCGTCGACGCCGGCGGTGGAAGCTGGCGGACGGACTTCACGTACAACCCGCGGGTCCTGCTCGCGACCGGGGGCGACACGATCACCGCGGTGATCCACCAGTTCGTCAAGAAGCCGTTCAGCGACGGGACGGTGATCTACGCACCGGGCACTGACCTCTGGGCCGGGCTGACTAGCTGCACCGTGCACGCCGTCTGATCCATGGGGTGCTTAAGGGGATAACACGTCGGACGCGAGCCCTTGGGGGCGGCCGTAGCGCCGCCCCCACCAACTCACTGGGAGAGGGGAACTGAGCTATGTACGGTTTCAAGCACTACGAAGCTCGGCTGCGCATCGTTGGCGCCATCGCAGCGGCAGCCATCGCCGCCGCCGCGCTGGCACTCCCCGCCGGTTCGCAGACCCACGCATCGCCGTGGGCCTCCGTGACCGGCTCGGGCAAGGTGACATTCGCCAACTTTCCGCAGCCAGGGGTGAACACGACGGAGCAGTTCAACGTCACCGCGCAAAACGGCCCGAACGGCCCCTCAGGAACGATCGTCGTCCACTCACCGCTCTACTCGGTCGATCCGGGAATCGTCGACGTCACCTGCATCGTCGTCGACGGCAACCAGACGCGAGTCGGCGGGACGTTCCGCCAGCCCTTTGAGTTCCTCGGCAGCCGGATCTCCCACCTCGGGATCATCATCCGGGACAACGGGCCGCCCGGCGCAAGCCCCGACGAAATCCATCCCGTGGAGTTCCTCGACAAGACACGCCCGCCCGGGTTCACACCCTGCGACCTGCCGCCGCTCAGCATGTTCCCGCTCGACAGCGGCAACTACGTCGTCAGGCCCGGCGCCGGCTAGCGTCGTCGAGCGGCCCGGCGGTTGCCGGGGAAGCGCTCGACCGGCTGGCGTAGTGTTCGACCCCGCGTCGGGCCGAGGCGCCACGCTTTCTCCGTCGCAGGGCCGTGGAGTGGCGCACCGGTTCCTGACGCGAAGCAACTTGGGCCGATGTCAAACCCGCTAGGCCTTGGTCTGGGACATTCCCGAACGCTCGCGCACGTCCGCGGCCGGGAATCGCCCGAGACCATCTCTATCGCTAGCTACTGGCGGGCGTACTCCTCAGCGGCCTGCGCCTGGAACTCGAAGCCGACGAACCGTTCACCGCCGACGACCTCCGCATCGTGGCCAGGCTCGATCACATACGCATCGCCAGGCTCGAGCTCGAGTTCGGTGCCGTCGTCGTGAATCACACGCAGCCTTCCCGACTGCACGACGCCCAGGTGCCTGTGCTGGCAGCTGTCGGTCCCGGCAACGGGCTTCACGCACTCGGACCACCTCCACCCAGGCTCCATCGCGAATCGAGCTGCGGTCGTGCCGCCCAGATGGACGACGTCCACCTGGGTCTTGTCGGGAGTCCGACTCTCGTCCGGTGAGTCAAAGTCGCGTTTCTCGACACCGGCCATTTTTCAACCTCCTCCGTCGACGTAGACGGGCACTATCCAGCACTGCGGTGAACGCCGCGCCCCTGCGAGTTGAGCGAGCCCGATCCTCCAGGAGCACGCCTGCCACTCATCCTGCATACGGCGATGCAGACGACATCGTCCTCCCACTGACGTCTCGACAGTGCGCGTCCCGCTGCCTTCCGCACAGCGGCACGAGATGCTGACTGCAGCGCTCTTCGCGGACCGAACTGCGGTCTCGAGCACTTTTCCAGACCTGGCAACGTCGGCGGACCGCTCCCAGCAACGCGTGATTGATCGAACAACAGGCTACGGCTACGCCTACCGCGTCTTCTGAGCTGCCACCCGCGGAGGGACACCGTGCGCTCGGCGGCGTGGCAAGCAAGCCTTACTGATTGCGCAAGCTCCCGTGGTGGATCTCTGCGCACTTCGCTGACGGCCATTGGCCCAAAACCCGGTCGTTACGTAACTGCCCAGGATGGGAATAGGTGGAGCGACCTTCGAGCAATATGAAGGGAGCGATGTGAGCCTGCACCAGCGGGAGCCGCGGACGCCGTACGACAACATCGATGAAGCGAAGAGTCGCAGCAAGCGAACGGCGGGAGAGTTGTCTGGCGACGACGACCTGAAGCGCGAGGGAACCTTCGACAACGCCGCCGGAAAGGCCAAGGAGACGGTCGACAAAGCTGCGGACAAGGCTGGGCTCCCTCGCTGATACGCCATCTGACTCACGCGCCGCAGACCGGTGGACGGGCTACGTCTGAGTAGCAGGCGGGAAACGCGGCGCGGTCGAACTCTCGTCAGCCGGTTGCGCTGCTCGCGTGGCCGCCGCGGCTTATACGTCAGCATCCGGTAATGACCGTGTGTACGGCGGTCCGGGTGCCGATGCGATTACCTGTGGCGCCGGCGAGCTGGTGAAATCCTTCGAGTCGCCTCGCGGGCTCTTGCACCTCGTGAGACAGAGGAGTATCCTCGCCGCCTCACTGCGGGGTGTTGTGGAAATAGACGTCTTGAGGCAAGTGCGGCGGGGTCGTGTCGTTGTCGGGATTCTCGGCGCGATCACGCTGGTCGTCGTCATTGCTGCTCTTCGTGCATCGGCGACCCCGGCCGCTCCAGGAGCCGCGCCGTGCAACCTGGTCCCACAGCTACGTGACGTCACGATCAACCAGGGTCTTGGCGGATACTCGCCGCTCGTCAACGGCAAGGAGACGCTCGTCCGCTTCTACCTCTCTCTGCCCTCGTGTGCGGGGTCCGGAGCCTCGATCCAGATCGTGGGCGGAACGCTCACGCTCTCGGGTGGCGCGAGCGGCACCATCGCCGCCCCGACGCCGGTTCCAACCGCGCCTGCCTATCCCGTGATCGCCACGTACGGCGTCGCTCCGGTCGCGGATTCGACCGGCGACCCGAGGTTCGTGGTCCCCGGTTCGATGCTGTCGAAGACCGCGGCGTTCACCGCGAACTTCTCGACGACCCTGACCTATCAGGCGAGGGCGTCGAAGAACAACCCGTACGGCCCGGTGCAGCAGGTGACCTTCTCGACTCGGCCCGGCACGTCGACCGCAATCAGCGTCAACTTCGATCGGCCCTCGAACGCCCTCGCGGTCCTCTTCGTTCCCATGGGCGACGGAGCGAAGACCTACAACACGCAGTGGACGGCCACGGGACAGCAGGCGCTCCAAGATGGGATGACGGCTGCGGTATCGCGTGAGTATCCCCTTCCGGCGGGGATCGGCAATCTCGGGGGAACGGGAGGTCTCCGCTACGCAGTTGCGCCGACGCTCATCGACCTGAGACGGCTCAACCTCCTCGACTCGAGCGGGAAGTTCTGCGGCAACGGCGCGAACTACGACGCGATCCAGGCCCAGTTGGCGCAGTTCCGTCTGTCCTACAACACGGTGAATCCGAACGCGCAGGCGAACCGGGTCGTGGGCGTCGTCGATCCGGCCGTCGGCATCGACGGGCCTGCCGTCAACCAGCCCTGCTTCGAGGGGATGGCGGTCGTGAACTCGCAGCAGGCGTGGGCGCTCGCGCTCCCGGGTCGCGCCGGACAGCTGATCGGAATCGAGATGGCCCACACGCTCGGCCTCGTGCCTCCCGACCGCGAGAGCCCGTTCGACGGAGCGCATTCCCAGAACATCACGGCGGAGAACCCCTCACTCAACCGGCGCTTCAACGTCGTGCAACGCTCGTTCATCCCCACGGACCGCAGCCTGATGAAGCCGACGGCGACCAACCCGGCGCCGGACAACGTCGACACGCTGCTCGAAGTTCCCGATTTCGCATTCCTGCTCTGCGTCATGGGCGGGACGGTGATTCCCGAGTGCCAGACCTACGGGCAGCCCGGATCCGTCAACGCGAACGCGCCCGTGGGATCGACGATCGCCTTCGTGATGTCGGGGACGACGGATTCCAGCTCGACCGCGTCGCTCTGTTCGACGTGCACCGGAGAAGCGGGCGGGACGAGCGTCGTCGAGTCCTACTTCGGATCGGTTCCACTGACGATCCCGAGCTCGACGAGCACGTACCGCTTCGTCCAACGTAACTCCGCCGGCGCCATCGTCTCGAACCAGGGCGTCCCGGTGACCTTCGAGCATTCCGAGCACGGAACGGGTACCTCGACGAACAACCACACGTCGGGGCTGTTCTCCTTCGCGCTGCCGTTCCAGACGACCACCAACCGGGTCGAGCTCTGGAAGGGCTCTCCGGGCGCATCGGGGTCGCGTCTCCTCTACGCGCAGAACAGCTCGGCTGCGCCCCAGGTCACGGGGTTCACGGTCGGCAACGTCATCCCGTTCCTCCTCCCAGGGCGGAAACCCGCTCGAGCGCGTGTTCCGGCAATCTCGCAGGCGGTCGAGACGTTGAGCGCGCAGACCGACGCCCCCACCACGCCGACGACAATCACGCCCAGCTCATCGCTCAGCACCACCGTCTCCTTCGGCAACTCGTTCTCGAGCATTTCCGACGTCTGCGTGAACTGGTACTTCGTGGGCGATCTCTTCGATCCCGGCGAGACGGTCTCCGTGACCCTGGGCAATAGCGGTGGTGGCGGCGCTGGAAATATCGGCGGACCGTCAGCCCGAACGCAGCAGCTATGCATGGGAGCTCAGGCCGATAAGGACGTTTTTCTCGACGGCACCGAGCCGCTGACGTTCAGCGTACAGGGGGGGTCGGTGACGATTGGCGCGGTTCTCATCACCGTCACCGGCGACTCGACCGCGCCGGTCGGTTTCCGGATCTCGAGCGACGCGCCCTCCTACACGGTCGCCCAGGGAAGCTCCGTGCCGATCGCGACGATGGTGACGGACGATCCTGACGCAGCTGCTCCTCCAGGGGTCGACCTGACAGCGCAGCCTCTCGTTCCATCTGGCGGCTTCTCGACGACGCCGTCGAGCGGTACGCCGACCTTCACGTCGAACGGCACCTTGGCCACGTCCTCCTCGACCCCCCCCGCCTCCTACTACCTCGTGGTCACGGGCAAGGGCGGCGGTTTCAACCGGAGCTACGCGGTGCCGGTGACGGTCACCGCCTCGGGTGGAGGCGGAGGTGCTCCTCAAGCCGGTCCGACGTTCACGGTCAACACGAACACAGACCCCTCGACGCCGCTCGACACGGGCTGCACAGAGACGGAGTGCACGCTGCGCGAGGCGATCGAGGCTGCGAACGCCGATCCGGCCGACAACACGATCCAGTTTTCCCTCGCCGGGTCGACGGAGATCGATCTCGGCTCGGCGCTGCCGGCGATCGTCGGCAAGGTCGCGATCCTCGGCTCGAGCCAGCCTGCGGGTCAGGTTACCGTCAACGGCGCGGGTGTTTCCGAAGGCGCCTCGGCATTCCTGCTCGGGAATGGTTCCGACGGCTCGGAGATACACGATCTCGCGATCGAACACTTCTCCGGTGGAGTCGGCATCGAGGTCGTCTCGGCAAGCAATAGCGTCAGCGGAAACGACATCTCCGCGGTCGACACGGGTATCTACGTGCACGGGCCCGACGCGTCGGCGAATCAGATTGGGGGCGCCAGGTCCGACGGGATCGGCAATCGGATCTGGGACTTCGTTTCGTTCGGGATCCACCTCGACACCGCGGACACGGGTAACACGGTCCAGGGGAACACGATCGGACTCGACGCATCGGGTGACGCGAGCGGTGGCAGCACTGGTTTGAGCGTCGACGCGACCTCCGGCACCGTCGTCGGGAGCGACGTCGGCCCGAGCGAGCTCGCGAACGTCAACTACGACTTCGGCAACGTCGTCGTCGCAGGCACGGATGGGGACGGAGCGGGCATCCTGATCACCAACCAGGCGACAGCAACCATCCTTGCCGGCAACTTCATCGGCACGGACGACACGCAAACGGCGACGAATCTCGGGAACCTCGGCGTCGGGATCGACGTCTCCGCCGGCAGCGACGGAAACCAAATCGGCCCAGGCAACATCGTCGCCTTCAACGGCGGGCCCACGCGCCCCGGCGTCAGGGTCACGAACGCGGTCGGCGACCGAATCGTCGCCAACTCCATCCACGACAACGGCGGCCAGGGGATCGTCCTCTCGAACGGGAACGACGGTCTCGCAAGCCCGCAGCTGGGCTCTGCAAGCATCTCGGCAGGCACGACGACGGTGAGCGGCAAGATCTCAGGCGTCCCGGCGGGCAGCTACTTCGTCGAGTTCTTCAAGAACGGCTCGTGCGACTCTTCCGGCTCCGGCGAGGGCGAGACGTACCTCGACTTCGCCACGGTCACGGTCTCGGGCAGCAGCGCGGGCTTCAGCAAGACACTCGGCGGCCTCGCCCTCGACGACGTCGTCACCGCGACGCTCACGAGCACCACGACCGACGACACGTCCGAGTTCTCGAACTGCGTGACGGTGCAGGAGCAGCAGTCCCTTCCTCCCGACCAGGAGCCCTTCACCGCGACTGCGAGCGACGACCACCCGGCCGACGCCAGGCTCGACGGCTTCCTCGACTGCCCCGGGCAGCCCGTCCAGGTCATCTTCGTCGGCCGGCGCCCCGACAGCGTGGACAACGCGAACCACACGGCAACATGGTCGGGGACGATCGACACCTCGCTCGCACCACCCCACTGCAACGTGGAGGTCGCGGTGAATGACGGGTTCACGCGACCGCCCATCACGCCGACCGGAACGCAGACGGCGGATGCGGGGAACAACCCGGTCGTCGCAGCGATCTCGAGCCCCCGCGCGGGCGCGAGGATCCTGCAGTACGGGCTCATCCCTCTGCGCGGACTGGTCCTCAATGCTCAGGGCGTGGTCGGCAGTGGCGCACACGAGTGGAGTCTCAGCGGTCCCGGGATCACGCGCAGCGGGACGGGACCGATCGTCGATCTCCAGCCGCCGACCGGGGGCTGGCCTGTCGGTTCGTACACCGCGACACTCGAGAAGTCCGGGAGCACCGACCCCGCTGAGCGCGACAGCGTGACTTCAACATCGTGGCGGACGCCGACAACGACGGGATTCCGGCGAGCGTCGAGTCGTTGTCCTGTTTCGGAACGGGTGGCGACAACGATCCGACGAACGCGTACGGCGACCAGGACGCGGACGGCATCCCCAACGTGGACGACCCACAGCCGTGCACCCCCGCCTCCTCGTACACGGCGATCGTCGACGTCAATCCTGATCCGCTGCCGACGGGCTCGAGCGGAAGTCCGATCACCGCCTACGTTCGCGTGCCTGGCCGCAACGTCTCGCAGGTGCTCGGATCGAGCGTGCGCATCACGGGCATCGCCGGCATCGACGTTTCCTCGAACAACGACCTCAAGAGCACGAACTGGACGGTCTCGAACGGCGTCGGGACGGCGAAGTTCGACCGGCAGAAGATCGTCCAGTACCTGGCGACCAACGGCATCCACAACCGCGTGATCTCGATAACCATCGCAGGGACATCCTCCGGTTCGTCGCCGTGGAGCTTCTCGGGGTCGGACAGCGTCTTCGTGAAGGACTAGAGAGAAAGGGGAACCATGAGGAGATACACAGTCATAGTGGTCGCGGTCGCTGCGCTCGTCGCGTCGACGGCTCTCGCCGCGTCAGCGGTGTCGCTCGCGGCCGGGGAAAGCGGCCCCAAGTGCGCCGACATCACCGGCGAGAACCACAACTACGCGACCCGGGGAACGATCAACTTCGGCCTGATACTCGCCGGAGCCTCGGATGCGGTTAGCTCTGTGCCGTGCAAGAGCGTGACGTACACATTGGTCATCAGCGGGACCAGCGGCCCGCCGACGGTCGTCCAGCAGAAGGGCAACAACCTGTTCACGAACGTTCAGTTCGGCGATACGGACGACAACATCTGCATCTCGGCCACGACGAGCTCCTCCGGCGGCAAGGTGCACGACGCCGCACCTGACGCGGGCTGTCTCGAGATCTCGGTCGGCTCGACCGGCGGAGCGGGCGGCTTCAACTAGCGAGCCCCGATGGGGCCAAGACGGCGGGCTCGCGCGCGCGCGTCGCGAGCCCGCTCGTCGTCCCCGCATCGCGACAAGGGCCTCGGCCGCGAGCTCGAGTGATTTCGAAGCCTGCGGGAACCGCTCCCAGCTGCAGGTAGAGGGCGGCGGCCTCTTCTGCGTGTGCCGCCGCAGCGGAGAAGTCGCTCGTCCGAAGGCCGATGACCGCCAGCGTGTCGTAGACGTCGGCGATGGTCAGCGAGTGGCCGATCGATCGAGAGAGCTCGAGCGCCTTGCGGCACCAGCTCAGGGCTTCCTCGAACTCGCCGACATGCGCGAGCATGTGCGCCAGGTTCGCATAGCCACGAGCGCGACCCGAGCCGTGGCCGATACGCTCGAACTCCTCGATCGCACGGTAGTGGTAGCCGATGGCCTCGGCCAGTTGACCGCGTTCCCACTCGGCCAAGCCCAGATTGACCAGGCACCCGCCGATCTCCTCCGCACTGCCGACGCGTTCCGCGACTTCGAGTCCCTGCCGAAGCGTCTCGACCGCCTCGTCGAGTTGCCCCGCCTGTGTGTAAGCGTCGCCCACGATCCGGAACGCGGTCGCCATCCCCCGGATGTCCTGCTGCTCCTCGTAGATCGCCTGGGCGGCACGTCCGTGCTCGAGCGCTGCGTCGAAGTGGCCTTCGACCGTCTCGGCGCGCGCGAGCTGGAGCAGCAACTGCGCCGCGACCGCGTCGCGCTTTCCGCCAGCGGCGGCGAGGCCCGCCTGAAGGGCCACGATCGCGGGCTGAAAACGTCCGGCTACCGAAAGACTCCAGCCCCGCTCCAGCCAGAGCGCAGTCAGGTCGCCGTCACCGACCTTCAGGGTTGCGAAGCCCTCGTCGACAACGGCGAGCGCGCGCTCGTACTCGCCTTGCTTGCGATGCGAGGCAGCGAGGCCGCGCCAGGCACGGAGATCAGCGCTCGCGTCACGTGCTTCCGCGTACAGCCTGATGGCGCTGTCGTAGTCGCCGACCAGATCGTAGAGGTCGGCGAGCGCAAGCACGATCTCGATTCGACGCTCCGCCGGGACCGGCTCGCGCTCTGCGAGCTCCATCGCCCGGCTGAGGTGGACGATCGCCTCCTGGTTGGCGTACAACCTCGCCGCGCGCTCACCCGCGCGGGCGAGGTATTCGATCGCCTTCGTACCCGCCTCTCCCAGGTAGAGGTGGCGCGCGAGCAGATCCACGACGTCGTCTCCCGACCCGTGCAGCGCCTCCGCAACCTCTGCGACCCGGCGATGCAGGCTGCGCTGCTGCCGTCGCAGTAGTCGCGCGTACGCGACGTCCAGCACGAGAGCGTGGTGGAAGGCGACGGTTGGTCCTCGTTCGTCGGTGACGTGGTCGAGCAGGGCACGATCGACGAGGATCGCGAGCTCCCTCGTCGCCTCGCGGCCTAGTACTCCGTCGAGGAGCGCGATCGGCACGACGCGGCCGATCACCGCAGCCGCTTGCAGCACCTCAACCGACGGTCTTGGAAGGAGGTCGATGCGGGAGGCCAGCAGCCCCTCGACCGTCGGTGGTAGGTCGCCCTCCTCCCATCCGGCCTGCAGGAGCCAGTTGCCGTTGGAACGCTGAAGGATCCCTCGGTCGAGGAGCGAGCGCACGAGCTCCTCGACGAAGAACGGGTTTCCTGTCGTCCGCTCGACGACCCACGGCACGAGCCCGGCCGGCGCGGCACCGTCGAGCATGTTCGCCACGAGCTCCGCAATCCCCGCTTCGTCCAGAGGGTCGAGCTGAACCACCATCTGCGAAGGCAGCTCCTCCAGCGCTGACTGACTCTCCGGGCGAGCAGTGACGTAGAGGACAAGCGGGCGTTCTTCGCATAGCCCCGTGAGCTCGCGCGTCAGTTCGAGGGTGGACGCGTCCCCCCAGTGCAGGTCCTCGACTGCGACTACCAGCGGGCTCTCCGCGGCGAGGCTCGAGAGGAGCGTCGCAAAGGCGTCGTGCAAGCCGCGCCGGAACGCTTCCGGCTCGAGAGCCTCGACGTCGCCCTCGCCGGCGGCCGGCAGTCCGAGAAGTCGTACGAAGAACGGGGTCGATCCGCCGAGCCCGACCGTCGCGCGAAGAAGGGCGACCGCCTCTTCGGAGGCCGTGTCAGGCTGTATTCCCGCCATCCGGCGCACGAGCTCCGCGTACGGCCAGTACGCGAGGCTCGCGCCGTACGAGAGGCATCGCGTTTGCAACCAACGGAAGCCCATGTGCCTTGCGTGCTGGCGGGCACCTTCCGTCAGACGTGACTTCCCGACGCCAGGCTCGCCCGTGACGACCACCACGCCCCCCCGGCCTTCCAGCGCGCGGTCGAAGACGCCGGCGAGGGCGTCGAGCTCCCGCGCGCGACCGACGAGGGGACGAGTCCGCGCTGCTTCCTCGGCTCTCTTCTCGCCGACGAGCCGCCACGCGAGCGCGGCCTCGCTCTTGCCCTTGAGCATGAGCTCACCGACCGGCTCGAACTCGAATCGATCCGCCGTGAGCCGATACGTGGAATCACCGACGTACGTCTCGCCCTTGGGTGCGGCCGCCTCGAGGCGCTGCGCAAGGATGACCGAGTCACCGAGGACGGCGTAGTCCATCCGAGCCTCGCTTCCGAGGACGCGGGCAATGCCGTGTCCCGAGCTGACGCCGCAGTGCAGCGTCAGCTCCGCCTGGTGTGGGAGGTTCTTGCACAAGCGGGCCAGCTCCCTGTGCATCTCGAGCGCGACGAGCAGCGCGCGAGCCGCGTCGTCCTCGTGACTTACGGGCGCACCGAAGAGAGCGAGCAACGCGTCCCCCGCGAATTTCTCGACGTACCCATCGAAGCGACCCACTATGTTGCTCAGGCCCCTGATCACAGGGTCGATCACTTCGAGGAGCTCCTCGGGATCCAGACGATCCGCGAGAGCCGTGAACCCCGACACGTCCGCGAAGAGCGCGGTGATCAGGCGACGCTCCTCCGGGAACTCGCCTCCCGCCTCGACGAGTCGCTCGGCAACGGGCTCGGCGACGAAGCTGGGCGGCGTTTGGGCGATCGGCGAGTCCGATGCAGCAACTGCGGCGCCGCAGTGGCCGCAGAACCGCGTGCCTTCTGGGTTCTCGCCCTCGCACGACGCGCAGAGCCACGCCGCCATCGGCCCAGTCTAGAACGCAGTCGAGGACGTCGACGACGAACTCGATCGTTCGGCGACGGGATCGGCGCGCTCGTCCGCTTCCGAGCGGTCACGCCGGACCGCGGAGACCGGCATCCGAGCAATCGCCACATGTCACGGCCCGCTCCTGACGAACTCGCCCGCGGTCGGCCGGACGATCGCGTCGGTGGTCGGCTGCCGACTACCCGGTTCTCGTCGCGCTGAGATCCTCGAGCTTCGCGCGGTCGACCAGCTCGGCCGGGATGACCGCGACCCGGGTACGCGTGCGCGCGGCGAGCGTCGCGGTTCGCGTGCCGCCCTCGAGCAGCAGCGCACGCTCGCCGACAATCGCACCCGGCCCGATCTCGCCGACGTCCTCGCCGTCGACTTCCGCGACGAGCACGCCGTCGAGGACGAGGTAGAGCTCGTCGCCGGGTTGGCCCTGCTCGACGAGGATCTCGCCGACGTCCAGCTTGCGCCGGGTGAGATCGGCGTCGCCGCCCATGAGCTCGCGCGAGAGCTGCCGTTCGAGCGCGCTCTCCGCCGCCGTCACGAACGCCTCGGACTCCTCGTCGCCCCACGGCGTGTTCTCGCCGTGCGCCTCGCGATACCAGGTCTTGAAGTCGACCGTTCCGGACTTGGCGGCGAGGTCCCCGTCCTTGTCATAGATCCAGTGGCGCGGGAACGGGCTCGCTCCCACGACCTCGTGCTCGGAAGACCCGTCCGTGCGGATCGTCAGCGCGAGCGTCGTCCACGCCGTGGCGGAGTGGATGCGGAAGAACGGCCGGCCGCCGACTCTCCGAGGCGCCGGGAACCCCGCGCGACCGCCGACGGTCTGCACGAACCGGATCGAGTCGTCTCGAACTTCCGGCTCCGGACGAAGTACATCGAAAGCCACTCCCGGAATCGTGAGGTCCTTGATCCCCAGTCGGAACGTCGTCGAGCCGACGAGACCCCCGCCTTCCTGGCCGTGACCGACGATCTTCCCGTCGTCCACCTCGATCCAGGCCTTGAGCTCGTTTGCCTCACGGAAGCGGTCGGCGTCGCACAGCTGCTGGAGGTCACCTTCCTCCAGGCGGTCGGGCGGGGCCTCGTCGTACTGCCCGATCCCGAGCTCGAACGGCAACTTGGGCATCCCCTCGATCGCCTCGGACGGGATCCAGGAAATCGCTGTGACGGAAGACTCGATGCGCATGACTCTCCCTTCGGTCGGCCGCTCACAACGCTAGAGCATTCGCGTCCCTCTGGCTACCCGTAGCCCCGAAGATTTCTCCAGCTCACGTTTTGGAAGTCGCCCTCGCAGGCAATCGGCCGGTGCCCAGAATCGCTTCCACAGTTACGCCCTCTTCGCGAGAAGCGCTACATCAGCCGCGCGTAGGCCACTCACAAGCCCGAAGCTTGTGCGGACCTCGCGCATGCGTGAGGGGGGCGCCCCACCATGCCGTTCGGCCGTCGAGAAGCCGCTCGCGGCCGGCGGACATGGTCTCTCCACCGAGGCTGCCCCGCCTTCCAGGTTCTTCTCGATGTTGCCGGCTTGAAAACCGGCTCTTACGAAGCTCTTACAGGGGCGCCGGAAACGGCGACAGAGACGAGGATCCGCGATAGTGGCCCCGGGCGGGTGCCCGCAGTGCCGTCAGGGCAAAACTCTCTCCCTGCCCAGGACGATCATCGGGGCGCCCGCCCAATTAGTCCGTGTCTGCGGAGGCCGGCCCGACGCCGTCGACCGTTCACGGGCGTGATCGAACGGGCCGTGGGCCGGCCGAACGGTTTTCCACACCAATGCCTGGCACCCCGGCTGTGACGAAGGTGTGACGAATCCTCCACAGGCGTCTGTCGCTCTGGCCCGGTGCGAGCGGCGGTAGGCTCCCGTCCGTGCCGGCGCTCGTCGACACGACCATTCGGTTGCTCGGACAGGAGCCGCTCGCCGCGGTGCTGCCGACGTCCGCGCAGCTCGATCTCGCCGAGATCCTCGACGGCGCCGGCTTCGCGTACCTCGAGGTGTCCGGTGGGGGCTGCTTCGAGTCCGCGGTCAGGCGCGGGGTCGAGAGCCCCTGGGAGCGGATCCGGGCGATCCGCGCGCGAACGAGGACGCCGCTCGCGCTGGCGCTCCGCGGCCGCTTCCTCGTCGGCTCCAGGCCGGTAGGTGGCGAATTCGTCCGCCGCTTCGTCGCCTCCGCGGCCGAGAGCGGGATCGACGTGTTCCGCCTCCATGACCCCCTGAACGACGTCTCCAACCTGCGCGATGCGAGCGAAGCGATCACCGCAGCCGAGCGCGAGTTCGATGCCGGGCTCGTCTACAGCCCGGGGCCATCCGGCGAGACCGACGCGCTCGTCGCCCAGGCGCAGCGCCTGCCGGAGCTCGGCGCCGCCCGCATCCTGATCCACGATCCGTCCGGCTCGCTGGAGCCGCACCGCGTCCGCGAGCTGGTCGAGGCGATCCGCGAGGCGAGCAACCTGCCGGTCGGGTTCTACTGCCAGGGTGCGGGTGGCGGCGCGCTCGCCGCCGCGATCGAGGCCGCCCGCGCGGGTGTCGACCTGCTCGCCTGCGCCGTGTACCCTGTCGCCCTCGTCCTCCACCGCGCCTCGGGTGAGGCGCTGGCGAGCAGCTTGGACGGCCTCGGCCTCGAGACGGGCGTCTCCCCGGATGCCCTCTGGCGGGCATCGGACCTGGTCGACCAGCACATCAGCGACCAGCCCGTCGCGCCGCTCGCGCCGCGCATCGCCACCCGGGCCGCCGAGCACAGCCTTCCGGCCGGACTGATCGCGGCGATCGACCTCCACCTCCGGACACAGGGGGCCGGCGACCGGCTCGACGAGGTGATCACCGAGCTGGAGACCATCCGCGCCGAGGTCGGCTCGCCGCCGCTCGCGGCTCCGATCGGGCAAGTGCTGGCCTCGCAGGCGCTCCTGCACGTGCTCGCGGCGGAGCGCTACCAGACCGTCGTCGACGAGCTACGGGCGCTGATCGAGGGCCGCTACGGCTCGCCTCCCGGCGCCATCTCGCCTGCCGTCGACCGGGCGGTTTCACTGCTTTCGGAGGGGTCGCCGGGGGAGGACACTCCCGACCTCGACGAGCTCCGTAAGCGACACAAGGGTCTCGCCGCCAGCGAGGAGGAGCTCCTGCTGCTCGCGCTCTTCGGGGACGACGCCGAGCCGCTCCTGCACACGATCCGCGGCCGCGGCACCCAGGAGTCGCTCGAGGGGGCCGGGGTCGACGCGAGCCGCGCCGAGCGGATCCGCGAGATCGTCCGCATCGTCCAGGACTCCGGAGTCGGCGAGGTCACGATCGAGGACGCGGGCCTCCGGGTCACCGTCCGGCGGACGCCCGAGGCGGGGGAGGGCGTCGTCGCCGCCCCTGTGCCACCGTCTACGACCCCTGAGGAGGAGACGACCGCCGCCGCCCCACCGGCGCCGCCGTTCGATCCCGGCATGATCAGGGTCGAGGCGCCGATGGTCGGCACCTTCTATCGTGCGTCGTCGCCCGGCGCCCCGCCCTTCGTCGAGGAGGGCGACGCCGTCGGACAGGGCCAGACCCTTTGCATCCTCGAGGCGATGAAGCTGATGAACGAGGTGAAGGCCGAGCAGGAGGGCGTCGTCACGCGGATCCACCCCGAGAACGGCCAGGGGGTGGAGTACGGCCAGCTGCTGTTCGAGCTCGAGCCCGTCAACGGCCGCCCTGTCGGCCTGTAGTGCCGTAGCGGTGTTCACGCGGGTTCTGGTCGCGAACCGCGGCGAGATCGCCGTCCGCGTCATCCGGGCGCTGCACGAGCTGGGGATCGAGGCGGTTGCGATCTACTCCACCGCCGACGCCGACGCGCTGCACGTCCGGCTCGCCGACCGAGCGGTGTGCGTCGGCCCGCCGCCGCCCGCAGACAGCTATCTGAACATCCCGTCCGTGGTCGCCGCGGCAGAGACGACCGGCTGCCAGGCCGTCCATCCCGGCTACGGGTTCCTGGCCGAGCGGCCGGACTTCGTGCGCGCCTGCACGGACAACGACCTCGCCTTCGTCGGCCCGGACGCGGAGGTGATGGCGAGGATGGGCGACAAGGTGCAGGCGAAGATCGCCATGCGCGAGGCAGGTGTGCCGCTCGTCCCCGGCACCGAGGGCGCAACCACACTGGCCCAGGCGCGCGAGCTGGCGCCGGCGATCGGCTTCCCGCTCCTGCTCAAGGCGGCGGCCGGCGGCGGAGGGCGAGGGATGAGGCTCGTAGGCTCCGCCGAGGAGCTGGACGCCGCGTTCGCGACCGCGTCCGCCGAGGCGGACGCGGCATTCGGCGACGGCAGCCTCTACGTGGAAAAGGCACTCGTTCCGGCCAGGCACGTGGAGATCCAGGTGCTCGCGGACGCCGACGGCGGCGTCCTCACCCTGGGCGAGCGCGAGTGCTCGATCCAGCGCCGTCACCAGAAGCTGATCGAGGAGTCGCCCTCACCGGCCCTGACTCCCGAGCTGCGGGAGGAAATGGAGGCCGCCGCCGAGCGGGCGTGTCGTGAGACCGGTTACACGAACGCTGGCACCCTGGAGTTCCTGTTGGGCTCGGACCGCGCCTTCTACTTCATCGAGCTGAACGCCCGGCTCCAGGTCGAGCACCCCGTGACCGAGCTCGTCACGGGCATCGACATCGTCCGCGAGCAGCTGCGGATCGCGGCAGGCGAGCGGCTGACGGCCACCGGCCGCGCTCCACGCTCGGGCCACGCGATCGAGATCCGGATCAACGCGGAGGACCCGGAGCGGGACTTCGCGCCCTCACCGGGCCGGATCGAGCGCCTTCGCGCTCCGAACGGTCCCGGCGTCCGACTGGACACGCACATCGAGGCGGGCAGCACGATTCCGCCGTTCTACGACTCGCTGATCGCGAAGCTGGTCGTGTGGGACTCCGACCGGCCGGCGGCGATCGCCCGGGGCCTGCGGGCGCTGGGCGAGCTCGAGATCGAGGGGATCGCGACCACCCGCGACTTTGCCCGCGACGTCCTACGCAGCGAGGCGTTCGCGAGCGGCGAGTACACGACCTCCTACGTCGACGAGCAGGCGGCGGCGCGATGACGCTCTCGCGCCGGGCGGCGCGCCGGACGGCGCTCTTCCTGCTGTACCAGTGGGATCTGACCGGCCAGCCGATCGGCACGAACTACGACGGGCGAGATCGACGACTTCGCCCGGAACCTGGCCGAGTCGGTCGCGGAGCACGCGGACGAGCTCGACGCACGGATCTCCGCCGTCTCCGGCGACTGGCCGGCGGGGCAGCTCGGCACGCTGGAGCGGAACGTGCTCCGCATCGGCATCCACGAGCTGGATGAAGGTACGGTCCCGCTCGAAGTGGTGATCGACGAGGCAGTGACGCTGGCGAAGCGGTATTCGTCCGAGGACGCGGGCCGGCTCGTGAACGGGATCCTCGGTGCGATCTCACGCGAGGCGCGCATGACGCTGCAGGAGAAGGTCGACCGGCTCGAGGAGCTCCGCCGGCAGCTGGACAGCTGCGCGTCGCTGGAGGACGCCGTCGACCTGCTCGCCGAGTTCGACGCAGCCGCCAAGGACCTGATCGAGGCGATCGACCAGGCGAAGCGCGAGGCGGATGCACAGCTCTGACGAGCTCAGGGAGCTGGTCGGGGAGGCGATCGAGCAGCTCGAGCTCTGGCCCGAGCTCGGCGGCCAGCAGGAGTCGGCGCGCTACGCGCTCGAGATGGGCGGCAAGCGCATCCGTCCGGTGATCTCGCTCGCCGTCGGGGAGGCGCTCGAAGCGCCCACCGAGCAGGTGATGCCGGCCGCGCTCGCGGTCGAGCTCGTGCACAACTTCTCGCTCGTCCACGACGACCTTCCCGCGCTCGACGACGATACGGAGCGGCGCGGCAAGCCGAGCGTCTGGGCGGCGTTCGGCGAAGGCAAGGCGGTGCTCGCCGGAGATGCCCTCCTCGCCGAGGCGTTCCGGCTCGCCTGCTCGTACCCGACCGCCGAAGTTGCGCGGGAGCTCGCCGAGGCGACGCTCGGAATGATCGGAGGCCAGTACCTCGACACCATGGAGCCCGGCACCGATCTGGAGACCGTGCACCGGCTGAAGACGGGCTGCCTGTTCTATGCCTCGGTCACGCTCGCGCTCTGCGCGGCCGACCTGCCGCGCGAGGACCAGGGCGCCTGGCGCGACTTCGCGGACGAGCTCGGGATGCTCTTCCAGGTGGTCGACGACATCCTGGACGCGGACGGGTACGTGCTCGAGGAGGGGGTGGAGGCGGCCAGGACGCGCGCGAACCGCGCCGCCGAGCGGGCTCTCGCGCTCCTGCTCGAGGTCCCGGCCGACACCGCGGTGCTGGCCGAGATCGTCAACGGCCTCGCCGTGCGAACCGCGTAGAGTCGGATGAAGAAGCGCCTCGATGTCCTCCTGGTCGAAAAAGGCCTCGCCGAGTCACGCGCGCAGGCGCAGGCGCTGATCCTCGCCGGCCTCGTCCCCGGCCACTCGAAGGCGGGGGAGCAGGTCGACGAGCGCGCCGAGCTCGCCGTCGAGCGCGGGCCGAGATTCGTCTCGAGAGGCGGCGAGAAGCTCGACCACGCGCTCGACGCGTTCGGCGTCGATCCGGCGGGGCGCGACTGCCTCGACGTCGGCGCCTCCACGGGCGGCTTCACCGACGTCCTGCTCCAGCGCGGTGCTGCCCGTGTGATCGCGCTCGACGTCGGCTACGGCCAGCTGCACCCGCGCCTGCGCGACGATCCGCGCGTGACCGTTCTCGAGCGCCTGAACGTCCGCGGCCTGGCCGAGCTGCCGTACCCGCCGGAGCTCGTCGTCTGCGACGTGTCGTTCATCTCCGTGACGAAGGCGCTGCCGTCTGCGCTCCGGCTGGCCGCACCGGGGTGGGAGGCGGTGGTGCTCGTGAAACCGCAGTTCGAGGCCGGCCGCGGCGAGGTCGGCAAGGGCGGCGTCGTCACCTTGCGCGAGACGCGAACGAGAGTGGCACGAGAGGTCGCACGGAGCCGCCCTCGGCTGGGCTGCGGAAGTCGCGGGCGTCGTAGACTCGGGCCTACCCGGACCCGAAGGGGAATCGTGAGCTCTTCCTTCATCTCGTCAACCGACCGGGGGGCCGTCTCCCGGAAGAGCTCGACAGCTGGATCGATGCCGCCGTCGTCTGAACCCATCCGTCGGATCGCCGTGCTCTCCCACGGAGATCCCGAGGTGATCGCCGGGGCGCGGGCGCGCGTCGAGGAGATCGCGGCGACAGCCGACGCCGAGGTGGTGGAGACCGACGACGTCGACCTGGCGGTCGTGCTTGGCGGCGACGGGACCATGCTGAGGGCGCTGCACAGGTTCCTGGACACCGACGTCCCCGTGATCGGCGTCAACTTCGGCCGCGTCGGCTTCCTCTCGGCGATGAGGCCGGAAGGGATGGATGAGGGGCTCGCGCGTGCGTTCGCCGGCGAGCTGAGGATCGTCGAGCTCCCCACTCTCGACGTCGACGTCGACGGGACGGCGGCGGTGGCGATCAACGACGTGGTCTGCGCGACCTCCGCGATCGGCCGGATGGTCGAGCTGGCCTGGGCGGTCGGCGGCGAGGATCTCGGTGTCCAGCCGTGCGACGGCGTGATCTGCGCGAGCCCGACCGGCTCCACGGCGTACAACCTCTCGAGCGGCGGCCCGGTGCTGGTCTGGGGGCTCGACGCGATGGCGGTGACGTTCGTCTCGCCACACTCGCTGCACGCGCGGCCGCTGGTCGTACCGCGCGGCCTCGAGCTCGTCGTCCGCAACGAGACGAGGGCCGACCGAGAACACACCGTGGCGAAAGTGATCGCGGACGGCGTCGTGGTCGGCGAGCTCGCCGCCCGGACGGCAGGCCGCGGTCCGCCTCGGCGACCGGCGCGGGCTGCTCGCGCTGCTCCCCGAGATGACCTTCTTCCACCGCTACCGCGACACCTTTGCTTCGTAGCCTCCGGATCGAGAACCTCGTCCTGATCCGCCGTGCGGAGCTGCCGTTCGCGTCCGGACTGAACGTGATCACCGGCGAGACAGGCGCCGGCAAGACGATCCTCGCGCAGGCGATCGGCCTCCTGCTCGGTGCGAAGGGCGACGCCGCGCTACGTCGGCGCAGGCGGGGCCGAGTCCTACGTCGAGGCCGAGTTCGACCTCCCGGAAGGCCTGCTCGAGGAGGAGGCGTTCGCACCGCTCCGCGAGCTGCGACCGGACGACGAGGAAGGCGTCGTCCTCGCCCGGCAGGATCTCCGGAGAGGGGCGGACGCGCGCGTATGCCTGGGGGCGCAGCGCTGCCCGCGAGGACGTGGCGGCGCTCGGCGAGCGGCTGCTGGCGATGTCCGGTCAATTCGAGCAGCGCCGGCTTGCCCGACCGACCTACCAGCTGGCCGTCCTCGACGCCTTCTGCGGCGAAGAGCAGCTGCGTCGGCGGGCCGAGGCACGCGTGGCCTGGCGTGAGCTCGGTGCTGCCCGTCGGCGTCTCGAGGATCTGACCCGCGATGCGGCCGCCGGCGAGGCCCGGCTGGCCGAGCTGCGCGCGCTCGTGGAGGACACGGACGGGCTGGAGCCGGGCCTGGAGGACGCGCTCCGTGAGGAGCGCGAGCGTCTGCGGCATGTGACCGAGCTGCTGGAGGGAACCGCGGCCGCCGCGGAGGCGCTCGACCCCGACGACGGCGACGGAGCGGCTGGGCTCACGGCGCTGGCCGAGCGGGCACTCTCGCCCGTCGAGCGGCTCGCCCCGGAGCTCCAGAAGGCGGCGGACGAGCTGCGCGACGCCGAGCTGCGGCTCCGCGAGGCGGCGAGCGCGCTCCGTTCCTTCCTCTCGGCGCTCGAGGCCGACCCGGGCAGGTTGGAAGAGGTCGAGTCGCAACTCGAGCGGATCGCCGACGCGAGGCGGCGCTTCCGGTGCGCCTCGCTGGAGGAGCTGCTCGCCCGTGCCACGGAAGCGCGTACCGAGCTCGTGGCGCTCGACCAGGGCGTCGATCCGGTCGCAGCCGCCGAGCAGGCGGTCGAACGAGCCGAAGCCCGTGTACGGAAGATCGCCGGGAAGCTGCACGACGCGCGCACCGCGGCGGCGGGACGGTTCGCGGAAGCGGTCGCCGGGGAGCTCCAGGGCATGGGGATGGGAGACGGCGAGTTCTCCGTCGAGCTGAGCGAGCGGGAGCCGGGCGCGAGCGGTACCGACGAGGCGGTGTTCCTGATCAGGCCGAACGCGGGCCTGCCGTTCGGCCCCGTGGCCGAGACCGCGTCCGGCGGCGAGCTCTCCCGCGTCGCCCTCGCGATCGCCGCGGTCGGCGGCGGAGAGACGATGGTCTTCGACGAGATCGACGCCGGCATCGGCGGAACGACCGCCCACGGCGTTGCAGAGACGCTGTCGCGGCTTGCCGGCCGCGCGCAGGTGATCACGATCACCCATCTGCCGCAGATCGCGAGCCGGGCCGACCGGCATTTCCGCGTCGAGAAGGTCCCCGGCGACCCGACTCACACGCGGATCGAGGAGCTCGGCCCGGACGACCGAAGGGACGAGCTGGAGCGGATGCTCGGCGGACGCGAGTTCCTGGCCACCGTTGCGGAGGAAGACCGTGGCTAGCCTGGTCGAGTTCACCGGGCCGGCACGACTCGACCGTCGGACCAAGCGCCTCGTGCATCGGCTCGGCCAGGACGATGTGGCGATCGTCGACCACGCCGATCTCGACCGGGTCACCGCCGAGGAGCTGCTCGAGACCGGCGTCCGCGTCGTCGTCAACGTGTCGGAGTCCCTCTCCGGGCGCTTTCCGAACGTCGGGCCGCTGCTGCTCGTCCGCGGCGGCGTGACGCTGATCGACGTCCCGGGCTCGGAGCTGTTCGACGATGTCACCGAGGGTGAGCAGCTGACCGTGCGCGGTGCCAGCGTCTTCCGGAACGGGACGTGCCTGGCCCGGGGCCGGGCAAGAGAGGAGCGTGAGCTCGAGCGCACCCTGGCCGAGCAGCGCGGGCGGGTCACCGAGTCGCTGTCGGAGTTCGCGGAGAACACCCTGCAGCACCTGCGGGCGGAGGGCAGCCTGCTCGTCGAGGGCATCGACTTCCCGCCGCTCCGGACGCGCTTCCGCGACAGGCACGCGCTGATCGTCGCCCGCGGTCCGGGCCACAAGCGCGACCTACGGATCGTGCGCCCGTACGTCCGGGACTTCAAGCCGGTGCTGGTGGGTGTCGACGGCGGCGCCGACGCGTTGATCGAGGCCGGGTACAAGCCGAACGTGATCGTCGGGGACATGGACTCGGTTTCCGACGCCGCGCTCAAGAGCGGCGCCGAGCTGCTCGTGCACGCATACCGCGGGAACGGCGATGCGCCCGGCGCCGCGCGAGCGCAGGCACTCGGCGTGCCGTTCGAGGTCGTCCCCGCGATGGGGATCAGCGAGGACGTCGCTCTGATGCTGGCCTACGAGAAGGGCGCAGAGCTGATCGTCGCCGTCGGGACGCACTTCAACCTGATCGAGTTCATGGAGCGGAACCGCGCGGGGATGTCGTCGACGTTCCTGACGCGGCTGCGCGTGGGCGAGATCCTCGTCGACGCCAAGGGCGTGTCCCGACTCGTCTCGCGTCGGGTCGGCCTGTGGCCGCTGGTCGCGCTGGGCGTGACCGGCCTCGGCGCGATCGTGGTTGCCGTCATCGCCTCTCCGGGGGTCGAGCACCTGATTCAGCTGATCGTCCTCCGGGTCCGCGACTGGCTCGGCCTCGGCTGATCGGCCGCAGCCGTTCCGGCCATGTCCTTCCGGCCGCGCCGTAAGGCGTGCCCGGCCTCCTCCCCAGGGCGATCGTAACCGGGAAAATCACACCGATGGGACACGGGACCGTGCCGAAACCGTCACGGCCGCGGCGGTGGCAGGCGCGTTGAAGGTCACCGCGTCACGCGAGCTGCTCGCTCCCCGGCCGGAGGTGTGGGACTTCCTCGGCGAGCCTTTCCATCTCGCCGACTGGTGGCCGGGCATCGCGGGCGTCCAACCGGACCGCCGGGGCTCGGCCGCGGGCGCACGCTGGCAGGTGACCGCCGGTAACGAGCCGACGCTGCTCCGGCGGCCCGAGGCCGACAGGAACACTCGTCGTGACCGCGTCGGAACGGCCCGGGCTCTTCGCCTTCCACCTCGCAGGCGAGAAGCTCGACGTGCGCGTCGAGCTGGAGGCGACCGCCGCCGACCGCACCCGCGCGACGATCACCGTGGAGGGGCCCTGGCTGATCGCCTTCCGCCGGACGTTGGCGCGAAGGGCGGCCGGTCGCCTGTACGCGCTGTGCCAGACTGCGGCGTCCCTCTGACGCATGTTCGATCTCCGCTACCACGTCGCCTCCCTGGCGGCCGTCTTCCTCGCCCTGATCATCGGGATCGTCGTCGGCGTGGGCATCTCTGGGAAGGGCTTCGTCCAGAACAGCGAACGGCGGCTGCTCAACGAGCAGATCGCCGATCTGAAGAACCGCCTCGACTCCGCAACGAAGCGCAGCGCCGACCTGACGAGGTCGCAGCGCGCCGCGCAGGCCTTCGTCGAGGACGCGTATCCGACGCTGATGAGCGGACGGCTCTCGGGGACGAGCATCGGGCTCGTATTCGCCGGCCGGTATCGACCGGCGCGTCCGCTCGCTGGTCGAGCAGACCCTGAGCGACGGCGGCACCGTGCCTCCGCTCCGGGTGCGCGCGCTCAAGCTTCCCATCGAGGTGCCCGCCCTGCGCAGGGCTCTGAAGGGGCGCCCGGCCCTTGCGGCGCTCGCCACCCCGCGGAAGATCGGCGAGCTGGGCCGCCGACTCGGCGGCGAGTTCGCATCGAAGGCCGGCAGCCCGCTCTGGCAGGCGCTTTCGGCCGACCTGGTCGAGGAGCGCGCCGGCAACGATGCGGTGTCGCTCGACGGGATCGTCGTCGCCCGCAGCGTCGGCCCGCAGACGGGCGCGACGGCGCGCTTTCTCGCCGGCTTCTACAAGGGGCTCGCCTCGACGGACGTGCCTGCGGTCGGTGTCGAGGTGACCCGGCCCGGGACATCCGCGGTCGAAGCCTTCGCCAAGCAGGACCTCGCGAGCGTGGACGACCTGGACTCGGAGTCGGGCCGGCTCGCCCTCGCCCTGCTCCTCGGCGGGGCCGTCCCGGGGCAGTACGGCGTGAAGAAGACCGCACGCGACGGCGTCTTGCCCGACATCGCGCCCCCCGCGCCGTCGGGTGGCTGAGAGCCTGTCGATCCTGATCGCCGCCCGCGACGAGGAGGGTCGCATCGGGCGGACGGTCGGAGCCCTCCGCGAGCAGTTCCCCGATGCCGACGTGATCGTCGCCGACGACGGCTCGCGCGACCGAACCGCGGCCGAGGCGGACGCGGCCGGCGCAAGGGTCCTGCGATTGCCCCGGCGCGGCAAAGGCCAGGCGCTGGCGCTGGCCGAGCGCGCCGCGCCGAGCGGCCCGCTGCTGCTCTGCGACGCCGATCTGATCGGCGACCTCCGGCCGCTGCTCGAGCACGAGTCCGACCTCGCCGTTGCCGCGTTCGCGGAGCAGCAGGGAGGCGGCTTCGGCATCGTCAAGCGCACCGCAGCTGTCCTGATCCGGCTGGGAACCGGGCGAGAGCTACGGGAGCCGCTGTCGGGCCAGCGGAGGCTGTCCCGCCGCGCCCGCCGCGCCTGCTTCCCCGTCGCAGCCGGGTTCGGCTGCGAGGCGCGGATGACGTACGACGCCCTGGCGGCAGGGCTCAGCGTCGGGGAGGTCGAGCTCCCGCTGCGTCACCACGCCACCGGGCGCGACCTCCGCGGGTTCATTCACCGCGGGCGCCAGCTGCGCGACGTCATGCTCGGGTTCGGCCCGCTCGCGGCCAACCACCGCGGCCTGCGGCTCCCGCTCGTCGGCTGGGTCGTCGGCGCACTCGAGCCGCGGGTGGCGCCGGTCGTCGCGATCGGCCTGGCGGACGATCTCTTCGCCGGATCCGAGCGCGGTGTGGCCGCGCACCTGCGGGCCGGCCGCACGACCGGTGTCCTGAAGCTCGTCGGCATCCCGCTCGTCGGCCTGCTGGCGACCCGTAGCGCGCGCGGCGCCCTGTTGGTCGGCCTCGCCGCGAACGCGCTCAACCAGCTCGACACCAAGCCGGGTCGAGCGCTGAAGGCCTACGCGCTGGCGGCGTTGCCTCTCCGGGCACCGCTTCTGCCCGCCGTCATCCTCGCACCCTACGATCTTCGCGAGATGGCGATGCTCGGGGACTCGGGGTCGAACGCGCTGGGGGCCCTGCTAGGCTTGAGTTCCGTGAAGCGCTTCGCGGGGCGAGGGCAGTGGCTGGCGATCGGAGCGCTCGCGACCCTCAACCTCCTCGGCGAGCTCACCTCGGTCGGCAGGGCGATCGAACGGACGCCGGTGCTCCGCGATCTCGATGCCGCGGGGCGGCAGGCGTGAGCAAGACCCGGTACGTCTTCGTCACCGGCGGCGTCGTCTCGTCCCTGGGCAAGGGCATCACTGCTGCGTCGCTTGGTCGGCTGCTCAAGGCGCGGGGCCTGAAGGTCGACGTCCAGAAGTTCGATCCCTATCTCAACGTCGACCCCGGCACGATGAGCCCTTTCCAGCACGGCGAGGTCTTCGTCACCGAGGACGGCGCCGAGACCGACCTCGACATCGGCCACTACGAGCGCTTCCTCGACCAGAACCTCGCCCGGAGCGCGAACCACACCCAGGGTGGCATCTGGGACCGCGTGCTCCGCCGCGAGCGCAAGGGTGACTACCTCGGCAAGACCGTCCAGGTGATCCCGCACATCACCGACGAGATCAAGGACCGGATCCGCCGCTCGGCCGAGCAGAGCGACGCCGACGTCGTGATCAGCGAGATCGGCGGGACGGTCGGCGACATCGAGTCGCTGCCGTTCCTGGAGGCGATCCGCCAGTTCCGGCGCGAGGCGGGCGCAGAGAACGTCCTCTACGTCCACGTCACGCTCGTCCCGTACGTCGACTCGGCCGGTGAGCTGAAGACGAAGCCGACCCAGCACTCCGTGAACGAGCTGCGGCGCATCGGTATCCACCCCGACGTCGTCGTCTGCCGATCGCGCGACGTGATCTCGCCCGATGTGCGCGACAAGATCGCGCTCTTCGCCGACGTCGAGCCGGAGGACGTGATCGCCAACGAGGACGTCTCGGACGTGTACCTCGTGCCCGCCGCGCTCCAGGAGCAGGGCCTCGACGACCTCGTCTGCCGCAAGCTCGGTCTGCCCGAGGGGCACGCCGACCTCGGCGAGTGGCTCGAACTGACCGAGCGGATCCGACAGCGCGAGATCGAGGTGACGATCGGCCTCGTCGGCAAGTACGTGAAGCTGCACGACGCCTACCTCTCCGTGCACGAGGCGCTCAAGCACGCAGGGATCCACCACGGCTGCCACGTCAGGGTGCGCTGGGTCGACGCCGAGGGGATGTCGCTGGAAGAGGCGCAGCGCGAGCTGGAGACCGTGGACGGCGTACTGGTTCCCGGGGGCTTCGGCTCTCGCGGCTGGGAGGGCAAGATCCTCGCCTGCCGCGTCGCCCGGGAGCATTCGATCCCGTACCTCGGCATCTGCCTCGGCATGCACGTCGCCGTCTCCGAGTTCGCGCGCCACGTGGTCGGTCTCGAGGGCGCCAACTCGACCGAGATGGACCCCGAGACGCCGTTCCCCGTGATCGACCTGCTCCCCGAGCAGAAGGAGGTCGAGGACCTGGGCGGGACGATGCGCCTCGGTGCGCAGGCGGTCGAGATCGCTGAGGGGACGCGCACCCACGAGACCTACGGCGAGCCGGTCGTCCACGAGCGTCACCGCCACCGCTACGAGGTGAACAACCACTACCGCCAGCAGATCGTCGACGCCGGCCTCGTCATCTCCGGCACGTTCCAGGAGGGGCGGCTGGTGGAGATCGTCGAGTTGCCCGACCATCCCTGGTTCGTCGCCAGCCAGTTCCACCCGGAGTTCAAGTCGCGACCGACCAGGCCCGCGCCGCTCTTCCGCGAGTTCGTCGGCGCCGCGCACGACCGCGCCCGCGCGCGACAGGGCGTCACCGCCGCGCGCAGCTGATCTAGCATCGCCCCGCGATGGGCGTGCTCGACCTCTTTCTCGACCTCACCGCCCTGCCGACGCCTCCGGGCGAGGAGCGGACGGTCGCCGACCGCGTCACAGCGGAGCTGCGCGGCCTCGGGCTCGAGGTCGACGAGGACGGCGCCGGTGTGGAGATCGGCTCGAACGCCGGCAACCTGTACACACGGCTGGAACCGACGGCGGCAGGGACGCCGCTATTCCTCTGCTCGCACATGGACACGGTGCCGCCGACCGGCCCCATCGAGCCGGTCGTCGAGGACGGCGTCGTCCGGAACAGCGGCGGCACGATCCTCGGCGCGGACAACAAATCTGCGGTCGTGGCGATGGTCGAGACCGCCCGGCGGGTGGTCGAGGAGCGGGTCCCGCACGCGGGCCTCGAGCTCCTGTTCACGCCGAAGGAGGAGGTCGGCCTGCGCGGCGCCCAGGCGTTCGACTGCTCGCGGTTCGCCGCCCGGGTGGGCTACGTCTACGACCAGGCCGGGCCGATCGGCGAAGTGATCCTCGGCGCGCCGAACTCGATGATCATGGAGATCACCTTCGTCGGCCAGTCCGCCCACGCCGGCATGGCGCCGGAGGAGGGGCGCTCTGCGATCGCGGCCGCCGGCCGCGCGATCGCGGACATGAGACTCGGACGTCTCGACGAGGAGACCTCGGCCAACGTCGGCGTCATCCAGGGCGGCGTCGCCCGCAACATCGTCCCCGACCGCTGCGTCCTGAACTGCGAGGCGCGGTCCCACGACGAGCGGAAGCTCGCGGACGTCGTACAGGAGATGCTCGACGCCTGCTCGTTCGCCGCCTCCCTGGCCGGATGCGAGGTCGAGGCCGAGGTGACCCGCGGCTTCCACGGCTACCGCTTCGCGAAGGCAGACGAGCCTGTGCGGCTCGCCCAGGCCGCGCTTCGCCGGACCGGACACGAGCCCACCTATGCGCTCTCGGGCGGCGGGGCAGACGCCAACGTCTTCAACCTGCGCGGCCTCGCATGCCTGAACCTCGCGAACGGGATGGCCGAGATCCACACGCCGCAGGAGCACATCGCCGTCGCCGACCTCGAGGAGATGGTCGAGGTCACGCTTGCCCTGCTGGCGGAGGCGCGTGGCGCTTAGCCTCCGCCGCGGCACGGTCACGGCGGTGCTGGAGCGCCACGACGGCCTGGCGCGGATCGAGGTGGACGGGACGCCCTGTGTTACGTACCCACGGCTGACGGGCCCGGTCGCGCTCGGCGACGAGGTAGTGGTGAACACGCAGGCGCGCGACCTCGGACTCGGCTCCGGAGGCTTCGACGTCCTCTACGTGAACCTGACCCGCGGTCTCGGGCTCGCCGCCGAGCCGGACGCGCACGTGATGAAGCTGCCCTACGCGCCGGGGCAGGTTGCAGCCCGGCACGCCGAGGAGACAGCGGAACTCGCCGATTCGCTCGACGGCATGCCCGTCGTCTGCTGCTCGCTGCACAGCCAGGTGGCGCCGGTGTGTGCCGCGCTCGCCGGCCTTCGGGTCGTTTACGTGCAGCTCGAGGGTGGGGCGCTGCCGGTTGCGCTGTCGGACACCGTCCGAGAGCTGCGGGCGTGCGGGCTCGTGGAGACGGTCGCGACGGTCGGCGCCTGTTTCGGCGGCGATACCGAATGCGTGTCGGTCTGGTCCGCGCTGACGTGGGCGAAGGCCTCGGGCGCCGAAGCCGTGGTGTGCGCGATCGGGCCGGGCATCGTCGGGACCGGCACGCGGCTCGGCCACGGCGGGACCGCGGCCGCGACTGCGGCGAACGCGGCGCTCGCCCTCGGCGGCCGGCCGGTCCTCGCCGCCAGGGTTTCCGAAGCGGATCCGCGCGAGCGGCACCGCGGCGTCTCGCATCACACCAAGTCGGTGCTCGATCTCGTGCTGGGCGACGTCAGCGTCGGCGAGGACGGCGAGGGCTGGGAGGAGGCCGGCGCCGGCCTGCCGCTCTCGCACATGGGCCGCGGGCCGGAGGACGACCCCGCGTTCTTCGCGGCGGCGTTCGCGGCGGGACGGCTCGCGCGCGGACTGCTCGGCCCGGCGGGAGGCCCGTCCGACTGACGCCCACATTCGACCGCGTTGCTACGCTCGCCGCGCGTGGTCGACCCCAGCGTGATCGGGACGGCGCTCCCGCGGAGCGAACGCGACATCCTCGTCCACGGCACCGCCGCACAGGTCGAGTTCGAGAACTCGAGCCCGCCGAGTACGATCCTGTATCGCGGCTGGGGCTCCGTCGTCGCGGCGCAGGCCCAGCACGCATGGATCCACCTGCCGATTCCCGTGCCGATCGACATACCCGCCCCGATCGCCGTCGGCGGAACCACGCCGTTCTCCGACCTGGGTCGGCTCGTGCGGCTCGAAGTGCACTACGAGGTGCCGCCCGCCGGGGAGGTCCGCAATCTCCACCTCTGGGACGGAGACACGCGGTTCTTCTTCTGGGACTTCCCGGACAAGCATCCGCCGGACCTCCAGATCGGCAGCACCGAGCTGAAGTGGCGAGGCAATCATGCGCTCGACGACAGTCTGGGGGTGTCGATCGGGGTGATCTTCCCGACTGCGATCGACTCGCCCGAGCCGCCCTCGAGCTTCACCCTGTTCTCCGCGCGCGCCCACCTCGAGTAGGCCCGGGCGCGACCCGTTAGAGTCCGCGCGCCCGTGAAGATCGGCGTCGTCAAGGAGATCAAGCCGGACGAGTACCGTGTGGCGCTCACCCCGGCCGGTGCCCGGGAACTGGTGCAGCGCGGGCACGAAGTGCTGGTCGAGGTGGGGGCGGGGGAGGGAAGCGCGTTCGCCGACCGGCACTTCGAGGCGGTCGGTGCGAGGGTGGCATCCGTCGACGAGGTCTGGGCCGCCGCCCAGCTGATGCTCAAGGTGAAAGAGCCCCTTCCCGAGGAGTATCCGCGGCTGCGCCAGGGCCAGATCCTCTTCACCTACCTCCATCTCGCCGCGAGCAAGGAGTTGACCGAAGCGCTGGTCGCGAGCGGCGCGACCTGCGTCGCGTACGAGACCGTCGAGACAGCCGACGGCGCGTTGCCGCTGCTCGCGCCGATGAGCGAGATCGCCGGCCGGCTCGCGGCCCAGGCGGGCGCGTACTTCCTGGAGAAGCCGCTCGGGGGCCGTGGTCTGCTGCTCGGCGGAGTGGCCGGAGTCGCCCCCGGCCGAGTGCTGGTGATCGGCGGCGGAATCGTCGGCTACAACGCCGCGGTGATCGCCATCGGCCTCGGCGCAAACGTGACCATCCTCGAGCGCTCGCTCGACCGGATGCGGCATCTCGACGAGATCCTCTCCGGCCGGGTCAGCCTGGTGATGTCGTCCACGCTGCAGATCGAGGAGTCGATCCGCGATGCAGACGTCGTCATCGGCGCGGTCCTGATCCCCGGCGCGAAGGCGCCGAAGCTGATCAGCCGGCCGATGCTCGGCGAGATGAAGGAGGGCGCGGTGTTCTGCGACGTGGCGATCGACCAGGGCGGCTGCGCCGAGACCTCACGTCCGACCACCCACACCGACCCCGTTTACGTCGTCGACGGCGTCACCCACTACTGCGTCGCGAACATGCCCGGCGCGGTTCCGATCACGTCGACGAAGGCGCTGACGAACGCGACGCTGCCGTATGTCGAGGCGATCGCGGGCCACGGGCTCAGCGAAGCGGTCGCCTTCGACCCGGGACTCGCACCGGGCGTGAACGTGCTCGACGGGAAGGTCACGTACGAGGCGGTCGCCGAGGCGCACGGCCTCAAGTACACGCCGCTGTTCGAGGTGCTCGCCTAGCTGGACTTCGCGGTGGTCTTGTCCTTGGTCGGCGAGATGCGCACGACCAGCCATGTCGCGCCCGCGGCCAGGCCGATCACGACGACCACGTAGAACGCCAGGCCGATGAAGTCGAGGACCATGCCCACTGGCTCCCTAGAATAGCTCGATGTCTCGCGCGGCCGTGATCGTGCTCGATGCCGTGGGCGCGGGAGCGTTACCGGATGCGGCCGAGTTCGGAGACGACGGGTCGGACACGCTCGGTAACGTCGCCCGGGCCGTCGGCGGCCTCGACCTGCCCAACCTGGAGGCGCTGGGCCTCGGGAACGTCGAGGAGCTCGAGGGCTGCCCGCCGCAGGCCGGGGCGCCCGCGGTCGCCGGCCGCCTGATCGAACGCTCGAAGGGCAAGGACACGACCATCGGCCACTGGGAGCTGATGGGGATCGTCACGCCGCAGGCGCTACCGACCTACCCGCACGGATTCCCGCACGACGTGATCGACCCGTTCATGCACCGCACCGCGCGCGGCGTGCTCGGCAACAAGCCGGCGAGCGGCACCGAGATCATCCAGGAGCTCGGCGAGGAGCACCAGGAGACGGGCAAGTGGATCGTGTACACGTCGGCAGACTCTGTCTTCCAGATCGCAGCCCACGAGGAGACGATCCCGCTCGAGGAGCTCTACGAGGGCTGCCGCGCCGCCCGCGAGATCCTGACCGGCAAGCACGCGGTCGGGCGCGTGATCGCTCGGCCGTTCGTCGGTGAGCCGGGGAACTACGAGCGCACGCCGAACCGGCACGACTTCTCGCTCGAACCGCGGACGCCGAACTACCTGACGCTCCTCCGTGAGGCGGGCGTGACCGTCCACGGCGTCGGGAAGATCGGCGACATCTTCGCTCACCAGGGCATCGACGAGAGCCACCCGACGAAGTCGAACGTCGAGGGGATCCAGAAGACGGAGGAGCTGCTCCAGACGCTCGACGAGGGCTTCGTGTTCGTCAACCTGGTCGAGACGGACATGCTCTGGGGGCACCGGAACGACCCGGTCAACTTCCACCGCTGCCTCCAGGACTTCGACCGCCGGCTGCCCGACCTGCTCGACGCTCTGCGGCCCGGCGACCTGCTGATCGTCACCTCCGATCACGGCTGCGACCCGACCACGCCGTCGACCGACCACTCCCGCGAGCACGCGTTGCTGCTCGCCTACGTCCAAGGCAAGAACGCCAACGGCCGGATTCACGAGGGCGAGTTCGCCGACGTCGGCGCCACGGTCAACTCCTGGCTGGGCGGCAAGGCGCCCGGACGCCGTTTGCCAGGACAGCCGATCGTCGAGCCATGAGAGACGAAGGCGAGTACAAAGGCGACAGCAGAGCTGTCGTCCTTGGTGCGAGGCGATTTCGTGACGCCGAAGGCGTCAGCCTGATGAACGACCCCGCGGTCGTCGCGCGCGAGTACGCCGACGAGAGCCGCCTCGCCGCCCGCATCGCCGTCCAGCAGAGGGGAACCGGCCCGAATCCGCGCCGGGTCGCTTTCGAGGCGGTCGCGGAGGTCGAGCCGCGGCTCGTGCTCGAGGTCGGGCCCGGCCAGGGCGAGCTCGCCGAGCGGTCGCAGCACGAGCTCGGCGCGCGCGTGGTCGCCGTCGACCAGTCGGAGCGGATGGTCGAGCTGACGCGTGAGCGTGGGGTGGAGGCGGTCGTCGGCGACGTGCAAGACCTGCCGTTCCGGGACGGAATCTTCGACTGCGTGCTGGCCGCGTGGATGCTCTATCACGTGCCCGACCTGAACCAGGCACTCCGGCGAGATCCGTCGCGTGCTACGGCCCGGTGGGCGTCTCGTGGCCACGACGAACAGCGAGCGCACCATGCCGGAGCTGTGGGAACAGTTCGGCAGTGATGGGCGCCCGGGCTCGAGCTTCAGCGCCGAGAACGCGCGAGGGGGCGCTCCTGCGCCACTTCACCATCGTGGAACGCCGCGACGTGCATGGAGAAGTCACGTTCCCGGACCGGCGGGCCGCACGTGACTATGTGGCCTCGCTCGTCACCAAGGCCCACCTGGCCGATCGGCTGCCGTTCTTCGACGGCCCGCTCAGTGGTTTCGCGGCACGCCGTGGTCTTCGTCTGCGAGCCGTGATCCGCCCCGCACGAGCTGATCGAGCGGAAGCGCGACGGGGGCCAGCTCACGGCGGAGGAGATCCGGGAGCTCGTGCTCGGCTACACGCGCGGGGAGATCCCCGAGTACCAGATGTCCGCATTCCTGATGGCGGTCTACTTCCGGGGCCTGTCGGGTGCGGAGACGTTCGCGCTCACCGACGCGATGATCGCCAGCGGGGAGACGATCGACCTCGGCGCCGCGACCGGCCGCCGCTGCGTCGACAAGCACTCGACCGGCGGCGTCGGCGACAAGACGTCGATCGCCGTCGGCCCGATCGTCGCGGCCTGCGGCGTGCCGTTCGGGAAGATGAGCGGCCGCGGTCTCGGCCACACCGGCGGCACGATCGACAAGCTGGAGGCGATTCCCGGCTACCGAGTGGAGCTGACCACCGACGAGTTCGTCGACCAGGTACGCGAGGTCGGGATCGCGATCATCGGCCAGACCGCGAAGCTGGTGCCGGCCGACAAGCAGCTCTACGCGCTGCGCGACGTGACCGCGACCGTCGACAACGTCTCGCTGATCGCGGCCAGCATCATGTCCAAGAAGCTCGCCGGCGGCGCCGACGCGATCGTGCTCGACGTCAAGGTCGGCGACGGCGCCTTCATGAAGACGATCGACGACGCCCGGACGCTGGCCGAGGCGATGATCGAGCTCGGCGACCGCGCGGACAGAAGGGTCGTCTGCATGCTGACGGACATGGACCAGCCGCTCGGGCACGCGGTCGGGAACGCGCTCGAGATCCGCGAGGCGGTCGCGACGATCAAGGGCGAAGGGCCGCCCGACTTCTCGGAGCTCGTCCTCGGCTCGGTCGCGCACCTGCTCTCCCTCTCGGACCTCGGCCTCGACGAGTTCACCGCCCGGCGGGTGGCCGAGGAAGCCGTCGCCGACGGCTCGGCGCTGGCGGCCTACGAGCGGTGGATCGAGGCTCAGGGAGGCGATCCCGACCTCGACTCGCTCCCACGAGCTCCGGTCGTCCACGAGGTGACTGCTACCGGCGACGGCGTAGTCCGGAGGCTTGGAGCCATCGCCGTCGGCCACGCCGCCCTCCACCTGGGCGCCGGCCGGCGGACGAAGGAGGATCCGATCGACTACGCGGTGGGCGTCGTCTGCCGGAAGAAGCGGGGCGACGAGGTCGTGCTCGGGGAGGTGCTCGCGGAGGTGCACGCGTCGGACGATGCCTCCGCGGACGAGGTCGCGGCCGAGGTGCTGGCGGCGTACGAGCTCGGCGACGATCCGCCGGCGGAGCGGCCAATCGTGCTCGACACGATCGGCTAGTGCCGGAGCTTCCCGAGGTCGAGACCGAGCGAGGGCGGCTCGCGGCCCGTCTCGAGGGGCGGCGGATCACGGCGGCGAGGATCGACGATCCGCGTCTGACGCGGCCGGACGAGCCGGCGTGGATCGCAGCGCAGCTGTCCGGCGAACGCGTCGACGCAGTCGATCGGCGGGGCAAGTACCTGGTCGTCCGGCTCGCAGGCGGACAGGTGCTGCTCGTCCATCTGCGGATGACCGGCGGGTTCCGGTACGAGCCCGCGAGCCACGAGCGAGCCGTGCTCGAGCTCGACGACGGCACGCGGATCGCGTACCGCGACGTCCGCCGCTTCGGCACGTGGCTCCTGCTCGACCCGGAGGAGGCCGAGGACCACCTGGGCATCCGTCTCGGCCCCGAGCCGCTCGGGCGCCGGTTCACCGCGGCCTACCTCGCGAGTCGCCTGGCCGGGCGGAAGGCGCCCGTCAAGGCCGCCGATCCTCGACCAGCGCACGGTCGCAGGTCTCGGGAACATCTACGCGGACGAGTCGCTCTGGCACGCGCGCATCCACCCGCTGCGGCCGGCCGGGGAGCTCTCGGCCGAAGAGGTCGCGCGCCTCCGGCAGGGCATCCGGCGGGCGTTGCGCCTCGGCATCCGCCGCCAGGGGGCAGACCTCGGCGACGGCACGTACGCGGGCGGGCGCATGCAGCACGAGTTCCGCGTCTACGGCCGCACGGGCGAGCCCTGCGACCGGTGCGGCACGCCGATCGAGAAGACCCGCGCCGGCGGTCGCGGCACCTGGTACTGCGCAACATGTCAGCCTGCAGTCGGTGTCGGTCAAGGCCCGACACCAACGCAGTAGTAGCCGGGCAGTCTGCCAGGTCTGAACCGGCCTTCGGCCTGACTACACTCGGGGCGTGGGCCGGAGCTACAAGACGGAGGCGGTCGTGCTCCGCTCGATCCGGTACGGCGAGGCGGATCGCATCCTCCACCTCTACACCGTCGACCACGGGCGCGTCGGCGCGATCGCCAAGGGGATCCGGAAGACGAGCTCCAGGGTGGGCGGCCGGTTGGAGCCGCTCGGGCACGTCGAGCTGCTGCTCCACCAGGGGCGCGGGGAGCTACACACCGTCACCGGCGTCGAGCTGATCCGCCCGCACAGCGCCGTGCGCGACGACTCCTACCGGCTGGCCGTCGGGCTGATCGGCGCCGAGGCGATGCTGCGCCTGTTCACCGAGCAGGAGGCGAACGAGCGGGCGTTCACCGCGCTCACCCGGTTCCTCGACCTGCTCGACGACGCTCCCCGGTCTTTCGGCCGGGCGTTGCCGGCTTTGCCGGCGACGCTTCCAGCCACGGCGCTTCGCCCGGATCTCGACCCGCTCGGGCTCTCGTTCCAGCTCAAGCTGCTCTGGCTGTCCGGATACCTTCCGCACGTGGGCAGCTGTGCCGAGTGCGGCTCCGAGGGGCCGCTCGCCGGCTACTCGGCGCGGGCGGGCGGAACGGTCTGCGGGGCGTGCGGCCCGGGCGCGCTCGCGCTCTCGTCCGACGGCCTCGTCGGGATGGAGGCGCTCCTGCGGAGCCCGCTCGCCGACGCGCGGGCGACAGGGCTGACCGAGCGCGGTGCCCGTGAGGTGCTCGCCGTGATCACGTCGTCGTACGAGGAGCACGGCGGCTTCCGGCTGCGGACGCTGCGCGCGGGATGATCCGCGAGCTCGGGGACGGCTACGAGCTCGACGACGATCCGGCCCGGATCGACCTCGACGCGGTCCACGCCTACCTGACCCGCTCGTACTGGGCCGAGGGTCGCTCGCGCGACACGGTCGAGCGGCTGGTGCGCTCGGCACAACGGGTCGTGGGTCTGTACGCCGACGGCCGGCAGGTGGGCTTCTGCCGGGCGGTGTCTGACGACGCGTCCCTGGCGTACCTGGCCGACGTCTACGTGCTGCCCGAGCACCGCGGCCGCGGGCTCGGGGTCGAGCTCGTCCGCGAGATGATCGACAACGGGCCGTACGCGGCGCGGCGCTGGCTGCTGCACACGCGGGACGCCCACGAGCTGTACCGGCGGTTCGGCTTCGGGCCGCCGGGCGAGCGCCTGATGGAGCGTCCTCCTGCTGCCTGACCTGAAGGACCGGCGCAGACTGCTGACGATCGCGGTGGCGGCGTCCGTGGCTGTCGCGTTCGCCGACTCCTCGATCGTCGTGCTCGCGCTGCCCGATCTCTACGGCGCGTTCAACACGTCGATCGTCGGCGTGTCGTGGGTGATCACCTCGTACAACCTCGTGGTCGCCGTGGCCGCAGCGGCGATCGCCGCCCTCTCGCGCCACCTCGACCCTCGACGATGGGCGCAGGTCGGGCTGGCGCTCTTCACCGTGGCGTCGATCGGCTGCGCGGCCTCCTGGTCGCTTCCGGCTCTCATCGTCTTCCGCTGCGTCCAGGGACTCGGAGGCGCGTTCCTGCTGGCGACCTCGATCTCGCTCCTGGGCGGCCTCGTCGGCTCCCGCGAGCGGGGCATCTCGCTGTGGACGAACGTCGCCGTGCTCGGGGCCGCGCTCGGGCCGGTGCTCGGCGGCGTGCTCACCCAGCTCTTCGACTGGCGCGCGATCTTCGTCGTCCAGGCACCGGTCGCGGGTGTTGCCCTGCTCGCCACCACCGCCGGTGCGGTTGCGCTCCAGAGCGAGGAGCACCGGGCGCGAGGCCACGGCGCCCTGGCGGCGGACACCGCCCTCGGGTTCGTCTTCGCCGCGCTCGTCGGCGCGCTCTTCCTTGCGGTGCTGCTCGTGATCACCGTCTGGGGACGCGAGCCGATCGTCGGCGCCGTCGTGGTCAGCGCCCTCCCGGCTGCCACTCTCGCGGCACGCCCTGTCGGGAAGGGTCTGAGACCGTGGCAGGCCGTCGCCGGCGGCGTGCTGCTGCTCGCCGCAGGCCTGCTGGCGCTCGCGCTGTTGCCGCGGGTCTCGAACCTGCTCGTCGCCGTGGCGCTCGCCTTCTGCGGGCTCGGGATCGGGCTCGCAGTGCCGGTGCTGACCAGGGTCGCGCTCCACCAGGACACCGGCCTCGTCCGGAGCGGGGCGATCACCGTTTCCGCCCGGCACGCGGGTCTCGTGCTCGCCCTGGCGCTCGTGGCGCCGCTCCTGACCAGCTCGCTGGACAATGCCGGCCAGCGGGCACTGCTCGGAGGGACAAGGGCGATCCTCGATGCGAACGTGCCGCTGCAGAAGAAGGTGCCGATCGCCCTGTCCCTGCGCGACGCCCTGCAGTCGGCACAGAAGGGTGAGGTGCCCGACTTGCACAAGCCGTTCGATGACGCGGGCGCCCGGACGAACGATGACGTCCGGCACGCGCGTGACTCGCTCATCACCACGCTGGAGTCGGCGCTGACCCGCGGATTCAGGTCGGCGTTCGCGCTCTCGGCACTGTTCGCCCTGCTCGCGCTGATTCCGGCGCTCCGGTTGCGACGGAGGCCGGCGTGAGACGTCTCGCTGTCCTGCTCGGCCTGGCGGTGACGCTCCTGGTCGTCGAGCTCGCGCTCGGGGCGATCCACTTCGGAAAGCCGAAACTCGCCGACCCGTGCACGTCGAAGCCCGCGTTCGAGGGCGGCGGCATCGACGGCGAGGTGCAGCGGTTCGCCCTCAGCGGCCTCAACGGCGCCGCCTGCAGGCTGCACACCAGCCGCGAGGAGCTCGTCCTGTCGTTCGTACCCGCCGCCGGGACGAAGCGCGTCCGCTGGGACCGTAAGACGATCGACGCCGCGCTCAAGGCGGGCTTCCAGCAGGCGTTCGACGACACGAAGCAACGTGGCGTCGCCGGCTTCATCATCGGAAACATCCTCGAGGTCGTCCTCGGCGCGCCGCTGGACTACTTCCTGGACCGTTCGGACTAGGCGCCTTCGCCCTTCGGCGTCGTCCAGGGCTTCCGCAGCTCGTCCGCGAGCCGTCCCGCCACCTGGCCGATCGTGAGGCGCTCCTGGGCGAGCGAGTCTCGGTCGCGGATCGTGACCGTGTCGTCCGCGAGCGTCTGCTCGTCGACCGTGAAGGCGAAGGGGGTACCGATCTCGTCCTGGCGGCGGTAGCGGCGGCCGATCGCGCCGCCCTCGTCGTACTCGACCGCGTGCGCCGTGCGCAGCTCCTCGTACAGCCCGCGTGCCTTCTCGACCATCGCGGAGTCCCGGGCGATCAGCGGCAGGACGGCGGCCTTCACCGGCGCGATCGCCGGGTGCAGCCTGAGCACCGTACGCCCGCGCCCGGCCACCTCCTCCTCGTCGTAGGCGTCGACGAGCATCGCCACGAAGATGCGCTCGATGCTGACCGCGGGCTCGATCACGTACGGGACGTACCGCTCGGCGCCCTCCGGGCCCACGTACTCGAGCTCGGTGCCGGAGAACTCTGCGTGGCGCGTGAGGTCGAAGTCACCGCGGTTGGCGACGCCCTCGAGCTCCGACCAGCCGATCGGGTAGTCGTACTCGATGTCGCTCGTCCCCTGGGAGTAGTGCGAGCGCTCCTCCGGCCCGTGCTCCCGCACGCGCAGCCGCGACCGCCGCAGCCCGTACTTGACGTACCACTCGAACCGGGCGTCGATCCAGTACCGGTACCACTGGTCGGCCTGCGCCGGCGGCACGAAGTACTCCATCTCCATCTGCTCGAACTCGCGCACGCGGAAGAGGAAGTTCCCGGGCGTGATCTCGTTGCGGAACGACTTGCCGACCTGCGCGATCCCGAACGGCGGCCGCCGCCGCGCCAGCTGGAGGACGTTCTTGAAGTTGATGAAGATGCCCTGCGCCGTCTCCGGCCGCAGGAACGCACGGGCGCCCTCCTCGGCCACGGGGCCGACCGTGGTCTCGAACATGAGGTTGAAATGGCGCGGCTCGGTCAGATCGCACTCGGAGTACTCTCCGGGCCGCTTCGACGGCTTCCTGCCGCACTGCGAGTCCTCGAGCCTGTCGGCGCGGAAGCGCAGCTTGCAGGTGCGGCAGTCGACGAGCGGGTCCGTAAAGCCCTCGACGTGGCCCGACGCCTCCCAGACCCGCGGATGGAGGATCACCGCCGAGTCGATCAGCACGATGTCGTCACGCTCCTGCACCATCGCCTCGAGCCAACGGGCGCGGATGTTGTTCTTGACGAGCACGCCGTAGTGGCCGTAGTCGAAGGTCGAGCCGAGCCCGCCGTAGATCTCCGACGACGGGAACACGAAGCCGCGCCGCCGGCAGAGCGAGACGATCTTGTCCATGGTCACTTCGTCGGCCATTGGCCGGACACGTTAACGGCCGTCGTCAGGAAAGAGAGGGCGCAGGCAGCGTGAAGTGGAAGACGGCCCCGCCGTCGGGCGCGTTCTCGGCAGTCGCCTCGCCGCCGTGCGTCTGCGCCACGTGCCGGACGATTGCCAGCCCCAGCCCCGAGCCGGGGAGGTTGCGGGCATTGGTGGCGCGGTAGAAGCGGTCGAAGACGTACGGGAGGTCCTCCTCCGAGATCCCAGGCCCGTGGTCGCGAACGGTGACCTCGGTTCCCGACACGTCCACCTCGACGGAGCTGCTCCACTTCGCGGCGTTGTCGAGCAGGTTGGAGACGGCCCGCTCGAGCTGGGCCGGCGCGCCGCGGACGAGCGACTCCTCCAGCTGTGTGCGGAAGAGCACCTCGGGCGCGCGCACCTTCGCACGCGCGACCGCGTGCTCGACGACCTCGTCGAGACGGACGTCCTCGACCTCGGCCGGACGCTCCCGGTCGATCTCGACGAGGTCGCCGACGAGGGCGCTCAATTCCTCCACCTGCCCGGTCACGTCCGCGAGCAGCTTCTGCCCCTCCCCCGCGGGGAGCTCCTTGCCGCCTGCGAGCACCTCGATGTTCGTGCGCAGGCTCGAAAGAGGTGTGCGCAGCTCGTGCGAGGCGTCCGCGACCAGGCGGCGTTGCGCCTTCACCGAGGCGTCGAGGGCGACCAACATCGCGTTGAACGCCGACGCGAGTCGGCCCAGCTCGTCGTGGCTGTGGACGTCGATCCGGCGGGTGAGGTCGCGGGTCGCGGTCACCTCCTCCGCCACCGAGGTGAGGCTGCGCACGGGACGGAGCGCCGCGGTCGCGACGACGAGGCCGAGCCCGCCGGCGATGCCCACCCCGACGAGCCCGATGATGAGCATGTACAGCCCGAGCCGGTGGAGCGTGTGGTCGACCTCCGCCAGCGAGCGCGCGACCTGGATGGCGAAGCCGTCACCGACCTGGGCCGCGTACACGCGCACGTGGGCGCTGTCGTCGCCGATCGATGCCGTGCCCTCGGTGAAGAACGGCTTCCCTCCCGTTGCGGCGAGCTGCTTGGCGTGGTCGAGGCCGGGCAGGTCGAGGGCCGCCCCCTGGCCGGTGGAGTCGATCACCTGGAGGTACGCCGGCGGCCCGCCAAGGCTGGCCTGAGGCCCGAGCTGGACGTAGCCGAGCTCGAAGCCCGGCGGCGGGTGCTCGGCGAACCCGTGCGCACGGCTGACGAGGCTCGAGTCGACCTCGCCGAGCAGCTGATGGCGGACGACGACGTAGACGACCGCCGCCGACGCGGCAACCGCCACCGCGACGGCCGCCGCCGCCAGCAGGGTGACGCGGAGGCGGAAGCTCACGACGGTTCTCGTAGCGCGTACCCGACGCCCCGCACGGTTTGGATCAGGCGCGGCTCGCCGTCCGCCTCCGTCTTGCGGCGCAGGTAGCCGACGTACACCTCGAGCGAGTTCGACGTGGGGCCGAAGTCGTAGCCCCACACGCGGTCGAAGATGACGTCGCGGGTCAGCACCTGCCTCGGGTTGCGCAGGAAGAGCTCGAGCAGCAGGAACTCCGTCCGGGTCAGCTCGATGGGGCGGTCGCCGCGGTGCACCTCGTGCGTGGCCGGGTCGAGCGAGAGGTCGGCGAACGAGAGTGGCCCGCCGTCGCCGCCCGTCCGGCGTAGGAGCGCTCGCAGGCGGGCCAGCAGCTCCTCGAGCGCAAAGGGCTTCACCAGGTAGTCGTCAGCGCCGGCGTCGAGCCCTGCGACGCGGTCGTCGACCTCGTGCCGCGCGGTGAGCATCAACACGGGTGTCCGGTTGCCCATCCGCCGCAGCGCCTTGCAGGTGTCGATGCCGTCCATCACCGGCATCAGGACGTCGAGCACGATCGCGTCGGCGCTCCGTCCGGCCAGCGCCATCAGCGCCTGCTGCCCATCCTCTGACAGCTCGACCTCGTAGCCTTCGAGACGCAGCGCACGCTCGAGAGCCTCCCGCACGGCACGCTCGTCGTCCACGACCAGAATGCGCATGGTGAAAGTGTCCCCGATCCACCTGAGAGCATCGTGAAAGACGAAGCCGAGTATCAAGGCGACAGCGGAGCTGTCGGCCCTGGTGCGAGGCGATGTCGTGACGCTGGAGGCGTCCGATGAGCGCGCCGCCTGTCGAGCTGCACATCGTCTCCGACGCCACCGGGGAGACCGCGACCCGACTCGTCGCCGCGCTCGAGGCCCAGTTCCCCGAGCAGCCGTTCGAGGAGATCCGCCATCCGCGGGTCGAGACCGTGGACGACCTGCGCCTGGTGGTGGACCGGGCGAAGGGCCGTCCCGCGGTGGTCGTGTACACGATCGTCAAGCCGGAACTGCGTGACGCGCTGCGCGACTTTTGCCGCCGCGCAAAGCTGCACTACTGCGACATCCTCGGCCCCCCGCTGACGGCGATCGCGAAGATCTCGGGACAGGCGGCGCAGATGGCCCCCGGCGTCCGCCACCCGCTCGACTCCGCATACTTCCGCCGGATCGCCGCGATCGAGTTCGCAGTCAAGTTCGACGACGGGATGGGCGGCGGCCTCCCGGCGGCCGACATCGTCCTCGTCGGCGTCTCCCGGACGTCGAAGACCCCGCTCTCCATGTACCTGGGCTACATGGGCTACAAGACCGCGAACGTGCCGGTAGTGCAGGGGATCGAGCCGCCTCCCGAGCTGTTCGAGCTCGACCCGGCGAAGATCGTCGGCCTGACGATCGACGCGAGCCGGCTGGCCGAGATCCGGCAGGAGCGGGTGCGCCAGATGCGGGCGAACCCGAAGGCGTACGCGGAACTGGTCGAGATCTACGACGAGCTGGAGCACGCCGACGCGATCCACCGCCGGCTCGGCTGCCCCGTCCTGGACATCACCGAGCTCTCGATCGAGGAGACCGCCTCGCGGGTGATCAAGCTCGTCGAGGATCGGAAGCGGGCGCGGGCGAGCGCAGAATGAAACCGAAGCCGCCCGTTTCGATCGCGCGCTGGACCCTGTGGTGGTTCCTGCTCGCGATCGGGATCTTCATCTTCTACGTCCTGCTCACGCCGATCTGGATCGGGCTGCGCGGGCTGGCCTGGGTCGCGGAGTTCAGGGCGCGCCGCCGGCACTGACGAGCCGCGCATCGAGCGCCGTCTCGCCGTCCGGGCCGACCCGGTAGCCGGTCGCGCCCTCGCGCATCGTCCAGACCTCCGCAAGCTCCGTGCCAACGAAGTGCAGCGCGGCGTCGTCGTCTGCGGCGTACCCGGCGGGGAAGCCGTTCTCCACGAGCTGCCGGTAGACGGGGCGCCGCCGCTCCTCGCCGTCGTAGTGGGGGCAGGCGCTCCCCGGGAGCAGGCCGAGGCCGTCGCGCATCCCCTCGAGCTGCGGGCCGAACGAGTCGGTGACCCCAGCCTCGAACCAGCAGATCATTCCGGCGCTCACGCCCGTCAGGACCGTGCCCCGCTCCCACGCCTCGCGCAGCAGCGTGTCGAAACCGTGGACGCGCCAGATCGCGAGCATGTTCGCGGTGTTGCCGCCGCCGACGACGATCACGTCCTGCGAGAGGACGAGCTCGCGCAGGTCTTCAGGCGGCCAGGGGAAGAAGTCGACGCGACGGACGTCGGCGCGGTCCCGGAACGCGTCGTGGACGAGGAGCATGTACTCCGGATTCTCGGCGGAGGCGGTCCCGACCCAGAGAACGCGCGGGGACGGACCGACCAGGTCGAGAACGCGGCCCCAGAGTGCGATCACGTCGCCGCCGCCGACTGCCACGATTCGCCGCTCGGCCATCGGGCAAGACTAGTGGCCCGTGCCTGTTTCCCCGACGACGGATCCGGCTCTACATGACAAGATCCGGGCCTCCGTGCGCTACGTCTACGACTTCGACGAGCCCTGTGACGGCGGGCGCGAGCTGCTCGGCGGCAAGGGGATCGGTCTCGCCGAGATGACCCAGCTGGGCGTCCCCGTCCCGGCGGGGTTCACGATCACCACCGAAGCGTGCCGCGCCTACATGCGCGCCGACGGGCAGGTCCCGGACGGTCTGGACGAGGAGGTCGCGGATCACGTGGCGGTGCTCGAGACGAAGACCGGCAAGCGTTTCGGCGACCGGGCCGACCCGCTGCTCGTCTCCGTCCGCTCGGGCGCGGCCGTCTCGATGCCGGGGATGATGGACACGATCCTCAACGTCGGGCTCGACGACGAATCGGTCGAGGGCCTGGCTGCGACGACCGGGAACCGCCGCTTCGCCTACGACTCGTACCGACGGCTGATCCAGATGTACGGCGAGACGGTCGACGGCATCGACGGCCACCGCTTCGAGGAGGAGCTCTCGATGCTCAAGCGCGAGCGCAGCGTCGATCAGGACGTCGACCTGACCGACGACGACCTGGCCGAGCTGGTCACGCGGTTCAAGCGGATCTACGAGGACGAGACCGGTCGCGGGTTCGCCCAGGACGCCCGCGAGCAGCTCGGCCGCGCGGTCGAGGCGGTATTCCAGTCGTGGGACATCCCACGCGCCCAGGTGTACCGCCGCGCGCACGACATCCCCGACGATCTCGGCACCGCCGTGAATGTCGTACAGATGGTCTTCGGCAACAAGGGCGACACGTCTGCGACCGGAGTCGCTTTCACACGCGACCCGTCAACGGGCGCCCCCGGGGTGTACGGCGAGTTCCTCGTCAACGCGCAGGGCGAGGACGTCGTTGCCGGGATCCGCACGCCGGAGCCGCTGGCGCGCATGGAGGAGGTCCTGCCGGAGGCATTCACCCGTTACATCGAGACGATCCAGCGGCTCGAGGAGCATTATCGCGACGTCCAGGACACGGAGTTCACGGTCGAGGAGGGACGCCTCTACCTCCTCCAGACACGCACGGCGAAGCGGACCGCGGTGGCCGCACTGCGCTCGGCGGTGGACATGGTGGACGAGGGCCTGATCTCCCGCGAACAGGCCGTCGCGCGCATCGACCCGGCCCAGCTCGACCAGCTTCTCCACCCGATGCTCGACCCGAAGGCGTCCCTCGACGTCGCCGCTAAGGGGCTGAACGCCTCGCCCGGAGCGGCCGTCGGCGAGATCGTCTTCGACGCCGACACGGCTGAGGACCGGGGCCGGGCCGGCGACAGCGTGATCCTCGTCCGCTCGGAGACCACCCCGGACGACATCAACGGGATGATCTTCGCGCAGGGGATCCTCACCGCCCACGGCGGGATGACCTCCCACGCCGCCGTGGTCGCGCGGGGCATGGGGAAGCCCTGCGTCGCCGGCTGCGAGGGTCTTGCGCTCGACCTCGAGGCGAAGACCGCCCGGATCGGCGACCACGAGCTCCGCGAGGGCGACGTGATCACGATCGACGGCGGCACGGGCAGTGTGATCGTCGGCGTGGTGCCGCTCGTCCCGCCGCAGATCAACGAGGACTTCCAGACGATCCTCAGGTGGGCCGACGACCTTCGCCGCCTGGGAGTGCGCGCGAACGCCGACAACCCCGACGATGCCGCCAGGGCGCGCGAGTTCGGCGCCCAGGGCATCGGCCTGTGCCGCACCGAGCACATGTTCTTCGGCGACGATCGGCTCCCGGTCGTGCAGGAGATGATCCTCGCCTCGACCGAGGAAGAGCGCCGGGGAGCGCTCGACCGGCTGCTCCCGCACCAGCAGGCCGACTTCGAGGGGATCTTCGAGGCGATGGCGGGCCTGCCGGTGACCATCCGGCTGCTCGATCCGCCGTTGCACGAGTTCCTGCCCTCGCTCGATGATGCGAAGGACGAACGCATGCGCGCCCGGATCCGGGCGCTGCAGGAGGCGAACCCGATGCTCGGCTCCCGCGGTTGCCGGCTCGGCCTGATGTACCCGGAGATCTACGAGATGCAGGTGCGCGCAATCGCCCGGGCGGCGATCGCCGTGCGCGAACGGAACGGGCGACGCGCCGCTCGTCGAGATCATGCATCCGCTCGTCGGCTTCCGCGAGGAGCTGCGCCGGCTCCGGGAGCTGACGGTCTCGGTCGCGGCCCAGGAAGGTGAGCTCGACTACCTCGTCGGGACCATGATCGAGCTGCCGCGGGCCTGCATCCGCGCCGACGAGATCGCCGAGGAAGCCGACTTCTTCTCCTTCGGCACGAACGATCTCACGCAGACGGCGCTGGGCTTCTCACGCGACGACGCAGAGGGGAAGTTCCTGACGCGATATCTCGAAGATGGGGTTCTCGAGCGCAATCCATTCGAGGTGCTCGACGAGGAGGGCGTCGGCGACCTGATGCGGATCGCGGTCGAGCGTGGCCGGGGCGTGAAGGACGACATCAAGCTCGGCATCTGCGGCGAGCACGGCGGCGAACCGCGATCGGTCGCCTTCTGCCACCGCATCGGGCTCGACTACGTGTCCTGCTCGCCCTTCCGGGTGCCGCTCGCGCGCCTGGCCGCGGCGCAGGCAGCGTTGGCGGAGGCGGGTGTGGAAGCTGCCGTTGCCGGTGGCTAGAAGCATGGGGGAACGGCCGGTTCCCCCCATGAACCCCCCTCCCTAACCTCCTTCGCACCCCAGTTACGGAGGTGAGCCGCGCCCGCACAGGTCGGGCGCGGCGCCGAATACATGTGCGGCGAAAGTGGTTTCCCTCTATGCCGGCGGCGGCGCCCCTAGGGGCGTGAGGCACTTCCGGTAGACGGTCTTGCTCTGCGTCTTGCTGCCGAGGTCGTAGATCGAGCCGGGTCTGCTCTCGTAATACGCGGCCAGCTGCGTGCGCCGGTGCGTCTTCACGAAGTCGCAGATCCGCTGGACGAACACGGGGTCGTCAATTCCCTGGAGGCCCCATTCGGGCAGCGAGTAGGGCTTGTTCTTGTGGGCGTCGTACAGCGCCTGGTTCTCCTCGAACGACCCGCCGCCGGGCGCGGACGAGAACATGTCGTTGCCGATCATGTCCACGCAGCCGTCGCCGGGGTAGTAGCGCGCGGCCGGGTTCGCGCCGTGCTCGATGCCGGCGAGCGGATTCCAGATCACGCGCAGGCGGCTCGGGTAAGGGTTGACCGCGAGGTCCCGGGTGATCGCAGGCAGCCCTTGGGCCTTCAGCCGGGCGTTGACCTGCGCCTTGGTGCCGCCGTGGAGCAGGATGAAGATCCGGCAGAACGCGCTCTGGTACGCGGGCGGCGAGTGGGCTGCGTCGTGCTTGCGCTCGTACGAGTAGAGGTTGATCGGATTGTTCATCTCGGCCATCGGCCGGACGTAGACCAGCTTGCCGAATTCGCCGATCGCGCCGTTCAGCGCGAAGAGGTACGAGTCGCCGCGACCGGCCGCGATCGCCGCGGGGGTGATCGCCTCGCTCTTGCTCGGCGGCCTCGCAGCGGTGCCCAGGTGGAAGATCGGCACGGGGCCGAACATCTCCAGCAGGGCGTTGAACGGCGAGCCGTAGCCCTGCCCCTGGCCCCAGCCGAGAAACGCCTGGTGCACGGCCGACTGCTGGCCGGTGAGCTGCTTGAAGTGGCCGACGTTGCCGGTGATCCCGAGCAGGACCTTCGGCCCGGCAGCCGACGAGGTCGCGGAGACGACCAGAGCCAGGGCGACGACGGCGAGGGCCCGGCGCATCGGCCGGGAGCCTACTACTACGCCATGCCGCGCGTTTTCAGGTAGGCGATCAGGACCGCCCCGGCGGCGACCACGGCGAGAGTCACCGCTCCGATCGGGCTCAGTCGGCTGTACGCGGCGTGGGCCCGGCCGAACTTCGTGAACGCGAGCGTGCACAGGATCCCGCCGATCAGACCGCCGATGTGGCCGCCGACCGAGATGTTCGGCACGGCGAAGCTGATCGCCAGGTTGATCACGATCAGCATGAGGTAGTTCCCGAACGGCGATCCGGTCGCCTGCCACTCCAGGACGACGCCGGCTCCGAGCAGGCCGAAGATGGCACCTGAGGCGCCCACGGTGATCGCGTTGGGTTCCACCACCAGTGCGCCGGCGGCGCCGGCGAGCCCGGAGACGAGGTAGAGGCCGAGGTAGCGGGCTCGTCCGAGCGCGAGCTCGACGGGCGCGCCCAGCCACCACAGGGCGAGCATGTTGAAGGCGATGTGGATCAGGCTCGCGTGCAGAAACGCGGAGGTGATCAGCCGCCACCAGTCTCCGCCGGCGACACCGCCGTAGAAATGGCCGTCGATGAACGCGCGCCCACCGAAGAGCGCCCAGTTGTCGAACAGCCACCCGCCGGGGTTGTTCAGACCGGAGCCTTGCGCGACCGTGATCAGGAAGACGACGGCGTTGATCGCAACCAGGATCTTGGTCACGATCGCGTCGCCTGAGCGCAGGCTGGTCGTCCTGCGCACGGCGCGCTGCGCGCGCTGCTGGACCTTACCGCCGCTGCCGTCGGCTGCAGCATGATCGGGGCAGCGCAGACCGACCGGCGCGAAGGTCACGCAGTCGGTACAGACAGGGCGGCCGCATTCGGAGCACGACAACCCCGTCTCCCGGTCGGGGTGGCGATAGCAGGTTGGCACGTCACGGTTAGCGTACCGGGAGGTCATGCGCGTCCATGTCGCCTTCACGCCGGACGAGGCGGCCTCCGCACCTGTCGGAGTGGTGGTCGACGTCCTGCGCGCGACTTCGACCATCCCGCAGGCGCTGGCCGCCGGATACCGACGGGTGCTCTGCTGCGCCCAGATCGAGGAGGCGCGGCGGCTGCGGGGCGAGATCGAGGGCTCCCTCGTCGGCGGTGAGCGGGACGCTGTACGGATCGAGGGCTTCGATGTCGGCGCGTCGCCGCGCGAGTTCCTCGAGCCGCGAGCCGACACGTTGATCCTCTCGACGACGAACGGGACGCGGACGATCCTGCGGGCGGCCGAGCAGTGTGGGGTTGTCCTGCTGGGCTCGCTGCTCAACCTCGGCGCGGTCGCCGAAGAGATTCGCGGGCGCGGGGAAGACGTGGTAGTCGTCTGCGCCGGGTTCAAGGGAGCGTTCGCGCTCGACGACGCCTACTGTGCCGGGCGGATCGTGGCGCTGCTGGGCGGAGAGCACAGCGACGCGGCGATCGCTGCCGGGCTCGTGGCGGGAGCGTTCCCGGATGCCCACACGGCGCTGCTCGCGCGCACGTACGGGCCGCCGGGCCTCGAGGAGGACATCCTCTTCTGCTCGCGCGAGAGCGTCCTGCCGGTGGTGCCGCGGCTCGCGGCCGTCGAGGACGGAGCTGCCGAGATCGTCGCGTGATCGCGACCGGAGAAGGACAGGCTTCAGCCTCTCTGCATACGATGGAAACGCATGCTCCAGAAGGTCGAGATCGCCGAGAAGTTCGCGCTCTTCGACGAGCCCTGGAGCCCGAGGATCGTCGCCGAGCTGAACGACGCCTACGTCAAGGTCGTCAAGCTCGAGGGCGAGTTCGTCTGGCACCACCACGACGACGAGGACGAGCTCTTCTGGGTCGTCTCCGGGCGGCTGCGCATGGAGCTCCGCGACGGCGACGTTGTCCTCGAGCCCGGCGAGCTGGTGGTCGTGCCGAAGGGCGTCGAGCACCGGCCGGTCGCCGAGGGTGAGACGCACGTCGTCCTGATCGAGCCGAAGACGACGCTGAACACGGGCAACGTCCGCGACGAGCGAACGGTGGACGAGCTCGAGCGGATCTAGGTGGTCGCGCGGGCTGCCGCCTGCCTGACGATTCTCGCGGCGGCAGGTGCCGCAGATCACCGACGCCGAAGGCGGTCGTGCGCAACGCCGTCGACAACAGCGGGCCGGTCGCCGCCGAAGGCCGGCTGGCCTGGATGCACAGCGCGACGCCGAACCCGCTGCCGCCCGCGAGTCACACGGTCGTGCTCGTCCGCCGCGGCGCCGCCCTGCGTGGCGAGCCAATCCGCGCGGCACCTACGCCGAGACGGGAGGCATCGACGGGCGGACGCTGGTCATCCAGCTGATCCATGGCGGCACGTCGAAGCTGGCCGAGGTGGACCTCCGGACCAGGAGGCTGACGATGTTGCCGCTGGAGGCCAGGACGAGCGCGTGGCTCTGGCGACCGTCGGTCTCCGGCCCTTGGCTCCTGTACGGACGAATCGACTACGCCACTCGGAGCTACGAGATCGTGCTGACCAACCGCGCGACCGGCGCCACCCGCACGGTCGCCGTGGTCGACGGCCATGCCGCCTACGCAGCGCCCGGACAGGTCAACGGACGCTACGCCGTCTGGATCGGTTGCCCGGACAACCACTGCCGCGCCTATCGCTACGACATCCGCACGCAGCACCGGGTCGCGATGCCTCTGCTCGGCGGCTACGCGTACGCGCAATTCGGGCCGTCGGTGACGCGGGACGGGACCGTCTACTACGGGAACGCGCTGGCCTGCGCCGACGTCCGCCTCGTCCGCTGGCGAAACGGGACGGCCAGGACGATCCTCCGGTTCCCGCCCGCCACGGCGTTCCAGTACAGCTACGCGACCAACGGTCCACGGCCGGCGATCTACTACGACCGGGTCGGCTGTGACCGCGACGACCTGGCGAGCATCTACCGGATCGTCGACCGCTAGCCGATCGAGACGACGGTCGCCTGCCAGGTGCTCTTGGGCGCCCGGACGTCGACGGTCGCGCCGACGCGCTTCCCGAGCAGCGCGGCGCCGAGCGGGGAGGAGGGGGAAGTCGTCCCGTTGCCGCCGAGGCCGGAGATCTCGACCTCGATGCGGCTGCCCGTCTCGTCCTCGACGACCACCCGCGAGCCGACCCCGACCACGTCGGGATCGCCGCCCTCGACGATCTCCGCGTCCTCGAGCCGTGCGCGGAGGATGGTGATCTTGCGCTCGAGCAGCCCCTGCTCGTTCTTGGCTGCGTGGTACTCGAAGTTCTCGGAGAGGTCGCCGTGCCCGCGCGCGACCGCGATCGCCTCGACGATCTCCTTGCGCCGCGGCCCCTCCAGCTCGGCGAGCTCGGCTGCGAGCTGGGCGTGCTGCTCCGTCGTGAGGTGCTCTCCCATGCTTCCAGCGTACCCTTCTGCCGATGCCCAGGCCCGGCCGGCGCCCGTCGATCCTAGTCGGCCGTCGGCCAGCGCGGAGCCCGGGCCCCGAGCCGCTCGAGTGCCGCCCAGTCCGCCCGCGCCGGGGCAAAGACCTCGACGGCCACGGCCCCCTCGGAGCCCGTCCGCACCTCGTGCGGGACGTCCGCGGGGATGCACCACGTTCCGCCCGGGCTCGACCCGGCGCGTCTCGTCGCCGATCCGGAACTCGAGCCGGCCGGAGACGAGCACGCCGACCTGCTCGTTCTCGTGGCGGTGCTCGGGGACGACGCTGTCCGGGTCGAGCTCGATCACCGCGAGGGTCACGCGCTCTCCCTCGACCACGCGGCCGGCGACGCCGTTCCAGATGCGCTGGGCGTCGAGGGCCTCGAGATCGGCGAACGGGCTGGAGCTGCCCATCTCGGTCATCATCGCAGGTGAACGGTGATCGGACGGCTCTGGCACGGCTGGACTGCGGTCGACGACGCGCCTCGCTACGAGGAGCATCTCCGGCAGCACACGTTTCCGCTGCTGCGCGGGATCAGGGGTTACGTGGACGGCTACGTGCTCCGGTGCGACTCCGGCGATCGCATCGAGTTCGCCGTGCTGACCCTCTGGGAGTCGCTGGAGGCGATCCGGACATTCGCGGGCGACGACTACGAGACCGCGGTCGTCCCGCACGCAGCACGCCGCGTCCTCGGCGGCTTCGACGAGCGCGTTGCGCACTACGAGGTCGCGATCGGGCCCGACCGCTCTCTCTAGATCCTCGACCGGCTACGCGAGCGAGCTGGACGGTGCCAGGCCACGGGCCTTGCGGCTCGTCGCGGACTGGCGCTTCTGCGCGGAGAGCTCGACCTTGCGGAGCCGCACGTTGGTCGGCGTGATCTCGACGCACTCGTCGTCGCGGATGAACTCCAGCGCCTGGTCGAGCGGCAGCGGCCGCGGCGGGATCAGGCGGACGAGTTCGTCGGACGTCGACGAGCGCATGTTCGTCAGCTTCTTCTCCTTGGTCGCGTTCACGTCCAGGTCGTCGGCGCGCGCGTTCTCGCCGACGATCATCCCCTCGTAGACGTCGACGCCCGGCCCGACGAAGAGCGAGCCGCGCTCCTGGAGATTCAGCAGCGCGAACGCGGTCGTCTTGCCGGACCGGTCGGCGACGAGGCCGCCCGTCGGCCGCATCCGCAGCTCGCCGTGCCACGGCTCGAAGGCCTCGAAGACGTGGTGAAGGATCCCTGTGCCGCGCGTCTCGGTGAGGAACTCGGTGCGGAACCCGATCAGCCCGCGCGCGGGCACGAGCACCTCCATCCGCACCCAGCCGGTGCCGTGGTTGACGAGCGACTCGGTGCGCCCCTTGCGCAGGGCGAAGAGCTGTGTGACGACGCCGAGGTACTCCTCCGGCACGTCGATCGACACCCGCTCCACCGGCTCGTGCACCGTGCCGTCCACGAGCCGTGTGACGACCTGCGGCTTGCCGATCGTCAGCTCGAACCCCTCGCGGCGCATCTGCTCGACGAGCACCTCGAGCTGGAGCTCGCCGCGGCCTTGCACTTCCCACCTGTCCGGCCGCTCGGTGGGAAGGACGCGGAGCGAGACGTTGCCGACGAGTTCGGAGCGCACCCGCGCCTCGACGCTCGATGCCGTCACCTTGTCACCTTCCCGGCCGGCGAGCGGCGACGTGTTGATCCCGACGGTCATCGAGAGCGACGGCTCGTCGACCGTGATCACCGGTAGTGGCCGCGGGTCGTCCGGATCGGCCAGCGTCTCGCCGATCGTCACCTCGGGGATCCCGGCGACGGCGATGATCTCGCCCGGGCCTGCCTCGTCGGTTTCGACCCGGTCGAGCGCGTCGGTCACGTACAGCTCGGTCACCTTCGCCCGCTCGATCGTCCCGTCGGCGCGGCACCACGCGACCTGCTGCGCGCGCCTGATCGACCCCTGCATCACCCGGCAGAGCGCGAGGCGGCCGACGTACGGGGAGGCGTCGAGGTTCGTGACCAGCGCCTGGAGTGGATGGCCCTCCTCGTAGGTGGGCGCCGGAATGCGCCGGACGATCAGTTCGAAGAGCGGTTGGAGGTCGTCCGGCAGCGCGTCCGCCTCCGGCCCGGCCCGGCCGGCGCGGGCGTTGCAGTAGACGATCGGGAACTCGATCTGGCTCTCGTCGGCGTCGAGGTCGAGGAAGAGCTCGTACACCTCGTTCACGACCTCGGCGATCCGCGCGTCGGGCCGGTCGACCTTGTTCACGACGAGGATCACCGGCAGCCGCGCCTCGAGCGCCTTGCGCAGCACGAACCGGGTCTGGGGGAGAGGCCCCTCGCTCGCGTCGACGAGCAGGAGGACTCCGTCGACCATCGTCAGCCCGCGCTCGACCTCGCCGCCGAAGTCGGCGTGTCCCGGCGTGTCGACGATGTTGATCTTCGTATCGCGGTAGCGGACGGCCGTGTTCTTGGCCAGGATCGTGATTCCCTTCTCGCGCTCCAGGTCGCCCGTGTCCAGCACCCGCTCGGCGACGTCCTGGTTCGCCCGGAACGCTCCCGACTGCCAGAGCATCGCGTCGACGAGCGTGGTCTTGCCATGGTCGACATGCGCGACGATCGCGATGTTGCGGATGTCGGAACGCTCGGGCACCGATCGAGCGTACCGGGCCTCGTGAGACCGAGGGGCGCACCGCAATTGACCGTCACCCTCGATCTCTTGACAGGAGAACGTGTGTTCGTGTAGAACATACGTTCCCATGGTCGCCTGCATCCTCATCCCGGGATTCGAGCTCCAGTCCGCGCTGCGCGACAGGCCCCGGCTCGCACTGAAGCCGGCTGCGCTCGCGCCGCTGCCCGGAACGGAGCCGCTCCTCGGGCCTGTCACCGCCGCAGCCGAGGCGGCCGGCGTCCGGCCGGGTATGCGGCTGGGGGAGGCGCTCGCCACCTGCCCGTCGCTCGTGCTGGTGGAGCGGGATGCCGTGTTGGTTCAAACCGAGTGGGAGCAGATCATGCGAAGGCTCGAGGACAACGGCTTCGCTGTCGAACCGGTCGAGCCCGGCTGCCTCTACTTCGACACGCGCGGGGTCGAGCGGCTCTACGGCGGCGTCACGGCGTCGCTGAAGCGCGCCCTCGCAGCCGTCGGCTCCCCCTGGAACGCCTGTGCCGGCGCTGCCGATCGCCGCTTCGCCGCGCTCGCCGCGGCAGCGATCGCCAGGCCGGGCCAGGCGCTGGTCGTCGACGACCAGCGCACCAAGGAGTTCCTCGCGCCGTTGCCGCTCACGCTTCTTCCGCTCGAAGCAGGGCGGCGCGAGGAGCTCGAGGACCTCGGAATCAAGAAGATCGGACAGCTTGCCGGGCTACCGGGCAGCGCCGTCGCCGAACGTTTGGGGCCGGACGGCCGGCGCGCCTGGAGCCTGGCGAGAGCAGACGACGGCGGCAAAGTAGGCTTCAACGACCCAGCTGGCTTCAACGACCCAGCGGGCTTCGACGATACGAAGGTGACCGCGCGCCAGCCGGCGACCGACCTCGCCGAGCGGCTCGAGTTCCCCGAGGCGGTCGCCAACGAGCTGACCCTCCGCCGCGCACTGACGGCACTGCTCGACCGGATCCTCGCCCGTCCCGAGCGCGGTGGGCGGGAGATCCGCAAGGTCGCGCTCTCGGCGCGACTCGTCGGCGGCGGCTCGTGGCGTCGCACCATGACGCTCCGCGAGCCGAGCGGGGAGCGGGGGACGCTGCGGGCGGCGCTCGGGCCGAAGCTCGCAGAGCTCCCCGCGCCCGCGCTCAGCCTCGGCCTCGAGCTGCTGACGCTGAGCGAGTCCGAGGGCCGCCAGCTCGCGCTCGTCCGCCCCGAAGGTGAAGAGCTCGAGACCCGTCTCCGGGACGGCCTGCGCCAGGTTCGCGCGCGTGCCGGCGCCGGAGCGGTCGCCACCGTCGTCGAGGTTGCGCCGTGGTCGCGGATCCCGGAGCAACGGGCGTTGCTCGTTCCGCGCGACTGACCGATACGTGCCGGCAAGACGCAATTCAGCTTCAAGGCTCGATGCAATCTCAAGGCTCGATGCAACCTCAGGACTCGATGCAGGTTCAGGACTCGATGCAGCTCCGAGACTCACTGCAGCTACAAGGCTCAATGAGCCGCGTCCTGCCCTCGTCGACGAAGGCTTCGACGGGTCGCCGCAGCGGGTGAATCGCCAGGCGGTCGCGGTCGTCCGCGAGGAATGGCGCGTCCTCGACCGCTGGTGGACCGAGGAGCCGGTCAACCGGCGCTACTTCGAGGTCGTGCTCGAGAGCGGCCAGAACGTCGTCGTCTTCCGCGACGACGAGCAGGGCTGCTGGTGCTCCCAGCGAGGCGCCTGATTGTCGCTCGCTTTCAGCTCGCTCCCGTGGGGGAAACCAGGTTTCCCCCACGTACCCCCTTCTTCCAGAGGCCGATTTTGACGGGGAACCTTCCGGTTCCCCGGGGACCCTTCCCGGCTCATAGGCCGAAGACCGGCCCATGAGCCCCGAGCTGGCGGCCATGGACGTCCAGGGCTTGACCGCCGAGGAGATCGAGGTGGCGAAGCTCGCCGGGCAGGTCTACCTCAGGTTCAAGGAGCTGCCGCAGGCGCATCCCGCCGACCTGGGGGAGATGGCGTACCACGTCCACGCGATCGGGCGAATCGTGTTCGCACGAGCTGCGATCCGCGCCCACCCCGAGCACTGGACGTTCAAGTAGTGGTGAGCGCGACCGCTTCCCGGCTACTGACGGCGGATTCCCTCTGCGAAGCCGGTGTCGGGGCCGTGCACGTTGAGGAAGACGGTTCGACTGCCGGGGTCGTTGCGGATGCCGTGCAGCGCCCCCGGCGGGGCAGCGAAGAACGAACCGGGCCCGGCCCGCACGACGTCGTCGCCCAAGACGAGCTCGGTCTCGCCGTCCAGCACGAAGAAGCTGTCCACCTGGTTCGAGTGCTGGTGCGTCCCGATGCCAGGCCAGTCGGGCTCGACTTCGAGTCGGAACACGGAGATCTCGGGGAGGTCGCCGAGGATCGTGTTCACCCGGTCCTGGCGCTGGAAGCGCTCGCCGCTGCCGGGTGGAACGACCAGCGCGTCGGCGGCCGGTCGGCCGCCGTCGGCAGGCGGAGGGTGCTGGTCGAAGTCGCCGCGCCCACGGAGGTAGTCGGCGAAGCCACAGCCCGGCGCATGGAAGTTCAGGAATCGCAGCTCTCCGGGACCGTCGTTGTCGAAGCCGTGGACGACTCCCGGGGGCACCATGGCGAGCGAGCCGGCGGAAGCAGTGACGCGGACGAGCTCGGGCCCGAGCTTGAGAGCCATGTCGCCCGCGAGCACGTAAAAGGCGTCGACGTGGTGGAGGTGGATATGCGGCTCGGCGCCGCGCTCCCCGACGGCGTGGCGCGTCCAGGTGACGGTCAGCCAGTCGTGGTCGCAGAGGATGCGCAGCTCGCGGTTCGGTTTGTCGCTGATCGCCTCGCCCTGGCGCTCGCCGGGAACTAGGAAATGGGGTACGTCGAGCTCCACTGCCACTCAGCGTATTCGTTCCTCGACGGCGCCTCGCAGCCCGAGGAGCTCGCCGCGCGGGCCGCCGACCTCGGCTACGAGGCGCTCGCGCTCACCGACCACGACGGCGTCTACGGCTCGCTCGAGTTCGCCCACGCGGCCAAGGCGTTCGGCCTCCGGCCGATCACTGGCACGGAGATCACACTCGAGGGTGGCGCCCACGTCACCCTGCTCGTCGAGACGCCGAGGGGCTACGCGAACCTCTGTCGGCTGCTCACCGAGGCGCACGCGGGCACCCGGCCGAAGGAGGGCGCCGATCCCCTCCCCCCGGAGCTGCCACTCGAGTCGCTGCTCGCAAACGCTGACGGTCTCGTCTGCCTGTCGGGCTGTGCACGGCACGGCCTGGGGACGCGGGATCCGAACGCAGCCGCGCGCGTTGCGGCAGCGTTCGGACGGGAGCGCTTCTACGTCGAGCTCCAGCGCCCGTACGAACGCGGTGACACCCGCCGCATCGCCGCCCTGCAAGAGCTCGCCCGCGACCTCGGAGTCGCCACCGTCGCCACCGGCGACGTCCACGTCCACCACGAGCGGCGTAGCGCCCTCCAGGACGCCCTCGTCGCGATCCGCTGCCGCACCTCCCTCGACGGTTGCGAGCAGGAACGGCGCGGCAACCACGAGGCCGTCCTGCTCGCGCCCGAGGAGATGGTCGACCGCTTCCCGCAGGACCGCGACGCCGTGCTCCGCACAGCCGAGATCGCCGCCGGCCTGGCCTTCGACCTGACCGAGGAGCTCGGCTACCGCTACCCCGATTTCTCCGAAGGCTTCGACACCCCCGACGGCCGGCTCCGCGAGGTCTGCGAACGTGCCTTCATAGATCGCTACAGGGGGTCTCCCTATCGCAATCGTGCGCGAGCACGATTGCGACAGGAGCTCGCCCTCATCTCCGAGCTGAAGCTCTCCGGGTTCTTCCTCCTGCACTGGGAGGTGCTCGAGCTCGCCCGCGAGGTCGCCGTGGACGTGCGCGGCCCCGGCTCTCCACGCCACGCGCTCCCGCCCGGGCGCGGCCGCGGCAGCTCGGTCGGCTCGATCGTCTGCTACCTGACCGGCCTCTCGCACGTCGACCCGGTCGAGGCAGATCTGTCGATCGGCCGCTTCCTCAACCGCGACCTCTCCTCGGTCCCAGACATCGACCTGGACTTCCCGCGCGACATCCGCGAGCAGCTGATCGTCCGGGTCACCGAGCGGTACGGCAGCGAGCACGCCGCCCTCGTCGCCGCCTTCTCGACCTACCACTCCCGTGGGGCGATCCGCGACCTCGGCAAGGCGCTCGGCCTGCCCGCGGCCGAGCTCGAACGGCTCGCGCGCGTCACGGAAGGGAACCCGCACCGGGTCGCCGAGGAGGTCGAACGGCTCCCCGGAAACCACGCCTCCGCCCGCTGGCGAGCGCTCGGAGCGCTCGCGCACGAGATCGCCGGGCTCCCACGGCACATCTCCCAGCACCCGGGCGGGATGGTCATCTCCAGCCGGCCGCTGGTCGAGCTCGTCCCCGTCCAGCCGGCGGCGATGGAGGGGCGCCAGATCTGCCAGTGGGACAAGGACTCGTGCGCCGACGCCGGCTTCCTGAAGATCGACCTGCTCGGCCTCGGGATGCTCTCCGCCGTCGAGGACTGCGTCGACCAGATCGCCCGCCTCCGCGGCACGACGATCGACCTCTCCCGCATCCCGCTCGACGATCGGCAGGTGTACGACGAGATCCAGCGCGCGGACACGGTCGGTGACTTCCAGATCGAGAGCCGTGCCCAGATGCAGAGCCTCCTGCGCACGCGGCCGGAGAACCTTGACGACCTGACGATCCAGGTCGCACTCGTCCGGCCGGGCCCGATCCAGGGCGGGGCGGTGCACCCGTACATCGAGCGGCGCCAGAGGTTGCGCGAGGACCCGTCCTACGTCCCGCCCGTCGACCATCCGTCGCTCGCGGAGCCGCTCCGGGACACGCTCGGCGTCGTCGTCTTCCAGGATCAGGTGCTGGAGGTGGCGACGGCGCTCGCCGGGTTCACCGTCGGGGAGGCGGAAGGCCTGCGCAGGGCGATGAGCCGCAGGCGGAGCGAGGAGGCGATCGAGGCTCTGCGCTCGCGGTTCGTCGCAGGGGCGCTGGCACAGGGCGTCGACGGCCGGCTCGCGAACACGATCTACGACAAGCTGGCCGGCTTCTCGGGGTTCGGCTTCCCGAAGTCCCACTCAGCAGCGTTCGCGCTGCTCGCCTACCAGTCGGCGTGGCTGCGCCACCACTACCCGGCCGAGTTCCTCTGCGCTCTGCTGAACGCCCAGCCGATGGGCTTCTACCCGCCGGCCAGTCTCGTCCGCGACGGGCAGCGGCACGGGGTGGAGGTGCTGCCGCCCGACGTCAACCTGAGCGCTACCAGATGCGCGAACGAGGACGGTGCGGTCAGGGTCGGGCTCGGCTACGTCCGCTCGGTCGGCGAGGAGGAGGCCGAGGCGGTCGTCACCGGGCAGCCGTACGCCGACGTCGCCGACCTCGCTCGTCGCGCGCCGGTGAGTAGAGGCGCGCTCGACGCGCTGGTCGCGTCGGGCGCCTGCGACCGCTTCGGTCCACGACGCGAGCTGCTCTGGCGGATCGGTGTCGTCTCCCGGCCCTCGAGCGGGGCTCGCGGGACGACACAGCTCGCGCTCCCGCTCGAGCCGACGGCGCCCGTTCCCGAGCTGCCCGAGCAGACCGACTGGGAACGGATGCTCGCCGACTACGCGACGACGAGCCTCTCGGTCGGAAGGCACCCCCTCGAGCTCCTGCGCCCGCATCTGCCACAGGGGACGATCGCGAACGCGGAGCTGCCCGGGCATCCGGCAGGCGAGGTCGCCGTGGCGGGCATGGCGATCGCCCGCCAGCGCCCCGCGACCGCGAACGGCGTCGTCTTCATGCTGCTCGAGGACGAGACCGGGCAGGTGAACCTGATCGTCCCGCCGCCCGTGTACGAGCAGCACCGGCCCTTGGTCAGAGGAGAACCGTTGCTGCTCGCCCGCGGGAAGCTCGAACGCGTCGGGCGCAATCTGAACGTCCTGGTCCGCGAGCTCGAGACGCTCGGCCCGCTGGCGCGCGAGCTCGCCGGTACTCGCCGAGGTGCAGGCAGCGCTCCCACGCGCGCACCACTTCGGCCACCGCTGAGCCGCAGGGACTACACGGCCCGGAGCGTGTGCCCGCGATCGAGGATGTAGGCACACGCCACGAGCGCGAGATGGGTGAACGCCTGCGGGAAGTTCCCGAGCATCCGATTCGCCTCGGGGTCGTACTCCTCCGAGATCAAACCCAGATCGTTCCGTAGGCCCAGAAGCCGCGTGAAGAGCGCGCGTGCCTCCTCCGTCCGGCCGAGCAGAGCCAGGTCCGCCGCATACCAGAACGAGCAGGGCAGGAACGCGCCCTCGCCCGGAGGCAGACCGTCGACCTGCATGTTCTCCTCGTCGGCCTCGTAGCGCATGATCAGGCCGTCCCAGGACAAGACGCGCCCGATCGCCTCGATCGTGCCCACGACGCGGTCGTCCTCGGCGGGCAGGAAGCCGACCAGCGGGATCAGCAGCAGGCTCGCGTCCAGCCGCTTCGAGCCGTACGACTGCACGAACGACTGCAGCTCGGGGTCGAAGCCGTTGGCACAGACGTCGGCATGGATCTGCTCTCGGATCGCCCGCCAGTGGTCGACCGGCCCGTCGCGTCCCCACTCCTCGCAGGTCCGGATCGCACGGTCGAACGCCACCCACGCCATCACCTTCGAGTGCGTGAAGTGCCGGCTCGGCCCGCGCACCTCCCAGATGCCCGCATCCGGGCGGCGCCACGCCTCCTCCACGAACTCGATCAGGTTCACCGAGAGCCGCCAGGCGTGGTCCGAGGCTTCGAGCCCCTGCTCCCGCGCGGTCGTGAAGGCGTCGATGATCTCGCCGTAGACGTCCAGCTGCATCTGCTCGGAGGCTGCGTTGCCCACCCGGACCGGCGTCGAGCCCTCGTAGCCCGGCAGCCAGTCGGCCTCGTACTCCGCGAGGCGACGTTCACCGGCGACCCCGTACATGATCTGGAGGTCCGCCGGGCGGCCGGCGGCGGCGCGGAACAGCCACTCTCGCCACGCCCGGGCCTCGTCCAGGTAGCCCGAGTCGATCAGCGCGACGAGCGTGAGGGTGGCGTCGCGGAGCCAGCAGAAGCGGTAGTCCCAGTTGCGGGGCCTCGCCGACCGCCTCCGGCAGCGAGGTGGTCGGCGCCGCGACGATTCCGCCCGTCGGGTCGTAGATCAACCCTTTCAGCACGCGTAGCGACGTGCGCACGGGCTCGTCCCACTCGCCGCTGTAGCCGCAGCGTCCCGACCACTTCCGCCAGAACCGCTCTGTCTCCTCGAGCGCTGCGTCGGCGTCTACCGGCTCGGGCGGACCTCTGTGAGAGGCGAACGAGGTGAGAGCGAACGGCAGGCGCTCCCCGGCCGAGACCGTTGTCGAGCCCACGCTCGTGAAGTCCTTGCCCTCCAGGTCGATGCTGCTGTCGATCCGAACCGCGTGCGGGCCGACCACCGCCAGCCACACGTGGTCCTTCCGTTGCAGCCAGGGAACGGCCGACCCGTACTCGAACCGCAGCACCAGCTCGGTCGAGATCTCCACCTCGCCCTCCAGGCCCTCGACGATCCGTGCCAGGACGGTGTCGTCCCGTTCGGGCGGCATGAAGTCGACGAGTCGGAAGGCGCCGTCATCCGTCTCGAAGATCGTCTCGAGCACGAGCGTCTCGGGCAGGTAGCGGCGCTCGACGCTCTTCGCCTTGCCCGACGGCGCGATCAGCCAGCGGCCGTGCTCGGGACGACCGAGCAGGGCGGCGAAGCAGGCGGCCGAGTCGAACCGGGGGAGGCACAGCCAGTCGACGGAGCCCGTGCGCGAGACGAGCGCGGCCGTGCGGAGATTGCTGAGGAGCGCATAGTCCTCGATCGGTGTGCTCGTGCCCTGACGGCGGTCAGAGCCAGAGCTGCCAGCGGAACCGCTCACACGCGCATTCCCTGTTCTTCACGCCGCAGGTGCGGCAGTCCCAGTACTCCCACCAGATCCAGCGTAGGTGCTGGACTTCCAGGACGATCATCGAGACGATGGCGAACAGGAGCAGCCCGGGGCTCAAGGCGCCAGCATTGCACTCCCCCTTGCGGACCGCAACGACGCCTCCGGCCGAGCACGATTGCTAGCCCGGAAGCAGCTCGCGGTACAGATCCAGGTGCGCGGCCGCGGATCGGTCCCAGGTGAGCTCGTCGCGCGCCCGCCGCGCGCCGGCACGCGCGGCGTCGAGCTCCGCCGGGTCGCCGAGCAGCCCGCGAATCGCCTCCGCCAGCGCGTCGACGTCTCCGCCGGGCACCACCCGGCCCGCCCCGTAGGCGCGCACCGGGTCGGCCAGCCCGCCCACGTCGTAGACGACCACCGGCACGCCGGCGCCCAGGGCCCGCAGGAGCGCCCCGGACTGGTCGAGCTCGGCCCGGTACGGGAAGACGGCGAGCGTCGCGTCGCCGAGCGCCCGGTCGAGCTCCGCCTCACCCAGGTAGCCGAGCCGCCACTCCGCCCGGTCACCGGCGGCAGCACGGTACTCGTCGAGGGGCTCGAGCGGATCGCCGGCGACGAGCAGCCGCGCCGCGTCCACCCGGGTGACGGCCGCGATCGCGTCGCGGAGCCCCTTGTACGGGCGGATCGCCCCTAGTGACAGCACTGTGTGGCCGTCATCCGTGCGGAGGGGGTCGCTCCGGAACGCGGCGTGCGGGATCACCCGAAGACGCCCGGGGTCGACGCCGACCGCAGCCAGCGCCTCGCGGCCGCGCTCGCTGTGGACGACGATCCGGTCGAAGCTCCGGAGCAAACGGCGCCAGAGGTTCTCCCGATGCGCAGTCCGTCTCGGCAGGAGATCATGAGCGGTGAAGACCGCCGGGCCACGCGTGCGGAACAGCGCGGCGTCGAGCTCCGGCGCTGCCAGCCACTGGACGTGGAGGACATCCCTGGGGATGCGCGCCAGCCGCGCCAGGCCGATCGGGTGCTCGGCCGCTTTCAGCGGCAGTCGCAGCCGGGAGCGCCGGAACAGCCGTGACGAGGCGGGATAGAAGACCTCGCGGCGGAGGTATCCGACCGGCATGGGAGCCGCGCCGAAGCGGAACCGCGAGGTGACGAGCTCGACCTCTGCGCCTTGCCGGGCGAGCCCCGCCGCGAGCTCGTGGTCGTACTGTGGCGTGAACGCGGCTGGGTCGGCGAGGACGACGCGCAAGGCGCTCGTACAGTAATCGGCACACCATGCTGGTCCGGAGCTGGAACCTCTTCCACGGGAACACCTCGCCGCCGAGCTCGTCGGTGTACCTCGAGGAGATGGTTCGGCTGGCCTGCGCCGACCGTCCAGACGTGCTCGTCCTCCAGGAGGTGCCGGCCTGGGCGCTCGACGAGCTTGCCCGCTGGAGTGGCATGACCGCTGTCGGCGACGTCTCGCAGCGGCCGCGGCTGGGGCCGATGCCGATCACGGCCGGCCTTGGACGGAGACTGACCGACCTGAGTCCGGGGCTCCTCCGCTCGGCGTTCTCCGGCCAGGGCAACGCCATCCTCCTCGGCGACGGTCGCCGCGTCGTCCTGCACGAGGTCGTGCCGCTGAACCCGACGCCGTTCCGGCGTCAGCAGGCGCACCGGCTCGGGCTCGACCTGGTCACCCGACTGGCCTGGGGGAAGGAACGACGCATCTGCCAGATCGTGCGCCTGTCCGACGGCCTCGTCGTCGCCAACCTGCACGCCACGGGGTCGCTCGGAGACCCCCGGATCCCCGCGGCCGAGCTGCGGCGCGTGGTGCCGTTGATCGAGTCGCTGGCGCGGCCCGCCGACACGGTCGTGATCGCGGGTGACTTCAACGCCATGGCAGCGCACTGGGTTCTGGACGGCTACTCGGAGCCCGGGCCAGGGATCGACCACATCGCCGTTCGCGGTGCCGAACCCTCCGCGATCGAGGTTTGGCCCGACGAGCGGCGCCTCCGAAACGGCATGCTGCTGTCGGACCACCCGCCCATCGAGCTCGAGCTGTGAACTTCCACGAAGCCCGCGCGCAGTTCCCCGTCCTCGACGAGGTCGCGTACCTGAACGCCGGCTCGATGGGCCCGCTGGCCCGGGCGACGGTCGAGGCGATGGCGGCCCAGCAGCTCGCCGACCTCGAGCTGGGGCGCGGCGGACTGCCGTACATCGACACGATGCTCGAGCTGCGGAAGCGGGTACGCGCCGGTCTGGCCGCGACGATCTGCGTGCCGCCCGAGAACCTCGCGCTGACCACGTCCACGACCGACTGCTGCAACATCGTCCTGTCCGGGCTGCGCCTGCGGGCCGAGGACGAGATCGTCACCACCGACACCGAGCACTTCGGGCTGCTGGGCGCGCTCGACGCCTCGGAGGCGACCGTGCGGGTGGCCGCGGTGAGGGCGCAGCCCTCCGAGCGCGCGCTGGAGACCATCCTCGCCCAGGTGACGCCGAGGACGCGGCTGATCGCCCTCTCGCACGTGTCATGGCAAACCGGCAATTTGCTGCCCGTCGAGGAGATCCAGGACGCGACGGGCCTGCCGATGCTCGTGGACGGCGCCCAGAGTGCCGGCGCGATCGCGGTCGAGGCGGCGCGGTACGACTTCTATACCGTGTCCGGTCAGAAATGGCTTTGCGGCCCGGACGCGACCGGCGGCCTGTACGTCCGCGAGCCCGGGGCCCTGCAGGTCGCGTTGCCCACGTACTTCTCGCAGGACGGCCACGACGAGAGCGGCACCTTCACACCCAAGCCGGGGGCTGCCCGGTTCGACAGCGGCTGGATCCCCACGCCCGCCCTGGCGGGACTGGAGGCTGCCCTTGGCACGACTCCCCACTGGGCGGCCCACCACGGGAGCGAGATCTCCGCGCGCTGCTGGACGTCGCTCGCCAACCGCTTCGAGGTCGCGACCGCGCCCGGCCAGGCGAATCTCGTCTCGTTCGTGCCCGAGGGCGACCCCGCCGAGACCGCTCGCAGGTTGTTCGAACACGGCATCGTCGTCCGGGACATGCCGGGCACCGCCTGGCTGCGGATCTCCTGCGGCTGGTGGACGAGCGACGAGGACATCGAGCGACTGCTCGCCTCGTTGTAGGGAACTCGCTCAAGCTACCGGGCCTTCCCGCCGATGGATTGGGCCGTGAAGCTCCGCGTTGCACTGCTCGCGCTCGTCGGCGCCTTTGCCGTGGGCGTCGCCAGCTCTCAGGCGACGATCTCCGGCCTCAGGGTCGACGTGGTCAACCTGACCTCGTCGTCGGAATCCGCCTCGGGCTCGACGCTCTACTACGCGGCGACCGGCACGAACAGTGGCAGCTTCGACGTGAAAGTGACGGCGACGTCACCTGTGACGAGCGTGGACTTCCCCACGGTCACGGGAATGACCGGCGGCGGCGTAGCCGTTGCTGGACCGTGCCCGTGCGTCATGACCTACGGCTGGACCGCATCGACGACTGCGACCGGCGCGCAGACCGTGACCGTTCACGACGCCGACCCGAGCCAGAAGACCGCCACGTTCACCGTCACCCCGGACGTCCCGACCGTGAAGGTCACGCCGCCCACCGAGGCGAGCGGCGCCGGCGATCAGTTCTTCGACCCGACGACCAAGACGCAGTGGTTCCGTGCCAACACGACGGGGTCGTTCACGCTCAACGCGACCGTCACCGACCAGGTCTCGCTGGGCGGTGCCACGGTCACCTTCCCCGACGTATCCAGCGTGGCCGGCTGGGCGAGCTCGACCGGTGGTGACGACACCGCCTCCCCGTTCTCGTCGCCGGTCACCTACAGCTGGACGGCCGGTGCAGGTGCTCCGGGCGCCAAGACGGTGACCGCCACCACAGTCGGCGGAACCGCCACCGACTCGATCACGATCAGCGGAGACTCCGCCGCGCCCACGGGCCAGGCGGTAACGCTCGCAGGCGGCCCCTGGTTCGGGAGCTCCGTCTCGCTCGCCGTCGCCCCGGGGATCGACGCGGGCTCCGGCGTGGACGCGAGCCGCTCGGTCGTCGAGCGCGCGGCCGCGACCATGACCAACGGCGCCTGCGGAACCTTCGGCGCCTTCGCGCCGGTGACGCTGTCGGGGACCGGCGATTCGTCGGCGACCTCCGGAAGCTGCTACCGCTACCAGGCGAAGGCGACCGACAACGTCGGCAACGTCTCGGCCGCGTCGCCGCCCTCGGCCGACGCGAAGGTGGACGGAACTGCGCCGACCACGCCGTCGCTCCTCTTCACCGGCTTTTCCAACGCGGCCGCGTCAGGCAGCACCGTCTACTTCCGGCCGGGCTCGACCGGGTCGTTCACGGTCACTGCGGCCTCTTCGGACCCACAGTCCGGCGTCGCCGCGTACTCGTTCCCGACCATCCCCGGCTTCACGGCAGTGGGAACGGGGCCGCACCGCACCTACGTCTCGACCAAGACGGGGACGACGGCGACCGGCCCGCTCTCGGTCACGTCGTCGAATGCCGCTGGACTGAGCTCGGGTGTCGCCACGTTCTCGCTCGCCCCCGACGCGACTGCCCCGACGCTGGCCGTCCGTTGCAACGGTGCGGTCTGCAAGCAGCAGCCGTACGCGAAGACGGTCATGGTCACCTTCTCGGCGACCGATCTCGGGTCCGGCATGGACACGATCCGCTGGACGACCGACGGAACCGAGCCGAAGGTCGACCACGGCAACGAGTACACGCGAGCGATTCCTCTCGTCGGCCTGACCCACCTCAAGGTGCGCGCCTTCGACAACGCCGGGAACCCGAGCACGCTCGTCGCCCTGACGGTCAACTCGCTCGCCGGCCGTCTGCTGGTCGCGGCGCCCGTCTCGGTGGTCGTGACGGCCAGGGGCGGCTATGTCCGGGCCAGGCTCAGCTCCACCCGACGCGCGCTCGTCAGCGCGACCATGTCGGGTCCCGGGCTGAAGAAGCCTGTTCGCTGGAACTTCGTGCTCCCCCCGGGCACCTCCCTCGTGCAGCTGCGGCTGCCGAAGACGATCAGGCGGCCGGGCACCTACCGCGTGGTCTGGAAGCTCAGCGCCGACACACGCCGCGCGCAGAAGACCACGCGCGTCAGGCTGCGCTAGGCCTCGGCCCCGCGCAACCCCAGCTCGCCCGCGATCGGCCGCAGCGCCTCGATCACGTTCGCGATGTGCTGATCGAGCTCGAGGCCGAGCAGCTCGGCGCCGGCGTAGACCTCGTCGCGGTGCACCCCGGCCGCGAAGGACGGCTGTTTGAGCTTCTTCAGCACCGATCTGGGCTCGAGCGTGGCGATCCCGTCCGGCCGGACGAGCCCGCATGCGTGGACGAACCCGGAGAGCTCGTCGCAGGCGAACAGGGTCTTCTTCAGCGGCGTGTCGCGCGGGATCGCGAGGTGCTCGGCGTGGGAGAGGACGCCCTCGACCACGACCTCCGGGTACCCCTCCTCGCGCAGGATCGGTGCGCCGTCCTGGGGATGCCGGTCGAGCGTGGGGTGGATCTCGTAGTCGAAGTCGTGCAGGAGCGCGGTCACGCCCCAGAGCTCTTCGTCCTCCCCGTCCCTGCGCGCGTACCAGCGGACCGACGCCTCCACGGCGAGCGCGTGACGGAGGAGCGCCTGGTTCTTCGTGTAACGAGTGAGCGTGTCCCAGGCCTGCTCACGGGTGGGGTTCGCCACGTCCGCTAGCCTACCGCGATGCCCGCCTCCGCCCTGCCCGCGGGCGCGCTCGCTTCCGAGCTGATGCAGGCCCTGGTGATCGAGGGCGGCCGGCGTCTGTCGGGGGCGATCAAGGCCGCCGGCAACAAGAACGGTGCGCTCCCGATCCTGGCGGCGACGCTGCTCACCCAGGAGCCGGTCACGCTCTCGAACGTCCCGCGGATACGGGACGTCGACACCATGCTCGAGCTGCTCGCCGACCTGGGCGCGGAGGTTGCCTGGACGGGCCCGAACGAACTGCGTGTCCACACCGCCGAGGTCGCCAAGTACGAGCTCGACCCCGAGCTATGCGGCCGCATGCGCGCCTCTTTCCTGCTCGCCGGGCCGCTGCTCGCCCGGTTCGGCCAGGTGACCGTGCCGCCGCCCGGCGGCGACCTGATCGGCCGCCGCCGGCTCGATCCGCACATCCACGCCTTTGCCCGGATGGGCGCGGCAATCGACCTGCGCGACCGCTACGAGATGAACGCAGACGGGGGTCTCCGCGGCGAGCGCATCTTCCTGGACGAGGCCAGCGTGATGGCGACCGAGAACACCGTCATGGCCGCCGTGCTGACGCCGGGTGAGACCGTGATCGGCAACGCCGCCTGCGAGCCACACGTCCAGGATCTCTGCCGCTTCCTCGTCTCTCTCGGAGCGCACATCGAGGGGATCGAGTCGAACGTGCTCCGCATCCAAGGCGTCTCGTCGCTCGCCGGCGGCGAGTGGCGGATCGGGCCCGACCACATCGAGGTGGCGAGCTTCATCGGCCTCGCCGCCATGACCTCGAGCGACGTGACGATCGAGGACACCGACCCGAACGACCTGATCTCGATCCTGCCCGCCTTCCGCCGGCTCGGAATCCAGACGGAGATCGACGGCACCTCGATCCGCGTCCCGCCGCGCCAGCAGTTGATCGTCGAGGACGACCTCGGCGGACACATCCCGAAGATCGAGGACGGGCCGTGGCCGGCGTTCCCCGCCGACCTGACGTCGATCGCCCTCACGGTGGCGACCCAGGCGTTCGGCACCGTCCTGGTCTTCGAGAAGATGTTCGAGAGCCGCCTCTTCTTCGTCGACAAGCTGGTCGGGATGGGCGCGAGGATCATTCTCTGCGATCCGCATCGCGCGGTCGTCACCGGCCCGGCGACGCTGCTCGGGCAACGCATGGAGAGCCCGGACATCCGTGCCGGCATGGCGATGCTCTTGGCGGCGCTCTCCGCCGAGGGCCAGTCGACGATCGGCGCGGTCCACCAGATCGACAAGGGGTACGAGCGGATCGACGAGCGGCTGCGCGCGATCGGCGCCCGCATCGAGCGCGTCGAGACCTGACTCGCGGAATGACACCAAGCAGCCGCGCAGAGCGTCTCCGCGTGGAGGTGACCGTCGCCGGGACCGGCCGCGCGAACGTCGACACGGGCTTCCCCGTCCTCGACCGCCTGCTCGTGCTGCTGGCCGAATACGCCCGCTTCGACCTGGTCGTCGCGCTGGCCGCCGGCGAGACGTCCGCCGACGCGATCGAGGCGGCGGAGGCGCTGGGGGAGGCGCTTTCCGCCCACCTCCGTGCTCCCGGCGTGCGCGGCTTCGGCTCGGGCGTGCTGCCCGTCGACGAGGCGCTGGCGCACGTTGTCGTCGAGGTCACCGAGCGGCCACTGCTCGCCTCGAACGTCGATCTGTCCGACACCCGCGTCGGCGGCCTCGAAACCGATCTGGTCACGGACTTCCTACGCCGCTTCGCCGAGGGGGCAGGCCTGAACCTCCACGTCCGACTGATCGCCGGCGACGACGCCCAGCACGTGCTCGAGGCGATGTTCAAGGCGCTCGGGGTTGCCCTTGCGGCGGCCTGCCGTGCGCCGCGTCCCTGACCCGAACGGAAGGAGCCCCATGGCCGAGAAGGAGGCAGTCCGTACCGAAGAGGCGCCCGCGCCGTTCCAGGGTGCTCCGTACTCGCAGGCGATCAAGGCCGGCGGGCTCGTGTTCGTCTCCGGGCAGGTCGCGCTCGTCCCGGGCGCGACCGAGCCGGTCGGCTCCGATGTCGGGGAGCAGACCGAGCAGGTGCTCGCGAACCTGCGCGCGATCCTCGAGGCCGCCGGCAGTAGTCTCGACCGGGTCGTGAAGACGACCGTCTACCTGACGAACCTCGACGATTTCCAGGCGATGAACGACGTGTACCGCACGCACGTCGGGGAAGTGCCGCCCGCCCGCGCGACCGTCGAGGTGTCGGCGCTTCCCTCTGGCGCGCTGGTCGAGATCGACGCGATTGCGCTCGCCTGACTCGATCTCCGACGGGCTGCGTTCCCTCGACCTGCCGCGGCGGGAGGGCGTCTACCTCGTCGGCGGCGCCGTCCGCGACCTCCTGCTCGGCCGGGAAAGCTTCGACGTCGACCTCGCCGTCGAGGGCGACGCGATCGAGTTCGCGCGCGGACTGGGCGGCGAGGTGACCGCGCACGGCCGGTTCGGCACCGCAGTGGTCCGCTTTCCGGACGGGAGGCAGCTCGACGTGGTCACCTGTCGCCGCGAGACGTACGCCGCCCCCGCGGCGCTTCCCGACGTCGAGGCCGGCACGATCGAAGACGACCTCGCGCGGCGCGACTTCACGGTGAACGCCATGGCGGCGTCGCTCGGGAGCGACTTCGGCCGGCTGGTCGACCCGCACGGCGGCCGCGCCGACCTCGAGAACGAGACGATCCGCGTCCTGCACGAGCAGTCGTTCGTCGACGACCCGACAAGGATCTTCCGGGCGGTCCGGTACGAGAGCCGGCTGGGCTTCCGGATGGACGAGGAGACGGCGCGGCTCGCGCGGGAGGGAGTTGCCGGCATCCGCCTGCTCTCGGGCGCGCGGATGCGCGAGGAGGTGGTTGCGCTGCTCTCCGAGGACGAGGCGGAGCAGTCGCTCGACCGGCTCGCCCAGCTCGCGGCCGCCCCCCGGCTCGAGCCGGGGCTCGTCGAACGACTGGACGTCCTGCGGGCGGAGCTCGACCCCGACGCACCGCGCTGGCGCGTGCGCCTGACAGCGGTCGCAGCCGCCCACCCCGGGCTGATCGAGCGGCTCTCGCTCCGGCGGCAGGATGCCCGGGCGGTCGAGGAGGCGCTCGCGCTGGCGCCCGTGCTGGCGGAGGCGACCGACCCGGTCGAGATCGCGGATCTCGCCGGCCGCGCGCCCGAAGGCGCGCTGCTCGCGCTGGCGCGGCAGGATTCGGCAGCACTACGCGACTGGTTCATGCGGCTGCGCAGCGTGCGGCTCGAGGTGACCGGAGCCGACCTGGCCGAGCTGGGCGTGCCCGAGTCGCCGCGCGTGGGGGAGATCCTCGAGGAGCTCCGCCGCCGCAAGCTGCGCGGGGAGCTGGGCGGCCGCCGGGCCGAGCTGGCCGCCGCGAGAGAATTGATCGCCGATGAGTGAGCTCGCGCTGATCCGCTGGGACGCACCCGGGCCGTATGCGGTCGCATTCTCGACGCGGCGCGGCGGGGTCAGCGGCGCGCCGTTCGACACCCTCAACCTCGGCCGGCTCACCGACGACGATCCTGAGCGCGTGGGGGAGAACCGCCGCCGCTTGTGCGCGGAGGTCGGTACCGACGCGGAGCTTCTCTCCTACGGGCGGCAGGTGCACGGGGCGGCCGTCAGGCGGGCAGGGGGCGCCGGAGAGCCGGGCGACGGGCTCTGGACCGACACGCCGGGGCAGCCGCTGCTCGTCTTCACCGCCGACTGCCTGCCGGTGGCGATCGTGCGATCGAACGGCGGGCCGGCCGCGGCGGCGGCGCTTCACGTCGGCTGGCGCGGCCTGCTGGCCGGGATCGTCGCGAATGCCGTCGCGGCGCTCGACGGCGGCACGCTCGCGGCCGCGATCGGCCCGGGGATCGGTCCGTGCTGCTACGAGGTCGGGGACGAGGTCGCCGGTCCGTTCCGCGAGCGGTACGGCGAGGAAATCGTCCGGGACGGACGGCTCGACCTCTGGACCGCCGCCGAGCGTGCGCTGGAGGCGGCCGGCATCGCAGACGTGCACCGGACCGACCTCTGCACGTCCTGCAACCCGGACCTCTTCTTCTCGCACCGGCGCGACGCCGGGCGTACCGGCCGCCAGGGGATGATCGCCTATGTCTCCTGATCGGATCCGGGAACGGTACGAGCAGGTCAGGACCGAGGTCGGCCCGGAGGTGACCGTTGTCGCGGCCACGAAGTACGTATCGGTCGAAGACATGGCCGCTCTCGCCGAGGCGGGTATCGAGGTGGTCGGGGAGAACAGAGCTCAGGACCTGGAAAGCCAAGCACGCCGTCTACGGCGACGCGTTCCGCTGGCACTTCATCGGCCACCTCCAGAGCCGCAAGGCGAAGGTGGTGAACAGGATCTGCGAGCTCGTCCACTCGCTCGACTCCGAGTCGGCCGCGCGACGGCTGACGGTGCCGGCGCTCGTCGAGGTGAATCTGTCGGGCGAGCCCACGAAGTCGGGGGTGCAGCCGGACGAGCTCGCCGCGCTGCTCTCCCTCTACCGAGACGTCTGTGGGCTGATGACGATGCCGCCGCTCGCGGACGACCCCGAGGTCTCGCGGCCGTACTTCAGGCGCCTGCGTGCGCTCGCAGACGAGCACGGCCTCGCAGAGGTCTCGATGGGCACGAGCCAGGACTACCGGGTAGCCGTGGAGGAGGGCGCAACGATGGTTCGGCTGGGGTCGGTTCTCTGGGCGGATTGAGCGGGCTCGCTCCGCGCGGCGCGTTACCATTCCGGGCGCAATGGCCTTCACCGACCTCTGGAGCCGGACGCTCGTGTACTTCGGCATCGCCGAGGAGGACGACTACTGGGACGAGGATGGCTACGCCACCAACGAGGAGCTCGAGCGCACGTACAACGACCGGCCGAACGTCCGCAGGCTGCCGCGCCGGCGCAGAGGCGGCTACGACGACTGGACCGACTCCGACACGGCCGCCGGCCAGGTCGAGGTGGCCGTGCCGGCGCCCCGCTCGGCCCGCGAGCAGGCCGCTCCTGCCCGTCCACGCCGCCTCGAGGCAGCACCGAGCCCGAACGTCAAGGTTCACCTCGTCCTCCCGCGCAGCTTCAACGACGCCCAGCAGATCGCCGACCGGTTCAAGGACGGTATCCCCGTCATCCTCAACCTCCAGAGCACCGATCAGGACCTCTCCAAGCGCCTGATCGACTTCGCGAGCGGCCTGACCTACGCCCTCAACGGCGGCATGCAGCGCGTCGCCGACAAGGTCTTCCTGCTCACCCCGCGGAACGTCGAGGTCTCCGCCGAGGAGCGTGCCAAGCTCCTCGAGCGGGGCGGCTTCTTCAATCAAGCCTAAGGACACGACCGTAAGCGGCGCCGACGACGGTCCGGCGTGGTATGACGGTCTGGTCCGGTGAGCCTCACGCCTGGCGAAGCCCGGCTCCGGCGGCAAACGTCCCGGCCAAGATCGCGTTCCCAGGCGTAGGAACCTGTCTCGGCAAGGCGAAATCGGAGCCGTGGGCGTATGGACCGCCGGCTTTGGGCTACTCGCAGACGCCGTGTCGACGCTGCAGAGCTTCGTCGTCGTCTTCGTGGGCGTCTACGTGCTCGTCATCTTCGCCTACGTCCTGACCTCGTTCGTCCGGCTGCCGTACTCGTTCAACCCGGTCGTGCGGTTCCTCTACGACGTCTGCGAGCCGTATCTGCGGCTGTTCCGGCGCATCCTGCCGCCGCTCGGGCCGATCGACCTCTCACCGATGGTCGCCGTGCTCGTGCTGATCGGCGGCGAGCAGATCGTCGTTCGGCTGCTCGACCGCCTGCACTGACCAAAAAGGAGACCGATGTCCTACACACCAGTCGAGATCCGTCACGTCAAGCTCCGGCGCGGGCTGTTCGGCTACAACCGCGAACCCGTCGACCGTCTGCTGGAGGAGATCGCCGAGAGCTTCGAGGCCGTCTGGCGCGAGCGGGCGGACCACGCCGACCGCGTCGACCTGCTGGAGGGCGAGCTGAAGCGGTACCGCGAGATCGAGGCGTTGCTGCGCACGACCCTCGTCTCGGCCGAGCGCGCTGCCCACGAGCTGCGCGACCAGGCAAAGCGCGAGGCGGAGTCGATCGTCTCGGAGGCGCAGGCCGAGAGCCGGACGATCACCCGCCAGGCCCGCGACGAGCGCGAGCACCTGGCGCGCGAGGCGCGCCGCGTGCGCCTCCTGCTCCACGCCGCGCTCGATGCGATCGAGGAGTCCGATTCGGGTCAGCTCGAGCTCGACGAGCCGCCGGAAGTGACGCTCACGGGCCCCGAGCGGGAGAGCAGGGCCGCCTAGCGACCGGCCTATACTGAGACGGATGGCGAATGGGCTCGACACCGAGCACTTCCGCGTCCGCCTGCTAGAGGCCCGCCGGCAAGTTGTGGGAGCGATCGAGAACATCCACGCCGAGAACCCGGGATCTCTCGGCGACGAGACCGACGAGCCGACGTTCCAGGACAACCATCTCGGCGACGTCGCAACGGCCACGTTCGACCGCGAGATGGCATCGACCCTCGAGGACAACTCGACGCATGTCCTGAACGAGATCGACGCCGCGCTGGCCCGCCTCGACGACGGGACGTTCGGCACCTGCTCGAGCTGCGGCAACTCGATCGGGACCGAGCGCCTCGAGGCCCTACCGTGGGCGACCCTCTGCATCGAGGACAAACGGAAACAGGAGCGAGGCTGACCACCGAGCCTGCCCGGAAGCAGGAGTTCCGGCCGGGATCGCGCACCGACGGCCTGGCGCCGATCTCCGTCGTTGCGCGGTCGCTGGCCGCGCGCCCGAGGCACTGGTTCGCCCTGGGCGCGATCGCGATCGCCGCCGTGGTCGCCGACCAGTTGACCAAGCACGTCGTCGCCAGCGAGCTGTACCTGGACGAGGACGTCAAGGTCGTCGGTCCGTTCTCGATCCATCACGTCCAGAACTCCGGCATCGCCTTCGGGCTCTTCGCCCAGGCAACGGGCATCGTCATCCTGCTGACGCTGGTCGCGGTCGGGTGGATGGTCGTCTACTTCTACCGCTCGGGCGCCCGGCACCCCCTGCTTCCGATCGCGGTCGGCCTGTTGATCGGAGGCAGCATCTCGAATCTCGCCGACCGGGTCCGGCTCGGGCACGTCACCGATTTCCTCGATCTCCGGTACTGGCCGGCGTTCAATCTCGCCGACAGCTTCATCGTGGCGGGCGTGGCGATCCTGCTCGGCGCCCTCGTCGCCGCCGACCGCAGCCCACGCCGCCCGCGTGGCCTCGATCCCGTACGTCGTACCTGAGACGGCGGCAGGCGAGCGGCTGGACCGCTTCGTCGCCACGCTCCCCGGGGTCGGCTCCCGCGCCGCCGCCGAACGCCTTCTCGCCGCCCGCGCCGTGCTCGTCGACGGGGTCCCGCGGGCAAAGAGCCATCGCCTGGAAGGTGGGGAGGAGGTGCTGGTGGAGACGAAGCACGAGGCCCCGCCTGCGCGCCCGGCACCCGACCTCCGGATCGCCTACGAGGACGAGCACCTGCTCGTCATCGACAAGCCCGCCGGAGTCGTCGTCCACCCCGCGGCCGGGCACGCGTCAGGAACGCTCGTCCAGGCGCTCGCCGGGCGCACCGCAGGCGGCGATCCCGAGCGTCCGGGCATCGTCCACCGGCTCGACCGGGACACCTCTGGCCTGATGGTGGTCGCGCGCACCGAGGAGGCATACGACGGGCTGCGGACGCTCGTGAAGCGGCGCGCCGTGGAGCGGGAGTACCTCGCGCTCGGCCGAGGCCGCCCGCGTTCCCGCGCCGGCCGCATCGAGGCGCCGATCGGCCGCGACCGCCGCTATCCGACCCGCCGCTCACTCGACTCGGATGCGCCGAAGGACGCAGTCACGCACTTCGAGGTGCTGGAGTTGCTGCCGGCGCACGCGCTGCTGCGCGTCCGCCTCGAAACCGGGCGCACCCACCAGATCAGGGTGCACCTTGCTGCGATCGGCCTGCCGGTCGCCGGCGACCCCGTGTACGGCGCCCCCGAGCCGGGCCTGCGCCGCCAGTTCCTGCACGCCGCCCGCCTCGCTTTCGCCCACCCCGAGACGGGAGCTCCCGTGGATGTGACGTCGCCGCTTCCGCCAGACCTGGAGGCCGCACTGGAGCAGGCACGTGCCCGCTAGCATGTAGCCCGTTCCGTTCCACCGACCCGGCGGCACACCTGGGCGGCGGTGCCGGCGTCTGACGCCGGTTCCGTCCGGGCCCACCGGAGTTACACACATCGAAACCGAAAGGGGAAGCACACGTGGCTGTCGTCTCCATGCGAGAGCTTCTGGAGGCCGGAGTGCACTTCGGCCACCAGACCCGCCGCTGGAACCCGAAGATGCGCCGGTTCATCTTCACCGAGCGCGGCGGGATCTACATCATCGACCTCCAGCAGACCGCTCAGCTGGTCGAGGAGGCCTACGAGTTCGTCAAGAGCCTCGCGGCCCGAGGCGGCTCCGTACTGTTCGTCGGTACGAAAAAGCAGGCGCAGGACGCCGTGGAGGAGCAGGCGAAGCGCGTCGGCATGCCGTACGTCAACCATCGCTGGCTCGGCGGCCTGCTCACCAACTGGCGCACGATCTCCGATCGGATCGACCGCCTCCACGACCTCCGTCGCCTGCGCGACGATAGCCAGCTGGAGCTGCTCCCGCCCAAGGAGAGGATCGCGATGCTCGCCGAGCTCGAGAAGCTCGAGGCGAACCTCGGCGGCGTGGCCGACATGAAGCGCCAGCCGGACGCGATGTTCGTCCTCGATCTGCGCAAGGAGGCGCTCGCGGTACGCGAGGGCCGCCGGCTCGGAATGCCGATCATTGCGCTGGTCGACACGAACTGCGACCCCGACGAAGCCGAGTACGTGATCCCGGGCAACGACGATGCGATCCGCTCGTGCAGCCTGATCACCCGCGTGATCGCAGACGCGATCGCGGAAGGCAAGCAGAAGGTCGGCCCGGCCGAGATGGCAGCGCAGCCCGAAGCACCAGAGCCTCCGCCGGAGCCTGAGGCTCCCGCTGAGGAGACCGTCGAGCCGGTCGAAGCACGGGAATCTGCGACTGAGCAGATTCCCGCGGACCAATCAGCTGCCGGCTGCGACGGGCGACACAGCCACGGCCGCGACGGAGGAGAGTTGATGGCCGCGATCTCCGCAACCCTCGTCAAGGAGCTCCGCGACAAGACAGGCGCGGGGATGATGGACTGCAAGCGCGCGCTCGAGGACACGCACGGCGACCTCGACGCTGCGGTCACGCTCCTGCGCGAGAAGGGGATGGCAAGCGCGGCCAAGCGCGCGGGCCGTGAGACGAGCGAGGGCAAGGTCGGGTATCGGCTGGCGGACGACGGCAGCCGGGGCACGATGGTCGCCGTCGGGTGTGAGACGGAGCCGGTGTCCAACAACGAGGAGTTCCTCGCCTATGCGAAGGACGTCCTCGACGCGGTCGACACCCGGGGCGCCGGCGCCGAGGCAGAGCTGGAGGACGCGCGCGTCCAGCTGTCCGGCAAGCTCGGGGAGAACATCGCCGTTGTCGGCACGGCCCGCTTCGAACGGGTGGACGGCGGTGTAATCGCTGCGTACGCGCATCCGCCGGCGAACAAGATCGGGGTGCTCGTCCAGCTGCGTGGGGGCGACGCCGAGCTCGGCCGCAAGGTGGCGATGCACATCGCCGCCTCGCCGTCCACCCAGTGGATCGGGCGGGACGACGTTCCGACGGAGACGGTCGGGAGCGAGCGCGAGATCTACGCGAACTCGGACGAGGTTCAGTCGAAACCCGAGCAGGCGCGTGAGAAGATCGTCGAAGGCATGCTGAACAAGCGCTTCTTCGCGCAGACGGTTCTGACCGATCAGGAGTGGATCCACGACGGCTCCAAGACGGTCGGACAGGCCCTGCAGGAGGCGGGCGCAGAGGTTCTCGAGTTCGAACGCTTCCAGCTGGCATGAGCCTGGGCGCGGAGACGAGCGCGACCACTGCCCGCTCCACCGAGGCCGGCCCGTTCCGCCGCGTCCTCCTCAAGCTCTCCGGCGAGGCCCTGGCCGGCGACCGCGCCTACGGCGTCGACCAGCACCGCGTCGAAGAGCTCGCGCAGGAGATCGTCGAGGTCCAGCAGCAGGGGCTCGAGATCGCGCTGGTGATCGGCGCGGGCAACATCGTCCGCGGGATGGAGGCGGCGGCGGCCGGCATGGACCGAGCGACAGCCGACTATGCGGGAATGCTCGCGACGGTGCTCAACTCGCTGACCGTGCAGGACGCGCTCGAGCGCCGCGGCGCGCAGACCCGCGTCCTGTCCGCGATCACCGTGGCCGAGGTCGCCGAGCCGTACATCCGCCGCCGGGCGATCCGCCATCTGGAGAAGGGCCGGATCGTGATCTTCGCGGCGGGGACCGGCAACCCGTTCTTCACCACCGACACCGCCGCCGCGCTGCGGTCGCTCGAGATCGGCGCCGAGGCGATCCTGATGGCGAAGAACGACGTCCGGGGCGTCTACGACGGCGACCCCCGCGAGGATCCGGACGCGGAGTTCCTGCCCGAGCTCACCCACCTCCAGGCGATCGAGCGCGGCCTGAAGGTGATGGACACGACCGCGCTCTCGCTCTGCATGGACAACAACCTGCCGATCCACGTCTTCGAGCTCGCCGAGGGCAACATCGCCCGGATCGCGAGCGGAGAGCGCGTGGGAACGCTCATCTCGAGCCCGAAAAGGGAGCCGCCCGATGATGGACGACCTGATCCAGGACGCCGTCCGCCGCATGGACAAGTCCGTCGAGACGACGCAGCACGAGTTCAACAGCATCCGGACCGGCCGCGCCTCGGCCGCCCTGCTGGACCACGTCCAGGTCGACTACTACGGGACGCCGACGCCGCTGAACCAGCTCGCGACCATCAACGTGCCGGAGCCGCGGATGCTGACCATCCAGCCGTTCGACCCGAGCTCGCTGAAGTCGATCGAGAAGGCGATCATGGAGTCCGACCTCGGCCTGACGCCGGCGAACGACGGCAAGCTCATCCGCCTGCCGATCCCGCAGCTGACCGAGGAGCGGCGCAAGGACCTCGTCAAGGTCGTGCGCCAGCGGGCTGAGGACGGACGGGTTGCCGTGCGGAACGTGCGGCGCGACGTGATGAAGCATCTGGAGGAGCTCGTCCGCAACGGCGAGGTCGGCGACGACGACGAGCGACGGGCCGAGGAGCGCGTCCAGAAGCTGACCGACGACCACGTGCACAAGATCGACGAGCTGCTGAAGCGCAAGGAAACCGAGATCCTCGAAGTCTGAGGAAAGTGCTTCGCACTTTCCTCAGAAGGAGACCACGCTGAACCTCCTGACTCGACTCAAGGGCAGGTTCGCCGAACAGTCCGAGGCCAGGGACCAGAGTGATGTCGCCCGGGCGGTCGCGATCATCATGGACGGCAACGGCCGCTGGGCGAGCAGGCGCGGGGTCAGCGTCGCCGAGGGCCACCGCGCCGGATCGCGCGCGCTCCGGCCGATCGTCGAGACCGCGATCGACCTGGGGGTGGAGTCGCTCGCCGTCTACGCGTTCTCGACCGAGAACTGGACCCGCTCCGAGGAGGAGATCGGTGCGCTGATGGAGACGTTCGCCGAGACGATCGAGCGCGAGCTACCCGACCTCGTCGCTCAGGGCGTGCGCGTTCACTTCATCGGCCGCCGCGACCGTGCGCCCGAGGATCTTCAGGAGCGAATGGTCAGACTCGAGCGGGAGACGAAGCGCAACGACCGGCTCAGCCTGTGGATCGCGTTCGATTACGGCGGCCGGGCCGAGCTCGTCGAGGCCACGCGCAGGCTCGTTGCGTCTGGCGTCGCCCCCGAGGACGTGGACGAGAACACGTTCGCGGCTCAGTTGTACGCGCCGGCGATGCCCGACCCCGACCTGCTGATCCGCACCTCCGGCGAGCTCCGGATCTCGAACTTCTTGCTGTGGCAGCTCGCCTACTCGGAGCTCGTCTTCGTCGACACGCTCTGGCCCGACTTCGGTCCCCGCCAGCTCCGCGACGCGCTCCGGGCGTACGCGCGCCGCCGCCGCCGGTTCGGCGGTAGGTAGCCAGCTTGCTCACGCAAGCCGGTTAGGAGAGAGACTCTTCCGCTATGCGCCTCTGGACACCCTCCAACCGCTTCCCGATCGTCGCAATCGAGACGGCATGAACAACCTCGCCTCCCGCGTGCTGGTGGTGCTGGTCGGGCTCCCGCTCGTGCTCGGAGTGGTTTGGCTCGGCGGGTGGTGGCTGTGCGTGCTCGCCGGCGCGGTCGGGCTGCTGGCGCTGCACGAGTTCTACGTGATGACGCGCGCGCTGCGCCCGATCGTGATCGCCGGCTACCTGGGGCTCGCCCTGACGCTGGTCTCGGCGCAGGCAGGCGGGTTCGTCTGGGTGGCCGGGAGCCTGTTCGCGACGGTCGCGCTTGCCTTCCTGCTCAAGGGGCTTGCCGAAACGAGGCAGTCGGCGACCGTCGCGGTCGGCGCGACGGTGCTGGGAGTGACGTGGATCGGGCTCGGCCTGGTCGCCCTGCTCGCGCTCCGCGCGCTGCCGGAGCACGGCCGCTTGGCGGCGTTCACGGTTCTGATCGCGGTCTGGGCCGGTGACACGTTCGCGTACCTGGTCGGGCGCGTGGTCGGACGACACAAGCTGGCCCCGAAGATCTCGCCCGGCAAGACATGGGAGGGGTTCGTGGGCGGCACGGCGGCGACCGTCTTCGTCACGTTCGTCGCCCTCTACAAGGATCGCGACGAGTTCCTCTCGATCGGGCAGGCCCTCCTGCTCGGTGCGGCGCTCGCGGCCGCTGCTCCGCTGGGGGACCTGTTCGAGTCGCTGCTCAAGCGGGACATGGGCGTAAAGGACAGCGGCCGCCTGCTGGCCGGCCACGGCGGCGTGCTCGACCGGATCGACGCGCAGCTCTTCGCCGCCGTCGCCGCGCTCTACCTGATCCTCGCCTTCGACAAGGTCTAGCTCTCGTGCGTCCAGCCGGGCCCTGTTTGGGCGTGCCCCCGGCGGACAGGTGCGCAGGTGCACCCGGCCTCCTCCCCAAGGCGATCGTAACCGCGAAATCCGCGCGCAGGGGAAACGCGAACATGCCGGAAGAGTGACTCTGGATGGACGGCGGCATACTGTTCCCGTGAGGAGAGTCGCGCTGATCGGTGCGACGGGCTCGATCGGACGCCAGGCCGTCGAGATCGTCGAAGCGCATCCCGGGCCTCGAGCTGGTCGCCGCCGCATCGGGCTCGTCCCCGATCGACGGGCTGGCACCGCTGACCCAGGTCGGAGGGGACCCGACCGAGCTGCTCGAGCGGGCCGAGCCGGACATCGTGCTCAACGCGGTCGTCGGGTTCGCCGGGCTGCCAGTGACGTTCTGGGCGCTCGAGCGCGGCGTCGACCTCGCGCTCGCGAACAAGGAGAGCCTCGTCGCCGCGGGCGGGCTCGCCCTCGCGGCGCAGGCGCGGGGAGGGGGGAGGCTGCTGCCCGTCGACAGCGAGCACTCGGCCGCCTTCCAGTGTCTCGAGGGCCGCGGGCCCGACCAGGTCGATTCTCTCGTCCTCACCGCCTCCGGCGGCCCGTTCCGCGGCCGGACGCGAGACGAGCTGGAGGAGGTGACGGCGGAGGACGCGCTCGCCCATCCAACCTGGAGCATGGGGCCGAAGATCACGATCGACTCCGCCACGCTTGCGAACAAGGGCCTGGAGCTGATCGAGGCGCACTTCCTGTTCGGGTTGCCCTACGAGCGGATCGAGGTCGTCGTCCATCCGACGTCGGTCGTGCACGCGCTCGTCCGCTTCCGGGACGGCGCGGCCCTCGCGCACCTGGGCTATCCGGACATGCGCGTGCCGATCTCGTTCGCGCTCACCTACCCGCAACGCTCGGCGACGCCGGTGCCCGCGCTCGATCTCGCCTCCGGCCTGACGCTCGAGTTCCACGCGCCCGACCTCGAGACCTTCCCGCTGCTCGCGCCTCGCCCGGGACGCCGGCGTCCGCGGGGGCACCTACCCGTGCGCGTACAACGCCGCGAACGAGGTCGCCGTCGCCGCCTTCATGGAGGACCGGCTGCCGTTCCTCGGCATCGCCGAAGTGGTCGAGGAGACTCTCGCCGCCGTCGACGGCACCCCGGCGGCTACCCTGGAAGATCTGGTCGAGCAGGACGCGGAAGCCAGACGGCACGCCGAGGAGAGGCTGAAGGTGCTCGCGTAGATGCCTCTAACTGCGGCCACGACTGACCGTTTGCAGCGCAAAGCGGACCAGACGGCATGAACGTCTTCGTCGCCATCATCGGGCTCGCGTTCCTGATCCTCATCCACGAGGCCGGCCACTTCTTCGCCGCCATCTGGGTCGGCATGCGCCCGCGCCGCTTCTACGTCGGGTTCCCACCCGCGCTCGCCAAGACGACCAGGAACGGGATCGAGTACGGCATCGGCGTGGTGCCGCTGGGCGGCTACGTGAAGATCCCGGGGATGCACCGGCCGGCGCCCTCGGACGCCGACGTGCACTTCGGGCGGGCGCTCCAGGAGCGCCCCGAGCTCGCGGCCCCGCTCCAGCGCCTGAAGCGCGCGCTCGCCGCGGCGACGACGCGGCCGCCGATGCGGCGCTCGAGGAGCTCACGCGCCTCGGCGGCGACCATCCGCCGGCCGGCTTCTCGCGCGGGATCCAGGAGATCATGGACGGCCTCTCGCCGCAGGCCTACTGGCGGCAGGACACGTGGCGCCGGATCGTCGCCATCCTCGCCGGCCCGGCAACCAACTTCTTCCTCGCCGTCGTCCTCTTCGCCGTCCTCTTCATGGTCGGCGGCGGCAAGGCGACCAGCACGGTCGGGCAAGTCCAGGCGAAGACGCCGGCCGCCGAGGTCGGGTTGAGGCCCGGCGACCAGATCGTCACCATCAACGGCGCCACGGTCGGACCGATCCGGCATCGCCACCGCGATCTCGAGCTCGAAGGGTGCGCCCCTGACGGTGATCGTCCTGCGGGACGGGAGGTACGTCCCGCTCGGCCCGGTCCGCCCGCGCGTACTGGAGCAGGGGGGCGACTACCGGCTCGGCTTCAGGCTTCGTGGAGAGGAGCTGGGCCTCGGCGCCTCCGCGTGGCAGTCGCTGAAGCTCACCGGCATCGTCACGAAGGAGATCGGCAAGTCGCTCGGGCGGCTCGTACACGGCGAGGGTCGCAAGGACATCTCGAGCCCGGTCGGGATCACCCAGACGCTCGATCGCAGCGCCGGCCAGGGAATCCAGGAGTACCTGTGGGTGCTCGGGCTGATCAGCCTGTCCCTCGCGCTGATGAACATGCTGCCGCTGCTGCCGCTCGACGGTGGCCACATCGCCTTCTCGATCATCGAAGGCATCCGCGGCCGCGCGGTCGCCCGGGAGGTCTACGAACGGGTCTCCGTCGTCGGCATCGCGCTCGTGCTGTTCCTGTTCGTCATCGGGATCTCGAACGACGTGGGACGCCTCGGCGGCGGTTAACCGCCCGAAGCGTCGCTGTGAGCCGCGCCCGCCATGTCGGTCGCGGCGGCGAAGCGCCGGTACGCGCCGACTACAATCGCTTCGTGGCCAGCGGACGGCAGATCCACGTCGGCGGGGTTGCCATCGGCGGCGGTGCTCCCGTCGTCGTCCAGTCGATGACCCTGACCAAGACGCACGACGTCGAGGCGACGACCGCGCAGATCGCCGCGCTCGCCTCGGCCGGATGCGAGATCGTCCGCGTCGCCGTCCCGAAGACCGAGGATGCGGAGGCGCTGCCCAGAATCGTCCGCTTCTCGCCGATCCCGGTGATCGCCGATATTCACTTCAACGCCTCGCTGGCGCTGAAGGCGATCGAGGGCGGAGTGGCGGCAGTGCGGATCAACCCGGGCAACATCGGCGGGCCCGACAAGGTCGAGCTGGTCGTGAACGCGGCCAAGAAGGCCGGGATCCCCATGCGGATCGGCGCCAACTCCGGCTCGCTGCCGAAGCACCTCGAGGACGTCGCGCAACGCGACCAGGCCGAGGCGCTCGTCGCGGCCGCGGTCGAAGAGGTCGAGCTGCTGGAGAAGCTCGACTACCGGGACTTCAAGATCTCGGTGAAGTCGAGTCACGTGCCGACGATGATCCGCGCCTACCGCATGCTCTCCGAGAAGGTGCCGTACCCGCTCCACCTCGGTGTGACCGAGGCGGGAACCCCGTTCGCGGGCTCGATCAAGAGCGCGGTGGGAATGGGGGCGCTGCTGGTCGACGGGATCGGCGACACCATCCGCGTCTCGCTGACCGCCGACCCGGTCGAGGAGGTCAAGACCGCGTTCGAGATCCTGAAGGCGCTCGGCCTGCGCCAGCGGGGCCCGATCATGATCGCGTGCCCGTCCTGCGGACGCGACAACGTCGGCGTCCAGACGCTGGCCGAGAAGGTCGAGCAGCGGCTGGCCGGCTATTCGGAGCACTTCGAGGTCGCCGTGCTCGGCTGCGCCGTGAACGGGCCGGGGGAGGCGGGGGACGCGGACTTCGGGATCGCGGGCGGACGCGACGTCGGCTTCGTGTACGCCCACGGCCGCGTGCTGAAGAAGGTCTCCTCGGACATCCTGATCGACGAGCTGTTCTTCGAGATCGACCAGTGGATCGGCGAAGGCATGCATCGTCCCAAGCGTCTGAAGATGGCGAAGCCGGCCGCGCTCGCCATGGCCGAGGCGTCCCTGATCCCGCTCAACGACTAGGCTGCAGTCGTTGGCAGCCAGGGCATCAAAGCTGTTCCTGCCGACCCTGCGCGAGGACCCGGCGGACGCCGAGGCGGTTAGCCACAAGCTCCTCGTCAGGGGCGGGTTCGTCAGGCAGGTCGGTGCCGGGCTCTGGACGTATCTGCCGCTCGGCTGGCGGATCCACCGCAAGGTGGAGCAGATCATCCGCGAGGAGATGGATGCCATCGGCGCGCAGGAGTTCCTCTGTCCGCTGCTGACCCCGATCGAACTGTGGCAGGCGACGGGGCGCGACCGGATTCCCGAACTCTTCCACGTGACCGATCGGACCGGGCGGCAGTTCCTCCTGCCCTTCACTCACGAGGAGACGTTCACGTTCCACGCCCGCGAGATCCGCTCGTACCGAGAGTTGCCGCAACTCTGGTACCACTTCTCCGTGAAGGACAGGGACGAGCCTCGCCCGCGAGGGGGACTGCTTCGGGTGCGTGAATTCATCATGAAGGACGCCTACTCGTTCGACCGCGACCCCGAGAGCTCCGTGGCCAGCTTCGAGCGCAATCGGGAGGCCTACCACCGCATCTTCGATCGATGCGGGCTCGAGGCGCATGCCGTGCGAGCGGAGAGCGGGGTCATGGGCGGCGAGCTGAGCATCGACTTCCTCGCCCCGTCGGGATCGGGTGAGAACACGCTCGTGCGGTGCGAGCGCGGCGACTACGCCGCCGACGCCGAGATCGCGCGGGGCGTTCCACGCGCGCCGGAGTTTCCTGTCCCTCTTGGGTCGCCGGAGGAGATCGAGACGCCCGGCGTCACGACCTGCGATGCGCTGGCGACCTTTCTCGAGATCGATCTCGCGGCGACATCGAAGGCGATGCCGGTGACCACCGACGACGGCGAGGTCGTCCTCGCCCTCGTGCGCGGAGACGACCGGCTGAGCGAATCGAAGCTGCTCACGGCGTTGAAGCAGGGCTCACGGCCCTCGACCGACGACGAGATCCGCACCGCCTTCGGCGCATCGGGCGGCTCGCTGGGCCCCGTCGGATTCTCCGGGCGGGTGCTCGCCGACGAGACGCTCCTGGAGGGCGAGTTCGTGACGGGTGCAAACCGCGACGGCTTCCATCTCCGTGGCGTGCAGGCGGGACGCGACTTCCAGCCGGAGCTCGCCGACATCCGCGAGCCGGTCGAGGGCGACCGCTGTCCGGAGTGCGGCGGCGCCCTGCGGTTTCAGACGGCGATCGAAGTGGGACACATATTCAATTTCGGCGACAAGTACAGCAAAGGCCTCGAAGCGACGTTCCTCGACGAGGACGGCCGTGAGAAGCCGCTGCTCGGCGGAAGCTATGGAATCGGCCCAGGACGGGTGATCGCTGCCGTGATCGAGCAACGCCACGACGAGAAGGGAATCGCCGGGTGGCCGAAGGCGATTGCGCCGTACGACGCGCACGTCGTCGTGCTGCCAGGCCTGGAGGAGCAGGCCGACTCGGTGGCGGCCGCCCTGGAGGCGTCCGGTGCGGACGTGCTTCTCGACGACCGCGATCTCCGAGCCGGAGAGAAGTTCGCCGATGCCGACCTGATCGGGTGCCCGGTACGGATCACGGTCGGCAAGAAGACACTCGAGGACGGCATGGTTGACGTCCGAGACCGCGCGACGGGCGAAGAACGCCGCGTCCCCGCGCAGGAGGTGACCGTCTGATGCCACGCAAGCGACGCTTCAGCGAGGAGCCGTTCGGGCCGACGATCGAGCGGCTGATGGACGAGGCGGGGGTGACCTACCGGAGCCTGGCGGCGAAGACCGGCCTGTCCGCGGGGTACCTCAACCACCTCGTCCACGGCAACCGGCCCGTGCCCTCGAACGGCGTGATCGACCGCCTGGCCGACGCCCTCGGCGTCGAGCCCGAGCATTTCCGGGAGTACCGCATCCGCGTGATCACCGAGCGGCTCGAGCAGCTGCCGGCGATGGTGGACCGCCTGTACAAGCAGCTCAAGAAGTAGCTTCCATCCCGTCGCCCGCGCCGGTGCCGATCTCCGATACGGTTGTGCGCAACGGGGCGTGGCGCAGCCTGGTTAGCGCGCTAGTCTGGGGGACTAGAGGTCCCGAGTTCGAATCTCGGCGCCCCGACTGAGAAAACCGCTGCAAGTGAGGCGGTTCCCTGCGAGCCCGACGCTACGACGTCAGTGGCTCGCGCACCGAACGCGCACACCCCGATCCTCGGGGCCGCCTACTGAGCGCCCCCGACCACAAACTGCTCGCGCGGGCTGCCGTTGCGCGTACTGAAGGGGTGCGCTGTAGGGGCGAACGGGCCGAGAGGACCGGGGGGCCACGGTGAAGGAAGCAGAGCAGCGTTATTGCCAAATCAGCGCCAAGACCGGAAGGGTTTACCCGAAGTTGCCCGTGTTCGAGCTGAGCCCGCGCAGGGTGGTCGAGGAGATCGACAGGGTCGCCAACGACCTAGCGTCCGGCGCATCCGCTCGGCCTGGGCGGTCCGACCGGCAGTGGCAGACCGTTCAGGAGGAGGCAAGCAAAACAAGGAGCTACTCAACCTCTCGAACCAGATTCTCGAACTGACGAAGGCCATCCACGCCATCACGACTCAACGATCGGACGGCCCGCGTCACCCCGCGTGAGCCCTGTGGCGACGCGAAGTTCTTGATCGATCAGCCGCGCGTGGCGGCGGCGAGGCCGAGGGCAACTGCGTCCTCGGCGACTGCCACCGCCAGCGGCGGGAGATGCGTTCCGGCCATGACACGCAGGTCGTGACCTACCCGGGCAGCTACGAGTGCCATCGTGCCGGCAGCGAGCACATTCGGCAGGACAGGTCTGTTGTTACCCCGTGCCAGGACGACGGCGGCCGCACTCGCGAGCGCCACACGTGCGGCGAGACCCTGCGTTTCGAGGCGTGAAGGCGTCGTCGGCAGCTTGTCGATAACCAATTCGGCTGCGACAGCGACGCGCGCAGCAGTACGAGCCTGCGGCCGCATCAGCGCCGCGGGCAAGCCTTGGGCGCGTCCGTCGATCAACGCGGCCATCGCCGCCGTCGACCGCAATCCGGTCGCTGCACCGGCGACGACCGCCCGCAAGAAAATTCCTCGAGGCCGGATCACCAGTCGATCGGCGTCATCGGGCACGGTCACGCACTCGACGCCCGCTCTGCGTCAGCAGTCCTCGATCAATCGCTGCCTCAGGAGCCTCCACCTGCTGGTCGTGCGGCTGCGAGCTTGGTTGGTTCCTCGCTCACACTTGGAGTATCCCGCAGACGGGCGACTCACTTCATCGTCGGCGGCTTCGGAGGAGCGCAGACTGTCTGCCGACGCGTTATCCTCGTGAGATCCCCAAGGCGAGAGGAGGTCCTATGGCCGTGTCAGACGACTTCTCGACGCTCAAGGAGGAGGTCGAGACGGCCGACCAGCGCATCAGAGCGTCAGCCGCCCAAGGTGCGACCGAGCTCAAGGCGATGGTCGATGAGGCGCGCACCAAGGCCGACGCCGGTGCCGCCCAGATCAGCACCAAGGCGCAAGAGACTGCCGATCAGGCGGAGGCTCACTGGCACCAAGTCCAAAGCGACTGGGACCGGCACATCAAGCGCATCCGCGAGCGCATCGACGCGAAGAAGGCAGAGCACGACGCCGATGCGGCGGAGAGTGACGCAGAATGGGCCGAGGCCGACGCGTACGACGCCATCCAGTTCGCACAGGCCGCGATCGAGGAAGCCGAGTACGCCGTGCTGGACGCTGTGCTGGCGAGGAAAGACGCGGACGTACTAGCGGCGGCGAGGTAGCCGCACGCTTGGGCGCACGGTCGACCATCGGCCGATAGCCGTCCGGCGAAAACTCGCGAGAACGCCTGAGCGCCCCGCAAGCGGCGCTCAGGCACCTGGGCACAAACAGACGAAGAGGGACGATGGATGAAACTAGCCGGACTCCCAAGGAAGTCGCCCGACGCGACCCCTTCCGCGCACACGTCTACGGCGAGGTCTGGGGCGTCCTGGGCGAACTACAGCCGGGAGGCCCTACCGCACGTGAACGAACTTGCCGATGGGCGCGTATGACTCAGCGAGTGCTTGCCACTCCTTGCCGGTTGCAGGGAATCGCGAACCGTCCGTCGGCGATTCCTGTCTCGACTTTGAGGAGCCCGAGGGTGCGCTGCATGGCCGTCGGTCGGAGGCCGCTCACGCCCCGGTGGTAGGGATTGTCGAGGAACCAAAGGAGAAGTAGCGTGGAGGTGATCACGATCGCGACGCTGCCCATCATTGTCGCCTGCACGATTGCTCGCTCACCGCTGTCGGCGAAGAAGAGCATGTAGCCGAAGATGACCAGTGCGCTGAGAAGCAGGACGATCCAGAGCGGAGTCGGGATCACGCCTTCGGCGCCGTGCACGCGGTCGGCTCGCGCATCCTCGCGGTCCTGGCGCTGGTCGAGCCATTTGCTGTAGGCGGCCTGCTCGGACGCCGAGCGTGGCTGAACGGTCTTCAGGGTGCGGAACAGGGTGACTCCCCACGGGTTGTACCCGTCGCCGAGGCTGCCGGACTCCATCCGCGGCCATTCCTGGTACACCACCGACCGGGCGTAGCAGACGAGCTCTCCCGACAGCGGAGCGCGGGCGGCGACGGGCATGAGTTGGGCTGTTTCGAACTGCTGGGCGACGATCGCCGCTTCGGCATGGGCGCCGCTGCGCGAGGTGTCGAAGCTCTCGAAGGCAAGGAACACCACGAAGCCGAGCAGCACGGCAAATCCGGTTGCGAGAACGCCGAACACTCCGGCCGCGCGGTCACCGTCCTCGAAGTAGCTTCCCTCGGGGGCCCGGCGACGGACGAGCAGCATCGCGGTGATCGCGACCACCGTCACGCCGGCGACGATGAGCGCGGCCCAAATGAGGTTCACGACTCGATCAACTCGGCTTTGGGATTACACGCCTAGCTTGGCCGCGACCCGGCCGGAGGCCAGCGCCTCCCGCAAGCGCCTGGTAGTCCCGTGCGTTCTGGTCGGCGTATGTCTCCGAGAACGACGACATAGCCCGGTCGAAGGCGTCGCAGAATCCGATTTCTGGGATCTGTGCCTCCACACTCTTCATCGCTCGCCCTTCTTATGCCCGCCAGGTGCAACTACTCGACCGTCGGAACCTCCTCACAGCATCGCACGTAGGGCGCCTGCTTTCAGACCCTCGTAAGAACAGCAACAGCCAGGGGAGTTGAGCCCCCTGTTGAACTCCTGATCAATGACGAACAGACCTGAGACAGGGCGACCTTCTCTGGTTGAGCGCCGGGTTCGACGGATCGCCAACGCACGATCCGTCACCATCGGGTTAGCACTAACCTTCGTCGCGCTCGCGTTCGTCGGCGCCATCGTCATCCGGATCGCCGATGAGCACGACTTCCCAAGCCTGGGTCTTGCGGTCTGGTGGGCGCTCCAGACGGTCACGACCGTGGGGTACGGCGACGTAACGCCCACTACCGACGTGGGGCGGTTCATCGGCGGCGTAGAGATGGTGCTTGGCATTTCCTTCATCGCGTTTCTTACGGCCGGGGTGACGAGCGCCGTTATCCAGCGCGGGCAGGCCAGGGCAGCGGCGGATGAACGGCTGAGGGAGGAGCACGATCTGCGAACGATCGTTGACGGGCTGGCCGAGCTGCGGACTGCGATCAGCGACCTAGACAAACGTCTCGACACAATCGAGTAAGCGGCCTCATCGCACGGGCCGTGAACGTCTTCACATCAACTCGTCCCCCAGCGCCCATGTCCGAGATGCGATCGGGCCGGTCGCGTTTGGGTACGGTGGCGCCATGGCCGAAGTGGTCGAGACACACGACCTCACGACGCCTTCACAGGATGGCTGGGCGGTGGACTACCGGATTCGGCGCGAGGACGGCGAGGAGCTGGACCAGCGGGTCGGTCGCATCACCGTGGAGGACGACTGAGGGCCGCGACGTGGCTACTCGCGTCGACCATCGAGTCAACAGGAAGAGAACGCATCGGCGGTGGTGATGCTCGCGTCGACACTCACAGCGGCGAGAAGCCAGATGGCGTTCACGCTCGGCTTCCACATCGTCCTGGCGTCGCTGGGGGTGGCGTTGCCGGCGATGATGCTGATCGCGAACTACCGTGGCCTGCGCCGCAACGATCTCGACGCGTTGAGGCTCGCGCAGCGGTGGTCGAAGGCGGTGGCGGTGACGTTCGCGGTCGGCGCGGTGACCGGGACCGTTCTCTCGTTCGAGTTCGGGTTGCTCTGGCCGGCGTTTACCGGACGTTTCGGAGAGGTGTTCGGTGTGCTGTTCGCGATCGAGGGGATCTTCTTCTTCCTCGAGGCGATCTTCATCGCGATCTATATCTTCGGTTGGAAGCACCTCTCGCCGTGGGCCCACTTCTGGACGGGTGTGCCGGTCGTGATCGCGGGCCTCGGTGGCGCGTTCTCGGTCGTTGCCGTGAACTCGTGGATGAACCAGCCTCAGGGGTTCTCGCCGACGACGGGCGACGTCACGTCGGTCGACCGTGTCGAAGGTGATCTTCAACCCGGCGGTGCCGTACGAGGTTCCGCACATGATCCTGGCGGCGTATCTGGTCACCGGGTTCCTGGTGGCCTCCATCTACGCGGTCGGGATGCTGCGCGGCCGGCGCGACCGCATCCATCGCCTGGGGCTGCTGATCCCGCTGACGGTCGCCTGCATCGCCACGCCGATCCAGTTCGCGGTCGGTGACACCGCCGCGCGCGCGATCGCGAAGGACCAGCCGATCAAGTTCGCGGCGATGGAATGCGTGCAGACGACGTCCACCGACGTGACGGAGTACATCTACGGAAGGTGCACCGCCGACGGAGTGAAGGGCGGCATCGGGATTCCGGGGTTCGACTCGTTCCTGGTCGGCTGGAGCACCAGCACGCAGGTGATCGGGCTCGACACGGTGCCGCCCGACGATCGTCCGCCCGCCAACACGATGCTGCACTGGGCGTTCGACACGATGGTCGGCATCTGCACCGTGCTGATCGGTCTCGCGCTCTGGCTCGGCATCGGGTGGTGGCGGAAGAGGGACTTCCCGCATTCGCGCTGGTTCCTCCGTGCGACGGCGGTCTCCGGGGTGGCCGCGGTCGTCGCGCTGGAGTGCGGATGGATCGTGACCGAGGTCGGACGCCAGCCCTGGATCGTCTACAACGTGATGCGCACCGAGGACGCGGTCACTCACGCAAGCGGCGTCTGGGTCACGTTCGGCCTAATCGTCGGCCTCTACGTCGCGCTTGGTGCAGCGCTGATCATCACCTTGCGGGCGATGTCGCGACGCTGGCGCGACGCCGACGAGCAGGACGTCGAAGTCCCATACGGCCCGGACGCCGGTCCCCCGGCCGACCTCGCGGCAGGAGCATCCGGGTGAGCCAGGCCGACGCGGTCGCAGTCATCCTCCTGATCGGAATCACGATGTATGCCGTTTTCGGCGGCGCGGATTTCGGAGCCGGCCTGTGGAGCTTGCTCGCGGGCGGAGGCGACCGCGGTCGGCGTCCGCGCGAGCTGGTCGACTGGGCGATCGGGCCGGTCTGGGAGGCCAACCACGTGTGGCTGATCTTCGTGCTGGTGGTGCTCTGGACGGGCTTCTCGTCGGCTTTCGAGGCGATCTTCTCGACGCTGTTCATCCCGCTGAGCCTCGCCGCGCTCGGCGTCGTGCTGCGCGGAGCCGGATTCGCGTTCCACCACACCGCGCGGCGTGCTCGGGGCCGTGCCCTGGCGGAGACCCTCTTTGGGCTGGCGTCGGTGCTCACGCCGTTCTTCCTGGGAACGGTGGTGGGTGCGATCGCATGCGGCCGCGTGCCGGTCGGCAACGCGACGGGCGACATGTGGACCAGCTGGCTCAATCCGCTCTCGCTCGTGATCGGGACGCTGTTCGTTGCGACGAGCGCCTACCTCGCAGCGGTGTTCCTGGTCAGCGACGCGAGGCGTGCGGCCGCTCCCGATCTCGAGCGGTACTTCTCCAACCGCGCCCTCGTCGCCGCCGTCGTGACCGGGGCGCTCGCAGCGGCAGGCCTCGTCTTTCTGCACCGTGATGCCCGGTACGTCTTCGACGGCCTCATCGGCGACGGGCTGCCGCTCGTGATCCTCTCGCTCCTCTGCGGAATCGGAGTGCTGGTGCTCCTCCATCTCGGTGTCCGACGCGGAGCCCGTCCTCTGGCGGTCGGTGCAGTCGCGGCCGTGATCTGGGGCTGGGGCGTCGCCCAGTGGCCCTATCTCCTGCCCGAGAAGCTGACCATCTCCGACGCGGCGGCACCGAGCGCGACCCTCACCGGCGTCCTCGTCGTCTTCGGCGTCGCAGTCGTCCTCGTCCTGCCGGCGATCGGACTCTTGTTCACACTCGTCCAGCGCAACCTCGTCGAGGAGGCATCGCGGCCGACGCTTCGACCGTCGGGAGACGACGGCGGGGCGACGAGCGCGGCGAGCTCGGGCCACTGACCCCGCCGGAGGCGCGAGCCGATGAGCACAGCGACTGAGATCGTGACTGCTGCGACCTCGGCTCCTGCGGAGCCCCGTAACTCGGGGCTCGTCCTTCTGAGCCTGATCCGTCCAGTCGCCGTCCTCGTGGTGCGGAAGCGAGTCTGTGCGCTGTGGCAGCTCGGTGGCCGCGCGGCGTCTGGATCGGCCAGGACGACCTCGCCGAGAGCATGGCAGAGATGGTTCGCGACCTCGAGTCACGCGAACTTCAAGGACGAAGTTGCCCGACGCGACTCGTCCCGCGCGCACGTCTATAGCCAGCTCTCGATGGCACGCCGGTGCTGGACCTGAAGCCGATTGTTCCCGATTTCGACAACAGAGCGGCTGAGCGAATCGGATGGTTCGAAGGCAAGTCAGACCGCGTTCACCATGTTCGCGCAGATAGACGGTTCGACTCGGAGGGGTAACACGTAGCAACCCTCCTCGCGCCCGAGTCTCGTCGGCGCTCGTCGAATCCACGCTACGCGGCGAAGGGGGGATCCCGCGTAGCCATCCGGGAACGGCTTGGTTACGCGGATCATTCATGTCGGGCGTGCCCCGAATGCTCGCAGCGTGCACACCTGCTTTCTTGTGCGCCCGTTGTCGGGTGCGCCGCAGGGCGCGATTATGATCGCGGCTCGATGATCACGGCCGAATTTGCGGGGAGGTGAACGCGATGCGCCGGCGCTGAGCTGTGGTTCTTGGGCCCGCTCGGTGCGAGCGGGGCGTTCATTTCACCGACCGAAAGGATGGTTGCCGTGACCAACGACGTTCAGACCCTGCTCGGCGCGGTACGTAATACCGCCGAGAAGCGCATCGCGGGCGAGGCGGCGCGCATCGATCGCGAACGCGCCTTCCCGGATGAGAACCTGCGCGCCCTCGGGGAGATCGGAGCGCTCGGGCTCGTTGTCCCCACCGAGTACGGCGGCGCCGGTGGTGCGCTGACCGCACTCGCCGAAGCTTGCGAGACCGTGGGCTCGGCGTGCGCGTCGAGTGGGATGGTGTTCCTGATGCACTCCGTCACAGCCGCCACCGTCGCGGCCGGCGGCGGTCCTCGCGCGGCCGACATGCTGAAGCAGATGGCGTCCGGGGCGGCTCTCGGGACCCTCGCGTTCAGCGAGCGCGGCACAGGCGCTCACTTCTACTCGCCTGAGCTGAAGGCGACACGCTCGAGCGGCAGCGTGAAGCTCTCGGGACGCAAGAGCTTCGTCACCTCCGGCGGACACGCAGACGCCTATCTGGTGCTCGTCCAGGGAGAGGCCGAAGGTGCTGCCGACGCCTATCTTCTCCCGGGCGACCGCGAGGGCGTGCACGCGGACGGCTCATGGAGCGGGCTCGGCATGACCGGGAATTCAAGCGTCGCGCTCGACCTGGACGACGTCGAGCTCGACCCCGACGATCTGATCGGCGCACCCGGGGAGGCGATCGACCTCGTCTTCAACGCGGTGGCGCCGTTCTTCCTCGTCGGCCTCGCGGCCGTCAACGTCGGGATCGCGGCTGCCGCTGCCGGCGCGGCAACTGCACATGCCCGTGACCGGCGCTACCCGGATGGCTCCTCGCTCGCTGAGATCCCGTACGTGCAGCACTTGATCGCCGACATGGATCTGGCGACGAGGCAGGTCCGCCTGCTCGTGCGGGAGGCGGCGCGACTCGGCGAGGTGGGCGACGAGTCGGCGCTCATCGCGATCATGGAGGCAAAGGTCGCCGCGACCGAGGCAGCCGCGACGGTGACGGAGACCGCACTCGAGGCGACGGGCGGGCAGGGATACACGTCGGCCCTGCCGATCGAGCGGCACTTGCGCGACGCGCGCGCCGGTGCGGTCATGGCCCCCACGAACGCCGTCCTGCGCAACTGGATCGGCAAGGCCCTCGCAGGCCTCCCGGTGCCATGAGCAGCCGTGATGACGTCGTTCTGGTCGGTGCAGTCGCCTATCACCCTCGAATCGTGTCAATCTGGGAAGGCTTCCGCCCCTACTTTGCAGCCCAAGGAACCCCCACCGATTACGTGCTCTACTCGAACTACGAGCGCCTGGTCGAGGCCCTCCTCGACGGCGAGGTGGACGTCGGCTGGAACACGAATACCGCCTACGTGGCGGCGGAGGAGCGGATCGGCGGGGTCGCGCAGGTTCTGGGGATGCGCGACGTGGACGCGGACTTCCGCACCGTGATCGTCACCCGGCGCGGCGAGGCGTTCGACTCACCCACCGAGCTTTCCGGAAAACGACTAGCACTGGGTAGCCGGGACTCGGGTCACGCGGCGATCCTGCCCCTCTACTACCTCGGCCGGGAAGGCTTCGAAGCCGGGGAGGAGGCCACGCTGATTCGGTTCGACACCGACCTGGGCAAGCACGGCGACACCGGCGACTCGGAGCTCCTGGTCGTCCGGGCAGTCGCGGACGGCGAGGCTGACGCGGGTGCGGTCGGCGACGCGACCTGGGCAGCAATGCGGTCTGAAGGCTTCGCGGCGGCAGCCGAGCTCGAGATCTCGTGGCGGAGCCCGACCTACTACCACTGCAACTTCACCGCGCTGCCCTCCTTTGATGAGGATCGGGCAGCTCGCTGGAGCCAGGCCCTGCTCGCGATGAACTACGACGACCCGGCGCTACGGAGTGTCATGGATCTCGAGGGCGTCAAGCAGTGGTTGCCCGGCGACAAGTCAGGCTATGCCGATCTGACCGACGCGATGCGGGAGCAGGGCTACCTGGGATGACCATCCGCCGGGTCGACGTGGGCACGCTCGAGCTCGGCGGCGGACTGGAGACGCTCGTCCGGGCCGCGCTAGAAGGCGTGCCCGTCGGCGGGGAGCTCGAGATCGTGACCGTTTCCCGCGCGGTCGCATACGAGCTCCCCGCCTGGGCCCGGATCTCGGGCCACCAGCATGTCGGCGACAACGTCGAGGGCTCGGGCACGAGCCGGAGTTTCGTCGTGCGAGTCAGGCGCGGCGACGCGTCTCGCCTGCTCGCCGAGACGCTCCCGTCACGCGGCGATCCGCTTTCCACGCCCAACGGGGCGCTGCACACCGCCGAGCTGCGACGGGTCGAGCCACTCCCCGCAGAGTCGAGCCCCCAAGCCGGGCTCGTACCGCTCGGCGCACTCGCCGAGGCCGGCGGACCCGCATATCAGTGGCCGCTGAGCAACCGCGACCGGCTCTGGGCCGATCAGCTCGCATCACTGACCGAACGAGCAGCCCGGGCCCAGTGGGACGCGACCCTGGACATCCCGTGGGAGGCGGCAGCCGGCCTGCCGTCGCACACCGAGCAGGCGGTCGCCCAGGTCATGACCTACATCGCCCAGAACGAGTACGCGGCGCTCTACGTGCCCGCTCGCTTCCTGCCGCAGGTCAACCCCCGCTACACCGAGGTTCTGCTCTGGCTCGCGAGCCACATGCACGACGAGGCACGCCACGTCGAGGTCTTCACGAAGCGCGCACTCGCAGGCGGGGCGCGCGCCCACGCCCTCGCCTCGACAGACCTGTCCCTTCATTCGCTGCTCGACGAGAGTGACTTCTCGGCCGCGGCCCTGCTCCTGAACGTGCTCGGCGAGGGGACATTCCTAGACCTTCTCCGCTTCGTCGAGCGTCACGCCCCCGACGCGGCAACCGCAGCAGCCGCACGACTCGCGCACCGAGACGAGCGTCGCCACGTCCAATTCGGAATCGCCCACGTGCGCCGAAGGCTCGCGCTGGATCCCGAAGAGCGGCATGCACTCATTGCCGCCGCAGAAGCGCGAGCCGCAAAACTCACGAGCCTCTCTGGCCTAAGTCCCCTGGTAACCGAGTCACTGATCCTGATGGCAGCCCGCTCGCTCCAGCCCGCCGACCTCTCCGCAGCAGGCGACGCGCTCCGCCAACTGCTGCAGGCGATGGAGCGGAACCGCATACGGCGCCTGCGCGCCGCAGGCTTCGACGCGCCAACCGCGCGCCATCTCTCGGACATGCACACACCAAATCTGATGTGAACCATCGGGCGTGGGCGTTGGCAGCGGCGCCGCAAGCATCCCGAACGCCTCCTCATGCGACAGCCCGCCCCAACGCCGAGGGACACGGCGCCGCCACCGTCGCTTCCTCGATCGCTAAGGACGCGTCCTCCTCGAGCAGCGGGCAAAGACAACGAACGGCGAAGCGCGAGCGCAGCCGTAGCGGCCGCTGCACAGACGTGACACGGCTCGTTCACTGCTTCGCAACCGGTGCCCTGCGCGGTCACGGCTCTCCCGGTTGGGGCCGGACGGCGAGATCAGCCACGGTTGGAGGAATCCGTCTTGCCGCCGCCCGGATAAGGGTAAAAGGGACAACGGGATAGCGGGTGTTCCTGGATGGTTTACCTGGGCGGTTAACCGCCGCGCCCGGTTTGGGGGGAGAGAGAGAGCGAACCAGACGCGCCAGGGACACCCGCCCCTCCCGCCGGCCCCCCGGGTCCGTGTTTTTTCAGTCGTCGGAGAGGCGGTCCTTCCCTCCTCCGTGCTGCTGAGGTTGGTGGGGGGCGGGGCTACCGCCGCCCCTGCTCCACAGACATCGGCGACCCGACGTCTCCGCCATCGCCCGCCCGTCGCAGCTTCGGTGGTTACAACAGGAAGAAGAGCAGGATCGCGCTGATGAGGAGTGCTCCGCCGAGCCAGCCGATCTGCATCTGGTGGCGTGCGATCGTGCGCATGGTGCGGAAGCGCAACGTGTGGCCGGGCTCGACCGATGCGAGGCTCAGCAGCACGATCGAGAGCGCGAGCAGAGTGAACACCAGGGCAGAAAGCTGCGGAGACGGCGGGAAGGTCGGGAGCGAGCCGAACACAGGGAAGGGACGCTCCTCGGCTGCCGTGGGCTTCGCCGGCGTGGTCGCCTCAGCGGCAGCACTGCCGGATGCTCGCAGCGCCAGGGCGGAAAGAGCATTGCCAGCGCTGAGGGCCGACGACGCGGCGGTGGCCGGGTCGCAGTTGCGCCAGCGCACCGGGGCGGTCGGGCGGATCCCTCGCCCATCGATCGCGACCGCCACCGCCCTTGGTAGCCGGCGTGAGCCGGCGGCGGGCTGCGGGACGATGGTGTAGATGCCCGATTCGAGCCGCCTGCCACGAACACGCCCCCGGAACGCCACCTTGTTCAGGCCCCGATGACCCGAGAGTACGAAACGCCCGGCCACCTGGCAGCTCGGAGCCGGCCCGATAACCAGGAAGCGCACCCGCGCTGGCCGAGAGAGAACGAGCCGCAGCCCGACCCCCGAGCGAGGCCCGGGCAGGCGCTCGAGCCGCAACCGGCTCAGCAAGACGGCCGACCTGCCCGCACGCGATGCCACGACAGGAATGGAAGCCGCCCCCGCGCCCGAGACCGTCGACCCGCTCCCCGTCAAGCGGCCGTCGACCGCTGCCGCCGGAGGCGAACCCAGGCCGGCTACCGAACCCCGAGAGGCCAGCGAGGTCGTTCCGGATTCCCTGTGCTTGCTCACCGCCCCCGTCGACCCAGAAGCCGGCGAGCCGGGCCGAGCCGGGACCGTCGCCGACCCGCCGCCGGCGGTCGTCGTCACGACCGGACTCGACGACGGCGTCGTCACCGAGACCGTGGCGACAGGAGTGGTCGCCTTAACCGTCGTGGTGGGGACCGACGGCGCCACACTCGGCACCGTCGTCGACACCGCCGACACGGTCGTCGACACCGCCGGCACGACGGTCGACACCGTCGACACGACGGTCGACACCGCGACACAACGGTCGACACCGTCGACACGACGGTCGACACCGGAGGCACAGTGGTCGGCACTGTCGTTGGCACCGTCGGCACGGTCACCGTCGCCCTGTCAGGACGAGCAGACGCAAGCACATTCGCTACGAAGAAACCGGACACGGCGAAACAGACAAGTACGACCAGCGTCCTGCACCTCACGACATTCATCTCCCCGTCCGCAGAATGTCCTTGTACGCAGCAAGAACTCCTTGCCCCTCCAGCCAATTTGATAACCCGCGAGCTAGAGGCCCGATAGAAACACCTGTTCGGCCGGTTCGTGTCGCCTTGTGTCCGCTGCGTCCGTCTGTGTGTCCGCTGCGTTCGTCTGATGGCGTCGGGGGGTCCCGCTCGGAGCACGTCCTCGTCGCGTCCTGTGCCCGGTCGTGAGACGCGTTCAGTTGCATCGTGGTTGCGGCGCCGGGCCAGAGAGCGGTGCGGGTTGAGTGGGAAACGTGGCTCGAGCCCGTGTACGAGCCGCTGGGCACGTTCGGAGTCACCGGTGGCGAATGCCGTTCGAGCGCAGACCTAGAGCACGAACCTGGGACTCCCTCGACGCTGCGGTTGCACGGGCGCGCTCGGAGTGGTCAGGCGCGGCAGAAGCGCGAGGCTGCCGACTGACGGTGCGTGCCCGTTGTGCGCCGGTCGCCCCCCGAACGAGCCTGGGGGGACTGAGGTCCCAAGTTCAAATCGCGGCGCCCCGATAGTGGCCGGCGAGCGCAGGGCATCACGCCCGAGCATGGCGGGCTCAGGCTCGCGGCTAGGCGGTCTCCCAGAAGCCCTCGTGCACGACTCGGGCCTGATCTTCGAGTAGAGGACCTTGGACCTCGACTGGTCGGCCGCCGTGGACGAACACGTCGCGGCACGAGACGGCGAGCGTCCACGCGCCAGTCGGATCGCGGACGATCTCCGCGAGCGTGGCGCTGCTCAGCGCGAAGACGACCCGGCTGATGCCCGACCAGAAGATCGCACCCGCGCACATCGCGCAGGGCTCGGTGCTCGTGTAGAGCGTGAACGTGGCCAGCCGGTCGGGTTCGAACTGCGAAACGGCGGCGCGAACGAGATTCTGCTCGGCGTGCGCAGTGCAGTCGCGCCCGGTTACGACCGTGTTCTCCGCCTCGAGGACGACATTCCCGTCACCGTCGACGAGGAGCGAGCCGAAGGGGTGGTTGCCGTGCTCACGAGCGTCAGCTGCCAACTCGATCGCCCGCGTCAGATGACGCAGCGGCTGGTCCGTCATCACCGCAGCATTCTTTCAGGGGCAGCGCCCGCCCCCGCGCTCTCAACGGCTCTCTCCGGGTAGGGCCGGGCGTTGGATCTGTGCCCAAGCAGTGCCTAAACGCTGTCGAGGACGCCCGCTGAACCAGGCGGCGGCCGGTGCGGAAACCGCGGAGCCAAGCCACCTTGCGCCACCCCGACAATGTCCGCCACCCAACAGGGGGGACTAGAGGTCGCGAGTTCAAATCTCGGCGCCCGACGGCTCACAGGATCAGGCCCGGGCGGCCTGAAGGGCTCCCTTCGCCGACTCGGCGATCTCGCCCATGGGCCGATCGCGGGTGATGTCGAGGGCGAGCAACGTCAGGTTCGCGCCGAGGGCAGCCCCGACGATCGTCGTGATGACCGCGAGAAGCCCGGAGGCTGCGTGGTACCCGAGCCAGGCGCCGCACAGCGCGCCTACCATCGCCATGGACAGGCCGATCGTCCTCGCCGCGCGGTCGCGATCGACCCAGGCGAGGTAGATTCCCAGGCCGATCGGCACGCCGATCGAGAGGACCGCGAGGAGCGCGTCGTCGAGCGGTAACGACGGAAACGCCACGAGCGCGATGACGACACCGGCGAACCAGCCGCCCAAACCGAGGACCAGGGCGAACACGGACCGGAGCACTGCGCTCGACTTGCGGCCGATTCGGCCACGCTTCCGCGAGCGGCGCCACATCATGAGCAGCGAGAGGAGCACGATGACGGGAAGGGCGATCATGGTGGCTGCGAAGCCCTTGCCGAGGGCGGTGTGGGTGACCTCGGGCGTGAAGTCGACTTTCGCCGGCCTGTAGAGCGACCGGTCGACTTTCCCGCTGTCGAGGAATGTGTTGAGCAGGCGCTTGTTGGCTTCCGGCTCGTACGTCCAGAAGGAGGTCGTGTGGCCGAGCTCCGAGAGCACGACATGGTGGCCGTCCGGGAGATGCGGCAGCAGCTCTCTGGTCGCGTTGACTGCCGGCGTCGCGAAGTCGAGCGTTCCGCCGATCAGGAGCGTCTCGACCTTCGAGTCGCGCACGTGGGCGTACTCGTTTTCGTCCGGAGCGGCCGGCCAGGCGTGCACGAGGCCTCCGCCGGCGTAGAGGAATTCGGTGCCGGGGTTGCCGAGGATCGAGTCGCTCCGATGCGTGCCCTTCGCGAAATAGCGCGTGGCGGCGAAGGTATCGGCCCGGCTCATGGCGGCCAGCTCGCCCCAGACGAATGATTCGGGGAAGGCCATCCTGGCCATCAGCGACAAGAACCAGAGACCGCTCGGGTCACCCTTCGAGGCCGAGACCAGCGTGTTCAGCGTCATCGGGGCGGAGAGCGGCGTCGCGTCGTTGGTGGACTCCATCAGGCCGTAGAAGGACGCGACCCTTGCGGCGTTCTTGTCGAAGGGGAGGCCCCAGAACCTGTCGGGCATGTGTGAGGCCGTCTTTCGGATCGATGCCGCCAGGTCGTGGGTCCGCCGGCTGCACGCGGAGTCCTGCGCGCAGAGCCGCGAGTAGCGCCGGATCTGCATATCCGTCGTCTGCGGGTCCCAAAGGAAGTGGCCGGGCGGGTTGACGCCGATCATCACCGACCGGTGGATGCTGTTGGGGTAGCGCCAGGCGTAGATCATCGCGGTGCGGGTGCCGGCGCTCTCGCTGATCAGGTCGATCGAGGCGTATCCGAGCGCCTTGCGGGCCGTCTCGAGATCATCGACCTGAGCAGGGATCGAGTACCCGGCAAGGTCGACGCCGTCTGCGCGGAGCCGCGCCGCGCAGTCGCGGAAGCCGTCCGCGTACGCACGGAAGGACTTCTGGCCGAGAAGGTTGGTGGAGCGCTTCAGCGCCGAGGCGACTTCGGGGCAGTCGAGCCGCTCGGAGCCGTCGACGCCGCGATAGCCGACGAGTACGACGTCGTGGTTCTGGGCGATCCGGCTCGCCTTCGAGAACTTCGTGTTGGTGATGCCGGGACCGCCCTCGAGGCGGAAGACCGGTGCGCCCGGATGCGTGGAGATAGCTCGGATGCGGGTGACCGGCAGGGCGATCAGCCTAGAGCTGGGCTTGGCCCTGTTCTCGGAGACGACAAGGGTGCCGCAGTCAGCGGCGTAGCTGCCCTGCTCCGTGCCATAGCGGCACGGATGCAGGGTCAGCTGGCCGGCCTTCGCCCCGACCGGAACGGAGAGCTTGTCCCCGCCGGCTGTGAACTTCACATACCCGAGCCCCAGCGCCAGGATGGCGATCAGCACGAGGCCGGTGATTCGAGCCGCACCGACGGCCCGCTTCCGCTTGCGGGTCGGCGCCGGGTCGGGCTTCGGCTCGTCCATGACCTCGAGCTCGCCGTGGTCGAATTGCGGGAGCCACTCGAGCCAGGTGGGGAGGTACCAGTTCCGCTCGCCGAGCAGTTTCATGGTCGCCGGCAGCAGGACGCCGCGGACGATCGTGGCGTCGATCAGGATCGCCGCGGCGAGTCCTACGCCGAACTGCTTGAAGAACAGCATCGACAGCGTCGCGAAGACCGCGAACACGCAGACCATCACGAGTGCGGCGCTGGTCACGACGCCGGCCGTCGATTTGATCCCGTCCGAGATCGCCTCGTCCATCGTCGCTCCGCGGTGGAACCGCTCGCGGATCCGGCTGACGATGAACACGTGGTAGTCCATCGAGAGCCCGAACAGGATCACGAACAGCAGCAGCGGGATCACGGGCGAGACACCGGACGTGTCGGTGAACCCGAGCAGGCCATTACCGACGCCGTGCTGGAAGACCAGCACGAGGATCCCGTAGGCCGCCGCGACCGACAGGCAGTTGAGCACGATTGCCTTCAACGCAACGACGATCGAGCGGAACGCGACCAGCATCAACGCGAACGCGAACACGAGCACGAACGCGACGACGAGCGGCAGCGCGGAGCGGATCTGGTCGGCCGAGTCCTTCCATTGCGCGGTCAGCCCGGTGACGCCGGCTTCCGTGTTCGGGAGGGCGCCGACGGTCTGCGGGATGATGGTCTTGCGCAGAAGCGACAGGGAGGCGCTCGATGCCTTGTCAGTGCCGCTCCCGTCGATTGGGATCGTGATGTTCGCGACCGTGCCGGCCGGGTTCACATCGATCGTGATCTGCTCGTGCGCACGGCCGCTCGCGAGTGCCCGCTGCTCGAGCCGGAGGATCGCCTTGCCGACCGCCGGTGCGTTCACGTTCGGCGCTTTGACGATCACGTTCGCGGGCAGTGCAGTTCCGGGGAACGCCTGTTGCATCCGCTTGTAGGTCTTGACGACCTCGAGGTGCGCAGGGTACGTCTCCGGCGAGGGGTCCGCCATCCGCATCTGGATCGCCGGGAGAGCGAGCAGGAGCAGGAGCCCAGCGGCGATCGCGGCGGACAGCGCCGGGCGCCGGAGGACGCGGTCGACGATCCAGCCCCACATCCGGCCCTCACCGACGGTCGGGCGCCGCCGCCGGAAGCGACCTCGATCGACTCCGTCGCCGAGCCGCGAGAGCAGCGCCGGCAAAACGGTGAGAGAGCCGAGCATCGCCACCGCCACGACCATCATCGTCGCGACGCCGAACGAGGCGAGCGTCTTGTCGCCTGTGACGAACATGCCGGCCATCGCGACCATCACGGTCAGGCCCGAGATCAGCACCGATCGTCCCGAGGTGGCGGCAGCCGCCTCGAGCGCAGCCCGTTCGCTCCTGCCCCTGGCGCGTTCCTCACGCTCGCGGCGGAGATAGAACATCGAGTAGTCGACGCCGACCGCGAGCCCGACCAGGAGCACCAGCGCGGGCACCTCGTTCGCCATCGGGAGCAGGTGGCTCGCTAGTGCGACCAGGCCGAAGGTGCCGAACACGGCCGTGAGCGCGAGCAGCAGCGGGATTCCCGCGGCCACGAGCGCGCCGAACGCTACAAGCAGGATGATCAGGGTGATCGGCAGAGAGAGCATCCCCGCCTTGCCGAGATCCTTGCCGTACTGATCCATGACAGCCTTCGGTGCGCTGGCATCGCCCATCTCGCCGATGAAGAAGTCCGGATGGGCAGCCTTGGCGACTGCGACGGCGTCGATGACGGGACCGACCTTGTCTGGCGCCTTGTCGATCTCGCCGCGAATGTCGAACCCGACGAGCGCGGAGTGGCCGTCCTTGGAGATCTGATCCGCATTGCCGCCGGCGAGCGGCGAGCGGACGCTCCGGACGTCGGCCTCACGCGCGACCCGGGCGACGACGTCCTTCACCGCCGCGTCGAACGCGGGCGTGCCGGCCGTGGCGGTGCGGCTTTGGATCAGGACATTCTCGGCTGCCGGCCGCTTGAAGTCGGCGTGCAGAATCCGGTCCATCCGACCCGACTGGCCGGGCCCTGCGGTGTTCGGATTGGGGTTCTTCGTGCCGACCATGCCGCCGATCCCGAACGAGACGACGACGAGGGCAAGCCAACCGAAGGTGGCGGTCTTCCAGTGGTTCGCGCTCCAGCGGCCCATCCTTGCTGCGAGGTTGCTGTGCCGTGTGCTGGCGGACATCTCGTTTCCTCCCGTCGATGACGTCCTCTACGCTAGGAGCGGCCCGCGCACACGTCGTCGTCGCCGGGTCGGAGTCGAGCTGGTCCCAGCGGAGGATTCGGAGTCCTACTCAAGTAGGAGGCGTCGGGCGAGAACGTGCAGTACCGTCAATGCATGAGCCGGCGCCGGGCGCGATACGTCGCACGTGAATACTGGTTCGAGCTGCTGATCGGGCTCCTGGCGGTCGCCAGCATGTGCGAACTGGTGGTCGGACGCAATTCTCCGGGCGCACCGACGACGACGCTGTGGTTCTCGGTACCTGCGGTGGCGGTCCTCGTGCTGCCGCTCCTTGCACGCCGGCGCTTTCCCTTCGCCGCTCCTGCGGCCTACTGGCTTTTCGCCGCGGCGCTCTCATACGTGGACGGAGTACTGGTCCCGTTCATCGGCAGCCTCGGCGTTGTTGGGCTGGCAACCGCGTTCCTGCTCGGCAACCTGAGAGACAGCAGGCAAGCCGGCATCGGCCTGGCCGTTGTGCTCGGCTCGATCGTGATAGTCGTCGAAAACATCCCCGGGCCACAGACAGCCAGTGATCTCATCTTCATTCCCCTCCGCTTCGCGGCCGCCTGGGTTGCCGGCTATGCACTCCGGGAGCGCTCAGAGCAGGCTGAGGCGGCGGAAGAGCGCGCGGCCCGGGCCGAACGCGAGCGCGAGGCTGCGGCACGCGTCGCGGTGGCGGAGGAGCGCACGAGGATCGCCCGCGAGCTCCACGATATCGTCGCCCACGCCGTGAGCGTCATGGTGCTCCAGGTCGGCGCCGTCAGGCACAAGCTTCCCGACGCGATGGCCGAGGATCGCGACGCTCTCAGGAGCGTCGAGCGGGCCGGGCGGACAGCGCTCGCCGAGATGCGACGCCTACTCGGCGCCATGCGAAGCGACGGCGACGAAGTCGAACTCGGCCCACAGCCCGGCCTTGACGGTCTCGACTCGTTGCTGGCCGAGGTCGGACGTGCCGGACTGCCGGTCCAACTGCATGTCGACGGTGAACCCTTTCCTCTTCCCCGAGGGGTCGACCTGTCCGCGTATCGAATCGTTCAGGAAGGCCTCACGAACGCACTCAAGCACGCGCGTGCAAGCAGAGCGGACGTAACCCTGTCGTACAAGCCCCAGGGGCTGCAGCTCGAAGTCCGGGACAACGGCCTCGGCAGCGCCACAAACGATGGTCTCGGGCATGGTCTCGTGGGGATCCGCGAACGCGTCAAGATCTACGGTGGCGAGATGACCACGAAGAAGGCAGCGGACGGCGGGTTCGTCCTCAACACGCGGCTGCCGATCGTCGACGAGAGGCAATGACGATCCGTGTTCTAGTTGTCGATGACCAGTCGATGGTCCGCGCCGGCTTTCGCATGCTGCTGGCCGGCGAGGAGGAGATCGAAGTCGTGGCGGAGGCGAGCAACGGGCTCGAGGCCGTGGACAAAGCGGCGCGGTTCCACCCCGCGGTCATCCTGATGGACATCCGGATGCCCGAGCTCGACGGGCTAGAGGCAACTCGACGCATCCTGGCGTCGGACCGCGATGCTCGGATCCTGGTACTGACCACCTTCGATCTGGACGAGTACGTCTACGAGGCGCTCCGAGCCGGTGCAAGCGGGTTCGTGCTCAAAGACGACTCCCCGGAGCAGCTGATCGCCGCGATCCGCACCGTCGCCGACGGCGATGCGCTGCTCTCACCCACCGTGACGCGGCGGGTCATCGAGAGGTTCGCCTCTATGCCGACTCCAGCCCCGCCGAAGGAACTCGAAGAGCTCAGCGAGCGGGAGCAAGACGTCTTTCGTCTGATGGCGCGTGGACTCTCGAACGCGGAGATCGGCAAGGAGCTCTTCATCAGTGAGACCACGGTGAAGACGCACGTCACGCACATCCTCCAGAAGCTCAAACTGCGTGACCGCGTCCAAGCGGTCGTGCTCGCTTACCAGGCTGGACTGGTCGAGGCTGAAGCTCCGGGCTGATCGCCACGTCTCGTCGGGACGAGCCGAAGGCACTCAGGATCGCACTAGGAGTGTCGGGTCCCGCCGCCACGGCGGCGGGACCCGACCGAGCTCAGACCTCCGGATTGCCGTTCGCGGAGGTGGGCGAGATGGCGGCGAGCACGTCCCAGTGCTCGACGATTTTTCCGTTTTCGTCGAGCCGGAAGATGTCGACGACCTTGCTGCCCAGCGGGGTGTAGACAGGCTCGGCGCCGGTCAGCAACGCGTGTGTCATCACGAGGTCGCATTCGGCGATGACTCGCCTGATGTCGACGTGAACGTCGGGAAACGCCGTCGTGAAGTCCCGCACGAACTTGATGAACGCCGGCGCGCCGCTCGCCGCGAGCGGGTTGTGCTGGATGTATAGGTGCGGCTCGCCCGAGTGATCGAGGTCCTGGCCGGGCTTGTCGAACCCGACGTACCTGGCCACCGCGCCCTCCGGGTCCTTGTCGTTGAAGGCCCTCGTGTAGTAGGCGACCACGTTCTGCTTGTTCCGCTCGAGGAGCGCGGTGCCGTGCACGCAGGCCTTGCTGGTCGCGCGGGCAGATGCACCGCTGCGGCCGTTGCTCGCGGACGAGACGCCGAAGCTGAGCGCGGCTATCGCAACAGCGACGGCCGCGATCACGCGTGACGGAGTCAGGATGTTCATGGTTCCCCCCTTCGTGTCGCTTCCCCTGTCGTGCTCGCGACCGGCGGAGAGCCGTCGGAGGTCGCGATTCTTCCGCGGCGACCGGGTTGAAGATCGCCGGCAGCCATACGACCCTGGACGTTCGCTACCCCCTTTCGATCCGGTCGGGCCCGCTTCCAGTTCTCGCCAGTCGACGCGGGCATTGTTCTGGGGACGGTTGGATCGTGTCAAGGCAGCGACCTAGGGCGGTCGTCGGGGTCGCCGAATAGGTTGGATGCGGGCGGGCATTCCTTCGACCGCCTGGCTCCTCTCTCTCCCAGCCAGGCGGCTGTTGCCATAGGCATGCCCGCCCCACCCGTTGGACGGTATGGCGGGCCCCCTTTGCCAGCTGATCGCCGCCGCATGACGATCAGCCTCTCTCGAGGCACCCGCCACCTACCTCCTTCCCCATCGCCGTCGCCGCATAACGGACCGTCACCGCTTGTAGGCAGGCGGGCGCCTAACCATGCCGTTCGGCCGTCGAGAAGCCGCTGGCGAACGCCATGAGTTCGAGTGCCAGTGAGGCGCCTTCCGAACGCAGCGACCACGTCACACGCGTCCGACCGATGCGAGATATTCGCGCGCGGGCGGGTGGCCTCCTGTGCCGTCAGGGCGACCTCTCCCCCTGCCTGGGCGGGCGACTCGATCCAGGCACCCGCCCACCATCAAGCGCCAATCCTCGGACGGCTCACAGAGACGGGCCGCACCGCTGCCCCCGCAGAAGCCGCTCGGCAACCTTGGCGTGCGGTGACCAGTGCCCGGTCCCGCTTCGCCCGCCGATGTATACAAGTCGGGAAACCGGGCAACACACAACTTGAGCGGGCGCACCTCTGAGCCGCTCCGCCTGGCTTTCTCCCTCTCCAGGCAGCGAGTAGGAGGTGCGCCCGTCCAGTCGCAAAATGGGGCCGGCCATCCGAAAGCGTCAGCCTGCCGCTAGACCCCGACCAGCTCGCCGCCGCTCCGAAGGCGCCTGCCCTACGAGGATGTCTTCCTCGGCAGCCGACCACGAAACCGCTCCTCACCGAACCTTTACACGGCGCGCCTTGACCTGGGGTGGCCGCCGGTTCGGGCGTCAAAGCTTGTCGGTCACGCCGCGTCCGCCGTAGACTCTGTTGGATCCGTGGAATACAGCCTCGTCACTACCGATGAAGAGGGGAATCAGGTTGTCGTTGCGTCAGGCGAATACAAGCCGGGCGGCGACGCCTACGACGTTGGTCAGACCGTCCTTTTGAAGGGCCCTGACGGTATCGAGAGATCCTGGACGATCGTCCGGAAGGTCCCCGTCGCGTACGCCGGTATGACCTTCTTCGTCGAACCGGCCGAATAGCTGGCACACGCTCACAGGGAGGAGCTCGCCGGCTTCGCCTCGCGGGAGGCGATCGTCACCCCTCGTCCTCTCGACAATTGCTTGCGAAATGGCGAAGAACGACGTAGGCGGGCACCCGCGCGGCCTGAAGGCCGTTAGAAGACCCCGCGGTTCCCAGGCAGCGGCGTCTCTCCCAGGGCACCCGCCTCGACATGTCTTTCCCCCGGCAGTGGGGCCGTAAACCCTCCTCACCGAAACCCTTACTGCGGCCCGTATCCGTCGCTGGAGCCCGTTGCCGAGAGCCGCCGTTGCCGAACGCGGCCGAGGTGTCCGAAACGGAGCGGCCTGGTTGACGCTTCGTTTGGGGTTTCGTACAGTCACAGCGGACAGTGTTCATCTCGATGGGAGGGAAACGTGGGCGTTGATGAACATCCGTTCAAGGTCGTGGTTGACGCGACCGAGTCGAGTCCGGGCATCCCGGAGCGGGGCTGGGTCGACATGGATGTCCGCTGGCTGGTGACGAAGGACACCGTCGGGTCGACGAAGACCGTCTTCGGCGTCACCTTCTTTCCACCGGGGGCGAAGCACGACATTCACCGACACCCGAACGCCGAGGAGGTCGAGTACCTGATGTCGGGTTCCGGGATCGCCTACGTCGGCGACGACGCCGTGGAGCTCGGGCCGGGCGAGGCGGTCTTCGTGCCGCAGAACGAGTATCACGGCTTCGAGAACACCTCGGACGGCGAGGTGGTCATGGCGTGGTACTACGCCGGCGCCGCAAGCCTGGAAGACGCGGGCTTCGTCACCCGCAGCGAAGACGAGGGGGGCGAGAGTCCGGCGGGCTAGGGGGCAACCGACGAGGGCTCGTCCGGCGAATCCTCGACCGAGAGGGTGTTGCGCCGTCCGACGACGAACCACACGGCCTCGACCGTGTCGTCCCCGACCGCGGCGAACCGGTGCGGCTGCGTGCAGTCGAACGAGATCGAGTCGCCGGGCTCGAGCACGTAGTTGTCGAACCCAAGCGAGACCTGGAGTCTTCCCGACAGGACGTAGCCGTACTCCGTGCCGTTATGCCGCATCAGGGAGTGGGGCGGAGTCGATTCGCTCCCCGGCGGATACCGCAGGTAGAGGAAGTCGACGTTGTGGTCGGGCTCCGTGGTCAGCCGGTCCCAGCCGACACCGGCCTCGAGGCTGATCGAGGTTCGATTCGTTCTGCGCTGGACGGGCGAACCGGGTGCGTCTGCATGGGCCGCCTCACCTGCCCGGCGGCCGGATCCCGCGCGGGCCCGAGGTGTCGCTTTCTTCCCCGACACTCGGCCGGTATCACGAGCCGGATCGAACACGATCTCGTTCACCGACAGCTCGAGCTCGCTGACCATCGCGAACAGGGTGTTTATGGATGGCTCCGTCTTGCCGGTTTCGATCTGCGAGATCAGGCTCGGCGATACGCCGAGCCGGCGTGCCAGCTCGCGCAATCCGATGTTCTTCTGCTCGCGCGCTGCCCGCAGGCGATGGCCGAGGTCGTCGCGCAGGCGTTGTCGATCGCCCGGCGCTCCGGATAGAGCAGCCGTCCGTGGACGGCGGCGCTTCTTATCTGTCAGCATCGGGTTTTCGACGTCCATCCGCTCTGTTCAGTCGGGTGTTTACCTTGTTTGTTCAACAGACGACAGCCGGTGTCAAGGTATCACGCCGATCACGTGGCGCCGACCTCTCACCTCGATGAGCCAAGAGTGGTACGGGTCGTGGTCGCTCCGAGGGAGGAGGGGCGCCCACGACCCGTGGCTGCGGCGCTATGACCGCGACGCGAGATACGCCGCGATGCCTGCGCGGCGGTCCTCCTCGAGGTAGTACGCGACCTGCACCAGCTCGAGCGGGTAGCAGTCGGGATCCTCGAAATAGACCCACCGCCAGCCGGCGAGCACGCCCTCGTCGACAACATTGACTGGGCTGTAGAACTTGATCCCCTTGGCCTCGAGCTCGGCCTTCGTCGCCTCGATGTCCTCCACGACGAATGCGACGTGCGACGCGCCTCGGCTGTTCGATCCGAGGGGCCGTTCGGTCTCGCTGGGCGGGCTCCTGTACTCGAGGAGCTCGAGGGTCGTGTCTCCGACCAGCAGGCTCACCTGGCGCAGCGCGGCTCCGGGCACCCCGACCCCCCGGCTGAGTTCCTCGCCGTCGAACCACGGGCTCGGCTCGTTTGCGAACTCGAGCCCGAGAACGTCGTGGTAGAACCGAATCGACGCGTCGAGATCGGCGACCGTGATGCCGACGTGATGGAGTCCCTTCATCGCTCCTCCGCGGGCTCGTGGGCTGCACGGAGGACACTCTGGTCCTGCTCAGACAAGGATCTGCCCGCCGTCCACCATGTACATCTGCCCGGTCATGTAGTCCGACTCGGGGGACGCCAGATACACCAGGAACGGCGCCAGCTCGGCCGGTGACGCCGGCCTCCCGATCAGTGTGTTGGTGGCGAACTCCTGCATGGGGTTCGCATCGGCGGGCTGGTCGGTGATCGTCCGGATGTCCTCGTTCAGCCCGACCCACATGGGAGTGTCGACGACGCCGGGCGCGAACGCGTTGACCGTGATGCCGTGCTCGATCAGCCCGCGCGCGGTCGCCTGCGTGACGGCGAGCGTGCCGAACTTGGCCACGCAGTAGGGCACGAACTCCCAGTAGCCCTGTCGGCTGGCGATCGAGCCGGTGTTGATGATCTTGCCGCCGGCTCCCTGGGCGATCATCTGCCGAGCAGCCTCCTGCGTGCAGACGATCACGCCCCACGTATTGACGCGGACGATCTCGTCGAAGTTCGCCTCGTCGACGTCCATGAAGCTCCGCGGCCGATTCTTCCCGGCGTTGTTGAAGATCACGTTCAGCGCACCGAAGGCGTCGACCGCCGCCTGAACCATCGCCCGGACCTGAGCTCGGTCGGTGACGTCCACGCCGATCGAGGTCGCCGAGCCGCCGTCCGCCACGATCTCGTCCGCCACGGCCTTCGCTGCGTTCGTGTCGAGGTCGGCGACCACGACCTTTCCGCCTTCGGCGGCGATCGCCCTGCACGTAGCGGAGCCGATGCCGCCGGCTCCCCCGGTGACGACCACGACCCGGTCTTGCACCCTGCCCATCGTCCCTCACTCGCCTCTCCGGAGAACAGCCCTCACGTCGCCTCGGTGTTCAATTGAAAAAACACTGTGCGGGTGTTCATCTTAAGACTTGTGAACACCTGCGCTGGACGTTACCATCGTCCGCCAGGTGAGGCCGGAAACGCGGAGCGGCGGTTCGGACCAGTCGAGGGTGGTCATCCCGCGCGGATCGAGGAGATTGCTGTCACGCGGCCTTGCCACCGTCATCACTGCGACGGTTGCCCTCTTCGCCGCGAGCTGGCTGTTCGCACCGTCTAGCCTGAACAGAGGCGTCGTCCTGACGATGCTGCCGTTCGCGTCGGCGCTCGCGATTGCGGCGCTCGGTCAGACGCTCGTCGTCATGCAGGGCGGGATCGACCTCTCGGTGGCGGGCGGCTTGTCGCTCTACGTCGTGATCGTGACCAAGTACCCGGCGGGGGACAACGCCCGGCTCTGGCCCGCGATCGGCATAGCGTTCCTCGCAGCGGTCTGTGCCGGCTTCCTGAACGGGTTCCTGGTCGGCCGGATGCGTCTCAACCCGATCGTCGCCACACTCGGGACGAACGCTCTGCTCTTCGGGGCCGTGCTCTGGTACACGGCCGGGATCCCGACGACGACCACCGCCCGCCTGGCGAGGGTGGGCGGCGGGCTCTGGCTGGGGATCCCGGCTCCGGTGTACTTCGCCGTCGGTGTCACGGCTGTCGTCGCAGCGGTGGTCAAGTTGACCCCGATGGGGCGACGCTTCGAGGGCGTCGGTGCCAACGAGATCGCCGCCCGCACCGCGGGCCTCCGCGTGAAACGCCACCAGACGGCCGCCTACGTCTGGGCGCAGATCCTCTACTGCCTCGCCGCCGTCATGCACGCCGGCATCGTCAACCAACCCACTGCCTACGAGGGCAACAACTACCTCCTGCCGACGGTCGCGGCGGTCGTGCTCGGCGGCACTTCCCTGCTGGGCGGTCGCGGCAACCTCGTCGCCACCGCTGTCGCCGCGCTGTTCCTGTCGCAACTCGACCAGTTCGTACTCGCACTCGGCGTCACCTACGCCACCCGCACGCTCGTCCAGGCGGCCGCACTCGCGGTCGGTGTCGCCCTCTACACGATCGACTGGGGGGGCCTCGCGCGGCGCGTCGTCGCACACCGCCCCAGGACGGTCGCCCCGACATGAGCCGAGTCCCGCAACCGAACGGCACGTCGTCGTGCCACCGAAGCAGGCAACTACCACGGGAAGGGAGGACGGGTACATGAGCAAGCAGAAGGGCGGTGCGCTCCTCGCACTAGCACTCGCCTGCGGCGCAGTCATGCTCGTCGCAGCGACGTCGTCGGCGAAGTCGACGTCGTCCGGGAAGGCCACGGCCGTGCCGTCATGGTGCGGCCCGAAGAAGATCAAGCTCGGATTCACGGACGGTTTCGGCGGGAACAGCTGGCGTCTCGTCACCACCGCGTCGGCACGCAACGAGGCGCAGAAATGCCCGAGCGTCACGTCGATCGACTACGCGGACGGTCAGGGCAACACGCAGAAGGCCATCTCCGACATCCAGGGGATGGTCGCCAAGGGCGTCAATGCGCTCGTCGTCTTCCCGGACGCCGGCAAGGCGATCCTGCCCGCGCTCCGCAGCTCGTACAAGGCCGGGGTCGTGACGGTGCCGTATCGCGTCACGCCCGGCGGCAAGGCAGGCGTCGACTACAACGTGTTCATCGACACCCCGTTCTCGCAGGCCGGCGAGAACTGGGGCAGGTGGATCAAGCGCGTCCTCCCGAAGGGCGGCAACGTACTGATGCTGAGCGGCCCGAAGGGCAACAGCCAGGGCATCGAGGAGAACCAGGGCCTCCACAAGGTCCTCGACCCGACGCACAAGTACAAGTTCATCGGCGAGCAGCCGTTCGAGGTGACGAACTGGGATCCGGCCCTCTCCCAGAAGGTCCTCTCGGCAGACATCGCCAAGTACCCGAAGATCGACGTGATCGTGTCGGACTTCGGCCCCTCGCTCGTCGGCGCTCTGCCGGAGTTCACGAAGAGCGGCCGGAAGATCCCCGCGCTGGCCACGTCAGACGGCAATGTGCTCGGATGCTTCTGGAAGAAGAACGTGGCCAAGAACCCCACGTTCAAGCTCTTCACCGTCTCGACGCAGAACGACCACGCACGCCTCGCGATCGACTGGGCCGTGGCGCTCGCCACGGGCGGCAAGAAGCCGGCGAGCACGCACTTCCCGTCGCTCGTCTTCGAGGACTCGACGACCGGTAAGCCGCACCCGGTGGAGTGCAGGCCGACCCTCCCGGGCGACATCTACCTCTCCGCCAAGTTGCCGGCTGTCGCGCAAGCGAAGCTGGTGAAGAAGTAGGCACATGGACGGGTTGTGCGCGGCGGCGCTCCGCCGCCGCGCACAACCGTGGTGACCGAGACAGACCGACGTGATCGACGAATCCGCCGTCAGCACGCTCGTCCCGGAAGGCGGCCCTGCCGTGCAGCCGACGCTGTCGATGTCCGGCATCACCAAGCACTACAACGCGATCGCGGCGCTCAGAGACGTCTCGTTCGACGTGCTCCCCGGCGAGGTGCACGCGCTGCTCGGGGAGAACGGCGCCGGGAAGTCGACGCTGATGAACATTGCGTCCGGTGCGACCTCACCCGACGAGGGGACGATCGTCTTCGCCGGAGCGGCAGTCGAGCAGCTCACGCCCGTGACCGCGCAGGAGCTCGGGATCGCGATCGTGCACCAGCATCCCGCGCTGCTACCGGACCTGACGGTCGCCGAGAACATCCGGGTCGCGGTGGCGCCGGAGCACCTCCGGCGCCGCGATCCCGACACCGAGAAGGCAATGCGCTCGCTGCTCGACGATGTCCATTTCGGCGGCCATCTCGAGGACCGCGTCTCGTTGCTCACCGTCGCCCGCCGCCACCTGCTCGAGCTGGCCAAGGCATTCGCTGTCTCGCCGAAGCTGCTGATCCTCGACGAGCCGACAGCTCCGCTCTCGCAGGACTCGGTCGAGCGGCTCTTCGCCGCCGTCAGGAAGCTGGCCGCGGAAGGAACGGCGGTCGTCTACATCACGCACCGGCTCGGCGAGGTCCGCGAGATCGCCGATCGCGTCACCGTCCTGCGCGACGGGGCGAATCGCGGCACGTCCGCGGTGAAGGACATCTCGGACGACGACCTCCTCGCCCTGATCATCGGCCGCGCGCTCGAGGCGACCTTCCCGCCGAAGCACACAGCGGAGGCCGCCGAGGCTCCGCTGCTGCGGGTCGAGGGGCTGAGCGGGCAGGGCTTCGACGACATCTCGCTCACCGCCCGGAAGGGCGAGATCGTGGGCATCGCGGGCGTAGTGGGCAACGGCCAGCCGGCCTTGCTACGTGCGCTCGCCGGGCGTGCCCCGGCAAGCGGAGCGGTCGAGATCGACGGCAAGCGATTCTCGCGGCGTGCGCTGGTGAAGAACGCCGCCTACATGCCGGCTGATCGCCTGACGGAGGGCCTGATGGTGGACCTCAACGTCCGCGAGAACACCGCGCTCACGGCGCTCGACCGGCTCACGGCCGGTCCCTTCGTCCGCCGGAGCCAGGAGGTCGACGCGGTCGAGCACGAGCTCGTCGAGCTGGCGGTCAGGGCGCCGTCGCTCGAGGCTGCGGTCTCGTCGCTCTCCGGCGGCAACCAGCAGAAGGTCGTGATGGCGCGCGCGATGCTGTCCGAGCCGGCCATCCTCGTCGCCGACGAGCCGACGCAGGGTGTCGACGTCGGCGCGCGGGCCGAGATCTACCGCATCCTCCGCGAGGTCTCCGCGGGCGGCGTCCCGGTCGTAGTCGCCTCGAGCGACACCCTGGAGCTCGAGGGACTCTGCGACCGCGTGATCGTGATGTCGCGGGGCAAGACTGTCGCCACACTCGAGGGGGATGCAGTCACCGAGGAGCGGATCGTTCACGCCGCGATCAGCGCGACGGCGCACACCGCGGAGCAGCGGACCCGGAGATCGACCGGCTCGTCGAGGGTCACGCGGTTCATCGAGGGCGACTACGCGCCCGTTCTCGTCCTCGCCGCGGTCATGTTCGCGCTGGGCGCATACGTGCTGTCGCAGAACGACCGCTACCTCTCCGACTTCAACATCAACTCGGTCATGTTCGCGTGCGCGGCACTCGGATTCATCTCGCTCGGGCAGACGTTCGCTCTGCTGCTCGGCGGCATCGATCTCTCCGTCGGCCCGCTCGCCGGCTTCCTCGTCGTCCTGGCGTCGTTCTTCGTGCTCGACGGGAAGTCGCCCGCGGTCTGGGCGCTCGGCTTCGTCCTCATGTTCTTGTGCGCGGTCGGGGTCGGCCTCCTCAACGGGTCGCTGATCCGCTTCGCACGATTCACCCCCGTCGCGGCGACACTGGTCACGTACATCGGGCTGGGCGGCCTCGCCTTCACGCTGCGCTCCGCTCCCGACGGCTACATCGCCACCTCGGTGACCGACGCGATCTCCACGAAGGTCGGGCCCGTCCCGATCGCGTTCGTCGCGTTCGTCGTCTGCGCGCTCGCCCTGGAGCTCGGGCTCCGCAGGGGGCGGCTGGGCTTGCGGCTGCGCGCCCTCGGCTCGGACGAGGAGTCGGCGCGGAGGGTGGGCGTGCCCGTGAACCGGACGGCGCTGATCGGCTACGTGGGAGCCTCGCTGCTGACGCTCCTCGGTGCTGTCGTCCTGCTCGCGCAGCTCGGGGTAGGCGACCCCGGCCAGGGCACGGGCTACACGTTGACGTCGATCACCGCAGTCGTCCTGGGCGGCACGAGCCTGCTCGGCGGCCGCGGGACCTTCATCGGGACGTTGATGGGAGCGGGGCTGAGCGTCCAGGTCCTCAACGCCACGGTCTTCCTCAGCCTCGATCAGAAATGGCAGTACATCTTCCAGGGCCTGCTGATCGTCGCGGCGGCCCTCATCTACAGCCAGGTGCGCCGGAGCACGGTCCGCGCGCACGGTGCGGCGGCATGAGCGGCCGCGCGCTCGTCGTCGGCGTCACCGGGATCAGCGGCGGCAATCTCGCCCGCCGCCTCCTCGACGACGGCTGGCACGTCGCCGGGCTCTGCCGCGACCCGGGCGGGCTCGACGAGAGGATCGAGCCGCTGTCCGCAGACCTCGACGACGCCGAGTCGGTCGCCGCCGCCGTCGGCGGCACCGGCCCGACCCATGTCTTCTTCACCACCTGGTCACGGCGCCCCACGGAGGCCGAGAACTGCGAGGTCAACGGCCGCATGCTCCGGAACCTCCTCGATGCGACCCGCGAGGAGCAATCGGTCCAGCACGTTGCCCTGGTGACCGGTCTCAAGCACTACCTGGGGCCGTTCGAGGCGTACGCGAAGGCCCAGCCCGACACGCCGTTCTCCGAGGAGCAGCCGCGTCTCCCGTACGAGAACTTCTACTACGTGCAGGAGGACATCCTCTTCGAGGCGGCCGAGCGCGACGGCTTCACGTGGTCGGTGCACCGGCCGCACACGCTGATCGGCTGGGCGCTCGGGAACGTCATGAACATGGGAGTGACCCTCGCCGTCTTCGCCGCGATCTGCCAGGAAACGGGTCGTGCGTTCCGGTTCCCCGGCTCGCGGGAGCAGTGGGAAGCGGTCACCGACGTGACCGACGCGGGCCTGCTGGCCGACCACCTCGTGTGGGCATCGACGACGCCGGCGGCCGCGAACCAGGCGCTGAACATCGTCAACGGCGACGTCTTCCGCTGGCGGCGCATGTGGCCGCGGCTCGCCGCCGCGCTGGAGGTGGACGCGGCTCCGTTCGACGGTGAGCCGGCTCCGCTCGACGAACAGATGGCAGACGCGGCGCAGGTGTGGCCGGAGATCGTGCGCCGCCACGGCCTGCGCGACTTCGACGTCGAGCGGCTGGCCTCGTGGTGGCACACCGACGCGGACCTGGGCCGCACGATCGAGACCTTCACCGCCATGGGCCGCAGCCGGCGCCTGGGATTTCTCGGCGTTCGCGACAGCGAGACCTCGTTCACCGCGCTCTTCGCGCGCCTGCGGCAGGAGCGGGTCGTGCCATGAGGGCACTGCGCTTCCACGCTGCGCGGGACCTACGGATCGAGGACGTCGCCGAGCCCGGGGCGCCGAAGCCCACGCAGGTGACCGTCGCTCCCCGCTGGTGCGGCATCTGCGGGACCGACCTGCACGAGTACACGAGCGGGCCGATCGTCACGCCGTCGTCGCCGCATCCCCTCACCGGCGCGACGCTGCCGCAGATCCTGGGGCACGAGCTCTCGGCCGAGGTCGTGGCCGTCGGCACCTCGGTGAACAGAGTCGAGGTCGGCGACCGCGTCTCGGTGATGCCGCTGATCTACTGCGGCCGCTGCGACTACTGCCGCCGTGGTCTTCAGCACCTCTGCATCACGATGGCCTGCACGGGTCTCAGCGCCGACTGGGGCGGCATCGCGGAGCTCGCGAACCTCGAGGAGTACCAGGTGTTCCGCATCCCGGACGCCGTCTCCGACGAGCAGGGCGCCCTGATCGAGCCGTGCGCGGTGGCCGCCTACGGCGTCTCGCGGGGGCCGGTGCGCCCGGGCGACAGCGTGCTCATCGCCGGCGCAGGACCGATCGGGGCGTTCGCGGCGCTGTGCGCCGCGGCAGCCGGGGCCGGCTCGGTCTACATGACCGAGCCGAACGAGTCGCGGCGTGAGCGGGCACGGCGGCTCGACCTCGGCGAGGTCTTCGATCCGGCGGCCACGGATGTGCCGGCCGAGCTGCGCGAGCGGACGGACGGGCTGGGCGTGGACATCGCGATCGAGTGCGCGGGGTTCGGCGACGCCTTCAGGACCTGTGCCGAGTCGGTCAAGCGCCGGGGAACCGTGGTGCAGGTCGGGCTGCATGTGCGCCGCTGCGAGGTCGATCCGATGCTCTGGGCGCTGAACGATTTGAAGATCGTCGGGAGCTGGTGCTACGGGGTCAACGACTGGCCGCGGGTGGCGGCGCAGATCGCCTCCGGGCGGCTGCCTGTCGAGCGCGTCGTCACCGGCCGCCTCGGCATGGAGGAGGCCGAATCGGGCTTCGAGCGGCTGACCTCGGACGCGACGGAGGACATGAAGGTCCTGATCTCGACCTCGACGCCATGAGCTGCTGCAACCGATTCCAAGGAGAGCGATGAAGGCACTGATCTTCCGAGCACCGCACGAGGCGGTCGTCACCGATGTCGATCATCCGCAGATCGGCCCCGACGAGGTGCTGGTCAAGTCCCACGCAGTCGGCATCTGCCATTCGGACTTCGAGCTCTACGAGGGCCGGTACATCATCCCGGTCTCGTACCCGATCATCCCGGGGCACGAGTGGTGCGGCGAGGTGGTCGAGGCCGGGCCGGCAGTCGGCGGGCTGCAGCCCGGGGATCCCGTCGTGGGCGAGTGCGTCGTCGGCCCTGCCGGACGTGACCACTTCGGCTTTTCGATCGACGGCGCGGACGCCGAGTACTTCAAGGCCCGTGGCGAATGGCTGCACAAGCTGCCGGAGGGCATCTCCTTCACGGAAGGGGCGATGGTCGAGCCCCTCTCCGTCGCCTACAACGCCACCGTCCTGGCCGGCGGAATCGACCCGGCGGACGTGGTCGCAGTCCTCGGAGGCGGCCCGATCGGCCTGCTCTGCGTCATGGCCGCCGCCGCGAACAACGCAACCGTCGTACTGCTCGAGCCGCAACAGGGGCGGCGTGACAAGGCACTGCGAGTCGGGGCGACGGCGGCACTCGACCCGACCGCCCAGGACTTCGCCGACGGCGTCGCGGAGCTGACCGGCGGCCGTGGCTTCGACGTCGTGATCGAGGCGGCCGGCTCTCCCGCCGCGATGGCGAACGCACTCGAGGTCGCGGGACAGGAGGCGCGGGTGGTCTACGTTGGCATCGACATCGGCGCCGAAGTGCCGGCCAAGCTCGGGCTGATCCAGTCGAAGGCCCTCCGCATGCGCGGCCTGATCGGGTCGGTGGGGCTCTGGCCCCGCACGATCCGCTTCCTCGCGAGCGGCAAGGTCGACGCCACCTCGATCGTCACCGCGACCTATCCGCTGGCAGACGCACTCGACGCGCTCGACGCCGCCCGCGACACGGCGAGCAACATCAAGGTCCATCTGGCGACCAGCGCATGAAGGCCGCCGTCTACCACGGACGCCACGACATCCGCATCCAGTCGGTGCCGGAGCCGGGCGACCCGGGACCGGGGGAGGTCGTGCTCGAGGTCGTTCGCGCCGCGATCTGCGGGACCGACTCCTCGGAGTGGGCGCACGGCCCGCTGCTCACCCGCCCCCCGGTCACGCTCGGGCACGAGTTCGTCGGACGCGTCGTCTCGATCGGGGAGGGCGTCGTCGGGCTGTCGCAGGGCGACCGCGTGGTCTCGGGGGCCGCTGTGTCGTGCGGTCACTGCGAGTGGTGCCGGGCCGGCCGGACCAATCTCTGCTCGACCTACCTCACGCTCGGCCTGCAGCTGAACGGGGGCCTGGCCCAGCTGGTCAAGACGCCGGCCGCAGTCTGCCGGCAGGTTCCGGACGTGTGCTCCGACGACGCGGCGGCGATGGCCCAGCCGCTGGCCGTCGCCCTGCACGCGTTGCGGCGGACGAGCGTCAAGCCGGGACAGACGTGTGTCGTGATCGGCGTGGGGGGGATCGGCTCGTTCATTCTCGGCGCGGCCGCGGCGAAGGACATCTCGCCCCTGATCGCCGTCGACATCGACGACCAGCGGCTGCGGACGGCGCAGATCCTCGGCGCGAAGACCGTGATCGACGCGAGGACCCAGGACGTCGCCGCCGCGGTGCTCGAGGCGACAGGCGGCGACGGCGCGCACGTCGTCGTCGAGGCCTCAGGGGCGGCCGGCGCACCCGAGATCGCGATCAAGGCGACCCGCCGCGGAGGACGCGTTCTGATCGTCGGTCTCCAGCCCACGCCGACCGAGATCGACCTCTTCGCTCTGACCACGCGCGAGGTCGAGATCAGGACGGCCGTCGCGCACGTGTGCGACGTCGACCTCCCCGAGTCGCTGGAGATCATCTCGCACAGCAACCTCGCCGAGACCGTGCTCGACTGCGTGATCCCGATCGACAACCTGGTCGAGCGGGGGATCCGCCCGCTGGTCGAGCGCACGGCCCGGGGCAAGATCATCGTCGACCCCCAGGCTGCGTGAGCCGGCAGGTCGCTGCGTGATCGGGTGGTCACGGGGCGGCCCTGCAGCCGTGGTGAGGACCAGCTAGACCTTCGTCCGTGCCCGGCGTCGAGGACGAGATCGACCGCCTGTTCGACCTGCCGCTCGACGAGTTCACCAAGGCGCGGAACGATCTCGCCCGGCAGCTGAAGCGGGACGGAGACTCGGAGGGCGCAGCGGCCGTCCAGGAGCTCCCGAAGCCGACGGTCGCCGCCTGGACGGTCAACCAGCTGGCCAGGACCGAACGCACGGCGGTCATGAAGCTGCTCGACGCCGGGGAGGCTCTTCGCGCCGCCCAGGGCAGGCTGCTCGGCGGAGAGGACGCCTCGGACGCGCTACGCGACGCAACCGGGCAGGAACGGGAGGCGGTTCGCAGCCTCACCCACAGCGCCGAGCAGGTACTGGCGAGCGCCGGACGGCCGGCGACGCAGGCCGTCCTCGAGCGTGTGGCGGCGACCTTGCGGGCAGCGGCCGTCTCGGACGACGGCCGGCAGGTGCTCGAGTCCGGACGGCTCACCACGGAGCTGGAGCCTGCGGGCTTCGGTGGGCTTGCTGGAGCCCCGGCAGCGGGCAAGAGGCGGCCGCGGGCCGAGCGCCAGGCGCACACGGTCGACCGCAGGCGCCAACGCGAGGAGGAGCAGCAGCGGCGCAAGGAGCTCCGCCGCAAGGCGCGTGAGCTGGAGCGCGCGGCCAGGAACGCCGAGCGTGAGGCCGAGCGGGCAGCGGCAACGGCCGAAGAGGCCACCCGGCGAGCCGAGCGAGCCAGAGTCGAGGCCGACGCGGCCGCGAGGCAGGCCGACGCGCTCGGCCGCGGCTAGCCGACCCGTCTCGTCTGGGTCAGAGTGAAGCCTGGCCGGGGCCGGGATCGTCGAGAAGGCCCCGCACGGTCTCGACGAGCTCCTGCTCCGAGAACGGTTTGCGGAGGCGCGGGAGCTGGGCGGACCGGACGAACTGGTCGCCCGAGTCGCCCGTCATCAGCAGGACCGGGACGTGCGGCTTCAGCGAATGGATGAGGTCGGCGAGCGCGTCTCCGCTCATTCCGGGCATGAGCACGTCGAGCACCGCCAGGTCGAAGTCCTCCCGCTCGATCAGGTCGGCTGCGGCCAGGCCCGAGTGAGCGACGAGCGCTTCGAACCCCGCCTCGTCGAGCATCGCGCGGACGAGATCGACCAGATTTCGGTCGTCGTCCGCGACAAGGATTCTCGTCATCGCCCTCCTTGTACCACGATCCCGCGGTTTCACTCGATCCGGGGCTTGCGGTGCGCGCCGGGATGCTTACGCTGAGGAGGGGTGCGCAGAGAGGGGCAGAGATGCTGTGGGGGCTGAGCGACCGCTTCGTCGACGAGGTGATCGCGGTCTACGGCACGCGGGACGAGGCCGTGGGCGCAATGAAGGCGATGCTGGCCGACGAGCCGAAGTGGGAGGGGATGATCGAGGTCGTCCCGATCGCCGAGCGCCGGCGCTGCCTGCCGCGGTGCCGAAGGGTGCGCCGGCCCCGGTGCCAGCGGGTCTAGCTTTGCGCGCTCCGGAAAGCGTGCGATCATCCGGGGCCGGAGAACGCGGCCCTTGAGAGCTCTTCGTCTGATCGTGGTGGTCCTTGCGCTGCTCGTCTTTCCGGCGGTGGCGCAGGCGGCGCCTCGCGTATCCATCTTCTACTACCCCTGGTACGGCAACCCGGCGCGCGACGGCGGCTGGGAGCACTGGCTGGTGCCGGGAGGCTCGACCGGCGACATCGCCTCGAGCTACTACCCCGCCCGCGGCCTCTACTCGAGTTCGAGCGTGCCGGTCGTCCGCGCCCAGATGCGTGAGATCGCGGCGGCGGGGGTGCAGGAGGTGGTCTCGTCGTGGTGGGGCTGGGGATCCTCAGAGGATGCGCGGCTGCCGCTGATCATCAAGGAGGCACATGGCGCAGGGCTCGCGGTGGCGGTGCACCTCGAGCCGTATCCGGGGCGGACGGTCGAGACCGTCCAGGCCGACATCGACCACTTGCGGACGCTCGGGATCACGCGCATCTTCGTCTACCAGCCGTTCGACATCGCCCCGGCCGACTGGGCCGCGCTCCGCGACCGCGAGCCGGGGATCCAGCTGTACGCGCAGACCACGCTGGTCGGCAGGGCGGCGAAGGCCGGATTCGACGGCGTCTACACGTACGACGTCCTCCTCTGGGGCGGAGACACGTTCTCGCGCTACTGCGCGCAGGCGCACCGCGTCGACCTCACGTGCCTGCCGTCCGTGGGCCCGGGGTACGACGCGACGCACGCCACCGCCGACCTGCGCGTCAAGCCGCGCCGGGACGGCGCCACCTACGACGCGATGTGGCGCTCGGCGATCCGTTCCAGCGCCGACGGGGTGACGATCACGAGCTACAACGAGTGGCACGAGGGCACCCAGATCGAGCCGGCCCGCGCGCGCCTGGGCGGCGCTGCGGCGGCCGCCGGCCTCCAGAGCTACGACGGCGCCTACGGCCGCACCGGCCGCGCGTCGCAGCTCGCGTACCTCGACCGCACGGCCTTCTGGTCGGACACGTTCATGCGGTCGCGGCGCATGCGCCCCTGGCGGGATTGACCCGGGCTAGGCGAAGACCTCGGCCGAGCAGCCGAAGACGAGCGCGCCCGGGACGTCTTCCGGCTCGATGCCCGCGAGCGACGGGTGTGCGAGGTCGACGGAGACGTCGGGCCAGCGTTCGAGGCCGACCGCGGCTGCCCCCTCCGACGAGCCGTACGCGAGCAGGGTCTCGACCGCGATCACGTTGCGGCGGCCGGTCGAGCGGCGCACGATCGCCTCGACCTCGCGCAGCTCCTCGAGCGGATCGATGCGCACGTTCGAGTCGGAGCCGATGCAGATCCCGATGCCGCGCTCGAGCAGCGCCTCGACCGGTGCGTAGCCGTCGCCCAGGTTCGCCTCGGTGGTCGGGCAGAGACAGACCCGGGCACCGGCGGCGGCGAGCAGGTCGAGCTCGTGCGCGTCGGCGTGCGTGGCGTGGACGACGGTGGTCGCAGGCCCGAGACAGCCCGTGCGGGCGAGCAGCTCGATCGGGCGGACACCGTGCTCGGCAAGGCACTCTTCGATCTCGCGCGGCTGCTCGTCGGCGTGGACGTGGAGCGGTAAGCGCTCGGCGGCCGCGTAGGCGCCGATCTCCTCGAGCCAGTCGGCCGGGCAGGCGCGGACGGAGTGGGGGGCGACCCCGACCCGGACGCCGGCCGCGCGCAACGTCTCGACCTGGCCCAGGAACTCGGCGGCGCTCCCCTGCCGGAAGCGGGGGATACCGCCGCGGCCGTATGCGGCCAGGAGGAGCACGAGCTCGATCCCGGCCTCCGCGGCCGCCTCGACCGCCGCCCGCGCCTCCGGCAGGCCGAGGTAGTGGAACTCACCCACGGCCGTGTACCCGGCCCGCCGCAGCTCGCGATAGACGGCCGCGTAGTCCCGGCGGACCGTGTCGGGCGTCTGCCGCGCCGCCTCGAGCAGCATCGCCTCGCGCCACGCCCAGAAGTCGCCGCCCTCGGAGCGCCCCCGCAGCGCGCGCTGGAACGCGTGCGAGTGCGCGTCGACGAAGCCGGGGAGGGTGAAGCGCTCGGTCACGCCGCCGATTCTCGCCCAACCCACCCGGGGGATGGCGAAATCCCCGGAAATCGCCTAGAGTGCGCGCGCTTACGGCGGGCGTGAAACGGCCGTCGTCGTCCAATTCTTCCCGTGCAAGGCCCGTGCACCGGGTCGCGAATGGAGGTCTGAGGAATGAAGAAACCGCTCTGGAGAGGAGTCGCGGCCCTGGCTCTCACGGCCGCACTCGCCGCCGGCGCCCTCGTCGCGAGCAGCGCTGCATCGGACGGCAGCAGCGCGGGCGCCAGGGCGCCCGCGGCGTCGGGGACTGCACCGTGCATCCTGCCGATCGTCAAGGGGCCGCTCAGCGCGGTGATGGCCGGGAGCCGACAGCGCCGCGACCTGGTCACGAACCAGTACGACCTGCCGACGCCGTCGACGGTCTCGCCGTTCTTCACGGCGCCGCACAGGTCAACGTCTACTTCCACGTGATCATGGACGCCCCCGACACGGGCGCCGACGACGACGTGACCGGCGACATCCCCCAGTCGTGGATCACCAACCAGATCACGGTGCTGAACAACGCCTATGCCGGCAGCGGATTCCACTTCAATCTTCAGCGGCACCGACCGGACGAACGAGCCGGCCTGGTTCGAGGGCCTCATTCCGGGCGCGCTGGAGAAGGACATGAAGACCGCGCTCCACAAAGGCGGCTACTGGGACCTGAACGTCTACACCGCGGACCTGGGCGTCGGCCTTCTCGGCTGGGCGACCTTCCCCGTGAAGAACGCGAAGGGCAGCAAGCTCGCAATGGACGGCGTGGTCATCTACCACGAATCGCTGCCGGGCGGCAGTACGCCGACGTTCGGTTCGGCGCTCGACTACCACGAAGGCGACACGCTCACCCACGAGGCCGGCCATTGGCTGAGCCTGTACCACACGTTCCAGGGCGGTTGCAGCAAGAAGGGCGACCAGGTCGCCGACACGCCCGGCGAGGCCGGATCCGAACTTCCTCTGCGATCCGATCGACAGTTGTCCGAACGACGGACTTGGGCCGGATCTGATCCACAACTTCATGGACTACGGCGATGACCTCTGCCTCGATTCGCTCACGGCGGGGCAGACGACGCGGATGCAGGTGAACTGGGACGCGCTCAGGAACCTCGCGCCGGCCGTGAAGAGCTTCAAGCCGAACAAAGGACAGGTCACCACGAGCGTGACGATCACCGGCACGTCGCTCAGCGACGCCTCGCAGGTCCGGTTCTCCCAGGGCGGGGGCACGGTCGCCGCCACATTCACCGTGGCAAACGACACGACGATCACCGCGACCGTCCCGGCCGGAGCCACCACCGGGCCGATCACGGTCGTCGGCGTCAACGGCACGATCGTCAGCAAGAAGAAGTTCACCGTCACGCTCTAGGCCGAACCGCGTGGGGCCCCGGCGAACCCGGGGCCCCATCGCGCCGCGCACTATCCTTGACGTCGTGGCCACGACGTCCGCACCGTTTCCCGCGCTCGCCTGGCTGCCGAACGGCCTGACGATCCTGCGGTTCTTCATGATCCCGGCGTTCATCGTCGTCTACGCGGCCGCGGACAACGGGCACAGCTGGGCGGCGGGGATCATCTTCGGCGTGGCAGGCATCACGGACCAGGTGGACGGCTGGCTGGCGCGGCGCTGGCACGTCGAGTCGGAGTTCGGCAAGTTCGCCGACCCGCTCGCCGACCGGTTGATGATCGACACCGCGGTCGTGATGCTGGTGATCGCCGACCGCCTGCCCTGGGCGGCGCTGATCGTGATCCTCGCCCGCGACGCGTTCCTGATCGTGGGAACGAGGCTGGTGCTGCCGCGCGGCTACCAGTTCTCGGTGAGCCTGCTCGGCAAGGCGGCGACCTGGGTTCTCTACGCGGGCATCGCCTTCCTGCTCGTCACCGTGCCCGGGACCGCCTGGCCGCTGTGGCTCTTCTGGATCGGCCTCGGCATGGCCGTCGCCGCCGCCGTCCTCTACGGCGCCTCGGCCTGGGGAACGATCAGGAAGCAGGAGACGGCATGAAAGCGGTCGTGATGGCCGGAGGTGAGGGCACGAGGCTTCGCCCGCTGACCTCGAACCAGCCCAAGCCGATGGTGCCGATCGTCGGCAAGCCGTGCATGGAGCACATCCTGGAGCTGCTCGGGCGCCACGGATTCGACGACGTGATCGTCACGCTCGCGTTCATGCCGCAGGCCATCCGCAGCTACTTCGGCGACGGCGAGTCGCTCGGCCTCTCGATCGGGTACTCGGTCGAGGAGTCGCCGCTCGGCACGGCCGGCTCGGTGCGGCTTGCCTCCGGCAAGCTCGACGACACCGTCCTCGTCATCTCCGGCGACGCCCTCTGCGACATCGACCTGGCCGCGCTGGTCGACTTCCACAAGGAGCGCGGCGCCGCCGTGACCATCGGGCTGAAGTCGGTCGAGAACCCGCTCGAGTTCGGGATCGTCGTCACCGACGAGGACGGCCGGATCGAGCGCTTCCTCGAGAAGCCGTCCTGGGGCCAGGTCTTCTCGGACACGATCAACACCGGCATCTACGTGCTCGAGCCCGAGGTGCTCAAGCACGTCCCCACCGACCGTCCGTACGACTTCTCGAAGGAGCTCTTCCCGCTGCTCCTGGAGATGGGCCGGCCGATGTACGGAATGGTCTGCGACGGCTACTGGCAGGACATCGGCAACCTCGACGACTACCGCCAGGCGAACTTCGACGCGCTCGACGGCCACCTCGATGTGAACATCCCGGGCCTGCGGCTGCGCGGGAACATCTGGATCGGCGAGGGCGTCGAGATCGACGACCTCGAGGACGTCGAGGGGCCGGCGTTCGTCGGCAACTACTGCCGGATCTCGCCGCAGGCGTCGATCGGCGCCTACTCGGTGCTGTCCGCGAGCGTCACCCTTCGCGAGCGAGCACGCACCGTCCGATCGGTGATCGACGCCAGCACCCACGTCGGCCGGAGCGCGCTCGTCGAGGGCGCGATCGTCGGCCGCAACTGCGACATCCGCTCGCACGTGCGTATCCAGGAGGGCGCCGCGATCGGCGACGAGGTCGTCCTCGGCGCCCAGAGCCATATCCTGCCGGGTGTCCGGATCTACCCGCACAAGGAGGTCGAGTCCGGCGCCCACATCCACGAGAGCCTGATCTGGGAGACGCGGGCGACCTCGGCGCTGTTCGGCAAGGACGGTGTCACCGGCCTGATCGACGTCGACCTGACCCCCGACGCGGCGGTCCGGCTCGCGGCGGCGCTCGGGACCGCGCTGAAGCGGGGAGCGAGGGTGGTCGCCAGCCGCGAGGCGCCCCGGGCGTGCCGCACGATCAAGCGGGCGATGATCACCGGTCTCAACTCGACCGGCGTCGACGTCGCCGACCTGCGAGTCCTGCCGCCGGCTGTGAGCCGGCACATGATGAAGACGCAGGGCTACGACGCCGGCATCCACGTCGGCGTCAGCCAGGCAGACCCCGAGCGCATCCAGATCCGCTTCTTCGAGCAGCCGGGCATCCAGATGGGCCCGGACCTCGAGAAGGAGGTGGCGAAGCACTTCAACCGCCGCGAGTTCCGGCGGGTGCCGTTCGGGGACATCGGCAACGTCACCTACCCGGCCCGCGTCCGGGAGGAGTACGCACAGGACCTGCTCTCGACGGTCGAGGCCAGGGCGCATCCGGGGCCGCAACTTCCGCATCGTGGTCGACTACGGGTACTCGGCCTCCTCGTTCGTCTTGCCGCTCGTGCTCGGGCCGCTCGGGCTGGAGGCCGTCTCCGCGCACGGCTTCACCACCGAGTCGGCGGCGACTGCATCGTCCCTGCGGGAGTCGATCGGACAGGCCAAGCGACTCGTGGCCGCGATCGGCGCCCAGCTCGGGGCGGTGTTCGACCGCGCCGGCGAGCGCCTGTTCGTCGTCGACGAGCAGGGCCGCGAGGTCCCGGCGGAGCAGACGCTCCTGCTCTTCCTGCGGCTGATCGGCGGGGCGGGGTGGACCGGCAAGGTAGCCGTGCCGGTCACGGTCACCAGCTGCGTCGAGACGATCGCCGAGCCGTTCGGCCTCGAGGTCGTCCGCACGCCCACCGCTCCCGCGGAGCTGAGCAAGGCCGCGATCGCCGAGGAGATCGTCTTTGCGGCATCGGCCGGAGGCGTCTACATCTTCCCGAAGTTCCTGCCGGGCTACGACGCGGTCGCGAGCCTCTGCACGCTGCTCGAGCTGCTCGCCCGGGTCGAGCAGCCGGTCTCTGAGCTCGTCGCCGAGCTGCCCGCCTCTCGCGTCGTCCACCGCCAGATCGCCTGCCCGTGGGCGCTGAAGGGGCTCGTGATGCGGGTGCTCGCCGAGCGGTTGAAGGACCGCGAGCTCGATCTGACCGACGGGATCAAGGTCCTCGACGACCGCGGCTGGGTCGAGGTGCTGCCCGACCCGGACGAGCCGCTCGTCCACATCTACGCCGAGGGCGACGACGAGGAGACCTCGAAGGAGCTGGAGGCGGAGCTCCACGCGCTCGTCGACGAGGCGATGTCGGGGCAGGAATCGGCCGTCGAGGCGCAAATCTCAAGCTGAGGTTGAACCTTTGTCCGGTGCCTGCTTGAATGGCGGGGCCGGCCGCCACCGCCCGACAGAAGGGACCAGATGGAAGCGTTTCCCGACCTCGCGAGCCTGTCCGACTCCGAGCTCAAAGACCTGATCACGCGGCTCGAGACCGAGGAGAACGAGATCTCCTACAAGCGGCGGCTCCTGCACGGCAAGCTCGACATCCTCCGCGCGGAACTCGTCGCGCGGCTCCAGCGGAAGGGGGAGGGTGAGCTCGGTCAGGTCGATCTCGACCGCTTGACGGAAATCCTCGCCGGCAAGACCGCGCCGCCAACCGAAGCTTGAGCCACATCTACTGCCCGGAGTGCGGCTTCCAGAACCTGGAGTCCGCGCACTACTGCTCGAGATGCGGCGCCCTGCTCGTCACCGAGGCGGAGCCCGACGAGACGACTCAGACGTTCTCGGCCGAGGAGTTGCACGACGAGCGGAGCGACCTGCTCGAGGAGCTCGGCATCGACGGCCCTGCGCTGGTGATCCGCTCGGGCGGCGGCCGCACCGGCGAGACGTTCGCGCTGGAGCGCCCGCAGACGACGATCGGGCGGTCGCCCGACTGCGACATCTTCCTCGACGACGTCACGGTCTCACGCCGGCACGCGATCGTCGGCCGCGGCGACGCCGGCTTCACGATCGAGGATCTCGGCAGCCTGAATGGAACATTCCTGAACCGCTCCCGGATCGAGCGGGGCGAGCTCGAGAACGGCGACGAGGTCCAGATCGGCAAGTACCGGCTCATCTTCCTGGCCAGATGACGACCACCGCGACCGCCCCCCGGCTCCACACGATCGGCTCGGTCTGCCGGCGGCTCCAGAGCGACTTCCCGGACATCTCGATCTCCAAGATCCGGTACCTCGAAGACCAGGGCCTGCTCTCGCCGAAGCGGACGCGCGGCGGATATCGGCTGTTCAGCGAGGAGGACGTCGAGCGGCTGGAGACGATCCTGCGCCTCCAGCGCGACGAGTTCCTGCCGCTGCGGGTGATCCGCCAGGAGCTGGCTGCGCCCGCCTCCACGGAGCGCAGGCGCCGCCGGGCAGGCCTCACGGCCGACGAGCCCAGAATCGGCGTCGAGGAACTCTGCGAGAAGGCCGGCATCTCGCTGCAGCAGGCGCGCGAGCTGACGGACTACGGATTGCTCGAGCCGCCCCTGAGCGAGGCCGACGCCGATGTCGCAGCCGTCTGCGCCCGGCTCGTGGCCGCCGGCGCCGACCCCCGCCACCTGCGCAAGTTCGCGACCGCGGCCGTCAACCAGGCAGACCTGCTCGAGGCGCTCGTCCCGAAGCTCCGCTCCCGGAACCCCGAAGCGCGCCAGGGCGCTGTCGAGGATCTCCGCGGGCTCGCCGAGCTCGCCCAGGAGCTCAACCAGCTGCTCTTCTGGCGTGCTCTCCGGCACCGGGTGGCGACATGAGCGTCGACCTCGCCGCCAGGATCCGCGACGTCCCGGACTTCCCGAAGCCGGGGATCGTCTTCAAGGACATCATGCCCCTGCTCGCCGACGCCGAAGCACTGCGCTCCGCGATCGACCGGATCGCCGAGTGGACGGAGCCGCGGAAGCCCGACCTCGTCCTCGGCGCGGAGGCGCGCGGCTACATCACCGGCGGGGCGCTCGCGTGCCGGCTCGGCTGCGGCTTCGTCGCCGCCCGCAAGCCGGGCAAGCTCCCCTGGCACACCGTGGCTGCCAAGTACGCGCTCGAATACGGCTTCGACTCGCTGGAAGTACACGCCGACGCGATCGTGAAGGGTCAGCGGGTGGTGATCCACGACGACGTCCTGGCGACGGGGGGGACCGCGAGGGCGACCGTCGAGCTCGTCGAGCAGCTCGGCGGCGAGGTCGTCGGGCTGCCGTTCATCATCGAGCTCGAGTTCCTGAACGGCCGCGAGCGGCTCCAGGGCTACGACGTCTTCTCGCTCCTGCAGTATTAGGCGATGTACGACGCGCTGACGGCGCGGTACACGTTCGGATGCCCCGCCCGCGGCGAGACGTCGGTGCCGCTCTCGTCGTTTCGCCGGCTCGAGCGCCTGCCGGGCGCGTCGCACCCGGCGGTGTACCGGGTCGCGTTCGAGTGCCCCTGCGGCGAGGAGCATCCGGGGCTGGTGGGGGACGACGACCTCGACTGGGCGCCGCTCGGGCTCGCAGCCGGCATGTTCCTGAACCTGATGACCGCCCGGCTCGAGCCGGTCGAGAGCGAGCTCGGCGACGCGGCCGCCCGCCGGATCGGCGAAGGGGAGTGGCCGTGGAGCTTCTTCTGCTACCCGGAGAGCCGCCCGCGGCCCGTGTGCCCGTCGTCGTTCTTCCTGCTCGCTCCGGGCGGGCGCGGACAGGCCTTCGGCCTCGCGGTGCGCTGCCCCGCCTGCGGCAACGTCTCGGTCAACCTCGTCTCACGCGCGCACGTCGACCTGCCCTTCCACAACGACGGGGCAATCGGTGTCGTCGAGCACGTCTTCGAAGCGGACGCGCTGCTGACGATCGAGCAGTTCCGGGCCGAGCTCCACTCCGCGAGCTTCGATGCCCGCAGGTTGCTCCTCTAGCGACTAACGCTTCGCTGGATCGGGTACAAGCACCCTGGAGGTGGTGTAGATGTACGGAACAGTGCGCGGCGTGGCCACGCTGGTCGGCGCAGGCATTGCGGGCGGGCTGGTCTGGCTGTCCACGCAGATCGGGCAGGGCTCGACCGGCGGCTACTGGGCGGCAGTGGGAATCCTCGCCGGTGCAGGGCTGACGATGGCCGTCTCGCAACTGGCGGGCGGCTGGACGAAGTGGGGGGTGCCGCGGATCTCGGCCGGCGTCTTCCTGATCGGCTTCCTGCCGGTGCTCGTGGTGGCCGGTTGGGTGCTGCTCGCCGGTCAGCCCGACGCGAACTGGTTCCAGCGCCACGTCGACTCGTGGTCCGGGAGCATCGCGATCGACGGGCCGGTCCACGATCTGCGCGCGGTGCTGGCCGTGCTCGCGTTCGGCCTGGGGCTGGTCTTCGGCCTCACCTTCGACACATCCGGCCCGCGCAGGCCGGGGGAGCCGATCTGGGAGAGCTATGCGCCCGAGGAGCCTGCGGAGCCCGCCGCGCCGGCCGTGGCCGACGACGCGGCGCCGACGACCGTGATCGAGGGCGACGGGGCGGCGACGGAGCGCATCGAGAGGCCCACCGGCATTCCGGACAGCGAGACCGAACGCCTCGTCCGCATGTAGCGGGTCTCAGCGCTGCGTGCCGCGGCGGGGCTCGTCCTCGCCGTACAGCCGGACGTACAGGAAGATCGCGCAAGCGGCCAGAGCGGCGACGATGAAGGCAGTCGGCTTCGACACCCCGACCGCGAGCATGAAGGCCCAGAACAGCACGCCGAGCACGAAAGCCCAGATGAAGGAGACGACCCCGTGGTCGACGCTGGGCGGACGAGGCAGATGCACGGCGAGGATCCTAGTCGACCGGCCGGATCGGCGAGCCGCTCCGGGACCAAGAATTCGCCGAGCCGGTAGCGCTTTCGTCCACCGAATCCACCGACCTTTCCCTTGCGGGTTGTGCCGCCCGACTCGGCTTCGACCTACTCGCGCTCCGTGCTCGGCGCAAGCAGCAACCTAAGAGACCTCGATCCTCCGCGCAAGAGGGGAGGCGAAGGAAAAGAGCGCAAATTGCAGGCTCGGCCTCGTGCCTGTCCCAACTTGACATAACGTCGATTCTCGTGCACTGAGCACGCAGCCTCAGGACTGGAGTTCTGCCAGGGCGCTCGAGCCGGGTCGGTCGTCGACGCAGGGCGGCGCCGGACGATGACCGTTGGCGATCACGGCAACTGGCAGCTCGAAACCGGGTTGCGGACGAGCTCCCTCGTTCGGACGCTCGACATTTTGTAAAGAACCTGTTTGAATCGTTCGCGGGGGCGGGTACCCATGCCCGACACGTGTTGGAAGCATCGATAGCCACGATCGACAGCATCGTCCAGACCGAGGAGGTCGTCCAGCTCCTCGAGGCCGCCGAGGTCGCGGGCTCCGTCAACGCGGCCCAGCTTCTCGAGGTGCTCGAGCCGCACGGGCTCGCCCCGCTCGAGGTCGACGCTGTCTACCGGATGTTCGAGGAGCGGGGGATCGACATTGTCGAGGACGCGGGCCCGCGAGCCGGCTCCCCCACCCCCGGCGCCGCCGCTCGAGTCGACGACCGACGCACTGCAACTCTTCCTGCGCGAGACCGGCCGCCATCCGCTGCTGACCGCCGCGCAGGAGGTCGAGCTCGCCAAGAAGATCGAGCGCGGCGACATGCAGGCGAAGCAGCGGATGATCCAGTCGAACCTGCGCCTGGTCGTCTCGATCGCGAAGAACTACCGCAACCAGGGCCTCCCGTTCCTCGACCTGATCCAGGAGGGCACGCTGGGCCTGATCCGGGCGGTCGAGAAGTTCGACTGGCGGCGTGGCTACAAGTTCTCGACCTACGCGACCTGGTGGATCCGCCAGGCGGTCGCGCGCGCGCTGGCGGACAAGGCGCGCACGATCCGCATGCCCGTCCACATCGTCGAGCGGCTCCAGAAGATGAACCGTGCCGAGCGGCATCTCTGGACGCAGCTCGGCCGCGAGCCGACGCTCGAGGAGATCGCGATCGAGGCGAGCCTGCCCCTCCAGCAGGCCCGTGAGGTCCGCGCCGCCGCGCGGGCCGCGACCAGCCTCGACCAGCCGGTCGGAGACCAGGAGGACGCCGTCCTCGGCGACTTCGTCGCCGGCGAGGGGCCGCTCCCCGAGGAGCAGGTCGAGCTGTCGCTGCGAAGCCAGGCGCTCGCCTCGGCCCTGCGCGCGTTGGCCGACCGCGAGCGCGAGGTCCTCGTCCTCCGCTACGGCCTCTCCGACTACGAGCCCAAGACGCTCGAGGAGATCGGCCGCCGCCTCGGCCTCACGCGCGAGCGCGTCAGGCAGATCGAGGTGGAGGCCCTCCGCCGCCTGGCGACGCTGCGCGAAATCCAAGCAGTAGCGCACTAGACGCTCGCTCCGCTCGCTACATGGGGGAAACGGCCGCGCGCGCGAAGCGCGCCAGATGACAGAGCCCCCCATGCGGCCGAAGTGCCCGGCCGCGCTTGGTCAGGCTAGGCCGTGCGGAGATACAGGTACAGCTGCGGCGCCTGGGACCGTAGTTCGCGTAGCGCCCGCGCTTCCAGCTGACGGACCCGCTCGCGGGTGATGCCGAGCTCGGCACCGACCTGCTCGAGCGTCCGCGGCGGCTGGCCGTCGAGGCCGAAGCGCCTCGTGATCACCAGCCGCATCCTTGGGTTCAGCCGGGTGATCGCTTCCGCCAGCTCTTCCGAACGCATGCCCTGTGCGGTCATCTCCTCGGGCTGCTCCGCGTTGACGTCCTCGATCAGGTCGCTGTAGTCACTCTCGCCGTCGCCGACCGGAGCCTCGAGGCTGATCGGATCCTCGATCAACTCGAGCAGGTCGCGCACCTTCTTCTCGGTGAAGCCGCTCTCCTTCGCGATCTCGCGCAGCAAAGGCTCGCGGTTCAGCTTCTGCGTCAGGAGCCGGCGGGCGCGCATCACGCGCCGCTCCTGCTCGGCGACGTGCACCGGCAGGCGGATCGTCCGCCCCTGGTCGGCGAGCGCGCGCGTGACCGCCTGGCGGATCCACCAGGTCGCGTATGTGGAGAGCTTGTAGCCCATCTTCCAGTCGAACTTCTCGACGGCCCGCATCAGGCCCAGATTCCCCTCCTGGATCAGGTCGAGGAGCGGCACCCCGGCCTTCGTGTAGTTCCGGGTGATCGACATGACGAGGCGCAGATTGGCCTCGATCAGACGCCGCTTCGCCTCCTCGTCTCCGGCGTCCTTGCGCTGGGCGAGTTCGCGCTCCTCCGCGGCGGTGAGCAGCCGGCCGTCGCCGATCTGACGGAGATAGAGCTTCAGCGGATCCTGCGTCGGGCCCGCAGCGTCGAACGCGTCCTTCGACGTGGGCTCGGCCGCGGGCTCGTCGAGCGTAGGCACGAGCTCGAGCCTGGGCTGCTCTTCCGCAGGCTCCGAGGGACGCTGGTCATCCGTCACACCAGGGGTATCGGCATTCCGGGGTCTTCGCTGTAGTTCAACCGACCGAGGGATGCCGGTTCTCGACAAACCGCGCGTCGTGCCGATCGTCTGAGTGTCTGTGCCCGTCACCGGGGTTACCCGACCGGCGGACTACGATCGAAGGAAGCGGCCAATGTGCGGCATCGCGGGATACAGCATCAGTCCGAAGAGCAGCGTCGACCGGACGCGAGCTGCCCAGGCGCTGCTGGCCGCGATCGCCGAGCGCGGCGCCGACGCGGTCGGGTACGCCTTCCGCTCCCCCGGAGGCCCGCTGTCCGTCCACAAGCAGCAAACCGGCGCGAGCGCCGTCCTCGACCAGATCGCGATCCCGGCCGATGCGCACCAGGTCCTCCTGCACGTTCGCGACTACACTAAGGGCCATCCGCAGATCGCCGCGAACAACCACCCGGTCCGTCACGGTTCGGTCGCCGGCGTCCACAACGGCACGATCCTGAACGACGACGAGCTGATGGCGCGGCACGGCTTCGAGCGCGCCGAGCCCGGGATGACCGTCGACTCCGCGGTGATCTTCGCCACCGCAGAGGCAAACGGCAGCGACGCCCGCGCGTTCGAGGACTTCCGCGGCTCGATGGCGGCAGCCTGGCTCGACGAACGCCATCCGGACCTGCTTTACCTCGCGCGCGGCGTGGGACGGCCGCTCTGGGTCGGCACCAGCCGCCGCGAGCTCTTCTTCGCCTCCACGGCCGAGGCGCTCGAGATCGCCGAGCGCTACACGGGTGTCCACCTGCGCAAGCGCGAGCTTGCGGAGGGGACGCTGCTCGCGTTGAAGGGCCCCAACGCCGTCCGCCACGACCGCTTCAAGCCCGATCCGACCTACGAGGCCGACCCCCTGCCGGCCGTTCGCGCACCCGGCGAAGGTGCCTTCTGCCTCCAGCGGCTCGCCGCGCTCGCGGCCGGTTAGCCGGGCTTTACCGATCCGTCCCGCTCGACCGTCACTCCCTCTTCGCGGAGGCGCTTGCGGACGAGGTACTGGAACGTCGACCACGCCCCGCGGCGCGCGTCGAACATGCGGTACACCTGCCACTCGGTCAAGAGTGCCGCATCCTCGCGGCGCGCGGCCGCCCAGTCGTTGAACTTCGGCAGCCGCCCGAGGCGCCGCGCCATCCCGGCGCCCTGCTCGATGGCGCGCTCCAGCCGCTCCTCCCCCACCGGCACGTCGAACCCGGCCTCCCTGAGCGCGCTCGTCAGCGACCCGAACGTGTGCCAGTAGAGCGACTTGGACGGCATCCAGCCGCGGTTCGCGTCCACGTCCTTCGCGGTCGGCACACGACCCAGGCGCTCCCCCAGCTCACGCAGCAGCCCGAGGAGCTCCTCGCGGGTCGCGAAGCGGCGGGGCACGAGCCCCGCGAGGCGCTTCGCCTTGTTCCAGCTGCCGAAGTGCTCGATCACGGTCTGCGGGTGCACGGTCGTGGCCGGGTCGTCGGCGAACTCCTTCATCGTCGGCGAGCGCCCCAGCCGCTTTGCCGAGTCGCGCAGCTGCTCGAGGATCTCCTCGTCGGAGTAGCGGCGCCGGATCTCGGCCTGGAACGCCGCCAGCTCGGCGGGATCGATGCTGGTGATGGCCCGGTAGGGACGCTTGCGCGGCATTGGGGCAAATAGAATAGAGCGTCTTGACCCATTTGCAAAGACCCGCGTAAACAAGACCAGAGCGTATTGGACAGTGTGCAAACCACTCCGGCGCAACTAGACTGGCCACCCGATGCGCCTCGCCCTGGAGCTCGCCCTCGCCCGGTCCGTCGGCCGGCTCTCGCGCCTGGCCGGCCGCGGCGGCGGCACGACCGTCCCCGGCAAGATCCTCGCCACGATCGATCCCGGTTCGGTCTCGACCCTGGCTGCCCGGTTGCCACGGGGGACAGCCGCGATCTCGGCGACGAACGGCAAGACCACCACGACCGCGCTGGTGGCGGCGATCGTCGGCAAGCGTGTCCGGCTCGCCCACAACGGCTCCGGTGCGAACCTCGTCTCCGGCGTCGCCTCCACCCTGATCGAAGCACGCGACGCCGAGCTCGGCCTGTTCGAGGTCGACGAGGGGGCGTTTCCCGAGATCGCGAGGCGGATCCGCCCCCGTGCGGTGTGCCTCGGCAACCTGTTCCGCGACCAGCTCGACCGCTACGGCGAGCTGGAGCAGATCGCCGAGCGCTGGCGGGCGGCCGTGGCGGAGCTTCCGGAGGAGACCACGCTGGTGGTGAACGCGGACGACCCCCAGGTCGGCGATCTGGCCGTCTCTCGTCCGGGCAGCGTCACCTTCGGCATCGACGATCCGGCCCAGGCACGCCCGACGCTCCAGCACGCGTCGGATTCGAAGTACTGCCTGCGCTGCGGGACGCCGTACGTTTATGCCGCCGCCTACGTCGGGCACCTCGGGGATTACCGCTGCCCCGCCTGCGGGCACGCGCGACCTCCCCTGGACCTCGCGGCGCGAGCGATCGAGCCGCACGGGCTCGAGGCGGTCTCGTTCGACCTCGTCACCCCGGAGGGCACGCGCCGGGTCCGGCTGGGCCTGCCGGGCCTCTACAACGTCTACAACGGTCTCGCGGCCGCTGCGCTCTCACGGGCGCTCGGCGCGACCCTCGAAGAGATCGCACGAGGGTTGGAGTCCGCCCCGCCGGCGTTCGGACGCGCCGAGCGGATCGACCTCGGCAACCGGCGGCTGCTGCTTCTGCTGATCAAGAATCCGGCCGGTGCGAACGAGGTCGTGCGGACGGTCGTGGCCGCGGCGGCGCCCAGGGTCGCGGTCGTTGCGCTCAACGATGCGATCGCCGACGGCCGGGACGTCTCCTGGATCTGGGACGTCGACTTCGAGCCGCTCCTCGAGTGCCTGGAGCGGGTCGTCGTTTCCGGCGGCCGCGCTGCCGAGCTCGCGCTTCGCTTCACCTACGCGGGCTTCCCCGCGGATGCCGTCGAGATCGTCCCCGAGCTGGGCGCCGCCCTCGACCGCGGGCTCGAGCTGACGTCCGAGGGGGACGAGCTGACGGTCCTCCCCACCTATACGGCGATGCTCGAGCTGCGCCGGATCGTCGCCGAGCGCGGATATACGCACCAGTACTGGGAGCACGCGGCATGAGGGTGCGCATCGGCCACCTCTACCCCGACTACCTGAACATCTACGCCGATCGCGGGAACATCGCCGTGCTGACGCGGCGCGGCACGCTACGTGGGCTCGACCTGGAGGTGTCCGCGATCGGCCCGGACGAGGCGGTCGATCCCGACGGGCACGACCTCCTCTATGTCGGCGGCGGCCAGGACCGCGAGCAGGCGCTGATCGCGGCCGACATCGCGGCGAAGGGCCCGGCACTGCGCGAGGCGGTCGCGGGCGGCGTCGCCGTCCTGGCCGTCTGCGGCGGCTACCAGCTCCTCGGCCGCTTCTATCGCGACCGCTACGGCTCGGAGCTCCCCGGCGCGGGCGTGCTGCCGCTGCACACGGTCGCGGGCGAGCGGCGGATGATCGGCGACGTCCTGCTCGACTGCGAGCTCGAGCCCGGACGGCGCGAGACGGTGGCGGGCTTCGAGAACCATGCCGGCCGCACGATCCTCGACGAGGGCGCGGAGCCGCTTGGCCGCGTGGTCGCCGGCTTCGGCAACGACGGCGACAGCGGCTTCGAGGGCTGCCGCCTCGGCCGTGCGATCGGCACGTACCTGCACGGGCCGCTGCTGCCCCGCAACCCCTGGCTCGCCGACTGGATCCTCGCCCAGGCGGTGGCGCACGCGACCGGAGGCGAGGCGCCCGTGTTCGAGCCTCTGGACGACCGTCTGGAGGCCGAGGCGCATGCCGTGTCTGCTGCCCGCGCGCGCCGCCGCGGCGGCAAGTTCTAGCCAGATCCGAGGAGCTGACCCTCAGGGCGCCCAGAGCGGACCGAGGTAGACGGTCGGGTCTCCGGGCTGCCAGCGCGCGAGGAGCCGCTGGATCGGCGGATGCAGGACGACCTCGTCGAGCTCGCCCACCCCGAACAGCCGGTGGCCGCGAACCGCTGCGTCGGCGGATGTCACCGTCTCCAGCGACCGCCCGCCGAGGTCGGCCGAAAAGATGATGTGGACGATGTGCTTCGCCGGGATCGCGCGCTGGGGCGAGATCGAGTCGACGATCGCGATCGGCCCTTCGAACGGCATGGGGTCGTCGATCCCCACCTCCTCGAGCAGCTCGCGGCGTAGGGCGTCGACGAGCGACTCGCCGGAGTCGACGCCCCCGCCCGGGAGCAGCCAGTACTCCTTCCCGGGCTTCTCGTGCCGGCAGAGCAGGAGGCGGTCGTTCCAGCGGAGCAGCGCCGACACCCGGATGCGCGGGTCGACGCCCATCAGCGGTGCCCTGAGGAGCCGAAGCCGCCCTCACCGCGCTCGCTGGCCGGGAGCGCCTGCACCTCTCGCAGATCCGCCTGCGGGACGGCGACGACGACGAGCTGGGCGATCCGCATGCCCGGCTCGACCACGAACGTCTCGCGCGGGTCGGTGTTGTGGAGGATCACGCGCAGCTCGCCGCGGTAGCCGGCGTCGACCACGCCCGGCGTGTTGACGATCGTGATCCCGTGCTTCGCGGCGAGGCCGGAGCGCGGCGACACCAGCCCGGCATGTCCCTCGGGGATCGCCACGGCGATCCCGGTGCCCACGAGCGCGCGCTCCCCGGGGCCGAGCTCGTGGCGCTCGCAGGCGACGAGGTCGAGGCCGGCGTCGCCGGGGTAGGCCCTGGTGGGGAGCGTGGCGTCGTCGCGAAGCCGTGTGACCGGGATCTCGATCACGCGGCGGACACGACGAAGCGCGCGAAGCGCCGCACGTCCCGCTCGGGGAGCCGCGCTCGGATCAGGACCCCGTCCTCGCGGTCGGTTCGCGACTCGATCGGCGGCCCGAGCGCGTACAGCTCGGCGAGCTTGCTTCCCTCCGAGTACGGCACGAGCAGCTCGACGAGCTCGAAGCGGTGCTCGAACCGCTCGGCGATGCGGCTGCGGAGCTCGTCCAGCCCCTCCCCGCTCCGGGCCGAGACCTGTAGCGATCCAGGAAAGCGGTTCGCGAGGCGCCGGCGCCGTAGAGCGTCGACGACGTCGACCTTGTTCAGCACGAGCTCGATCGGCAGCTCGGCCGCCCCGATCTCGTCCAGCAGGGCGTTGACTGCGCGCAGTTGCTCGTCGAGCCGGTCCTCGGGCGCCGAGGCGTCGGCGACGTGCAGGACGAGATCGGCGACGAGCGTCTCCTCCAGGGTGGCCGCGAAGCCCTCGACCAGCTGGTGGGGCAGCCGGCGGATGAAACCGACGGTGTCGGTGACGAGGTAGCGCCGTCCGTCCTGCTCGAACGAGCGTGTCGTCGGGTCGAGCGTCTCGAACAGGCGGTCGTCGACGCTGGCGTGGGCGCCGGTGAGCGCGTTCAGCAGCGTCGACTTGCCGACGTTCGTGTAGCCCGCCAGTGCGATCGTCGGGCGTCTCCGAGCGCCGACGCGCCTTGCGCCGGACGTCGCGCTGCTTGCCGAGCTCCTCCAGCCGGTTCTTGAGCAGGGAGATCCTGCGGCGCGCGAGACGGCGGTCGGTCTCGAGCTGGGACTCGCCGGGGCCGCGGGTGCCGACGCCGCCGCCGAGCCGTTCGAGGTGCTGCCACATTCCCCGCATCCGCGGCAGGTTGTACTCGAGCTGCGCGAGCTCGACCTGGAGCTTGCCCTCGGCGCTGCGGGCGTGCTGCGCGAAGATGTCGAGGATCAGCTGCGTCCGGTCGATGACGCGCGCCTGGAGAAGGTTCTCGAGCCGCCGCTGCTGGCTCGGCGCGAGCTCGTCGTCGACGAGCAGCGACTCGGCCCCCGACTCGGCGAAGGCGTGCTTCAGCTCCTCGAGCTTGCCCTTGCCGACGTAGGTGGCGGGGTCCGGGCGCAGGCGAGGCTGGACCATGGTGTCGACGGGCTCGACGCCGGCCGTCCGCGCCAGCTCACGGATCTCGGCGAGCTCCTCGCCTTGATCGGCTCCCTTGGGCAGGACGGCGACGACGAACCCACGCTCCGGATCCGCCCCGGGGGCGGGATCGGGCTGGCGTTGGGTCACGGCTGAAGTATCCCACGTCGCCTTGCCGGGAAAAAGGCCGACGGGGCGGGCTTGGGGACCAGACGAGGGGCCGCCCCGAAGGGCGGCCCCTTGTCCTGCGTCGGGTAGTCGGGTGGCCGTGCTACCCGTGCAGGTTGACCGGCGACGTTGACGAGCCGGAAGCCGGTGATGCCGGCGAGGGTGCTCTCGCCCGGCTTGCTCGCCCGGACGAACATCGCAAGGATCTGCTGCTTGCCGTTCACCGGGAAGTTCGCCTGGCGGCTGAACGTCAGCGACGCCCAGCCGTCGGAACCGGAGTTGCTCTGCGTCTCGTCGAACTGGTTGAACGGCGTCGGCGTGGCGTAGACGATCGCGCCCTGCACCGGACCGCCGCACGTCGAGGTGACGTGGACGCGGAACACGAACGACTGCGTCCCGGAGGTGACCGGCGAGGGCTGAGCCTGGAACTGATCGACGATCAGCCTGGCCGGGAGCGACATCTGGCTGACCTGGTCCGGACTGCCGTTCGCCGGGCAGCCGTTCGCCGGCGGCGGCGCCGCCGCCTTCGTGATCACCGCCGTGGGGACGGACGTGGCGTCCGTCGACCCGCTGCCGTTCGTCGCCCGGGTGCGGAACCGGACCGTGTTGCCGACGTCGGCCGAGGTCAGCTTGTACTCGCGCGAGTTGGCGCCGCTGATGTTGGCGCAACTGCCGCCGTTCTTGTCACAGCGCCGCCAGATGTAGTTGTAGCTGGTCGGGTTGTTCGACCACTGACCGCGGTTGGCGTTGAGCGTGCTGCCCTCCTGGGGCGTCCCGCTGATCGTCGGCGGGACTCGTGTTGACCGGAGCCACCTTGCCCGCCGCACCGCCGGACGTCACGAACGCCGTCAGGGCGGCAACGACGACCGCGGCCACCCCGGCGCCGAAGACTGCCCCCAGGGCGGCCCAGCGCCTTTTCTGCTTGGTGTGCATTCCCTACCCCTTTCGTGATCGCTCGCGTTGCCTTGCAGGACGGCGGTTCCCCGAGCGAACCTCCGAAAAACAGCTCTTTGCGAGACGCTTACAACTCGGCCCGGCCCGGTTAACCTGCCCCGGATGGCTCCCGACCTCGCCGGGCGGACGCTCGAGCTCGTGAACATCCCGTCTCCCAGCCGGGACGAGCGCCGCATCCTGGAGCACGTTCGCCGCGCGGTGTCCCTCCCGCTCACCTACGCAAGCGACGAGGCGCTGCTGTTCGCGACCCCGCGGACCGGCCGGCCGCTCGTCCTCCTCGCCGGCCACCTCGACACCGTGCCGGCGCAGGACAACCTCCCCGGCCGCATCGATGACGGGTACGTGATCGGCCTAGGGGCGAGCGACATGAAGGGCGGCGTCGCGGTGATGGTCGAGCTCGCCGGCTGGGCTGCGGCGGGGCCGCCGCTCGCGTGCGACCTCGGGTTCCTCTTCTTCGTCCGCGAGGAGCTGCCGGTCGAGGAGAGCGCGCTCCCGCGCGTCTTCGCCGAGGCACCGCTCGTACGTGAGTCCGACCTGGTCGTCGTGCTGGAGCCGACCGACAACGCGATCCACGCTGGCTGCCTCGGCAATCTCAACGCCACCGCTGATCTTCCGGGGCGAGAGCGCCCACTCCGCCCGTCCGTGGCAGGGCGTGAACGCGATCGACGTGGCCGTTCGCGGGCTCGCGCCGGTGGTCGCCGCCGAGCCGGTCGAGGTCGAGGTCGGCGGGCTTACCTTCATCGAGGTGCTGAGCGCGACCGGGATCGAGGGCGGGATCGCCGACAACGTCATCCCAGATCGGGTCGAGGTGCGGCTCAACTACCGGTACGCGCCGGGACGTGAGCCCGCCGAGGCGGAGCAGCGGCTGCGCGACCTGGTCGGCGGCGAGGTGGAGATCACGTCCAACTCGCCGCCCGCGCGCGTGGCGACCGACTCGGAGCTCGTTGATCGGCTCCGGCGGGCGGGCGACCTCGCGATCGAGCCGAAGCAGGCGTGGACGCCGGTGGCGGAGTTCGCCGGGGAAGGGCTCGACGCGGTCAACCTCGGCCCTGGCGCAACGCGCTACGCGCACCGCCGCGACGAGCGGGTCGAGATCGCCGAGCTCGAGCGGACGTTCGAGACCCTGCGGCGGTTCGTATCGAGCTAGCGTTCGCCGCGTGCACGTCTCCCCCGTCCTCTCGACGCAAGGCACCTACCCGTTCGTGCGTATCGAACAGGCCAAGCGCGAGGCCGCCGCGGCCGGTGTCGAGATCCTCGACTTCGGCCAGGGCGATCCGCGCGAGCCGACCGACCCGCTGATTCGGCAGGCGCTCGTCGACGGGCTCCGGGAGCGGATGGGCTACCCAAAGGCGGAGGGACTGCCGGAGCTGAGGCGGGCGATTGCCGGCTGGTGCGAGCGGCGGTTCGGGGCGCAGCTCGACCCCGACGCCGAGCTGATTCCGACCTACGGCAGCAAGGAGGCGATCTTCAGCTTCGCGCAGCTGATGGTCGACCCGAACGGCCCGAAGGACACCGTTGTCGTCACCGAGCCGGGTTACCCGGTGCCCGCGCGCGGGGCCGCGTTCGCCGGCGCGCGGGTGGAGACGCTGCCGCTGCTGGAGTCGAACAGCTTCCTTCCCGACCTGGACGATGTGGACGACTGGGATCGCATCGCGCTCTTCTGGGTGAACTACCCGAACAATCCGACGGGCGCGACTGCCCCGCTCGCGTTCTACGAGCGGCTGGGGCGGCTCGCGCGGGAGCACGACTTCGTGCTCTGCTCTGACGAGGCGTACAGCGAGCTCTGGTTCGACGAGCCGCCGCGCTCGGCCCTCGAGCTGGGCGATCGGTCGAGCGTCGCCGTCTTCCAGACGCTCTCGAAGCGCTCGTCGATGACCGGGTATCGCTCCGGCTTCGTCGCCGGCTCCCCGGAGATCGTCTCCGCGCTCAAGACATATCGGCCCTCGACGGGCGCGGCGCCGCAGGAGTTCGTCCAGCGCGCATCGGTGGTCGCCTGGAGCGACGAGGCGCACGTCGAGCGGACGCGGGAGGCGTACCGCCGCAAGCGCGACGTTCTCCTCCCGGTGCTCGCGCGCAAGGGTTGGCGCGTCGCCGCGGGCGCCGCGACCATGTACCTCTGGGTCGAGGTGCCGGACGCCGAGACTTCCGAGGCCTGCGCGGAACGACTGCTCCGCCGCGGAGTCGTCGTCGCGCCGGGGTCGTATCTCGGCGACTCCGGCGAGGGCTACATCCGGATCGCGCTCGTGCCCACCCTGGCGGAGTGCGAGCGGGCGGCGGCGATCCTGGAGGACGTTCTGTGAGCGCGACCGACGACACGATCGCCGCGCTCGACCGCGGCGAGATCCGCATCGCCGAGCGCTCCGGCGACGACTGGGTCGTCAACGAGGAGGCGAAGGCGGCGATCCTCGACTACTTCCGCGAGCGGCAAATGGAGCCGATCGAGCTGGGCCCGTTCGAGTACCACGACAAGATCCCGCTCAAGCGCGACTACGGGGCGCTGGGCGTGCGGGTCGTGCCGCCCGCCGTCGCCCGGTACGGCTCGTTCCTGTCGAAGGGCGTGGTGATGATGCCGAGCTACGTGAACATCGGCGCCTGGGTCGGGCCGCGCACGATGATCGACACGTGGGCGACCGTCGGCTCCTGCGCCCAGATCGGCGCGGACGTCCACCTCGCCGGCGGCGTCGGTATCGGCGGCGTGCTCGAGCCGGTCAATGCTCGGCCCGTGATCGTCGAGGACGGCGCGTTCGTCGGCTCGCGCTGCATCCTCACCGAGGGCGTCCGGATCGGCGAGGGCGCAGTGCTCGCACCGAACGTCTCGTTGACCGCCTCCGTACCGATCATCGACGTCACCGGCACCGCGCCGGTCGAGCACCGCGGCTACGTGCCGCCGCGCTCGGTGGTCGTGCCCGGGACGAGGCCGAAGGAGTTCCCGGCCGGGACGTACCAGCTCGCCTGCGCGCTGATCATCGGCCGCCGCGACGAGTCGACCGACCTCAAGGTCGGTCTGAACGACGCGCTGCGCGAGTACGGCATCGGCAGCTGAATCCAGCTTCGCCGTAGGGAGCCGCCGTGAGGGCGGAGGCGAGCTCCGAGGTCCCATCCCTAACCCCCACCCACCCGGGGAAGGTTGCGCGACGGGATTGCCAGCGTAGTCGCGATCATGTGATCCGCCTGGGTCGATTGTGCGCCGAAATCTGCTTGCCAGCCTATTTACCCGATGCGCTCGACCGGGCCGGTGAGGCGGGCAGACCCGTCCTCGAGTCGAACCGTCAGGTCGCCGCCGGGGAACGAGACGACGACCTCACCATGTCCGTGCGTCGCCGCCGCGACCGCGACCGCGCTCGTTCCCGACGAGCGGGTCTCCCCTACGCCACGTTCCCAGACCCGCGCGGTCACGGCTCCCGGGGAGTCGACCCGCACGACCTGCACGTTCGTGCGCTCGGGGAAGCGCGGATGCGTCTCGAGCAGCGGCCCGATCAGGGGCAGGTCATCGGGGTCGCCGACGACCACTGCGTGCGGGTTGCCGACGGAGACCGGGATGACCTGGAGGCCTGCGACTCGCTCCCGCTCGTAGACCTCGACCGTCCCGACCTCCTGTTCGATCTCGCCGTCCGGCAACAGGCGTGCGGCGACGGTCGCGGTCGCCGACCCGGACGGTCACGTCTTCCGCCCCGCTCCGGTCAGCCAGCCACCGGGCGACGATCCGTGTGCCGTTGCCCGACAGCTCGGCCGTCGACCCGTCCGGGTTCCAGATCACGACCTCGGCCTCACGACCGGCAACCGCGACGACCTCGAGGATTCCGTCCGAGCCGCCGACCTCCGCTCGCACGCCCTCGGGCGTGAGCGGCGCGCCGAGCTCAGCTCTCTCGGCCAGCAGGTACTCGTTGCCCGCCGCGCACCAGCGCGAGAACGTCATCGGCCACCTCGTCGGGAGAACGGTCGGCCCGCACGCTAACGAGGCTGGGGATCCGGCGCATCCACTTCCGCTGGTAGGCGGCAAGCTGCCGCGTGCGGGTGATGAGCGCAGCCTCTGCCTCCCCTCGTGGAAGCTCGCCCACCTCGTGCATGCCCATGATCTTGCGTGCGGTCGTCGAGAGCGGCCGCGCGAGGGCGCGTCGCACTTCCTCCTCGACGCCCGCCTCGAACATTCCCTGGGTCCGGCGTACGATCCGGCGCTCGAGCTCCGTCGGCGGGACTTCGAGCCCGACGATCGTCGTCGGCCGGCGGGTGTCGCCGGCCCAGAGCCGGTCACCGCGCAGGGAATGCCCCGTCTCGGCGAGCTCGAGCGCCCGCACGACTCTCCGCCGGTCGTTGGGGTGCACGGCCGCCGCAGCCTTGGGATCGACGTCGGCGAGGACCGTGTACGCGTGCTCGGGGCTCTCGTCGTAGACGGCACCCCACCGCTCGCGGGCGCCGGGGGCAGGCGCCGGGGGAACCTCGAGCTCGGCGAGTGCTGCCCGGAAGTACAAGCCGGTTCCGCCGACCACGACGGGGGTGCGGCCGGCTTCGAGTGTCGCGTCGATCGCGGCGTGCGCGAGCGTCTGGAACTCGGCGACCGTCGCCTCGTGGTCGAGCGGCCAGATCCCGACGAGGGCGGCGGGTGACTGGTTGGTCAGAGTCGGCAGGCCGCGGTAGAGCTGGGCCGAGTCGGCGGCAACCAGGTCTGCCGGGATCTGCCGTGCGACCGCCTCGGCGACCGCGCTCTTGCCGCTCGCGGTCGGGCCGAAGATCGCGAGTACCCTGAGGCCTTCGGCGTCACGACCGCGTCTCGCACCGGGACCGGAAGCCGCCCTGCCGCCTTTCCGGTCGGCTTCGTCCCTCACCGGAGGCGCGACCGGGCCGCCTCGAGCACATCTGGCGCGAGGCCGCCGTCGAGCAGGTACCGATCGACGCCCCCGTACTTGCGGTCGAGGGAGTCGAGGACGGCCCTCATCGCATCGCCGGGCGTGGCCGTGATCCGTTCGATCCGCGCGCGCTCGGCTTCGTCCTGGGCATCGGCGATCCATCGGCGATGCCGCGGCTCGAGCCGGAGTGCGCTCAGAGCGTAGTCCTCCGCGATCACCTCGGCCGGAACGCCGGCCAGCCGCAGCAGGATCGCCGCGACGAGCCCGGTGCGGTCCTTGCCGCCGTAGCAGTGGACGACGACCGGCCCCGGCGCCGTGGCGACCGCCTCGACCGCGCTCACGAAGCTCGGCCGGCACTGCTCCAGGAAACGCAGGTAGACGAGCTCGGTCGCAGCTGCATGCGACGTTGCGGCTTCCGACAGGGCTCTGATCTCGTCCCAGGTCTCCTCGTCGAAGTGATCGAGCACCGGCACGTGTACGACCTCCACGTCCGAGCCGCGCGGCGGATCCTCGTCGATCTCGACTTGTCCGCGGAGGTCGACGATCCGCGTCACGCCGGTTTCGAGGAGCGCCTGCCAGCCGTCGGGAGACAGCAAACCGACGCTGTCGGCACGGATCACCGAGCCGAAACGGGTACGCCCGCCGTTTTCGGTCGGCAGGCCGCCCAGGTCCCGGACGTTCAGGCAGCCGTCCCAGACGAGGTCCCGGGTTGCCACTATGCGGCCGCTGTCACGGCCGTGACGCCCTTGAGCGTGGTCGAGCTGGCCCCGGTGATCGCGACGCGAACGAGCTGGCCGGCGGCGGCGCGGCCGGCGAAGTTGACCATCGTATTGCGCCGGGTGCGGCCGCGGCTGAGTGTCGAGTCGGTGCGGCTCTGCCCCTCGACGAGCACCTGCTCGACCCCGCCGATCCGCTCCCCGTTGCGCGTCGCGGCAACGCGCTGAACGACCTCGATCAGGCGCTCGATCCGGTCGCCCTTGACCTCGTCCGGCACCTGATCGGGCATGGTCGCGGCTTCCGTTCCGCTGCGCGGCGAGAAGACGAACGTGAACGCTCCGTCGAAGCCGACCTCCTCGACCGCCTCCAGCGTCTCGCAGAAGTCGGTCTCGGTCTCGCCGGGGAAGCCGACGATCAGGTCGGTGGTCAGCGCGAGATCGGGGATCGCCGCGCGCATGTCCCCGGCAAGCCTCGTGAACCGCTCGCGCGAATAGGTGCGCCGCATCCGCTTGAGGACGGCCGACGAGCCGGATTGGAGCGGCAGGTGGGCGTGTTCGCACACGGCTGCGCAGTCGGCGATCGCCTCGATCACGTCGGGACGGAAGTCCTTCGGGTGTGGGCTCGTGAAACGGATCCGGTCGACTCCGTCGATCTCGTCGCAGGCACGCAGCAGCTCGGCAAACCCGGTGCGAATCTCCGGCAGGAGGTCGCGGCCGTAGGAGTTCACGTTCTGACCGAGCAGCGTGACCTCGCGGACGCCGTCGGCGGCGAGCGCTGACACCTCCGCGACGATGTCCCCCGGCCGGCGAGACTGCTCACGGCCGCGCACCGCTGGGACGATGCAGTACGCGCACTTCGAGTTGCAGCCCATCGAGACCTGTACCCACGCCTGAAACGGCCGTTCGCGCCTGGTCGGGAGGTCGCCGGCGAAATGCGTCCACTCGGCGAAGCGACCTCGGGGGCCGTCGCCTCCCGCTCCCAGCCAGTCGGCCAGGTGCGGGATCGAGCCTGGCCCGAACGCGACGTCGACGAACGGGTACCGCTCGAAGATCCGCTCGCGCTGCGCCTCGGCGTAGCATCCGCCGACGGCGATCACCCGCTCGGGGTCGCGGTCCTTGAGCGCCTTTGCCTGGGCGAGATGCGCCGCCAGGCGCTGGTCGGGCTTCTCCCGGATCGTGCACGTGTTGAAGACGACCACGTCCGCCTCGTCTTGCGTGGGCGCCTCGCCGAGCCCGATCGACTCGAGCATGCCCTTGATGCGCTCGGAGTCGTGGGCGTTCATCTGGCACCCGAAGGTGGTGACGAAGTAGCGCTTCACGCCGGACAGCGTACCCGGCTCGCCTCAGGATTCCGTCACCAAATCGGCACAGACGCGTGACGATTCGCTCGATACGATCGCAGTGGGTGGTGGGATGGGGTGCCCCGGCCGGGCGCGGGCGGGGCCCGAGGCTACTTCGCGTACTCGATGGCTCTGGACTCGCGGATGACGGTCACCTTGATCTGCCCGGGGTACTCGAGGTGGCCCTCGATCTCGCGGGCGATCTCGTGGGACAGAAGCACGGCCTGGTCGTCGTCGATCTCCTCCGGCTTGACGATCACCCGGATTTCCCGGCCGGCGTGGAGGGCGTAGACCTTGTCGACGCCCTTCATCTGGCCGGCCAGCTCCTCCAGCGATTCGAGGCGCTTGATGTAGCCCTCCAGACTCTCGCCGCGGGCGCCCGGCCTCGACGCCGAGATCGCGTCGGCGGCGATCAGGAGCACCGCTTCCACGGTCTGCGGCTGCACTTCGTAGTGGTGCGCCTCGATGGCGTGCACGACCCCCTGGCTCTCGCCGTGGCGACGCGCGTACTGCGCAGAGATCAGCGCATGGGATCCCTCGACCTCGTGGGTCAGGGCCTTGCCGAGATCGTGGAGCAGCGCAGCGCGCTTGGTCGTCTTCACGCTGGCGTCCAGTTCGCTCGCCATGATCCCCGCCAGCTGGACGACCTCGAGCGTGTGCTTGAGGACGTTCTGGCCGTAGCTCGTCCGGTAGCGCAGTCGCCCGAGGATCTTGACGATCTCCTCCGGGAACTCGCCGCAGTTGGCCTCGAAGACGGCCTGCTCGCCCGCCTGCCGGATGTGGTCGTCCAGCTCGGCCTTGGACTGGTAGTACATCTCTTCGATCCGGGCCGGGTGGATGCGTCCGTCCTCGATCAGCTTCGTCAGCGTGATCTTGGCGACCTCACGGCGGATCCCGTCGAACGACGAGAGGACGACCGCTCCGGGTGTGTCGTCGATGATGATGTCGACGCCGGTCAGGTGCTCGAGCGCCCTGATGTTGCGGCCCTCGCGCCCGATGATCCGCCCCTTCATGTCGTCGGACGGGAGCTCGACGAGCGACACCGTGGTCTCGGCGGCGTGGCTTGCCGCGACACGCTGCAGCGCGTCGGCGACGAGGTTGCGGGCGCGGCGTCTCGCCTCCGACTGCGCCTCTTCCTCCATCTGCCGCACGCGCCGGGCGAGCTCGTGACGTACGAGCTCCTCCGAGCGCTGCAGGACCTCGGCCCGCGCCTCGTTGACGGTCATCGCGGAGATGCGCTCCAGCTCGACGAGCTCCTGGTCCTTGGCAGACTTCAGCTCCTCCTGGAGTTGGCGGGCGTGCATCTCGCGGTCGGCGATTCCCTGTTCGCGCCGGTCGAGCTCGGTCGTCCGCCGTTCGAGATCCCCTGCGCGCGCGGCCAGGCGCTCCTGCGTCCGGAGCGACTCGGACTGCCGCGTCTTCACCTCCTGCTCGACGTCCTCGCGAAGCCGCACCGATTCCTCCTTCGCCTCCAGCTGGGCTTCGCGGCGCAGAGCGTCGGCCTCCTGACGGGCCTCCTCGAGCATCAGCTGCCGGGAGCGCCTTGCCGCCGCCAGCCTCGATCCCCCGGTGGCGACAAGCCCCACGGCCGCGAGCGCCGCGCCGACGACGAGACCGATGATGATGCCGATCACGATCGCCATGCCGCTCCTGGGTCGACGGTCCTGCGGCGGGTGCCGCAGGGCCCCACCCGCCGCCAAGCCGGCGCGGACGCATCCCGCGAATCGAAGCAAGCGAACGGCGACCGCCAGGTCGCTCGGACTAGCTTAGGTCGAGTTCCTCCGGAAAGCCGTCGCTTGCATGGGTCTCAAACAGGCTCGCTGATCAGTGGTGCTGAATTCGGTTCGATTCGGAAATGTGTCGTATGCAGGCAAAACGTCAGATGGGACTTTTCTATCCTACTCCTTCGGGAGCGTCGTCTGCAACGAGGGCCGCAGCAACCGCGTCGAGCGCGTCCTCGGAGTACCCGCGTCGCCCCAGCGAGCGGATCGCGCGCAGGCCGCCGCCGGCCGCCGCAGCCTCGCGCAGCGCCCGCTCGGGCTCGGCTTCGAGTGCGGCCACGGCCGCCTCCGCCGTTTCGCGATCGACGCCCTGGCGTTCGAGGTCGGCGCGAATCCATGCGTCGCCGTAGCCGCGATCGGCCAGCAGGGCGGCCCGCTCACGGGCGTAGCGGGCGTCATCGACGTAGCCGGCACGCTCGAGCGCGTCGAGCGCAGCTGCCTGTGCGGATTCGGACACCCCCGCACGGTCGAGCTTCGCCCGCAGACTCGCTGCCGAGTGGTCTCGGCGGGCGAGCGCCCGGACGGCGCGGTCGACGGCGCGCTCCTCCTCCCGCACGTTCTTGGAGGGCATGGCCTCGGGGGGCACGGCCTCGCCGGGCACGCTGTTACGCCTCGACCGGCTCCTCGGCCTGTTCCAGGGACGGCGCCTCTCCGGCGACCGCGGCCGCTGCGGCCTTCTTCTTCGCTGCGGTCTCCTGGTCACCGGGATCGGCGATCGGCAGCAGCCTGGCAGAAGCCACCTGGTCGTCGCCCAACTGCGCCTGGATCCGCTGGAGAATGCCCTGCGTCACGTCGGGGTGCTCGCGGAGGAACGCGGTCGCGTTCTGCCGGCCCTGGCCGAGCCGCTCGTCCTCGAAGCTGAAGTACGAGCCCGACTTCTGGACGACCTTCCGCTCGAGCCCCGCGTCGAGCACGCTTCCCTCCCAGGAGATCCCCTGGCCGTAGAGGATGTCGAACTCGGCAAGCTTGAACGGCGGCGCGACCTTGTTCTTCGCCACCTTGACGCGCACCCGGTTGCCGATCGCCTCGACGCCCTCCTTGAGCGTCTCGATTCGCCGGATGTCGAGGCGGACCGAGGAATAGAACTTCAGCGCGCGCCCGCCCGGCGTCGTCTCCGGGTTGCCGAACATGACGCCGATCTTTTCGCGCAGCTGGTTGGTGAAGATGCAGATCGTGTCGGTGCGGTTGAGCGTGCCGGCGAGCTTGCGCATCGCCTGGCTCATCATCCGCGCCTGGAGGCCGACGTGGCTGTCCCCCATCTCGCCCTCGAGCTCGGCCTTCGGGGTGAGCGCCGCGACCGAGTCGATCGCGATCACGTCGAGGGCGCCGCTGCGGATCAGCAGCTCGGTGATCTCCAGCGCCTGCTCGCCGGTGTCGGGCTGTGAGACGAGCAGGTCGTCGATGTTCACGCCGATCCGCTTCGCGTAGTACGGGTCCATCGCATGCTCGGCGTCGATGAAGGCACAGATCCCGCCGCGCCGCTGCGCCTCGGCGATCACGTGGTAGACGAGCGTCGTCTTGCCCGAGGACTCCGGGCCGAAGATCTCGACGACGCGACCTCGCGGCAGTCCACCGATGCCGAGCGCGAGGTCGAGCGCGAGCGATCCGGTGGAGACGGCGCCCACGGACACCTGCGGCCGATCGCTCATCCTCATCACCGATCCCTTGCCGAACGCTCGCTCGATCTGTCCGAGCGCCGTGTCGAGTGCTTGCTCCCGATCCACCCTCAGCCTCCTCCTAACGGAAATTCCTGGACGACGATGTATTCGGCCCCGGTCGGCCGCAGCCGGGACATGTAAACAGCTGCTCCGGACGGAGCGACCTCCCCGAGGCCGGGAAGCGGCGGTTCGAGCCGCGGCTGCTCGCGGAAGCGCACGACGGTGACGTGAGGCAGCCAGGCTCGACGCTCCGGCTCGTACACGCCGAGCCGCTGCAGCCGCTCGTGCAGATCGCGGGCGAGCTCCCCGGCGGCACCGTCCTGGTCTTCGAAGACGAGCATCCCGACACTGCGGGTCTCGCGGTAGCCGAGCGCCCGCAGCACGATCGGTCTCCCGGCCGCGGCTCCTGCGGCCAGCTCGGCGCCGATCGCGTCGACCTCCCCAGCCGGCCGGGCGCCGAGGAACGCCAGAGTGACGTGGAGGTTCTGGCGCGGGACGCGTCGATAGCGGCCCGCAGGAAGCTGGGCCTGCCACCCCGCCAAGCGGGCCACCGTCTCGGTGGGGAGGGTAAGCGCGCAGAAGAGCCGAAGCGACCCATCCCCAGCGACGCTACCAGCCGGCTTCACACGCGAATGTCGGGGTTCTGTGACAGAAGACGCCGCAGCAGGTGGAGCGCGGCCACGGTCGCCCGCGACCGGACCGTCTCGCGGTCGGAGGGAAAGCCGAACTCGATGCCGCGTCCTGCCTCCGGGGTCTCGGCGTAGAGGTGCACGAGGCCGACGGGCTTCTCGGGGGTACCGCCGTCCGGCCCGGCGATGCCGGTCACGGCGACCCCGACGTCGACTCCGAGCCGCGCCCGTACACCCGCGGCCATCTCCGCGGCCGTTTCGGCCGACACGGCGCCGTGCTCGGCCAGCGTGGACGGCGCCACCCCGAGCTGCCCCACTTTCACCGCGTCCGCGTAGGAGACGACTGCGCCCTGGAAGACCGCGCTCGCGCCCGGGACGGACGTCAGCCGCGCCGCCACGAGGCCGCCGGTACACGACTCGGCCGTCCCCAGCGACCAGCCACGGGCGCGGCAGAGATCGAGCACGAGCGCTTCCACGGGGCGCTCGTCCCGTGCGAACAGATACTGCGCCAGGGGCTCCGCGAGCGCCCGCTCGAGCGCCTCGGCATGCTCCTCCGCGCCCGGCCCGAAGAGCAGGTCGACGTGGATCTCGAACTCACGAGCGCAGATGGTCGCCTCCACGCCGTCCCCGTCGCCCCCGGCGTCGGCGAGCGCCTTCGCGACCGCCGACTCGCTCGCGCCGTAGAAGCGGAGCACCCGCCTCCCGGGCGGCTGCGCGCGGGCCAGCACTCGCCGCACCGGCTCGGTCTCCAGCGCGCGGGGCCAGAGCCGCTGGAGCTCCGCGGGCGGTCCGGGCAAGACGACGGCAGCGCCGGGGCCCGTGTCGAGGACGATCCCCGGCGCCGTTCCCGCCAGTCCGAGCGAGATCCCCCCGGCCGGCAGGGTCGCCTGCTTGCGCACGCCGGGCTCGAAGTCGGCGTACGGCCGGTGGAGCCGCTCCGCGATCTGCCGCGAGATGCCGCCGATCTCGGCCTGCAGCGCCTCGTCGACTACGAGCTCGCGCCGCGCCGCCTTCGCGATCAGCTCGACCGTACGGTCGTCGTGCGTTGGACCGAGCCCACCCGAGACGAGGCAGAGCTCGGCTGCGAGCCCCTCGGAAAGAGCGGCCTCGAGCTCGTCGGGACGGTCGCCGACGATGGTGATCCGGGCCGGCTCGAGTCCGAGCTCGAGTGCCCGCGCGGCGAGGAAGGGGCCGTTCAGGTCCGTGCGCTCGCCCCGGACGAGCTCGCTGCCCGTGACGACGATCGCGGCCCGGGGCCGCGCGGGATCAGGTTCCCGGCCCGGCAGGGACGATGTCGCCGGAGGTGACCATCAGGCTGCGCGGCTTCGAGCCGCCGACAAGCACGCCCCGCCCGTTCAGTCGCATGCGCACGTTCTCGGGCGAACCGATGTAGACCCACAGGCGCTTGCCGGTTCCGAATCGCTGCATGCTGCCGTTCGTCAGCGTCCCGTTCCACACCTGGCGGCCGCTCTCGGAGCCCGAGCGGACGAGGAGCAGCGTGTTGCCGCCGACCGCGCGGATCAGCAGGCCCCCCGGCGCCTTCGAAGCCCCGGTGTCGGCCGGCGTGTCGAGCGGCAGCGACTGGTGGCCGCTGCCCCCGTACCGCCAGGCGGCGATCACGAGCGCCGTGACGACGGCGATGCCGAGGAGGGTGACCCAGACCAGCTTCGACTCGAGCCGCCGCCTGCGTCCGTGCGTCCTGCGCACCGTCGAGGTGCTCCGTACCCGCCGCTCGAGCACCTCGTCGCCAGAGCCGTAGCGGACGTTGTACTCGTCCACGTACAGCTGTCCGTCCAGCCCGAGGTAGTCGGCGTATGTGCGCAGGAACCCCTTGACGTAAGTCGCCGAGGGCAGCGTCTCGAACGCCTCGTCCTCGAGGGCGCGCAGGTACTTCGCGCGGATCTTCGTCCCCTGTTCGAGCTCGGGGAAGTCGAGCCCCTTGCGCGTGCGCGCCTCGCGGAGGCTGTTCCCGATCTCGAACACGCGCCCATTGTAGACCGGGGTCCGTCGGTCGGCCGCCGGCGCGCCGTCGGAGACGGCGCCGCCCGCAAGCAGAGCGTAGGCGGCGCCGGAGGCGCTCTTAGGGCCGGTCAGGCCGGGGCTACTGCTCCGCGAACATGGATAGCAGACCCCAGAACCCGAGGGCGAGCGCGGCGGTCCCGGCGACCAGCAGTCCGAGGATCCCGAGGAGCCGGCCGACCGCGGCCGCGCGGCCGCCGCCCGCGCGCCCGAGCGTGATCTGGATGCGCTCCCGCGCGCGGCGCGCGAGCACGATCGCCGCCCAGCCGAACAGAGCGCCGACCAGGACCGAGCCCGACGAGTCGACGAGCGTGACCTGCTCCAGCTCGCGCGCGAGCACGATCCCGACCGGGATTGCCGCGAGCGACAGGATCCCGCAGACGAGCGACCACCAGGCGCGCGGGTTCGCGCGCCGGGCGCCGCTACTGCTTGACGTAGGGCCGTCCAACCGATGCGGGTGGGATCGACCTGCCGATCACGCCGATGACCGCGATCAGCGTGATCACGTAGGGCAAAGCCTGGACGAGCACGTTGTACTCGTATCCGTAGCCCTGCACTCGGGTGGCCAGACCGCCGAAGAAGCCGAACAGAAGCGCGAACGCGAAGGCGCCTCCGGGCCGCCAGCCGCCGGCGATCAGCGCCGCCAGGCCGATGAACCCGCGGCCGGCGGTCATGTTCTCGGTGAACGAGTGGACGTAGCCGATCGCCAGGTACGCGCCGCCGAGCGAGGCGATCATTCCGGAGAGGATCACCGCACCGTAGCGCGTCCGGTAGACGTCGATGCCGACCGTGTCGGCAGCACGCGGGTGCTCGCCCACCGAGCGGAGCCTGAGCCCGATCGACGTCCGGAACATGACGAAGTAGGCGAGCACGATCACCCCGAACAGGACCCAGATCATCAGGTTCAGGTGGCCGAACGCCTGGTACCAGAAGCTGGGCCGGTCCGGATCCTTCGGCGGGATGTGGTTCAGGAAGTTCAGGTTGACGTCCGGGATGGACGGGATGCCCGTGCCAGGGGTCCCGTTCAGGCCGTAGATCTGGATGAAGAAGTAGCCCGTGATCCCGAGGGCGAGGAAGTTGATCGCCGTCCCGCCGACGATCTGGTCGGAGCGCATGTGCACGGAGAAGAACGCGTGGATCAGCCCCAGGACGGCGCCCGAGATCGCCGCGGTGACGAGGCCGAGCTCCCACGAGTTGAGCTTGTCGGCGCCGAGGATGCCGAAAAAGCAACCGGAGAGCATCATCCCCTCGAGCCCGATGTTCACGACCCCTGCGCGCTCGGCGAACATGCCGCCGATCGCCGCGAACGCGAGCGGCGTCGCGAAGATGAACATGTTGTAGGTCAACACGCCCCAGTCGACGACGCCGGGGCCGGAAGTGGTCGTGAAGGCGCCGTCGAGGTGCGCCAGGCTCGACCGGGTGGCGCCGTAAGCAAGGACCGCACAGATGCCGGCCGCGGCCACCGCCCCCCACCCCAGCTTCCGCTCGCCGCGCGCGGCAGTCCACGCCCCGCCGAGCGCCGCCAGAGCTTCGAGCACGAACGGGACCGCCGGCGAGCGCAGCGTGACGGGCGGAAGCGCCAGCCAGAGTCCGAGCGCCGCGAGGCCGACCGAGACCCAGCCGACGTACTTCGCGGTCGCCTCGGAGCGGATCGCTCCCTGGACGGCAGGTGAGAGCGCGCTCACCTTGCGGCCGCTCCTGCCGGCGGTGCAGGCGCGGCGGCCGGCGTGCGGCGGAGCTTCCTCCGGAACCGCCAGATCCAGAGGAAGAACAGGTCGGCGCCGACGAACAGCAGCACGAGGCCCTGGATGATCAGCGTCAGGTTCCCGGCCAGCTCCGGCTTGATCACGTCCTGGATCGCGGGGTTGCGCGTCGAGGTGCCCTGCAGGAGCGCGCCGAAGAGGAGCGCGGCGAAGGGCACGCCGATCGGCGAGTTGCGTCCGAGCAGCGCGACGGCGATCCCGATGAAGCCGATCTGGGAGACCTGGATGTCGAGCACCCCGAGCCGGAACTGCCAGCCGAGGATGTCGAGCGCCCCGGCGAGCCCTGCGAAGGTGCCGGAAATCGCCATCGCCGCGACGTAGCTCCGCTTCACGTTCACACCTCCGTACCGGGCCGCCTCCGGGTTGAAGCCTGTCGCGCGCACCTCGTACCCGAGGGTCGTCCGGTTGAGCAGCAGCCAGTAGACGATGGGCGCGCCGAGGGCGATGAAGAACCCGATGTGCAGCCCCTGGAGCACCGGGTCGCCCCAGAAGACCGGCAAATGGGCGCCCTGGGCGATGTCGCTGGAAACCGGAACGGACTTGTCGGTCGGGTTCTGGAGCTGCCCGCCCTGGCCGACGAGGGCCTGCGTCACCCAGATCGCAATCCAGTTCAGCATGATCGTCGAGATCACCTCGTGCACCCCGACGGTCGCCTTCAGGAAGCCGGCGATCGCCGCCCAGGCCGCCCCCGCCAGCGCCGCCAGGACGATCGCGATGAAGATGTGGAGGCCCGAGGCCATGTTCACCCACGAGGAGCCGACCCACACGCTCACGAAGGCGCCGACGATGTACTGGCCCTGGCCGCCGATGTTGAACAGGCCGCACTTGAACGCGAACGAGACGGCGAAGCCGGTCAGGATCAGCGTGGTGGTCAGGAGCAGCGTCTGCTGGAGGTTGAACGCCGCCTCCGTGCGCGCGTCTCCCATCACCCAGGGAAACAGCCAGTTCAGCCCGGTGCCGTCGAAGATCCCCTTGAACGCCTTGAACGGGTTGTGGCCGGTGGCGGCGATGACGATCATCGCCACCGCGAACGCGAACAGCGTGGTGACGACGGGCATGACGACCCCGCCCGCCCGCTGCATGACGGCCATCCGCGCCGCCACGCTCGGCGCGTAGCCGCCGGGCTCTCCTCCCGGCGTCTCGAGGAGCTGCTCTTCCTGCGCCTCCAGGCGCTGCTCGTGCGGGTCGAGCGGGCCTTCGCTCATGCCGGCGCAGCCTCCTTCCGCCGCCCGCCCGTCATCGCGATCCCGAGCTCCTCCTCGCTCACGTCCGGGCCGTACTCGCCGACGATCTGGCCCTCGAACATGACCAGGATCCGGTCGGCGAGTGAGAGGACCTCTTCGAGCTCGAGCGAGACCAGCAGCACCGCTCGGCCCTCGTCCCGCTCGGCGACGAGCCGGCGGTGGACGTACTCGATCGCGCCGACGTCGAGGCCCCGCGTCGGCTGGGCGGCGATCAGGACCTTGGGGTTCCGCGCAACCTCACGGGCGACGACGACCTTCTGCTGGTTCCCGCCGGAGAGCGCACCGGCCAGTGTCTTCGGCCCGCCGCCGCGGACGTCGAAGTCCTTGATCAGCTGGGTGGCGCGCGCGATCAGCCGGTTCGGGTAGAGCCAGCCCACCTTCGAGGCGGGCGCGATGGCAGTAGTCGTGCAGCGCGATGTTCTCGGCGATCGAGAACTCGAGGACGAGGCCGCGGCGCTGGCGATCCTCGGGGATGTGCCCGACGCCGAGGTCGAGCATCTCCCGCGCCGTCGCGTGGTTCGGGGCGGCACGTCCGCCGACATCGACCGTACCCGCCGCCGGCTGGAGCAGCCCGGTGAGCGCGTCGATCAGCTCGGTCTGGCCGTTGCCGTCCACGCCGGCGATCGCCACGATCTCGCCCGCCCTGACGTCGAACGAGACGCCGCGGACCTTCTCCAGTCCCCGCTCGTCGAAGACGTGGAGATCCGAGACCTGGAGGAGGCGATCCGCCGGCTTGGCGGACGCCTTGTCGACCCGGAGAAGCACCTCCCGGCCGACCATCATGCGGGCGAGGCTCTCCTCGGTTGCGCCCTCGACCGGAACCGTCTCGACCTTCTTTCCGCGGCGCAGGACGGTGATGCGGTCGGCGACCTCGAGCACCTCGTGCAGCTTGTGCGAGATGAAGATGATCGACTTCCCCTGCGCCTTCAGCTCGGCGATGATCGCGAACAGCTCCTTCGCCTCCTGCGGGGTCAGGACCGCCGTCGGCTCGTCGAGCACGAGGATCTCCGCCCCGCGGTAGAGGGCCTTCAGGATCTCGACGCGCTGCTGCGCAGCGACGGTGATGTCCTGGATGCGGCTGCCGGGGTCGACCGCGAGGCCGTAGCGGTCGGAGAGGTCGCGAACACGCCTCCGCGCCTCCCCGAAGTCGAGCATCACCCCCGCGTACGTGGGCTCTTCGGCGAGAACGATGTTCTCGGCCACGGTCATCACCGGGATGAGCATGAAGTGCTGGTGCACCATCCCGATTCCGCTCTCGATCGCGTCCTTGGCCGACGCGAACGACGTCTTCTTCCCGTTGAGGAGGATCTCCCCCGAGTCCGGGTGGTAGAGCCCGTAGAGGATGTTCATCAGCGTCGACTTGCCGGCGCCGTTCTCGCCGAGCAACGCGTGCACCTCGCCCGCGGCGACGTCGAGGTCGACGTGGTCGTTGGCGAGCACGCCGGGGAAGCTGCTTGGTGATCCCGCGGAGCTCGAGAACGGGTGGCTCGTCCACGACGGGCGATTCTGTCACGCGGAAGGCGGGCCTTGCGGCCCGCCCTCCGTCGCGACGATTGGATCTCCTACTTGAAGGTCGTCGGGACCTTGATCTTCCCGGCGATGATCTGGTTCTGGAGCGCGGCGATCCTTGCCTTGTAGGCAGCCGGCACCTTCGTGCTGATCTTGCCGACCGCGACGCCGCCGTTCTTGAGGTCGAAGACGAAGTCGTGACCGGGCACGAGCGTGCCGTCCTTGACCGCCTGGACGAAGCGGTACACGCCGAGGTCGACGCGCTTGACCGCGCTCGTCAGGATGTGCGGCCCGAGGTACGACTGGTCGACGTCGACGCCGTCGCCCCAGACACCGGCCTCCTTGGCGGCCGCGAGGGCGCCGAAGCCGCAGGGGCCGGCGACCGCGAACACGACCTTGGAGCCCGCAGAGATCTGGTTCTGCGCCACGGCCTTGCACTTGTCCTGCGCGATGAAGTCCTGCGAGTACCCGACGAGCACCTTGATGCCCGGGACGCACTTCGCCGCGCCCGCCTTGTAGCCGGCGATGAACGAGTCGACCGGCGGGATCTTGACCCCACCTGTCGCGCTGATCGTGTTGCCGCCGCCCTTCTTCGCCATCAGGGCGGAGAGGCAGCCGACCAGGTAGCTCTGCTGCTCCGACTTGAAGGTGATGCCCGTGATGTTCTTGACGAGCAGCTTGCCCTTCTTGTCCGAGAACGGCGGGATCTCCACCGGATAGTCGGTGATCGCGAACTGCGTGTTCGGGAACTTCTTCGCAACCGTCGCCTCCGCGTCGGCCAGCAGGAAGCCGGCGGCGACGACCGCGTCGTAGCCCTGGCGGGCGACCGACGCGAGGTTCGGGATGTAGTCGTTCGCCGAGTGCGACTCGATCGCGCGGGTCTGCACGCCGAGCTTGGCCTGGGCCAACTTCAGCCCGGTGAGCTGGTTCTGGTTGAACCCCTTGTCGTTGAAGCGGCCGACATCGCTGATCAGCGCCGCCTTGAACGTCGCGGTCGGCGCAGCGCCGCCGGTCCCGGCGAGCAGCGCGACCGCGAGGATGATCGCCGGCACGGCGAGCGCAACCGGCAGGAAACGTCTTCTGTCACCCAATTCCTCCCTCGATACTGATGTTCCACAGAGATCCCCGGGCAGGGGAACGCCTGATCCTACTCCCTCAGACCCCGGGGGCAAGAGATAAGACGTCTCACGAGCGACTTGGATAGGTGGCGGACGCCTGCGCGGCGGAGACGAGAGCGTCGGCGCATGTGCGGATCCGCTCGAGATCGTCGGAGGTCGCCCGGTCCACGCGCTCCTGGACGAGACGCTCGCACTCCTCCAGGACGGCCGGCCACGACTCCGGATCCTCCCCGCGCGCCTCCAGCAGCCGCCGCAGCCAGCGGCGGCCGTACTCCGCGTGCAGCGTCTCGTCGGCCCAGTCGAACTCCATGTCGGTCTCGCTGGTCGCATCGCCCATGTCGTGGAACGCCTGAGCGCGCTCGCGCTTGCGGCCGATGTTCTTCGTCTCGAAGTAGCCGAGCATGCCGAGCCGATAGAGCGGGTCCCGGCCGGCGCAGGCCTCGTAGATGTAGCCGCCCAGCGGAATCTGCGCAGGCTCGAAGCCCCAGCGCGCGAGCCTTTCGGCGCCCATCAGCATGTGGCGGGTCTCGTCGTAGAGCCAGCGGGCTGCGTCGCCCGTGAACTCCCAGCCGAGCTCGGGCGAGAGCTCGTGCAGGATCCTGCCCGCGGTGTCGACCGCCCACACCTCGTTCAGGTGGCTGACCGCCGAGCGGAGCTGCAGCGCGACGCCCTCGCCGTACGGATACCGCAGGGTCGAGGATGTCGGGCCAGTAGAAGCTCGACGCGAAGTAGCGCGGGTCGCGGGCCGGATCGTCGTCGGCCAGCGCGACCGGAGCCAGCGCCTCCTGCTGCCGTTCCTTGTCGCGCAGCGCCGCCTCGACGATGCGGATCGAAGGGCCGTCGGCGAGCTCGTCCGCCGCCTTCGAGATACGCGGCGTAGTCGTCGTGGAGCTCGGCCGCGAGCCGGCGCAGGTCGTCGGGCTCGTCGACCACGAGCTCCTCGGCCTGCTCGTCGAGGAACCGAGCCGGGTAGCGCAGCTCGAAGACGCGCTCGCGAAGCGCGCCGGCGGCGAGCGCGGACTCCCACGCCGTTCGGGCGAGCTCGGCCTTGTGCTCGAGAGCCTCGACGCGCGGGACCCAGCCGCCGCACGCGAGCACGACCGCCTGCTCGCGATAGAAGAGCCGTGTCAGCGCCTGGGCGGTGTCGAAGCGCACGCGCAGCTCCCGGGTCGGCGGCAGATAGCTCAGCGGAGGACCTCCAGCATCAGCTCGAAGAAGCCCTCCGTGTCGTAGTCGGTGACGACGGTCGCGTTCGGTTCGCGGTCGACCCGGCCGAGGGTGTCGATCAGGCTCCAGCCGCGGGTCAGGTCGCCGGAGGTCTCGACGTCGACCACAGCCTCCTCCGTCGCCAGGACGAGCGAGGGCTCGACGATCGCTGCGCAGGCCATCGAGTCGGGATGGGTCGAGCCGCCGAGATGGTTGACCTGGTCGTCGAACTCGCGGGCCTTCCGGTTCACCTGCCCGAAGAATTCGGAGAGCGGCGTGCCGAGCGAGTCGATCCGCGCGAGCCTGGCGTCGTCGAAGACGCCGTGCGTGCGCGTCAGCGACCAGGTGAAGAGCGTCAGCGGGAAGCCCGCGTTCAGGACGATCTTCGCCGCCTCCGGGTCGACGAAGAAGTTGTACTCGGCGGCCGGCGTGATGTTCCCCTCGCCGCCGCCCATCACGTACAGGCGCCGCGACCTTCTGCGCGATCGACGGGTCGCGCGTGACCGCGGCGGCCAGGTTGGTGAGCGGCGCCTGGGCGAGGATGGTCAGCTCGCCCGGGCTCTCGTTGATCCGGCGGACGAGCTCGTCGACGGCGTGCTCGGGCTCCGGGCGCTGCGCTGCACGCGGGAAGAACGAGTCGCCCATGCCGTCCTGGCCGTGCACGTACTCGGCTCCGACCCACTCGGCGATCAGCGGCTCGGCGCAGCCGGCGTAGACGGGAATCTCGCCGCCTCGGCCGGCGATCTCGACCGTGTACAGGGCGTTCTCGACCTCCTGCTCGAAGGCGACGTTGCCGCAGCAGACGGTGATCGCCTCCAGGCCGGCACGGGGTTCGAGCAGGCGCGATCAGCAGCGAGAAGACGTCGTCGCCGGCCGTGTCGGTGTCGATGATCAGGCGGGTCATGCAGCCGCCACGGCGAGCCGCTCCTCGAGCTGCGCGCGGGTCGGCAGGCCGGGGATCACGCCCTCGTGCTCGACCATGTGCGCGCCGGCCGCGCAGCCCCAGCGCACGGCCTCGGCGTCCGCGGCGCCCTCGGCCAGCGCGACCGCGAACGCCGCGCAGAACGCGTCGCCGGCGCCGGTCGTGTCCACGGGCGTCGCGGGGAACGCCGGGATCTGCTGCCCCGCGCAGCCGGGCCCCCTGGTCGCCCAGCGTGACCACGAGCGTGCCCTCTGCATCCTCGACGGCAAGGGCCTCGCTCTCGTTCGGCGTCAGGTAGTCGGCGGCCGGTGCGATCGGGCCGGCCGGCGCCGGCGCCGGGTTCAGGATCGTGCGCACGCCTGCGGCGCGACCGACCTCGAGCGCATGCAGAGCGGTGTCGACAGGGATCTCCAGCTGGACGAGCAGGACGTCGGCGGCCTCGATCTGCGCCGCGAAGGCGTCGACGTGCGCGGGTGTCAACGCCGAGAGCGCGCCGGGGACGATCACGATCCGGTTGTCGCCGCTCTCCTCGACCAGGATCGCCGCGGTCATCGTCGGCAGCGGCGCGCGCAGGACTGCACTCGCATCGACCGCCTCCTCGGCCCACAGCTCGAAGGCGCCGTCCCCGAAGGCGTCCTCACCGACCGCGGTCAGGAACGTGACCTCGGCGCCGAGCCGGGCCGCACCGACCGCCTGGTTCGACCCCTTGCCGCCGTGGTCGGTGCGGAAGAGCGACCCGACCAGCGTCTCGCCGCGCTCGGGCGCGCGATCGACGCCGAAGGTGAGCCCGACGCCGTAGCTGCCGACGACCGCGATCCGCGTCACCGCACCATTCTCGCAGCGTCACCCGGGCAAAGCCCGGCGGCGCGCGAAGAGCGAATCTCTCTCAGGACGCGAGCGTCTCGCTCTCGCCCACCAGCACGCGCCGCGGCTTCGAGCCCTCGTACGGCGAGATGATCCCCCGGCGCTCGAGCATGTCGATCAGGCGGCCCGCACGGGTGTAGCCGACCCGCAGACGCCGCTGGAGCAACGATACCGACGCCGTCTGCGCCTGGACGACCACCTCGATCGCCTTCTCCAGCAGCGGATCCTCGTCCGGGTCGAAATCGCCGTCCTCGTCGTCGTCGTCGTCTAGCCGGCTTCTCCGGCGCCTCCAGCATCGACTCGTCCAGCTCCTGCTCGCGCTGCGCGCGGCACTGCTCGACGACCAGCGCGACCTCCTCCTCGCTCACGTAGGCGCCCTGGACGCGCTGGAGCCGCGACGTGCCGAGCGGCTTGAAGAGCATGTCGCCCTGGCCGAGCAGGCTCTCGGCGCCGGCCTGGTCGAGGATCACGCGCGAGTCCGTCTGGCTCGAGACGGCGAAGGCGATCCGCGAAGGGACGTTCGCCTTGATCATCCCGGTGATCACGTCCACGGACGGCCGCTGCGTCGCCAGCACGAGGTGGATGCCGACTGCGCGCGACTTCTGCGCGAGCCGGATGATCGCGTCCTCCACGTCCTGCGGCGAGATCATCATCAGGTCGGCGAGCTCGTCGATCACGACCAGCAGGTACGGCAGCTGCTTCTCGCCGCGCCCGCGCAGCGCGCGGTTCATCTCGGGCAGGCTGCGCGCGCGGACGTGGCTCATCCGCTCGTAGCGCCGCTCCATCTCCCCCACGACGTTGGCCAGCGCGGCCGCCGCCGTCTTCGGCGACGAGACGACCGGCGTGAGCAGGTGCGGGATCGACTCGTAGAAGTTGAGCTCGATCCGCTTCGGGTCGATCAGGATCATCCGCACGTCGTCCGGCGTCGCGCGCAGCAGGATCGAGGTCAGGATCGTGTTGATGCAGCCGGACTTGCCCGAGCCGGTCGTGCCGGCGATCAGCAGGTGCGGCATGCGGGCGAGGTCGGTCCAGACCGCGTTCCCGGAGATGTCCTTGCCGAGCCAGACGGACAGCGGGCTCGACGTCGCCGGCAGGTCGTCGTAGATGTCGCCCAGGGTGACGAGGTTCGGCGCGAGGTTCGGCACCTCGACGCCCACCGCCTGCTTGCCGGGGATCGGCGCGAGGATGCGGATCTCGGTCGTGGCGAGCGCGTACGAGAGGTCGTCCTTCAGCGCCGCCACCTTCGAGACCTTCGTCCCCGGGGCGAGCTGGAGCTCGTAGCGCGTGACGCGGGGCCCGGCGATCTCGCCGACGATCGTCGCGTCGACGCCGAAGTTCGCGAGGGCCTGCACGAGCAGGCCCGGCGACGCGGCCGTCCTGCTCGCCCGGCTTTGCAGCGGTGGCCTTCGAGCGACGCAACAGGCTCCGATCGGGCAGCGTGTAGACGCCGTCCTGTCGGGCTCGGTGACGTCGAAGAGCGACGTCTGGGTCACGTCGGCGGGTTCCGGCTCGGGCTCCGGGTCGTGCCTGTCGAGCACGAGCAGCGGCGCCGGAGCAACGACGTCCGGGAACTCCTCGACGCCGTCGACCGGTGGCGAGACGAGCGCGGCGGGAGGCGCCACGGCGGCCGGCTCGAGCTCGGGGGTCGTGCGCCGGCGCGACGCCGGACGCCGCGCCGCGCTCCGCACCGCCTGTCCTGAGCGGCGGACGAATGCGCCCGCGGAGGCGCCGGTGACCAGCAAGCACGCCGGCCAGGAGCAGGAACATGCCGAGGATCTGTGTCCCGGTCGAGCCGATCGGCTTGCCGAGGACGTCCTCCAGCCCGCGCCCGAGGTACCCGCCGTGGGCGCCGCCGAGCACGAGCGCGAGGCCGACGGCGACGACCGCGAGCCCGGTACGGAACGGGCCGAACCGCGGCAGGTCGCTCCGCCCGACCATCAGCGCGCCGACGGCGACGCAGGCCACCGGCAGCACGTAGGCGATCCCCCCGACGACGTCCACGAAGGCCGTCGCCGATCGCCTTGCCGACGTAGCCGCCGTTCCAGCCGACGTACAGCACCGTGGCCATGAACAGGCCGAACGCGAGCAGCCCGAGGCCGATCAGCTCGGGATGCTGGTGCGCGGGTGCCGCCGCGGCCTTGCGGCGCGTGCGCTTCTTGACCCGCGACGGCGTCTTCGGGCGAGGCCTGGCAGGACGCTTTTTCCGCGCCATGAGCGCGACTTCGACGGCCGGTACGCCAACCCTGCCCGGTTATCCGAGCGAGGAGAGCCGCTCGACCAGCAGCCGGACGAACGCGTCGGCGTCGATGTCCACGGCGACGCGTGCGTTCGGCATCCCAGCCGACGCGCCCGCGCAGGTCGCAGTTCGTCCGGCCGCGACCGAGCTCCTCGCCGCAGTCGACCTTCACTCCGACGTGGCGCGTCTCGACGATCCCCGGCCTGAACGCATGCGCCATTGCGACCGCGTCGTGGATCGGCGAGCCGTCCCAGCCGTACGACTGCTTGTGGAAGCGGCCGTAGAACTCCAGCAGCTCCGCGACCATCGCGCCCACCCGGCCCGACGCCTTCAGCTCGGCGGTCGGCTCGGGGCCGAAGATCGCCCGGTGTGTGACGTCGAGGCCGATCATCGTCACGTCGAGGCCGCTCCGGAAGACTCGCTCGGCTGCCTCCGGATCGACCCAGATGTTGAACTCGGCAGCCGGGGTGACGTTGCCCTCGCCGTACGCTCCGCCCATCAGGACGATTCGCTCGACCTTCTCGGCCACGTCCGGGTGCATGTTCAGGAAGAGGCCGATGTTCGTCAGAGGGCCGGTCGGGACGAGCGTGATCGGCTCCGCCGAGTCGCGAAGGGTGTCGGCGATGAAGTCCACCGCATGCCTCGGATCGGGCTTCGTCGTCGGTTGCGGCAGTGTCGGGCCGTCCATCCCGCTCTCGCCGTGGACGTACTCGGCGATGAACGGCTCTCGCATGATCGGCCGCTCGGCGCCGGCGGCGACGGGCACGTCGGTGCGGTCGACGAACTCGAGCAGCTTGAGCGCGTTGACGGTCGTCTTCTCGAGCGTCTGGTTGCCGTGGACGGTGGTGATGCCGACGAGCTCGACCTCCGGACTCGCCAGCGCGAGGAGGAGCGCGATCGCGTCGTCGTGGCCGGGGTCGCAGTCGAGCAGGATCTTCACGACCGCAGTATCTCGTCTACCTCCGCCGCGGTGGGAAGGGACGGCTGCGCGCCCGGTCGCGAGGCGGCGAGCGCGCCGGCGGCGCAGGCGCGTGTCAGCGCTTCCTCGACGCGCGCGACCTTCGAGCAGGGAGACCAGGAGGCAGGCCGTGAACGCGTCGCCGGCCCCCGTGCCGTCGACTGCCTCGACCTCGGGTGGGACCGCACGCGCGATCTCCCGGCCGCCCTCGAGCAGGACGGCCCCGTCGGCACCGAGCGTCAGCGCGGTCAGCCCGTCGAACCGTCCGACCGCCTCCTGCTCGTAGCGGTTGACGACCAGCAGGTCGACGTCGTCGAGCAGTCCGTCGGGGAGCTCGCGGGCGGGAGCCGCGTTCAGGCAGGTGAACCGCCCTCTGCGGGCGGCCTCCGCGACCGTCCTGACCGGGATCTCGAGCTGGCAGAGCACGGCGTCGGCCGCCTCCAGGCCCTCGGTGGCCTCGGCGGCCGCGTTGGCCCCGGGAGCGACCACGATCTGGTTCTCGCCGTCCTCGCCGACGACGATCAGCGCGACACCGGTCGGCTCGTCCACGCGGCGGACGCCGGCGAGGTCGATGCCGCCCTCTTCGAGCAGCGCCAGCGCCTCGTCGGCGAACGGATCGTCGCCGACCGCACCGACCATCGACACGCTCGCTCCGAGCTGCGCGGCCGCCAGTGCCTGGTTCGCCCCCTTTCCGCCCGGGACGCGCTGGAAGGTCGCGCCCGTGAGCGTCTCCCCCGGCCGCGGGAGCCGCTCGCAGCGGGCGACCAGGTCGAGGTTGATCGACCCGACGACCGCGATCGAGGGCGCCTTCACCGTCCGATCCCGGCACGGCCGTGGACAAGTAACACAGTGTTACGAGCAGCCCGGAGCGCGTGACGGTGTGGCTCTACGTTCAAGTAACACAGTGTTACAAGCATTTTCAGCCGGCCTCAGGCGGCGGCTTCTGGCTCCGCTTCAGGCGGCGAGGGCGCGGAGGTCTTCCAGCGTGCGACCGAGCAGGTTCTCGCGCAGGTCGAAGAGACCTGCCCAGAGTGACGAGCGGTCCGGCTCGGAGCCGAGCTCTGCGGACGCGCGCAGGCCCTCCAGGGCGCGCACCAGCACGGCCAGCTCCAGGTAGGCCTGAGCCACGCGGACGGCCGACACCGACACTCCCGCGCGGTCGAGGACGTCATGCCAGTCGCGCAGCTCGCCCGCGCCGGGCTCCCCGTACCAGGAGCGGCCCTCCGCGATCTCCGGCTCGAGCTCGAGCAGGTAGCGGCCGAGCGGCCCCTCGAGCCCCGACAGCGCCGTCTCCGCCCGCTCGGCTGCGCGGCGTAGCGCCGCCTGCCGCTTTCCGGGCGTGCACGGATCGGCGTCGCCGCGGGCCCAGCGCTCGAGCAGCCGGCAGAAGGCGAGTGCGGCCACCTCGCAAGCAGCGAGCTGGGAGATCAGCCGCCTGCCGGTCGCATCCTCGGCGGCGTTGTCTGCGAGCACTCCTGGCCACCCGTCCATGACGGCGCTCACCTGCTGTCACCGTATTTCCGGGACAGGCTGAAGCCTGTCCCTCCAGGCATTCCCGCCGCCACGCCCGACGTGGCGGGCGCGGCCCGCGACAGCCCCTCGAGAGAACGACGCGTCATACCTCTACTACCACCGGCAGGATCATCGGCCGTCGGCGGGTTCGGTCGTAGACGAGCTGGCCGATGCCGTCGTGCAGGTGCTCCTGGAGCAGCTTGATCTCGACGATCTCGTCCTCGATGCACGCGCGGAGGACGCTCTCCGCCTCGGCGCGCATCTCGTCGAGGAGCGGCTCCGTCTCGGCGAAACCGCGCGCGATCACCTCGGCGGCGGCCGAGCGCACGCCGTTCATCCCGGCCAGGGTGGCGACCACGATGAGGACGCCGTCCTCGGCCATATGGCGCCGGTCTCGGAGGGCGACATCGCCGATGTCGCCGACACCCAGACCGTCGACGAAGGTCACACCGGGCTCGATCCGGTCGATGATCCCGACCCCGCTCGCGCTCAGCTCGACGACCGAGCCGTTCTCGGCAATCACGATCGCGTTCGCCGGCACGCCCGCCTCCTGCGCCATCCGCGCATTCGCCGCCTGCATCCGGTACTCGCCGTGGATCGGCATGACCGCCTTCGGACGGACCAGCCCGTACAGCGTCCTGATCTCTTCCTGGTTCGCGTGCCCGGAGACGTGCACGGCCGCGTTCTCCTCGTGCAAGACCTCCGCACCCGCCTTCGAGAGCTGGTTGATCGTGTCGTGCACGCGCAGCTCGTTCCCCGGAACGGGCCGCGCGGAGATGATCACGGTGTCGCCGCGCTCGACCGAGACGGCCGGGTGATCGCGGTACGCGATGCGGGTCAGCGCCGACATCGGCTCGCCCTGGCTGCCGGTGCACAGGATCAACACCTCGTGCGGCTCGTACTCCTCGAGCTCCTGTGGGCGGATCAAGGTCCCCTCCGGCACCTCCAGGTAGCCGAGATTTCCGGCGATGTTCAGGTTCTTGCGCATGGATCGGCCGACGACCGCGACCCTGCGACCGGACTGGACCGCGACGTCGATCGCCTGCTGCATCCGGTGGACGTTCGAGGCGAACGATGCGACCAGCACGCGCCCCTGACGCTGCGGGATGATCTGGCGGAACGCCTCGCCGACCAGCCGCTCGGAGCCCGTGAACCCGCGTCGCTCCGCGTTCGTCGAGTCGCACAGCAGCAGGTCGACACCGCGGTTGCCGAGCTCGGCGAGCCGGCCGACGTCGGTTCGGAAGCCGTCGACGGGCGTGTGGTCGAGCTTCCAGTCGCTGGTGTGCAGCACGCGTCCGGCGTCGGTCTCGATCAGGACGGCGACGTTGTCGGGCACGGAGTGCGCCATCCGAACGAACTCGAGCCGGAAAGGTCCGATCTGCGTCGGCTCGCCCTCCGGATCGATCTCGCGCAGCTCGGCCGCGTTCAGCAGCCCGTGCTCGTCCAGCTTCGACTTGATCAGCCCGAGCGTCAGGCGGGTCGCCCAGACCTCCGGCACCCGCACCTCGCGCATGAGGTACGGGAGCGCGCCCACGTGGTCCTCGTGCGCATGCGTGAGGACGACGGCGCGGAGGTCGGCCTCACGCTCGGCGAGGTAGGAGAAGTCCGGCAGGACGAGGTCGACGCCGAGGTGCTCGTCGCGCGGGAACGCGAGACCGGCGTCCACGACCAGCATCCCTTGCTCGTGCTCGAACACGGTCATGTTCTTCCCGACCTCGCCCAGCCCGCCGAGCGGGATCACACGCAGACGCTCTGTCACCCGCAGAGTGTATCCCCGGCCTGTCGAGGGCCTATGCCGCCGCGGCGGCGAGGCTCAGCCCGGCCCGCGCGAGGCAGTCGCGCACCCGCTCGAGCTCGTCGTCGGTGGCCGGCACCATCGGCAGGCGGAACCCGCCGACGTCCTGGCCGACGAGGGCGAGCGCGGTCTTGATCGGGATCGGGTTGACGGCGACGTCGTCGAGCTCCCAGAGCGGCGAGAGCGTCTCGTCGATCCTGCGCGCTCCGTCGACGTCCCCGGCCCGGAACCGGCGCACCATCTCCTTCATCTCAGGGCCGGCGATGTGCGAGCGCACGCAGACGCCGCCGGTACCGCCGATGCCGAGGAACGCGAGCAGCAGCGGGTCGTCCCCGGCGTAGAGGTCGAGCCCGAGCTCGACGATCCGGCGGGCCTGGTCGAGGTCGTCGTTGGCCTGCTTGACCGCCTTGACGGTCGGGATCTCGGCCAGCTCGGCCATCGTCTCCGGCTCGATGTTCATCGACGACGCGCCCGGGAATGTTGTAGGCGACGATCGGCCGGTCGCTGACCTCCGAGATCGCGCGGAAGTGCTCCACGATCCCGCGCTGGGGCGGCTTGTTGTAGTAGGGCGTGACGACGAGGAAGCCGTGGACGCCGAGCTCGTGGGCGCGCGCGGTCAGGTGCATCGAATGCGCCGTCGAGTAGGTGCCGGTGCCGGCGATCACGGTCGCGCGGTCGCCGACGGCGTCGACCGCCGCGGCGTACAGCTCGAAGCGCTCGTCGTCGGACAGGGTCGGCGACTCGCCCGTCGTGCCCGTGACCACCAGCCCGTCGGAGCCGTTGTCGACGAGGTGGCGCGCCAGCTCGCGGAACCTGTCGTAGTCGACCGAGCCGTCCTCCCGGAACGGCGTCACGATCGCCGTCAGGATCTCGCCCAACACGCCGTCGATGGTACTCACAGAAGCGCGTCGAGGCCAACCGTCAACCCTGGCGGGAGCGACGGGAGCCGCTCGAGGGCGAGCAGGACACCCGGGACGAATGCCTCGCGCGAGAGGGTGTCGTGGCGGATCGTCAGCAGTTCGCCCGGTCCGCCGAGGAGCACCTCCTGGTGGGCGACCAGTCCGGGCAGGCGGACCGAGTGGATCGGCGGTTCGCCACCCATCGCCGCCGCCGTCGCCTTCGCAGTTCCCGAAGGCGCGTCGACCTTCGTCTCGTGGTGGAGCTCGACGATCTCTGCGCGCGGAAAGTGCGCAGCCGCTTCCGCGGCGAAACGCATCATCAGCACGGCCCCGAGGGCGAAGTTCGGCGCATGGAACACGGGGAGACCGGCCGCACGAGCGCGCTCCCCCACATCGCTGAGATCGGCCCCGCTCGTGCCGACGACGCAGGGAACGCCCGCCGCGACTGCAGCGTCGACGTTCGCGACCACCGCGTCCGGGCGGGTGAAGTCGACCATCGCGTCGGCGGCGCCGAGCCGGTCGACGAGCGTGTGGCCGGCCGCCTCGAGCGCCGGGCCGAGTACCGAGCCGACCTTGCCGCGCGCGCCGTTCAGAACGATGCGCATTCCGACTTCAGGCCGCGGCGGCCAGCCCCGGATGGACCCGCTCGACCGCCTCGGCGAACCGGTCGTCGCTCGGCCCGATGCCGGCGGCCGACAGCCGGGAGGGCTCGAGCAGAACGCCGGCCAGCTCGGCCAGCGCGGACGGCTCGACAGCATCGATCTCGGCGATCACCCGGTCGAGCGAGAGCAGCTCCGTGTCCGTGATCAACGAGCGGCCGAGCCTGCTCATCCGGTTCGAGGTCGACTCCATCGAGAGGGCGATCCGGCCCTTCAGGTTCTCCTTCGCCCGTTCGAGCTCGCGCTCGCGCAGATTGCCGGCGGCGATGTCGGCGATCTCCTCGGCGACGATCTCGAGACACGAGACGAGGTTCTCCTCCCGGGTGCCGACGTAGATGCCGATCAGGCCCGAGTCGGTGTACTGCGAGCCGAAGCTGTAGACCGTGTAGGCCATCCCCCGCTTCTCGCGGATCTCCTGGAAAAGCCGCGACGACGCCGACCCGCCCAGGATCGCGTCGAGCAGCGATGCCGCGAACCGCCGCCGGTCGGAGCGGGCGATGCCGGGGGCCCCGATGCAGACGTGGAACTGCTCTGTGTCCTTCTGCTGGAAGCGCAGGCCGGGCGGCGGCTCCCGGACGAGCGGCGACCGCACGCGCGTCTGCCGCGCGGGGGGCTCGGCGCGCTCGCGGGCGGCCCGCCCGAGCAGGCCCAGCACCTGCTCGTGGTCGAGGTGGCCGGCGGCGGCGAGCACGACATTGCCGGCGACGTAAGCGCGACGGTGGTAGGCGGCGATCGAGCGGCGGCTGATCGAGGAGATCACCTCCGCGCGGCCGATCACCGGCCGGCCGAGGGCGTGGCCCGAGAAGACCGCCTCGGAGAGCAGGTCGTGGACGAGGTCCTGCGGCGCGTCCTCGACCATTGCGATCTCCTCCAGGACGACCTCTCGCTCCGAGTCGATGTCGGTGAACGCCGGCGAGAAGACCATGTCGGCCATGACGTCCAACGCATCCTCGAGGTGGCGATCGGGGACGCGGGCGTACACCACCGTGTGCTCGCGGGAGGTGGCCGCGTTCAGCTCTCCGCCCATCTCGTCGAAGATCTCGGCGATCTGCTGGGCCTCGTACGAGCGCGTGCCCTTGAAGAGCAGGTGTTCGATGAAGTGCGAGACGCCCGCCTTCGCGTCGGGCTCGTCGCGCGCGCCGGCGCCGATCCAGAACCCGAGCGACACGGAGCGGACGCTGTCGACACGCTCGGTGATCAGGCGCTCGCCGGAGTCGAGCTCCGAGAGGACGTATTCCTGCACCGGCGGATGGTACAGCTGCGGAATACTTCGCCCGCAGCTCCGGTTTACGGCCCGGAACGACGGGAAGGAGAGCTCAGCTAGTGGAAGCCACGGCAGATCTCGCACGCACGGGACCCGACCCGCGGCGTTGGTGGGCGCTGGCCCTCCTGTGCTCGGCCTACTTCATGGTGATCCTCGACGTCTCGATCGTGAACGTCGCCCTGCCTTCGATCCAGGAGGACCTCCATTTCAAGCCGGACGACCTGCAGTGGGTGCTGAGCGCCTACGCGCTGACCTTCGGCGGCTTCCTGCTCCTCGGCGGCCGCGTGGCCGACGTGCTCGGCCGCCGCGTGGTCTTCATGGGCGGCGTCGCCCTCTTCACCCTCGCGTCCCTCGCGTGCGGCCTTTCGAGCTCCGAGGGCATGCTGATCGCCGCCCGCGCCGTCCAGGGCCTGGGCGCTGCAATCCTCTCCCCTGCGGCGCTCTCGATCATCACGACCACGTTCGACGAGGGATCGGAGCGCAACAAGGCGCTCGGGATCTGGGGCGCGATGGGCGGCAGCGGCGCCGCGGTCGGCGTGCTGCTCGGCGGGATCCTGACCAAGGCGCTCGGCTGGGAGTGGATCTTCTTCGTCAACGTTCCGATCGGCGCCTTCGTGCTCGCGACCACCCGCTCGATCGTCAAGGAGAGCCGCGCCGGCGCCGCGACCCGCCATTTCGACGCGCTCGGCGCCGTGCTCATCACGAGCGCACTCTCACTGCTCGTCTTCGCCCTCACCCAGGCGAACCGCGTCGGCTGGGGATCGGCCCAGACGATCGGGATCCTGATCGCCTCGGCCGCGCTCCACGTCGCCTTCATCGCGGTGGAGCACCGCTCGCAGGCGCCGCTCGTCCCGCTCGGCATCTTCACCAGGCTGCGGACGCTGACCGGCGCCAACGTCGTCAGCTTCCTCGTCGGCGGACTGACGTTCGCGATGTTCTTCATGCTCTCGCTCTACATGCAGCAGGTTCTCGGCCTCTCGGCGCTGCAGACCGGAGCCGGGTACCTCGCCGTCGCCCTGACCGCAATCGTCTCCGCCGGCGTGGCCCAGGCGCTCGTGACGAGGGCCGGCGTGAAGCCGGTGATGATTGCCGGCGTCACGCTGATGGGGCTCGGCAACCTGTGGTTCACGCAGGTCTCGGCCGACGGCTCCTATTTGGTCGACCTCCTCCCCGGCTTCCTCGCGATCGGCGTCGGGCTCGGGTTCTCGTTCGTGCCGATGTCGATCGCCGCGCTGGCGGGCGTCGAGCCGCAGGAAGCCGGCCTCGCGTCCGGCCTCTTCAACACCTCGCAGCAGATCGGCGGCGCGCTCGGCGTCGCCCTGTTCTCGACCGTCGCGACCAACCGGACGTCCGATCTGCTCGCCGAGGGCGAGTCGCGGGCTGCGGCGCTGACGAGCGGCTTCACGCTCGCCTTCTGGGTCGCTGTCGGCTTCGCCGCGCTGGCGCTGGTCGCGACGCTGACGATGATCCACCGCGAGGAGCTCGGCCCGGTCGCGGTGGAGCCGACCTCCTAGCTCACGAAGACACGCGGCCGCGGGCCCCGCTCGACCCAGTAGCGGCGCCGCTCCCCCCGCTCACGAGCCGCGAGCTGGACCCACGCGACGGCCGCGAGCCCTCCGAGGGCGAGCAGGACGCCGCCCAGCACCGCTGCCAGCGCCGGCGCGAAGACGACCGCGACGGCCGCCATCGCTGCCACGCCGACCGTGCTGGGCACGCATGCCTGCAGCACGCCCAGCCAACGAGGGTCGAAGCGCGCGTCCGGGGGCACCGGGAGCGCGTCGCCGAGATCGCTCTCGCGCGTTCTGCCGCGCGGGCCGAGCGCGATCATCACCAGCACGAGCGCACCGACGAATGCAGCGAGCAGAGCCGGGCCGCGGTCGAGCCCGCGCGCGACGGAGCCCGCGACGAAGCCGACGCCGAGGAGGAGCCGGATCGCGGCGACGCCGGCGGCCCGGACCGAGGCGCTCGACAACGTCGGCGCCCCGGCCCGAGCCTGCATCGGCAGGGACTAGCGGCGAGGGCCGCGGTCTCGGCCGCCTCGGCGGTCGCCGCCGCGCGGCCGCTCCTCCTCGCGCGGGCGCGGAGGCGCGTCCTTGGCGCGCTCGATCAGCTCCTCGGGCTGGACGAGCGAGCCGTTCTCGTGCTTGGCGACCAGCTTGAGGCCGATCCGGCCGCGGGCCTTGTCCACCTCCTGGACGATCACGTCGAGCACGTCGCCGCGCTCGATCACGTCCTCGATGTGGCCGACCCGGCCGGGCCCGACGTTCGAGACGTGGAGCAGGCCATCGGTGCCCTTCTTCAACTCGACGAAGGCGCCGAACTGGGTGGTCTTGACCACCTTGCCGGTGTACGTGTCACCGACCTCGGGCTCCTTGGTGATCGACTCGATCGCGGCGATCGCGGCACTCGCCTTCGTGCCCTCGGTCGCGTAGATCAGGATCGTCCCGTCCTCCTCGATGTCGATCTGCACATCGTTCTCGGACTCGAGCGCGCGGATCGTCTCGCCGCCCTTGCCGATGACCATGCCGATCTTCTCGGGGTCGATCTTGACCGTCGAGATCCGAGGGGCGTTCTCGGCCAGCTCGGTGCGGGCCTCGGAGATCGTCCCGGCCATCCGGTCGAGGATGAACTCGCGCGCCTGCTTCGCCTGGGTGAGCGCCTGGCGCATGATCTCCTGCGTGACGCCAGTGATCTTGATGTCCATCTGGAGCGCGGTCACGCCCTCGCGCGTGCCGGCGACCTTGAAGTCCATGTCGCCGAGGTGGTCCTCCGCACCCTGGATGTCGGTCAGGATCACGTAGTCGTCGCCCTCCTTGACGAGGCCCATCGCGATGCCGGAGACGGGCGCCTTGATCGGCACACCCGCGTCCATCAGCGCGAGAGTCGAGCCACAGACCGAGCCCATCGAGGACGAACCGTTCGACTCGAGCGTCTCGGACACGATGCGGATCGTGTACGGGAACTCCTCCACCGCCGGGATCATCGGCTCGAGCGCCCGCTGCGCGAGCGCGCCGTGACCGATGTCGCGGCGCTTCGGCCCGCGCATGAAACCGGTCTCGCCGACCGAGTAGGGCGGGAAGTTGTAGTGGTGCATGTAACGACGGTCGGTCTCCAGGGAGAGGTCGTCGATTCGCTGTCCCTCCTTGGCGGTACCGAGTGTGAGCAGGCTCATGATCTGCGTCTGCCCGCGGGTGAAGAGCGCCGAACCGTGCGTGCGCGGCGAGACGCCGACCTCGCACTCGATCGGGCGGATCTCGTCGGTACCGCGGCCGTCCGGGCGCCGCTTGTCGACCGCGATCTTCTTGCGGACGATGTCCTTGTAGATCGCCTCGGCGGCCCGCTTGACGAACTGCCTGGTCAGCGAGTCCTTGACCGCGGTCTCGCCCTCGGCGGTCGGCGCACCGACCGGGAAGGGCAACTCGACGCCTTCGATGATCCGGTCGAAGAGCAGCGAGCGCTTGGCCGACTTGAGCTCCTTCGAATCCTGCTCGGCGTCGGTCAGAGCCCGGAGATCGGCCTCGAACTGGTCGCGGACCGGGCCGTCGACGGCCTCGAGGCGCACGGTCTCGAGCAGCGTGTTGAGGCTCTGGCGGACCTGCACCTGCCGGGTGATGTCCTCCTCGTTCGAGTCCATGGTGATCGCGGGACACAGCTCCGCGAAGATCTCCTCGATCGCGGCGGAGGCCTCGCGGAGGCCTTCGGCGGCGATCCGCTCACGGACGCGGTCGCCCTGCGAGCTCTTAAGCTCCGCGGTCAGCGAGGCGTCGAGCCACTTCGGCTTGCCGGCCTGCTGCGCGAGCTCGATCTGAGCCTCGCAGAGCCGCTTGACCTCCTGGTGCGCGAGCTCGAGGGCCTCGAGCAGCTCGTCCTCCGGAATCTCGGCAGCGCCGGCCTCGACCATCGTCAGTCCGTCGAGCGTGCCGACGACGATCAGATCGAGGGACGACTCCTGCTCGGACTCTTGCAGCGTCGGGTTGACGACCAGCTTGCCGTCGATCAGCCCCATTCGCACCGCGCCCACCGGCCCCGCGAAGGGCAGGGGCGAGACCATCAGCGCCGCCGAGGCCCCGTTGATGCAGAGGATGTCGTGCGGGGTGACGAGGTCGGCCGAGAGGACGGTACAGATCACCTGCACCTCGTTCCGGAAGCCCTTCGGCCAGAGGGGCCGGATCGGGCGGTCGATCATGCGCGCGGTCAGGATCGCCCGCTCGGTGGGGCGGCCCTCCCGCTTGAAGAAACCGCCGGGGATCTTCCCGGCGGCGTACATCCGCTCCTCGACGTCGACCGTCAGCGGGAAGAAGTCCGCTCCTTCGCGCGCCTCCATCCGCCCCTGGGCGGTCGCGAGGACCATCGTCTCGCCGGAGCGGACGACGACTGCACCGTCGGCCTGCTTGGCGAGCTTGCCGGTCTCGAAGCTGATTTCCTGGCTGCCGACGGTCAGGGAGACCGCGGACAGGCGGTAGTCGATAGAGGAAGGGCCAACCCTGTCCTCCACTCCGCTTGCAACACTCATTCGTATTCCTCCACTCTTCGTGGAGAGTGGGAGTTTGAGTCAGCGCCGACCGGCGCTCGCTCAAACTTCCACTCTCCGATTCTTCGGTGTCTTCCTACCTCCGCAGGCCGAGCTCCTTGATCAGGGCGCGGTAGCTCTCGAGGTTCGTGCGCTGGAGATAGTCGAGCAGCCGGCGGCGGCGCCCGACGAGCTTGAGCAGGCCGCGGCGCGAGTAGTGATCCTTCGCGTGTGCGCGCAGATGCTCGGTCAGCTCGTTGATTCGGGTGGTGAGGAGGGCGATCTGCACCTCCGGCGAACCGGTATCGCCCTCGTGCCGGCCGTGCTTGCCGACGATCTCCAGCTTGGCTTCCTTGGTCAGAGTCATGCAACCTCCAGATAGACGTCTCCGCGATCCCAGCACGCCGTCGGAAGCGGACGTACGGCCGAGGTCGCGGTCTGACGAACAGGCTAGCATCCGCCGCCGTGCAACGGTTCGCCGCTCTCACCAGCTCTCGGCGACCCACGAGCCGCTCCCGTAGGGCGTAGGACGGCCTGCACGCGAGGCTCGGCGCGTAGCTAGCGTCCGGCCTCGTGGACGTCGCCGTCGCCGCAGGCCATCCGGCCACGACTGCCGCGGGGCTCGAGATCCTCGAGGCAGGTGGGACCGCTGCCGACGCAGCGGTCGGGGCCTGCCTGGCGTCGTGTGTCGCCGAGACGGTGATGACCGGGCTTCTCGGCGGCGGTCACGGCATCTACTCCGACGCGGCCTCCGGGGTCGTACGCAACCTCGACTGCTTCTGCGCGGTGCCGAGCGGGAGCGGCGCGCCGCTCGTCGAGCTGGACGTGCCCTTCGGCGAGGCGATCGTCCACTACGCCGTCGGCGCGGCGTCATGCGCAGTTCCCGGCGTCGCCGCCGGGCTGGACGCGCTCTGGCGCGAATACGGCCGTCTGCCCTGGGGCGAGCTGTGCGCTCCGGCGCTGCGTCTGGCGCGAGAAGGCGTGCCGATGCCGCCGGCGCACGTCGCCTGCCTGGAGATGCTCGAGCCGGTCATGACGCTGCGCGAGGGCGCGCGGATGTATTCACCCCAGGGGCGACTGCTGCGTCCGGGCGAGCGGCTCGAGCAGCCGGGGCTCGTCCACGCGCTCGAGCTGGTCGCCGACGAGGGGGCGGCGAGCGTCTACCGCGGCTCGATCGCGGAATCCCTGCTCGAGCTCGTGTCCGAGCGCGACGGTGTGGTCACGCGCGAGGATCTGGCGGCGTACGAGGCGATGTGGGCCGAGCCTGTCGAGGTCTCCTACGCCGACACGAGGTTCCTGACCCGGGGCGGGCTGGCGGGCATCGCTCCCACACTCGAGCGCCTTCCTCGGCTCGCCGGCCTCGATGGGACCGCTCGCACCTTGGCGCTGCTCGACGCGCTCGACGACGAGGGGCCCGACGGGCACACGACCAACCTCGTGACGGTCGACCGGGAGGGCAGCGCGTGTGTCCTGACCACGAGCCTCGGGCTCGGCTCCGGCGACTGGGTCACCTGCCTCGACCTGCATCTGAACAGCATGCTCGGCGAGGTCGACCTGCTCGTCGGGCCGCTCGAGCCCGGAGCCCGGATGCAGAGCATGATGGCACCGAGCATCGCCTTCGACGACGACGGGCCGGCGCTCGCGATCGGCGCGGCCGGTGGGACACGGCTGCGAGCAGCGCTGGTAGGGGTCGCCTCCGCCGTCCTCGACTGCGGCGTCGTTCCCCAGGAGGCGGTCGACCGGCCCCGCACACATCGGGCGGGAACGACCGTCAACGCCGAGCCCGGTGCGGACGAGGCGGCGCTCGCCGAGCTCGAGCTCCGGGGGCTGGCGGTGCGACGCTGGCCTGCGCGTCACCACTACTTCGGCGGGGTCAGCGCGGTCGGCCGCGCGGGGCCGGCTGCGGATCCACGGCGGAGCGGTTCTGCGGGGACAGTCCCCGTCGGCGACAGTCGGTGAGGATCATGCGGCAATGCGCCGCAGCGAGCGGCGAATCGCCCCGTGACTGGGTTGCCCCATGGCTAGCCCGGCCGCTCGGCCCGCTTCGTCGCGTCCACGTCACGGGCGATCTGGTCGATCAGCGCCTGCTCGCTGTCGAACACCTCCTCGTCGCGGAGGCGCCGCCACAGCTCGACGACCAGGCGCTTGCCGTAGAGATCGCCGGCGAAGCCGAGCAGGAAGGCCTCGATCCGCAGCTCGTCGCCGCCGTAGTGCGGGTTGACGCCGATCGAGACCGCTGCTCTGCGCCCTCGTACTTCGGGCCCTGTCGCGAACCCGGCGTAGATGCCGTGCAGAGGCACGAGCAGCGCGGGGTCGGCGGCGACGTTCGCGGTGGGAAAGCCGAGCGTGCCCCCGCGCGCATCCCCCTCGACCACCGTCCCGTCGACCTCGGGTGGCCGGCCCAGCAGTGCAGCGGCCTCGTCCATGCGGCCCTCGTGGAGCAGGTGGCGTACGGCCGACGAGGACACGCCCTCGAGCAGCGGCACCGGTTGCACGTCGAAGCCGAGACCGCGCAGCACGTCGAGATCGCCTCGCCGCTTGTGACCGAATCGGAAGTCCTCGCCTGCGACCACCACCTCGGCGCCGATCGCGCGCAGGTACTGCTCGGCGAAGTCCTTCGCCTCGATCCGCTGCGTGTCGAGGGTGAACTCCACGACGAGCGTGTCCTCGACGCCGAGGTCGGCGAAGAGCTCGAGACGCCGTTCCAGCGTGCAGAGCTGCTCGACCGCGTAGCCGAGCACGCGACGCGGATGAGGGTCGAAGGTGACGACCGTGGGCGTCGGCCCCGCCGCCAGCGCCGCCTCGATCACCCGCCGGTGGCCGAGGTGGACACCGTCGAAGGTTCCGAGCGCGACGGCACGAGGTTTCCGCTCGAGCTCCGAGACGGTGCGGGCAACGTTCATCAGGGCATCACCACCCGGCCGACGGCGACCAGCCTGCCGTCGCACAACGTGCGGACGTCGGGCTGTGCGCGGCGTCGACCCGTTCGGATCGCCGCCGCCTCCTCCGCATCGACCTCGACCGCGGGCAAGAACGGCAGGACCTCCGCCGGCGGAACGAGCCGCTCGTCGTCGGCGGCGTCGACCGAGAACGGGCCGACCTCGCGTCGCCGCAGGGCGCGGCAGTGGCCGCCGAGGGCGTCTGCGATCGAGCGGACGTACGTGCCGGAGCCGACCCGAAGATCGAGGCGTGCGACCCCGTCTGCGTACTCCAACAGCTCGAGCGACGAGACGTATGAGCGCCGCACCGGCATCTCCACCGCTTGCCCGCGCCGGTGCAGCCTGTAGGCGCGCTCGCCGCCGACTCTGACCGCGGATGCAGCCGGAACCACCAGTTCGACCTCGCCGCGGAGGCTCTCCAACCGCTCCTCGAGCTCGGCGCGGCCGGGCGCCGCGGAGTCCTCGACCACCTCGCCCTCCCGATCGCCGGTCGACGTGCGGGTCGTCAGGTCGACCTCTGTGAGGTAGCGCTTGTCCAGTCCGACGAGCCAGGGCGCCAGCCTGGTCGCCGCGCCCGAGAGCACGAGCAGGAGGCCGGTCGCGAAGGGGTCGAGAGTCCCGGCATGGCCGGTGCGGGCGCCGGTGCGGCGACGGATCGCCGCGATCACCTGGAACGACGACGGGCCCACCGGCTTGTCGACCAGGAAGAGCCCCGCCGGCTCAAGCGCGCGCGGTGGCATGGGCGAACTGGCCGCGCACGAACTCGATGATCTCCTCGATCGACTCGTCGCTCGAGAAGCCCGCGGCGCGTGGATGCCCGCCGCCGCCGCGCTGCCGGGCGATCGCGGAGACGTCGAGTGCGGCCGACGCCGACCGCATCGAGATGCGACGCGGAGCGCCGGGCGGCTCGGGCGGCTCGCGGACGGTCATCGCCAGCTCGACGCCCTTGACCCTGCGCAGTTCGTCGATCACGCCCTCGGCGTACTCCTCCCCTACGGCCAGCTCCTCGAAGTCGCCGCGCAAGAGGTAGCTCGCGATCATCCGGTCGCCCTCGTAGCGGCGCGCCCGCGACAGTGCCTTGCCGATCAGCTGCTGACGCTCGAACGGTACCGACTCGTAGATCTGCCGGAACACCTCCGAGGGCAGGACGCCCTCTTCGAGCAGCTCCGCCGCCAATCGGTGCGATTTCGGCGTCGTGTTCGCGTACTGGAACTTTCCGGTGTCGGTTTCGACCGCGACGTAGATCGCCTCCGCGATCGCCGGAGTCAGCTCGACGCCGAGCTCCGTGAGCAGGTCGCGGACGATCTCGCCGGTCGATGACGCCTCCGGGAGGATCAGGTTGATCCGCCCGTAGCGCGTGTTGTCGTGGTGATGGTCGACGTCGATCGTCAGCGGCGCCGCCTCCAGGAGCTCGGGCGGCAGCTGTGTCCGCGGCGCAGTCGCGCTGTCCAGGGCGAGGATCACCCGCTCGGCGGCGTCGTCAGGCAGCCTCCTCGACAGGCCGTCGAGCTGCATGAACGCGTACTCGGGCGGCAGCACCAGCTCGCCGCCTACGTACATCACGCTGTCCTTCCCGAGCACGTCGAGCGCCAGCTTCATCGCCAGTATCGACCCGAGGGCGTCCCCGTCGGGGTTCTCGTGGGTGACGAGGAGGAAGCGGTCGTTGGCGCGGATCGCGTCGGCGACCGCGCTCAGCTCACTCGCCATCGGGGGCGAGCTCGTCGATCAGCTTGCTCATGCGGACTCCCTCTGCCACTGAACGATCGTATTCGAAGGCCAGTTGCGGGGTCCGTTTGATTCTCAACTCGCGGGCGAGGCGGGACTGGAGCACCCCGTGAGCGGCAGCGAGGCCGTCGAGCGTCGCCCGGCGCGCCTTCTCCGGGCCGAGCACGCTGACGAAGACACGCGCGTAGCTGAGGTCCGGCGAGGTCTCGACGCCGGTGACGGTGACGAACCCGATCCGCGGATCCTTCAGCTCGGGCAGCGCCTCCGACAGGACCTGCCGAACCGACTCGTTGACGCGGCGCATGCGATCGCTCATCCAGGAAACGGTAGCGGTCAGTCCTCGAGCGACACGATCCGCCGGTCGACGCGTGTGACCACCCAGTCCTGGCCGTGCAGCCAGCGCTCGGCGCCGTCGAGCAGCTCGTGCAGCTCGCCGACCTCGCGCGCGGAGCACGCCATCGCGAGCGCCGAGCGCTGCCAGAGGTCGTGGTGGTCGACCTCGGCGACCGACGCGCCGAAGCGGTTCTGGAGCTGCGCCTTGGCGGAGAGCAGGTGCTTTCGCTTTCCCTTCAGCGAGCCGACCTCGGGGAAGTGCAGCTCGATCGAGAGGATGCCGACGTAGCCGCCGGGCACTTTTTCTACGCGGTCGCGCGCAGGCGCACCGGGGCGAGCCGCCGGCTCTCGGCGGTCGCCCGGCGAAGCCGCGCGGCGAGACCGGCGGACAGCTGCCCCGGTTCGAGCTGCCAGCGCCAGTTGTCGTTCCCCACCGTCCCGGGGTGGTTCATCTGCGCCTCGGCGCCCAGCCCGAGAACGTCCTGCATCGGCAGGATCGCGAGACGCGCACGCGACGAGAGCGCGAGCCGGACGAGCGCCCACTCGGTGTCGTCGTCATCGATCCCGGCCTCCGCGAGGTCGTGCGTGGCGAGAGCGAGATCTTCGGCCGAGGCGGTTGCGAGCCAGCCTGCCAGGGTCGGATGGTCGTGCGTGCCCGTGTAGACGACGGCATCCTCGACGTGCGCGGCGACCGCGTGCCGGTGCCGGTGCCGCCTCACGAAACCGCGACCGACGATCCGCATCCCGAGCAGGCCGAACCCGCTGCGAAGCCGGTCGACCGCCGGGGTGATGATCCCCAGGTCCTCGGCGATCAGCGGGAGGCGACCGAGCTCGCGTTGGACGGCCTCGAACAGCGCCGCTCCCGGCCCGCGGTGCCAGCGGCCTTCGAGCGGGCTCTTCGCGCCGCGCGGCACGGCCCAGTACGCGACGAAGCCGCGGAAGTGGTCGATCCGGCCGACATCGAAGAGCTCCAGCGTCCGGCGGAAGCGCTCGATCCACCAGCGGTAGCCCTCACGCCGCATCGCCCGCCAGTCGTACACCGGCTGCCCCCAGAGCTGGCCCTCGGGGTGCGAGACATCGGGAGCGGCGCCCGCGACGAGGTCACGGTCGAAGAGCTCGGAATGAAACTCGGTCTCGGCGCTGTCTCCGGCGACGTAGATCGGAAGGTCACCGATCAACCGGATGCCGTGCTCGGTCGCGTATCGCCGCAGGGCTTGCCACTCGCGCTCGAACCGCACCTGGTCGTCGAGCGCGCCGGCACCGGCGTAGCGCTCCCAGTCACGAGCCCAGTACCCCTGCCGGACACGGAAGTCCCGCGTCTCGGCGAGCTTGACGGGGGCCTCCGGCCGGCTCAGCAACCCGTTCCAGCCGGCGAAGGCCGACGACGACGTGTACGGCGAGCCGAACGGGTCCGGCGGGTTCAGCGGCAGCACCTGCCACCAGGACTGGCCGGCCTCCACCAGCCAGTCGACGAACCGGTACGCCTCCGCGCCCAGCCGGCCACCGGGCAGCGAGGTGACGTGGAGCAGCACGCCGCTCGAGCGGCGCGACAACGTGGCCTCTCCGCGGCGCATCGACCCCCTGCACTCTACGGATTGGGCTTGACGGTGAGCACCTTCGAGACCGAGGTTGTCCCGTCGAACCCGCGCGCAAGGTGGAGCAGCCGATCCTGGACATCGCCCGCACCGCGGTCTCGACGCTGCGGAGCCTGATCGGCGGCCAGAGCGGCGCCATGCCGGACGTCCAGTACCGCCCGCGGCTCAGGGTCGGCGGCTCGACCGCCGCCCTGTAGGCCGGCAGCTCTCAGAGACGGCGCTCGGGTCGGGGTTCGGACCGGTCGAGCCGCGCTAGGTCTGGTCCAGAGAGGTTCTTTCGATCTCGCGCGTCTCGAACACCTCGAGCACGTCGCCGATCTTGACGTCGTCGTAGTTCGCCAGGTGGATGCCGCACTCGAAGCCTTCCTGCACCTCGCGCGCGTCGTCCTGGAAGCGCTTGAGCGAGTCGATCGTCGTCGTATAGATGACCGTGCCGTCGCGCACGATCCGGACGTTGGCGCCGCGGCGGACGAGGCCGCTCGTGACCATGCAGCCGGCGATGGTGCCGACGCGGGAGGCGCGGAAGGTCTCGCGTACCTCGGCCTCGCCGATCGTCTCCTCCGTCGTGACGGCGGTGAGCATCCCCACGAGGGCCTGCTGGATGTCCTCGGTCAGCTGGTAGATGACGTTGTAGGTCCGGATCTCCACGCCTTCGCGCTCGGCGACCGCGCGCGTCTCGGCGTTCGGCCGGACGTTGAAGCCGAGAATCATCCCGCCGGAGGCCGAGGCCAACATCACGTCGTTCTCCGTGATCCCGCCGACACCCTGGTGGATGACGTTGACCCGGACCTCGGGGTGTTGGATCTTCGTCAGCTCGCCGACGATCGCCTCGATCGAGCCCTGGACGTCGCCCTTGACGACGAGGTTGAGATCCTTGACCTCGCCGGCCTGGAGCTGATCGAACAGGCTCTCGAGGGAGACGCTCGACGAGGGGCGGATCGCGAACTGTTCGCGGCGCAGGCGTTCCGCGCGCTTCTGCGCGAGATCACGCGCGTCCCGATCGGTTTCGACCACCCGGGCGAGCTCGCCGGCAGGCGGCGGCTTGTCGAAGCCGAGGATCTCGACCGGGTCGCCGGGCTTCGCGTCCTTGAGCTTCTCGCCCTTGTAGTTGTAGAGCGCCCGGACCTTGCCCCAGGCGTCTCCGGCGACGACGGCGTCGCCCACGCGGAGCGTCCCGCGTTGTACGAGCATCGTCGCGACCGGACCGCGGCCGATGTCGAGCCTGGACTCGATGATCGGCCCAGACGCATCCGCCTTCGGATTGGCCTGCAACTCGAGCTCGGCATCGGCGACCAGCAGCACCTTGCCCAACAGCTCGTCGAGACCGGTCTGCTCCCTCGCCGAGACCCGCGCGACCTGCGTGTCCCCGCCCCACTCCTCGGGCTGGAGCCCTTCGGCGGCGAGATCACCCAGCACCCGCTCGGGGTTGGCGTCCGGCAAGTCGATCTTGTTCACCGCAACGACGATCGGCACCTCGGCTGCCCGAGCGTGCGCGATCGACTCCCTGGTCTGGGGCATCACGCCGTCGTCGGCGGCCACTACGAGGACGGCGATGTCGGTCACCTTCGCGCCGCGCGCGCGCATGGCCGTGAACGCCTCGTGGCCGGGCGTGTCCAGGAACGTGACCCTCCGGCCGTCGACGGGCACCTGGTACGCGCCGATGTGCTGGGTGATCCCGCCCGCCTCGGTCTCGACCACCTTGGCGTTGCGGATGGCGTCCAGCAGCGTGGTCTTGCCGTGGTCGACATGACCCATGATCGTGACGACGGGCGGCCGTGGGACGAGGTCATCGGGGTCGTCCTCGACGATCTCGGGCTCGACGTCCTCGTCGCCGGCATGCTTGATCGTGACCTCGCGCTTGAGCTCGGCGGCGAGCAGCTCGACCTCGTCGTCGGTCAGCGACTGCGTGGCGGTCTTCAGGGCGCCGAGGCCCATCAGGATCTTGATGATGTCCTGCATCCCGACGCCGACCGCCTGGGAGAAGTCGCGGACGGTGATCCCCGACTCCAGGCTGACGGGCCCGGTCGGCTGGACGACCTCGCGCGGCTGCTTCGGCGGCGCCGCTCCACGCTGATCGCGCGCGCGGCGATCGTCGCGCGGCCTGGCCGCGCCGGTGTCGATCACGACTCGGCGTCTGCGGCCCGGGCCTCCGCCCTGGCGCGGTCTGATCGGTCTTTTCGGGCCGTCAGCCATGGATCCCCTCAGCCATGTGGGCAGTGTAGAGCGAGGACAGCGACGTTTCGACCCGGACGGGCCGTCGCAGGACACGTGCAAAGGCGCGCTTTTCGGCCGCCCGCTCGAAGCACGCGAGGCGTCGGCACGTGTAGACGCCGCGGCCGGGCTCGGTCCGGCCGGGTGTCAGTTGCCCGTCCCTCGCGACGAAGCGTCGGAGCTCCGACTGCGGCGCCTTTCGCCCGCAGCCCACGCATGTCCTGACAGGTCCGCTCACGTCGCGGACTCGGTCTCCTCCGAGACCGCCACCACGGTCTCGGCGTTGCCTTCCGGGACGGTCCCCGCGGGGCTTTCTCCTGCTTCGGCCTCGTCCTGGGGCGCGGACGCCACGACGACGGCAGCAGCGTCTGCAGTCGCGTCGTCTCCTTCGTCCTCGGCCTCGACGACGCCGGGCTTGACGATCAGGTCGCCGAGATCCTCGCCTGCCTCGTCGCGCTTCGCGAGCTCCTGGTGCGCCGGGACGCCGCAGAAGCGCGAGCCGGGCAGCGCCGCATTGGGGCAGCGCTTGCCGGTGGACAGGATCGCCACGCAGCGGCCGGTGAAGTCGTCGCCGTCGGCGCCGGCGAACGCTGCCTCCGCCTCCGCCTGGGCGAACTCGGTGTCGGACTGGATGTCGACCTTCCAACCGGTCAGGCGCGCGGCCAGGCGGGCGTTCAAGCCCTCCTTGCCGATCGCCAGCGCGAGCTGGTCGTCCGGGACGATGACGGTGGCCTCACGGGTCTCGTCGTCGATGTAGACCTCGCGGACCCGGGCCGGCGACAGCGCCTTCGCGACGAATCGCGCGGGCTCCGGGTTCCACGGAATGATGTCGATCTTCTCGCCGCGGAGCTCCGAGACGACCATGCGGACCCGCGAGCCTCGCGGGCCGACACAGGCGCCGACCGGGTCGACGCCCTGCGCGTGCGACTCGACCGCGATCTTCGACCGGTAGCCGGGCTCGCGGGCGACGCCCTTGATGTCGACGAGGCCGTCGGCGATCTCGGGCACCTCTAGCTCGAACAGCGTGCGGATCAGCTCCGGATCACGGCGCGACAGGATCACCTGCGGCCCCTTCGTGCCGGAGCGGACCTCGGTGATCACGGCCTTGATGCGCGATCCCTGCTCGTAGCGCTCGCCGTCGACCTGCTCGGAACGGGGAAGCAGCGCCTCGACCTTGCCGAGGTCGACGAGGACGTTGTTGCGGTCGCCGGCCTGCTGCACGATGCCCGTGACGACCTCGCTGACGCGGTCGATGTACTCCTCGTACATCATCTCGCGCTCCGCCTCGCGGATCCGCTGGAGGATCACCTGCTTCGCGGTCTGCGCCGCGATGCGCCCGAAGTTCTCGGGTGTCACGTCGGCGCGCTTGACCAGCGACGGGTCGACGTCGGACCAGTCGATCTGGAGGTCGTCGTCGGTGACCAGCACGTGCGAGTGCTCGCCCGTCTCGATCTCCTGCTCCTCGAGCTCGGTGATCGCCCGCTCGCGGGCCTCCTCGATCAGGCGCTCCTCGATGTCCTTCGGCAGCTCGATCGAATAGACGCGGAAGTCGCCGCTCTCGGGGTCGAGCTCGACGCTCGCGTGCCGCGACGAGCCCGGGGTCTTCTTGTACGCGGCCTGCAGGGCGTCCTCGAGCGCGTGGATGAGGGTGTCCTCCTCGATCCCCTTCTCCTTCTCGATCGTCCTGACCGCTTCGATGATTTCTCTGCTCATCTCAGTCACAGTCCTTCCGGCGTCATTGCCCTTCGTCGACGAGGTTCCCCCGCACGATCTCGCCGTACGGGATCTTCACGCGCTCGCCGCCGGCGACGTCGAGCGCCAGGTCTCCGTTCTCCGCAGCGGCGACAGTGCCGCGAAACTTCTTCCGGCCTCCCAGCTCGTGCTCCGTCCGCACGGCGACTTTCCGCCCGATCGCGTTGCGGAAGTGCGCGGGCGTGCGCAGCGGCCGCTCGATTCCGGGCGAGGAGACGTCGACGGTGTACCGGTCCAGGTAGCCGCGAAGCAGGTTGGTGACCCGCTCGCAGAGCGCGTGGTCGACGCCTGCGGCATGGTCGATGTAGACCGTGAACCGCTCGCGTCCGGAGAGCTCGACGGCGAGCACCTCGACGCCCGGAAGGCCCTGCTCTACGGTCTGTGTCACCTCTCTCGTCAACTCTCGCTCTCGCTCGTGGACGGCTGTCAAACGACCTCCTACACAAGAAATGGGCGCCGCGCGCCCATTTCGCCAAGCCGGTGAAATGTGGTCTCAGCAGGATAGCAACCCCACCCGGCCCGGGCCCGCAATCCGCCGTGCCGCGAGGGGAGCCCGCCTCAGCCGCCGCTGATCGCCGCGATCACGTCGACCCGGGAGCGAGGCTCGAGCGGCGTGTCGAGCGCAGCCCGCTCCCGGTCGACGTAGAAGTGGATGTGCGGCCGGATCGCCGGGCCCGGCTCGCACAGGCGGTCGCGCAGGCCCGGCCACGACGCGTCGAGCTGTGCGACCACGTCGTCCACGGTCGCCGCCTCGAGCTCGAGGCGGCGCGGTAGGCCCGGGAAGAGCGGCGGCAGCGTCGAGGGAGGTAGATCTCGGCCATCGCTAGTCGACGATCGCGACCTCGACCGAGGAGATCGCCGGCAGGTAGCTGGCGATCTCGCTCCAGCTCTCGCCCTCGTCCGCGCTGGCGAAGACCTGGCCCGTGCTCGTGCCGAAGTAGAGCCCCGGCGAGTCGTACGTGTCGATCGCCATCCCCTCGCGCAGGACACCGACCCACGCGTCCTGGTGCGGGCAGCCCCTGGTCGAGGCGCTGCCAGCTCTCGCCTGCGTCCTGCGTCCGCCAGACCGACGCATGCCCCTCCGGCATCGTGCGGCCGTGGCCCGGGTCGAGCGGGATCACGTAGAACGTCTCGCGGTCGTGCGGGTGGGTCGCCGCGGCGAAGCCGAACTCGGTCGGTAGCCCCTCGGTGATCTCCGTCCAGGTGTGGCCGCAGTCGTCGCTGCGGTGCATGCCGACATGGTTCTGCTGGTACATCCGGTCGCCGTCGACCGGCGAGCGGACGAGCTTGTGGACGCAGAAGCCGACATCCTCGTGCTCCCGCGGCCAGTCGGCGCGCAGCCCCTTGTTGCGAGGAGTCCACGTCTTCGCGTCGTCCTGGGTCTCGAACAGCCCGACGCCCTGGACGATCGCCCAGAAGCGCGATGTCCTCCTCGGGGTCGAACATGATCGCCGAGATGCCGAGGTGGCCCGGCGGCTGGTTCGCCGGGTCGTCCCAGCCCTCGCTCCCCGGCTGGCCGGCGAGCGTGGTCAGCGGCGACAAGGTCTTGCCGCCGTCCTTGCTCTCGAAGATCCCCGGCATCTCGACGCCGACGAGCACGCGACCGTTCTTCACGGCCAGGTTCGAGACCTTCGACATCTTCTTCTCGCCGTCGGCCTCGTAGGCGAGGCCCTCGCTCGAATGCTCCCACGTCTCGCCCAGGTCGGGGCTCCGCCAGACCGCCGAGCCGTGCCACTCGCTCGCCGCTGCGGCGTAGATCGACCCGCTGCCCGGGTCGTGGACGGCGTGGTAGACCGGCCACCCTTCGCAGAACGGCCCGCGCAGCTGCCAGTCGCGCCGGGCCTCGTCGCTTTCGAGCAGGAAGCACCCCTTCCGGGTTCCGACCAGAACGACCGTCCGTGCCATTGCCTCACCTCCGGGTCGAGAGCTCACTATGGCCTATCAGACTCCGCACCACGCGGAAACTCATCGGTCTAGACGATCAGGAGGGCCGACAATCGACATCAGGGCCCGAGAACGATCGTGACCGGGCCGTCGTTGACCAGCTCGACCTCCATGCGCGCGCCGAAGACTCCGGTCGCCACCTCGACGCCCAGCTCGCCGAGAGCCACGCAGAACGCCTCGTAGAGCGGCTCTGCCGCCTCGGGCGGCGCCGCCTCGGAGAAGCTCGGCCGGTTGCCCTTCGCCGTGTCGGCAAGCAGCGTGAACTGCGAGACGACGAGTGCCGCGCAGCCGGTGTCGAGGAGCGAGCGGTCGAATTTGCCCTCGCGGTTCTGGAAGATCCGCAGCCGGGCGACCTTGCCGGCGAGCCGCACTGCGTCGGACGCCGTATCGCCACGGGCGACACCCAGCAGGACGCAGAGGCCGGCTCCGATCTCGCCGCCGGGGCTGACGCGCGCCCGCGTAACCCGCTGGACGACCGCCCTCATGGGGCCATCTTCGCAGCGCGCGTTTCCTGCAGAGTCGGACCCCTGACCGGGGTCAGACCCTAGGACGCGTCCGGGTCGGAGTCATCCAGCTCCATCACCCGGGCCGCGTACTGCTTCGAGCCGGGCCGGAGGGAGCGCGCGAGCTTGTAGTGGCCGTTCGCCTCGGCCGCGTGCCCTTGCTTCTCGAGGCAGCGGCCGAGCGCGTAGTGCGCGTAGTCGTCGGCCGGCGAGAGCTCGAGCATCGCCCGGAACTCGGCGGCAGCCTCGTCGTAGCGGCCGATCCGGAAGTACGCGATGCCGAGCGACTCGCGGATCGACGCCTTGTTCGGCTCGCGGCGCTTCGCCTTTTCCAGTGGCACGGTCGCCTGGGCGGCCATCCCGCTCTTCAAGTGGCGCCTGCCCTGCTGGAAGTAGTCGTAGACCTCGCTCACAGTGCCCTCAAATAGGTGAAGTTCTGCTCCAGACAGTCAAGCGGATGCGTCAAGTCCCGGGTCGGGCCGATCTCGACGCCGTGGACGGTCTCTCCCGCGTCGACCAGGCGCTGGAACGCCTGCGACAGCTCGAACGGCGGACCGCCAAGCTCGTTCAGGAGCGACGGGTCGAACGACTTGCCGAGCCGCCACAGCGGCGCCGAGGCGAGCGGATTCGTCGGGTCCCGGTCGAGAACTCTCGTCACCCGCCCGTCCTCGACGCCGAGCGCGTAGCGGTGCGGAGGCGACGGCGGCGGGTCGCGCCGGCCGGCGATCGCGTGGCCTTCGACGTTGGCAAAGCGCCCCAGGTCGCCCGGCGTGAACACGGTGTCGGCCGCGACCACCACCGCCGGGAGCGCCTCGAGGCCGAGCCGGACGGCGTCCGCCGAGCCGAGGGGCGCGGGCTGGCGTACGAATCGAAGCTCGAGCGGGAACCCGTCGAGCAGCCCCTCGACCTGTTCGGCCAGATGTCCGGTCACCACCGTCACCCGCCCGAATCCGGATGCACGCAGCTCCTGCAGTAACGTCACGATCACCGGCCGCCCGTCGATCGGCAGCACCGGCTTGGCGTAGCGCTCGGTCAGCGGCCGGAGCCGGCGCCCCTCGCCTGCGGCCATCACGACGGCTTCCACGCGATCTAGTATCGACCAGCGTGTGGGTCGCGATCGTCGTCGCCGCGGTGGTCGTCCTGCTCGTCCTCTACCTCGTCTACACGTACAACCGCCTGGTGCGGTTGCGGAACGAGACCGAGACGGGCTGGGCGAACATCGACGTCCAGCTCAGGCGGCGGTACGACCTCGTCCCGAACCTGGTCGAGGCGGTGAAGGGCTACGCCGCCCACGAACGCGAGACCTTCGAGGAGGTGACGGAGGCCCGTGCCGCAGCCGAGCAGGCGCCGGGCCCAGCCGCGACAGCGGAGGCGAACGAGCACCTCGGCGGCGCGCTCAACCGGCTGATCGCCGTCTCCGAGGCCTATCCGCAGCTGAGGGCGTCCGAGAACTTCCTCGCTCTCCAACAGGAGCTGGCCGACATCGAGGACAAGCTCGCCGCGGCCCGGCGCTACTACAACCAGACCGTCTACCGCTACCACACGGTCAAGCAGAGCTTTCCGGCCGTGCTGATCGCGAAGCCGTTCGGTTTCCGCGGGCGCGAGTTCTTCGGTACCGACGAGCGTGACGCTCCGGTCGTCTCGTTCGCGCAGCAATGACGCTCCAGGAGCAGATCCGAGCCAACCGCTGGCGCACGCTCTGGCTGCTGTTTCTGTTCGCCCTGCTGGTCGGCGTGCTCGGACTGGTGCTCGGCTACGCCTTCCAGCCGTCACTGCTCGTCGTCGTCGGGGTGGTCGGAATCGTCTACGGGATCTTCAGCTGGCTCTCCGCCGGCAGCATCGTCGCCGGCGCAACCGGCGCCCACCCCGCCGACCGGAAGCAGTACCCGCGGCTCTTCCACGTGGTCGAAACGGTCGCCATCGCCGCCGGCCTCCCCCAGCCGCCGCCGGTCTACGTCGTCGACGATCCGGCGCCCAACGCTTTCGCCGCCGGCCGGAGCCCCGACAAGGCGTACGTCTGTGTCACCACGGGCCTGCTGAACCTGATGGACGAGCGGGAGCTCGAAGGCGTGATCGCCCACGAGCTCTCGCACATCCGCAACCGCGACGTCCGCCTGATGTCGCTGGTCGCCGTTCTCGTCGGCGTGGTCGCGCTCCTCTCGGACTTCCTGCTGCGGATCTCGTTCTTCGGCGGCGGCCGGAGGAGCGGAGGGAGCACCGGGGCGATCGCGTATGCGCTCGGCCTCGCGGCCCTGCTGATCGCGCCGGTCGCGGCGGTGCTGATTCAGCTCTGCGTCTCGAGGCGGCGCGAGTACCTCGCCGACGCGTCCGCGGCCGAGATCACCGGCGATGCCGAGGGGCTTGCGCTGGCGCTGCGGACGCTCCAGCTCGACCAGACCTCGACCGCGCACGCGAGCAGAGCCGTCGCGCACCTCTACATCGAGAACCCCCAGAACCAGGCGACGGGCGTCTCCACCGCATTCCGCGGCCTCTTCGACACGCACCCGCCGCTCGAGTCGCGGATCGCCGCGCTCGAGGAGGCCGGCGGGTTCCGGCTAACGCCGCTCCAGTAGCCGCTCGACCTCGTCCAGGATCTCGGCGGCGATCCGCTCCTTCGGCGCCTTCGCCACCGTCCGCTCATCCCCCGCAGAGACGAGCACGACCTCGTTCTCGGAGGAGTCGAAGCCGATGTCCGACCGAGAGACGTCGTTGAAGACGACCAGATCCAGGTGCTTCTCGGCCAGCATCCGTCGTTTGCGCTCCAGGCCGGCCTCGCCTTCCTCGGCACCGAAGCCGACGAGCACCGTCCCGTTCCTGCTCTCCCCGAACCCGCCCAGGATGTCCTCGGTCGGCCGGAGGCTGAGCTCCCACGGCGCGCCGGTCTTGGGACGCTTGCCCTCGACCGGATCGGGCGCATAGTCGGCGACGGCCGCCGCCATCAGCACGACGTCGACGTCTGCGCGTGCCTTTGCCTCGCGGGCGAGCGCGGCCGCCGTCGGCGTCTCCACAACCTCGATGCCCGCCGGGGCCTGCACGGCCAGGTTCGCGGCCAGAAGCGTCACCCGTGCGCCGCGCCGGCGCGCCTCCTCGGCGAGCGCGACACCCATCCGGCCGGACGAGCGATTCCCGATATAGCGCACCGCGTCGAGCGGCTCGCGCGTGCCGCCCGCGCTGACCAGCACCGTCTTCCCGGCAAGGGTGTCGGTCTCGCCGAGCAGCTGCCGCGCGCGAGCGAAGATCGCCTCCGGCTCGCTCATCCGGCCCAGGCCGGTCTCGCCCTCGGCCAGATCGCCCTCCTCCGGGCCGATCAGCTGCACCCCGCGCTCGCGTACCGTGGCCAGGTTCGCCTGGGTGGCCGGGTGCTCCCACATGCGGACGTTCATCGCCGGCGCCGCCAGAAGCGGCCCGCGGAAGGCGAGCGCGAGTTGCGTGAGCACGTTGTCCGCCAGCCCGTGCGCCAGCTTCGCGAGCGTGTTCGCGGACAGGGGCGCGATCACCAGCAGGTCGGCGTCGACCAGGTGCGGGTAGAGCTCGCGCGGCTGCTCGCGCCGAGCGAGCGCCTCGAAGGTGCGAGCCGTGACGAAGCCCTCGGCCCCGAGAGTCAGGACCGGCGTCACCTCGTGTCCCGCCTGGACGAAGAGTCGGCACAGCTCGCACGCCTTGTAGGCGGCGATGCCGCCGGTCACTCCGAGGAGGACCCGCCGGGCCATGTGCAGCGGCCTAGTTCTTGTACGTGTACTTGATCTTGCCCTCGGCGGTCTCTTCGAGGGCCATGGTCAAGTAGTTCTTCGAGCGGGACTCGACGAGAGGCGGAAACTCGTCGAAAGTGCCTTCGCCGAGCTGGTGGTGGTAGTTGTTGATCTGCCTGGCACGCTTCGCGGCGACGATGACCAGCGCGTAGCGCGAGTCCACGTTGTCGAGCAGCTCGTCGATTCTGGGATTGATCACGGCCGGCTCATGGTACCGGCGGTTGCCAGCTCTCGCCGGACAACCTCCTCCAGATCCGTGGTCGCGCGCTCGAGATCGTCGTTCACGACCACGTGATCGAACTGTTTCGCCTGAGCGAGCTGCTTCCGCGCCAGCCCGATCCGCTCGCCGATCTCGCCCTCGCTCTCACTCGCGCGCTCGCGCAAACGGCGCTCCAGCTCGGGAATCGGCGCGGTGATGAAGACGGTGACCGCGCCGGGCACGTCGTCCTTGACGTTCAGCGCCCCCTCCGTCTCCAGCTCCAGCACCGGGATCTTGCCCTCCCCGGCGATCCGGTCGACCTCGGAACCCAGCGTTCCGTAGCGCTTCCCGGAGACGTAGGTGACGTGCTCCAGGAAGTCGCCCTCGTGCACCCGGCGAACGAACTCGGCATCGGACAGGAACCAGTACTCCCGCCCGTCCTCCTCGCCGACGCGGCGGTGCCTCGTCGTCGCCGAGACCGCGACCTCGAGGTCCGCGACCCGCCCGAGCAGCGCCTTGATCAGGGTCCCCTTCCCGGCCCCCGAGGGGCCGGTGATCACGAAGACGGGCGAGCCGTCAGGCGTTCCGGTGGAAGAGCCCAATCAGCTCGGCGCGCTGGCGGTCGGACAACCCGCCGACGGTCTTCGACTGGCTGATGCGGCACTGGTTGAGGAAGCGGGCCGCCTTCACGCGGCCGAACTTCGGGACCGCCATCAGCATGTCGAACACCTTCGCCGTGGAGACGTACTCCGGCGGGTCGTTGAGGATCTCGTCGATCTGGACCTTGCCGTTCTTGAGGTCCTTCTTCAGCTGCGCCCGGCGGACGCGGATGTCGTTGGCCCTGGCGAGAGCCTCCATGCGCTGATCGAGAGAGCGTACCGGCGCCATTGCCTGAGTCTTCGTCGGCATTCGAGTGTGCGAGTCTAACAGCTTGCACCGGCCGGTCAACCGGGGTCGATTACGCCGATTTGCAGGTGTTTCTAGAAAACTCTCGACCCGACGTCGAGGTGTTTTCTTGCTGGCAACGCTCCGGCGTGGGCAATCCCGCACGCCTGCTCCACCGACGAGAGCCCGAGCGTTGCCAGTTCTGCCGACAATTCCTCGCGGATCCGGGCTGGAGCGAGCGGGTCGGAGAACAAGACCGTCCCGAGCGCGACCACCCTCGCGCCGGCGGCGTGGAGCTCGAGCGCGTCGCGTCCGGATGCCACCCCGCCCATCCCCACGATCGGCAGCCCGGTCGCCCGGTAGCAGGCGTGGACGGCGGCGAGTGCGACCGGCTTGAGGGCCGGCCCGGAGAGCCCGCCGGTCCGGGTCCCGAGCACCGGACGGAGCTCCGGGTCCAGCTTCATGCCCCGCAAGGTGTTCACCACGGAGACGCCGTCGGCGCCCGCCGCCTCGACCGCGCGGGCGAGCTCGCCGAGGTTCCAGTTCGCCGGCGAAAGCTTCGCGTAGAGCGGTAACGCCGTCGCCGCCCGGCAGGCGGCGACGATCTCCGCAGCGGACTCCGCCGCCTCGTCGACGTTGGGGCACGACAGATTGAGCTCGATCGTCACGTCGTCGAGCCGGCCGCACGTTTCGGCGTACTCCTCGGCACTGAAGCCGCCGACCGAGACCCAGAGGGGCCTGCCCAGCTCCCGGAGGCGGGGCAGCGTCTCGGCCAGAAACCGCTCTCTGCCGGGATTTGCGAGGCCGATCGAGTTGAGCATCCCGACGTCGGTCTCGGCGATCCGCACGGGCGCGTTGCCTCCACGCGGGAGCGGCGTCACCGTCTTCGTGACGAATGCATCGAGCATCTCCGCCGTTTCGGGTGCGGTCAGCGCGTCGAGGCAGCCCGAGGCGTTAAGCAGCACGTAGCACCGGTCCTTCCACACACAGACGTCGCCACTCACCGTCGATCTCGACTGCACAGCCGTAGCACGCGCCGTAGCCGCAGGCCATCGGCGCTTCCCACGCGAGCTGGGCATCGGGGCAGAGATCGCGCACGGCCTCGAGCATCGGCTCGGGGCCGCAGGCCAGAACGGCGGGGCCAGACTGAAGCCTGTCCCTGAGCAGATCGGTGACCAGGGTCGGGTCGATCGCCACCTCGGCGTTCGACACCAGCGCGGCCGCCTGCGCGTGCCACTCCGACCGGAAGCCGAGGACCGCGGGCGGCGAGCCGAGCCGCGTGGAGAGGAAGGGCAGCGGCGCGATCCCGATGCCGCCGCCGACGAGAAGAGGCCGCTCGACGTCGAGCCGGAAGCCGTTGCCGAGCGGCCCGAAGACGTGGATCGCGTCGCCGGGCTCCAGCGAAGCGAGAGCGAGCGTGCCGGGGCCGACCGGGTCGACCAGGAACGCCAGCTCGCCCGCCGGGGCGAGGCAGAGGCTCATCGGCCGGGGCAACAGCCGTCCGGGCGCCTCGAGCATGAAGAACTGTCCGGGGACACCAGGGTCGAGCGGTCCCCGCTCGAGCCTGAGGAGGCAGTAGGGGCCGACTGCCTCGTTGCTACGAACCGTTGACCGCGCGCGTCTCAACTTCGATGCGTTCCTGGAGCGACAGGGCGAGTTCCGTCCTGGCGTTCGCGATCGCGTGCACCGCGGCCGCCGCGCCGGAGATCGTGGTGATGCAGGGAATCCGTGCGACGAGAGCAGCCTCGCGGATCCGGTAGCCGTCGGTGCGCTGCAGCGACCCGCCGAACGGCGTGTTGACGACCAGATCGCAGCGACCGCGGCGGACGAGGTCGACGACGGTCGCTTCTCCGCCCTCGGCGACCTTCGCCACCTGCTCGACCTCCAGACCCGCGTCCCGCAGCTCTCGGGCGGTCCCCTCGGTCGCCACCAGCTTGAATCCGAGCCCGGCCAGCGCCGCCGCCACCGGGCGCAGCGCCGCCTTGTCGTCGTCCCGGACCGACAGGAAGGCCGTCCCGGTGGTGGGCAGCGGCCGGCCGGCGGCGCGCTCGGCCTTTGCGAACGCGGTGGGGAGGTCGGATGCCGAGGCCATCACCTCGCCGGTCGAGCGCATCTCGGGGCCCAGCACAGGATCGCTGCCGGGAAAGCGCGAGAACGGCAGCACGGCAGCCTTCACCGAGACCTGCTTCGGCGGCCGCTCGGCCGGGAGGCCGAGCTCACGCAGCTTCGCGCCGGCGGCCAGACGGCAGGCGGCCTCGACCAGCCCCAGCCCGGTCGCCTTCGACGCGAACGGGACCGTCCTCGAGGCCCGTGGATTCGCCTCGAGGACGTAGACCGCGTCCTCGGCGACGGCGAGCTGTACGTTGATCAAGCCGATCGTCCCGAGCGCGGGCGCGAGCCGGCGGACGACGCTCTCGACCTCGCGGGCCGTCGCGACGTCGAGCGAGGGCGCCGGGAGCACGCACGCCGAGTCGCCCGAGTGGACGCCGGCCTCCTCGACGTGCTGCATCACCGCTGCGACATACGTCTCCTCGCCGTCGCAGAGGGCGTCGACGTCGATCTCGATCGCGTTCTCGAGAAAGCGGTCGACCAGCACTTTGCCACTCAGGTCTTTGTGGAACGCCTGGACGACCTCGTTTCCGCGGTAGCAGACTCGCATCGCCCGCCCACCGAGCACGTACGACGGCCGGACCAGCACCGGGTAGCCGATCCTGTGAGCGATCTCCGCCGCCTCGCGGCCGCTGGAGGCGATCCCCCACTCCGGACAGCGGATCCCCAGGCCCGAGAGCAGCTCGCCGAAGCGCTGCCGGTCCTCGGCCAGGTCGATCGCGTCGTACGGCGTCCCCAGGATTCGGAAGCCGCCGGCCTCGATCGCCCGCGCCAGCTTCAGCGGCGTCTGACCGCCGAACTGGATGACCACGCCCTCGGGCTGCTCGCGTTCGCAGACGGCCAGCACCTCCTCCGCTCCGAGCGGCTCGAAGTACAGGCGGTCGGAGGTGTCGTAGTCGGTCGAGACGGTCTCCGGGTTGCAGTTGACCATCACCGCCTCGTAGCCCAGCGCCCGGAAGCTCTGTGCGGCGTGGACGCAGCAGTAGTCGAACTCGATCCCCTGTCCGATCCGGTTCGGGCCCGAGCCGATGATCACCACGCGCGGCTCGTCTCCGGTCGGCGGCGCCTCGTCGGCCTCGCCGAAGGTCGAGTAATAGTAGTTCGACTCGGCCGCGACCTCGCCGGCGCAGGAATCGACCCGCCGGTAGGCACGCTTGCCGGTCGGCGGCCCCTCGGCGGCCAGCCGCTCCAGCTCCACCCGGAACCACGGATGGATCCCCTCGGGCAGGTCGTCGAGCGCATCCCAGGGCGTGACCGCGCCGGCGTCCAGCTCACGCGAGCTGAACGCCTTCCAGAACGCCTCGCGGAACGTCCGCCCGATGCCCATCGCCTCGCCGACCGATTTCATCTGCGTGCCGAGCGTCCGGTCGGCGCCCGGGAACTTCTCGAACGCGAAGCGCGGGAACTTGACCACCACGTAGTCGAGCGTCGGCTCGAAGCTGGCCGGAGTCGTCTTCGTCAGATCGTTCGGGATCTCGTCGAGCGTGTAGCCAACCGCCAGCTTGGCCGCCACCTTCGCGATCGGGTAGCCGGTCGCCTTGGAGGCGAGCGCCGACGAGCGGGAGACGCGCGGATTCATCTCGATCACCCGCAGCTCGCCGGTGTCGCGCTCACGGGCGAACTGGATGTTCGAGCCGCCGGTCTCCACGCCGACCGCGCGGATGACCGCAGCGGCGGCGTCCCGGAGCTCCTGATACGCCTCGTCGGAAAGGGTCATCTGCGGCGCGACAGTCACCGAGTCGCCGGTATGCACGCCCATCGGATCGAGGTTCTCGATCGAGCAGACGATCACGACGTTGTCGCGCTTGTCCCGAACGACTTCGAGCTCGAACTCGTCCCAGCCGCGCACCGACTCCTCGACCAGCACCTGCCCGATCGGGCTCTCCTTCAGTCCACGCTCGACCTGCCGATCGAGCGTCGACCGGTCGTCGACGAACCCGCCGCCGTGGCCGCCGAGCGTGAACGCCGGCCTCACCACCGCCGGAAGAGCCACGCCCTCCAGGTCGTCGAGCGAGGTCACGATTCGGGAGGAGGGCACACTGAGCCCCACGCTCCGCACCGCCTCGCGGAAGAGCTCGCGATCCTCGGCGCGCCTGATCGCGTCCTGGCCGGCGCCGATCAGCTCGACGCCGAGCGCGTCGAGCACCCCCGCCTCGGCCAGCTGCAACGACAGGTTGAGCGCGGTCTGGCCGCCCATCGTCGGGATCAGTGCGTCGGGTCGCTCGCGCTCGAGCACGTCGGCGACGCCGGCGAGGTCGAGGGGCTCCAGGTAGGTGCGGTCGGCGAAGCCCGGGTCGGTCATGATCGTCGCAGGGTTGGAGTTGACGACCACCGTGCGAAAGCCGTCCTCGCGCAGCACCTTCAGGGCCTGGCAACCGGCGTAGTCGAACTCGCAGGCCTGGCCGATCACGATCGGGCCCGAGCCGATCAGGCAAATCGACTCGAGGTCGTTGCGCCTAGGCAACGGCGCCCAGCTCCTCGACCCACTCCGCGATGATCGGCGCGCCGTCGTGCGGGCCCGGGCTCGCCTCGGGGTGGAACTGAGCAGACCGCGCCCGCAGCTCGGGGTAGTGGAGCCCCTCGACGGTGCCGTCGTACAGAGAGGTATGCGTCACGCCCTCCCCGCCGCCCGGGGAGACCGCGAAGCCGTGGTTCTGGGAGGTGACCAGCACGCGGCGCGTCGCATGGTCGACGACCGGATGGTTGGCGCCGCGGTGGCCGAATGGAAGCTTGAAGGTGTCATGTCCGGTCGCCAGCGCGAGCAACTGGTGGCCGAGGCAGACGCCGAGCACCGGGGCGCGACCGAGCAAAGCCTGCACGGTGCGCGTCTCGCCGACGAGCGGCGCCGGGTCGCCCGGGCCGTTGCCGAGCAGGACGCCGTCGTAGGCGGCGAGTGTGTCGGCATCCACGTCGTGCGGATAGACGTCGACCGCCGCGCCCGCCTGCTCCAGGAGGCGCAGGAGCGAGCGCTTGATCCCGTAGTCGACCACCGCGACCCGGACGTTCCCCTCGCCCGCGAACGTGTACGGCTCGCGCGGCGAGACGCCGGCCACCAGGGCGGCGCCCTCCATCGACGGGAGCGCCCGTACCTCGGCCAGCACCTCGTCGATGGGTGGGTCGCCTGCGACCGCCGCCGCCCTCATGGCGCCGCGGTCGCGCAGGTGCAGGACCAGCGAGCGGGTGTCGAGGCCCGCCACTGCCACCACGCCGCGGCTGCGCAGCCAGTCGGTCCATTCCGAGCCGCCGACTTCGCGCATCACCGCCGCTGTCGCGTGTACGGCGCCGGACTGCGAGCGTTCGTCGGCCACGCCGTAGTTGCCGACCATCGGCGCCGTGAAGCAGACGATCTGGCCCGCGTAGCTGGGGTCGGTGACCGTCTCCTGGTAGCCGCTCATCGAGGTCGTGAAGACGGCCTCGCCGAACGCGCGGCCGTCCCCGGCGACCGACCGGCCGCTGAAGACGGTTCCGTCCTCGAGGACGAGGCAGCCGGTCACGATCTCGCTTCCTCCTTCGTGATCCACTCCTCGTGCTCCAGGTAGTGGTGCGCTCGGAGTGCGTGCAGACGGGCAAGCTCGTCGTCTCGCTCATCGGCCCAGCGGAGCAACTCCTTCGCCGCGGAACGCGTCTCGGCTTCCGTCACCGGCTCGAGCAGCTCGCGCCACGGGCGCCCGCACAACGGCCGCGAGCGCTCCTGCGCGATCGCGGCGTCGAGCACGAACCAGAACGGGCACTCCAATTCGCCGTCGGGATAGTTCAGCGCATGCGCGGGGGGCCTCGCTCCGACCGGGTAGACGACGAGCTCGAGCTTCCGAACGGGTGGGGGCAGCTCGTCCAGCGCCCCGATGACGGCCTCCCTCTCGAACGCGGCCGGCGACCGCTCCACGACCACCACCATGTCGAGGTCGCTGCGGTCGGGGTCAAAACCCCCGAGCAGGGCCGAGCCGAGCACGTATGCGCCCGCGACCGGCACCAGAGCGTCGACCGCACCGACCACTCCCGCCACGTATGCCTCGACCTCCGTCTCGGTCACGGTCACGCGGCAAACGCGATCCGGCCGGCGGCGACGGTCAGCCGCACCCTCCCGCGCAGGGTCTCGCCCAGCAGCCACGAGTTCCTCGAGCGCGACCGGAAGCCACCCTCGCCCACGCGCCAGGCGGTATCCGGGTCGAGCAGGACGAGATTGGCCGGCGCGCCCTGCTCGATCCTCGGCGGTTCGAGCCCGTACGCGCGGGCCGGCCCGGCCGACATCCGCTCGAGCAGCGTCGGCAGTGTCAGCAGCCCAGGTCCGACCAGGTGGGTGTACAGGACGGCGAACGCGGTCTCCAGGCCGGTCACACCGAACGGCGCCTCCTCGAACGGCACGTCCTTCTCGTGGGCGGCGTGAGGCGCGTGGTCGGTGGCGATCACCGAGATCGTTCCGTCTCTGACCGCCGCGACGAGCGCGGAGCGGTCGTCGCTTCCCCGCAACGGCGGGTTCATCTTCAGATTCGGGTCGAGCGACCGCACGGCGTCGTCCGTCAGCACCAGATGATGGGGAGTCGCTTCACCGGTCGCCCGCACGCCCGCCGCCTGCGCGCGCCGGAGCTCGTCGACCGACTCGCGTGCGGAGAGATGCAGCAGATGGATCGGCTGATCCTCGTGGGCGGCGAGCGCCAGGTCGCGGCCGACCATCACACTCTCGGCGACGGAGGGATAGCCGGCGAGGCCGAGCTCGGCGGAGACGGACCCCTCGTGCATCTGGCCCGAACGGGAGAGGGTCGGCTCCTCGCAGTGGACGGCGACGCGCCTGTCGGTGATCGCGTGGTACTGCAGCGCCCGCCGCATCAAGCCGGGGGCGACCACGGGGAGCCCGTCGTCGGAAAAGCCGGCGGCGCCTGCGTCGGCGAGCTCGGCCATCTCGGACAGTTGCTCCCCGCGCTGGCCCTTCGTGATCGCGGCCAGGAACCCGACCGGCACCTCCGCCTCCTCCCGGGCGGTCTCGATCAGCGAGCCGAGTACGGCCGCCGAGTCGACGACAGGGTCCGTGTTCGGCATCGCGAGAATCGCGCAGAAGCCGCCCGCCGCCGCCGCTGCCGTCCCCGAGGCGATCGTCTCCTCGTCCTCGCGGCCGGGCGTGCGCAGGTGGACGTGCGGGTCGACGAACGCCGGCGCGAGCACGAGGCCTCGGCCCTCGACGACCCCGTGGCCGTTCGGGGAGACGTTCAGGCCGATGTCGGCGATCACGCCCTTGTCCACGCGGACGTCGAGCAGATCGTCGATCCCCTGGGACGGATCGATCACGCGGGCGCTCCGGACGACGAGGTCGTCGTGGCCTTCACGGCCGTGGAGGATGTCCGCCATCAGGCCACCTCCTCCGTCGCCTCGGCCTTGACCTCGACCGGACCGTGGGTGAGCAGGTCGTACAGGACGGCCATGCGCACGACGAGCCCCGCCCTGACCTGTGTCTCGATCAGGGCGTCGACCGAGTCGGCGACGGCTGGGTCGATCTCGATGCCGCGGTTCATCGGGCCGGGGTGCATCACCTTCTGGCCCGGGCGCAGCCGGGCCTGGGTCACGCCCCAGCGCGCGGTGTACTCGCGGAGGCTGGGGACGTAGTTCTCGCCGGCCTCCATGCGCTCGCGCTGCATGCGCAGGACGTAGACGACGTCGGCGGCCCCGATCGCCGCGATGTCGGTCGAGACCTCGCAGCCCATTGCCTCGATCCCGCGAGGGATCAGCGCCGGCGGGCCGACCAGGGTCACCCGCGCCCCCATCAGGGTCAGCGCCTGGATGTTCGAGCGGGCGACACGCGAGTGCAGTACGTCGCCGACGATCGCCACGTGCAGGCCCTCGACCGGTCCGACGTTCTGCTCGATCGTGTACAGGTCGAGGAGCGCCTGGGTCGGATGCTGGTGCTTGCCGTCGCCCGCGTTCACGACGTGCGCGCCGGTCAGGCGGGACACGAGTGTCGGGGCACCGATCTGCGGGTGCCTGATCACGATCACGTCGGGGTCGTACGCGGCGAGGGTCAGCGCGGTGTCCTTGAGCGACTCGCCCTTGTCCACGGACGAGCCGCTCGACTTGACCGACATGACGTCGGCCGAGAGCCGCTTGGCGGCGAGCTCGAAGCTCGACGACGTCCGGGTCGACGATTCGAAGAACAGGTTGACGACCGTGCGCCCGCGCAGGGTCGGCAGCTTCTTCATCTCCCGCTCGAGCGACCGCTCGAAGCTGCCTGCGGTCGCGAGCAGCCGCGTCACGTCCTCGCGCGTGAGGTCGGTGATCGAGATCAGGTGGCGCCGCGGCGGTGGGTCGGACGGCGGCAGCAGGTCGTCGCGCACCAGTTGAACCGTCATGCGCTCCCTCCTGGGAGATCAACACGACCCGGTCGACTTCGTCGATCTCGACCAGCTGGACCTGGACCCGTTCGGCGCGTGCGGTGGGCAGGTTCTTGCCGACGTAGTCGGGTCGGATCGGCAGCTCGCGGTGGCCGCGGTCGGCGACGACGGCGAGCTGGACGCGCGCGGGGCGGCCGTAGTCGAAGAGCGCCTCGATCGCCGCCCGGATCGTCCGTCCCGTGTAGAGGACGTCGTCGACCAGGATGCACGTGCGCCCCTCGAGGGCGAAGTCGAGCTTCGTCTCGCGCACGAGCGGCTGCGGGTGCAAGGGGGCCTCGCCGCCGCGCACGTGCAGGTCGTCGCGGTGGAAGGTGATGTCGATCGTCCCGAGATCGACCTCGACGCCGCTGAATTCCTCGATCAGCCGGCGGAGGCGGTGTGCGAGCGGGACGCCGCGCGTGTGGATACCGACGAGCGCGACGCTCTCGAGCTCTGCGTTCGCCTCGATGATCTCGTGGGCGATCCGATGGAGCGTGCGCGCGAGCGCATCGGCGTCGAGGAGAACCCGTTCTGCGGCGGGCGCGTGTGCAGCGGTCAATTAGGGACTCCTTTCCGGCCTCACCGGACCGGGTTAAAGCAGTGCTGGCTCTTGAACCGTGTGCGGAGGACAGACTATCGGCTCCCGGGGACGTCATAGCTCGCATGCTGCGCGCGGCAATCGTTCTCGCGGTCGTCGCCCTCGCCGTGCCCGCCGCGGCGCCGGCGGCGCAGGAGCCGAAGATGCTCGGCCCCTACGGCAAGGGAGCCGACGCCTACTGGCTCTGGAAGGCGCAAGGAGCGCCGAAGGCCGTCGTGGTCTTCGAGCACGGCCTGGACGAGAGCGAGCTGAACCCGTGGAACCACGTGGCCTGGATCGAGCACCTCGTGCAGCGTGGAAACGACGTGATCTATCCTCGCTACGAGACGACCCCGGCGGGCTCCCCGGCGCTCCTCCACTCCCTCATCGGGATCCACGCAGGGCTCGTGCGGCTCGGCCGTCCGCGGGTGCCGCTCGTCGTCGTCGGCTACTCGCGCGGCGGACGACTCGCGGTCGAGCTGGCGGCGGTCATGTGGCGGATCGGCCAGAAGCCCGCCGCCGTGATGAGCGTCTACCCGAGCACGCTGAACCCGAGGCTCGAAGAGGTCGTCAACTTCAGCCATCTCCCCCACTCGACCCGGCTGCTCCTCGTGGCGGGCGACCACGACTCGCCGGCCGGGGTCCGCGAGCTGCTCCGGCGCCTGGAGCGCTCGCGCTTCCCGGCGCGGAACGTCCGCACCGCGGTCGTCCGTTCCCGCGGTTCGTTCCGTGCCGACCACTTCTCGGCGCTCCAGTGGGGGCCCGAGGCGCGCCGCCAGCTGTGGGCGCCGCTCGACCGCGTGATCGTGTCCGCTCGCTAGACGGGCTCGGCCGGCAGCCCGACCTGTTGCCAGGCCTCGAAGCCGCCCTCGACGTCGGTCGCCTCGCGGAAGCCGAGCTCCTGGAGCCGCGCGGCGGCGAGGCTGGAGGAGTAGCCGTGCCGGCAGATCAGGATCACGCGGGTGTCCCGGGCAAGCTCGTCGAGCCGCCAGAGCACCACGGATAGTGGATGGCGGAGCGCACCGGGGATCACCCCGCCCTGCTCGCGCTGCTCATCGTCCGAGCGCGTGTCGACGAGGAGAGCGCCCTCCTGCCAGGCAGCGAAGGCCTGCTCGGGCGTCAGCCGGGCCAGCCCGGCCCGGGCCTCGCCCAGGAGCGAGTCGATCGTCCTCGGCCTCACGAGGGGCGGATGTACCCCCACCTGCGCAGGTCCCGCATCAGCGCCGCGACGTAGGCCCTGCCGGCGGGCAGCCCGAGGCGTGTCGTGCCGCGGCCGAGATCGCCGCGCTTCAGGGCGAGATCGAGCACACGCTTCCCTTCGGCCGGATCCCCGAGCAGGTACTGGTCGGCGACGTAGGCCGCGACGTACGACCGGACGTCCGTGTTGGGGCCTCCTCGGCCCTTCAGGTAGTACCCGAGATTGGTCGCCGCGCTCTTCTGGATGAGTGCCGGGAACCTGCGCGTGACGTCCACGAGCTTGCCCGCCCGGTAGCTCCAGATGCGGATCGGCGCGGACGAGAACACGTAGGCGGTGAACTCGTAGACGAAGCGCTCGTCGAAGGCCGAGAACTCCGGCTTGTCGTCGCCGTCGAGATCGGCCAGCCGCGAGCCGTAGTTGCCCCAGTACCCAAGGGTCGAGCGATAGTTCTTCGCAGTGGCGTCCCAACGGAGGATCAGCGTGAAGAGGCAGCAGTGCGCCCCGCCCGAAAAGAGGTCGACGAGCACCTCGGGCTCGCCCCCGTCCAGATCGCGGATCTTGACCGCCGACGGCCGGTCGTTCGCACAATCCGGGCAGCCGAGCCGCTGGATCGGGGCGTCGAGCGCGGTCCGGCCGGCGCGGGTGATCCGCACGCGCAGCTTCTCGTAGAGGAAGTTGCGCTCGGTGTAAGTCACCGACGCCGCCACCGTGCCCTTGCGCGCGGAGAGCGTCTGCGGGACGTCCCTCGAGACGTCGAGCATGAAGCAATTGAGCCTGGCAGGCTTGCCGCCGTTCGTGACCCGCAGCGTCCAGCGGCCGCGCGCGTCCTCGCCGTAGAGCGCCGCCAGATTCCCCTCCGGCCGGTACGGCCCGTCGGCGAACGGAGCCGAGGCGCCCGCGATCGGGTTGGTGGTCTCGTCCGAGTCGAGAACGGTGAGGAAGCCGCCACAGCCACGCTCGTCGCTGCCGAAGTCGGCTCCTGCGCCCCTCCCCATGACCAGCGGCACCTCGGTTCCGCTCGGGGCGACGAGCGAGATCGCCATCGCGGAGGTGTCGGGCGCCGTGATCCGAAACGACACGCGGACGAAAGAGACCGGGCCGCGGTCCGGAACCATCAGCGAGCGCTCGAAACGGGCGCCGATCGGCGCGTTGATGGTGCCGGTCGAGTACGTCTTGGTGGCGGCATGCGCGGCCCCGGCCGTGACCAGGAGGAGCACGGCGGAGGAGAGGAGCAGGCGCCTCATCCGAGCCCGGCGCTACGCGTCGCCGACCAGCTCGTCCTGGTCGGTCATCGCCTCGATCGCGAACTGCGCCGCCTCCAGCGATCCTTCTTCGACCAACACCTTCTGCGGGACGTCCTCGGTCGAGCGCGGGTGGTGCTCGACGGCCGTCTCGAGCTCGGAGGTGATGCCGGCCGCCTGGAGGATCGCCTGGATCTCCTCCGCCTCCGTCACATCCTCTGCGAGCGCTACCTGGACGAGTCTGGTCATCGGGCCGTCTCCTCCGGAACCGGCTGTTCTGGTGCTGGAGCGCTGTTCTCGACCGGGGCTGGATCTCCTCGATTCGGGAGCGCGCCACCCTTGATCAGGCACGGCCCGCCCCGCTCCTGAAACCGGACGTCGATGATATCGAAGTCCCTGGGCACGACCGTCTCGGGGAAGATCGCGCGTGCTTCGCGTGCCGCGTCGGGCCCGAAATACCGCGTCGAGAGGTGCGTGAGCGCGAGCAGCCGGACACCTGCCGCCTGGGCGAGCTGCGCCGCGTCGACGGCGGTCGAGTGCGCGGTCTCGGCGGCCCGCTCGCGCTCGTCCTCGAGGAAGGTCGCCTCGTGGACGAGCAGATCGGCACCGACCGACGCCTCCAGGACCGACCGCGTCGGCGCCGTGTCCCCCGCGATCACGATCGTCCGGCCGGGCCGGGCCCCGCCGAGCACCTGCTCGGGCCGCACCTCGCTGCCGTCGGCGAGGGTGATCGCCTCGCCGCGCTGCAGCAGGCCACGCTCGGGGCCGAAAGGCACACCGAGCGAATCGGCCGTCTCGACGTCGAAGCGTCCCGGGCGCTCGTCCTCGACCAGCGCGTAACCGATCGACGAGACGCTGTGCTCGACGGGAAACGTCACCAGGCGGTAGTCGTCGCGGGCGAGCGTGTCGCCGGGACGGAGCTCCCGGAGCTCGTATCGGTAGGTGAGCTTGCCGAAGATCCGGCGCAGCGACTGGAACAGGTCGACGAGTCCCGGCGGGCCGTGAATCGTGATCGGCACCTCGCGCCCGCGCAGAGCGAACGTCTTGAGCATGCCGGGCAGCCCGAGGTAGTGGTCGGCGTGGTAGTGGGTCAGGAAGACCTCGCGGAGGTCGATCAGCCCGAGCGACGACCGGAGCAGCTGGCGTTGTGTGCCCTCGGCGCAGTCGAAGAGCAGGCGTTCGCCCCCACGCCGGACGAGCAGCGCGGTCGGCGACCGGTCGGCGGTCGGCATCGAGCCGGCAGTGCCGAGGAAGACGAGGTCGAGGTCCATCCCCGCGGAGTGTAGGACGGCACTGCAGTTCGAACCGCCCGGCTCGATTCGAGCTGCCGGACGGCACTAGGGAAGAACGAGCCGCTGCCCGGGGCGGACGAGCGCGCCAGCAACGTGGTTGCGCTGCTCGAGCCGGTAGACGCCCTCGCGCGGGTCTCCTGCGTAGTGCGCGACTGCGATGGCCCAGAGCGTGTCCCCGCCCCGCACGAGGTAGGTCTGCTGATGTGCGGCTCCGTCTGACCGGCGCGCGCCCCAGGCGACGGCGAGGGTCAGGAGTGCGACGATCACGACCACCCGTGCGAACATGTGTTCGATACTACACCGAACACCTGTTCGTGTCAAGAGACTAAGTGAAGCGGCGCCGCTCGGCGCCGCCTCACCTGCCTGTTAATACGGCTGCGGCGGCGGCTCCTCGTTCGCGCGAGGCGCGTTGGTGCCGACCGGCTGCGCCGATGGGCCGTCGAACACAGCAACCACGTCCTTCGAGCCGCTCATCGTCACCGTGCACGTGCCGGTCCCCGGGCAGGCCCCGGCCGTGGCCGGCTGCGCGTGATCAGCGACCTTCCAGCCGACGAACGTGTACCCCGTGGTCGGGGTGGCCGTCAGTGTCACCGTCGCCCCCGTGTCGAACGGACGGATGCACGCGAACGGACAATCGATGAAGTACCTCGGGACGTTCTGTACGAAGCCCCCTCCCCACGGCTCCACCGACACCTGGAGCGTCTGGGCGCCCGGCCACGTGTAGTACGTGTCGTGCTCGGGCGGCGGAGCCAGCGGACCCGAATCGGCGGCGGCCACCCCGCCAACGACCGCGAGCGCCGCTGCCACCGCCATCAACGCAGTGAGTCGTTTCAACTCGTCAACCTCCTTCACACCTGACCGCTAGTCCGGAGGCGGCTGCTCCTCGTCCTCGTGGTGCGCGTTGGTGCCGACCGGCTGCGCCGATGGGCCGTCGAACACAGCAACCACGTCCTTCGAGCCGCTCATCGTCACCGTGCACGTGCCGGTCCCCGGGCAGGCCCCGGCCGTGGCCGGCTGCGCGTGATCAGCGACCTTCCAGCCGACGAACGTGTACCCCGTGGTCGGGGTGGCCGTCAGTGTCACCGTCGCCCCCGTGTCGAACGGACGGATGCACGCGAACGGACAATCGATGAAGTACCTCGGGACGTTCTGTACGAAGCCCCCTCCCCACGGCTCCACCGACACCTGGAGCGTCTGGGCGCCCGGCCACGTGTAGTACGTGTCGTGCTCGGGCGGCGGAGCCAGCGGGCCCGAATCGGCGGCGGCCACCCCGCCAACGACCGCGAGCGCCGCTGCCACCGCCATCAACGCAGTGAGTCGTTTCAACTCGTCAACCTCCTTCGTTGTGCTCTCTCCGGCCCCGGCGAGTGTATTTCGCCTGATCGGACGACACCCTGGCGCGGCGCTTTCTTCCCTTTCCTCTACTCCCCCAGCACCGCGTCCGCAAGCCCTCCCGCCCCGAACCGCACCGGGTCGTCCGCCGGCAACCCGGTCTCACGCGCCGCGTCGGCGATCGCGGCTCGGGCCGCCTGGTCGTCGAGATGGCGCGTGTTCAGGGCGATCGCCGCCACCTTCGCCGGCCTGACGGGAAGAGCGATGCGCTCGTGCAGCTCGATCAGCTCGGGGAGCGTCCGGAGCGAATTGCCCGGGTAGCCCTCGATCTCGGTCGAGCCGGCGAGATGGCAGAGAACGAACGCATGCGGTGCCGAGCCGTGGATCAGGCCGAGGGTCACGCCGGAGTACGCCGGGTGGAGGAGCGCGCCCTGGCCCTCGACCCAGAGCACCTCCCCGCCGCGGGCTGCGCCCTCGACCACCAGCTGCTCGGCGGCGCCGGCGGTGAAGTCGGAGACGACTGCGTCGACCGAGAGCCCCCAGCCGGCGATCGCGATACCCGTCTGTCCCGTGGGAACGAAGACCGACTTCACCCCACGCCGCTTCGCCTCGCGGTCGAGCTCGAGCGAGACGGTCATCTTCCCGATTGCGCAGTCGGAGCCGACAGTGAGGACGATCCGCGCGTCGAGCGCGAGGTTCGCGCCGGTCGGGACGTTCAGGCCACCGGGAGGCTTGCGCAGGTCGCGGAGCTCCACACCGTGCCCCTGCGCCAGCTCGACGAGCTCCGCGTCGTCGGTGAGGTACTCGTGCAGACCGTTCTCGACGTCGAGGCCGGAGGCGACCGACTGCCGGAGCAGCTCGCGCCAGGCCGGCGGAAAGCGACCGCCCTGGGTGGCGACCCCGACGAGGGCGGTGGTCGGCTCGAACGCAAGCGCGTCCGCCACCACCCCTACGATCGGGATCCCCTCGTAGGTCTCGCCCACCCGCTCGGAGTCGAGGATGGCTACGGTCGGGTCAGCGGCGTACCTGACGACGCCGCGCATCGTCTTCCCATAATGGGGATCGCCGGAGCGCCCCTCAGCGAGAATCAGGTACCGCTTGCCTGACACCGAGCCCGGGCTCCTCCGAAGGGGTCTGGATGCCGTCGGCCAGCTCCACGCCCGGCCAGGGATCGTGGGCGATCAACAGGTTGCCGTCGAGGTCGACGTGGTCGCACAGGCTGGCCAGCGCCGCGCCGGCGGCGATCCCGAGGCCCGACTCGACCATGCAGCCGAGCATCACTCCGAGCCCGAGCGCACGCGCCGCGTGGGCCATGCGCACGGCTTCGCCGATGCCGCCCGACTTGGCGAGCTTGATGTTGACGCCGTGCGCGATCGGCGCGCACGCGGCGACGTCGGCGAGTGTGTGGCAGTCCTCGTCCACGTACACGGGAATCGCCGCCGACTGCTTCAGCTTCGGGCCGTCCGGATCACCCGCCCGCAGCGGCTGCTCGCAATACTCGACACCCAGCTCCGCCAGCCGGGGCAGGGCGTCGAGCGCCTCCTCGAGCGACCAGTACTCGTTCACGTCGGCCTGCAGCGGGACGTCGGTGACCTCGCGCACCGCGCGGACCCGGTCGACATCCAGGCCGTCACCGCCTCCGAGCTTCAGCTTCAACCGGCGGAAGCGCCCGCTCGCGTGTGCCTTCGCGGCCCTTGCGGCCATGTCGCCCGGAGCGGCGAGCCCGATCGTCCACGACGTCGGCGGCCCGAGCCGCTCGAGCCCGAGGAAGCGCCAGACCGGCTCGCCCACGAGCTTCCCGCAGAGGTCGTGCAGCGCCGCGTCGATCGCCGCGCGCGCGGCGAACTCCTCGCTCGGCAGTCGCCGCATCACCTCCTCGAGCGCGAACGGGTCGTCGCCGAGGTCGGCCGCAACGGACTCCACGTAGGCCAGCGCAGACGCCGCGGTCTCGTCGTAACGGTCGATCGGCGCCGCCTCCCCGAAACCGGACACCCCGTCGTGGCGGATCTCGACCTCGACCACGTCTGCCGTGTCCTGCGACCCGCGCGCGATCGTGAAGGTTTCGGCCAGCTCGAGAGAGACGATCCGGGCGCTGACTTCCACGCCGGTACACTACGACGCTCCGCGCCTGTAGCTCAGGGGATAGAGCGCGCGCCTCCGGAGCGCGAGGTCGCAGGTTCGATTCCTGCCAGGCGCACTGCGAGTGAGCGGACGCCGACACCGGGGTGCCGTTCGGGGGGTCGGCAGGGAAAGGACCGCTTCGAGCGGCGCTTTCCGTCGTCGCGGCGGGCGAGATCACCGCACCTCGCGCTAGAATGTAGGCAGCTCCGCTCGCCCAGTTGCGTTCCGATGTCGACTCTCTCCCCGTCGGGACTGTTTGCTAGTCGTGCGGAGCTTTTCTCTGCCCGCATTCGGCCCGGCGCACCGCTGTCCGGCCCCTCCGGAGTCGTGACGCCGGCCACGGATACTCCCGGCGTCGGTCAGCCACCGGATGGCCCGAGCTCGACGCTCGCCCGTGCGGGGGAGGCTTTTCCGGCGACCGCCCGCTAGAATCCGACGGCCATGCTTCTGACCGACGACCCCCTCAGTCCCCGTGCCGAGCCTGCCCCGCATCAAGCGGCAGCGTCCGCGTGCCGCGACCGAGGCCGTCGGCCCCGCTGAGCCGCGGCTCGCCGAGCTCACCGCCCACGGCCTGACCTGGGCAAACCTCGATCGTCCCACCGGCGATGAGGCCGCACAGCTCGCCGAGCGCTTCGGCTGGCACCCCCTCGATCTCGAGGACGTGCTCTCGAAGCGCCAGCGGCCCAAGGTGGACGAGTACCCGGAGTACCTCTTCTCGGTGCTCCACTTCCCCGCCTACGACAAGGCGATCCAGCGGCTGAACGCTGCCGAGATCGACGTCTTCGTCGGCCCGGACTTCCTGATCACGCTTCCGAATGTCGAGCTGCTGCCGGTGACACGTCTCTTCGCTCGGTGCGAGGAGGACAACGAGCTCCGCGAGTCGCTCTTCTCCAAGGGCTCCGGCTACCTGCTCTACCACGTCCTCGATGATCTCTTCGACTACTGCTTCCCGATCCTCGACAAGATCGGACACAAGCTCGACTCGATCGAGGACGAGATGTTCGAGGGCCGCGCCGAGGACGTCGTCCGGGACCTTTCGAACGTCAAGCAGGAGATCATCTCGTACCGCAAGATCATCAAGCCCGAGCGCTCGACTCTGCGCGTGCTCGACGGCCGCGTGCAGCGTTACCTGCCTAAGGAGCTCGACCTCTACTTCGACGACATCGTCGATGCTGCCGAGCGGATCTGGGACCTCCTCGACAACTACAAGGAGGTCGTAGAGGGGCTCGAGCAGACGAACGAGTCGGTGATCTCACACCACCAGAACAACGTGCTGCGGATCCTGACCGTCTTCAGCGTCGTGCTGCTCCCGCTCACGCTCATCTCCGGCATCTTCGGCATGAACGTCGACTTCCCCGGCTTCGGGACTGCAGAGGCATTCTGGGTAATCGTCGGCGTGATGATCGGCCTCGCCGCCGGTCTGGTCGGTTTCTTCCGCTACAAGCGCTGGCTTTGAGAGAGAGCGCGTAGCCAAGCCGGCTACGCGCTCTTTCTACCCCAATTTTCTACCCGACGGCCCGCTCAAGTAGCTCCACGATCGTCAGCACGTCGCCGTTCGGCCCGTACACCACAACTGACGCCCGCTTCTGCCACCGATCGCGCAGAACGCCGTCAAGGATCTGCAGCAACGACCCCAGCACGGCCGCGTCCGACAACCTGATCGCCGTCTCGTAAACGATGTGCGCGAGGCCGCCTCGCTGCTCGACCGGCAGCTCGCACGCCACCACATGGCCCGCAGCCTCCAGTTCCGCACGAACTTCATCCCACTCGCCCGCAAAGGCGCGACGCTCGAGCGTAGTCGGAACGATGACGATCCTGGCCACAGAGAAGCCAGACCCTAAAGCGTTCGCGAACCCCTGCGAGGGAGAAAGCGCCTGGGCCCGGGGCGGGGGTCGAACTCTCGGCCGGCCGAGCGCTTCCCCCGCGATCCCCGGGCCGCCCATCACGCTGCGCGTACGGCCCGTCCCTGCCTAGTCGCTCTCGGCCATGGCGCGAAGAAGCAAGGGGCCGGGGGCGGGCTCTTGTCCTCGCGGCGTTGCGTCTCTCTCGCCGCGCGGCCTTCCCCGCCCGCCCCCGGTTGGGTGAGGGATCACCCGTTACCTGTAAAGACGTTGGCCGCGCCGAAAACTTGCGCCCCCGCGTTCTTCACTTCACCCGCTTCAGCGGCGGCGGAATCCCCGGCACCGCCGACGGAGGCCGACCCAGCTTGCTCGGCTTTGTTCTCGCCGCCAGTCGGCCAACGCGCAGATCGTGGTCGCGCAACATCTTCACCAGCGGATGCTCGACAAGCTGGCGGTCGAGCCGGCCGTCAGGAGCGGCTCGCCCTCGGCTCTCCACGCCTCCAGTTCTTCCACTGCAAGCGCTGGCTTTGACCGCCCGAAGTCGGGCGGGTATCGAGCCATTCTGAGAGGCGGCCGCGCAGGTCGGCCGCGGCGGCGAAAACCGCTGGTCTGGTAGAAGCGGGGAGATGACCAGGCAGCTGTGGGCGCCCTGGCGGCTCGAGTACATCCGACAGGCCGACGAGCTGGACGGCTGCGTCTTCTGCCGGGCGGCCGCAGGCGAGGACGAGGAGATGCTGATCGTGTACCGGGGCGAGTCCGCGTTCGTCCTCCTGAACAGGTTCCCGTACGCCTCTGGTCATCTGATGGTCGCTCCCTATAGGCACGCGGGCGAGTTCGCCGGGCTCACCGACACCGAGGCGCTGGAGGCGCATCGCCTGGCCGCCGAGGGGATGACGGCGCTCGCCGCCACCTTCGCGCCTGAGGGCTACAACGTCGGCTGGAACCTCGGCCGCATCGCCGGCGCAGGGATCGTCGACCACGTCCACCTGCACCTTGTCCCGCGCTGGTCGGGCGACACCAACTTCATGCCGGTGCTTGCGGACGTGAAGGTGCTCCCCGAGCATCTGGCGGAGACGCGAGAGAAGCTCGCCGCCGCCTGGCCGGCCTAGGCTAGGAGAGCGCCTCGAACGCCTTACGGATGCGCTCGACGTGACCGTCGACGTCCAGGCCTGCACGCATCGCCACTAGCGAGACGTGGGTCGCCCCCAGCGCGCGCCACTCCTCGCCTGCGGCCCGCCAGTCGTCCGGCGTGCCGCTCGAGACGTCGATCCGCTGCTCGACCCCGATCGACGCGGGATCGCGCCCGGCCTCCTCCGCCCAGGCCCGGAAGCGCTCCATCGTCGCCGGCCAGCCGCCCTCGAGCGGGCGCTGCGGGAAGAACCCATCGGCGACCCGGGCCGCCCGCCTGATCGCGACCTCGGCCGAGCCGCCGATCCAGATCGGGATCGGGCGCTGCACCGGCAGCGGATTGATCCCGGCGGCGGGAATCCGATGCCAGCGGCCCTCGAACTCGACAACGGGCTCGGTCCACAGCCGCCGCAGAAGTTCGATCTGCTCTTCGGAGCGCCGGCCGCGGTTCCGGAAGTCCTCGCCGAGCGCCTCGAACTCGACGTAGTTCCAGCCCAGCCCGACGCCGAGGCGCAGACGCCCGCCGGTGAGCAGGTCGACCTCGGCCGCCTGCTTGGCGACGAGCGCCGTCTGCCGCTGAGGCAGGACGAGCACGCCGGCGACGAGCTCCAGCCCCGGCGCGACCGCGGCCAGGTAGCCGAAGAGGACGAAGAGCTCGTGGAACTGGTGGTCGGACGTGTACGGCCCCGGCCAGTCCGACCGCCGGGAGATGTCGGCGCCCAGAACGTGGTCGTACGCGAGCAGGTGGACGTAGCCGATCTCCTCGGCCGCCTGCGCGAAGGCGCGCACGCCGCCGGGGTCCGCGCCGATCTCGGTCTGGGGGAAGACGACGCCGAGCTGCACGTTCGCATCATTCCCGAGAGCGACGTGTCTGTGATCATTGAAGGGTGCGGAGCCTCGTGCCGCGTTCGCACCGGGCGCGTCGCCGCCTGCTATGGGCGGGAGTCGTGGCCGTGGCCGCCGGCGTCGCCGCCCTCGTCGTAGCTTTGCTCCCGGAGCACCACGGCGGGATCGCCTCCTCTGTTCAGTCGGGGCCGGTGCAGACCGTGGCCCGTCCCAAGCAGGTGCGGATGACCCCGCAGGTGCGCCGGCGGATCGACCAACTCTTCGACCGCTTCGTGCCGACGGCGATCGCCCGGCGAGACCCAGTGGGCGCACGGGCCTACGTGACACCGGCGCTCCGCGGACAGGCCACCGTCGGCGAGTGGCGCACGGGCACGATCCCGGTGCCGCCCTACGACCCGGCTGGGACGACCTTTCACGGCTGGACGACGATCTACTCGTACCCGCGGAGCGCCAGCGTCGAGCTGACCCTGCAGCCGAAGCGGCAACGTGACCCGGTGGGCTCGTTCGTCGTCAACCTGAAGCAGGTCGGGTCGCGCTGGCTCGTCGACGGGATCTACGCCCACGGAACCCACGGCGGCCAGAGCGCAGCGGCCGCTCCCGACACAGCGGCCGAGCCGACGACGACCGAGCGGGTGATCGGCGGCTCGCACGGCCGGCTCGGCGCCATCTGGCTCCTCGTCCCGCTCGGCCTCCTGTCGCTGATCGTGATCGTTCCGGTCTTGGTGTTCAGCCGCGACTGGCTGGCCGACCGTCGGGTCGGCCGCCGCTATCGCCGGAAGCTCCCGAAGGAGCTGCCGCCGCTCCCGCGGCCACGCGACAAGCCGTAGCCGCTTCTACAGGGCGGCCAGCGCCTGCTCGACGACTTCTGCCGGGTCCCGGTCTCCGGTCTCGAGCTCGATCGGATGCAGCGACCGGAAGAGCGCATCGCGTTCCTTCGCCTGCTCGGCGAGCAGGTCTTCCGGCGATCGGCCGAAACGCGGCCGGTGCCGCTCCGTCTCGAAGCGGCGCGCCAGCACGTCGGGGCCGGCCCTCAGCCAGATCGTTCTGACGCCCGGCGCCACCAGCGCCGCCCGGCAGGCAGGGTCGTCGATCGTGCTCGCCGCGGCCGCGATCACGCTCGGCTCCGGAGCCTCGAGGGCCTCGAGCAGGTGCTGCGCCTCGAGCTCGTGCATCTCCTCCACTCCGAGCTCGTCGGCGAGCTCCTGCACCGTCGAGCCACGCTCACGCTCGATCGCCGCGTCGCTGTCGGAGAAGGGCCGGCCGAGCGCCTCGGCGAGGGCACGACCCACCGTCGTCTTCCCGGTTCCCATCAGGCCGACCAGCACGACGTGGCGAACCATGGGCTCTACTCTTGCGGAATACGAGCGACAGGAGGTGGACAGATGGAGGACGGCCAGATCCACGGGACGATCGAGCAGCTGGTCGCGGAGGAGCACGAGCTCTGGGAGCGCGAGGCGTCCGGGAACGCGACCGACGGCGACCGGCACCGGCTCGAGGAAGTGAAGATCTCGCTCGATCGATGCTGGGACCTGCTGCGTCAGCGGCGGGCGCTCCGGGAAGCGGGCCTCGACCCGGAAGCGGCGCAGGCTCGGCCCGAGGAGGTGGTCGAGCACTATCAGCAATAGCCGGCAATAGCCGGACAGCGTTTGCACGCCCGGCCGCCGTCTACACTGATTCGGGGTTTGGGGGGCTGGGTTGGAACTCGACTGCGGTTGCTTCGGCTCGGGCTCGTCGGCGCCGGTGCGCTGCTGACCCCGGCCGCGCGCGCGGCCGTGCGAGAGCCGCTGCTTTCGGGGGTCCGGCTGTCGACGCAGAGGCCGTTTCTCGGCGACGGGCCGTCGCTGGCGACGTTGGGCATCGCGCCCGGACGGGACAGCGCTCGGCTCGAGTTCGTGCTCCGGAGACCCGCCCTGGTCACGCTCGACACCCTCGTCACCGGGCAGGGAGCAGCCGCGGAGCAACTCGCGACGGACGCAACCCAGCAGACGGTCGGCACACGCACCCTCTCGCTCCGCCCGGGATCGCATGCGCTCGACTGGGTGCCCGACGTGACCTTGAAGCCGCGGACGTACCTGCTCCGGCTGCGGGTCGAGGATCGGACCGGCATCCAGGCCGCGCAGCGCGCCGTCGTTCGCCTGCTCGGCGTCGACGCGGGCTTCCGGACGCTTGGCGCCGCTCCGGGTGACAACGTCCTGCTGGCGGTACGAACCGATGCACAGCGGCTCGCGGTCCAGCTCTTCCACTGCGGTCCCGAGACGGAGCCGACCAACTCGAACGACGTCATGAATGGCCTGGCGGTCACGGATCCGATCGTGGTGGGCTGGTCTCGGAACGCCGATCGGCCGGGAACGATCAGGCTGCGGATCGGCGACTGGCCGAGCGGCGTCTACACGGCCCGACTAGAGGCCGACGACGGCCGCATCGGGTTCGCGCCGCTCGTCGTCCGGCCGGCAACACCCCGCCACCGCGTTGCCGTCGTGATGCCGACGAGCACCTGGCAGACCTACAACTTCTACGACGCCGACGGCGACGGGTGGGGCGACACGTGGTACGCGCGCTGGAAGACCCTCAACGTCGATCCGACCCGCCCGCACGCGAACCGCGGCGTTCCGTACCGGTTCCGCAGCTACGACCTGCAATTCCTGCGCTGGCTCGCCTCCACGGGCCGCGAGGTCGACTTCTACGCCGACGAGGACGTCGAGCGCTTTCCGTCGGCCGCTGCCCTCCGAGCCGCCTACGACCTCGTCGTCTTCCCCGGCCACACCGAGTACGTCACCACCCGGCTGTACGACCTGATCTCCGGCTATCGCGACGCCGGCGGCAACCTGATGTTCCTCTCCGCCAACAACTTCTTCCGTCGCATCGACCGCTACAACGGAACGCTCCTCCTCGTCGACGAGTGGCGTTCGCTCGGGCGCCCGGAGGCTTCCCTGTGCGGAGCTCAGTACCTGGCCAGCGACCGGGGCCAGCGGCACGCCCCGTTCGTCGTCGACGGCCTCGACGCTGCGCCGTGGGCCTTCGAGGGCACGGGCCTGAAGCAGGGCGACCAGTTCGGTCTCTACGGCATCGAGATCGACGCCCGGTCGTGGAGCTCGCCGCGGGAGACCCGGGTCCTGGCCAGGATTCCCGACCTCTTCGGCATCGGCCGCTCCGCCGAGATGACCTACTACGAGCACGAAAGCGGCGCGCAGGTCTTCTCGGCCGGCGCGCTCAACTTCGGCGGGCAGATGCTTCTGTGGCCGGAGGCGACCCGCGTCGTCGAGAACGTCTGGGCCAGGCTGGGCGGCCCTCCCGCGGACGCGACCCGCCGGGCCGTTTGAAAGCGGCCCAGCCAGGAACTGTCTGGGAGAACATGCTGAACGCCCGCCCTCCCCTGGAGTTGCACCTCGACGCGCGACCCGAACTGGCCGCGACCCTTCGCCGGCGGCTGTCCGACTGTCTGGAGGCCGCCGGCGTCACGAGAAAGGACGTCTTCGAGGTGACGCTGGCGACCACGGAGGCCTTCGAAAACGCCGTCCGGCATCCACGCCGGCCGCGCGCACCCGTGGTCGATCTCGGAGTGTCGATCACGGACTCCTCCCTCTGCGTTTCCCTCCGCGACCACGACGTCTGGGACGGTCGGCAGGCGGGCGAGGCGCACGGCCTCGGCCTGCCGATGATGCGGCTGCTCATGGACGGGGTCGAGGTGCCGACCGGAGCCGACATCACCACGGTGACCATGTGGCGGGCTCTTGCGCTGCACTGATGCGCCTGCGCTCGAGGGCGTCCCGCTCGGAGCACGAGCGTGGCGGAGCCGGCCACGACGATCCACTCGTCCGTGGTCGACGTTCCGGTATGAAAGTCTCCATGCCCCTTTGACGCTCGAGCCGCCGGCGGTGTGACACCGGCCGCGGCGGGGGCGAAGGACTCGCTTATGCTGGGGGCGGGACGCGCCGCGTCCCACGGCTTCCAACCAGGAGCGACCCATGACAGATACCGAACGCCGAGCTCCGGCTCGGCGAAGCTCCCAGCTCTCGATCGCACCGCTGTTCGCCCGCGAGACCGACACGATCCCGCGGCACGAGCTGCCGGAAGACGAGATGGCGCCCGACGTCGCCTACCAGGTCATCCACGACGAGCTGATGCTCGACGGCAATGCCCGCATGAACGTCGCGACCTTCGTCAGCACCTGGATGGAGCCGCAGGCCGAGAAGCTGATGGCCGAGTGCTCCGACAAGAACATGATCGACAAGGACGAGTACCCGCAGACCGCCGAGATCGAGAGGCGCTGCGTCAACATCTTGGCCAACCTCTGGCATGCCCCGAGCGCGACCGGAGACGCCGCAGGGTGCTCGACGACCGGCTCGAGCGAGGCAGCGATGCTCGGCGGGTTGGCGCTGAAGCGACGCTGGCAGACCCGACGCGCCGCCGAGGGCAAGGCGGCCGACAAGCCCAACCTGGTGATGGGCGTCAACGTCCAGGTGTGCTGGGAGAAGTTCGCGAACTACTGGGACGTGGAGATGCGCCTCGTCCCCATGGACGGCGACCGCTTCCACCTGTCCGCCGAGGAGGCCGTGAAGCTCTGCGACGAGAACACGATCGGTGTCGTCGCCATTCTCGGATCCACTTTCGACGGCTCCTACGAGCCCGTCGAGGAGATTTGCGCCGCGCTCGACCGGTTCGAATCCGAGACGGGCCTCGACGTGCCCGTGCACGTCGACGGGGCCTCGGGAGCCATGATCGCCCCGTTCCTCGACCCGGATCTCGTCTGGGACTTCCGGCTTCCACGCGTGGCCTCGATCAACACGTCGGGCCACAAGTACGGGCTCGTCTACCCGGGCGTCGGCTGGATCGTCTGGCGCGACGCCGACGCGCTGCCCGACGAACTGATCTTCTGGGTCAACTACCTCGGCGACAACATGCCGACCTTCGCTCTCAACTTCTCGCGGCCCGGGGCGCAGGTGGTCGCCCAGTACTACAACTTCTTGCGGCTCGGATTCGCGGGGTACCGACAGGTGCAGGGCTACGCGCGCGACGTGGCCACGCGGCTCTCCGCCGAGATCGCCGGGCTCGGGCCATTCCGGCTGCTGACCCGCGGCGACGAGCTCCCGGTCTTTGCGTTCACGCTGAACGACGAGATCGAGAACTACACCGTCTTCGACGTGTCGAATGCACTGCGTGAGCGCGGCTGGCAGGTGCCGGCGTACACGTTCCCGAAGAACCGGACCGACCTCGCCGCGCTGCGCGTCGTCATACGGCGGGGCTTCAGCCACGACCTCGCCGACATGCTGCTCGCCGATCTGGAACGTCAGCTCCCGCGCCTGGAACAGCAGCCGGAACCGGTCCACGACGCGGCCGCGGGAACCGCCTTCCGCCACTAAACAGGAGAAACCATGTGCCGCTGGCTCGCATACTCCGGATCCCCGCTCCTGATCGAGGACATCCTCTACAAACCGGCGCATTCGCTGATTGCGCAGAGCCTCCATTCCACGCTCGGGGCCGAGGCGACCAACGGCGACGGCTTCGGTATCGGCTGGTACGGCGCCGGCGACAACCCCGGGGTCTTCCGCTCCATCGAGCCTGCCTGGAACGACCGCAACCTCCGGGAGCTGTCGGGCCACATCGAGTCACCGATCGTCTTTGCGCACATCCGCGCCTCGTCCGGCTCGCCGGTGCAGCAGACGAACTGCCATCCGTTTCGTTTCGGCAACTGGCTCTGGATGCACAACGGTGTCATCTACGAGTTCGCTCAGGTCAAGCGCGACCTCGTGCTCGCGGTCGACCCTTCGCTCTACCCCCACATCGAGGGTTCGACCGATTCCGAGGTCTTCTTCTTCCTCGCCCTCACGCTCGGGCTCGAGGACGATCCGCCCGGCGCCGTCGCGCGCGCGGTCGGCCTGATCGAGGAGACCGGGCGCCGCCACGGCGTCGAGCACCCGATCCAGATGACGGTGGCGACCACGGACGGCACCAGCGTCTGGGCGTTCCGATACTCGAGCGAGGGCGATTCGCGGTCGCTCTTCTACTCGACGGACGTTCCGACGCTGCGCGAGGCGCACCCCGATCTCGAGGTGCTCGAGCGGGTGAGCGACGAGTCCCGCCTGATCGTGTCGGAGCCGCTGCGAGATCTCCCCGGAGCCTGGAACATGGTGCCCGAGTCGAGCTACGGCGTCATCCAGGCCGGCGCGGACGAACTGCACCCGTTCACGCCGCAGGTCCCGTCCGGGTCGACCGCGGTCGCGAGCTCGCCCTGAGCGAGCAGTCGTGTCGGATGCCGCGGCTCCTCTCCCGGCGCAGACGCACTCAGCAGATGAGAAGCTTCTCCTGGGACGCGTGGCCGCAGCACACCCCGCCGACGAATCGACCAGCCTCTCGTCTCTCTCGGCGCCCGGCTGAACGCTTCCCCCGTCATCCGCCGGCGTCTAGCGCGCAGGCCGCAGTCGCCTACCTCGGGACCGGCCGGCGGATACAGGCTCCCTTCGGAACCGTCACCGACGCGGTGGACCGGGACGTGTCGGCGCGCAGGAGCACTTTCGGGCCGTTGTGCAGAACGAGGACGCGGGCACCCCTCCCGCGCTCGATGAGGTCGAAGACGCCGGATCCCACGAATGTGCATTTCAGCCCCGTCTGCGTCGAGATCTTCACTCCGCCGGGGACGGCCGCCGTCGCCTTCGCCGTGTTGCCGTAGTTGATGCAGTTCAGGTGCAGGTTGACGTCTCCGACCGGGATCGCACCCTTCGGTTTCCCGCCGACCACATAGCCTCCGTAGAGCGCCTCAGGGTACTTCTGGTTCCAACCTACGTAGACCTCGACGTGCGGGTTGACGATCGCCGGGAAGTTGACGCTCGGGATCACGTCGTGTCCGTGCGGCCAGACGAGGATCGACATCTTCCCGCCGCATTTCGTGGCAACGCGGCCGGGCGAGCCGATTGCCGCCGACACGACAATCGCCAACGCCGCCAGCACCAGTGCGCCTGCCAACCGTTTCATCGTGTGACGAGGGTAACGTGCTCAGCGGGCGAAACCTAATTTGATGCCTCGGCGCCGTCTCCATCTTGGGCGCCGGGCGCGAGACGAAACGCCGTAGGTACGGTTGGGCTCGATGGGCGTGACGCTTCACGTCGTCCGGGACCACTGTCTCGCCCCCGAGCGCGTCGACAGGACGCTTGGCGACGGCGACCGTTACGGGCGGATGTTCGATCTGCCAGCACTCGATGCGGACGAGACGCTGCTGCACCGGCTCGGGGCGGCCGGCGGCTTCTGCGACGGCGGCGACTGCGACGGCGATTCGCAGGTCGAGGCCGGCTGGCCCTTCTTCGGCCAGTACGTCGCCCACGACCTCACCGCCGACCGCTCGCCTCTCCGCGCCCACGCCGACCTCGACGCGCTGCGCAACATGCGCTCGCCGCGGGCCAACCTCGAGTCGCTCTACGGCGGCGGCCCTAGCGGGTCGCCCTACCTCTATCAACGAAGCGATCCTCCGAAGCTGCTCGAGGCGAACGGCGATCTGCCGCGCAACCAGGAGGGAGTCGCGCTGATCGGCGACCCGCGAAACGACGTGCACGTGTTCATGAGCCAGATGCAGGTCGCGTTCATCCACGCGCACAACCTGCTCGTCGACCGGCTGCGCGAGGACGGCGTTGCGGAGAACGAGCTCTTCGACGAGGCGCGGCGCGCGCTCAGTTGGCACTACCAGTGGCTGATCGTCAACGACTTCCTCCCCGGTCTGGTCGGCTCGGAGCTGGTCGGCGAGCTGGACGCGTCAGGAGCGCGCTACTACCGACCGAACGGACGACCGTTCATCCCTGTCGAGTTCGCCGATGCCGCCTATCGCTACGGCCACTCGCAGATCCGGCAGCTCTACCAACTGCAGCCGGACGGGCCGCTCCACCCGGTCTTCCCCGACCTGATCGGCTTCGGCCCGATCCAGGACCGCCGCGTCGACTGGTCGCTGCTCTTCGACGTCCCCGGCCGACCGGCAGCGCAGCGTTCCAAGTCGATCGACGGACAGCTGCCCCGCTCGCTGATCGAGCTGCCGCAAGCGATCACGGGCGAAATCGACGACGAGGCCTACCGCTCGCTGGCCGCACGCGACCTCGAGCGCGGCCAGGGCACCGGACTCCCCTCGGGTGAGGCCGTCGCGCGCTTGCTCGGCGTCGACGTCTTGACCGAGCGAGAACTCGACCTCAGACGCCACGGCTGGGAAGGCGAGACGCCGCTCTGGCTCTACATCCTTCGAGAGGCGTCCGCCCGTCATGCCGGCAATCGACTCGGAGACGTCGGCGCCCGCATCGTGGCCGAGGTGCTTCTACGGCGTCATTGCCGCCGACCCGGAGTCGTATCTCGCCCTCGAACCCGACTGGACACCGACGCTGCCTGCTCACGCCGAGGGCTTTCGACTCGCAGACCTGCTCGTCCCAACCACATCACGCACCTAAGCGGACCTTTCGCCATCTTTTGCTCAACTCAGGTGGGCGGCGAACGGCCTCGCCGAATCTTGGCATGTGCCTCGTGTAACTCGCGTGGTTCCGCGCGCCGCGACTGGTGAGACGAAGCGTCCTGTGACATCTACCGTCGTCCCCGACAAAGCCCCGGCGGGCTTTCCCGAGTACGCAAATGTCCCGATTGCCGCAACTTGCATCGGCGGCAGGGTCAACGGACCGGAGCACCCCGTCCGAAGCGTGAAGCTCACGATCCTTCGCCCGGTGGCGGAGAGCCGGAAGTTCCCCTCGGAAAAGACGTAGCCGCCGTTGGGTACAGGACGAAGAGTCCTCGACGGCGTCTCGGCACGAGCCGGTGCCGCCGAGGACTTCGGCGGCCGAGCCGGCACTGTCGTCGACGCGGTCGACGACGTCCGCGGTACCGGCACGGTGACCGAAGGCTGCGAAGACGCACCGCGCGGCGCGGCCGAGGCACTCGACGGCCTCTTGGCACGAGCCGGTGCCGCCGAGGACTTCGGCGCCCGAGCCGGCACTGTCGTCGACGCGGTCGACGACGTCCGCGGAACCGGCACGGTGACCGAAGGCTGCGGAGACGCACTGCGCGGCGCGGCCGAGGCACTCGACGGCCTCTTGGCACGAGCCGGTGCCGCCGAGGACTTCGCCGCCCGAGCCGGCACTGTCGTCGACGCGGTCGACGACGTCCGCGGTACCGGCACGGTGACGGAAGGCTGCGGAGACGCACTGCGGAGCGCGGCGGGCGACCCAGACGTGGAGGTGGGAAACGCGAGCTTGCCGATGGCGACTCCGACGCCGAAGACGATCAGGGCGGCCAATGCGATGGCGATGGCAATCCTGGCCGTTGGGCGCCGCTCGACTGGGCCTGCCACCTGGGCGGGCGTCAGGACCGGAGGGGGAGACGGCAAAGGCGCCGGCGGCGCAGGTGGCACGGACGCCGGCGGGGGGTCGACGTGCGCCGGGGGGTCGACGTCCGCCGGCGCGGGCAGCGGTGCGTCGCGGCTCGTCCAGTAGTGCGCGCTCCCTGAGGTCAGGCGAGACGAGGACGAGCTCGGGGCTCAGCGGTGATTCGAGTTCGGGGTCAGCCATTGGAAGGTGTTCTCTCGCGAGAGCCGAGGTTCCTACATCGGCGGGATGGTAAGCATGGGCCCGGGCGGCGAGTCGAACACTTCGGCCGCGGTCGGGCAGTGTGCGCCGTAGCCGGCAGATAGAAAAAGCCCCGGTTTCCGGGGCTTTCGTGTGAGCGGGGGACGGGCTCGAACCCGCGACCCTCAGCTTGGAAGCACCTCCGGGGGCTTCGCCGCTAGTCGCGGCCAGTACCGATCTGGCGTAGAGGTGCGGTGTTCGCCCCCTCGATCGGGGACTCGGGTTGCCGCTGTTCGCCCTCGTTGCTTTCCAGGCGTTTTCCACAGAGCGCATCCTCGTCAAGGATCGAAGACACCTCGGCCCACGCCACGCGTAGCTCTCGCTCGATCTCCTCGGGCGAGTCATACATCCCGAGGAGGATCCGGGCAGCCTTCCACTCGTCGGAGTCGTGCTTCGGCTCGAAGCCGTTCCCGAGCCGCTTCGCCTTTCGCGCTATCCCCGTGATGAACACATCGCTAGCGACCTCGGGATCGGCCGCGTCAGTGATGTCCCCTGCCGCTCCGAACGGATCTGCCCAAAGCCCTAGCCCGCTCAGGCTAGGGCCGTGGGCACGACGCCGGTTTCGGACGGCACCGGAAGAATTACAAACCCGCTCGGCAAGATCGCCGGATTCGCGTTACGCCTCTTGCGGCCCGGCAAAGAGGGTAGGCCGGGAATGCCAGCCCTCGTCCGTGTTCGCGGCTAGGGCCTTTGCGGGTACCCCGACGCAGCCATTGTCGTGTCGGCGATTGCACGGTACCCGGCGTCGGTCGGGTGCGGGTCGCCCTTCGAGCAGACGAACGACAGTGCGCAGAGCCGGGCCTTTTGCGCTCGCGGACTTCCGATCGGATTGAAGACAGAAAGCGTGTCCGCGAACCGGCTGCGTGATGTCGCCGCGGCTCGTGCGATGGCCAAATTGAACGAGAGGTAGACCGGCCGGAGCTGTTCGAGTGAATTGGGATCGATGTTCCATGCACCAGTGACGATGATCTCGGTCTTTGGCGCTGCGGCCCGGAGGCGATTGAGAATGGAGGTCAACCGCGACCCGAACGAGGTGACCTCGCTGGGCGCGTGCTTGCGAATGCACGTGAGCTTCCCCTTGCATTGATCGAAGACCACTGGGAACCAGTCGTTGCCGAATAGCGTCAGGGTGATCGGGCCGACCTGGCCGGGATGGGCCCGCAAGAAGGCGAGCGCCGCGTCGAGTTGCACGCCCTTGAAGGCATTGTGCAACGCTTTTACGTCGCCGCGGCCGGGGCAGCCCCCGACAGTGAACGTTCTGGTCGACTCGCCCGGGCAACCGTAGTTGACGACCTGGATCTTCGGAGAGAGTTTGTGCAGGCGTGCGGCGAAGAGGTCGACGTACCCGCTATCGAACGCCGACGGTGGGGCTGCCTTCGGCTTGTTCGGCTGGAAGCCGTACGTGATCGAGTCGCCCAGCGCGAGGTAATAGGCACTCGGCGCCTGGTACACGGGCCCTGACGCCGCGCTCGCCTCATCAGAGTCGTAGGCATCGACGCCGCCAATTCCAGCGACCGCGACGAGCATTAGCGCGATCGAAACGGGGCCGAGCACGCGCCACTCGCGTTTCCAGCTTGCCATCGGTTGCCTGCCTCCCTTCCCGTTCAGGGAGTGTGACTCTCTGCCTTTACGCGGGCAGAGTCAAGCTCCTCGCCTGGGACGGCGCCCCGGAGGAACCACCCCCTCCCCCTCCACGATCTAGCACCTCCCTGACGGCCGAAGTCAGGGGGTGCGATACCAGCGGTGGGAAGGCGGCGGTCCGTGTCACCGCTACGACATTGGCTCAGTGGACCTCGCCTTCTGGTGCGAGTTGAGGGAAGTAGTGCCATGCGACGTCCCGGAAGGTCTTGATAATCAACTCGGGTGTGATTTCGACGTCAGGGTCGTCGAGCTCCGGCGGTAGGTTCGCTACACCCATCTGCTTGGCGTTCGCGATAAATCCGGGTCCGATCGCCTTGCCGAGGCCGCTCAGCATCTCCGGCAACCCCGGCGGTCGGCCACAAGGCCTCGCCCGGGCGACCCGCGAGCTGGTCGGCGAGGACGGACATAAGCTCGCGGAGCTCTGGTGGGACATCGCCACTGACGAAACGCAGCGCTCCTCGGACCGGCTCGAAGCCTCCAAGCTCCTGGCCGAAAGGGGCTGGGGCAAGGCGGCAGTGTTCAGCCCGCAGGAGGGCGATCCGCTCGACCTTGCTGCCCTGGAGGGAGCGGCGGAGACGTTCACCGCACGGATCCTGAAGCTGGCTGGCGAGCCTGAGCCTGACGCAAGCCCGAGCTGAGTAGTGGCCCCGGGCTAGCCACCGTCACAGGCGCGGTCTCTGATGCGTGATCAATAGTTGCGACCGGGATCGACCATCCGAGGATCGTGGACGCAGGGAGCGGCTTACATTCAGCGGGGCTGCCAGGCGGGGCCGTTGTACAGGTAGTCGCGGACGTGCAGGATCGTGTGCCGGTGACTTCCATCTCGATCGATGACGGCAAGTGCGTGGGGACCTGGTCCGCCATCGTTCGAGCCGACCTCGAAGGCGATCCGTTTGCCGTCAGGTGACCAGGTGGGGAAGACGTCGATCGTGTTTGGTTGGTGCCTCAGCAGTTGCAGGTGGTTTCCGTCGCGGTCGATGACGGCAAGTGCGTGGGGTCCGCCATTGTTCGAGCCGACCTCGAAGGCGATCCGTTTGCCGTCAGGTGACCAGGTGGGGGCGACGTTGATCGTGTTTGGTTGTTGCCTCAGCAGTTGCAGGTGCTTTCCGTTTGGGGAAATCAGGAAGAGGTCGATGCTCGGGAGTGCCCTGGTCAAGCGTCCGAACGCGATCCGCTCTCCGTCGGGCGACCAGGCAGGCGTTACGGTCTGAGCGCAGCCGCCGGGTGCATCCGGCAACCGAGACGCTGCCGCAAGGACGTGGTCGCCTGTGCCGTCGGCCTTGGTGACGTGGAGGACGGGATAGGGACATCGGCCCGCAGGCGCGGTGTAGGCGAGCCGCTGCCCGTCCGGCGACCAGGTCACCTTTCCGTATGCGCTCTCGAAGGTCACCGAGACACGGCGCGGCCCGCCGTGGGCAAGGTCGAGCACGTAGACAGCGCTCCGCCCTCTGTCCCAGTCGGTATGAGCCACCCCAGCAGGCCAGACCGTGCGCGTGAACGCGATCCGGCTGCCATCCGGTGACCACGCCGGATCCGAATCTTCAAACCGCGGCGATCCAAGCCAGGGCATCGTGAGGAGGCGGCGTCGGCTCCCGTCCGCGTTCATCACGAAGATGCGTTCTAGGCCGCCGCCCAGGCCGCGGCCGAGGAGGCCACCTACGCCGCCCCCGTAGGTGGCGTCGAGGTCAACCTCGTAGGTAAAGACGAGCCTCCGACCGTCAGGCGACCAGGACGCACCCCAGCCAGGCCCGAGATTGCGCAGGCGTCTCCGCCCTGACGGATCAATGGCGAGCATGTGGCTCTCGCCGCCGTACACACTCGTGACCGCGACCAATCCAGAGGATCCGCCGTGCGGCATTGCAGAGCGCCCGATGATCCTCCCGACTGCGTGGACGCCAAGGAAGATGGCGGCTCCCACGGCTGCGGCGAGCAGACACGCGGAGATGCCGATCCGCCGGAGCCGCGCTCGCCGACGCGCCTCCTCGATCAACTCGTCCTTGACCGCGCTGCTCGGGCGGGGCGGGCTAGGTGGAGCCGAGATCGTCACGTGTTAGCTGCTGACACACTTGCGCTAGTTATCACTAGCACCACATGCTGAGTGTCAGGTGAACAAGAACGACCCAACCGTCCTCTAAGAGACCTTCGTCTGGAGCGGTCTACGCCTCCTGTTGCCCTCGCTGCTCGTCGACAAGATTTCCACCAGCTTTCCAAGCCCCGTCCCGGCGAGGGTCATGGCGCAGGCACGAAAACAAAAAGCCCCGCTTTCCGGGGCTTTCATGTGAGCGGGGGACGGGGCTCGAACCCGCGACCCTCAGCTTGGGAAGCTGATGCTCTACCAACTGAGCTACCCCCGCGGGCAAGGGCAGTCTAGCGCGGGCTCCTAGCCGATCCCGACCTGGACCAGCCGACGAGTGGAAACGCCGGAGAGCAGGCGCTCGCCCGGCTTGCGGGCGCGTACGAAGAAGACGAGGGCGGCCTTGTGCATCGGCATCAGCCTCGTCGGGAAGAACTGGATCGTCGCCCACCCGTTGCTGGCGGTCACGACCTCGGGAGCAGGCCGCACCCAGCCGTACGGGATGCCGATCGCGTAGACGACCGCGCCGCGGACGAGGTTGCCGCGGGCATCGGACACGCGGAAGCGCCCGACGAAGGCCTGCCGCGAGTGGAGGCGGCGCGGGACGAACTGCACGCCCGTGATCACCAGCTGGTTCGGCAAGGACACCTGCTCGACGCCGATCGACGCCGGGCCGGCGCCGGCGACGACGCCGGTCGGGGCCGAGGTCGCCTTGCTCGTCCCGAACTGGTTCCGCGCCGAGACGGTCACTCTGATCCGGTGGCCGACCTCGGAGGACGACAGTCGCTGCGAGGACGAGTTCGCACCGAAGCCGCCGCAGTTGTTGCCGGCCGTGTCGCAACGCTGCCACTGGTAGTCGTAGTGATTCGGGCTGTTGGCCCACGAGCCGGCGCTCGCGACGAGCAGCTGACCGTTGCGGGCGGCGCCGCCGATCACGGGAAGTGCCGTGTTGGCAGGCAGGGGGCCGGCGGCCGCGACCACGGCCGTCTGCGCGGACTGCGCCTGTTCGTCGCCGAACTGATTCCGAGCCGTCACGCGAATGCGGATCGTCGCGCCGACGTCGGAGCCCGAGAGAACGTATGTGTTCCTGCGCGGGCCGACGCCGTTGCAGTTGTGCCCGCTCGTGTCGCAGCGGCGCCACTGGTAGTCGAACGAGGTCGGGTTGTTCTTCCAGGCGCCCGCCGATGCGGTGAGCGTGCTGCCTGCCTTCGCCGTGCCGCTGATCGCCGGTGGCGACGTGTTCTCGGGTTTCAGCCCGTCGGCGACCACGGCGGTCGGCGCCGACACCGCGTTGGCCGAGCCGTCGGAATTCGACGCGGTCACGGAGACGCGCATACGGTGACCGGCGTCGCCCTTCTGCAGCGTGTAGGTCTGGTTGGAGGCGCTGCCGATGTTGTTACAACCGTTCCCGTTCTGGTTGCACCGCTGCCAGCGGTACGCGAACGTGATCGGGCTCGAACCGGACCAGGCGCCGCTCGCCGCGGTCAGTGTCTCACCGGCCCGCGGCGTGCCGGAGATGGTCGGCAGCGACGTGTTCGTCGGCGCGACCTTGCGAGCGCCCTGCGCCGAGCCCACGCCAGGAGCAGGATCACCGCCACAGCACCGACGACCGCCACATACACCGGAAGTGTCCACTACAGACGGCGCCAGAAGCAACCTCCAAACAAAATGCTTACCCGGTTTGGAAGCGGGATACTTCAGGTGACACCAGACGAGGAGGAACGATGGGACACAATCTCGAGGAGACCGCCCGCGCGCTCGTCGCGCCGGGCAAGGGCATCCTCGCCGCCGACGAGAGCGACGGGACGATCAAGAAGCGCTTCGACTCGATCGGGATCGAGTCGACCGAGGACAACCGCCGCGCCTACCGCGACATGCTCTTCACGACCGACGGCGCGGCCGAGCACATCAGCGGCGTGATCCTCTACGACGAGACGATCCGCCAGTCGGCGCTGGACGGCACGCCGTTCCCGAAGCTGCTCGAGCATCAGGGGGTCATCCCCGGGATCAAGGTCGACAAGGGCGCGAAGGACCTCGCCCACGCGCCCGGCGAGAAGATCACCGAGGGGCTCGACGGCCTGCGCGAGCGGCTGGCCGAGTACTCTCGCGCTCGGCGCGCGCTTCACCAAGTGGCGCGCGGTGATCACGATCGGCGAGGGCATTCCCAGCGAGTACTGCCTCTGGACGAACGCGCATGCGCTCGCGCGGTACGCGGCGCTCAGCCAGGAGGCCGGGCTCGTCCCGATCGTCGAGCCCGAGGTGCTGATGGACGGCGACCACTCGATCGAGACCAGCTTCGAGGTCACCTCGCGGACGCTGCACGCGGTCTTCACCGAGCTGCGCGACCAGCGCGTCCACTTCGAGCAGATGCTGCTGAAGCCGAACATGGTGCTCTCGGGCTACGACGCGTCCGGACCGCGCGGGTGTCCAGGAGGTCGCCGAGCAGACGATCCGCTGCTTCCGCCGGCACGTCCCCGCCGCGGTGCCGGGGATCGTCTTCCTCTCCGGCGGCCAGACCGACGAGGACGCGACCGCGCACCTGAACGCGATGAACGCGATGGGCCCGCACCCGTGGGAGCTGTCGTTCTCGTACGGCCGGGCGCTGCAGGCGCCGGCGCTCAAGGCGTGGGGCGGCGACTCGGCCAACGTCGAGGCGGGCCAGGCGGCGTACCTGCACCGGGCGAAGATGAACGGGCTGGCCCGGTCGGGCAGTTACTCGGCCGAGCTCGAAACCCAGGTCGCGGCGTAGCCGCGCGCCGTGTAGGGGCAGTCCGCGCCGGGACTGTCCCGGGAGAACGGCCGCTAGCTGTAGCGCTTGCCGGCGATCTGCTCGAGCTTGCCCCAGCGGTGGGACGCCTCGACGCGGCGCACCGTGCCCGAGCGCGACCGCATGACGATCGAGGCCGTCTCCGCGCCCGAGCCCGTGTACCGCACGCCGTGGAGCAGCGCGCCGTCGGTGACACCTGTGGCGGCGACGAACACGTCCTCGCCCGCGACGAGGTCGTCGGTCGAGAGCACACGGTCGACGTCGTAGCCCGCGTCCACGAGCTCCTGCCGCTCGCCGTCGTCACGCGGCCAGAGCTTGCCCTGGATCATGCCGCCGAGGCACTTGATCGCGGCCGCCGAGATGACGCCCTCGGGCGTGCCGCCGACGCCCATCAGCATGTCGACACCGGTTCCCGGCCGCGCGGCGGCGATCGAGGGCGCGACGTCGCCGTCGGTGATCAGCCGCACCTTCGCTCCGGCCTGCCGCAGGTCGGCGATCAGCTGCTCGTGGCGGTCGCGGTCGAGCACGACGACGCTGACGTCCTCCGGGTGCATCCCTTTTGCCTTCGCGACCCGCCGGACGTTGTCCGCGGGGGGCGCGTCGATGTCGATCGCACCGGCCGCCTCCGGGCCGACGGCGATCTTGTCCATGTACACCGCGGCGCCGGGGAAGAACATCGTCCCACGCTCGGCGAGCGCGATCACGGCGATCGCATTCGGCATGCCGAGCGCGGTCAGCCGTGTGCCTTCGAGCGGGTCGACGGCGACGTCGACTCCGGGCCCGTTGCCGTCCCCGACCTCCTCCCCGTTGTAGAGCATCGGCGCCTCGTCCTTCTCCCCCTCGCCGATCACGACGACGCCGGCCATCGAGACGGTGTCGAGCATCAGCCGCATCGCGTCGACGGCCGCCTGGTCGGCCGAGACCTTGTCTCCGCGCCCGACCCACCGGCCCGCCGCCATTGCCGCCGCCTCGGTCACCCGGACGAGCTCGAGCGCGAGGTTCCGGTCGGGAGGCTGGCTCACGCGGGAATCCTACGCCCGGACCGGCTCCCGCTACATCCGCTCGGGCGCCTCGACCCCGACGAGGTCGAGGCACGAGGCTATGACCGTCTGCGTCCCCCGGCAGAGTCCCAGGCGGAATGACTGCGCCTCGCTCTCGAGGACGCGGTGGTGGTGATAGAAGCGATGGAACTCGTCGGCGACGCGGATGGCGTACGTCGTGATCCCGTGGGGCCCGCGCCGCTCGACCGCCTCGGCCGCGATCTGGGGGAACTCCAGCAGCCGCTTGACGAGCTCACGCTCTTCGGCCGCGAGCGGGGCTGCGGGCTCGGCCGATGCCTCCGCGCCGCCTGCATTCCGGAGCACCCCGGCGATCCGCGCATGGGCGTACTGCACGTAGTAGACCGGGTTCTTCTCGGAGCGCTCGGCGGCCAGGTCGACGTCGATCTCGATTGCCTGGTCGGGACTGCGGTTGACCAGGTACCAGCGGGCCGGGTCGACGCCGATCTCGTCCATGAACTCGTCGAGGAAGACGACGTCGCCGCGCCGCTTCGACATCTTCGTCTGCTCGCCGCCGCGAGTCAGGTGGACGAGCTGGTACAGCAAGACCTCGACCCGTTCGGGGTCGTACCCGAGCATGCGGGCGACGGCCGCGTACCAGTTGCGGGTGCCGTGGTGGTCGGCGCCCAGCACGTAGACAGCGCGATCGAAGCCGCGCTCGAGCTTGTCGACGAGGTACACGACGTCGGCGGCCCGGTACGTCGGCTCCCGCGTCTCCGAGCGGAGCAGAACCCGGTCCTGTTCGTCGCCGTACTCCGACGAGCGAGCCCAGAGCGCGCCGTCACGCTCGTACGTGTCCAACCTTGGCAACAGCTCCGGTAGCCGGTCCTCGAGGCGGCTCTGCAGCGCCCACGAGTCGAAGTGGATCCGGAACCGCTCCAGGCTGGCCTCCATCCGCTCGAGCATCGCCGGTACCGGATCGCCCGGAATTGCCGCCAGCTCGCGCACGTACTCGCCCCGGTAGCCGTCCTCCGGCGGCTCCTCCCCACGCCGCACCGCCTCGACCGACGCCCGGAACAGTTCCATCTGCGCGCCGGCGTCGTTGTAGTAGTACTCCCGCTCGACCTCGTTCCCGGCGAGCGTCAACAGTCGGGCGAGCGAGTCGCCGATCGCGCCGTTCCGCGCCGCCGAGACAACGATCGGCCCCGTCGGATTGGCCGAGACCATCTCGACCTGGACACGCTCGCGCCGTTCGGCGAAGCCCGCACCGAAGCCGGAGCCGGCGTCGAGGATCTCGGCCAGAGCCGCTCCAAACCAGGCGTCGCGCAGGACGAGGTTGAGAAAGCCGGGCCCCGCGACCTCGGCGCGCTCGACCACCGGCAGAGCACGCGCCGCGTCGGCGAGCTCCTCCGCGAGCTCGCGCGGCGCGCGCTTTCGGCTAGGCGCGAGCCGGAGCGCGACGTTGGTCGCGTAGTCGCCGTGCTCGGAATCGGAGGGCCGCTCCAGCTCGACGTCTGCCCCTGCGGCCGCGGCGAGCTCTGCGGCGAGCTCCGCGATGCTCCTAGCCGGCACAGGAGCCAATACCGTAGTCACCGATCACCATCGCAGTAGTATCCGTTCCGGTGGAAGAGGAGAGCCAGGAGCGTCAGCTCAACATCCACGTCGACCCGCAGCACCTCGGCGGCGTTTACTCGAACTTCGCGAACATCAGCTTCTCGGACTACGAGTTCGCGATCACTTTCGCGCGGATCGACCACGAGGTCGAGGAGGGCGATATCCCGGGCGTGGTCGTCGCCCGCGTGAACATGTCCACCCGCTTCATGAAGGAGCTGATCGACGCGATGCAGGACTCGTGGTCGAAGTGGTCGGCGCGGGAGGGCATCCGCAATCTGCCCGAGCATCCGGGCGACCGCCAGGACTCGGACTAGCCTCCGCCTGCCTCCCGTTTCTCCCAGGCGCGGGCCATGGCCACCCGCTGGGCCAGGGACGGGTGGTCGTAGAAGACGAGGTACGGCGCCGTGGGCGGGTTCGGGTCGCTGAGCCCGGTGGTCGCGATCCGGCGCCAGAGTGCCTCCGTCACACGGGGGGAGCGCGTCGTCTGCAGCGCCATCCAGTCGGCCTCGGCCTCCATGTGACGCGAGATGGTCGCTCTGAGCGGAGTCACCACGAGGCTGAACACGACGTAGACGAGCAGCACGAGTGGAATCGCCGCGGCTTCCCGCATCCCGCCGCGCCGCCTTGCGACGACCGCGATCAGATAGGCGAGCGGCACGGTGAAGAGCGCATACCAGGCGATCCCCTTGAGGAGGTGGTTCCTGGCCTGGTGGCCGTACTCGTGGGCGATGACGACCTCGACCTGCCGGTCGGTGAACCGTCCGTCGAGCATCGAGCTCCAGACGAACACCTTGCGCGAAGGCCCGAGGCCCGTCGTGAAGGCGTTCGGATCCTTCGTGTGCACCTTCTCCTCGCGGATCGGCACGCCCTTGACACCCTCCTGCTCCGCGATCCGCGCCGCGGCGGCCTCCAGCCGCGGGTTGCGGAGCCGGTGCGTGTCGGGCACCAGGTAAGGCGTCGTGAAGAGCAGCAGCACCTGGAGGCCGACGAAGATCGCCGAGGCAGGGATCCACCACAGCCGGGGGAGCCATTTGGCCAGCCCCACTGCGACCAGGACTGCGAACGAGAGCAACGCGAACTTCACTGCGAGCAGCACCCAGCCGCCGAACAGGACCTCGCCGTAGCTCTCGTGCGACTGGTCGTAGCGGCGCTGCCACCACAGCGACAGCACACCGAAGGGCACGGTCACGAGCCAGGCCAGCCCGAAGCCGAGCATTGCCAGCAGCATCGCCGTCCCGATCGGCCCCGCCGCCGACTCGCGCGCGAAGGCCGCCCCGCGCCAGGCGTAGAGCGCGAAGACGACGACGGTTACCACGGTCTGGCCGAGCGCGAGCCAGTAGAAGAACGCTTCGTAGTGCTCGGCTCGATGGAGGAACGTCGGGCCGAACAGCGACCGCACCGGGACGTCGCCGAGATCGAGCCCGCCTGGCACCTTCGTCGAGTCCCAGAGGAAGAAGGCGGCCGCTGCCCAGGCTCCGGCGACCACCGCTAACGTTGCGAGCCGCAACGGGTGCCCCATGCGCGTCGCCGTCATCTCCGACATCCACGCTAACCTCCCGGCCCTCGAGGCGGTGGCCGAGGCGATCGAGCGGGAGTCGCCCGACGAGACCTGGTGCCTCGGCGACCTGGTCGGGTACGGCGCGCAGCCGAACGAGTGCTGCGCGTGGTCACAGGCACACGTCCGCGCGTGCCTGGTCGGCAACCACGACCTGGGCGTGCTCGGAACGCTCGACCTCGACGACTTCGCCGGCGACGCGGCCGTCGCCGCCCGGTGGGCCCGGACGGTGCTCGATGCCGACGCACACGCCTACCTGTCCGCGCTCGGCCCTAGCGCGGTCGCGCACGGGGTGGGCCTCTACCACGGAAGCCCGCGCGATCCGATCTGGGAGTACGTGCTCTCCTGGGAGGCGGCCCACGACGCGATCCACGACTCGGGCACGGAGGTGACGCTCGTCGGTCACAGCCACGTTCCGCTGGCGATCCCGGACGGGGAGCAGCCGGCCGGCGGTCATGCCCCGGGCGGGACGGAGATCGACCTGGCCGGCGGACGCTGGCTGCTCAACCCCGGGTCGGTCGGTCAGCCCCGCGACGGCGACCGCGACGCGGCCTGGCTATTGCTCGATCTGGGTGCCGGCAAGGCCGACTTCCGGCGAACGTCGTACGACGTCGAGGCGGCGCAGGAGGCGATCCGTGCGGCCGGGCTGCCCGACGCACTCGCCGAGCGGCTCGCCCACGGCGTGTAGGCGTCAGGCGCTCTCGGCTTTGGCAGCCGGAGCAGCGGCAGGCCGGCTGTCGAAGGTGATGCCCTCGCGGGCGAGGGCCAGGGCCACGTCCTCGCGACCCTTGTAGATCCGCCACTTCACGGTGGCGAGCGTGACCTCCAGTGCGTCGGCGATCTCGGTGTACGAGAGCCCCGCGACGTCGCGAAGGAGCAGTGCCATCTTCAGGTCGGTCGAGAGCCCCTCGATCGCCCGCCAGAGCGCGTCGACGGTCTCGCCGCGCTCGATCGGCGCGTCCATCACCTCGAGCGGCGCGACGTCATCGAGCGCGACCAGGTGACGCGGCCGGCGCTCGCTGGCCCTGAGCTCGTCGAGCACGCGGTTCTTGGTCACCTGGAAGAGCCAGGTCGTGAACTTGCAGCGGAGCGAGAACTTCGGCAGGCCCTGGAAGACGCGGAGGAAGACCTCCTGCGTCAGATCCTCCGCCAGCGAGCGGTCTCCGACCAGCCGCATCACGTAGTTGAAAACCGGCGTCTCGTAGGCCCGGACGATGATCGCAAAAGCCCGCTCGTCACCCCGTTGTGCTTTACGCAGGACACCGAGGTCAGGCTGCTGGAGTGACAAGGCCGGCGGAGTATAGCCCGGGTTTTCTTGGTCGCTATGTTGCTTACGCAACATTTACGAAGCCGGATTTCCCCGTCAGGCGCGAGCGGAAACGAGGCTCGTGCCGGTCATCTCCGGCGGTTTGGTGATGCCGAGCAGATCGAGGCAAGTCGGCGCCAGGTCGGAGAGCCCGCCGCCCTCCCGCAGTGTCCCCCCAGGGAGGGTGACGAGGAGCGGTACGGGGTTCGTCGTGTGCGCCGTGTACGGGCTGACGCCGTCCTCGGCGAGCATCGTCTCGGCGTTGCCGTGGTCGGCGGTGACGAGCGCGACGCCTCCCGCCTTGTCGATCGCCTCGAGCACGCGGCCGAGGCACCGGTCGGTCGTCTCGACGGCTGCAACCGCCGCCGGTATCGATCCGGCGTGCCCGACCATGTCCGGGTTCGCGAAGTTGACGATCCCGAAGCGATAGCCGTCACCGATCTCGGCGGCGAATCGGCCGGCCACCTCCGGCGCGGACATCTCGGGCTTGTGGTCGTAGGCGCCCACGTCGCGGGCGAGGGAACGAGGATGCGCGACTCGCCCGGCCACTCCTCCTCGCGGCCGCCGTTGAAGAAGTAGGTGACGTGGGCGTACTTCTCGGTCTCGGCCAGTGCAGCTGACGGGCGCCGCTTCCGGCCAGCACCTCCGCGATCGTGTTCGGTACGTCCTGCTCTTCGAACACGACCGGACAGTCGCAGGTCGTCCTGGTACCGCGTCATCGTCGTCAGATCGATGCCGCGTCCAGCAGCTTCTGCGAGAGCTGTCGTGCCCGGTCGGGCGGAAGTTGAAGAAGATCGCGGTGTCGCCTGCCTCGATCCTCGGCCGCCCTCGAGTGGGCCGGTTCGAGGAACTCTCCGTTACACCCGCGTCGTACTGCTGTTGCACGTACACCACTGGCTCCGTCGACGTGGTAGGCCGGAACGCAGATCGCTTCGAGCGCGCGCTCGGTCCTCTCCCACCGCTGGTCGCGATCCATGCGTAGTAGCGGCCGGAGACGGACGCGATCCGATCCTGCGGCAGGTCGGCGAGGTCGTGGACTGCGGCGTGCGGCGAGACATCGCGGCCGTCGGCGAACGCGTGGATCCAGGTCTTGCTCGGGTGCGAAGCTGAGCAGTGCACGGAGGTGGTCGACGTGGGAGTGAACGCCTCCGTTGGAGACGAGGCCGAGCAGGTGGACGTTCCGGCTGCGCTCGAACGCCCCGCGCAAGGCCGGGCTCTCGAAGAACGAGCCGTCCTCGATCGCCTTGTTCACACGCATCAGGTCCTGGAAGAGGATCCGGCCGGAGCCGATCGTCAGATGGCCAACCTCGGAGTTGCCCATCTGGCCGGGCGGGAGGCCGACCGCCTCGCCCGACGCCTTCAGCGTCGTATGCGGGTACCTCGGCCCAGAGCCCGTCGAAGACCGGCGTGTCGGCCAGGTCGACGGCGTTGCCGGGGCCGGGCGGCGCACAGCCCCACCCGTCCAGGATGACGAGGACTACGGGGCCGCTTCGCAAATCGCCGCGAACGAATCGACCTCGAGAGATGCCCCGCCGACGAGAGCTCCGTCGATGTCCGGCTGGGCA
>CAWEGI010000014.1:0-411206 GCA_963808815.1 uncultured Actinomycetes bacterium | reverse complement strand
TCGGCTCCGAGGACGGGCAGACGCAGGCCGCAGCATCGTCGAGGCGGCAACGAAGCTGATCAAGGCCGACCACGCCAACGTGATCATCGGCGAGATGGCGTCGAGCGCGACAATCCCGATGGCGCAGTCATGACGATCCCCAACCGGGTCGTCCAGATCTTCCCCACCTCGAGCGCGCCGCAGCTCTCCGACATAAGACAACGGCTATCTCTGGCGCGTGTACCAGTCGGACACGCTGCAGGGGAAGGTGCTCGCGCGGCAGCGATCGATGCCTTCGGCAAGGGCGCGACGCTAGACGTCAGCGCCCGCAACGATGCGTTCGGGACGCGCTCGAGCAGCTGTTCATCACCCAGTACGAGAAGCTCGGCGGCAAGATCGGCGTCAACATCTCCTGGAACCCGACCCAGCCGAACCGATAGCGAGGCTGGCCAGCTCGTCGGCGGCAGCCCGGCCGGCTCGTAGATCATCGACTTCCCGGACACGTTCCAGAGGTTCGCTCCGTCGCTCGTCCGTCCGGGCAGATGGAATGCCGGAAGACGTTCGTGACCGAGGCGCTCCGCAACACGACCGTGCTGGACTCGATCGGCGACCCAGTCGTCGGGCTGCGCGGAACCGCGGCGAGCGCGGCCGGCGGCCGGCCGGAGCCGCCTTCGCCGCCTTCTGGAAGGCGCCGTCAAGGGAGCGAAGCCGTACACGGGCTTCGAGGGCACAGCGGTCGATGCGGCGAACGTCGCGTTCCTGGCCGCGATGCGGGCATGCTCGGCCTCGCCGGCCAAGCTCAAGACGAACCTCGTCCGGGTGTCGGGGACCGCCCGGCACGACGGTGACCTTCCTGCCGCCGCGAAGGCAGTCAAGCTGATCCCGGCGGGCGACGATGTAGGCTCCGAGGGCGCCTTCAGTCGCGGTCGACTTCGACGCCCAGGGCGCATGGCCGCCGCCGTGCTCAACCTATGGGTGCTCGCCGGCCGCCAAGCCGACGCGCCGGTGGCGCTCACGTGCCGCCGCTGATGCGGCGGAGTTCAGGCAGGGCGGAGCTTCAAGAAGGCCTCCTCCTTTTCCCTCGCCGCGCGGCCGGTCCGCACGTCACCGTCTTCGCCACCGCTGCACGGGACGGCGGCGCCGCCTACGCGCCGGCGACCGAGGCACTGAGCTGCGCCTTTGCCGCGGCGCGCCAGCACGGCCTCAGGCCGAAGGACGTCCTACGGAGACCGCTGCTGCTCGCCGACGGCTCGACTGGGAGGGACCGTGCGGCGCACCGGGACACCTTCGCCGGCGTCGACCCCCGGAACGCGACCTACTTCATTTCAGGCTTCATCCCGGAGGCGTGCTTGTCGAAGTCGAGCTCGACGCGATCATTCCCGAACCCCCCAGGTCGAGCTGCTCCACCTGCGGTTCATGCAGCCGGTCAGCGCCCGCGCCCTCGATCGCGTTCGTCCCACGTGGCACGTCGCCGCGATGCGCCAGCGCGAGCGCGCGGCGGGCATTCTGCTCGACCATTAGATCCCGACCCCGAGCCGGTTGATCTCGAGCAGCTTGTCGAAGACCAGCTCCATCGCCTGAGGCGAGAGCCCCGCGGACGGTTCGTCGAGCAGCAGCAGCTTCGGCTTCGCGACTAGCGCTCGGGCCAGCGCGACCAGCTTGCGCTGGCCACCCGAGAGCGTGCCCGCGCGCTGCCCCGCGCGCTCACGCAGGATCGGGAAGAGCTCGCGCACGCGCTCGATCGCTGCGCCCCGCTCCGTCTTCGTGACTACCAGCGAGCCGACATGCACGTTCTCGGCGACGGTCAGCGTCGGGAAGACGTTGGCCGTCTGCGGTACGAATTGAGCCCTCGGCGGGTGAGGCGGTCGGCGCGGACGCGTGTAACGTCGCCGCCCTCCCAGGTGACGGTTCCGGCGCGCAGCGTGACCAGGCCGTAGACCGCCTTCAGCAGCGTCGATTTGCCGGCCCCGTTCGGCCCGAGCACCGCGACGATTTCGTGCGCGTCAGCCTCGAGGGATACGCCGCGCAGAACGATTGCGTCGTCGTACCCCGCCTCCAACGCAGTGACCTCGAGGAGACTCATCGGCTGCGCGTGATAAGTGAGAGGCTTGAGCTTGTCGCTGATGTCTCGCTCCGAGGTAGGCATCGACCACCTTCTCGTCGCGCCGGACCTCCTCCGGCGTTCCCTGCGCGATCACCCGGCCGTCGTTCATCACGATCACGCGATCGCAGGCACGCATGACGAAGTCCAGGTCGTGCTCGGCGATCAGGAGCGTGATCCGCTCGCGTTCGCGCAGTCCGAGGATGTGCGCGAGCAGCTCGACGCGCAGCGCCGGGCTCACGCCCGCGATCGGCTCGTCGAGAAGCAGGATGCGCGGCTCGGCCATCAGCGCCCGCACGAGGTCGAGCAGCTTCCGCTGTCCGCCCGAGAGCGTCCCGGCGAGCGCGGAGGCGTGGCCGTCTAGCTGCACCAGCTCGAGCAGCTCGCCGCCTCGGGCGCGGGCCTCGCGCTCTCGTGACCGGCCGGCAAGCGCCCCGCCGAGCCGCTCGCCCGGATGTCGCGGCGCCGCGAGCAGCAGGTTCTCGAGCACCGTCATCCGCGTCAGCACCCGCGGTGTCTGGAACGTCCGCACGAGGCCAGCTCGGGCGATCCGGTGCGCCGAGCGCCGGTCGATGCGCCGGCCATCCAGGAGCACGCGGCCGGACTGCGGCCGCAGGAAGCCTGAGACGCAGTTGAAGAGCGTCGACTTGCCGGCCCCGTTCGGCCCGATCAGGCCGGTGATCGACCCCGACTCGACCTCGAGCGTCGCGCCGTCGAGCGCCCGTACGCCGCCGAACGCGCGCACTGCCTCCTCGACGGCGAGCGCGACGCTCACTCCAGAACCATCTCCTCGCGCCGGCCAAGAATCCCCTGCGGTCGCAGCAAGACGAGGCCGATGATCACCAACCCGATCACAATCAGCCGCAAGTACGCCCGCTCGGCCGAGTCGAGGTAGGAGAGCGGCGCGAAATCGAGGAAGCGCGTGCCGGCGAAGAGGAAGCCGAAGACGAGGGAGCCGACAGGCACCGACCAGACGCGCCCGAGACCGCCGAGAATTACGATCATCCAGGCGAAGAACGTGAGCAGCGGCTGGAAGTCCGCGGGGCTGAAGAACGAGAACTGCCACGCGTAGAAGAGCCCTGCGATGCCACCAAACGCCGAGCCGAGCGCAAGCACTTGGAGCTTGTACGCGAACACGTTCTTGCCGAGCGAGGCAGCTGCGTCCTCGTCCTCGCGAATCGCGCGCAGCACTCGGCCCCACGGCGTGCGCACCGCCAGCCAGACGAGCGCCAGCAGCACGACGGCCACCGACCAGACGATTACGAGCATCGCCACGTCGCTCGAGGAGACGTGCAGCCAGCCTTGGACGCGCGCCTGGACCCGCTCCCACTGGTCGTTGTACTGCGCTGCTTTGCCGACCTCGCCCAGTGCGATCGTGCCCTGCGAGCCTCCGGTCAGTGCGTTCTCGTTGGTCGCGACGTAGCGGACGATCTCGCTGAAGGCGATCGTGACGATCGCGAAGTAATCCGCTCGCAATCGCAGCGACGATAGCCCGAGCAGGAGGCCCGCGACTGTCGCGGCGCCGACCCCGAGCGGCGCCGCAAGCCACATGCTCCATCCTTCCTTCACCACGAGAATCGCCATCGTGTAGGCGCCGATCGCCATGAATGCCACCTGCCCGAAGTTCAGCAGGCCGGTGAACCCGAACTGGAGCTGGATCCCGAGCGCGAGGATCGTGTAGATGCCGGCGACGACGCCGACGAACGCCCAGAACCCGCCGCTCGTGAAGACGCTCATAGGCCGCTTTCCGGGCAGGAGACGCTCACACGACCCTCGCCCGTCCGAGGAGCCCCTGCGGCCGCACCATCAGCGCCGCCGCGAGCAGAACGAACGCCACCACTGGCTTGTAAACGGGATCGACCCCACCGAAGAACGACGGCCACGTCGAGAGCTCCATCGCGATCCCGAGGAGCAGCCCGCCCGCGAGCGCGCCGTAGGCGCTGCCGATCCCACCCAGCACGACCGCGGCGAAGATTGGTAGCAGGAGCGTGAAGCCGAAGTTGGGGTCGAACGTCGTCTGCACGAGCGCGGCGAGCACGCCGGCGACGCCGGCCAGCAGTCCCGAGAGGATCCAGGTGTACGTGATCACCCGGGCGACGTTGACGCCCGCGATCGCAGCGAGCTCGCGATCGTCCGCCAGCGCCCGCATTGTGCGACCGAGAGTTGTCCGCGAGAGAAAGAGGCCAAGCGTGACGATCACGGCGGCGGCAACGATGATTGAGACGAACTGCGCCTCGGACAGTCGGACGCTCCCGAGCACGTAGACCTTGTAGGGATCGACGCGGTATTGCTGTGGCTGCGGGCCATAGCCAAAGAGGAGCGCCTGCCGCAGCACGAGCGCGAGCCCGATCGATGCGAGGAACAGGCTCATGAACCCTGCGCGTCGCGCACGCAGCGGACGCCAGAGTACGAAGTCGAGCCCAACCGACAGCGCGGCGGTAAGGATCATCGAGATAAGCACTGCTGGCACCAGCGGGATTCCCAGCGGGCCGTTGAAGGCGTACGCGGCGAGCGCGCCGAAGGCCATGAAGTCGCCGTAGGCGAAGTTGATCAGGCGCAGGATTCCGTAGACGATCGACACTCCGACGGCCGCGATCGCGATCACGGAGCCGGTGACGAGGCCGTTCGCGACCAGCTGCCAGAACATTCAGACGAGCTGGGGCTCGGGCACGGAGCGATTCTCGGCGAAGCGGGCCACGTCGAGCACGCCGAGCGTCTCGTCTAGCCGGCCGTCGAGAATCGCGTCGGCGAGGATGCGCGCGACCGCCGGCGCGATCATGAACCCGTGCCCGCTGAAGCCGGCGGCGACGTAGACGCCGTCGCCGACCTGACCCAGGATCGGCTGGTGGTCCGGCGTCACGTCGTACTCGCCGCGCACGAGCAGCGCGAACGAGACGTACGTCAGCCGCGGCAGCAGGACTTCGATCTGGGCGCGGACGTTGGCGCGCCACTGCTCGCGCTGCGCGTCATCGCCACGGGCACCGAGGTCGCTCGCGAGCACGCGCCCGTCGAAGAGCTGCTTCGCCGCGAAGCGGCGCTCTGCCGAGACGACGAGGGGTTCGAGCAGCCGCTCCTGGACCGGCTTGCTGTAGAAGAGATACCGCTCCTCGGGCTCGATCGGAAGTTGCGGAAGAAGCGCCGGCGTGTCCGCGCCAGCGGCGACGACGACCCTGTCCGCCGCGAGTTCGTCGAGGGACCGCACGTCCCGGATGCGCACGTCGACCCCGCGGGCAAACGCCTCGACGACCCCTTGCGGGTGGTCGAAGTAGCCGTCCTCGGCGCACCACGCGCCGCCGACGACCGTCTCGACCGCCAGCCCGGGCACGAGCTCCGCCGCCTCGTCCGGTGAGACGATCCGCGACGGGATGCCCTCGCCGTTCTGCACGGCGACGTTCGCCGTTAGCCGTGCAAGCGTCTCCTCGGAGTGCGCTAGGAACAGGTAGCCGCAACGCCGGAAGCCGAGCGGCATGGGCGATTCGAGCTGCTTGTCTGCCTGGGAGTAGAACGCGGCCGACTCCCGCGCGAGACGGCAGGCGATTCTCGTTCCCCACTGCTGACGCACGCCGCCCGGTTGCACGCCGGATGCGCCAGCGCCGACGCCAGTGCGCTCGAACACGGCGACGCTTGCGCCGCGGCGGCCTAGCTCGCGTGCGATCGCCAGCCCGACGACACCCGCACCGACGACAGCGAGATCGAGCGGGCGATCGGCCACATTGCGGAACTTTGCCCGCAAGTTCGTGCTTCGGCAAGCGCGGGATCGCGAGAACCGCTGACGACGACATGCTGCGGCGGATGGGCATCTACGCGCTACCGCAGACCGGTCTGGCCGCTTGGTTGTTCGCCGCTGCGGGCGGAGCGGGCAATCGCGTCGAACTCGTCCAGGCAACGCCCAGCGCCGACAGCGACGCAGGTGAGCGGCTCGTCGACGACGTGCACCGGGAGGGCGGTCTGCGCACTCAGCTGGTGGGGAAAGCCGCGGAGGAGCGCTCCCCCGCCCGCGAGGGTAATTCCGCGCTCGGCGATGTCGGAGGAGAGCTCGGGCGGGGTCTGCTCGAGCGTGTCGGTGACCGCATCGAGGATATGGACGACCGTCCCCTGGACCGCATGTTGCATCTCGCTAGCGGTCAGCGTTACCCGGCGTAGCTGGCCGGTCGCAAGATCGCGGCCGCCGACCGCCACCTGGCGCTCCGATCCGTCCGGGGCGTGGCCTCCGATTGCGATCTTCGCCTGCTCGGCCTGCCCCTCGCCGATCTCGAGACCGTGCTCGCGCTTCACGTGCGCGACGATCGCATCATCTATCTCGAAGCCGCCGCTACGCAACGACTTCCACACGACCATGCTTCCAAGCGAGATCACCGCCACCTCGGTCGTGCCCCCACCAACGTCGACGACCATGTTCCCTGTTGGCTCCGCGATCGCCAGCCCCGCGCCGATCGCCGCCGCTATCGGCTCCTCAATCGGGTAGACCGCGCTGGCGCCGGCGGAAAGCGCCGCCTCCTCGACCGCGTTCCGCTCCACCCCCGTCATTCCGCTCGGCACACAGAGCAGCAGGCGCGCCAGCCGCCGGTTGATCGCCCGCCGGAGGAAATGCCGGAGCATCTGCTGCGTGACATCGAAGTCGGTGATCACACCGTTGCGGAGCGGCCTGATCGCTCGAATCGAAGCCGGCGTCCGGCCGATCATCCGTCTCGCCTCCTCCCCGACAGCAACCACCGACCCCGAACCCTCATCGATCGCGATCACCGACGGCTCGAACAGGACAATCCCCTCGCCGCGCACGAACACCACCGTGTTCGCCGTGCCGAGATCGATCGCCACCTCGCCGCCGCGGCGCAGGTTCCCGAGCAGACCCACGCCAAGAGCATGCCCGACCGGGCTATCCTCACCGTTCGGAGGCCCGCAACGCTGATCAGCTCAAGAGATTGGCGGTCCAGGTTCGCATGGGATTCGTAATCCCCGTCGACCGTCGAACGCGCGCCGGGGAATGTGCAGCTGGTCCTGTCGTCGCGCTCGGACCCGCCACTTCCATTCGGACGCCTGCGCGCGAGCGGCGGGTCCCCGAAAACGGCGTAGCTGCTTGCTTGACAGCAATCCGTTTTAAGAACCGTCCTCGGATGCCCTTGCGCGTTCACGGGCCTCCCGGTGGGGCCGGCCGGCGAGCTCAGCCTAAGTGAACCTGATCGATTGGACGATCCAATAGATCGCGTTCTTGAGCCTCAGGGTGGCCTGCTCGCTTGTCATGGCTGCGATGAAGAGGCGCGTCCCGTCCACGTCGAGCGATCCATACCCGGATCGTGCTGCCCGCTGGCGTCCTTGGCCACAACTCACCGCCCTGCTCGTCTTCCCACTTGTAGAAGAAGCCAGGCTCGCAACCGATCTGCTTGCGAACTTTGAGCCACACGAACTTCGCTGGGTGCCCGCCCAGGGTCACGTCCGAGGGCCCCTTGACGAGCTTGGTGCGAGGCGCTGTCGCAACTGCGGTCGCGAGAGCGGCTGCCGATCGGCCAACCGACCGGCGCAGGAGACGGGCACACGGATCGGCGTAGTCGCCGTTGGGGAAGCTCGTCCAATAGATGATCCCCTCTGCACCTTGCGACCCCCCGTCGGACTTGTTGAGCGAGATAGGTCCTCCGGGGGACTTGTTGGTCGGGATGCTGCTGAACTTTGCCCAGTTCCCGCACCCCGAGACGAGAACCGGACGCCGTTCTCGGTCACCGTAAGCCTTGAACCCGGTTGCTGCGCCGTCGCTGAGGGCGACGACGACGGCGAGAGCAGAGCGATCCCGATGACCGCGACCATCGCGACTGCCGCAGTGACAGGCAGGTTGGCGACGTTGATCATGCTCATCCTCCCTCGTTCGGTTGCGGAGCGGCGCGCCCTCGCGCACCGCTCCGTTCTGGTTCAGCGCACTCACGGACGGGTCAGGAAGCCCTCGTAGCGTGCGTACCACGGGCATCCGAGGCCCACATGGCCGCCCCGGCCCGTCCCGACGATGCCGGCGTACTGGCCGGTCCCGCGCACGACCTTCCAGGTGGTGATGGCGATGCCGTCGCTCTCGCCGTCGTGGTTGCTGTCCTGCCCCAGGTCGACCCACTCGTTCCGGTCGCGAATCGTGAGGGTTCCTCGCTTCCCGGTGAGTGTCGTCTCGGCGCCGTTGTAGATCGTGGCCTTCTGTCCGTCGCGCATCACGTCGCGTCCGGGAATGCTCAACCAGTTGCCGCTGATCGTGCCCGAGTCGCCCTTCAGCGCTCCGGCCCGCAGCGGCGTGAGCACGAACGTCCCCTGCGACTTCCCCGGCGAACAGATCTTCATGTTGATCGCCACCCGCTGCTTCGCTGCCTGAGGTCCGGCCGCCGCAACAGACGACAAGATGATCGTCGCGACGAGCGCAACGAATGTGGCCTGTATCGCTTTCATGCCTACCTCCGGTTGGGAAGTTCGATGTCGCCACGGAGGTTCGCTGGGCGGTCTTGCAGCCGGCTCGCAGAATGCTCGAATCGTCTGCTTTCCAGGAACTGCGAAGCGTGGTTAGCTAGCTGGCACGGGCGAGTCAGAACCTCTCCGGTTTCGCATTCTCGGCGGGCTCGAAGCCGAGGTCGGGGGACGCGCGCTCGAGCTCGGCGGGCGCAAGCAGCGGGCGGTTCTCGCAGCCCTGCTTCTCCGCAGGGACGAGGTCGTGCCCGTCGAGCGCCTGTTCGATGAGGTCTGGGGGGATGACCTCCCGGCTTCCGCAGCGCACAGCCTGGAGTCATACGTGTCCCGGCTCCGCCGGGCTCTCTCCGCGTACGGGGTTGCCCTCGAGCGACGGGGGGGCGGTTACCGGATCGACCTCGGTGGGGCCGTTCTCGACTCGCAGGTCTTCGAGGCGCTCGTAGACCAAGCAGCCCAGGCGCTGGCCGCCGGTGACCATCCACGTGCCGCGTCCATTGCGAAGGAGGCACTCGGCCTCTGGCACGGCCCTGTCCTCGCGGATGTGACGCTGCACCTGGAGAGCCGTGCGGAGGCCGAACATCTCGACGAGCTTCGCTCGCGGGCGTTCGAGATCCGCGTCGACGCGGATCTGGCCCTTGGCCGCCATGCCGAGCTCGTGGGTGAGCTGCGCCGGCTGGTCGAGGAAACGCCGTATCGCGAGCGCCTCGTCGCGCAGTACATGGTCGCGCTGTATCGCTCGGGTCGCCACGTCGAGGCACTCGAGGTCTACGAGCGGACGCGGCGCGACCTGAACGATCTCGGCCTCCGGCCGGGCGAGGAGCTCCAGCGGCTCGCGGGGCAGATCGTCCGCCAGGAGCCTCACCTTCGGACGCCGGCACAGCCGGTGCCGGCCCGCGACGGTCAGCGGACGAGGCTGACGGGAGCTCGGAGCACTGTCCGCGATCGCGCTCGCGGGGGCACTGGCTGTCGCCGCGACGGCGATTGCTGTCCGCCAGGTCGTCCTGACCGATGCAGGGCTGCCGGGCTCAGGGGGCTCGACTCGCGTCGCATTGATCCGACTGTGGGATCCAGGCAGCCTCGGCAGCCGCGACGAAGACGGTGGGCGGCCGTTCGTGGAGGGACTTCTGGAAGCCGAGCGCAAGCACGAGCTCGAAACGGAGATAATCGACCTGTTCCCGCGCCGCCCACCGATGGGCGGCTTCGATCCGGGCTCGAAAGCCGATGTGGACCGGCTTTCTGCGCGGCTCCAGTCCGGGGAATTCGATCTCGTGCTGTGGCCTCTTGGGCTCACGGGGCCGCGGTTCTTCGACGTCGTCCGCCAGTACCCCGACACGCGTTTCGTCTTCCTCGACTACTGCTGCGCGAGGGGCGCCGAGCTCGGGGGCGCCCCGAATGCGACTGCGGTGACATTACGCGCTGGCCAGGCCGCCCATCTCGCCGGCTACCTGAGCGGCCTCATGGAGGCCCGGCGAACCCTCCCCCAGGGACGGGGTCGGCACGTTGTCTCGATCATCAGCGGAGAGCCGAACTTCCCACCACAGCAGGGATTGGTTCAAGGGTTCTCAGCAGGTGTGCGGCGCGCCCTGCCGGGCGTGGAGATTCGCAGCGACTACTCGTTCGAGTACGACGACCAGACGACCTGCGAGAGGATCGCGAACCAGCAGATCGACGCCGGCTCAGGCGTCGTCTTCGCTGCGGTAATGGATTGCGGTCTGGGCGCGCTCACGGCCGCCAGCATTCGCGGCGTCTGGGGCGTCGCGTCCGGCAGCGAGGATCTCTCGTACCTCGGCCCGCACATTCTCGCGTCCGCGTCCCAGCACTACGATCGCCTCGTCGAACTGACTGTGAGCTGGTACCTGCAAGGACGGCTGCCGCCGGGTGAGGACGTCGACCTCGGACTCGTCGACGACGCCGTCGCACTCGTCGGTGTCAACCCGGACGTGCCCCCGCGGATCCGGGCCAAGGTCGCGCAAGAAACTGCGCGGCTACGAGCGCAGGAAGTGCGGCAGCCCGGATGACTGCGCCTGGGCGCTCCTGCTCACCGAGGAGCGACACGCCTCTCTCGCCGAAAAGCAGGGCGATGGACGCCGAACGGCGATCGCCTCGGCGCTCGAGCTGGCCCGCGACCTCAGCGCCTCCGATGACTAGCGCACGTCGCGGGTTTGGCCGGGCACGACGGCGCCCCTCAGAGTGGCGAGTTCAGCGTTTCCGAAAGTCTCTTGCGTTGCGAGTATCGCGGTCCCGGCATCCCCGAACCCTCTACGTTGCGCGTCCTGCCCGCAAGCGCCTGTCCGTTCGCCCGAAGTAGCAGGTCGGCGACCGTTCCGGTAGCCCGGCCATGGCTAGCCCGGAGAAGCCTCCATCGCCGATGTCTGGGTCGAAGGCCGACAAGGCGACACGAACCGGCACGAACAGCCGCCGACATGGAGTCGAACAAAGACCTGCGCTCGAACGGTTGCCGAGGCGAGTCGGGCGGTTGATTGCCGAGGGCTGAGAAGGCGAACGACCGGGGCGCACGGGTTCACGCGGAGTGACGTGCCGGCGCAGCGCCCGTTACAGGAGGTTGCCCCACGCCCCAGCCGTTTCTTCGCGCCGTCAGGCGCTCGTCGCGCGGGGGCGCCTCTGCGCTCCGGCGAGGGCGCCGAGGGCGCCGAGGCCCAGCACGGCGGCCGCACCGATCCCGGCGTCGCCCCAGTCGAACCCGTCGCTCGTCCGCACGAGGACCGGCGTCGTCGAGATGCCGCGGACGAAGGGCGCCTCGTTCTTCGGCTCGCCGGCAACGTTGGCGCCGAACGCGTTCGCGTGATCGGATGCCTCCGTCGCGCGCGAGACGGTGCGGGTGAACGGCCACTGGTTCTTGGGCTCGCCTGCCGGATCGTTCGTCGCCCTCCCCGCGACATACCGCTCCACGACCTCGCCCACCTGCTGCGTGAACGGCACCTCGTTCTTCGGCTCCCCTGCGCCCAAGGCGACGGGAGCGGCCGCGGCGCACGCTACGGCGGCGATTGCAATGCTGAACCGGAACTTGCCCTTCATGACTCCTCCTCTCGTGTCCGGTGCGCTGACCGGGTGGGCCGAGAGTCGAGGAGACGGCTTTTCGCCTGCTGACAGGCCCCTTCCAGACGGCTGACAACCGTGGTAGCGTCGCTCCCTGACCCGCGGCCTCGACTTCTCCATCCTCGGCCCGCTGGAGGCGCGGGAGGGCGAGCGGCACGTTCGCCTCGGGGGAGTCAAGCAGCGAACCCTGCTCGCTCTGCTGTTGCTCGACGCGGGCCGGGTCGTCTCGAGTGACCGCCTGATCGACGAGCTCTGGGGCGACGATCCGCCCGATGACGCCTCGACGGCGCTCCAGCAGCACGTCTCCAGGCTGCGGAAGCTGCTCGAGCCACACGACGTGGTCGAGACGCGTACGCCCGGGTACATGCTCACGATCGCCCCGGAGCAGCTCGACCTCGCCCGGTTCGAGCGCCTCACCGACGAGGGCCGGCGTCTGCTCGAGGAGGGGCGGGCCGAGCACGCTGCGCGCACCCTGCGATCTGCACTCGAGCTCTGGCGCGGCGAGCCGCTCGCCGACCTCGCCGGCGAGCCGTTCGCGCGCGACGCGCTTCCGCGGCTCGAGGAGGCACGCCTGGAGGCACTCGAGACCCGGATCGACGCCGATCTCGCGGCCGGCCGCCACGCCGAGCTGGTGGGCGAGCTGCAACGGCTGGTGCGCGCGAATCCGTTCCGCGAGCGCTTTCGCGCCCAGCTGATGCTCGCGCTCTACCGCGCGGGCAGGCAGTCGGAGGCGCTCGACGTGTTCGCCGACGCGCGCAGGACGCTGGTGGGGGAGCTCGGGCTCGAGCCCGGTCCGGAGCTGCAGCGGCTGCAGCAGGCGATCCTCGGGCACGACTCCTCCCTCGACGCGCCCGCGGCGGGCCGCTCGCCGCCCGGCCGTCGCCGGCTGTTGCTAGCCGGTGCCGGCGCCTCCCTCGTCGTGATCGTGGCGATCGCCGCAGCGATCATGCTCCTGCGCGACAACGGCGGTGGGAACGAAGCGGTCGTCACTCCCGGCGAGGGCTCGGTCGTGGCGCTCGACGCCTCCAGCGGCAAGGCCCAGCGCCGCGTCTCGCTCGGGCGCACGCCGAGCGCGATCACCGCGCGCGCCGGCGTGGTCTGGCTCGTCGACGCGGACGCCCAGACCGTGCTGCGCCTCGCGGAGCCCTCACGGGTGGTCGAGACGCTCTCGACCGGTGCCACTCCGACCGACATCGCCGTCGGCGGGGGCTCGGTCTGGGTCGCGAACGGCCGGCCGCTCGAGGGGGCGCAGTTCGTCGGTCCGGTGGCGACTGCCGTCGCCCGGCTCGACCCGACAACCGGAACCGAACGGGCGGACATCAAGCTGCCGCGGCGCGGCGGGGCGGTCTCCAACCTCGTCGAGAATCATCTGGCGGTCAGAGGCGACGCCGTGTGGGCTGTGGCACCCGACTTCTCGGTGGTGCGGATCGACACCGCGACCGGCGCGATCACCGCCCGCTCGACCGCGGTCCGCGCAGCAGCCGTCGCCGCCGGACCGGCCGGCCTCTGGGTGCTGGGCGACGACGGCTCCGTGGTGAGGCTCGACGAGGACACTGGGCAGCCGGTCGCTCGCGCAAGGATCCCGGACTACTCCGTGGGGTCGATCGCGGTGGGTGCGGACGCCGTCTGGGTGACGTCTCCCGCGGGCGGGACCCTCTGGCGGATCGACGGGGGGCGGAAACCGACCCTGGGCGCGATCGAGCTCAACCACGGCGTCTCGGACGTGGCCGTCGGGCCCGACGGCGTCTGGGTCGCCAACCCGCTCGAGGGCACGGTCGAGAAGGTCGGCCTTGAGTCGGCACGCGTGGAGCACACGATCGACGTCGACGGCATCCCCCGGTCGATTGCCGTGGACGGCGAGATGCTCTGGATCGCGCTAGTCACAGACCCGGTCGCAGGCAGGACAGAGATCGCCGGCGTGCACCCGTTTCCAGCCTCCACCTGCGAGCGCATGGTCGCGCCCAAGGGAGGGGCGGACGTGCTGGTCGTCTCCGACCTCCCGCTGCAGGGGGGTGTCAGGGTGACGACCACGCAGATGGCGCAGGCGGTCGCCTTCGTTCTCGGCAGACACGGATTCCGCGCCGGGTCGTTTCGCGTCGCGTACCAGTCGTGCGACGACTCGGTCGCCCGCACGGGCCTGTACGACGAGGCCAAGTGCGCTGCGAACGCCCGCGCCTACGCGGCGAACCGGGACGTCGTCGGCGTGATCGGGACCTTCAACTCACCCTGCGCCGTCGCGGGGCTGCCGGAGCTGAACCGTGCCGAGGGCGGCCCCCTCGCCGAGATCTCGCCGTCCAACTCCTTCGTCGGCCTGACCCGCGCCGGGCCGGGCGTCGACCCCGCCCTCCCCGCGGCTCTGTACCCGACCGGACGCCGCAACTACCTGCGTGTTTACCCGACGGACGACCTCCAGGTCGCCGCCCTAGCGCTCTTCGCCCGTGACCGGAAGGAGCGGCGGGTGTTCGTCCTCGACGACGGCAACCCCGGCTACGGAGGGCTGCTGGCGACCGTCTTCGAGACCGCGGCCCGGCGCCTCGGTCTCACGGTCGTCGGACACGCCACCTGGGATCCGCAGGCGGACGACTACGCGAAGCTCGCTGCCCGCGTCGCCCGGTCGGGGGCGCAGGCCGTCTTCCTCGGGGGGCTCCTGGACACGAACGCGGCCGGAGTCGTGCGCGACCTCCGCGCCGGGCTTGATCCCTCGGTCGACCTGCTCGGGCCGGACGGCCTGATCCCTCTGGGGCTTCTGGTCGAGAAGGCGGGCAAGGCGGCGTTCGGCGTGCATGTGAGCATCACGGGCGTGGTGAGCGAACGGCTCCCGCCGGGCGGAGCGCGGTTCGTCGAGGCGCTTCGGAGGACGCAGCCCGGGGTCGAGATCGAACCGTCAGCCGTCTACGCGGCGCAGGCGACCGAGGTGCTGCTGGACGCGATCGCGCGCTCTGACGGAACTCGCGGCTCGGTGCTCGACGAGCTGTTCCGGACTCGCGTGCAGAACGGGCTCCTCGGGGCGTTCGGCTTCGACCGGAACGGCGACACCACCGAGTCGCCGATCACGATCCTGCGCGTCGCAGGTGGCGGAGGGTCGAACACGGTCATGAGTGTCGAGGGCGCCGTCGTCGAGGGCGTCGTGCGCCCCTCGCCGAGACTGGTCGCAGGCGGCTGAAATGTACGAGTCTGACGTGCCGCTCAGCCGGCGGGGAACAAGCGAGCCGCGCTCGAGATGGCGCGCTCGCCATCTACAAGCAGCTGGGAGCAGCGCCGGTGTGACGTTGTTCGCGTCCCCGGCCGGCATCGAAGGCGTAACCCGAGGAGAGCGTCGCGCACGCCTACCGTGCACACAACCTCGCTGCACCTTTCGTGCAACCGAACGCATCGTCACGAATCAGCACCAGACGTCACGAGAGCCTGCTTCGGTTGAGCCTCTGTCTCTTTCGGGCGTACGCATCGACACAGAACGACACGAACCGGCACGAACGTGCGCCGACATGGAGTCGAACAAAGACTTGAAGTAGGTCGCGTGTGGAGGCCGTTGCCGCGCTTGTCGACGGCTCGTCTGCGTCTTACGCTCACGCGGTGAGCTGTCTCGCGTGCGGCAAGGACAACCCCGAGAGGTTCCAGTTCTGCGGCTTCTGTGGCGCTGCGTTGGCAGAGGCCCCACCTACACCCGTCATGGAGGAGCGCAAGGTGGTGTCGGTGCTGTTCTGCGATCTGGTCGGGTTCACTTCGGCGTCGGAATCGGCTGATCCCGAGGATGTGCGCGCGCGATTGCGCCCGTACCACGCTCGGCTGCGGGAGGAGATCGAGCGGTACGGGGGGACGGTGGAGAAATTCGTGGGGGATGCGGTGATGGCCGTGTTCGGGGCGCCGGTGTCGCATGAGGACGACGCGGAGCGGGCGGTGCGGGCTGGGTTGCGGATTCTGGAGGCGATCGGGGAGTTGAACGAGGCCGATCCTGGTTTGTCGCTGCAGGTGCGGGTGGGGATCAACACTGGTGAAGCGGTGGTCGCACTCGGCGCCCGTCCGGAGGAGGGCGAGGGAATCGTCGCCGGGGATGTGGTGAACACGGCGTCGCGGTTGCAGGGGGAAGCGCCGGTGGGTGGGCTGGCGGTGTCGGAGCAGACCTACCGGCGGACGGAGCGGGTGTTCGAGTACGAGCCGCTGGAGTCGGTGGTGGTGAAGGGCAAGGTAAATCCGCTTTCGATCTGGCGGCCGCTCGCTGCTCGTGCCCGGTTCGGGTCGGACGTGACCCGGACGCACACGACGCCGCTGGTCGGCCGTGAGCTGGAGAAGCCGCTGTTGATCGGGACGTTCGAGCGGGCGGCGCAGCAGCGTTCCTGTCAGCTGGTGACGGTTCTGGGCGAGCCGGGGGTGGGCAAGAGCCGGTTGTGCATGGAGCTGTTCGCCTACATCGATGAGCGGCCGGGATTGGTGCGCTGGCGGCAGGGCCGTTGTCTGCCCTATGGAGAGGGGATTGCCTTCTGGGCGCTTGGAGAGATCGTGAAGGCCGAGTGCGGCATCCTCGAGTCGGACTCCCCAGAGGAAGCCGCGGCCAAGTTAGAACGCGCAGTGCCCGGCGACGATCCCGATCGGGTCTGGATGAAGGCCCGGCTCTCGGCGCTTGTCGGCGCGCCGGCAGAGCCAGCGTCACAGGAGGAATCGTTCACGGCCTGGCGTCGGTTCTGCGAGTCGCTGGCCGCTTCTGCTCCGACCGTGCTTGTGTTCGAGGACATGCACTGGGCGGACCAGGCGCTGCTCTCGTTCCTCGAGCATCTGGCGGATTGGTCTGACGGGATGCCTCTGCTGGTGCTGTGCACGGCCCGGCCGGAGCTGTACGAACAGCATCCGACCTGGGCCGCGGGGCTTCGGAACGCCACCACAATCAACCTGCCCCCGTTGACGGAGGAGGAGACAGCACGGTTGATCGCAGCCCTGCTCGAGCGGGTTGTGCTGCCAGCGAAGACGCAGCATGCCCTGCTGGAAAGAGCCGGAGGCAACCCTCTATATGCCGAGGAGTTCGTCCGCCTGCTCTCGGACCGCGGCGAGCTCGAAGAAGTACCGGAAATACCCGATTCGGTGCAGGCGCTGATCGCCGCCCGCCTCGACACCCTCTCGTCGGAGCGGAAGAGCCTCCTCCAGGACGCCTCGGTGATCGGGAAGGTGTTCTGGGCGGGTGCGTTGGCGGAGATGGGAGGGCTTGAGCTGCACGAGGTAGAGCAGGCGTTGCACGAACTGGCCCGCAAGGAGCTCGTTCGTCCGGCGCACACGAGCTCGATGCAGGGCGAGGCAGAGCATGGCTTCTGGCATCTGCTGGTTAGGGATGTCTGTTACCAGCAGATCCCGCGTGCGGCTCGCGCCGCCCGCCATCGCGCGGCAGCTACCTGGTTGGAGAAGCAGGCCGGCGAACGGGTCGAGGACCTCGCTGACGTGGTCGCCCATCACTACCTGAGCGCGCTCGAGCTCACCCGCTCTGCCCGCAGACCTGAGCTAGCAGCCGAGCTGCAGACGGGCGCGATCCGCTTCCTGGCTCTCGCCGGTGAGCGGGCGCTCGGCCTCGATGTCGAACGGGCGGAGCAGAGTCTGGCCAAGGCGGTCGCGCTCTGCCCGGCTGGCCACCCGGAGCGCGGCTTGCTGCTGGCTCGCTGGGCTCAAGCGGCGCAGCAACAGAATCGGCTGGAGGAGGCAAGAAAGGCACTCGTTGAGGCCCTCGTTCTCTACCGCGAGCGGGGTGAGGCCGTGGCCACAGGACGCGTGCTGATCGAGCTCGCGAATGTGCTCAGGCGCTTGGGAGACTCGCACGCAGAGGGACCACTCGTCGAGGCGCTCGCATTATTGGAGGCACAGCCGTCAGGTCCCGAGCTCGTCCAGGCCTACGCCGGCCTAGCGGGCGTGCGCAACGTCCAAGCTGCTTACTCCGAGGCCATCGTGGCCGCCGAGCAGGCGCTGGCGCTCGCCGCCGAGCTCGGCCTGCCCCAACCGGCAGCCGCACTCGGCAGCCGCGGCACGGCCCGCTGCGCCCTGGGAGAGCAACAGGGAGTCGAGGACATGCGTCTGGCGCTCGGGCTCTTGGTCGAGCAGGGGCAGGGCCGCGCTGCCGCCGTGCTGTACAACAACCTCGCGCTGATTGCCTGGCTGTACGAAGGGTCGCAGGCGGCAGTCTCTGCCCTCCAGGAGGGGATCGACTTCTGCCAGCGGCGCGGACTCACCGAGTGGGCGCTCTCGATGTCCGGCGGGGTGCCGCCCCTTCTTGCTGAATTGGGCCAGACGGAGCAGGCGCTGGTTGAGGCAGGGCCATTGGCCGACCGCCTACAGGCTGCAGGCAACGTGAGTTTCATCGAGCCGCGCTCCCTGCAACTGTTCCTGCTTGCCGAGCGTGGAACGCACAACCAAGCCTCCGCACCGGATGGGCTCGTCGCCGCTGCCCGAGACAGTGACGAGCCGCAACGAATCGCCCAGGCGTTCACGGCATCGGCACGGCTGCTACTCGCCCAAGGACAGACGCAGCGCGCAAGGTCGTTACTGGTCGAACTCAGCGAGGTCGACGGCACTCGTGCCGACCCCATCTACACCTCACTACTACCCGTGCTCGTGCGTACCGCGCTCGCACTCGACGACCTTGCGCTCGCCCGCGGACTCACCGACGACGTCGAGCCCGCCATCCCTCTCGCTGACAACGCCCTCGCGTCCTGCCGCGGCCTCCTCGCCGAAGCCGAAGGGCACCAAGCCGAAGCCGCCGACCTGCACGCCGATGCGGCCAAGCGCTGGCAAGAATTCGCGAACGTTCCCGAGCGCGCCTACGCACTCTTGGGCCAGGGCCGCTGCCTCCTCACGCTCGCGAACCCCGCCGCCGAGGACACTCTTCGCCCGGCTGCGGAGCTGTTCAGCTCGATGGGCTACCGACCCGCCCACGCCGAGACTGATGCGCTGCTTGAACAAGCGACCGCGCTGGCCTCCTGAGCGGGCGAGTGATCAGCGGCCTCGCAGCCCTCATGCAAGCGAACGCATCGTCACGAAACGACACAAAACGTCACGAGAACCGAGTCAGCACGAGCTCCGGCCGCACCAGACGACACGCATCGACACAGAACGACACGACCGGCACGAACAGCCGCCGACGTGGGGTCGAACAAGGCGGGCGCCGTTCGTCGTTCCGGCCGGCCGGTCAAGCCTCGAGCTCTGCTGCGGTGCGCTCATCGGAGAGCCATGCTGCGGCACGCACCGACGCCTCCTCGAGGCCGAGCAGCGAACCGGCGGCTTGGAGCTCTAAGAAAGCCTCGCCGAGTGACGACTGGGCTTCACGCTCGGCCTCTAGACGCAGCTCGCGTTCGATCGAGAAGACGTCTGGGGGAGACGCCTCGGTCGCACCCAGGAGCATCGCCGTGAGCTCGTAGTTGCCTCTGCGCGCGGCGGCCGACGCGACTCCTTCGACGATGAACGCCTGACTCCCGGCGAGGGAGTGCTGGCGGCTTACGTTCGGCCGCGGCTGAAGGAGGGCTCATCGGTCGGCGCTCATCCAGCAGACGTCGGCGGGGAGCCCTGGTCGGCGTCGTCGGCTATGGCGTACGCGAGCGAACGAAGTCGCGCTCGCGCTTCGGCAGCCCGTCGACGACGAGCTCGTAGCTGTCCTCGAGGAGCCCAAATACCAGCTCGTCGGGCAGCGAGCCGTCGAGGGTGACGGTGATCCAGTGACGCTTGTTCAGGTGGTAGCCGGGACGGACGGCTGAGTGCTCGGCGCGGAGCGCATCAGCCAGGGACGGCTCGCACTTGAGGCTCACGGTCAGCGGCCGCGTGGCGAGGGCGGTCAGAGTGAACATCTTCCCGCCCACCTTGAACACGGAGGTCTCGGGGCCGAATGGGAACTCCTCGACCGCCGACGGCCTCGCCAGGCACCACCGTCGCAGCGAATCGGCGGTCACTCCTCCGAGGCTAGCTGCGGGAGGCAGACCAGGCCCCCCGTGACCTAGGCGGGCAGGTGTGCAGGCAGCCGAAGGAGCCGAGCCCGACGAGTGCGGGCCGTCCGGCGGCGCTTACGTGCGGGCGGCCGCGGTCGAAGAGGCTGAGGGGGGCACGCAGGCGGCCGCCTCTGTAACCCCCACGCGACTCGAGAAGCACTGCGCAACCTCCGTTTGACCGAGGTTGCGCAGCACTTGACGAGCTGGGAACCTGCTCAGTCGAGACCCGGCTGATCAGCTCGCCGTGATCGTCCCGAACAGGCCGTGGCTTTCGTCGTCGGGTCCGGCGGTGAAGAAGAGTGTTGTCGCCGGGCCGTTGTTCGCGGTGTTGTGTCCGAACTCGAGTGCCCACAGGCCGTCGATCGACAACACCCTGTTGCCTGTCCTCAGCTGGCCGTGCGGCTGCCAGCTGCCTTCTGGGTTCTGGCTGAACGCGGTGATCTCGCCGTCCCCGAAGTTGCCGATCAGCAGGTCGCCGCTGAAGCGGCCGAAGCCGTGAGACGGCGCCTGCGCGATGCCCCATGGTGCATTCAGCTGGCCATGCTGGCCGATCCGGGCAAGCAGCTTCCCGCTCGTGTCGAATGCGTCGACGAAGCCCTTGCCTTGCCCAGCGACTTCGTCTTCGGCGTCCGCGTCCTGCTTTGCGAAGGTGACCACGATCTTCCCGCCAACATTCTGGATGCCGAACGGGGCATACCCACTCGGGAGCGACGGATCGGTGAACGCGCCTGCAGGCAGGTCTGCCGGGTGGAGTGTGCCGTCGAAGACGTCGACGTGGCCATTGTGGAAGTCCGTTGCGTACAGGAAGTCTCCGCCTGGCGTCGACGCGATCGCGAGCCCCTTGTAGATAGCTCCGGCCGTGTTCTCGACGTGCCCGTCGACCGCGTCGTTCGGTGCGATCCCCGGATTCCAACCGAAGATCTTGCCCTCTTCGGTGGCGAAGATGAAGAGCGGGGCGGCGGTCGTCGTCCCGTCCGACACCTTGAAGCTCGGGGTCGAGTTTGCGACGAGGCCCGTCGGTCGGCCAGGGACATTGACCGGCGGCCGCGCCGTCGTACCGTCGGCACCATAGATCGTCGAGACGCTCTTGCCGTTGTCCGCGACCCACCAGGGCGATCCGCCCAACGCGTCGAGGCCCCAAGCGTTGACCAGGTTGCCGTCGGACTGGGCCGCGACGCCCGACAGGTCGGACACGAGGTTCGTGACCGTGTACGCATTGTCAGAGGCGGCCGGCGCGGTCACGGCCAGCGCAGCCGCTGCCGCCGCCGCGAGGGCAAGCACGCCCAGCGCGAACGCGGCCTGCCTGCGCAGAATGCGCGTCTTGCTCATACAAATCCCCTCCTCTTGCCTGCCGTTGGCAAAACAGCTCTCGGTTCGTGCCTACGCCCGAGGCGCGCGAACGGTTTCAAGGCAACGGCGGTCGAGAGTCGCGGCGATCTGGATCGTCTGGGACGCCTTCTGGTCGAGGTACGTTGTCATTCTCCCCTCCAGTACCTCCCCGCGCGGGAGAGGCTCATGCGTCAAGGGGATGGGGTCGCGCCCTGGCAGGCGAGACGACACCGAGCCCTCACGCGCCTACTGCAGTGGTAGGGGGTCACAACCGACGCCTGCGTGTAGCTCGTGGCCCGGCCTACCCGCACTAGGGGTGAACGCAGCCCTCCGGGTACCAGGTCGTCACAGGCTCCTCGCCGTATGTGACCGACGACGCGCCGCTCGTGCACTTAGAGATGGGTGGAGCACTGTGCGACGAGGTGGACGAAGTCACGCACGCCAACAGCACCAGCACGGTCAGCAACACGAGTTTCATGCAAACCCCTTTTCTCCCCGGCCGCCCTTCGACGGCGTCTCTCCCCTCATATCCTTCTAGACCGGTTCCGGACGCATTTCCATGCAAACGTCTGTTCGTGGGGTCGCAAGTCGCTTCCTTGGCCGCCGACGTCCAATGCGCCGTGCGCGGCGGTAACGTCGTCGTCTCCACTGCCCGAGCATGGCCCCGGCTGTGGTCCCAAAGTCCGTCCGAGATCGACGTGACGCGATCCACCGCCACCGATCGCCGAGAACGAAGCCGAAGTCGCGCCAGAAGCCGAAGACGCCGACGACACGCGCCCTGCGTCGCTGTGACAATGCTCGCATGGCAGATCCAAATGGACCCGGCGACGATTGGCAGTTGGACGACGTCGACTGGTCCGAGCAGGCTTCGAGGCCGGGCTCGGAGGCCGCTGCCGGCGATGCACCTGCCCGACAGCGAAGCGGCCTCATCCCGGGCGGCCGGGACGCAGACGATCATCCGTCTTCCGCGCCGCTTGGTCGACTCGCCGATATCCGGAGGCGACGGATCGCCGCGCTCGCCGCCCTGGGGCTGCTGTTGGGCTGCGCCGTCGTCATCCCGCTCGTCGTCTTCGGTGGGGGCGGGAACACCGTCGACGCGACGACGCTCGCGACCACGGCTCGGACGACCACGACCGCCGGGACGACCACTCAGGCCCGTTCGACGACGACGACCACCACGACGACTTCGACGACTCCCAGCGCGGCGTTGCGGGTTGCGCTTCCGGCGGGCACGACGCTGACGCGGGGAGACCGCGGCGCGGCGGTCACGGAACTCCAGAAGGGACTGGCGGCGCTCGGGTTCGCAACGGGCCGGCCCGACGGCACCTTCGGCGCGACGACCGAGGCGGCGGTGGTCGACTTCCAGCAGTCGAACAACCTTCCGCCCGACGGCATCGTCGGCAGTGACACGGTCCGCCTTCTGAACGCTGCTCTTGCCAAGAAGGGCACCACCGGGTAGCCGGTTCCTCGCCGAGCGCTCGCCGATCGGTTCGACCCTAGACCGGGACGCTCGGCCGGCCGTCGTGGCGGTTGGCGAACACTCGCTCCTGCGCGAGTTCGAGGCCGACCGCCAGTGCGCCCGTCAGCACTGCCGCGTCGCCGAGGCCCGACACCTCGACGCGCGGCGGGAACGGCAGCCACTCGGCGAGCAACCCCCGGATCGGATCGAGGAGCAGGTCCCCGTTCGCGCCGATGCCGCCGCCGAGCACGACCAGCGCGACGTCCGTCACGGCGGCAATCGGCGCGATGTGCAGTGCGATCCGGCGCGCCTCGTCTTCCACGACCGCCCGCCCGAGCGGGTCGCCCTGCCGGGCCGCGCCGAAGACCGCGCGCGCGTCGAAGGGGGGCGTGAGCCGGGTCTCGACGCCCTCCGCCGCCAGCCGCGCGGTGAGCTCGGCGACCGCCGCGGCGCAGGGGTCGATCTCGTCTGCCCGGCCCGAGGCGACCAGGTCGACCTCGCCGGCCGCGCCGTTCCGCCCGCGGTGGAGCTCGCCGCGCAGGACGAGACCGGCACCGAGCCCGGTGCCGACCGAGAGGAAGACGAAGTCCTCGATTCCGCGCGCGACGCCGCGCCACTGCTCGCCGCGGGCGGCGAGGTTGATGTCGTTGTCGAGGGTGACCGGCAGGTCGAGCCGCTCGACCAGGTCGGTGCGGAAGTCGCCGCCCTCGAGGCCGGGCACGTTCGTCGCCATGCTCAGGCGCCCGGTCTCCTCGTCGACGACGGCCGGCACGCCGACGACCGCAGAGTCGATCAGGTGCGCGGGCAGGCCGGACGCGTCGACGAGAGAGGTGCGAAGCTTCGTGATCGTGTCGAGCGCTTTTCCGACCTCGACGTCCGGGAGCTCGACGTCCTGGCGGGCACGCACGGCGCCGGACAGATCGCAGATCGCACCGCGCAGGAACCGGGCGCCGATGTCGACGCCGAGCACGAGCGCTGCGTCCGGCACCGCCTCGAAGAAGACAGCTCCGTACCGCGTGCGGCCCACCTCCGGCTCCGTCTCGCGGACGAGGCCCGACTCGAGCAAGGACTGGAGCGCGAGGGAAACGGTCGGCTTCGAGATGCCTGCCTGCCGCGAGATCTCCGCGCGCGAGATCGGCGCTGCGCTGCGGATCGTCTCCAGCACGGTGCGCTCGTTTAGCTGCTTGAGGAGCGGAGGAATCGCCGCGCGGGGTCGCGTCACGTCAACAACATTAACGAAAAGTCGCACATTCTTCGGCTTGACTTCCTGCTATCGACGGTCATAGGATCGCGCTCGTTCGGAAACCTAACTAACGGGTTTTCCGCCACGGACAGAGGAGGAGACTGGGATGAAACGCGTGGCCACGGGGATCGCCCTGCTCGCGCTGATCGCCGCCGGCGCCGTCGCCGCGTCGGTGGGCTCGGCGTCGACCAGGCACCGGCAGGCGACGACGATCACCGCCTGGGTCGGCTGGAGTGCCGGCCACGAGCTCACGGAGTTCAAGAAGGTGGTGGCGGAGTACGACCAGAAGCACCCCGACGTCAACGTGAAGGTCGTCGGCGGCATCGTCGACACGAAGATCTTCGCGGCGCTCCGCTCGGGCAACGTCCCCGACATCGTCAGCTCGTTCATGTCGTCGAACGTCGGCATCTTCTGCCCGTCGGGCGGCTGGATCGATCTCGGGCCGCTGCTCAAGCGCGACCACATCGACGTCAACCAATTCCCAGCGACGTCGCGGTACTACACGCAGTACAAGGGCACGCGCTGTGCTCTGCCGCTGCTCGCCGACTCGACCGGGCTCTACTACAACACGGCGCTCTTCAAGAAGGCCGGCCTGAAAGGACCGCCGAAGACGTTGTCGCAGCTGGCAACCTACGCCAAGAAGCTGACGCAGAAGAACTCGGACGGCTCGCTCAAGGTCGTCGGCTACGACCCGAACGTGAACTTCTACCTCGGCGGCTACGGGAACGGCGCCTCCGGGTACCAGCCGCTGATCGGCGCGCACTACTTCGACAAGAACGGCAAGTCGAGCCTCTCGACCGACCCCGCGTGGGCGAACTTCCTGCGCTGGCAGAAGCGCCTCGTCGACTTCTTCGGGTACGACAACCTGGTCCGGTGGCAGGCGGGCGCGGGTGACGAGTTCGCACCGTCGCATCCGTTCGAGACCGGCAAGCTCGCGATGATGCTCGACGGCGAGTGGCGAGTCGCGTTCATCAAGAACGAGCACCCCGAGCTCAAGTACGCGACTGCACCGATGCCGGTCGCCGACGGGCACCCGGAGCTGTACGGCGCCGGCGCGGTCAACGGGACGATCATCGGAATCCCGAAGGGCGGCAAGCACCGTGACCAGGCGTGGGATCTTGTGAAGTACCTGACCACGAACGACCATGCGCTCGCGAAGTTCTCGAACGGGATCCGGAACGTGCCGTCGACGGTCAGCTCTGCACGCTCGAAGGAGCTGATCCCGGACAAGAACTTCTCGACGTTCCTGAAGATCTTCGTCAACAAGAACTCGCAGACGACTCCGATCACGACGATCGGCCTCGACCACCTGACGACGTTCACGAACTTCCTCGTCAAGTGGCAGGCGGGGAAAGTGAAGCCGCAGAACCTGGTCAGCGGGCTCCGCGACGTCGACAAGCAGATCGACGCCAAGATCAAGCAGGCCGACAAGGGTGGCGGAGGCGGTAACCCCGTTCCATGACATCCATACCGGCAGCTGAGGCCGGGGCTTCGGCCCCGGCCCTGCCGGTGCCCGATCACCGGCGAGAGAAGCGGAAGGCCATATGGCGGCGCAGGAGGCTCGTCCTCCTGCTGATGAGTCCCTGGATCGTGGGCTTCACCGTCTTCCTGCTCTACCCGCTGGGCATGAACGTCTACCTGTCGCTCAACCATTACGACCTGCTGAACCCGCCGCACTGGATCGGGCTCGCGAACTACCGCTATGCGTTCACGGAGGATCCCAACCTCTGGCCGGCGATCAAGAACACCCTCTGGATCATCGTCGTCGGTGTCCCGCTGCAGATGCTCTTCGCATTCGGCCTCGCCACGATGCTGACCAGGGCGAGGACCGGCGCCGGTTTCTTCCGGACCGTCTTCTACCTGCCCGCGCTCGCGCCCCCTGTCGCGGCCACCCTGGCCTTCGTCTACATCTTCAACCCGGCGCTCGGCCCGGTGAACACCGTGCTCGGGCACCTCGGGATCCAGGGCCCGCTCTGGTTCAACGACCCCGCCTGGTCGAAGCCCTCCCTCGTACTGCTGTCGCTGTGGGGGGTCGGCACCTTCATGATCATCTACCTCGCCGCGATCCTCGAGGTTCCGCGGCACCTGTACGAATCGGCCGACCTGGACGGCGCGAGCCCGTTCCAGAAGCTGCGCTGGGTGACGATCCCCTCGATCAGTCCTGTGATCCTCTTCTCGGTCGTCCTCGGCGTGATCTACGGCCTCCAGTACTTCACGCAGGCCTGGGTCGCCAGCAGCATCGCTGCCGGGAACGCATCACAGGCGGGCTCCGAGAGCTCCCTCGAGCTCGGCTACCCCGAGGGCTCGACGCTCTTCTATCCGATCCTCCTCTACTACCACGGGTTCAAGTACTTCAACATGGGCTACGCGAGCGCTCTCGCGGTCCTGTTGCTCGGCGTCTCGTTCGCCGTCACGCTCGTGATCATCCGCAACTCGCGCCGCTGGGTGCACTACGGCGGGGCGATCCGCTGATGGCCGTCGCGGCCGAGACGACTGCCGTGGTCCGGACGAAGGCGCCGGCGAGCGTCCGTCGGAAGCGCTTCCTGATCGCGGTCGCCGACCACAGCATCCTGATCGCGCTCGCGATCGCGTTCCTGCTCCCGATCGTCTTCATCGGACTGACCGCGCTGATGACGGACGGCCAGGCACTGACTCCGGCCATGTGGCCGCATCCGTTCCAGTGGAGCAATTTCGTCGAGGTCTTCCGCCAGGCGCCGCTCTGGCGCTGGATGCTGAACACGCTGATGTACGCCGGTCTGGCGACACTGGGCGTCCTCGTCTCCTCGGTTCCGGTCGCCTACGCGCTGGCGAAGATCCGCTGGAAGGGCCGCGACGCCGTGTTCCTGATCGTGCTCGTCTCGCTGATGCTGCCGCCGCAGGTCGCCGTCGTCCCGCTCTACGTCATGTGGGCGAAGCTGGGGAACGCAGTCGGCTTCCACTTCATCGGGACGCTCTGGCCGCTGATCATCCCCGCCTGGCTCGGCGACGCGTTCTCGATCTTCCTCCTGCGCCAGTTCTTCCTGTCCATCCCCGAGGAGTACCTCGACGCCGCCCGGGTAGACGGCTGCGGGGAGCTGCGGATCCTGAGCACGGTCGTGCTGCGCCTGGCCAAGCCGGCGATCGCCGCCGTCGCCCTGTTCTCCGTGCTGTACACGTTCAACGACTTCTTCCTGCCGCTCCTCTATACGAGTGACAACTCTGCGAACTGGCCGGTGTCGGTGGGGCTGTCGCAATACCGCAACCTCCACCAGGTGCAGTGGAACCTGACGATGGCAGCGACGCTCGTCGTGATGGCACCCGTGGTCATCCTCTTCTTCCTCGCCCAGCGCGCCTTCGTCGAAGGCGTGACCCTGACGGGGGTGAAGGGGTGAGGCTCGCCGTCGTCGGCGCGGGCTCGACGTATACGCCTGAGCTGGTCGCGGGCCTCGCGGGGCTCGAGCTCGAGCGGCTCGCGCTCCACGACGTCGACCCGTCCCGGCTCGAGGTCGTCGGGGGGCTCGCGGGGCGGATGCTCGACCGCGTCGGCTTCCGCGGCGAACTGGAGCTGCTCGACAGGCTCGACGAGTCGGTCGAAGGCGCCGACTTCGTCCTCGTGCAGATCCGCGTCGGCGGCCAGGCTGCCCGCCTGCAGGACGAGACCGCGCCGCTGCCGTGCGGCTGCATCGGCCAGGAGACGACCGGCGCGGGCGGCTTCGCGAAGGCGATGCGCACCGTGCCCGTGATGCTCGCGATCGCCGAGCGGGTGCGCGAGCTAGCCGGGCCCGACGCGTGGATCGTCGACTTCACCAACCCTGTGGGGATCGTCACGCGTGCCCTGCTCGACGCCGGCCACCGGGCGGTCGGGCTCTGCAACGTCGCGATCACCTTTCAGCGGCGGTTCGCGACACTGCTCGAGGTCGAGCCGGCGCGCATCGTCGTCGACCAGGTCGGCCTCAACCACCTGACCTGGGTACGCGCCGTGCGGCTCGACGGCAGGGACGTGCTCCCCGAGCTGCTCGCCGAGCGGGCCGAGGAGCTGGCGGACGAGGTGCAGCTCCCCGCCCGGCTGCTCGAGGAGCTGGGCGCGGTTCCCTCGTACTACCTGCGTTACTTCTACGAGCACGACGCGGTGCTCGCCGAGCAGCTGGATGGCGTGCCCCGCGCCGAGACCGTCGCCGAAATCGAGCGCGGCCTGCTCGAGCTCTACCGTGACCCCTCGCTCGACCAGAAGCCGCTGCTGCTCGAGCAGCGCGGCGGGGCGTTCTACAGCGAGGCCGCCGCCGGCCTCGTGCGCTCGCTGGCCTACGACATCCCCGCTGTGCACGAGGTCGACCTGCGGAACGAAGCCGTGCTCCCCGGGCTCGCCGCCGACGACGTCGTCGAGGTGCCCGCGCGCGTCGAGTCCGGGCAGATCGTGCCGCTCGAGCAGGCGCCGCTCGCACCGGAGCTGCTCGGCCTCGTCCAGCACGTGGCCGCGTACGAGCGCCTGACCGCGGAGGCGGCGGTGACGCGCGACCCGGTGACCGCGAAGAAGGCGCTGCTGACCCATCCGCTGATCGCGCAGTACGAGTTGAGCGAGGAGCTGCTCGAGCGGCTGGCGCTGGAGGCGGTGGCGGCGTGAGGGTCCTGCTCGCGGTCGACGGCGGAAACTCGAAGACCGACCTCGCGCTCGTCGGCGAGGACGGTGGCCTGCTCGCGTTCGCGCGCGGGCCGCAGAGCTCGCCCCATCATCTCGGCGAGGACGGCTGCATGCGGGTGCTCGAGGGACTCGTCGAGGAGGCCGGGTTGAACGGCAGGGTCGCGTCGATGGCCACGCTGTGCATGGCCGGCGTCGACTTCCCGCGCGAAGAGGAGCGGCTGGCGAAGCTGGTCGACGCGCGAGGCTGGACACGGCGCACGACCGTCCTGAACGACACCTTCGCCGTGCTCCGAGCCGGCACGGAGGACGGCTGGGGCGTCGCGGTCGTCTGCGGGGCCGGCATCAACTGCGTCGGAGTCGCGCCCGACGGCCGCCAGGTCCGGTTCCCCGCGCTGGGGGCGATCACCGGCGACTGGGGCGGCGGCTTCGACGTCGGGCTCAGCGCCGTCTCGAAGGCGGCGCGCAGCTTCGACGGCCGCGGCCGGAAGACGACACTCGAGCGCGCGGTGCCCACGCACTATGGCTTCGAGACGCCGTACGAACTCGCCGAGGCGATCCACCGCAAGGAGATCGCAGAGCGGCGGGTGCTGGAGCTGTCTCCGATCGTCTTCGCCGAGGCCGAGCACGACGAGGTCGCCGCCGAGATCGTCGATCGGCTCGCCGACGAGGTGGTCGCGCTGGCGTGGACGGCGCTCTCCCGACTCGGCCTGGAGACGCGTCCGGTCGAGGTTCTGCTCGGCGGTGGGCTGCTCAGCGGTCAGAATTCGCGCGTGGTCGAGCGCATCCGCGACGGTCTGCGCGAGCGGTCGCCGGTCGCGAGCGTCCGGGTGACGGGGACGCCGCCGATCGTCGGGGCGACGCTGCTCGCGCTCGACTCGGCCGGCGCCGGCCGGGAGGCGCAGGAGCGCGTCCGGGCCGAGGTGATGGCGGCAGCGGGGGTGAACGATGGCTGAGGTGCACTTCCGGCAGGCGACGCGCGTCTATCCGGGCAACGACGAGCCGGCGGTCGATGCGTTCGACCTGGACATCGCCGCCGGAGAGTTCGTGGTGCTCGTCGGGCCGTCGGGATCGGGCAAGACAACGGCGCTGCGGATGCTCGCCGGCCTCGAGGAGGTCGACGCAGGCGCGATCTACATCGGAGAGCGCGACGTCACGTACCTGGCGCCGAAGGACCGCGACGTGGCGATGGTCTTCCAGAACTACGCGCTCTACCCGTACCTGACCGTGGCGGCCAACATCGGCTTCCCGCTCAAGGTCGCGGGCGTGAAGAAGGCCGAGCGGGAGCGTCGGGTGCGCGAGGTCGCGGAGTTGCTCGAACTGACCGACTACCTCGCCCGGAAGCCGGGGCAGCTTTCCGGCGGCCAGCGTCAGCGGGTGGCGATGGGGCGCGCGATCGTCCGCGAGCCGCGCGTCTTCCTGATGGACGAGCCGCTCTCGAACCTCGACGCGAAGCTGCGCGTGCAGATGCGCGCCGACATCGCCGCGCTGCAGTCGCGGCTCGGCGTCACCACCGTCTACGTCACACACGACCAGGCAGAGGCGATGACGCTGGGCCACCGCGTCGCCGTCCTCAAGGACGGCCGGCTCCAGCAGTGCGACGTGCCGCGGGCGCTGTACGAGCGGCCGGCCAACACGTTCGTCGCAGGGTTCATCGGGTCGCCGTCGATGAACCTGCTCGAGGTGCCGCTGAACGGCGAGGGCTGCTCGTTCTGCGGCGTGCAGGTGCCGCTCCCGGCCTCACTGCCCGCGTCGAACGGCAAACTCGTGCTCGGCCTGCGGCCGGAGTCGCTCGAGCTCGCCCCGGGCGGGATCGAGGCTCGCGTCGAGGTGGTCGAGGAGATCGGCGCGGACGCATACGTCTTCTGTGCCGCCGACAACGGCGGCGAGCCGGTCAAGCTGGTCGCGCGCAGCGAGACCCGGTCGGCACCCGAGCGCGAGGCGAAGGTGTCGCTCTGTCCCCGCGTGGAGGAGGCGCACTTCTTCGACGCCTCGACGGGCCTGCGCCTGGAGGTCGCCTGAGACGGGCCGCGTGACCCTCGACGTCCTCACGCCGGCGCTGGTCGTCGACCTGGACCGGCTGGAGGCGAACCTCGCGCGATGGCAGGACCACTGCGATCGGGCCGGTCTGGCGAACCGGCCGCACGTGAAGACGCACAAGTGCGTCGAGATCGCCCGGTGGCAAGTCGCGCTCGGCGCCCGCGGCATCACGTGCCAGACCCTGCACGAAGCAGAGGTGATGGTCGACGCCGGGATCGACGACGTCCTCGTGCCGTACAACGTCGTCGGCGAGCCCAAGCTCGAGCGGCTGGCCTCGCTGCTCGGGAGGGCACACCTGCGTGTCTCCGTCGACGACGCGGCGCTGCTCGCGGGCCTGAGCGGGGCGGCGGGCCGGGCGGGCCGCGAGCTCGGCGTGCTCGTCGACTGCGACACCGGCCTGGGGCGGACCGGTGTCGGCTCGCCGGGGGAGGCGGCCGGGCTCGCGGACGAGATCGCCCGGACGCCGGGACTGCGCTTCGACGGCCTGCTCACCTTCCCGTCGCCGCCCGGAGCACACGCCTTCCTCGAGGAGGCTGTCGCCCGGATCCGGAGCGGCGGGCTGGAGGTGGAGACGGTGTCGGCCGGCGGGACCCCGACGATGTGGAGCTCCGGCGGCCTCCGTCCCCTCGTCACCGAATACCGCGTCGGCACGTACGCCTTCAACGACCGGAACACGATCCGGGCCGGCGCGGCCTCGCTCGACCAGGTCGCCCTGGCAGTGGCCGCCACGGTCGTCAGCCGGCGCAACGGCCGCGTGATCGTCGACGCGGGGAGCAAGGCGCTCAGCTCCGAGGCCGCCGGCGACGGGTTCGGCCTGGTCCTGGAGTCGCCCGGGGCGCGCATCGTGCGGCTGGACGAGGAGCACGGCTACGTCGAGCCGGCCGGCGGCGTCCGAGCTCGAGCTCGGACAGCAAGTGCGGATCGTGCCCAACCACGTCTGCCTCGCCGTCAACCTCGCCGACGAGCTGGTGGCCGTTCGCGACCGCGAGATCGTGGCGCGCTGGCCTGTCGAGCGTGGGCGGTGATCACACCCCGCGGACAATCTGCCCCCGGTGGTAGAGCAACGAGCGGTACATAAGATGCCGGAGGAGGAGCGCATGACCGCCACCACCCTCGTTTTCTCGACTCTCACGCCGGCATTCGTGCAGCGGTTCGCCTGATGGCCACGCCCGTCTGCGCTCACCTCGACCAGATCCAGGTCACGGAGCTCCCCGAGACCATCGCGGGCTGCGAGGACTGCCTGGCGAGCGGCGGGCGCTGGCTCCACCTCCGCATGTGCGAGATCTGCGGGAAGATCGGCTGCTGCGACTCGTCGCCGAACCGGCACGCGTCGAAGCACGCGCACGAGGCGGGACATCCGATCGCCCGCTCGGCGGAGCCCGGCGAGGACTGGAGCTGGTGCTTCGTCGACGAGGTCGCGTTCGTCCTCGAATGACTCAACTGCCGCCGCTTCCCTATCCCGAGTGGCGGCCGACGAAGGAGACGCTTCATCTCTGGGTGCAGATCGTCGGGAAGGTGAAGCTGGCGTCGGCGCCGCCCAAGAACCACTGGTGGCACGTCGCTCTCTACCTCGACGTCCACGGGCTGACCACGCGGCTGCTTCACGCCTCCGACGGCACGCCGTTCGAGATCCGCTTCGACTTCGCGACCCACCGGCTGGTGGTCGAGACCGCCCGGGCGGAGGAGTCGTTCGCGCTCGTCGACGGCCTGTCGGTGGCCGCCTTCGACCGGCAGCTCCACGCGATGCTGGCCGCCCTGGGCGTGGACGTCACGATCGTGGAGAAGCCCTTCGGCGTGCCGATGGCGACGCCCTTCGCCGAGGACGAGGAGCACCGCTCGTACGACGCCGAGGCGGTCGAGCGCTTCTGGCGCGTGCTGGACTGGAGCGGGGAGGTACTGGAGGAGTTCGCCGGCTGGTTCTGCGGGAAGCAGAGCCCCGTGCACCTGTTCTGGCACTCGTTCGACCTGGCGCTGACCCGCTTCAGCGGTCGCCGGGCGCCGGTGCAGCCCGAGGCGGACCCGGTGACCAGGGAGGCGTACACGCACGAGGTCGTCTCGTTCGGCTTCTGGGCAGGCGACCAGAACATTGCCGAGCCCGCCTACTACTCGTACACGGCACCGGAGCCGGCCGAGCTGCGCGGCCGCCAGCTCTCCCCCGCCGGCCGGGTCCGCTGGGTCGAGCTGGGCGGAAGCTCGCTCGCGGTGCTGCCGTACGAGCACGTGCGCACGTCGGACGACCCGAAGGCGACGCTGCTCGACTTCCTCCAGAGCGCGTACGAAGCGGGCGCCGACGCCGCCGGCTGGAACCGGGACGAGCTCATCTCGTCCTGGTGTCCCCCGACAACGGCCCCGGGGGCAGGCTGAAGCCCGTCCCCGGTACAGCTTGAGCCGCACGCAGCGGCTGACGCTCGCCGCCGCAATCGTCGGCTCGGGGGTGGCAATGCTGGACGGGACGATCGTCAACGTTGCGCTGCCGTCGATCGAGCGCGACCTGGGCGGCGGGCTCTCGGCGCAGCAGTGGGTGGCGAATGCCTACCTGCTCTCGCTCGGCTCGCTGATCCTGATCGGCGGCTCGCTCGGCGACATCTACGGCGAGCGGCGCATCTTCACGCTCGGCGTTGCGGGGTTCGGCGTGTTCTCGGTCGCGTGCGCGCTGGCGCCGACGATCGAGGTGCTGATCGCCGCACGGGCCCTTCAGGGCGCGGCGGGAGCGCTCCTGACGCCGAGCGCGCTCGCGATCATCGTCGCCGCGTTCCCGACGGGCCAGCGGGCGGCCGCGATCGGCAGCTGGACCGCCTGGGGCGGGATCGCGGCGCTCGTCGGCCCGCTGCTCGGCGGGGTGATCGTCGACCACGCCTCCTGGCGCTGGGTGTTCGCGATCAACGTGCTCCCGGTCGCAGCCACGGTGGTGCTCGTGCTCGCGGCCGTTCCGCCGACGGCACGCGTCGCGGGCCGAAAGGTGGACGTCGTCGGCGCGCTGCTCTGCATGCTCGGGCTGGGTGGGTTCGTCTTCGCGCTGATCGAGCAGCCCCGCCACGGCTGGTCGAGCCCCCTGATCTGGATTCCGCTCGTGGCCGGCGTCGCAATCTTCGCGGCCTTCCTGGTCTACGAGCGGCGGACGGCGGAGCCGATGCTGAAGCTCGAGCTGTTCTCGCGTCGCAACTTCGCGGTCGGCAACGCCGAAACGCTCTCGATGTACGCAGGCGTCGCCATCCTCTTCTTCTTCCTCGTCATCTATCTCCAGGAGGTCGCAGGGTACTCGGCGGTACAGAGCGGGCTGACGACCGTGCCGGTGACGATCGTGATGTTCGCGTTCTCGCGCCGCTTCGGGGCGCTCGCCGACCGACACGGGCCGAGGCTGTTCATGGGCTTCGGGCCGCTCGTCGCCGCCGGTGGCATCCTGCTCCTGCTGCGGGTGGGTATGCACCCCTCGTACCTCACCGACCTGCTCCCGGCGCTGCTCCTGTTCGCCGTGGGCCTGACCGCCACCGTCTCGCCGCTGACGGCGACGGTGCTGGCCGATGCCGACGAAACGGACGCCGGCATCGCCTCCGCGATCAACAACGCCGTCGCCCGGGTGGCCGGGCTGGTCGGCGTGGCGCTGGTCGGCGTCGTGGTCGCGGGTGCGCTGACCGGTGACACGTTCGCTCCGAACGCCGAGTCGGTGCACGCGTTCCACGTGGCGATGGCGATCTGCGCGGCGCTCGTCGCCGCCGGCGGGGTGGCCGGGCTCGTGGGAATCGTCAACCCGCGGCGCCCGGTCAAGGCCGAGCAGTGCCCGGGCGGTCAACTCGCGGGCGTGCCCGAGCCCGCCGCCGAGGCGCCCTGACCAGCGACTTGTAGTGTGATCAGGGGTCGCAGCTCATGGTGATCTTCGAGTTCGGCACCCGTCAGGAGCTCCAGTTACTCGCGCTGCTGGTCGTCGGCGCGGCGCTCTTGATCCTCGCCGGTCCTCTCCGGATCCCCTATCCGATCCTGCTCGTCCTCGGCGGGCTGCTGCTCGCGTTCGGGCCCGGCGTGCCGAAGGTGACCATGCCGCCGGAAGTGGTCCTGATCGGCGTGCTGCCGCCGCTCCTCTACCAGGCGGCGTACTCCACGGGGCTGCGCGAGTTGCGGTTCAACCTGCGGCCGATCTCGCTGCTGGCTATCGGGCTGGTGCTGCTGACGACGTGCGGGGTCGCCGTGGTCGCGCACGCGATCACCGAGCTCGGCTGGGCCGAGGCGTTCGTCCTCGGCGCGGTCGTCTCCCCGACCGATCCCATCGCCGCGGGTGCAATCGGACGCAGACTCGGCGTCCCCCGCCGGCTGATCGACATCATCGAGGGCGAGAGCCTCGTCAACGACGGGACCGCGCTCGTGCTGTTGCGGACGGCGATCGTCGCTGCGGTCGCCGGCTCGTTCTCTGTGTGGGACGCCGGCTGGCACCTCGTGGTCAGCATCGTCGGCGGAATCGCGGTCGGGCTCGCGGTCGGCTACCCGATCCGGCGGGTTCGTCGTGTGCTCGACAACCCGCCGCTGGAGGTGACGATCGCCTTCCTGACCGGCTACTTCGCCTTCCTTCCCGCGGCGGCGCTGGGGGTCTCCGGGGTGCTCGCGGTCGTCACCGCGGGCGTATACATGGGCTGGTACACGCCCGAGCTGACCACGGTGCAGACGCGTCTGCAGGGCGAGGGGTTCTGGAGCGTACTGACGTTCCTGCTCAACGTGCTGCTGTTCGGCATCGTCGGGCTGCAGCTGCGCCCCGTACTCGACGGGCTGTCGGGGCACGGGGCATGGTCGCTCGTCGGGCAGGCGGTCGTGATCGTGCTGGCGGTGATCGTCCTGCGGATCATCTGGGTCTTTCCGGCGACCTACTTGCCGCGCTGGCTGTTTCCGCGGATTCGCGAGCGCGACCCGTCCCCCCCGTGGCGGTACCCGGCATTCATCGCCTGGGCCGGCATGCGCGGAGCGGTGACGATCGCGGCGGCACTGCTCGTCCCGCTCGAGACCGACGCGGGGGCGCCGTTCCCCGGGCGCGACCTGATCGTCTTCTTCGCGTTCGCGGTCGTGCTCGGGACGCTCGTCGGCCAGGGTTTGTCGATGCCCGCGGTGATCCACGCGCTGCGGCTGGAGGCAGACGACACCGATACCGAGGCCGAGGAGGCGCTCGCACGGATCCGCGCCGCCGAGGCCGCCCTCGAACGGCTCGAGGAGCTGGCCGCGGACGAATGGGTGCTGGACGACACGGCGGAGCGGCTGCGCGCGCTTTACCGCTTCCGGATCGATCGCTTCAACGCACGCATCGACCCCGACGGTGACGGGAAGATCGAGAAGCGCTCGGCGAAGTACCAGAAACTCCGGCGCGAGCTGCTCGAAGCGGAGCGGCACGCCGTGGTCGAGCTACGCAACACCGGCGAGATCAGCGACGAGGTGATGCGGCGCGTCGAGCGCGACCTCGACCTCGAGCTCTCACGCCTGGACCGCTGATCAGGCTCGCAGAGCGGCGGCCGACACCGTCTTGTGGTCAGCCTCGCGCAGGTACTGGTGCACGAATTGGATCGCCATCGAGCCCTCGCCGACCGCGGCGGCGACCCGCTTCACCGGGCCGAGCCGGACATCGCCGCAGGCGAAGATGCCGGGCATGCTGGTCTCGAGCAGGTAGGGGTCGCGTTCCAGCGCCCAGCGGCCCGCCGCCCGCACGTCGGCGCCGGTGAGCACGAAGCCGTGGCGGTCGAGCGCGATCTCGGTCGGCAGCCAGGACGTCTCGGCGTCCGCCCCGATCAGGATGAAGAGCCCGCCCGACTCCAGCCGTCGCGTCTCGCCGGTGGACCCGTCCTGGACGTCGATCGCCTCCAGCGCCTCGTCGCCGTGCACGGCCGCGACCTCGGTGCGGCTCAGCACGCCGATGTTCGACCGTGACTCGAGCTGTTCGATCAGGTAGCGCGACATGCTCTTCTCCAGTCCGTCGCCGCGGCAGAGGATGGTCACGCTCCGGGCATGGGTGGAGAAGTGCACGGCCGCCTGCCCCGCCGAGTTGCCTGCGCCGACGATGTGGACGTCGAGGCCGTGGGTGCTCGGCGCCTCGCCGCGCGCGGCGCCGTACGAGATGCCCTTGCCGAGCAAGCGGTCGGAGCCCTCGACCGGCAGCTTCCGCCACGAGACGCCGCACGCGAGGATGATCGTCTGGCCGCGCAGGACGTCGCCGCCGTCGAGGTGCACCTGCCGCGTGACGGCGTCGAGGCGCTCGACCGTTCGTGTGACGAGGATCTCCGCGCCGAGATCGCTCGCCTGCATGAACGCCCGGTCGGCCAGAACCTGCCCCGAGACGCCCCTCGGGAAGCCCAGGTAGTTCTCGATCCGCGACGACGCGCCGGCCTGGCCGCCGGGCGCCTCGCGCTCGATCACGATCGTCCGCAGTCCCTCCGACGCTCCGTAGACGCCTGCCGCCAGCCCCGCGGGCCCTCCACCGATGACGATCGTGTCGTACTCCGCCGCAGACGGCTCGGTCACGAGACCGAGCAGCTCGGCCACCCGTCTGAGCCGAGGCCGCACCGCGGTTGTGCCGTCCAAGACACGGACCACCGGCCAGTCCCCCTCGGGGGGCAACCGGGCGCCCCACTGTTCGACGGCGTCGGGTGCCTCGGGCTGAACCCACGTGAATGTGATCTGGTTGCGGTCGAGGAATTGCCGCAGCTCGGCGCAGGCAGGGTCGAGGCGGCGTCCCACGACGACCGCGCGCGGCTCGGACGGCTCGGCAGCGAGGGTCTGCAGGCCTCGTTCGATCCGGTTGAACGCGAGCTTCGCGACCTGGACGCCGATATCCGGGTCTTCGGCCAGCACAGCGTGGTAGTCCTTCGGCTCGATCCGCATCACCCGCGACGGAACCGTCGCCCGGAACCCGGCGGGGTACGCCGTTCCCAGCGTGATCGGGATCTCCCCGCAGATCTCCCCCGGGTTTCGCTGGCCGATCAGTCGCTCGATCCCGTCGATGAGCTTGACGACCTCGAGGTGCCCTTCGAGCACCGCGAACAGTGCCCGATCTCCGCCCTCCGGCACGGCCCACTCGCCGGGAACGAGGCTGATGTCTGCCGCCACACGGGAGAGCCGCTCGCGCGCGGCGGCGTCCAGGCCGGCAAAGATCGCCACGGCCCCGATCTCGTCCGGCGTCACCATGCGGAGAACGCTACGCCGTCACGGCTGCCGGCGCAGCGGTCTTCGGCGGCGGCCGACGGTCAGGCCGGCGGCGCGTGTGCGGCGTCCTGAAGTCCGGCCGCCGCCTTCGCCTGCCTGAGTTCCTGGGTGATGTGCACTGCCGCGGAGGTCAGCGGGGCGGCCAGGACGAGTCCGATCATCCCGAAGATGCAGCCCGCGCCGATGGTCAGGATCAGCACCGCGAGCGGATGGAGGTGCAGCGCCGAGCCCATCGCGAAAGGCTGGAAGATGTTCTGGAGGAGGCCGTTCGCGAGCAGCACGATGACGAGCATGATCAGCGCCTTGGTCGTTCCCTCGGCCCCCAGGGCGATCAGGACGGCGAAGGCGCCGGACACGAAGGCGCCGATGTACGGGATGTAGGCCGTGATGGCGGTGACGACCGCGATCGTCCCCGCCAGCGGCACGCCGAGGATCAGCGCTCCGAGCCCGACCACGACCCCGTTGAAGACCGCGACGATCGTCACGCCCAGGAAGTAGCCGCGCAGCGAGCGCAGGACGCCGCCCGTCACGGTGCGGGCGACGTCCTGCGGTAGTCCGATGTGGCCGTCGATCCAGCTTCGCAGGGGCGGCCCGTCCTTGAGCAGGAAGAAGATGCCCAGCATCGCGAAGGAGAGCGCGAAGGCGAGCGAGGCGAGGCCCCTGATGCCGTTGAGGATCCCCTTGGTCAACGTGGAGATGACGTCGGGCGTCGTCGTGGTGACGTTGTTCTCGGCACTCGACACGCCCGCGTCGTCGACGCCGAGGTCGGAGAGCCAGCTGCCGATCTTCTGAACCGCCGAGTTCGCGTTGCCCGCGATGTCGTCCCGCTGTGCCCGAATTCCTCCGAGGACGACGACGAAGACCGTGATCGCCACCGCGATGATCAGCAGGAGAACGAGCACCGCGCCGACTGCACGAGGGACGCGGTGTCGCTGAAGCGCTCCGACCAGCGGCGAGGCGACGGTCGCCACGATCCCCGCCGCGACCATCGGCCCGCCGATCGTGTACGTAGCGCCGAGCAGCCAGGTCAGGCCGGCCAGGAGCAGCATCACGCCGACGAGCAGCCAGGCGGTGCGGCCGAGGTCCCGCAGCCACCGGGGCGCCGCGAACACGGTCGACAGCTCCGCGAGCTGCGTCGATCCGATCGCCGGAGCATCGCCGGAGGCAGCCGGACGTGTCGGCGGGTGGATCCGCTGCCAGAACCGCATGTTCACGTGCCCCGCCCGGGCGCTGCCTCCACCGGCAGGAAGGTACTGGGAGGGTCGGTCGCCACGGGTCGCCGCGGGCCCGGAGGCCACGCGGCGACCCGCCACGCCTACGCGGCCGGTGTGATGTTCAGGTTCATCCGGAACAGGTTGTCCGGGTCGTACTCGGCCTTGAGCCGGGCCAGCCGCTCGTAGTTCGCTCCGTACCCGGCGCGGACGAGGTCTTCCTTCTCCTCGCCGAACCCCGGGAAGTTGAGGTACAGCCCGCCCGTGGAGTGCTTGTCCATCGCGTTCCAGAACTCACGGCCCCACGCGATCGCCTCTTCGCTCTGCGCCGGGTCGCTCCAGCTGACCTCGCCGGTGACCAGGAAACCCGCGTCCCGGCCGCCGTAGGCGGTGTCGGGCTCGCCGACGCGGCTCATCGCGCCGCCGTGGTGCCAGATGACGATGTCCGTGATCGGCGTCGGGCGCCGCTCGCCGTAGCCGATGATCTCGTCGATCGCTATGTCGGTGAGCTCGGCCAGCGCCTTCGACTTCCAGTAGTACAGGCCGCCCTTCGGGAACAGGGCGTCGAAGCCGCTCTGCAGGCCGACCCACGGCCAGGGGCCGCTCAGGTCGATCAGCGGCGTGGCGAGCTCGCGGAGCGGCTGCACCACCGCCTCGCCGTCCTCCGGCGAGCCCGAGTAGACGGCGGCCACCACGCAGACGGGGGCGCCGTGGTGCTCGGCCGGGAACGGCTCGCCCGGTGGGATGCTCCAGCAGAGTACGATCGAGCTGAGCTCATCGGGTGCCGAGGCCATGTAGTCGCGCCAGGCCGGTATCACCGTGCGCGCCTGCTCGAGCGGGTAGAAGATCGCGCCGACCATCACCTGCGGGCCGACCGGATGCGCCTGGAACTCGAACGACGTCACCACGCCGAAGTTGCTCCCCGCGCCACGCACGGCCCAGAACAGGTCCTCGTTCTCGGTCGCGCTCGCCCGTTTCAGCTGCCCGTCGGCGGTGACGATGTCGACCGACAGCAGATTGTCGATCGAGAGCCCATACTTCCGCCGGAGATGGCCGACGCCCCCGTGCAGGGTCAGTCCGCCGATGCCCGTGGTGGAGACCACGCCGCCCGGAACCGCCAGGCCATGAAGCTGCGACTCCCGGTCGCAGTCGCCCCAGGTTGCGCCGCCCTCTGCGCGGACGATTCCGGTGGCCGGATCGACGTGCACGCCGCGCATCTGCGACAGGTCGATCACCAGGCCGTCGTCGTTGACGGCGTTACCGGCGACGTTGTGGCCGCCGCCCTTGATCGACAGGGGGAGCTGGTGCTCGCGGGCGAAGTCGACCGCGTCGACGACGTCCGCCGCGCCCGTGCACTGGACGATCATCGCCGGCCGTCGGTCGATCAGCCCGTTCCAGATCGCCCTCGCCTCGTCGTAGCCGTCCTCTTCGGGCCTCAGAACCCGTCCGCGGATCCCCGCGACGAAGGCGTCGACCGCTTCCGCGTCGAGGCCCGCCACGGTGGGTGGTGCACTCGCCATTTCCAACCTCCTCTCGCCGAATTCCGGCGTCCGCTCGTATCGACGTTGCCGTCTCTACGGACGTTACGCCCTTCCGGATGCCGGGTCCGGCAACACCGGCCATTCGTTTCACCGATCGCGCGCCGTGGAAGCCGGAGCGGGCGATGTCGATGACCGGCGGCGGCCACCTCGCCGTCCTCAAGCGGGCGTTCAAGGGGATCGGCGAGCACAACCTGACGAACATCGCAGCCGCGCTCGCCTACTACGCCTTCCTCGCGATCCCGTCGGTGCTGTTGGTCGCGGTCGGGATCTTCGCGCTCGTCGGCAACCCGAGCGATGTCAGCAGGCTGGTCGACCGGCTCGGGAACGTCGTTCCCGCTCAGGCTCAGCAGCTGATCCAGGACAGCCTGACCCGCATGACGGGCAACACGGGAACGGGGATCAGCGTGCTCGTGATCGGGATCCTGCTGGGGCTCTGGTCGGTCACCGGCGCGATGCAGACCCTGATGTGGGGCCTGAACGTCGTCTACGACCGCGAAGAGACGCGTGGGTTCGTCAGGAAGCGGCTGACGGCGCTGAAGATGGTCGGGTTCGCCGGCCTGGGCGTCCTGCTCGTCTTCGGCCTGCTCGTGCTCGGGCCGCAACTGATCAACTGGGTCGGCGACGCGGTCGGCCAGCACACGGTCGTCTCGTGGCTCTGGTGGACGGCGCAATGGCCGATCCTGATCGTCGGGGTGCTGATCGCCTTCGCGGGCATGTACTACCTGGGGCCGAACGTCGAGCAGCCGCGCTGGCGTGTCTTCACGTTCGGCGCGGGCTTCGCGATGGTCGTTTGGCTCGCGCTCTCCGGGCTCTTCTCGTTCTATGTGAGCAGATTCGGCTCGTACAACAAGACCTGGGGTGCGCTGGCGGCGGTCGTGATCCTGCTCACCTGGCTGTGGCTGACTGCCCTGGCCATTCTCCTGGGGGCCGAGGTGAACGCCGAGTCCGAGCGTGCCCGCGGCCAGGATCGCGGGGAGTCGGCGGGGGCCGAGGTCGAGGCAGAGGCCCGGGCCCAGAGGACGGCCTGAGCACAGCTCCGTCCGGCTCGCCTGTCTTGCTGCCGGAGAAGGACCTATGCGTTGGTCCTCGAACAGCGCACCGTCAATCGTCCTCGGAGGCCTCGGATGGATCATCTGAAAGCGATGAGCCGCTCGTCCCACCTGATCGCCTGGGGTGGCCTGCTGCTCTTCATCTTCCTGTTCTTCGACTGGCAGCAGGTCAGCACGCCCCTCGGAAGCGCGGGTCGCAGCGGCTGGCACGGGTGGGGGGTGCTGGTCGGACTCCTCACCATCGCGCTCGTGGTCTGGGAGGCGACGCAGATCTTCGCCGTGAAGCTCGAGCTGCCGTTCAAGGGGGCGCTGCTCACCGCCGGCCTGGCGGCGGGCGTGCTGCTCTTCACGATCATCAAGTTCCTGGTCGACAACGAGTTCCGGCACTGGCCGGCCTGGATCGGGCTGATCCTCGCGATCGTGATCGCGGGCGGCGGCTATCTCAGGTATGCGGGAGACGAGCCGACCGAGGTCAACCTGACCAAGGCGCCGCCCGAGTCGCCGCCGCCGGCAGAGCCGCCGGCCGCGTAGCAGGCGGTCTCAGCTCAACGGATCGAGGCGCCTGTCGGGCGCCTCGATCCGTTTCAGGGCGTCGAGCAGGAAGAAGTCGCCCCAGACGGTCGCGCAGTCGAGCCCGTGGCCGATCGGCTGCCGGTAACAGCAGTGCAGGAGGACTCCGTCGGCGTCGCCCGGGTTCAGGCAGGTCGTGACGAGCGCGCCCACGAGACGCCGCGCATCCTCCTCCCAGCCCAGCTCGAGCAGCGCAGATGCTGCGATCGCGCCCGCAGAGGCGTCGAGCGGGCCGCCCGCGGGCGCAGCGAAGTCCCACGGCGGCACGAGGTCGTCCGCCAGCTGGTCGAGGAACCAGCCGGCCGTCCGCTCGGCCTCGTCGCGATAGCCGCCGGTGGCCCGGTGGGCGCTCGCGAGTCCGTGCATCGCCCAGGCCTGGCCCCGCGCCCAGGTCGAGCCGGCAGCGAAGCCGTTGATCGTCCCCTGCTCGAGCACGGCGCCGTCGTCGGCGAGCCGGGCGGCGTGGAAGGTCGAGCCGTCGTCGCGGAGGAGCGCCGGCAGGGTCGCTTCGAGGTGCGCGGCGGCCGCGTCGGCAGCGCCGGCCATCCCCTGGCGCTCCGCCCACCAGAGCAGCAGCAGGTTCGGCCAGGTGTCGACGATCGTCCGCCCACGGTGCTCCGGATCGTCGAGAGCGCCGATCACCTGGATCACCCCGTTCGGGAGCGCCCGCTCGGCAAGCGCTGCCGCCGCCCGCAGCCCGAGCACGCGGTAGCAGTCGTCGTCAGTCGCACAGAGCCCCAGCACGGCGGACGGCCAGAAGAGGAACCCGAGATCGTGCGTCGTCGGCTGCGCGGCGCGCGGGCGAAGCAGGTCGGTGACCACTGCAGCGCGCTCGTGCTCGCCGGCGAGCCAGAGCTGCCCGGCGACGAAACCGCCCGTCCACGGGAGCCCCGTCAGCGCGGCGTCCTCGGCGTCGAGCGGCGAGAGCAGCTCCCAGCGGCCGTCCTCACCCGTGACGTGCGGCAGCAGCCCGTCGCGGGGCGCGATCCGGCGCGCGAGAGCCTCAGCCCGCCGCAGGCTCACGGGTCACCGTCAGCAGCAGCCCGTCACGGCCGGTGACGCGCACGCGCGCGCCGGGCTCCGCGCCCTCGTCGCACCGGGCCCGCCACAGCTCGCCCTGCACGCGGACGTATCCGACCGGGCGGCACTCCTGTGCGACCTCGACCACCCGCCCCAGCATCGTCTCGGCGCCGACCTGGGCCGCGTGGCGCGTCGTGTGCCAGAACCAGAAGCCGGTCTGCGAGATCTCGAACACGCCCGTGCCGATCAGCAATGCGATTGCCCAGCCGCCCTCGACGACGTGCAGGAGGACGAGCGCAAGCGCAATCCAGAAGGTCATCGAGCGGCGCGGCGAAGGACGCGACGGTCGCCGACCCGGCGGGTGACGCCGTCGGCGTCGAAGCGTTCGAGCAGGAGTTGTGCCACGCGGCGCCCGATCCCGAGCAGGTCGCGGAAGCGCGCGAGGGTGATCCCGCCGGCCGCTGTGCACTCCTCGACCAGCGCCGCCCGTGCGCGCTCGTACGCGGCGGCGCCCACCACCTCGTCGCCGCCGAGCCGGACGAGCTTGCCCTCCTGCTCGAGCGCGCGCGCGAGCCCGGCGTCGCCGACCTTGACCGGCGTCAACCCCGACTCCTCGAGCCCGGCGAGCAGCTCGTCGGCGCCCTCGGTCTGCGCGGTCGCGCCCGGCACGTAGAGCCGCGAGCCGCGCCGCTCCAGCCCGAGCAACGGCACGATCGCCGCCGCCCACGGCGCCGAGGGTGCGTCGATGCCGGGGTCGCGCGGGTCGGCCTTCGCGAGCTTGGCCGTCGTCTGTTCGCGCAGCTCCTCCAGCCAGTCGGGCGAGAAGACCCAGTCGCCGGCGCGCTCGACCCCCTCGAGCTCGCCGAGGTGGCTCAGCGTCTCGATCCGGACCGGGGCGTAGACCGTCGCTCCGATTTCGCCGCGCTCGATGCGTTCGAGCCGGTCGGCATCGAGGCGGCGCGGCGGCAGGGGATCGAGCACGACGCCCCCGCCCACGGTCGAGCGTGTACGGAGGACGACGCGGTCGCCCCGGGCCGCGACCAGCGGTCGCTCCAGCCGCAGCTGCGCGTACCGACCGCTTCGAGCCACCCGGGCCGGGACATCCGCCGTGCCGACGTGAACCGTGACCGCGGCGGGAACGTCCTCCAGCTCCTCGAGCGCTACGTCCAGGCGGTACGTGACCGGGAACGCCCCGGCCGCGACCAGCGCGTCCCCGCGCGCGATCCGGTCGCGGTCGATGCCGGGGAGCGCCACGGCGACGCGCTGGCCCGCCTCGGCCCGCTCGACCGAGCGGTCGTGCACCTGCACGCTGCGCACGCGCACGTCCAGGCCTTGCGGCTCGACCCGCAGCTCGTCGCCCTCGCCGATCGTCCCGGACCAGAGCGTGCCAGTCACCACTGTGCCGATCCCGCGGAGCGTGAAAACACGGTCCACGTAGAGGCGTGCGGCTCCGTCGTCGTGCGCTCGGTCGACGCCGTCCGCGGCCCGGGCGAGCGCGGCCCGCAGCTCGTCCAGCCCGGCGCCCGTCTTTGCGCTGACGGCGACGGCCTCGGCCTCGGGCACGAGCTCGCCCGCCTCGGCGAGCGCCAGTTCCAGCGTCTCCTCGTCGACGGCGTCTGCCTTCGTCACCGCGACCACGCCATGGTCGATCCCGAGCAGCCGCAGGATCGCGAGGTGTTCGTGGGTCTGCGGCCGTGCCCCCTCGGCGGCGTCGATCACGAGCAGGAAGAGGTCGATCCCGGTCGCGCCCGCGACCATGTTGCGGACGAAGCGCTCGTGGCCCGGCACATCGACGAGCGAGAGCCTGCGACCGTCGGGGAGCTCGAGCGGCGCATAGCCGAGGTCGATCGAGATCCCGCGCGCCTGCTCCTCGGGCAGCCGGTCGGTGTCCTTACCGGTCAAGGCTCGGACGAGCCATGTCTTGCCGTGGTCGATGTGACCCGCTGTGCCGACGGTCAGCGGCATGTGGCCTGGATCAGCCCGTCCTCGATCGCATCGACCTGGAGACCTGCGCCTTCGATCAGCTGACGCCACTGGGGCTCGGTTCGTTCCCGGGCGGCGAACAAAACGCCGAGGCCCGCGACGATCCCCGCGGCCCGCGTCGCGATCGCCCCGTAGAGGATCCGCCACAGGACGTCGCCGGCGCCTTCCGCGTCGACCTCGTGCTCGCTTTCGTCTCTCATCCGCGCGCGCGGGCGACGGCGGCTGCGACCTCGGCCAGCTCGGCGTCGGCGAGCGTGCGGCAGTCGAGCAGGAGCCGACCGTCGCGGACGACGCCGACCACCGGCGGCTCGCCCTGCCGGAGGGGCGCGGCGAGGGCCTCCTCCACCGAGCAGGCGAAGCTGGGCAGCTCGGCGAGCGGCAGCGCGCCGCCGCCCACCCGGGCGACCGTCTCCTCGACCGCGCCGCCGGTGAGCTCCGCGAGGCGGCCCGCGCGGGCGTGGATCGCCTCCGCCGGCTCGGCGAGCATGCGGAGCACGGGTACCTCCCGCAGGGCGCGCTCGGGATCGAGGTACAGCGTCAGCGTCCCCTCGAGGGCGGCCAGGGTCAGCTTGTCGGCGCGCAGGGCGCGCTGGAGGGGATGGCGCCGGAGCCGCTCGACCAGATCGGCCCGGCCGACGACGATCCCGCCCTGCGGGCCGCCGAGCAGCTTGTCGCCGGAGAAGCAGACGAGATCGGCACCGGCAACGAGCGCGTCGCGCACCTGCGGCTCGTCGTGGAGCGGCAGGAGTGCGCCCGAGCCGAGGTCTTCGACGAGAGGGAGCGTGTGGCGGCCGGCGACGGCGGCGAGCTCCGCGGTCGACGGGAGTTCGGTGAAGCCGACGACGCGGAAGTTCGACTGGTGCACGCGCAGGAGGAGGGCGGTCTCCCCGCCGATCGCTCGCTCGTAGTCGGCGGCGCGCGTCCGGTTCGTCGTGCCGACCTCGACGAGCCGGGCGCCGGACCGGGTCAGCACGTCGGGAATCCGGAAGCCGTCGCCGATCTCGAGCAGCTCGCCGCGGGAGACGACCACCTCGCGGCCTTCCGCGAGCGCCGCCAGCGCGAGCAGGACGGCTGCGGCGTTGTTGTTGACGACAAGTGCTCCCTCGGCGCCGGTCAGCCGGCGCAGGACCGAGGCGACGTGGTCCTGGCGCGACCCCCGTGCTCCGGCGTCGAGGTCGTACTCGAGGTTCGAGTAGCCGGAGGCAATGGTGCGCACGCGCTCGACGGCAGCCTCGGGCAGCGGGGCGCGGCCGAGGTTCGTATGCACGATCACGCCGGTCGCGTTCAGCACGCGGCGGAGCCGCGGCCGTCGGGCGCCCTCGAGCTCGGCGCGCAGGCGCTCGCCCAGGTCGCCGGGATCCGACCCGGCCCGGATCTCCTCCCGGGCGCGCTCGATCACGCGCCGGGCCGCATCGACCGCCAGCGGGTCGTCCACGCCGCGCGCAAGCTCGTCCACCGAAGGGAGGTCTCGCAGCTGCACGATCGAAGTGTTCCTGATCCGCCGATTCGAGGTCTACCCTGGGCGCGTGCGCCGATTCTCCCTGCTCGCGATCGTGGTCGCGATTGTGGTGGCGTCGCCTGCCGCCGCGCAGCGCCAGCCGCTGGTCCACCAGGAGGGCGCGCTCTCGGCGCACGGGATCGCGGTCACCGCGAAGGGGGCGATTCTGATCGACGCGAACGACGGCTCGGTGCTGTGGGGCAAGGACGAGCGCCGGCGGCTCCGGATCGCCTCGACGACGAAGATCATGACCGCGATCGTCGCGATGGAGCGGCTGCGTCCTCACGACGTCGTCACCGTCGACAAGTCGGTCACACGCGTGCAGCCGTTCAAGGAAGGTCTACGGCCGGGCGAGCAGGTCGAGGCGTGGAAGCTCTTCTACGGGACGCTGCTCATGTCTGGGAACGACACGGCGCTCGCGCTCGCGATCGGCGCTGGGGGTTCCCGTTCGCGCTTCGTCGCGCTGATGAACGAGAAGGCCAGGGTGCTCGGCCTGAAGGACTCGCACTTCCGCAGCCCGAGCGGGCTCCTCGACCGCGACAACTACTCGACCGCCTGGGACATGGCCTCTCTCGCCCGCTATGCGATGTGGAACCCGCGCTTCCGGGCGGTCGTGCGCACGCGCGTCAAGCGCGTGCCGTGGGCGGCACCGACCTACGCCAAGATCTATGTGAACCACAACCACATGCTCGGCTCCTATCCCGGCGCCGACGGGGTGAAGACCGGCTGGACGACGCTCGCCAAGCACTGCCTCGTCGCCTCTGCCCGCCGGGGCGGGGTGCATCTGATCGCCGTCGTGCTCGGCGCCGACGACATGTACGGCGACGTCAAGAAGCTGCTGGACTTCGGCTTCGCGGCGCGCAGCTGACCTCTCGACGGCCGCGGGCTTCGAAGAGCAGTGACAGGCTTAAGCCTGTCACTGCTGTCCGCGCGGGCGGGCTCACCGCTCCTGGAGGTAGGTGAGCACTGCGAGGACGCGGCGGTGGTCGCTCTCCGAGGGCGGCAGCTGGAGCTTCTGGAAGATGCTCGCGATGTGTTTCTCGACCGCGCCCACGGTGAGCACGAGCGACTCGGCGATCCCCGCGTTTGACCTGCCCTCGGCCATCAGCTTCAGCACGTCGAGCTCGCGCGGCGTCAGCACGTCGAGCCGGTGGGAGCCGCGGTTCCCGAGGAGCTGGGCGACGACCTCGGGATCGAGAGCGGTGCCGCCGTCGGCGACGCGCCTGACGGCGTCGACGAAGTCTGCGGCGTCCAGCACCCGGTCCTTGAGCAGGTAGCCGACGCCGGCGGAGCTCCCGGCCTGGGCGAGCAGCTCTGCGGCGTACGTGTGCTCGACGTACTGGGAGAGCACGAGGATCGCGGTCTCCGGCGCGGAGCCGCGCAGCTCCAGCGCGGCCCGCAGGCCCTCGTCGCGGAAGGTCGGCGGCAGGCGGATGTCGACGATCGCGAGGTCGGGGCGCTCGCGGAGGACTGCGTGGACGAGCGCGTCGGCGTCTGCGACCTCGGCGACCACGTCGAGGTCGTTGTCGCGGAGCAGCCGGGCGAGTCCGTCGCGGAGGAGCGCGAGATCCTCGGCGATCACGATGCGCACGGCAGCTCCGCCCGGATCGTCGTCGGCCCACCTTCGGGGCTCTTCACCGTCAGCGTGCCGTCCAGCGCCTCGACGCGCCTGCGCAGACCGGCGAGGCCGTTTCCGTGCTCGTCGGCGCCGCCCGTGCCGTCGTCGCTGACCTCGATCTCGAGCATCCCGTTGCGGCGTCCGACCGAGATGTCGATGCGGCCGGCTCCGGAGTGCTTGATTGCGTTGGCCATGGCCTCTGCGGCGACGAAGTACGCGGCGGTCTCGACCCGGGCCTGCGGCCGTTCGTCCAGGTCGACCGCGACGATCGTCGTCAACGGACTGCGGTCGGCCAGCGTCTCCAGAGCCGCCCCGATCCCGCGGTCGGCGAGGACCGGCGGGTAGATGCCGCGGGCCAGGTCGCGCAGCTCGCGCAGGGCCTCGGCGACGCCGGCGCGGGCCTCTGCGACCAGCTGCTGCGCGCCCTCCGGGTCGGACTCGAACTTCTGCTCCGCCATCCCGAGGCTCATGCCGAGCGCGACCAGCCTGGCCTGCGCGCCGTCGTGCAGGTCGCGCTCGATGCGGCGGAGCTCGGCGTCCTGCTCCTCGACCGCGCCCAGGCGGGTCGTCTCGAGCGTCTCGACGCGGCGGGCGAGGCGGTCGCGCCTCTGACTACGCGTGATCAGGTAGTGCACGACGAGCGCGCTCGCCAGGCCGAGCAGCGTCCAGGCGGGCCAGAAGTACCCGCGTGAGGTCAGCGCCCAGACCGCGACGAGGAAGACGAAGATCGCCGCGACCACGCCGCCGTGAATTGCCACCGCGCGGTCCCGGGGTCGGACCTTCGACACGACCAGCTCGACCAGCGCATGGATCGCGAACAGCAGCGCCAGTGGAAGCAGGACCCACTGCGGCCAGTAATAGCCTGCGCCGGTCGCGGCCCAGACGATCGTCGTCAGGACGACGAGCCCCGCCGCGGTGCAGCCGTCGATCCAGAGGGCCTGCCGGCGGTACCGGCTGACGGCCTCGGGCGACGTGGGGGCGGGGCGCGCACTGAGGAGTGACCGGACCTGCCAGGCGGAGAGCGCTCCGAGCACCCGCGCGAACCAGGCGGCGGCGACCAGCGCCACGATCCCGGCCGGCACGAGCAACAGTGCCCGGCCGAGGGTGTCAACGTGCCACGAGCCGTAGTTTTCGTCGGTCCAGCGGTACCAGATCGGCATCGAGATCCAGCCGAGGGCCGCCGCGATCAGCGAGAGCTCCGCGACCGCCAGTGCGAACCCGAGCGTCATCCGCAGCAGCAGGTAGGCCTGCTGCCGCCAGAACGAGGGATCGAGGAACACGGCCTTGGCCCGCCCCCAGAAGCCGCGGCCGGCGGACGAGACCGGCGGCCCGGCGGTGGTGCCGAGCAGCGACCGCGCGAGCGAGGCGTCTCCGCGGGCGACCAGCCCGACGGCGCCCCGGTAGCCGAGCAGCACGGGAACGACGAGCGGAGTGATCGCCAGCACGGCGATCGACGTCCACCCGGCGATCACGAGGCCGAGCACGACCGCGGCGATCGGGATCCCCGCGACGAGGAACAGCAGGTTGCGGTACGTCTCGGCCTGGAAGAGTGGGCGGACGATGCTCATGGTCAACTCCGTTGTGTCGTAAGGATGTTGACCCAAGGCTGCCGCGGCGTGCGATGCAGGGCCATGGTGCCGGCCGGTTTTTCGGGGTGGGGACAGCCCCCTACTGTGCGTCGGCCTTTTCGGGCTCGTGGACCGGCGGATCGGCGCACCAACGCGCCCAGCAGTCGTAGACCGCCTCGACGGCCTCGTGGACGTCGTCGGTGAGGTGGAGGAGGTCGAGGTCCTCGGGGGCGATCTTCTTCTCGGCGAGCGGGTGGGCGGCGATCCAGTCGAGCAGGCCACGCCAGTAGTCGGTGCCGATCAGAGAGACGGGAAACTCACGCACCTTGTCCGTCTGGATCAGCGTGAGCGACTCGAACAGCTCGTCGAGCGTGCCGAAGCCCCCGGGAAAGAGGATGAAGCCCTCCGCCGCCTTGACGAGCATCACCTTCCGCGCGTAGAAGTGGCGGAAGGCGACGGCGAGGTCGACGTACGGGTTCGGCGCCTGCTCGTGCGGAAGCTCGACGTTGAAGCCCACCGAAAAGCCGCCGCCCTCTTTCGCACCGCGGTTCGCCGCTTCCATCGAGCCTGGCCCGCCGCCGGTGACGACCGCGAAGCCGGCCTGCGCCAGCGCCCGGCCGCAGGCGCGGGCCTGCTCGTACTCGGGGTTGTCGCGAGGCGTGCGCGCCGAGCCGAAGACGGTCGCCGCGGGACGCGGGATGCGGTCGACCGCCTGGAAGCCCATGCGCAGCTCTTCCGCGATCAGCTCGACGTGCTTCTCGATGTTGCGGTCGTCGTGCTCGAGGATGCGGCGGTCGACGGCCACGCTAGTGCTCCTTCCGGTAATGGTCTCCCGCTTCTGGCGAGTGACCGGGGCCGTCAGGCAAGGACGCAGGGAGCGCCAATATCGAAATCAGATATTGGCGCGACTGAGGACGCCGCATGACGGTTCCGGGCGCCGCCAGAAGCGTTCTGACTATTGCCGGAAGGAGCACTTCGGCTAGAGGCGGTTCTGCGGCACGTGGGCGGCGAACATGCCGATCACGAGCAGCGCGGCGAGGGCGAAGAACGCGACCGTCGCGAGCTGCGCCTTGCCCGGCGTCCCCCCGAGGCGCATCGTCTTGATCGAGCGCCACATCGAGCCGCCGTCGAGGATCCCGATCGGCGCCATGTTGATCAGATTGAGCAGGAAGCCGACGTAGCCGAGCGCCTGCAGCATCCGGGACCCCTGCTGCTCGCCGACCAGCCACACCGACGCGGCGCCGACGCTTCCCCAGAACGGGCCGGCGAACGAGATCCAGAAATTCTGCCACGGGTTCATCCGTGCGTCGCGGATCGCGACGTAGGCGCCCAGGAACGGGATGAAGACCGGCCACGCGGCGTTGAACCCGCGACGGCGCGCCTCCACGAAGTGCCCGAGCTCGTGCACGAAGATCAGGAGCACGAAGCCGACGGCGAACTGCCAGCCCCAGAGGAGCGCATACCCGCCGACCGCGACGAAGATCGACGCGAACTTCGCGAACGCGAAGCCGAACTTGACGATCAGACCGAGGAGGACGGCGAGCGGCGCCCAGATCTTCCGCGCGAGCGACCGCCACGCCGGCTCCGGGTGGATCGGACGGTACTCGCGCTCGGGGATCTCCGGCTGGACGCCCATGGTCTCTGTTACGGGATATCGACCGGACGGCCGTCGGCCTCGACCTCGGGCGCCGAGAAGACGCAGTCGACGTGGATGCTCGCCTCGTTGTCCCCGCCGTATGTGCCCGTGTTGCGCCCGATGGCGACGTGGGCGGTGCCGCCCGCCTTCTCGTCGAGCATCACGTGGCCTCGCGGAGTCAGGTCGTGGTTGAGACCGATCCCGAGCTCGGCGATCACGTCCGCGCCCGCGCCGGCGCTCTCGACCAGCTCGCGGAGCAGGTCGGCGGCGCGCCCTCCCTCGATCGAGGTGACGCGGCCGCGTTCGAACCGGAGCGTGACGGGCTCGTCGACGAGCCCCTCGACCGTGTACGGGACGGTCAGGTCGGCGACAAGGACGCCGTCGGCGCCGTCGGCGTGCGGTGCCACAAAGACCTCGCCGCCGGGGTAGTTGGCTGTCTCGCCGGGGACGAGCTCGCCGGCGTCGGTCTTCCAGGGGCGGCCGGCGACGCGCAGGGTGAGGTCTGTTCCCGCGCGGCCCCGGATGTGGATCGTCTCGGTCCCCTCGAGCTGTACGAGCACCTGCTGCGCCACCTCCGCGAGGTCGGGGGGCGGTCCGGAGAGCTCTCCGCGCAGGAGTTCGCCGTCGACCAGCCCCATGAAGATCTGCCGGCCGCCGTGGCCCGTCACAGCCTCCATCAGCTGGAAGCGGGCGCCCGCCTCGTCCCCGCGTGGGGCCTGTGAGATGAAGAACGAGAGGTCGGCGGCGCGGCCGCCTTCGAGCACGCCCGGCGGCGCGGCCGCCAGCGGCCGCTGGTTCCCGCCCCACAGCTCGAGTCGCGGCTCGCCGCCCGCGTCCTTCACAGCCGCAGCCAGCTGCGAGCCCTCCTCGAGGAGCGGCTCGTCGACGACGACGAGGACCCGCTCGTCCTGCCTCAGCCCGCCGGCGGCTACGAGGTTCTCGCACCAGCCGGGGTGCGCCATGCGCTCCATACGTCGATGGTAGCCGCCGGGGGTCGCTCAGGAACCCCTCCCGATCCACTCCTCGCCGCCCTCGTAGACCTCTTTCTTCCAGAGCGGGACGGTCTCCTTGAGCGTGTCGATCGCCTCGGCGCAGGCGGCCAGCGCCGCCGCGCGGTGCGGGGCCGAGACGGCGATCGCAACCGAGACCTCACCGATCTCGACCCGGCCGACGCGGTGGGTGATCGCGACCGCGCAGAGCTCGTGCTTCGCGGCGAGCTGCTCCGCGAGCTCCGCCATGACCTTCTCGGCCATGCCGCCGTACGCCTCGTAGTCGAGGTAGTGGACGGTGCGGCCGCGCGACTCGACGCGCGTCGTTCCGAGGAACGTGGCGATCGCGCCCGCCCGGTCGTCGGCCGCCTCCGCGACCACGGCACTCGGGTCGATCGGCACGTCGGTGAGGCGGAAGGCGCCGCCCGAGACCGGCGGGATCAGGGCGACCTCGTCGCCCGGCTGGAGTACCCGGTCTTCGCCCGCATACTCCAGGTTGACCGCGTAGAGCAGGCCACCCGGCCGCTCGCCGAGCTCCAGCAGTGGCCAGACGTCGGCCACGCTCGCTCCGTCGGCCACGTCGAGGTCGCGTTCCGACCAGCCGGCGCGCTCGCGCAGCCCGGCGAACAGGCGCACCTGGACGACCATCTCCGAACAGTACGCTCAGAGGAGATGGGCATGTTCTTCCACTCAGCCGACGAGGCGCCCGAGCGCACCGCCGACCCTGAGCAGCGCCGCGCGAACCTCCGGCGGGTCGGTGCGCTGTTCAGGCCCTACTGGCCGCGGCTCTCCGGCCTGCTGGCGCTGATCGTCCTGTCGGCGGCGCTGGGCGTCGTCCCGGCGTTCCTGCTCAAGCGCGTCCTCGAGGCCATCGGCAGCAACGACACGACCGCCCTCTCCTGGGCGGCAGCGGGGATGATCGCGATCGCGATCGTCACCGGCGTCCTGGGCGTGATCCAGACGCTGCTCTCGAACCAGGTCGGCCAGCGGGTGATGCACGACCTGCGCGCCAGGGTCTTCCGCCACCTGCAGCGGCTCTCGCTCGCCTTCTTCACGCGCACCCGAACCGGCGAGACGCAGTCGCGGATCCAGAACGACATCGGCGGCGTCCAGAACGTCGTCACGAACACGGCGACCTCGATCGCCTCGAACGTGACCACGGTCGCCGCGACCGTCGTCGGCATGCTGCTGCTGAGCTGGCAGCTGGCGCTGTTCGCGCTCGCGCTGATCCCGATCTTCGCGCTGCTGACGAGGCGGGTGGGCAACGAGCGGCGGCGGATCGCGAAGACGACGCAGGAGACGCTCGCCGACATCTCCAGCCAGGTGCAGGAGTCGCTCTCGGTGTCCGGGATCTTGCTCGGCAAGACGATGGGCCGCGGCGGCGCGCTCGCCGACCGGTTCGAGACCGACTCGCTGCGCCTCGCCGACCTCGAGGTCCGCCAGCGCATGGCCGGCCGCTGGGTGATGGCCTCGATCCAGACGAGCTTCGCGATCATGCCGGCCGCGGTCTACTGGTTCGGCGGCCTCGCGCTCGCCCACGGCTCCCAGTCCGTGTCGATCGCGACGCTCGTCGCGTTCACCACGCTGCAGACACGCCTCTTCTTCCCTGTCGGCTCCCTGCTGGGCGTCAGCCTTGACGTCCAGACGTCGCTCGCCCTCTTCGACCGCATCTTCGAGTACCTCGACCAGCCGGTCGACATCGTCGAGAAGCCGGATGCGCTCGACCGGATCGAGCCGGGCGACGTGGATTTCGACCACGTCTGGTTCGGGTACGGGGAGGCTTGGACGCTGGAGGACGTCGACTTCACGGTCGTTGCGGGAACGACGACGGCGCTGGTGGGCGAGACCGGCTCGGGGAAGACGACGCTCGCCTACCTGACCGCGCGGCTCTACGACGTCGGCCGCGGATCGGTACGTATCGGCGGCGTCGACGTCCGCGACCTGTCGTTCAAGGCGCTCTCCGACCTGGTCGGGGTGGTGTCGCAGGAGACGTACCTCTTCCACGCGTCGATCGCCGAGAACCTGCGCTACGCCAAGCCGGATGCGACCGACGCCGAGTTGGAAGCGGCCGCTCGCGCTGCGCGGATCGATCACGTGATCGCCGCGCTGCCAGAGGGCTACGACACGGTCGTAGGCGAGCGCGGCCACCGCTTCTCCGGCGGCGAGCGGCAGCGGATCGCGATCGCCCGGACGATCCTCCGCAACCCGCCGATTCTCGTGCTCGACGAGGCCACCTCCTCGCTCGACACCGAGACCGAGCGGCTCGTGCAGGAGGCACTCGACGGGCTCGCCGAGGGCAGGACGACGATAGCGATCGCCCACCGGCTCTCGACCGTGCGCGACGCCGACCAAATCGTGGTGCTCGACCACGGCCGGGTCGTCGAGATGGGCAGGCACGAGGAGCTGCTCGCCCGCGGCGGGCGGTATGCACTCCTCGTCAGCCGCGACGCCGAGCTCGCCCCGGTGTTCGACGAGCCGCCCGCCCGGAGGATCGCCGGGCTCTAGGTGACGTCTCGTCGGGCGGTGAGCACGAGCCCGGCGGCGCCGAGCGCCGCAGCCCAGGCGACGAGCATCCCGCCGCCCGCCGCGGCCGGCAGCAGGTGGTCGCCGGTCATGCCCGAGAGCGCGTCGCCCGCGTGGCCCGGCCCGAATCGACCGACCGACGGCACGAAACCGAAGAGCACGTTCTCGAGCACGAACACCCAGACCAACAGCGCGATCACCGACGCCACCTGGTTGTGCAGGATCGATCCGAGCCCGGCGCCGATCGCGCCCCACAGGGCCGCCGCGGCGAAACCGCCGAGCACGATTAGCAGGACGTCCCCGGCGTCGAGAGCAAGCGCGATGCCGCGACCGGAGAGGATCGCCACGCCGATCGCCCACGTCAGGCCGATCGCGACCGCGGCCAGCGCCAATCCCGCCGCCGTCGACGCGACCAGCTTCGCGCCGACCACCCGCCACCTCCGCGGCGTGAAGACGAACGTCGGGCGGATCGTCCCGAACCGGTACTCGCTCGTCACGACGAGCACGCCTGCGAGCGCCGCGAAGATGGTCGCGATGCCCCCGATCCCGAGCTGGTCCCGCTGCTCGCCGGCCTCGTCGAGTCCGTTCGCCTTGGTCAGGAGGCCGCCGAGGAGGCCGAACAGGAGCACGAGGGCGATCATCGTCAGCAGCAGCCCCAGCGTCGTCCTCGTCGACCGGATCTTGAGCAGCTCGGACCGGAACTGGTCGATCACGCGTCCGCCTCCGTCGTCTCCGCCGTCAGCTCGAGGAAGACCTCCTCCAGGGACGCCCCTTCAGTGGTCAGCTCGTGGACTGGGATGCCCGCTGCGAAGGCCAGGTCGCCGACCTGTTCGCGGCCGGTGAGGGGGACGAGCAGGGCGCCGTCGGCCGTCTCCGTCGGCTCGAGGCCGCCGGCGCGCAGCTTCGCCGCCAGCTCGTCCTGGCGGGGCGTGCGCACACGCACGGCGCCGCCGACGCGGGCGGTGAGCTCGGCGAGCGGCGACTCGACGACCAGCCGCCCCCGGTTGATGATCAACACCTGGTCGACCGTCTGCGCGACCTCGGCGAGGACGTGGCTCGAGACGAAGACGGTGCGTCCCTCGGCGGCGAAGGCGCGTAGGAAGTCCCGCAGCCAGCGGACGCCCTCGGGATCGAGTCCGTTCGCCGGTTCGTCGAGGATCAGCAGCTCGGGCTCGCCGAGGAGCGCGGCGGCGAGACCCAGCCGCTGCCGCATGCCGAGCGAGTAGCCCTTGACGCGCCGCTTCGCCGCTCCCGTCAGCTCGACGACACCCATGACCTCGTCGACGCGGGAGTCGGGCAGGCCGGCGGCGCGGGACAGGATCAGCAGGTGATTGCGGCCGGACCGCCCCGGGTGGAAGTCGGTCGCCTCGAGCACGGCGCCGACGCGACGTGCCGGGCCGTCCAGCGCGGCGTACGGCCGGTCGAACACGAGCGCGCGTCCGGTGGTCGGTCTCGCGAGGCCGAGCAGCATCCTGAGGGTGGTCGTCTTGCCGGCGCCGTTCGGTCCCAAAAATCCAGTGATCGTGCCCGGCTCGAGCGAAAAGGAGAGATCTTCGACCGCGGTGATCTTGCCGAAGCGCTTCGTCAGCGACTCGGCGACGACGACCGGAGCCATGGTGCCACCCTATTGGAGAGCGAAGTACAGTGGCATCGTGGCGACTGCGGGCGACCGGTGCGAGACCGACTCCGGGATCGAGGTCAGGCCCGTCTACACCGCGGACGACGTGGCCGGGCTCGAGGCCGAGCTGCCCGGCGAGTTCCCGTACACCCGCGGCCCGTACCCGACGATGTACCGCGGGCGGCCGTGGACGATCCGCCAGTACGCCGGGTTCGGCTCCGCCGAGGAGACGAACGCGCGCTTCCGCTACCTGCTCCAGCGCGGCCAGACCGGGCTCTCGACTGCGTTCGACCTGCCGACCCAGCTCGGGCTCGATTCCGACGACCCGCGCGCGGCCGGCGAGGTGGGGCGGACCGGAGTCGCGATCGACTCGCTCGCCGACATGGAGCTGCTCTTCGACGGGATTCCGCTCGGCGAGGTCTCCACTTCGATGACGATCAACGCCCCTGCTTCGCTGCTGCTGCTGCTCTACGAGCTCGTCGCCGAGGGGCAGGCGGTGCCGGGCGAGCGTCTCCGCGGCACCGTCCAGAACGACATTCTCAAGGAGTACGCCGCCCGCGGGAACTACATCTTTCCGCCGCAGCCGTCGATGCGTCTGACCACCGATCTCTTCGCCTACTGCGCGGAGCGGCTGCCCAGCTGGAACGTCATCTCGATCTCGGGGTACCACATCCGCGAGGCCGGCTCGACCGCCGTCCAGGAGATCGGCTTCACGCTCGCGAACGGCCTCGCCTACTATCGGGCGGCGATCGACGCGGGCCTCTCGCCGGACGACTTCGGCGAGCGGCTCTCCTTCTTCTTCAACGCCCACAACCACTTCTTCCAGGAGGTGGCGAAGTTCCGGGCCGCTCGGCGCCTGTGGGCGAGGCTCCTGCGCGAGCGGCTCGGGGTGACGAACGAGCGCGCGCTGGCGCTGCGCTTCCACGCGCAGACCGGCGGCTCGACGCTGACTGCCCAACAGCCCGAGAACAACATCGTGCGGGTCGCGATCCAGGCGCTCTCCGCGGTCTGCGGCGGCGCCCAGTCGCTGCACACGAACTCGTTCGACGAGGCTCTGGCGCTGCCGACGGAACACGCGGCGCGCATCGCGCTGCGCACCCAGCAGATCCTTCGGCACGAGGTCGGCGCGACCGACACCGCCGATCCGTTCGGAGGCGCCTACTTCCTCGAGGAGCTGACCGCGGAGCTCGAGGCGCGGGCCCTCGAGCTGGTCGACCGGGTGGAGGAACGCGGCGGCGCGGTCGTCGCGATCGAGCAGGGCTTCGTCCAGGCGGAGATCGAGGAGGCGGCCTACCGGTACGCGCAGCAGGTGGAGGAGGGCGAGCGCGTGATCGTGGGGGTGAACGAGTTCGTGGAGGACGACGGCGAGCAGATCGAGCTCCATCGCCTCGACCCCGAGATCGAGCGGCGCCAGCTCGAGCGGATGGCAGGCGTCAGGGCCCAGCGGGACGCCGCGTCCGCGGAGCGGGCGCTGGCCGAGGTGCGGCGTGTGTCCGGCACCGACGAGAACCTGCTTCCGCCGATGCGCGAGGCGTTGCGCGCCCGCTGTACGGTCGGTGAGATCTGCGAAGTGCTCCGCTCGGAGTGGGGCACGTACGACGCCCGGCACGCCTGACGTGCCCGGCTGTGGGGACTCGGCCTTCGGCCTCTCTCCGTGGGCCACGTGACCGCATGAGGATCCTGCTCGTCTCCCAGATGTACCCGGGGCCGGACGACCCGGACCTCGGCGTCTTCGTCGCCCAGCTCGAGCAAGCGCTCGAAGAGCGCGGGCACCGGTTCGCACGAGCCGTGATCGACACCCGTGCAGGCGGCCATGCGCGGTCGGTCCGCCTGTTCCGCGATGCGAGGGTCGCGGCCCGCAGCTTCCGGCCGGACGTCGTATACGCCCACTTCCTCGTCCCGGCCGGTCTCGTCGGTGCGCTCGCGTCGCGCGCACCGCTCGTGGTCACCGCACACGGCCAGGACGTCGCCAACGTCGGCACCCGCGCCGGGATCGCCACCGCCACCCGTCATGTCGTCCGCCGCGCGGCCGCCGTCGTCGCAGTCTCCGACTGGCTCCGCCGCGAGCTGGAGGCGAAGGTCCCGGATGCGCGCGGCAAGGTCGAGGTCGTCGACTGCGGCGTCGACCTCGAGCTGTTCCGACCCGCTCCCGCGCCCGCGGGTCCTCCGGCCTACCTCTGTGTCGGCTCGCTGACCGAGCGCAAGAACGTCCTCCGGCTGGCCAACGCCTTCGAGCGGCTCGGCGAGGGCACCCTCACGTTCGTGGGCGACGGCCCGCTGCGGCCGCAGCTCGAGCAGCCGGCCGGGGATCGAGCTCGCCGGGCACGTCCCGCACGACGGCATCCCCGAGCGCCTCGCCGCCGCCCGCGTCGTCTGCGGCCCGAGCCTCGTGGAGCCGTTCGGCCAGGCTCTGCTCGAAGCGCTGGCTGCCGGGCGGCCCGTCGTCGCCACCAACGTCGGCGGCCCCCCGGAGTTCGTTCCGCCCGAGGCGGGCGTGCTGGTCGATCCGCTCGACGAGGACGCGATCCTCGACGGGCTCCGCCGCGCCGCCGCGCTCCCGTGCCCGAACGAGGCGGCGATCGCGGCCGCCCGCGAGCACGACGTCGGCCGCCAGGCCGAGCGGATCGAGGCGATCCTGGAGAGGGCCGCGGGCGCGACCCTCTCCAGGAGGGGAAGCTAGGAGGCGGCGGTGCCGCCGGGCGACCCGGGATCGGGTCCGGGGCGGGAGAGGTCGGTGCGCATCGCCTCGAGGTCGCTACGGATGTCCGTGCGGCCCTTGACGACGACCGTGTAGATCAGCCAGCCCAGGATCGCTCCGAGCGGCGGGGCGATGATGTAGATCCAGAAGTCCGTCCACTTGTTGCCGACCAGGGCGGTGCCGAAGCTGCGCGCCGGGTTCACCGACGAGCCGCTGAACGGGACGATCGCCCAGTGGATCGCCAGCAGCGTCAGTCCGATCGCGACGAAGACGGTGCTCCGCGATGACTCGCTCTTCGTCACCGCGAGGATGACGATCATGAAGAGTGCGGAGCAGAAGAGCTCGGCGAAGAAGGCTCCGCGGACTCCGTGCGACCCCGGCACCGTCGCGGCCAGAGCGACGTCTTTGCTGGACGACATCAGCAGCAGCGCAAGCGCGGCGAGAACCGCTCCGGCGAACTGCGCGATCCAGTAGGGCACGACTTCACGCGCGCCCATGCGCCGGTCGAGGAACATGGCCAGCGAGACGATGGGGTTGAAGTGCCCCCCGGAGGTCTCGCCGAACATGTAGAGGGCCGCGATCAGGCCGAGACCGAAGGCGAAGGGAGCCACGCCACCTGCACCCGAGCCCCAGGCGGCGATGGCGGTGGAGCCGATGAACACCAGCACGAAGGTGCCGAAGACCTCGGCCAGCAACTGTTGAATCTGCTTGTTCATTGAAGGGTCTCCTTGATCCCGCGCAGCGGTTGGAAGCGGTCGGCCCTCAGGGTCGCAGGGGGTCCGGATGGATCAGCTAGTAGAGGATCGTTTCTGCAGCCGATCGAGGTCGGCGAGTCTGATCTCGACGAGCGGCCCGATCCGGTCCTCGAGGCCCGCTTCACGGGCGAGGGTGAGCGCCTGCTCGTAGGTCGCCCGCACCTTGTCGGGCGCGACCCCCTGCTTCAGCCGGTTGTCGCCGGTGATCAGGAGCTTCTGGATCCGCTCACGGACGTCGTTGTCGGCGTCGTGCTCGGCTTCGTCTCTCAACGGTCACCCCTTCCCATTCTCGACCGATTCTGTTCCAATTGGAGGGCCGTGTCAGTCAGAGTGTTGATCGCAGACGATCACCGTCTCTTCGCCGAGGCCGTGCGCGCGATGCTGTCCACCGACGAGCGGATCGAGGTCGTCGGCCTCGCGGAGTCGGGGGACGAGGCGGTCACGCAGGCGGACGACCTGGAGCCTGACGTGGTGCTGATGGACATCAGCATGCCCGGGCTGAACGGCGTGGAGGCCACGCGCAGGATCGTCGCCACGCGGCCGGACGCGCGGGTGCTGATGGTCACGGGCTCCGACGCCCAGGAGGACGTCGAGGCCGCCCGCACGGCCGGGGCGTCCGGCTACATGACCAAGGACAAGATCGCGGCCGAACTGGTCGTCGCGATCCTCGACGCCGCCGCTTGAGCGACGGACCCCGAGGGGTCTGTCCAGGCAGGAACGGCCGTAACCTGCCAAGGCGGTCGCACGCGGCTACGATGCGGGGGTGGTCCAGTTCGTCGCTGTTCTCCAGGTGTTGCTCTCGATCGCGCTGATCGGGCTGATCCTCATGCACTCCGGCCGCGACACCGGCTTCGGCGGCATGGGCTTCACGCCGGCGTCGCAGGGCGGCACGCACATCGTCGAGCGCAACCTCACGCGCCTGACCGTGGCTGTCGCGATCGGGTTCGCGATCTGCACGGTCGCGCTCTTCCGCCTGCTCTAGGCCGAGTTACCTACCCGAGTGCGGGCTTCAGCGCGCCGTAGACGAGCGCAGCTGCTGCCTGCTGGCCCTGCGCGTTCGGGTGCAGCGTCCCGAGCACGTCGTGCTGCGTCGACCAGCGATTCGTAGACCCCGACGAACCACGGCCGCGCCGCGCAGAGGCCGTGCGTTGCCGACTGCGCCGCGATCCCCGAGACGAGGTGCCAGCCGTAGGTCGAGGCCGCGGCCTTCAGCGCGGTGTTCACCGCGACGACCAGCTCCTGCTCGGCCTCGGCCGCCTCCGCCCGCGTGATCGTGCCGCGGACGGTGTATCCGAACGGCCTGCTGTCCAGGTAGGGGATGAGCGGGTCGCAGGTCAGACCGCGCGCGTCTCGCGTCGCGTCCGGGTACTCCGTGACGTAGATCTTCGATGCCGGGATGCCCGCCTTGTCGAACCCATCGGCGAGCCGCGCGTAGCGCTCGGGCAGGGCGGCCGCGCGGGCGCGGACGAACGCCTGGAGCGTGGTCGGCGACGACGCCGTCGGGTAGGGCTTGTTCCAGCAGTCGACCGAAGCGGCGGCCGCCGCGTCGACGCCGTCGTCGAAGCAGAACCGGGCGACGTTGCCGAAGCCGAGGTCGTTGATCCCGATGCTGACGAGGACGGCGTCGACCCGCCGGGCGCCGATCAGTGGCTTCATCGCGTCGACCTGGGGCGGCAGCAGGACCCCGCCCGACGGCGCGATCCCCGCGTACGGAGCGAGCATCCCGGTCGCGATCGACGCCCCGGAGCAGGCGAGCGGGACGAACGTCACCGAGTTCTTCGCGCTCGCCGACTCGAGCCGCGCGGCCGTCTGTGCCTCGAACCCCTTTGCCGAGCGATGGCAGCGGCGATCCTGCCAGCGCACGACCGCGACGCCGTGGTCGGGATTGCCCTCGCCGGAAGCGGTCGAGTCGCCGAGCCCGACGACCAGGAGGTCGCGGATCGTCACGTTCACCTGCCCTTTGCCGGCGGCCCCGGCACGCGTCGCCGCGACGCTCACGCGGTAAGGGCGGTCGAGCGCGGCGAACCGCGTGAAGGCGAAGGTGCAGGTCGGCAGCCCGGTGACGCGGTTTCGCTGCTGGACGAACGCGGCCGGCTTCCCGCCGACGGTCCAGCGGTACGTCCCGGTGCAGAGCCCGCCGTTCGGCCAGCGCAGCGTGACGAGGGCCGACCATGCGGTGGGGCTCACCTGGGCGGAGGTGGTGATCGAGTCGACGAGCCCATCGCGGTTCTGGTCGAGCCCGTACCGGGGCGGGATCCGGTAGTCGAGCGTCAGGTGGACCGGCGGGCTCGCGCCGATCGCGCCCGCCGGACCGAGCACGAGCGCAGCGGCGAGTGCGGCGACGAGCGCGCGCAGCACGCCGGGCTCAGAGGCCGGGTCCCGAGCCGGACCCGGTGACGTTGAAGCAGGCGGTGGCGATGGCGGGGACACGGTAGCCGTACGCCCACCGCTCGTCGTAGAAATCGCTTTCGCTGACGAGCAGCGTTTCGCGGGTCAGCCCCGGCACGTCGGCCAGCAGCTCCGGCATCGCCACCGTGAAGCGGAGGTTGACGAGCGGCTCCGCCACCTTGCCGTCGCGGATCCGGAACGTCCCGTCCTTCGTCATGCCGGTGATCACGCCCTCACGCGAGTTGACCACGCCGAGGTAGTGGAGACGCGTGATGTAGAGGCCGTCGCCGACGAGCTCGGCGAGCTCTTCGGTCGATTCGGCCTCGCCTGGCGACATGAACACCGCCGTCGCGACCGCGCCCTCGGCACGGGCGGCGAGCGGCAGAGCGTGACCCGTCGAGTCGCGCCCGGCGCGTGTGGCCGTGTCCCGGTCCCAGACGGTGTCGCGGATGACGCCCTCCTCGACCAGCACGACGCGCTGCTTCGGCGTTCCCTCGAAGTCGAAGGCGCGGGGGAGACCGCGGGGATCGAGGGCGTCGTCGACGAGCGTCACCTTCGGGTCGAACGCGTGCTCGCCGATCCGGCCCGCGAACCAGCTGCGCTCCTCGAGCAGCGCCTGGCCGTTGAACATGTCGAAGGCGCTGTAGTAGAGGAGCTCGGCGATCGCGTACGGCTCGAGAACGGCGCGGTACCGAGCCGGCGGCGCGTCGACCGCCCCACGCGTACGCTCCGCCTTGGCCACGGCTTCGCGGGCGACTGCACCCGGGTCGATCTCCCCGGCCCGCCAGGCAGTCCGCTCCGCGTAGCCGGAGGCTCCTTCGGCGGCGGCCAGCGCGAGGCAGGTTGCGTCGGTCGTACGCTCGTGGGCGCGGAGCCCCGTGGTCGAGGCAATGGCCACCTCGCAGACGCCGCTGGTGAAGAACCCGTACAGCCCGAAGCTGTCGGAGGCGGCGATCGCGGCCTCGGCGACCCTCGCCTGGTCGTCCGCTCCCAGGGCGGCGGTCGCCTCGTCGTACCCCTCGACCTCGGGCAGCCCTGCCGGGGGAGCGAGCGGAGCGAGCTCGGGATCGGGATCGGCGCTGGCGGCGGCGCCCGCGGCTCGGCCGGCGAGGTCCGCCAGCCCCTCGTCGTCGATGCGATTCGTGCTCGCGGAGCCGGAGCGTCCGTCACGGATCACCCGGAGCTGGACGACCGTGTCGTCGATCAATGTCGGCTGGTGCACCTCACCCGCCGCGTAGCGGGCGAAGCCGGACCGCTCGGACCTGACGACCGCCTCGGCCGCGTCGCCGTCGGCGAGCGCGAGCGCGCGCTCGGCGAGCTCGAGGCTCTCGCTCATCACGCCTTCACGCCGACCTGGACGTCGCGGAACCGCGCGGCTGAAGCGCCGTGCGAGACGTGCGCGCTTTGGCCCGGCTGGCCCTTGCCGCAGTTGGTCAGGCCGTGCATCACCCACGCCTCGGGGCCGGCGACCCGGTCCAGGGAGCCCCAGAACCGGGGCGTGACGCCGGTGTAGGTCGCGTCGCGCAGCAGGCGTCCGAGCCGGCCGCGCTTGATCTCCCAGGCCATCTGCGTGCCGAACTGGAAGTTGAGGCGCTTGTCGTCGATCGACCAGCTGCGGTTCGTCTCCAGGTACAGCCCATCGGGAACCTCGGAGATCAGCTCCTCGACCGTTCCCGAGCCCGGCTCCAGGTGGAGATTGGTCATCCGGACGAGCGGCATCCGCTGCCAGCCGTCGGCACGCATCGACCCGCCGGCGCCGTGGCCGATCTTCGCCGCCGTCTCGCGGGAGGTGAGGAAGCCGGAGAGGATGCCGCCGGAGACGATCGGCACGGGCGTCGCCGGGACGCCCTCGTCGTCGAAGCCGAAGGTGCCGAGGCCGCCCGGCGTGGTCGGGTCGGCGGTGATGTTCATGTGCTCGGAGCCGTAGCGCAGCGTCCCCAGGTCGCCCGGGTGGAGGAAGCTCGTGCCCGCGTACGCCGCCTCGGTCCCGTAGACGCGGTCGAGCTCGGTCGGATGGCCGACCGACTCGTGCACCTGCAGCTGCATCTGCTCGTGGTCGATCACCACCGTCGTCACGCCCGCCGGGCACTCGTCGGCGCGGAGCAGCTGTGCCGCCTGCTCGGCGACCCGCGGCGCCTCGCGTTCGAGACCGAGCCCCTCGACGTACTCCCACCCGGCCTGGGCGCTCGAGCCGACGTGGGCGCTCGGATAGCTGCGCTGCTGGACGACCCCGTCGTCGCCGACGGCGGTCGCGTCGATGCCCCCACCGGACTCGACCAGCTCCTGCTCGATCTCGGCCCCGTCGGAGGAGAGGAACAGCTTCCGCTCCCGCTGCGCCCGGACCGACGCCTGGGCGACCTTGACCTCGGGCCTGCGCATCGCCTCCTCGGCTCGCAGGCAGAGCGCGACCTTGTCCTCCAGCGGGACCGCGAACGGGTCGATCTCGGCGGGCGGCCGGAAGGTGCCGGAGCGGGTCTCGAGCGGCGCGAGCGCCGCGGGCCCCGTTGCCCCCGGCCGCGGCGGCGAAGGCGCAGGCGCGGAGCGCCGCCTCCCGTGCGCCGGTCTCGTCGAGACGGCGGTCGCACGCGAACCCCCAGGAGCCGCCGACGAGCACGCGGACGCCGATCCCCTCGGACTCGGCGTCGGTGAGCGTGATCACGCGACCGTTCCGCGTGCCGACGGACTGCGACCGGCGCAGGATCGCGCGTGCGTCCGCATAGGACGCTCCGGCGCCGAGCGCCGCGTCGACCGCCGCTGCACAAACCTCCCGCATCGAAGGCAACACTACCTGCGGAGCACCGCGACGAAAACGCGGCCCGACGGGCCGCGTCCTGTTTCGCCATGCGCTGGAGAGGACTTGAACCTCCACGGCCCAATGGGCCACAAGGCCCTCAACCTTGCGCGTCTACCAATTCCGCCACCAGCGCGCGGCCGACAGTGTAGACGCTCATGGCGGCTTCGCCGCCGATTCGCTCCCACGGGGGGAACGGCCGGTTCCCCCCGTGCGCCCCCTCCCAAAGACCTCGTCACAACGGGCCGTCAGTTCGCCGCGCCCGCCATGTCGGTCGCGGCGGCGGATCGACCCAGGACTCCCTTGACGGCGTCCGGTCGGCCCGCTACTCTCGAACGCATGTTCGCCTCCGAAGGGAGTGGCTTGCTCACCAAGCGCCAGCAGGAGATCTGGGAGTTCCTCGTCGCGTACGTCGACGACCACGGCTACCCGCCGACCGTTCGCGAGATCGGCGAGCAGGTCGGGCTCGCCTCGCCGTCCACCGTGCACGCCCACCTCGCCAATCTCGAGCGGGCCGGGCTGATCAAGCGCGACCCGACCAAGCCGCGCGCGCTCGAGCTCACCGGACGGGTCAAGCCCGAGCCCGTCGAGCACGAGGGCGGGCCCGTTCACGCGCTACCGCTGCTCGGCCAGATCGCCGCCGGCGGGCCGCTGCTCGCGGAGCAGAACGTCGACGCGTACCTCTCCGTGCCGGAGCCGCTGTCCCGCGGCGGGGAGGAGTTCCTCCTCCGGGTGCGCGGCGACTCGATGCAGGACGCCGGCATCCTCGAGGGCGACTACGTCGTCGTCCGTCGCCAGCAGGACGCCCGCGACGGCGAGATCGTGGTCGCGCTGGTCGGCGACGACGAGTCGGCCGACGAGGCGACGGTCAAGCGGTTCTTCCGCGAGGGCCCTGACGGCCCAAGGACAGCCGCGTACGCCTCCAGCCCGAGAACGAGGCCTACGAGCCGATCTACGCGAACCACGTCCAGATCCTCGGCAAGGTGACCGGGGTGTTCCGCTCGCTGTGACGCGGTCGCGCTCTCTATGACCTTTACGACGCGCGATGACCCTCACGAACCGATGACCCTCACGACCGATGACCCTCGCGATCCTGCACCGCACGCTCGACCAGGAGCTGGTCGCGATCCTCCGTCGCGCCAGCCTGGAGTGCCCAGTCTGTGGCGAGTTCCTGCTGCACCGCTCCGACGGGATCGGCTGTCCGCAGTGCGGGCTCGAGCTCGGGGGCGAGGCGGTCGCGGCCGAGCAGCTGACCGACGCGTCGTCTGTCTAGCGACCGTGTCTGTCTGACGGCTGTGTCTGCCTAGAGAACGCTGCGGGTTTACGATCCGCGCGTGCGCTTCCGCAAGGATCAGAAGATCGAGCTGCTCTCGCGGGTGCCGCTGCTCGCCCGCTGCTCGAAGCGGGAGCTTGCCCGGATCGCGGCGCTCGCCGATCTCGTCGAGTTCCGCGAGGGGGCTACCGTGATGCGGGAGGGGAAGTACGGAATGGAGTTCTTCGTCATCGTCGACGGCTGGGCCCGCGTGACGCGTCGCGGGCGCAAGCTCGCCGAGCTCGGTGCGGGCGACTGGTTCGGCGAGATTGCGCTCCTCTCCAACGTTCCGCGTACGGCCACGGTCGTCGCGGGCTCGCCGATGCAGACGCTCGTGGTGACCAGGTCGGGTCTTTCGGCGCTGATCCACGACGTGCCCTCGATCGGGACCAAGGTGCTCGAGGCCGTCGGCGAACGCCTCGCAGCCCAGACGATCTAGCGCTTCGACTCGAAGTCAGGGAGCCACCCGTCCCGGTACCGGGTCAGCCCGCCGGGCGGGAACCGCGCATACGCCTCGCCGGCGTCGGTCGTCTCCTGCTCGACGCCGGCGCCGTTGCCGATGCGCGGCCGCGTCGACGGTGTAGGCGCCCCAGTCGGGGCCGCGTCGAACGGCGCGGGCGCCGACGGCGACACGACGCACGGCCCGTCGCCGGCGCCGACGATCATGTGATTCGTCCCGGCCGGGCAGTGCACGAAGTCCCACTGGCGCAGCGGGCGCTCCTCGCCCTCGACGATCAGCAGCGCCTCGCCGGCGAGCACGAGGAAGTCCTCCTGGTCGTTCTCCCAGTGGTACATCGCCATCGGCTCGCCCGGCCCCGAGCCGTTGAGGTTGATCCCGAGCTGCGGGAAATCCGCCGCGCCCTCGATGCCGCGCCCTCGAACTCGCAGAGGACGCCGCGGCCCTCGCGCTCCCACCACTGGGCCTCGTGCGCGTTGAGGACGAACCAGCCGTGCCCCTTCGGGACGAGCCCGTGCTCGGTCGCGGCCAACTCCGCCTGCGGGACGATCTCGCGGATCGTCGCATTTGCCGCTCCGTCCCAGTGGCTAGAGCACGAACGGGTCGGAATCGCATGGCCTGGATGCTCGGCTCGGGCCCTTTCGGCGAGCGTCCGGCCGGTCGCTTCAGTGCCCCGATCGACACGAGCGGCGGGATTCTCTACTTCGAGGACAACCCGCGTCGCCTCCGGGTCCTTCTCGCGAAGCAGGCCGTGGTCGACAGCACACGCGTGAAGCTGCTCCACGAGTCGGGGCGCTCCCGTCTACTACTTTCCGCCCGACGACGTGCGGAGCGACCTGCTCGAGCCGTCGGAGCGGACGCGACGAGTCGCCGCTGAAGGGGACTGCCTGGTTCTGGAACGTCCGCGTCGGTGACCGCGTGGCGCCCGATGCGGCCTGGAGCTGGTCCGAGCCGCTGCTCGACGGGCACGTCGCGCTCGACTGGAGCTGATGGACGAGTGGTTCGCCGAGGACGACCGCTCTTCGGCCATCCGCGCGACCCCTACAGCCGGATCGACGTGCACAGATCGACGCGGCACGTGCGGATCTCCGCGACGGCGTCGTCCTCGCCGACACGCGCCGCTCGAAGATTCTCTTCGAGACCGGTCTTCCGTCGCGGTTCTACATTTCGGCCGAGCGACGTCCGGACCGACCTCCTTGTTCCGAGCTCGAAGAGGACGCGCTGCGCCTACAAGGGCTCGGCCTCGTACTGGTCGGTCCGGATCGGCGACCGCGAGATCGACGATCTCGTCTGGCCTACCCCGAGCCCTAGCACGACGCCGAGCCGTGCGCGACCTGCTTGCTTCTTCCAGGAGCGGGTTGACTCGAGCTGGACGGCGAGTCCAGACCCGCCCGCAGACTCAGTGGTCGCGCGACGACTGAGGCTAGGACTGAGGGCTAGGTGGTCGTGAGAGTGGTGCAGCTCGACGGAAAGGCCGGCCGCAATCGCTGCGAGCTTGGCGATGCCGTCGAGCTCCTCGAAGTGGCACGAGCTCCTGGCCGGTGCGCCGGCGCGGTTGAGCCGATCCAGCCGGAGAGGCGCCGCGTCTACCGGAAACGAGCCGGAGCCGAGCCGCGGCGTTGGTCGCCCAGCCGAAGTCGTGGCTCGCAAGCAGTCGAGCACCCAGCTCTGCCGCGGCGTCACCCAGTCCTCGAGCGTGGCCGCGTTCACCACGGACTCGTCGTCGACCTGCACGTCTACCGGCGTGTCCGCGCGTTCTTCCGGCGTAGGGCCGGGCTGCACGGTCAGACTCGCCATGCCGCCTACCCATCTCGGGAACGGAAACGCTCGACCCGAGGGCTACAATGGGGATGCAGGCCGGGTGACCGCGACGCCTTCGGGCGTCGAGGAAAGTCCGGACACCGCAGGGCAGGACGCTGGGGAAACCCCAGGCGGCGAAAGCCGACGGAAAGTGGCACAGAAAGGAGACCGCCTCCGGCGAAACCTCTCCGGAGACGCCGGCGGTAAGGGTGAAAAGGTGGGGTAAGAGCCCACCAGCGTCGTGGTGACACGGCGGCTAGCCAAACCCCGTCCGGTGCAAGGTGAAGCAGGTTCCGACGACGCGGCCCGCCGAGGAACCGGGTACACCGCTCGAGCCGTCGCGCAAGCGGCGGCCTAGAGAGATGGTCACCCACGACAGAATCCGGCTTACAGGCCTGCTACGGAAAAGCCCCGCTCGCGGGGCTTTTCTACTCGCTGGACGGTTGGACCAGAGCGGTCGCGCCGTTTCACCCGTGGCGTGAGGTGCGCGTGGACGAGCGACGCGCCATACTAGGCGGCCAGCCTTCAGATCGGCAGATCGCGCTTGGCCCGGCCCCGCGCGGCGACCGCAACCACCCGGGGTGACCCAGATGACCGTTTCCGTCTGCTCGAGCGCGACCCGGACGAAGACCGCATGGCTCTGAGCAGGCGTCCGTGAACGTCGTCTGGGCGATCCTGATCATCGCCGGCGTGACCGCGGTGGCGGTCACGGCGATGCTGCTCGTGCGCCGCCGGGCGCCCGAGGGCGGCTACTTCGAGGACGGCGATCGCGCGGCCGGCGTCTTCGGCGTGCTGGCGACCGGGTTCTCGGTGCTGCTCGGGTTCATCGTCTTCCTCGCCTTCGAGAGCTACGACCAGTCGCGGAGCGGCGCCGAGCAGGAGGCGCTGGTCCTCGTGCAGCAGGTCGAGAACGCGCAGTTCTTCCCGCGGCCGGCCGCGCGGCGAGCTGACCGGGGAGCTCGTCTGCTACGGGCGATCGGTCGTCAACGGCGAGTGGGACCGGATGCGCGCCGGCACGCAGGGAGACGCGATCAACCCGTGGGGCGTGACGCATGTTCCGCACGCTGCAGACGGTGCAGCCGCAGACGGCGACCCAGCAGTCGGCCTACGACAAGTGGCTCGACCAGACGTCGGCGCGGGAGGAGGCGCGTCGCGATCGCATCCACGGCGCCGTCGGCGTGATCCCGACCACGCTCTGGATCGTGCTGTTCTTCATCGCCGGCGTGATCTTCGTGTTCATGCTCTTCTTCGCCGACCGCGGCGAGCGTGCGGTCGTGCAGGGCATGCTGATCGGGTCGGTCGTCGCGGTGATGGCCGCGCTGATGCTCCTGCTGAACGGGCTCGACGAGCCGTTCCACGACGGCGTCGGCGGGCTGCAACCGGTCGCGATGGAGCGGTCGCTGCGGATGATCGACGAGGCTCTGGGCTCGGTCGGCGCCCAGGTGCAGCCTCCCGTGCGACGCGCTCGGGAAGCCGGTGCCGGCGTGACGATCCGCCGGCGGCGGTCGCGACCGGGTGGAGCTCGTGGCGACGGTGCTCCTCGCGCTCGCGACCGTCGCGACGGCGTGGAGCGGCTACCAGTCGACGAGGTGGAACGGAGAGCAGGCGAAGGCGGCGGCCCGCGCGAACGCGCTGCGGATCGAGTCGGCCAAGGCGGCGGGGCTCGCGAACACCCAGACGGAGATCGACGTCGCGACCTTCACGCAGTGGGTCAACGCCTACGCCCAGAAGCAGACGCAGCTGACGGACTTCTACTTCAAGCGCTTCCGCAAGGAGTTCAGGCCCGCCGTCAACGCCTGGATCGCGACCAGGCCGCTCAAGAACCCGAACGCGCCGCTGACGCCGTTCGCGATGCCGCAGTACAAGCTCGCGGCGCGCGCCGAGGCCGAGCGGCTCGACGCGGAAGCGGAGGTCTACGCCGCGCAGGCGCGCCGGGACATCCAGCGCGCGTCGAACTACGTGCTCGGCGTCGTCCTGTTCGCCTCGGCGCTGTTCTTCGCAGGCATGAGCACCAAGCTGACGCTCACCGAGGCTGCGCGTCGCGATGCTCTCGCATCGGCTGCGCCGTCTTCCTCGTGCACCGCCCTCTGGATCGCGACCTCGCCGGTCAGCGTCACCGTCTGAGCCGTCCCGCCCAATACCTCCCCGACCGTTGTAGCTCTATACCGAAGCCCACACGTCGGTGCTGTCCACGTTCACGGGAGTCGTCTGGGGCAGTCAGTTCGTGGTCGGGAAGTCTGCGCTCGCGAGGGTCGACTCGTTCTGGCTGACGAACGCCCGCTACGCGGTGGCAGGCGTGCTGCTGCTCGGGTTGCTGGCCGTCGTCGAAGGCGGCCGTGCGCTTCTCCCGGCCGGCCGGCTGTGGCAACTGGCGGCGCTCGGAACGCTGGGTTTCGCCGGCTTCAACCTGCTCGCCTACACCGGGCTCGAGCATGCGCGGCCGGAGAGCGCGTCGCTGATCGTCGCGCTCGCGCCGCTACTCACCGCTCTCGTGCTCTGGGCCCGCAAACGCGTCCGGCCGTCCCGGGCGACCTTCGTCTGCTTGCTGGTCGCCCTCGTCGGCGTCTCGCTGGTGATCAGTGGCGGCCACCCAAGCACCCTGTGGCACGGCTCGCTGGGAGCCGGCGACCTGCTGGTCTATCGGCGGCGTGCTCAGCTTCGTGCTCTACACGATCGGCGCCGCCGACCACCGCGACATTTCGGCGCTCCGTTACACGGCCTTGACCGCGGCGCTGGGATGGCCGGCGATCGTGGCAGCGACCCTGGTCGGGACCGCCGCCGGGTGGCTCTCGGCGCCGAGCGGCAGCGACTGGGTGAGCCGTCACGCCCGAGCTCGCCTATCTGGCGCTGCCGGGCGCCGTGATCGCGGTGCTCTGCTGGAACGCTGCCGTCGAGCGGCTCGGTCCGCAGACGACCGCGTTGTTCGGAAACCTGATCCCGATCTCGACATTCACGATCGAGACGATTAGGGGCTATCGGCGAGAGCCCCCTCGAGCTCGTCGGCGCGCTGATCACCGTCGGCGCGCTCGTCGCCAACAACCTCCTCACCAGGCCGCGTCCGGCCACCGACCAGCCCGAAGCCGAGCCGGACGAAGAGCTGCTCGAAGCGGCCTGAAGGAACCGCGTCCGTCGTGGCGCAGGTAAGAACCGCCCCCTCCGGCGCATCTAACCCAGAGAGCCGATGATCTGGAGGAGAAACAGAGCTATGCCGGGTGGCTCGCCCGCGTGCTCGGGCCCGGTCGGCCCGAGGTGGGTTGCGACAAGTCTCCGCCCTCCTCGATCGGTACGTCGAGCTCGAGTTGGACGGAGTGGACGCCGAGGCGAGCTGTCCCGGGATGAGGGCGCACTTCCTCGGCTGCCCGGCTTGCGGGGAGGAGCACGAGCTGCTGCTGGAGTACGCACGCGGGCAGGCCGTCTAGGAGAGCTCGTGCGGTCGGCGACCGGGTCACCCGCGATCACGAGCACGGACACAGATCCCGTGAAGGCGACCGATCGTCCGTTGGATGCCGAGTCGCGTGCCTGGCTGTCGCGTCTGCGCGGGAGTGGGGCGGAGCGGGACCCGGCGCTCGCCGAGCTGCACGAGCTGCTTCTCGGCGCCGCCCGCTTTGCCCTCTCGCAGCGGGCGGCGCAGGTCGGGCGCGAGGGATTCGACGATCTCGCGACCCAGGCTGCCGACGACGCTCTCCTCGCTGTGCTCGAACGACTGGACGACTACCGCGGCGACAGTCGATTCACGACCTGGGCGTGGAAGTTCGCCTTCTACGAAGCGTGCGCTGCCGTTCGCAAGCGCCGCTGGCTCGGCCGTGAGGTCCCGGTCGAAGACGACGGCTGGGAGGCGCTGGGGCGTGACGTGGGGCCTGACGTCTCGGTCGAGCAGACGGAGCTGCTGGCCGCGCTGAAGCGGGCCGTCGACGACGCCTTGACGCCGCACCAGCGCAGCGTGTTCGTGGCCCTGGCGCTCAACGAGGTGCCGGTGGACGTGCTCGCCGACCGCCTGGGAACCAGCCGCGGCGCGCTCTACAAGACGCTGCACGAGGCGCGCGCCCGGCTGCGCAGAGCGCTCGCGGCCGCGGGGCTCGGGCCGGGCGGGTGGCAGTCGGAGCTGCGGCCCCGCCCGACGGGCAGGGGCCGCAAGCGCTGAGCCGCGATCAGGCGAACCTGGCCGGGAACTGCTCGATGATCCCGTCGGCGAGCATGTCCGCCATCATCAGGATCTCTGCCCGAACCTGGTCGTAGGCGGCGATGTCCGCCCGCCATTGACCCTTCAGGTGGGCGGCCGCCTCGTTCGTGGTCAGCCGGAGATGCGTCTTCATCATCGTCGTCATCGCCGGCAGCGGCCAGCTGCCCGGGTTGGCCTTGGCGAGGAAGGCGGCGATCTGGTGCGCGTTCGCATACCACGCCTTCAGCGCCGTCGCGAGCTTCGCCTTCTGGCCCGCCTTCGCAGCGGCGAGGACCGGCACCGCCTCCATGATGTGCGTGTGCAGCAGGCGCGTCAGCTGCGCTCCCGCGGCTGCGCCGTAGAACGGCTTGATCGCGTTGCCGATGTCGACCTGGTTCCGCAGCAGCCGGGCCAGGTCGGGCTTCAGGTTGGGGGCGCCGGCCGCGAAGTCGATGATCACCAGTCGCGTCCAGGTGACGTGATCGGTCCACAGCTTGTCCATCGCCTCGTGAACGCGACGACCTTGGCCGTCGACGGCGTCGCCTGGCTCGAGCCGGCACTCGCCGTGCCCGCGCACAGGCCCGATACGAGAATCGCCGCCGCGGCGAGCGCCGCCGTACTCGTACGCATCGAATACCTCCTCCGTTCGGGGCCTCGCTCCTTCGGAGGTGTGCGTCGAACGGGCTCCCGGTTCTTACCGTCGGTAAGAGGCGGCCCGCCTACCGACGCATACCTGTCATGAGCACCTGCAGTCGGATCACTCGGGACACAGGTCCTTCTGCGATCCAGAGGTCGTGGAGTGGCGACGCAGCCAGCTGCGCAAGGCGGGGTTCCCGGTCGCGCTCGCGAAGCAGGCCGCCACGGACACACGCCTCGACCTCCACGCGGCGATCGAGCTGGTCGAGCGCGGCTGCCCGCCCGGCTGGCGCTGCGGATCCTGGCGCCCGAGTAGCGGCGGAGAGGCCCGGAGTCTGGGCCTCTCCGCCTTTCGGCTCCGGCCTGGGTCAGGCTTCGGACTCGAAGGCCGGCGACGGATCGCTCCCCTCCGGCCGCGGTCCCGCCCGGGCTGCTTCGGCTCCGTCTCGGGCGCATGCTCGTGCTCGAAGCGCGGCAGCCACTCGAGCCAGCGCGGCAGGTACCAGTTCCACTCGCCGAGCAGCTTCATCACCGACGGGAGCAGCACCGCCGCGGACGATCGTCGCGTCGATCAGGATCGCCGCCGCGAGGCCGAAGCCCATCTGCTTGATGTCGAGCGTGCGGAGCGTCACGAAGATCGCGAACACGGCGACCATCACCACCGCGGCGCTCGTCACCGTCGAGGCGGTCGCGCTTGATCCCGATCGAGACCGCCTCGTCGGTCGGCATGCCCTTCGTCGACGCAGCTCCTTCACCCGGCTGAGGATGAACACGTGGTAGTCCATCGAGAGGCCGAACAGGATCACGAACATGAACAGCGGCAGCCACGAGGTGATCGCGCCGTTCGAGTGGAAGCCGAGGATCCCCTCCGCCCAGCTGTGCTGGAAGACGAGCACCAGCAGGCCGTACGCGGCGCCGACCGACAGCAGGTTGAGCAGCACCGCCTTCAGCGGGATCACGACCGACCGGAACGTGACCAGCAGCAGCAGGAAGCAGAGCAGGAGCACGAACGCGAACACGAGCGGAGCGTGCGACTTCATCTGCTCGTTGAAGTCGTGCGTCCCGGCCGTCTCGCCGGTCACGGCCGCCTTCACGCCCGAGACGGTGCCGAGCGTCGACGGGATCACCCGCTCGCGGAGGGTCTCCAGCGCCTTGACGGACGCGCCGTTCGAGCCGTTCCCCTGCATCGCGATCGAGACCGTCTCGATCGTCCTGTCCGAGTTCACCTCGGTCGAGATCGGCTCGAACATCTGACCGCTCGCGAGCGCCCGCTGCTTCAGGTCGCCGATCGCCTGCTGTACGCGCGGCGCTGTCACGTCGCGGGCGGCGACGACCACCTTCGCCGGGGACTGGGCCCCCGGGAACGCGCGCTGGATCGACTCGTAGGTGCGGACGATCGGCAGCGACTTCGGCAGGTCGGTGAAGCTCGGCAGCTGTGTGTGCAGCGTCAGCGCCGGGACGGCGAGGGCGACGAGCGCGCCGCCGGAGAGCACCGCCGCGACGGCCGGCCGACGCATGACGCCGTCGAGGACGAAGCCCCAGATCCGTGATTCGCGCCCGGGGTTGCGCCCCAGGAACGGGATCCGGCCCTTGTCGACGCGGTGCTCGAGCTTGCCGAGCAGCGCCGGCAGGATCGACAGCGAGCCGATCAGCGCTACGGCGACCATCAGCATCGCGCCGACAGCGATCGAGGTGAACACGGCGTTGCCGGTGAACAGCATCCCGGCCATCGCGATCAGCACGGTCAGGCCCGAGATCAGGATCGCGTGGCCGGACGTGCGGGCGGTCTTCAGCAACGCCTCCTTCGGCGAGAGGCCCCGCGCCCGCTCCTCGCGCTCACGGCGGAGGTAGAAGAGCGAGTAGTCGACGCCGACCGCCATCCCGATCAGCAGGATCACCGACTTGGTCGCATCGCCTGCCGCGACCACATGGCTGGCCAGCGCGGACAGACCGATCGTCGCGAGCACGCCCGAGAAGGCGAGCAGCACCGGCAGGCCGGCCGCCACGAGAGCGCCGAACGCGACCAGCAGGATGATCAGCGTGACCGGCAGCGACGAGTACTCGGCCCGCTGGAAGTCCTTGTTCAGGGTGTCGTTGAGCTCGTGGTTGGCGCTGGCGAAGCCGAACTCGGCGACGGTGAACCCGTCGTGCCGGCCCTGCACGGTCCCGACCGCATCCAGGATCGGCTGGACCTTCTCGTCGGCCTTGTCCTGGTCGCCTGCGATCTCGAACTGGACGAGGGCCGAGCGGCGGTCGCTCGAGATCTGGCCGCGCGTTCCCCGGTGCGAGCGGCGAGCGGACGTTCTGGACGTTCGGCAGCGCCGAGACCGTCCGGTCGACGTCCTCGACCGCTGCACGGAACCGCGGATCGGAGAGCGTCGCCGTCTTCGACTCGACGAGCACGCTCTCGCCCGCGTGGTTCGGGAAGCCGGCGTCGCGCAGCATGGTCTCCGCCGTCTTCGTCTCGCCGGCGGCGGTATCGGTGTCCTTCAGCATCTTCGTTCCTGCGACCGACCCCAGGGCGACTGCGACCACGCAGAAGGCGATCCAGCCGGAGAGGGCGGTTTTCCAGTGACCGGCGCTCCAGCGGCCGGCGCGGGCTGCGACGTTGAACTTCATCGCGCCTCCTTTCGCTGTTGGTTTGCTCACTCCGGACCCGTGTCTCCGTGTCTACCTCCGTCGGAGGCCGCGGCGTCTACCTGATGACGCGGCGCGAAGGAGAGATGTGACAACCGACGATCAGACATGGCTCGCACAGCACTTCCAGGCTGCCTTCCAGCCGTGGCCGCACGGAATGGGGACAGCCAGCGTCTGGGGGTGCGGCTAGCCGTACCTCTGCCTATCGCCCGGCTCGTCCGACGCGACCGCGTCGGCAATAGTGCACTCGTGAAGCTCGCCCTGGCCCTCGTCGCGACGCTCGCCTCCTCGTGCGCGCTCAACGTCGGCTACCTGCTAGAGCACGGCGCCGTCAGCAAGCTTCCAGCTCTGTCGATCCGGTCGCCGCTGACATCGCTGCGGCGGCTGCTCGGGAGCAGGCGATGGGTACTCGGCTTTGCGATCGAGTCGGTCGGCTGGGCGCTCTTCGTGCTCGCGCTCGCGCTTGCGCCGCTGTCGATCGTCCAGGCGACGGCGGCGGGCGGGATCGGCATTCTGGCGCTGCTGGTCTCGCGCGTCACGCACGTGCCGCTCTCGAGGCACGAGTGGCTCGGAGTAGCTGATTGCCGTCGCCGGCCTGGTCCTGCTCGGCATCTCGCTGGCCGGCGGTCACGGCGAGGGCGGCGGGGCCAGCTACCTGAGCGTCGGTCTCTGGATCGGGGCGTCGGCGGTCGCCGCCCTCGTCTCGGTCCAGTTGCTCAGCGGCCGTATCGGCGCCGCCCCTGCGTACGGCGTCGCCGCCGGCCTCCTGTTCGCCGCCGGGGACATCGCGACGAAGGGCGCCGTCGACGCGGCAGACAGCCACCTCGCCTTCATCGCGGCGCTCATCGCTGCCTACGCGTTCGGAACCCTCGTCCTCCAGACCGGCTTCCAGCACGGAAGTGCCCTGACCACGGCGGGCATCGCCACGCTGCTGACGAACGCGCTGCCGATCGTCGCCGGCATGACCATCTTCGGCGAGCCGCTGCCGGAGGGCTGGCTGGGAGCGGTCCGGATCGCAGCCTTCGCCTGCGTGGTCATCGGCGCCGTTTTCCTCGGCGAGCGGAGGCATCCGGGCGCGCCGGGAGAGGCGCCCGAGCCGAGCCGGCGGCCGCCGGCGCCGGAGAAGCCGCCGGCGGGGGCCGAGAGCCGCGGCCCGGCGTGAAAGCCGCCCAGAGCCCCTAGACGCGCGGGTCGAGCGAGCCGACCGGGTGGAGGGGGTGCGGCTCGCCCGACCGAGGCGAAGGACGAGCCGGCGATCCCGCCTTGCCCAAGGCCCCGGAGTCGCGCTCCGGGACCCCATCGCGCCCGGCGGATTCCGCAGGTTCCGCCACCTGACCGTTCCAGACGAGCAGAGAGCTTGCGGCCGGCCCCGGTCACGCGGCCATCCCTTCCGACGTCGGCGCGAGCGTTCGCCGCTCCAACGCGCGCGTCCTGCTCGGCGGCCCGCTCCGTGACGATGTGGCGCACGACGCGCTCTGCGTCCCTGCCCGCCCCACCGATCAGCATCGACGCGAACGAGTGCAAGAACGGAAGGCCGACGACATACAGCCCGGGCGACGAGGAGACCACGCCCCGGTACTGCACCGGATAGCCGTCCTCGCCGACCTCGAACGGGAACCGGATCCACGAGTAGTCGGGGCGGAAGCCCGTGCACCAGACGACGTTCGCGACCTCGAGGACGCGCCCGTCGTCGAGCACCGGCTGCCCGTCCTGCACACCGACCGTCCGGGCGAGCGCCCGCTCGACCCCGGCCGCCCTCAGGTCCTTGCGACGGTAGCGGAGGAGCGGTCCGCCTCCGTGCCTGATGTGCGGGCGCATCTTGCGGCCGAACGGCGTGTCGGCCGTGAGGATGTACGTCCCGGCGAAGAACAGGCCCCGGAAGAGCATCCGTCCACGACGGCTCTCGATCGGCGCGGGAAGTTGGCCCGTGTCCGTACCCGACAGGATGACCTGGTGCCCCGACGCGGCCTCGAAGGCGATGTCCGAGCCCGAGTGGCTCGCGCCGACGACGAGGACGGGGCCTTCCTGGAGTTGCGAGAGGTTGCGGTAGTCGCTCGAGTGGAGCTGGGTGATGTCGGGATCGAGCGCGCCCGTGAAGTCGGGCACGTAGGGCCGCTGGAAGACGCCTGTCGCCACGACGACGTTGTCGGCTTCGAACTGCAGGTCGCCTGCGGTCGCCACGTAGCGGCCGTCCTCCTTTGCGAGCCCGTCGACGGCGATCCCACTGCGCACGGGCAGCTCGAAGCTGGACGCGTAGGCCTCCAGGTAGTCGGCCATCTCGTCCTTCGTCGGGTACGAGGTCGCCTGCGCCGGGAAGCGCATGCCGGGCAGGCCGTCCCGGCGTGCGGGCGAATAGAGCCGCAACGAGTCCCAGCGCGCCCGCCAGCTGTCGCCGAGGCGCTCGCCGGCGTCGAGGATCACGAACGACCGGCCCTGCTGACGGAGGTGGTACCCCACGGAGAGGCCCGCCTGGCCGCCTCCGATCACGACCGTGCCGTACTGCTGTCGCGTTGCCATCGTCTTTCTCCTTTCGTTGTTCGACGAGGCAACGGTAGGGCGGCGACAGCGGGCGGCGCATCGCCGCGATCAACCAACTTGCGTTCGGGGGCCAATGGTCATTTCCGACCACTGGAACGCGCGCTCACACGAGGTCGTGCTCGAAGGCAAAGGCGGTTGCCGCCGCGCGCGACGAGAGGCGGAGCTTGCGGTAGATGTTCTGCACGTGGCGGGCCACCGTGTGCTCGCTGATCACCAGCTCGCCGGCGATCTCGCGGTTGCTCTTCCCGGCGGCGACGAGGCGCAGCACCTCCAGCTCCCGTCCGGAGAGGCCGTGCGAGTCTCCGTCGGCCGGTGGCTCGACGCGGGCCAGGTCGGGCGCCGCCCCGAGCTTCCGGAAGATCGCGCAGGCCGCCTCCAGCTCGAGCCGCGCTGCTTCCGCGTCGCCGAGCTCGGAGCACGCCCGCGCCAGGAGCGCGCGTGTCCGCGCCACCTCGTACGGCGCGTCGAGGTCGAGCCAGGTCTGGTGCGCCTCGCGCAGGGCGACGAGCGCGGCATGCGCATTCCCCGCGGCGAGCGCGACCGCACCGCGCGAGTACGCGACCATTGCCCCGAGCATCGCGCTCTCGTAGCGCCCGGCGAGCTCCTCCAGCTCGCCGCAGGCCGCGTGCGCCTCCTCGATCTCGCCCGCGTCGAGTGCGATCTCGACGTACGCGGGAAGGAGCGCTGCCCGCTTCAGCGGCTCGGTGATCTCCGCCGAAGCCCTGCGGATCGCCGCGAGTGCCACGCCACGGTTCCCCTGGGCCGAACGGAGTTGGGCGAGGCCGGGCTGCGGCTCCCAGCCGAAGCTGCTCGCCTCGCGGTAGGCCTCCTCGGCGGCGGCGAACTCGCCGCGAAGCCGCAGCAGCTCGGCCCGGCGATAGTAGGCGATGCCCGCCGCGGCGTTCTGCGTCTCGATCATCCGCTCGACATGCACGCCCGGCTTCTTCGAGGGCGTCCGACCACGAGCCGCCGAGCTGCAGGATCTCGGCGCGATGGATCCGGCAGCGGCCGGTGAACGCGACGAGGTCGGGTTGCTCGTCCGCCCAGGTGCTCAGGGCCAGCGTCCACTCACGCGCCCGGCCGACCTCGAAGACCTCCTGGCAGGCGAGGATCACGCCGCAGTAGACGATTCCGAGCACGAACGGCGTGAGGTCGCTCGTCGTCGCGGTCACCATCGCCTCGTCGAGGAGCCCGAATCCTTCGCGAACGCGGCCGGCCCGCACGAGCATGGTTCCCTGCGCGTTCAGGCTCATCGAGAGGAGATCGCGGTCGCCGAAGCGCTCGGCGACGGCCGCCGCCTCACCTGCGAGCGCGGCAGCCGCTTCGAAGTCACCTCCGGCTTCGAGTCGGAACACGGCCGGGATCATCAGGTACCCCTGCTCGACCGAGTCCCCCGGCTGCCGGTCGAGCAGCCGCTGCGCGCGGCCCAGCCAGCCGTTGGCGGGTGCGATCACCCCGCGAAAACCGAGATTCATCCCGATCCAGGTCGCCGCGCGGACCGCACGCTGCGTCTCGCCGCGCTCGAGGTACCGATGGTGCGCGCGCTCCAGAATCGCAATCGACTCGTCGTCGCGACCGAGCATCAGCTTGGCCATGGCCAGGAGCTCGAGATCCTCGGCCTCGAGCGCTCCGCCGTCGTCCGCGCGCGAAAAGGCTTCGTGTGCCTCGAGCCAGGCACGGCGAGCGTAGGCGTCCCGGCCACGATCCAGCGCTCCGGTGGCGGTCCCGTCCATCGTGACGAATTGTCCATGATGGGGCGTGCTCGACCTGACTCCGGCGCGCGACGAGCTCGATCCGATCGAGCTCGCCTCGCGCGACGAGATCCAGGCGCTTCAGCTCGAGCGCCTCCGGTGGTCGCTCCGACACGCGTACGACAACGTCGAGCTGTACCGGCGGCGGTTCGACGAGGCCGGCGTCCACCCCGGCGACTGTCGCAGCCTCGACGACCTCGCGAGGTTCCCGTTCACCACCAAGGCCGAGCTGCGCGAGAGCTACCCGTTCGGCATGTTCGCCGTACCGCTCGACCAGGTCGTGCGGATCCACGCCTCCAGCGGCACAACCGGGCAGCCGACCGTGGTCGGGTACACCAGCAAGGACATTGACACGTGGGCCGACGTGGTCGCGCGCTCGATCCGCGCGGCCGGCGGCCGCCCCGGGGACCGTGTCCATGTCGCGTACGGCTACGGGCTCTTCACCGGCGGGCTCGGGGCGCACTACGGCGCCGAGCGGCTCGGCTGCACGGTGATCCCGGTCTCGGGAGGGATGACCGAGCGCCAGGCCCGGCTGATCGTCGACTTCGAGCCCGACGTGATCATGGTCACGCCCTCGTACATGCTCGCGATCGTGGACGAGCTCGAGCGCCAGGGGGTCGACCCTCGCTCCACTTCGCTGAAGGTCGGCATCTTCGGCGCCGAGCCGTGGACCGAGGAGATGCGCGCCGAGATGGAGCGACGCCTCGACATGCACGCCGTCGACATCTACGGGCTCTCGGAGGTGATCGGGCCCGGCGTCGCCAACGAGTGCGTGGAGACGAAGGACGGGCTTCACGTCTGGGAGGACCACTTCTACCCCGAGGTGGTCGACGCGGCGAGCGGCGAGGTGCTGCCGGACGGGGAGCGCGGCGAGCTCGTTTTCACGTCCCTGACCAAGGAGGCGCTGCCGATCGTGCGCTACCGGACGCGCGACCTGACGCGGCTCCTGCCAGGGACGGCGCGGACCATGAGACGCATGGAGAAGATCACCGGACGGAGCGACGACATGCTGATCGTCCGCGGCGTGAACCTCTTCCCGACGCAGGTCGAGGAGCTGATCCTGCGCGTGGCCGGGCTCTCGCCGCACTTTCAGCTCGTGCTCTCGCGGCCGGATCGGCTCGACGAGCTCACCGTCCGCGTCGAGGCCCGGCCCGAGGCCGCCTCGGCCGATGAGCGACTGCGCTCCGAGCAGGCGCTGGCCGGCCTGATCAAGGAGACGATCGGCGTCACGGCCGCGGTCGACGTGCTCGAACCGGATCTGATCGAGCGTTCGGCCGGCAAGGCGCAGCGCGTGCTCGATCTTCGCCCGGGCGTCTCGTCGTCTGCTTGATTCCCGTACCAAGGTACGGGTCTATAGTCGGGCGATGAAAGTCGGCGAGGTCGCGCGGCGCTCGGGGGTGAACGTGGAGACGCTCCGCTACTACGAGCGCCGCGGGCTCCTGCCGCCTCCCGACCGGGAGCCCAGCGGCCACCGGCGCTACGACGAGGACACGGTGCGGTTCCTCCGGGCCATCAAGGAGGCACAGGCCGTCGGCTTCACCCTGACCGAGATCGGCGAATACCTCCGTGCGGCGCGCCGATCCGAGAAGCCCTCCGAGACCCTGCGCATCCGGATGGCCTCGAAGATCGACGAGATCGACACTCGCATCGCGGGCCTGCGGCGGATGCGGGACGAGCTGGCGCGCGTGGTCGGATGCGCGTGCGACTCGCTCGACCACTGCACCTGCGGCGCGGCCTATCTCGCGCGGCGGGGGCGGGAGCCGACGACGCGGCCGACGCTGCTGCACGTGACGAACGGGGAAAGCGCGGGCAACACTCTCCGGGCGACCTCGCTCGGCGGAGCGGTGCTGCCCTGGAACGACGTCCTCCACGAGGGGCCCGTGCCGGCGGTGCCGCGCCGTGAGCTGCTGGACGTGCGAGCGGCATTCCTCTCCGGCTGCGGCTGGGGGAGGCGCAGCGCGATTCGCTCCTCGCTCGAGCGCCGCGACCGGCAGCTGATCCGGGCGCTCCGCGACGGCGTCCAGGTCGTCCTCTGGTTCGAGCACGACCTGTACGACCAGCTCCAGCTGATCGACGCGCTGGCGCTCGTGGACGAGGCCGGGGCGCCGCCGGAGCTGATCGTCGTCTCGTCGTTCGCGGGCAAGCCGTCGTTCCGCGGGCTCGGCGAGCTGAGCGCGGACGAGCTCGAGACGCTCTGGCCGAGCCGGCGTCAGGCGACCGCCGAGACGCTCGCCGCCGCCTGCGAGGCCTGGGAAGCGTTTCGAGAGCCCGATCCCGTTGCGCTCGCGGCGTTCGCGGGCGACGTCGGGCCGCTCGAGCTGCTCCGCGCCGCGTTGCTGCGTCTGCTCGAGGAGCTGCCCGCGGCGGGTGACGGCCTCTCCGGAACGGAGCGCCGAGCGCTCGAGGCGGTCGCGGCGGGCGTGTCCACCCCGGCGACCGCCTTCGCGGCGGCGCAGGAGCTCGAGGAGGCGCCCTTCCTGGGCGACGCCTGGTTCTTCCGGGCGCTCGCCGAGCTCGGCGGCGGGGACGTCCGGCTCGTGGAAGGCGACGACGGTCGCCCGCTGCCGGCGCCGCCTCCCCTCGGCGACGGCAGCCGCTTCGGCTCGATTCGCCTCCGGCTGACCGGTGCGGGTGAAAGCGTGCTCCGCGGCGAGTCCGACCGCGTCGAGTTGCTCGGGCTCGACCGCTGGCTCGGCGGCACCCACCTGACGGCGCAGAACGCGTGGCGCTGGGACCGGGTCGAGCGTCGCGTCCTCGGCCCGCCGGCCTGACGGCTTACCTGCCTTTTACCGCGGCCTGACGCCCGGGTGACGGCCGTCGACGAAAACACGGGCGACCGTTCGACTTCGACAGGAGGTATCCCGTGCGAGGCAAGCTGCTGCTCATCGTCGCCGTCGGGGCAGGCGTGCTCGTCGCCGCCGCGTCGGCCGCCAGCCTCGATCTCGTCCGCGGCACCAAGGGCGCCGACAACCTGAACGGCACCGAAGGGCCTGACCTGATCTACGGCTACCAGGGGAGCGACATCATCCGCGCCCACGACGGCAACGACCTGGTGTGGGCCGGCCAGGGCAACGACGTCGTCCGGGCGGGCCCCGGCAACGACGTCATCTACGGCGGGCCGGACAACGACGTGATCTGGCCGGGCGCCGGCGCCGACGTCCAGTACGGCGGGCAGGGCAACGACGTCCTGCACGCGCTGGCGAACGACAACCAGCCGGATATTCTCGACTGCGGGCCCGGCTACGACGTCGCCTACGTGATCGTGCACGACCCCGCGCGGTTCAGGGGTTGCGAGCAGATCATCCGGCTGACGCAGGAGGAAGCTGCCGCGCAGGCTGCGGCGAACGACGACAACAGCTAGAGCCGTACGGCCCGGGCGGGGTCGGCCGTCCACGGCCGCAGCCCCGCGCTCGCCGCATCCTGCTGGCAGCCGACCACGGTGGTGGGAGCCCTAGGGCTCCCACCACCGCTTTCGCCCGTCTCTGGCAAGCTCCGGTCGAACCGCCCTGCCATTGACCGACACACTCGACTCCACGCTCACGATCCGTCTCCGCGAGGTTCTCGCCAGTGGGGACACGACCGAGGCGGACCTGCGCGAGCTGACGGAGGAGGTGGGCACCCAGGTGCGCCTCTTCCGGGCGCAGCTGCGTGGGAGCGAGCAGAGGCTGCGCGCGCTGAACGCCGATCCCGGCAGCCCGATCGCTGAGATCGCCGACGAGCTTCGCCGTCTCGAGCTGCTCCGGCCGCGGCTCCGCGAGGCCCGTGAGCTGGCCCGGCAGCTCGACGACCGAGCGCGCGAGCTCCGCACCGCCTGGCTGCTTCGCCAGGCCGGGGCACGGCGCACGGTCTGAGGGGCGACCCCTAGCCGCGCAGCACGACCTCGAGCGACGTGCCGCTGCCGGCGACGCTGTCCAGCCGGAAGGCGCCGCCGATCGCGGCCGCGCGCGTGCGGATGTTCCGGAGGCCGTGTCCTCGGCTCTCGGCCTCTTCGACGAAGCCGTCGCCGTCGTCGACGATCCGGACGACCCGCTGGCCGTCGCGCAGGGCGATCAGCACCGTCGCGCGCCGCGCGTTGGCGTGGCGGCGAACGTTCGCGAGGCCTTCCTGGACGATGCGGAAGATCTCGATCTGCTCGTCCGGGCCGAGCTCGACGGCACGCTCGATCTCGAGGTCGACGTCGAGCTCGCCGTCGGCGGTGAGGAACTCGATGTAGCGGTTGAGCGCAGAGTCGAACGGCGCCGAGCCTCCCGCCGACGAGAGCGCGAGCACGGCGAACCGGGCCTCCTGCTGCGCGGCGTCCGCCGCCTGCCGCAGCCGCGGCACGACAACGTAAGGATCTGCGCCGCCGGCCAGCAGGCTCGTCTGCGTCGACACGGCGAACAGGTACTGGGCCAGGCCGTCGTGGATCTCGCGCGCGACCCGTGCGCGCTCCTCCGCGACCACGCGCCCGACCTCGGCCGCACGGATCGCGCGCCAGACGCCGACGAGCAGGATCGCGTAGGAGAGGAGCCGCAGGAAGTCGCTCTGCGACACGTACTCGCTCGAGAGCGGCGGCGTGAACACCGCCTGGAGCTCGGCGAACAGCCAGATCGTCGTGCAGAAGGCGAGCCAGCGGTCGAGATCCTCGCCGTGTGCGCGGTAGCGGAGGCCGAAGCCGACGAGCGCGACCAGGCCGAGGACGGCCTGGAGCGCGACCGCACCGGTCAGCAGAGCGGGGCGGCCGTGCCCCTGGGCGAGCAGCGGCAGCCATTCCACCCTGCGGCAGATCACCCAGAGCGCCCACATGAACGCGCCGAGCAGGGCGACGGGCAGGAGGGTGGGAACGCGCCGCGCGATCCGCCCGCTCGTGAATGGGGCGGCGGCGATCAGCGCCGCCGCGGTCAGCCTCCCGCCGATCCGCGCCCAGGCCTCGGCGCGGCCGACCGAGCCGCCGTCCAGCACCGGCGCGATCGCGAAGGCGAGCGTGGTCACCGCGATCACGAAGAAACCGCAGAGCAGGTAGAGATCGAAGCGCCGCCGGTCGACGCCGAAGCGGACGTAGGCGAGCACGCAGACGATCAGCGAGACGAGCAGGATCGCCGTGTCCAGGAAAAGGCGCAGGCTGGGCAAGTCGTACGGGCCGCGCCGGCCCGGGCTGCCGACGAAGAGGATCAGGGCGGCGCCGAGCAGGCCCACGAGCGCGACCTCGTCGCGCACCCAGGCGAGATACTTCGCGCGAGGGGATCGCATACAGCTCTTGTCGGCACGGCGGCTCTTGCCGATAACCCCTGCATGGGGCGCCGCACGCTCGTCGTCGACGATCACCCGCTGACGCGGTCTGCGCTCGTCGACCTGCTCGAGCAGCACTCGTTCGCCGTGGTCGGCGAGGCCGCCGACGGCGTCGAGGCGGTCGAGCGTGCCCGCGAGTCCCAGCCCGACCTCGTCCTCCTCGACCTGACGATGCCGGGCGGAGGGGGGCTCGAGGCGCTTCCGAAGGTTCGGGCGGCCGCCCCCGCTTGCGAGGTCGTCGTCCTCACGGCCTCGGGTACCGAGGAGAATCTGCTCGCCGCGATCAGGGCGGGCGCCGCCGGCTACCTGCTCAAGACCGAGCCGCCCGACCGGATCGCCGAGTTCCTCGAAGGCGTGGCGAACGGTGAGGCAGCACTCTCGGGCGAGATCGCCCGCCGGCTGGTCGACCGCGTTCGCGAGGGCGGCAGGCTCGACTCCGGCGTCCCGGACTCGATCGCCGACGAGCTCAGCGCCCGCGAGGTCGAGGTCCTGCTCCTCCTCGACGAGCACCTCGGCACCGACGAGATCGCCCGCCGCCTGTTCATCTCCGAGCACACCGTCCGCTCGCACGTGAAGAGCCTGCTGCGCAAGCTCGGCGTGTCCTCGCGACGCGAGGCACTCGAGGCGCTCGCCGCCGCCCGCCGCTGAGGGACAGGCTGGGCCTGACCCTCGAGATCACCCACGGTGGGGGATGCCGTGGGGGATGCGGCGTCCGCCGCAGGGGCCGATGATCCGAACAAGCACCGATCCTCCTTGGTGGTTGCGAGTCCGAGAACCTGGCGCAGAACCGGCCCCCGCAAGGGGCCGGTTCTGCTTTCCGGGCTAACCGAAGCCGTCGAGCGCAGCGTGCACGAGTCCCGGCAGCGTCTCGAGGTTGTAGCCGCCCTCGAGCACCGCGGCCACGCGCGGCGCCAGCCCGCGACACCGGCGGGCGAGCTCGCGGAAGCCGAGGCCGGTGACCTCCATCGACGCGAGCGGGTCGTCCGCGTGCGCGTCGAAGCCGGCCGAGACGATCAGCAGATCGGGCTCGAACCCTCGAACCGCTGGCTCCACGATCTCCTCGAACGCGCGGACGTACTCCTCGTTGCCCGACCCCGCCGGCAGCGGGACGTTCACGGTGGTTTCGTTGCCCTCGCCGGGCCGGCCGGTGCCCGGGTAGAAGGGCCACTGGTGGAGCGACAGGTAGAGGACGCTGGGGTCGTCCCAGAAGATGTCCTGCGTCCCGTTCCCGTGGTGGACGTCCCAGTCGAGAATCGCCACCCGCTCGAGCCCGTGTTCCGCCTGCGCCGCCCGGGCCGCGATCGCGGCGTTGTTGAAGAGACAGAAGCCCATCGCGCGGTCGGCCGGCGCGTGATGGCCGGGAGGCCGGACGAGGGCGAACCCGCCGATTCGGGCCGCCTCGACCGACGCGCCCGCGGCGAGCAGCGCCGCCTCGAAGCTCGTCGCCGAGGCCGGCGTGTCGCCGTCCAGCCACGTCTCGGCGTCGATCGTGCGGATGCGCGCGACGTGCTCGGGCGTGTGGCAGCGCTCTACCTGCTCGACCGTCGCCGGCCCGCAATCGCGCCACTCCTCGACCGCGTCGAGCAGAACCTCCAGCCGCCGCGGCGACTCCGGATGGTGGCTCGTCGGGTGCAGCCGCGCCAGCGCGGCGTTGCTCACCACCTCCATCAGGCGGCCGCGAGCGCCCCGAGTCTGCCGGCGAGGTTGCCGAGGCCCCACGACTCCGCGAGTGAGGACGCCTCCGCCCATCGTGGCGCTTGGTCGGCGAGGGAGGGGAGAGGGGCAGAGGCGTCCATCGTCGCGATTCGCCGGTAGAGCAGCAATTCCTCCCTCTGCGCCGAGAAACGTCCGTCCGCCAGCGCCGCCTCCAGCGAGCCGTACTGGTCCAGCAGCGCCGCCGCCGTCTTCGGCCCGATTCCCTTGGCGCCGGGCATCTTGTCGGAAGGGTCGCCGCGCAGCGCGATGAAGTCGGGCACCTGCGACGGGCTCGACGCCGTAGCGCTCGCGAACCTCGGCCGGGCCGATCCGCGCGAGCTCGGAGACGCCCTTTACCGGCTGGAGGACGCTCGTCCGCTCGGAGACGAGCTGGAAAGCGTCGCGGTCCGAGGTGGCGACGAGGGTCAGGCCTCCGCGTCCCTCCTCCTGCGCGACCGCGGCGGCCAGGAAGTCGTCGGCCTCGTAGCCGGCCTCCTTGGCGGCGCAGAAGCCGAGCGCCCGCACGAGTTCGGGCAGCAGGTCGAGCTGCTCGACCAGCGCGTCGTCGAAGACCCGGCCGCTCTGGTACGAGGGAAAGGCCTCGATGCGGTAGGTCGGCACGCCGAGGGTGTCCCAGCCGACGACGACCGTGCGCGGCGCCTCCGCCTGCCAGAGCCGGAGCAGGAAGTTGGCGAAGCCGACGAGCGCGCCCGACGGCCGCCCCGTGGCGCTCGTCATCGACTTCGGCAGCGCGTGGTAGGCGCGGTGGGCGAGCGAGTCGCCGTCGATCGCGAGCAGCGGCCGCCGGCTCATAGCGCCTCGTAGAGCGCGTAGATCGCGCTCCATCAGCCGCTCGGTGGCGACCTGGTAGGCCCGGCGCGGCGGCAGCCCGTCGAGGTCGTCGACCGGGACCGGCTCGCCGTAGGCGACCTTGAGCTTCGGCAGGCGCGACAGCCGGTCCATGCCCTTGATCGCCGCAGGGACGAGCGGCACGCCTGCAGTCAACGCGATCCGCGCCGAGCCGGGACGCGGCTTGTGCTCGAACTTCTTGCGCAGGCCCTTCGGCTGCCGCGTCCCCTCCGGGAACATCGCCACCACGCCGCCGGCGCGGCAGATCTCGACCGCCGCCTGGATCGCTTCGACGTCGGCTTCGCCGCGGCGGACCGGGAAACGCTCCTCCGGCGCGCAGCGGCGGGCCGAGGATCGGGTTGAAGAGCTCTGCCTTGGCCATGAAGAGCAGCTGCCGCTTCGGCCAGAGCGGCAAACCCAGCGGCCAAGGGTCGAAGTTCGAAGTGTGGTTTGCCGCCAGCACGAACCCTCCCTCCGCCGGGAGGTTCTCGAGGCCGTGGTGCTGCAGCCGGAAGAGGCCGTGCAGCACCGGCCAGGAGACGAGCGGCGATGAAGTTGTAGAGCGGCGTCGGCATCGCGCGGATCCTCAGTATTGCCGTGCGACGAGTTCGTGACGTTCCCTCGGCGCCGTTTGACCTCGGCGCTAACGTGTTCGCCCGAATGCCCAAGAAACTCGTCATCGTCGAGTCGCCCGCCAAGGCGAAGACCATCGCCGGCTACCTCGGCCCCGGGTTCGTGGTCGAGTCCAGCATCGGCCACATCCGCGACCTGCCGGAGCGCGCGTCGGACATCCCGAAGGAGCAAACGGGAGCGGTACGGCGCGCTCGGCGTCGCGATCGACGACGGGTTCGAGCCCTACTACGTCGTCGACCCGGACAAGAAGCGCGTGGTCGCCGACCTGAAGCGCAAGCTGAAGGACGCCGACGAGCTGCTGCTCGCGACGGACGAGGACCGCGAGGGCGAGGCGATCGCCTGGCATCTCCTCCAGGAGCTCAAGCCGAAGGTGCCGACGCGCCGGATGGTCTTCCACGAGATCACCAAGGGCGCGATCGAGGAGGCGCTCGCCAACCCGCGCTCCGTGGACGAGGCGCTGGTCGACTCGCAGGAGACACGGCGTATCCTCGACCGGCTCTACGGCTACGAGGTCTCGCCCGTGCTCTGGAAGAAGGTGATGCCGCGGCTGTCGGCCGGTCGCGTCCAGTCCGTCGCGACCCGGCTCGTCGTCGAGCGCGAGCGCGAGCGGATGGCCTTCGTCTCCGCCGCCTACTGGGACATCGAGGGCACGTTCGACCCGGGCCACTTCACGGCCAGGCTCGTGTCGCTCGACGGCACGCGGGTCGCCCAGGGACGCGACTTCGGCCCCGACGGCAAGCTGAAGAGCGAGGCGCGGCAGCTCGACCGAGGAGGATGCGCGCGGGCTGGCCGACCGGCTCGACGGCGCCGACTTCTCGGTCCGCTCGGTCGAGGAGAAGCCGTACACGCGGCGGCCGGCGCCGCCGTTCATGACCTCGACGCTCCAGCAGGAGGCGAGCCGGAAGCTCCGCTTCACGGCGCAGACGACGATGCGCGTCGCCCAGCGCCTGTACGAGCGCGGCTACATCACCTACATGCGCACCGACTCGACGACGCTGTCCGAGACCGCGCTGACGGCCGCCCGCACGCAGGCACGCGAGCTCTACGGCGACGACTACGTCCCCGCGTCGCCGCGCCGGTACGACCGCAAGGTGAAGAACGCGCAGGAGGCGCACGAGGCGATCCGGCCCGCCGGCGAGCGGTTCCGGCTCCCGGACGAGGTCAAGGGCGAGCTCGACCGCGACGAGCAGGCGCTGTACGAGCTCGTCTGGATGCGGACGGTCGCCTCGCAGATGGCCGACGCGCGCGGGCAGACGCGTGTCGCTGCGGCTCGGCGCGACCTCCTCGGCGGGAGAAGACGCCGAGTTCGGCGTCGAGCGGCACGGTGATCACCTTCCGCGGCTTCCTCGCCGCCTACGAGGAGGGCCGCGACGACGAGCCCGCCGACGACGAGGAGCGCCGGCTGCCGCAGCTCAGCCAGGGGCGACGACGTGCAGGCGCTCGCGCTCGAGCCGCAGGGACACGAGACCTCGCCGCCCGCGCGCTACACCGAGGCGACGCTCGTGAAGGCGCTCGAGGACCGCGGGATCGGCCGCCCCTCCACCTACGCCTCGATCCTCGGGACGATCCTCGACCGCGGCTACGTCGTCAAGAAGGGCACGGCGCTCGTCCCGACGTTCCTCGCCTTCGCGGTGACGCAGCTGCTCGAGCAGCACTACGGGAGGCTCGTCGACTACGACTTCACCGCCAGCATGGAGGACGACCTCGACCGCATCGCCGCAGGCGAGGAGCAGCGCGTCGACTGGCTGACGCGCTTCTACAAGGGGACGAACGGCGAGCCGGCCGCGCCGGGCTGGCCCGGCCTGCACGCGATGGTCACGGACCACCTCGACGAGATCGACGCGCGGGCGGTCAACTCGATCGAGCTGCCCGGAAGCGACATCGTCGTCCGTGTCGGCCGGTACGGGCCGTACCTGGAGCGCGGCGAGGAGCGGGCGTCGCTGCCCGAGGACATCGTCCCCGACGAGCTCACGCCGGCCCGGGCCGAGGAGCTGCTCGCCGCGCCGAGCGACGCCCGCGAGCTCGGCGTCCACCCCGAGACCGGCCGGCCCGTGCTGCTGCGCAGCGGCCGTTACGGCCCGTACGTCACCGAGGAGCCGCCGGAGGGCTCCGACGAGAAGCCGCGCACCGCCTCGCTGTTCTCGAGCATGTCGCCGGAGACGCTGACGCTCGACGACGCCCTCCGGCTGCTCTCGCTCCCGCGGGTCGTCGGAGTCGCCGACGGCGAGGAGGTGCTGGCGATGAACGGCCGCTACGGGCCGTTCATCAAGCGCGGCACCGAGACCCGCTCGCTGGAGGGCGAGGAGCAGCTCTTCACCATCGACCTCGACCAGGCGCTCGCCCTGCTGGCGGCGCCGAAGACCCGGCGTGGGCGAGGAGCGCCCAAGCCGCCGCTCCGGGAGCTTGGCGAAGATCCCTCGTCCGGGCGTCGAGTCGTGGTCAAGGACGGCCGATTTGGTCCGTACGTAACGGATGGGGAGACGAATGCGAGCCTGCGCTCAGGGGACGCGGTTGAATCGCTCACGCTCGACCGGGGGGTCGAGCTACTGGCCGAGCGACGCTCGAAAGGGCCGGCGGCCAAGCCGCGCCCACGGGGTCGGAAGTAGTCACCCACACCGGCCGCCCGACCTGCCAACCTTTTCCGGCGAGCCACGTCTTGGAATCCAGCGACCCCGGACGCCCGGAATACGTATTCACACCCACGCGTTGCTTTCTTCACAGTCCTCTAACGGAGGCGTCTTAGGGTGGAAGCGGCTGGAAGGCCCAGGAGATTCTCGTTAGGGTGAGAAAGTTTGGGGAACAGAAAACGAGCAGAAGATAGGGGAAAGAGAGTCACTTGACCCAGAATCAGCTTCACGAACTGCTGGAAAGCGATCAGGCGCGTCTGCTGATCGAGGGCGCCGAGGAGCGCGGGTTCGTCGAGCCCGCAGAGCTCGAGGCGTTCGCCCTGGAGCACGACCTCGGCGAAGACGAGGTCGAGCAGCTCTCGCGCGAGCTCGAGACGATCGGGCTCGAGGTCGGCAAGCCCGCCGAGGAGGCCGAGGCTGCGCCCGCCGCCACAGCGACCGCGACGTACGACGCCGGTCCGGTCAGCGGCGCCGCCGACAGCCTGCAGCTCTTCCTCGCCGACGTCGGCCGCCACAAGCTGCTCACCGCCGCGGAGGAGGTCTACCTCGCGAAGGCGATCGAGCGCGGCGACCCGACCGCGAAGCGGCGGATGATCGAGTCCAACCTGCGCCTGGTCGTGTCGATCGCGAAGGGCTACCGCGGGCTCGGCGTTCCGTTCCTGGACCTGATCCAGGAGGGCACGCTCGGGCTGAACCGCGCGGTCGAGAAGTTCGACTGGCGGCGCGGCTACAAGTTCTCGACCTACGCCACCTGGTGGATCCGCCAGTCGGTGCAGCGCGCCGTCGCCAACCACGCGCGCACGATTCGCGTGCCCGTGCACGTGGTCGAGCGGCAGCAGAAGCTCGGCCGGGCCGCCCGCCGGCTCGAGGTCGAGCTCGGCCGCGAGGCGACGAAGGCCGAGCTGGCCGAGGCCACCGGTCTGCCGATCCAGCACGTCGACGAGGCGCTCTCCGCCGCGCACGCGTCCGTCTCGCTGAACCAGACGGTCGGCGCGGACGACGAGGGCGAGCTCGGCGATCTGTTCGCCGACCGCGAGGCCGCCGACCCGTTCGACGAGGCCGAGGAGTCGCTTCGCCGCCAGGGCGTCCGCAAGGCGCTGGACGCGCTGCCCGAGCGCGAGCGGCGGATCCTCGAGCTGCGGTTCGGGTTCGAGGGCGAGCCCTGGACGCTCGAGGCGATCGGCCACGAGCTCGACCTGACGCGGGAGCGCGTCCGCCAGCTCGAGGGCCAGGCCCTGGCCCGGCTCGCGGCGCTGCGCGACCTCCAGTCGGTCGCGGCCTAGCCGCGCCTGTTCTCGAGGGACAGATCCCTGCGGGGCCTGTCCCTGACGGTCCCGCTCGACCGCTCCAAACCGTTGCGACGTTCCCGACGTCCAAGTTGTCATACTCGGCGGACTTCACCCGACGGAGGGGAATACATGAAAAGAACGCGATTCAGTTGGCGGGCTAGCGGCGGTCGTCGGCGTCCTGGCGCTCGTCGCCGCGACGGCGGTCGCGGCGTCTGCGTGGGCCCGCGGCGGTCATGCCCAGGCGACCACGCTCGTCGACGGCACCACCGACAGCGTCACGAACCTCGACCCGGCAAACGAGTACGACTACGGGTCGGCCACCCTCGACCTGCTGATGTTCCAGGGGCTGTACGGCTACCCGCACGGGGCGAAGCTCGAGCCGCTGCTGGCGACCAGGTGCGCGCCCAGGGCCGGCAACACGGCCTGGACCTGCACGCTGAAGCGGAACGTCAAGTTCGCTGACGGGACGCCGTTCACCTCGGCCGACGTCAAGTGGTCGTTCGACCGTGTGCATCAAGATCAAGGGCGACCAGGGCATCTACGCGCTGCTCTCCAACCTGAAGAGCACGTCCGTGAACGGCACGTACGGGGTGACCTTCCACCTGAAGTCGCCGCAATCGACGTGGCCCTTCATCCTCGCCACGAGCGCGGGCTACATCGTCCCGAAGGCGCTCTACCCGGCCGACAAGATCCGCGACAACTCCGAGTCGCAGGTCGGCACCGGGCCGTACCAGCTGGTCAAGTACACGCCAGGCCAGCAGGCGGTCTTCAAGGCGAACCCGAACTACTGGGGCCCGAAGCCCAAGAACGACAACCTGATCATCAACTACTACTCGAAGTCCTCGACCATGAAGCTCGCCCTGCAGCGCGGCGAGATCGACATGGCGTTCCGCGACTTCACGCCCACCGAGCTCCTCTCGCTCGGCAAGGCGAGCGGGATCAAGGTGCACTCCGGCAACGGCGTGGTGATCCGCTACATGGTCTTCAACCCGACGCGGGCGCCGACGAACAACATCGCCGTCCGCAAGGCGATCGCGTACCTGATGCCGCGGCAGACGATCTCGACCCGCGTCTACCACGGGTTCGTGAAGCCGCTCTTCTCGATGGTGCCGGCCGGTCTACCCGGTCACATCGACGCGTTCGCGACGATGTACGGCCGGACGCCCAGCGTGGCGAAGGCGCGGGCGGTGCTCAAGGCGGCCGGCGTGACCACACCGGTCCCGATCGACATCTGGTGGACGCCGAGCCACTACGGCGATGCGTCCGCCGACGAGTACGCCGAGATCCAGCGTGCGCTGAACGGCAGCGGGCTGTTCAAGGTGACGCTGAAGTCCGCGGAGTGGGCGCAGTACAGCGCCCAGCCCGGCAAGCGGTACAACGCCTTCCAGCTCGGGTGGTTCCCGGACTACGTGGACGGCGAGGACTACATCGTGCCGTTCTACCAGCCGGACAACTTCATGGCGAACGGCTACAACAGCAAGACGATGAACCGGCTGATCAAGGCCGAGTACGCAGCTCGGACGACGCCGGCGCGCCTCGCCGTGATCAGGGCGGCGCAGGTGCAGGCAGCCAAGGAGGTGCCGATCATCCCGTACTGGCAGGGCAAGATGATCGCCGTCTCCCGGAGCAACGTACAGGGCATCGACAGCACGCTGGACGCCGCGTTCCTCATGCGGTTCTGGCTGATCTCGAAGTCCTAGCGACGTCGACTGACGCGCGGAGGGGCGCCACGCCGGCGCCCCTCCGGCGCACCCGGCGGCAGGGGATCGATAACCTCGGAGGCGTATGGCGGCCGTCCAGGGAACATCGCTCAAGACCTATCTGCTGACGCGGCTCGCTGCTCGTCGTGCCGATGGTCCTGATCCTGCTCACGTTCGTCTTCCTGCTGATGCGGGTCGCGCCGGGCGACCCGATCTCGGCCTCGCTCGGTGGACACGTTCCCCAGTCGGTGATCGACCAGATCACGCACCGGCTCGGCTTCGACAAGCCGCTCTACCAGCAGTACGTCGAATACCTGTGGGACATCGCTCCGCGGCAACTTCGGGACGACGATCACCGACCAGCGGCCGGTCAGCGACATCATCCTGACGAACGGCGCGGCGACGCTCGAGCTCACCTTCTTCGCGATGATCGTCGCCGTCGTCGTCGGCGTGGTCGTCGGCCTCGTCGCAGGCCGCTTCCGCGACACTTCGCTGGACGTCGGCGGGCGGCTGTTCGGGATCGTCATCTACGCGATGCCGGTCTTCTTCCTCGGGCTGATGGCGCAGCTCTTCTTCGGCTCGTACCTCGGCTGGCTGCCGACGTCGGGGCGGGCGAGCCCGATCACCCAGGCCACGCTCCAGACCCACACCAACCTCTTCATCGATCGACTCGATCATCGATCGCAACTGGGCCGCGCTGAAGGACGTGATCCTGCACCTGATCCTGCCCGCGGTCACGCTCGGCCTGGTCACGGCGGGCGTCTTCATCCGCCTGATCCGGGTCAACGTGATCCGCACGATGAAGGACGACTACATCGAGGCCGCGCGGGCGCGGGGAATCCGGGAGCGCGACGTCGTCTACCACCACGCCTTCAAGAACGCGCTCGTGCCGGTGATCACCGTCGTCGGGTCTGACGCTCGCCGGCCTGCTCGGCGGCGCGGTGCTGACCGAGACGACCTTCAACTGGCCGGGGATCGGCCACGAGCTCGTCCTCTACCTCGAGAACCGCGACTACACGGCGGTGCAGGGGATCATCATCGTGTTCGGGCTCATCGTCGTTCTCGTCAGCCTGGTGATCGACTTCGTGAACGCGTTCATCGACCCGAGGATCCGCTACTGATGGCCGCGCCGGGGCAGACGACACCCGTGGCGGCGCCCCGCCGGCGGCTCGTGCCGCGCGGGCTCGTCCGCGTCGTCCGGCCGATCGGAGAGGCGCGCGGCTTCGCTCGGGTGATGCTCTACATCGGCGCGGGCATCACGGTCGCCTTCGTGCTGATCGCGATCCTCGCGCCGCTGATCTCGCCTTACGACTTCGACCAGTACCAGGCGAACGGCCGCCGCTTCCCGCAGCTCGCAGCGCCGTCCTCCGAGCACCTGATGGGCACGACCGTCCAGTCGACAGACGTCCTCTCGCGCGTGATCTGGGGCGCGCAGACCGAGCTGAAGGTCGTCGTCATCTCGCTCGTCTTCGCGATCACGGTGGGCGTTCCGCTCGGCCTGCTGTCCGGCTACTTCGGCGGGAAGCTCGACCGCGGGCTCGTCCTGGTGATGGACGCGATGTACGCGTTCCCGTACCTGCTGCTCGCGATCGTGATCGCGTTCCTGCTCTCGAACAGCATCGGCAAGGGGGTGCTTACGGCGGCGATCGCGATCACTGCCGCGTACGTGCCGCTCTACTTCCGCGTGGTCCGCAACCAGGTGATCGCGCTGCGTGAGGAGTCGTACGTCGAGGCCGCCCGCGCGCTCGGGCGCGAAGCCCTTCACGATCATCCGCAAGTACGTCTTCCACAACGTCGTCCAGAACGTCCCGCCGATCGCCACGCTGAACGCCGCGGACGCGATCCTCGTCCTGACCGCGCTCGGCTTCCTCGGGTACGGGATCCAGCCGACCGACGCGGCCGAGTGGGGCTACGACATCTCACGCGCGGTCTCGGACACGGCCTCGGGGATCTGGTGGACCGGGCTCTTCCCCGGCCTCGCGATCGTCCTGCTCGTCACCGGCCTGACGCTGCTCGGCGAGGGCCTGAACGAGACGATGAACCCGGTGCTCCGCCGGCGTCGGATCGAGAGGGTCACGTTCGAGCAGGAGCCCGAAGCCCCGATCGTCGAGGCAGTGGAAGGATCTTGAGCGAGACCCCCGTCTTGTCCGTCCGCGACCTGCGTGTCCACTACGGCACCGTCGCGCGGCACGGTGCGCGCCGTCGACCGCGTCTCGTTCGACATCGGCGCCGGCGAGGTGCTCGGTCTCGTCGGCGAGTCGGGGTGCGGCAAGTCGACGCTCGGCCGTGGTGTGCTCGGCCTGCTGCCGGAGGGCGCCGCCTCGGACGGTCAGGTGCTGTACGGCGGCCGCAACCTCGTGGGGCTCTCGCCGAAGGAGCTCTCCGGACTCCGCGGGCCCGAACTCGGCCTGATCTTCCAGGAGCCGATGACACGGCTCAACCCGCTGCTCCGGATCGAGGACCACTTCAAGGAGACGCTCGAGCAGCACGAGCCGCAGCTGACCGAGCGGGAGGTCCGTCAGCGCTCGCTGGAGACGCTCGGCCGCATGGGCATCCCGCCCACGCGCTTCCGCCAGTACCCGCACGAGTTCTCCGGCGGGATGCGGCAGCGGATCATGATCGCGCTCGCGCTCGTGCTACGGCCGAAGCTGCTCGTCGCAGACGAGCCGACGACGTCCCTGGACGTGATCGTGGAGGCGCAGATCCTCGCGATCCTGGCCGACCTGAAGCGCAACTTCGGCACTGCTCTCCTCCTGATCACCCACAACCTCGGGATCATCGCCGAGGCCTGCGACCGGGTCGCGGTCATGTACGCAGGCAAGATCGTCGAGGAGGGGCCGGCCCGCGACGTCTTCGCCGAGCCGGCGCACCCGTACACCCGTGAGCTGCTCCGCTCCACGATCTCGCTGGAGACCACCGAGCTGCACTCGATCCCGGGCGCACCGCCGAACCTGATCGACCCGCCGCCGGGCTGTCACTTCCACCCGCGTTGTCCCGACGTGATGCGCGTGTGCTCGTGGAAGCAGCCTGTCGACGTGGAGCCCGGCCCGGACCGCCGAGTCCAGTGCTGGCTGCACGGCCCCGAGGAGGAGATCCCGCCCGGAGAGGCGACCGGGCTCGAGCGCGGGGAGATCGCAGTTGCAGACGAGGCCTGACGAGACCCCGCTCGTCTCGGTCCGCGGGCTGAAGACGTACTACTCGATCCGCGGCAGCTTCGGCGACCGTCTGATCGGTCGCGAGGCCGGGTCGGTCCGGGCGGTCGACGACGTCTCGTTCGACCTCTGGAAGGGCGAGGTGCTGGGGCTCGTCGGCGAGTCGGGGAGCGGCAAGACCACGCTCGGCCGCACCCTGCTCGGGCTCGTGCGGGCGACCGACGGGAGCGTCATGTTCGAGGGCCGGGACATCACCAAGCTGAGCGAACGCGAGCTGCGGGAGCACCGGCGTCGCATGCAGATCGTCTTCCAGGATCCGCACGCATCGCTCAACCCGGCGATGACGATCGGCGAGGCGGTTGGGCACCCGCTGGAGATCCACGGCCTCGTACACGGCCGCGACCCGGTTCGCCGCCGGGTGGCGGAGGCGCTCGAGGTCGTCGGGCTCTCGCCGCCCGAGCAGTTCCTGGACAAGTACCCGTCCGATCTCTCCGGGGGACAGAAGCAGCGTGCGGTGATCGCGCGGGCGATCATCCTCAACCCGGTGCTGCTCGTCGCCGACGAGCCCGTCTCGATGCTGGACATGAGCGTCCGGGCCAAGATCCTCGAGCTGATGCTGATGCTCAAGCACGAGTTCGACCTGTCCTACCTGTACATCACGCACGACCTGGCCACGGCGAAGTTCTTCTGCGACCGCATCGCGATCATGTATCTCGGTCGGATCGTCGAGATCGGCCCGTCGGAGGCGATCTACGAGGACCCCAAGCACCCGTATACGCAGGCGCTGCTGCGCGCCATCCCGGAGCCGGACCCGCTCCGTGCGGTGCCGCGCGACCTGCCGCGCGGCGAGGTGCCGGACGCTGCCCGCCCGCCACGCGGCTGCTCGTTCCACCCGCGCTGCCCGCGCGCCTTCGAGATCTGCGGCTGGGAGACACGTGATCTCCGCGACCTGCTCGAGGCGCACTGGGCGAGGGTCGGTGCGGAGGAGTACGAGGCGGAGCGGCCGCTCTTCGGCGATCTCGATTCGCTGGCGGCGTCCAACGGCGACGCCGTCCGGGTGCCGGCGCGCAGCGGAGCGACCGGGGGCGACCTGCTCGCGATTCTCGACCGGGTGCGCGCGGAAAGTCCCGACGACCCCTTCTGGACGGGCGTCCGGGCGTTGCACCCGGGTGCGGACGCGCTCGAGATCGAGTGGAACGAGTCGCGCGAGCCCCGGCTCGTCCCGTCGGGGCCGGTGGAGGTCGAGTGTCATCTCTACGACTGACGTGATCATTCGGGCCGTGTCCCGGCTCGCGTCGGTGCGGGCCGAGCCACGTGACGACGCGGAGCAGGTGACGCAGGCGCTGCCCGGTGAGCCGCTCACCGTCCGGAGCGACGAGAACGGCTGGGCCGGGATCAGGACGGCCTACGACTACCAGGGCTGGTTACGCGCCGACGCCCTCGACGGAGCGGTCGACGAAGATTGGCTCGTCGAGCGGGACGGCGACCCGGTCGAGGAGGCCCGTGCGTACCTGGGCTGCCCGTACGAGTGGGGCGGTCTGACCGAAACAGGCATCGACTGTTCCGGCCTCATCCACATGGCGTATCGACGGCTCGGACGGCTCGTCCCGCGCGACGCGGACCAGCAGGAGGCGGCGGGGGAGCCGGTTCCGCGCAACGAGCTGCGCCGCGGCGATCTGGTCTGCTACGGCGACCACATCGCCTTCTGGCTCGGCGACGGGCGGATCCTGCACGCGACCGGGCGTGAGGGCGTCGGGCGAGTCGTGGAGGAGGAGCACCCGCCCGAGCTGGCGGCTCGCGTGCGGGCATACGTGCGCTTCTGAACGCCGAGGGACGGGCTTCGTTCGGATCGACCTCAGTACGGCTTCGCGCGGGCGGCGTACTTCGCGGCCAGGTCGCCCTCCCGCGCCCGCGGGAAACCGATCGTCTGCGGATTCCCGTCGGAGACGTATCGCAGCTCCGGGTTCCGCTCGAGCGTGTCGAGCCACATGCCCCAGGTGAAGTCGCGGGCGCCCTTCCAGCGCGGGTTGGGGAGGATGCGCGGGATCTCGCCGGGGTTCCACCTGGTCGAGAACGGAGACGGCGCCGGCTCCGCGCCGGAGAGGAACACGCCGGCGAAGCGGTACGACTGGCCGTCCCACGTGCCCTTGACCGCAAGGGACGCGGGGTGTGGGAGCGCGCCGAGCGGGAGCGCCATCGTCTGCACCCGGTAGGCAGGCAGGCGGGCGGTGAGCAGGCGGTTGCCGAGGACGAGCTGCCGTTGCACTCCTGCGGCGTCGAGCGTGTTCAGGGCCAGGTGGTCCTTCGTGTGGTTGCCGAGCTCGAAGCCGTGCCCGACGAGCCAGTCGAACGTCTTCTTGGCCGTCCCACCGTCTCCGTCGAACGCGTTTCGCGGGACGTAGAACGTGCCGGTCGCCGGGAAGCCGGGATGCTGCGCGGCGAAGTCCTCGAAGATCCCGACCGCCGTCTTCGGGTCGACACGGCCGTCCGGCAGGAACGTGATCTGGTTGTTGGTGGAGTCGTCGAAGGTCATCACCACCGGCGTCTTCCCCTTCGGCACGTCCAGCCGGCCGGAGACGAGATCGGACGCTCTCACCGGGTAGTAGCCGTCGCGCCAGAGCCGCATCAGCTCGGCGCGGAACTGCCCGGCGGTCAAGTCGTAGCTCGAGCCGTCCTCGCGGATCTGGTGGTGCATCAGCACGGGCACGACGCCGAGCTCGTTCGGCTCGAGCGCCCGTGCCCGCTCCGCCGCTGTCTGCTGCTTGGGGAACACGGCGGTCAGAGCATCCGTGGGCAGAGCGGCCGCGGTGTACGTCACCGACGGGTCCCAGAGCAGGTACTCGTCGATGCCGGCGTCGTGGGCGCCGCGGATCTCGTCCTCGACCTGGGTGGGGCCGTAATCGACCCCGAGCGAGAAGTCCTGGAGCCACGGAACGACGCGGGCGCCGGAGCCTCGGACGTCGCGCTGGAAGTCCTCGAGCGAACGCTGGACGATGTCGTACGGCTGCGCGTTCGGGTCGGCCACGCCGTACTCGCCCGCCGCCCAGTGCGAGGGATAGACCATCGCCGAGATGTAGTCGACGTGGGAGGCCATCATCGGGATGTTCTGGGCGACCTCCGTCGGTCGCGTGGCCGCCACGCCGAAGACCGACGCGCCGAGGTACGTCCCGTAGGGCCTCAGCGCAGCCCGGGTCTCGGCCAGGAAAGAGGCGATCGACCGCTCGGGCGTCACCTTCAGACCGGGGAAGACCATTGTCGAGAGCGGCCCGTCCGGTCGGCGCACGTAGTCGTACAGGACGTCGTCCACGCCCGCCTTCGCGGCCGCGACGGCGATCGCGATCTGGTAGCGGCGCACGGCGGGGTTCGCGAAGTTGGTGAATCCTCCGTACCCGCCGTACATCTGCCCATCCGGCGTCTGGATCACCTCGGCGCGCCTGCCGGCCCTCCAGGCGGCGCCGGCCAGGATCGGGTCGCGGAAGCAGACGAGCCGGCCGATCACGCGCACGCCTTTCGCATGCAGGAACTCGACCGCCGCCGGCAGGTCGACGATCGGCTTGACGGCGCCGCTGCGGTGTGCGAGCGGCACCGGCGCGTTCCAGCCGACCGTGCCCGACTCGTCCTTCAGGTCGAGCTCGACGGCGTTGATCCGGCCCTGGTCGATCAGGTCGACGATGCCCTTGTGCAACGCCGGGTCGGCCCAGGCGTCGGCGGTGACGTGGACGGCGCGAACGGGATGGGTGGGCCGCCTCGGCTGCATCGAGATCCAGACGCGGCGCGCGCTCGTGTTCCTCAGGGTGTCCGTGGCGACGAGCGAGATCGGACCCGTCGGCCGCTTCGCCCACGACAGCCGGAACCGACCGTTGCTCGAGACGAGAACCGGCCGGCCGTTCGCGGTCAGCGTCGCACCCGGCTCGAGCGTGCCGCCGAGGGCGACGGGGTGACCGTACGGGATCATCACGCCCGGCCGGTCGAACGAGATCGTCGGGCCGTGCGTGTCCACGCGCACGTTCCACGATTTCGTCGTGCGGGAGCCGGGGAAGCCGCCCGGCGCAGTCGCCTGAATGCGATGGTTTCCGTCCCGAAGGCGGTTCCCGTCGAGCACGAAGCGGCCGCCCTTCATGTACGCCTTGCCGGTGACGTCGGTGCCGTCCAGCTTCCAGTGGACGCGGTCGAGCACGGACTGGTCGGCGCCCACCGAGAAGGAGAGGGAGGGCAGCTTGGCCGGGCCGACGGCCGCATTCGCCGCGGGGCCCTGCGGGTCGAGGCCGGGCGCGGACAGGCGCGCGCCAAGCGCGAGCGTCGTGAACACGAGCGCGCCGAGCACGGCCAGCCCAACCGCCAGGCGGCGATACCGGTGGAAGAAGCCGCGCTTCCGGCGTGCCTGGGTCGGTCGTGGCCCGGGCTCAGGGCCGGGCGTTGTCTCGGGCCGGCCGTCGCCGTCCTCGGAAGGCGGCTCGTCCGGCCGAGTCTGTTCGCGAAGCCGCTCGATCTCGTCGATCAGGAGCAGGATCGCCCGGCCTGCAGGCTGGAGTTCGGGGTGCGAGCCGTCCTCGGAGAGGTTCTGTCCCCAGCGGCGGAGCTCGTCGATTTGCCCTGCATCCACGGGCAAAGTATGCCGCGGTGCGGTTGCTCTAGTCGACGATCGCGAGCTCGAGCCCGAGCAGTGCCGCGACCTTCCGGATCCGCGAGAGCTGGTGACCGGCGCCGAGCGCGACGTGGTGAGTCGGGCCTTCCGCGCACCAGGCGTCCATGAATGCCGCCGGGTCTCGAGCGAACCGGACGCGCGAGTTGGTGTTCCCGATCCGGAACGTCGGACCAGGGATGGACTCCCCCTCCGCTGCGAGCAGCTTCAGGCGGCCGTCGGCCGTCTGGGTCAGGCCCAGGATCGTCACGGGCCCCAGCCGCACCTTCATCTCCACCGAAAGGCCTGCTCCCGACTTGCCGTGGTAGAGGCCGAGCGCGCGCGCCACCGGCCTGCCGTCGGCGATTGCAAGGTGAGCGGGCCCGTCGTGCCCCATCAGGACGAACTCCTCCTCGAAGTCGAGTGCGTAGAACTCGGTGTAGGAGCCTCCGGCGCCGAGCCGGTCCATCAGGAACATGGCGACGTTCGTCTTCAGGTCGCCCTCCCCGGCAGTCGGCACGCCGCGCCCTGTGAGCAGAGAGTTGCCGACGATCAGCCCCGCTCCGACCCGTTCGTTGACGTTCCCGTCGACGCCTCGGTAGTAGTACGTCAGCCCGTCGAGGGCGAAGTCCTCCACGAGCCGGTCGAGCCCGACGGCGACCCGCGCCGACCACTCGAACACCTCCGGTGAGAGCTCGACTGCGATCGGATCCGTACCCGGGTCGGCGAGGTCGAAGACCGCGCGGATCTCGTCGCCCTTCCGCCCGATTGCGGCGGGATCGGCGGAGTCGACTCTGGCGACGAGCTCGTCGATCTCCAGCACCTCCACATGGGCGCCGGTCTGAGCGTGAATCTGGGTGAAGTCCGAGTACATGTCGAGCATCCCGGGGTAGGTGTGGCCGAGGAACCCAAGGCGGGCGGACCGCAGTCCCTGGACGGCTCGGGCAGCGTCGATCCACTCCCCGATCGTCTCCCAGGCCGGATCGCCGTCCTGCAGGGTGCCGGTGACCGTGCTGTATGGCACGCGTGCGCGGGTGAAGGCGCCCGCGAGCTCGGGGACGCAGCAGGCCGAGCAGTTCGCCAGCCACTCGCCGGTGGTCATCCCCTCGTAGTCGAGCGACCGTGTCGGCTGGAGGTTGAGGACGACGACAGGCGCCTTCGCCGCCTGCACCGCCGGGAGCACCTGCGACGATGTGGCGTAGGTTGCCGTGTAGAGGAGGATCAGCTCGACTCGTGCGGCGGCGAGCGACTCGCCGGCGGTGCGAGCGGCCTCCGGGGTGTCGACGAGCCCCGCGCTGACGATGTCCGCGCCGAGCTCGGCGAGCCGTGCCTCGAGTTCCTGCCGGTAGCCCTCGAGCCGTTCGCGCAGCCCCTCGAACTGCGGCCAGTACGCGGCGAGGCCGATCGCGAACACGCCGACGCGCGGCGCAGTCGCCCGGCTCACTGGCCTTCCGCCTGCGCTGCGGCGGCGTGGCGGCGAGCCTCGGCACTCCGCAGGCGCGCCCGGGCGCGCCGGTAGATCTCGCCGCCGTTGGGGACGATCACGCTCGCGAGCAGGAGACCACCCACGACGATGTTCTGATCCTGCGCCGGGATCAGGTCGGCTGTCAGGGCCGTTTGCAGGCACCCGAGCACGGCCACGGCCAGGACGACGCCCAGGATCGTGCCGCGTCCGCCGAAGATCGAGACGCCGCCCAGCAGCACGATCGTGACGACGAAGAGCTCCATCCCGATTGCAGAGTCGTATCGGGCCGAGGCGAAGCGGAGCGTCCACAGCACGCCGGCGAAGCCGCTGAGCGCTCCGGACAGGACGAACAGCCAGAACTTGATTCGCTTGACTCGGATCCCGGCGAAGAACGCCGCTTCCTGGGCTGCGCCGATCGCGAAGATCGCGCGCCCGAGGGGGGTCGCGTGCAGGACGATCGCGAAGACGACGGCCAGCGCGAGGAAGAACGCGATCGAGTACGGGATGTGCGTGTGCGGGATCGGGACGACGCCGATGTTCGCGAGGTTCGCCGGGAAGCCGCCGATCGTGTCCGTCGGCAGGATCCCCTGGGCGATGCCCCGGTAGAGCGTCAGCGTGCCGATGGTGACCGCCAGCGACGGCAGGCCGAGTCGCGTCACGAGGAATCCGTTGAACGCGCCGAGGAAAGCGCCGAGGACGACCGCCATGATCATCGCCGGCCAGATCGGCCAGCCGTGCTTGAAGAGCTCGGCCATCAGCACCCCGCAGAGACCGAGCATCGACGCGACCGAGAGATCGATCTCGCCGGTGATCACGATCAGCGTGAGCGGGAGCGCCATGATCGCGACCTCGCCCACGTTCAGGCAGATGAAGAACAGGTTGGTCGAGTGCAGGAAGTACGGCGAGACGCTGGCGCCGTAGGCGATCGTGGCGCCGAGCAGCACGAGCAGGAGCGTCTCCCAGCGCAGGACGACACCGAGGTGCTCTCGCATGGGCCTGCTCGGCGGGCTGCTCGCAGCCTCGTCGCCGGGCTTGTAGTCGTCGAGCTCAGCCACGGTCCCTCCGGCGCGTGCGCAGCGCGGGGGCGACGCGCAGCGCGATCAGGCGGTCGAAGGCGATCGCCGCGATCAGCAGGCCGCCCGAGATGGCCGCGCTCCAGAACGACGAGACGTTCACGACCACGAGAGCGCTGTAGATGGTGGCGAGGAGCAGGGCCCCGAGCGTCGCCCCCAGGACGGTGCCGCTGCCGCCGAAGATCGCCACCCCGCCGACGACGACCGCGGCGATCACCTGGAACTCGTAGCCGACGCCTGCGATCGCGTCGACCGACGCGTAGTAGGACAGCCACAGGGCACCCGTGATCCCGGCGATCGCAGCCGCTCAGGACGAAGGCGAGGAACACGCGCGACCCGACCGGGATGCCGGCGAGGCGTGCCGCGTCCGGATCCGACCCGATCGCGTAGAAGTCGCGCGCCGTGCGGAAGCTGCGCATCGCATAGGTCGCGATCACGACGGCGACGATCGCGATGATCGCGAGGTAGGGAACGCCGACGACGGTGCCGTAGCCGATCTTGTTGAAGCTCTGTGGCAGCATCGAGGCGTTGACCTGGTTCCCGCCTGCCCACGCGCCGTCGATCCCCCGGATGATGTAGAGCGTGCCCAGCGTCACGACCAGGCTCGGGACGCGGGCGAGCGTGACGATCGCCCCGTTGATGGCCCCGAAGCCGGCGCCGATTGCGAGCGCGAGCAGGAAGACGACCACCATCGAGACGTGCGGGTCATGCCGGTAGAGCGTCCCGGCCGCGTAGGCCGAGATGCCGAGCACCGATCCGATCGAGAGGTCGACGTTGCGGGTGATCACGACGATGGTCTCGCCGATCGCGAGCAGTGCGATGATCGCCGCACCGGAGACGATCTGCTGCACGTTGGTGATGCTGAGGAAGCGGTGGTTGTCGATCGTCGCCGCGCCGACGACGATCACGAGCGCGAGCACGATGCCGAGCTCGCGGAAGCGGAACAGGAGCTCGGCGAACGCGTGGGAGCTCGAGCGCCGCTCGACGGCCGGACGCTCCTCGGCGACGACGTTCACGCGGCGTCCTCGACGAGGCCCGTGGCCGCGTGCATGATCGCGTCCTCGGTCGCGTCCGCCCGCGCGAACTCGCCGGTCACGCGGCCCTCGAAGAGCACGACGACGCGGTCGGCCATTCCGAGCACCTCCGGGAGCTCCGACGAGATCATCAGCACGGCCACGCCCTGCGCAGCGAGCTCCGAGAGCAGCCGGTGCACCTCGGCCTTGGTGCCGACGTCGATGCCGCGGGTCGGCTCGTCGACGATCAGCAGCGTCGGCTTGCGCGCGAGCCACTTCGCCAGCACGGCCTTCTGCTGGTTGCCGCCGGAGAGCGTCCAGACCGGATTTGTCAGCCTGCCGTACTTCAGCTGCAGCCGCAGGGCCCAGTCCCTCGCGAAGCGTCGCTCGGCGCCCCGCGGGATCAGCCCACCGCGGCGAACGCTGTCGAGCGACGCGAGTGCGATGTTGCGCTCGATCGAGAAGTCCATCACGAGCCCTTGCTGCCGCCTGTCCTCGGGGACGAGGGCGATGCCCGCAGCCATCGCTGCGGTCGGCGAGGCCGGCGGGAGCCGCCTGCCGTCGATCTCGACCGATCCCGCGTCCCACCGGTCGATTCCGAAGATCGCGCGCGCGACCTCCGTGCGGCCGGCTCCGACGAGGCCCGCGAGGGCGACGATCTCACCGCTCCGAACGTCGAAGGAGACGTCTGTGAAGACGCCCTCCCGGGTGAGCCGCTCGACCTGGAGCACGACACGGCCCGGCTCCGTCGGCACCTTCGGGAAGAGCGCCTCCATGTCGCGGCCGACCATCGCCCGGATCACCGACTGGATCGTCACCTCGCCGATCGGCTTCGTCAGGACATGGCGGCCGTCTCGCATCACCGTGACCCGCTGACAGACGGCGAAGATCTCCTCGAGCCGGTGTGACACGAAGAGCACCGCGTTCCCTCGCGCCCGCAGGGTCTCGACGATGCCGAACAGCCGGTCGACCTCCGTGCTGGTGAGGGCGGCGGTCGGCTCGTCCATCACGATCACGCGCGCGTTCGTGGTCAGCGCCTTCACGATCTCGACCAGCTGCTGATCGGCGATCGAGAGCCCGAGCGCGAGGCGGTCCGGGTCGAGACGGACGCCGAGCTGATCGAACACGGCGGCCGCCTCGCGGCGCATCCGTCTGCCGTCGATGCGCCGGAAGCGCTTGAGCGGCTGCACACCGACGAAGATGTTCTCGGCGACGCTCAGGTCGGGGAAGAGCGTCGGCTCCTGGAAGATGATCGCGATCCCGGCCGCCTGCGACTGCTTGGCGTTGTCGAAGATCGCCTCCTCGCCGTCGAGCATGAGCCGTCCCGCGTCGGGGCGGTGGACGCCCGCGAGGATCTTGACGAGAGTGGACTTCCCCGCGCCGTTCTCGCCGACGAGCCCGTGCACCTCGCCGCCGAAGAGCTCGATGTCGCCGTCCTCGAGTGCGTGGACCGCCCCGAAGCTCTTCTGAGCGTGCTCGAGGGCGAGCAGCGGCGCCGGATTCGATGTCGTCACGATCTTCGGCTGGAAGATATGGAAGAGGGGGCCCCGCGCGAGCGCGGAGCCCCCGTTCCCGTGGTCTCTAGAACTTGAACTTGTCGACGTTCTTGATCGTGAACGTGTAGGGCGGTCCGAGGATCACCTGCGGCCGCTTGTCCGGGCCGAGCACGATCTTGTACGTGCCGAGCTTGCCGGCCTTGAAGGTCTCGCCGACCTTGCCCTTGATCTTGCCGTCAGCGAGGGCTGTGACCGCGTAGCCCGCCAGGTAGCCGAGATCCTCGGGGTTCCAGAGGGCGAACGCCTTCACCGTGCCGTCGTGGACGTACTTCTTCATCTGGCTCGGGAGTCCGAGGCCCGTGATCACGACCTTCTTCTTGTACTTCGAGGTCGAGAGGTACTGGGCGGCCGACGAGATCCCGACCGTCGTCGGCGACTCGATCCCCTTCAGGTTCGGGTACGCCTGGAGCATGGCCACGGTCGCCTGCCGCGACTGGGCCGGGTTGTCGTTGCCGTAGTAGATCTTCACGAGCTGCATGTCCTTGTAGGCGGGCTTCTTCAGCTCGAGCTTCATGTACTTGATCCAGGCGTTCTGGTTCGTCGCCGTCGACGCCGCCGACAGGATCGCGAACTGGCCCTTGTAGCCCATCAGCTTGGCCAGCAGCTTGACCTGACTGCGACCGATCGTCTCGGTGTCCGCCTGGTTGATGAACAGCTGGCGGCAGTTCACGTCCGAGTCGAACGCGACGATCTTCGTCCCCTGCGCCTGGGCCTGCTTGAGCGCCGGGCACACCGCCTGCGGGTCGTTGCCGGCGATGACGATGCCGGCTGCGTGGCTCTGGATCGCGGCCTGGATCGCGGGCTGCTGCGCCGCGGCCGTGTCCTCCGTCCCGGAGGAAACCACCTGCTTCTCGCCGAGCGCGGTCAGGGCGAGCTTGCCGCCGTGGTCCGCGATCACCTCGTACGGATTGAGCGTGTCCTTCGGAATGAAGTAGAACGTCCTGCCCTTCGTGGATCCCCCGCCGGCGGCAAGCGCCGCCGAGGCGACCACGGCGGTCACGATCAGCCCGACGACTGCGACGATCATCAGGCGGCCCCGTGACGTGTTGGCCTTCACCATGAGTGCTCCTCCTCTTTCGTGAAACGACTGTCCAATGACCGCAACTCGACGGCTCCTGGCCGTCCCAGAACCTGTGGCGTGTCAGCCTCCTTTCGTGCGGGTCATCGCGGGTACGCGGCCGTCACGCCGCCGTCGACGTTGATCACGTTGCCCGTCGACTTCGTCGATCGCGGTCCGGCCAGGAACGCAATTGCCTCGGCGACGTCCTCCGGAAAGACGTCGACGCCGAGCTTCGTTCTCCTTCGGTAGAAGGACTGGAGGTCGTCCTCGGCCACGCCGTACGCGTTCGCTCGCTCGGCCTTCCATTCGGACGACCAGATGCTCGAGCCCTCGATCACCGCGTCCGGGTTGACGGTGTTCACGCGGATGCCCTGGGGCCCGCCCTCCTCCGCCAGGCAGCGGGCGAGGTGGAGCGATGCCGCCTTCGCCGACGAGTACGCGGCGGCATTGGCCCCCGCGACGAGGGCGTTCTTCGAGGCGACGAAGACGATCGAGCCGCCGCTGCCCTGCTCGACCATGACCCGGAACGTCTCGCGCGCGGCCAGGAAGTAGCCGCGTGCGAGCACGGCGTAGTTGCGCTCCCAGTCCTCGAGCGTGGTCTCGGTGATCGGCGCGCTCGTGGCGAGGCCGGCCGACGCGACGAGGATGTCGATGCCCCCGTACTCGAGGACAGCTCGATCGGTCACCGCCTGGACGGCGTCTTCGCGGGTCACGTCGACCTCGACCGCGATCGCCCGCCGGAAGCCCTGGGCGTCGACGATCTCGTCGGCGACCTCCTGGGCCCCGTCGACGTTCAGGTCGGCGACGACGAGGTGGGCGCCGCGGGAAGCGAGGACGCGTGCGGCCGCCCGGCCGATGCCGCTCGCGCCGCCCGTGACCAGCGCGATCTTCCCGGCGAGCTCTCCACGAGGCGGCGCCTGGGCCAGCTTGTAGCGCTCGAGTGGCCAGTACTCGATCGCGAAGGCCTCGGTCTCGCTCAGCGACCTGAAGCCGCCGATCGCGTCGGCGGCGTCCTGCACGGCGATCGCGCGGTGGTAGAGGTCGCGTGTGATCCGGGCCCGTCCGGCGTCGGGGCCCGAGGTGACGATGCCGACGCCGGGGACGAGCACCACCCGTGGCCCCGCGGGGTCGGTCGGGAACGGCCGCGTCTCGTCGTCGACGTTTCGCTCGTGATAGGCGCGGTACCAGCGGGCGTACTCCTCCACCCCGCGGACGAAAGCCTCCCGAAGCTCGCGAGCGTCGCCCGTCTCCGGGTCGAAGTCGACCGTGAGCGGCCTGTGCTTGGTGTGGATCAGGTGGTCGGGGCACGGCGCGCCCACCTGGCTGACCTTCGGCCCCCGGGCCGAGGAGGCGAACGCGAGCGCTTCCGGGCCGCGGTCGACCTCGAGGACCACGCCGTCGGCATCGGCGGCGAGCGCTCCGCGGAGCGCGGGCAGCGTCTGCGACAGGATGGCGGTCGCTTCGTCCTCTCCGGCCGGCGCGACCTTGCGGCCTCCCAGGCCGAACCCACCCGTCGCAGCCCGGTCGATCGCCTCCGCCGCCCGGCGGACGAGCTCGAGCGTCGCGTGGTAGCTCTCCTCGCCGGTCGCGCCCCAGGTGACGAGGCCGTGGCGCTCGAGCAGGACCGCCCGCGCCTGCGGGTTGCTCCTCGAGCAGGTCGGCGATGCGCCGGGACATGTCGAAGCCGGGCCGCTGGTAGTCGAGCCAGACCGCCTCGTCGCCGAACGCCTCCTCGGCCAGGCTGCGCCCGCTCGGCGCGGAGGTGAGCGCGATGATCGCGTCGGGATGCGTGTGGTCGACGTGGTCGGCCGCGACGAACGCGTGCAGCAGGGTCTCGATCGACGGCCGTGGCTGGTCGGGGCGGACGGCGCAGCGCAGGAGGTAGTCGACCATCTCCGCGTCGTTCATCGCGTCACGGTCGCGGAGCGGAAGCACCTCGTCGAGGCGCAGCCCGGCGAACCCCGCGGACGTGATCGTCGCCAGGTCGGTGCCGGAGCCCTTGACCCAGAGGACGCGCACCTCGCGCCCCGTGTGGTCGGCGATCGTCTCCTTCGCCGACGTGTTGCCGCCGCCGACATTGGCGAGCGCGCGGTCGGCGCCGAGCAGGTTCGACCGGTAGACGAGGCCGTCGAGCACGCTCAGGCCGCCGGCGGCACTCTCGTCCCAGCGATCGTCGGGAGCGGCGATGCCGTGCAGCACGGCTGTCGCCTCGCTCACGAGGTGACCTCCACCGGCTTCCGCTGCACGAGGTCCGCGAAGCGTTGCCGTGCCTCGTCCCATTCGGCAGAGGGCGTGGGTTCGTGGACGGTCGGGACGAACGATGCTCGGACGACCTCGCGTGCCTCCTCGAGCGACTCGAGCTCGCCCAGCGCCATCGCCTGGACGAGCAGGTTGCCGACCAGCGTCGCCTCCTCCGGCCCGGCCAGGACCGGCAGTCCGGTCGCCTGCGCGGTCCACCGGCAGAGCAACTCGTTCCGTGCTCCGCCCCCGACGATGTGCAGCTCGACGGGGTCTGCGCCGGTGACCTCGCGGAGCAGGTCGACGGTCAGTGCGTGCTTCAGGGCGATGCTCTCGAGGATGCACCGGGCCGTCGCGCCCGGATCCTCCGGCGTCGGGCTGGCCGGTGCACTCGCAGAAGGCGGCGATCCGGGACGGCATGTCGCCCGGCGTCGCAAAGCTCTCGTGGTCGGGGTCGACGAACGACCCGGAGCGGCGGGCGCGGCCGTCGCCAGCTCGTTCAGCTCCTCGAAGGAGTGGTCGTGGCCGGCGTCGGCCCAGGCGCGGCGCGACTCGTGCAGCAGCCACAGCCCGGTGACGTTCCGCAGCAATCGGAACGTGCCCGCCACGCCGCCCTCGTTGGTCAGGTTGGCCGCGAAGGTCGCGTCGGTGATCAGCGGACGGTCGACCTCCATGCCCACGAGCGACCAGGTGCCGGCGCTGACGAACACCGAGTCGTGGTGGCCGAACGGCACCGCGGCCACCGCGGAACCCGTGTCGTGCGTTGCTACAGCGATCACGGTCGCGCCGTCCGGCGCCCCCGGCTCGCCCGTCTCGAGCGGGCCGAGCAGAGTTCCCGACGGAACCACGTCGGGGAAGAGGTCGGCCGGGATCTCGAGCCGGTCGAGCAGGTCGCGCGCCCAGGTCGCGGCGTACGGGTCGAAGCACTGCGTCGTGGTCGCGTTCGTCAGCTCGGTCGATCGGCTTCCGCAGAGCCGGGAGTGGACGAGGTCGGGGATCAGCAGGAGCGTCTCCGCCTCGGCGAGCGCGGGGTCGTTCTCCGCGACGAGCGCCGACGAGCTCGAAGACGGTGTTGATCGGCAGCAGCTGGATGCCGGTGCGCTGGTAGAGCTCGCGCGGGGGCACGCGTTCATAGACGCGGTCGACTGCCGCGGCGCGGCGGGTGTCGCGGTAATGCACGGGATCCGCCAGCAGCGTCCCTTCGGCGTCGACGAGACCGAAGTCGACCGCCCAGGAGTCGACTGCGACCGAGTCGACGGGGCCGGCGGCCGCGAGTCCGTCCATGGTGTCGCGATACAACCGCTCGAAGTCCCAGCGGAGGACGCCGTCGCGCACGACGGGCGTGTTCTCGAACCGGTGCACCACATCGACGGTGAGCTGCTCGCCGTCGAAGGCGCCGAGCGCGACCCGGCCGCTCTGGGCCCCGAGGTCGACGGCGGCCATGCGCGGCATCAGCCGACCAGCTCGTCGTTGCGGACGGCGCGTCGCAGGTCACGCGGCCTGACCGGCAGCGCCTCGCGCGGCCCCGGATCGACGGTGATCACGTTCACGCCGGCGGCGCTCCACGCCTCGACCTCGGCCTCCGGCGCACCCGAGTCGGTGACGATGCCCGTGAGCTGGTCGAGCGAGACGAAGGTGAGGAGCGCGCTGCGGTGCCACTTCGTCGCGTCGAGGATGCCGTAGACCTGCTCGCAGGCATCGGCCATCTCCTGCTTGATCCGCACCTCGTCCGGGTTCAGATCCATCAAGCCCGCGCTCGATGCTCAGCCCGCGGGCGCCGAGGAAGCCCTTGTTGATCCGCGTGGTGCGCAACACGTCGGTCCCGAGATCGCCGACCAGCGACATCGCGGAGAGTCGGAGCATGCCGCCGGTGACGAGCACCGAGATTCCGGGGGCATCGGCGAGGGCCGTCGCGACCAGCAGGCCGTTGGTGACGACCACCAGTTCGCGCTTGGTGCGGAGCTCGAGCGCGAGGTAGTAGGCGGTCGTGCTCGCGTCCAGGGCGACCGCTTCGCCCTCGCCCACCAGCGCGGCCGCCGCTCGGGCGACGGCCCGCTTGCGCTCGACCTCGAGCCGCAGCCGGAGATCGAAGCCGACCTCCGAATGGCCCTGCTGGAGCGCTCGTACGCCGCCGCGCACGCGGGCGACGAGGCCCTGTCGCGCAAGCTCGGTGAGGTCGCTGCGCACAGTTACCTCCGAGACCGAAAAGGCTTCCGCAAGTTCCGCAACCTGAAGGGAATCGCGCGACTCGAGCAGGCGGAGTACGTGCTGCATCCGCTCGCTCTGCGAAAACGCCGGGATCGACTGGTCGCCTTCGATGCGCGCGACCCTAATGGGATGGGTGGGCGAAGTCAACCGGTGCTTTCGAAACAGCACGAAGCGAAAGCTGGTCCGTAATCCGTGTGGAATGCGTCAGACTGCGCCCGATGGACGAGGCAACCGTCGTCGGGCGCCTGAAGGAGCTGGAGATCGAGACGCCGTCCTGGGGGTACGGCAACTCCGGCACGAGGTTCCACGTCTACCCCTGGCCGGGCGCCGCGCGTGACGTCTACGAGCGTATCGCCGACGCCGCACTCGTCCACCGGCTGACGGGCTGCTGCCCGAGCGTCGCCCTGCACATTCCCTGGGACGCCGTCGACGACTACGGCGAGCTCCTCGCCTTCGCCGAGCGGCAGGGGGTTCGGATCGGCGGGATCAATCCGAACCTGTTCGGCGACGATGCCTATCGGCTCGGCAGCCTGTGCCACCCGGACGCCGGCGTGCGCGCCGCCGCGGTCCGGCATTGCCTCGAGTGCGTCGAGATCGCGAAGGAGGTCGGCTCGTCGATCGTCAGCCTCTGGCTCCCCGACGGGACGAACTATCCCGGGCAGGACGATCTGCGCGTGCGGCGCGCCAGGCTGGTCGACGGGCTCGAAGAGGTGTACACCGCCCTGCCGCCCGGGACGAGGCTGCTGGTCGAGTACAAGTTCTTCGAGCCGGCCTTCTACTCGACCGACCTCCCCGACTGGGGAACCGCCGCGCTCGTCTGCCGCCGGCTCGGCCCGCAGGCGCAGGTGCTCGTCGACACGGGCCACCACCCCCAGGGGACGAACATCGAGCAGATCGTCGCGCTCCTGCTGGCCGAGGGGCTGCTCGGAGGGTTCCACTTCAACAACCGCAAGTACGCGGACGACGACCTGATCGTCGGCTCGATCGACCCGTTCGAGCTGTTCCGGATCATGCGGGAGATCGCGCTCGGGGACGCCGGGGGCGTGGCGTTCATGATCGATCAGTCGCACAACATCGAAGGCAAGATCGACGCGATGATCCAGTCGGCGATGAACATCCAGACCGCCTACGCGAAGGCGCTGCTCGTCGACGAGGAGCGCCTCGCGGAAGCACAGGCCGCGGGCGACGTGCTCGGCGCACACCGGATTCTGCTCGGGGCCTTCGAGACCGACGTGCGGCCGCTGCTCGCGCGGGCGCGCGCGGAGGTGGGCGTGGCGCCGGACCCGGTCGAGGCATTTCGGGCAGGCGGACATGCGGCGCGGCTCTCGGAGGAGCGCGGCACAGCGTCCGTCGAGAGCGCGTACGAGCGGACATGAGCGAGCGCGGCGCCTTCGTCCTCCGCGTGAAGCCAGACCGGATCGACGACTACGTCGACGCGCATCGGGCCGTCTGGCCGGACATGCTCCAGGCCCTGCGCGACGCCGGCATCCGCAACTACTCGATCTTCAGGGACGGCACCCAGGTGTTCGGCTACTTCGAGGCGGACGACCTCGCGCGGGCGGCGGCTCACCTGGCGGGGCAGGAGGTGAGCACGCGGTGGCAGGACGCGATGGCCGAGCTGCTCGAGGAACGTGTGCCCGATGGGGGCCCGCCCGCGCTCGAGGCGATCTTCCGGCTCGACTGAGATCCCTAGAGTCCCGTCCATGAGGAGCGTCCAGCTGTTCGCGACCTGTCTCGGCGACCTCGCCTTTCCCGAGGCGGTCACCGACGCCGAGGCGCTGCTGCGGCAGGCCGGCTTCGAGGTCGAGTTCCCCGCGCGGCAGGTGTGCTGCGGTCAGCCGGCATTCAACGCCGGCCACCGCGCGGCGGCGAGGCGGGTCGCGCGCTCGTTCGGGCGCGCGTTCTCGCGTGAGGCCCCGATCGTCACCCCCTCGGGCTCGTGCGCGACGATGGCGTCGCACTACCTCCCGGAGCTGCTCGGCGTCGAGCCGTTCGAGGTGTGGGAGCTGTCCGCGTTCCTCGCCTCGGTCGGGTTTCGGCCGCTGCCGCGGAACGTCGGCCGGCGGATCGCCTACCACGACTCGTGTCACATGCTGCGTGAGCTCCACGTATCGGCGCAGCCACGGCGCCTGCTCGGAGGCTCGGGCGCGGAGCTCGTCCCGTTCGCGCGGCCCGATCTCTGCTGCGGGTTCGGCGGGACGTTCTCCGTCCGCCAGCCCGAGGTGTCGCTGGCGATGGCCGACGAGAAGCTGGCCGGCGGGGAGGCGACCGGGACGATCGTGACCGCCGACCCCGGCTGCCTGATGCACCTGCGCGGCCGCGCCGAGAAGATCGGCTCACCGGTTCGAGTGGTCCACCTCGCGACCGCGCTCGCCAGGGGCGTCGGTGGCTGAGCTCGCCCAGCCCGCGGAGCGGTTCCGGGTGATCGCGCGCGGCAAGCTCGGCGACGCGCACACCCAGCAGGCGCTCGACGACTCGACCAATCGGCTGCTGACGCACCGGCTGTCGGCGTGGGAGGGGCTCGCCGACGTCGAGGGCCTGCGGGAGCGCGCACACGCGATCAGGATGGAGGTGATCGATGACCTCCAGGGGCACGTCGATCGGTTCACGTCCGCACTCGAGGCCCGCGGCGGCCACGTCTTCTTCGCGCGCACCGCGGACGAGGCGAGCGCCTACGTGGCGGACGTCTGCTCGCGGGCGGGCGCGAAGCTCGCGGCGAAGTCGAAGTCGATGGCGACCGAGGAGATCGGGCTCAACGCGGCCCTCGAGGCGGTCGGCGTGACGCCTGTCGAGACCGACCTCGGCGAGTACATCCTCCAGCTGGCCGGCGAGCACCCGGTGCACATCGTCGCGCCGGCGATCGAGAAGACGGCGGAGCAGGTAGCGGAGCTGCTGAGCGCGGTCGAGGGGAAGGCGATTCCGCCCGAGCTGGAGGCGCTGACGAAGGCTGCGCGGCGACAGCTTCGCGAGACCTTCCTGCACGCCGACGTCGGCATCACCGGCGCGAACTTCGGCGTCTCCTCCACCGGATCGATCTGCCTCGTCACGAACGAGGGCAACGGCCGGCTGGTCAGCTCGCTCCCCCGCGTGCACGTGGCGTTGATGGGGATGGAGCGGCTGGTCCCGACGACCGCCGACCTCGCAGTCCTGCTGAGGCTGCTGGCGCGTTCCGGGACCGGGCAGAAGCTGACCGTCTACACGACGCTGATCACCGGCCCGCGCCGTTCCGGCGAGCAGGACGGGCCGGAGGAGATGCACGTCGTCATCCTCGACAACGGGCGGACGAACCTCCTACGCGGCCGGTACAAGGAGATGCTCGCCTGCATCCGCTGTGGGGCCTGCCTGAACGTGTGCCCGGTGTACCGCAAGACGGGCGGCGCCGCGTACGGGCCGGTTTACTCGGGGCCGATGGGGGCGGTACTGTTGCCGCTCCTCGTCGGGCTCGACCAGGCGCCGTCGCTGCCGCATGCGTCCTCCCTGTGCGGCGCCTGCACCGAGGCGTGTCCGGTGAAGATCCCGCTACACGAGCTGCTGCTCGACCTCCGCCGTGATCTGGTGCAGGAGGGCGTGGCCCCGCGGACCGAGCGGCTCGGCTTCTGGCTGTGGTCGTGGGCGTGGTCGTCGGTCTGGGGGTACAGGACAGTCACGCGGCTGGCGCGCCTCGGGCAGCCGCTGGCCGGGCTCGCCGGGCCGGGTCGGACGTGGGCGCGCGGCCGGTCCCTACCGCGGTTCGGCCGACGCTACCGGGACCGCCGCCGGTGAGGGACGACGCCGAGTACACGGGCGCCCTGGTCGACGAGTTCGTCGCGAGCGCCGAGGCCGTCGGCTTCCACGTCCACCGCCGCGAGGCGCCGACGCTCGAGGGCGCCGGCATCTCGACGGCGATCTTCGGGCTCGCCGACACGGGCTCGGTCGTGCTCGCAGCCGCGCCGGACGAGCCCCGGGCGCGGTCGCTGCTGCCGGACGTCCATGTGACGCTGCTGCGCGAGGACCTGATCCTGCCCGGCCTGGACGAGCTGTTCGCCGCGCTCGGCGACGATCTCCCGAGCGCGCTCGCGATCGTCACCGGCCCGAGCCGGAGCGCCGACATCGAGCAGAAGCTCGCCGTCGGCGTCCACGGGCCGGGCGAGGTGCACGTCGTGCTGCTGTCCGCGGACCAGGCTCGATAGGGTCAGGGCGATGCTTCCGATCGACCGTCCCGGGAAGATCATCTGCGTCGGGTTGAACTACCGCGACCACGCCGAGGAGCAGGGAACCGCGCTGCCGGAGGCCCCGCTGCTCTTCGCGAAGTGGCAGAACACGCTGATCGGCCCGGGTGAGGCGATCGTGATCCCGCCGGTCGTCACCAAGTGCGACTACGAGGCCGAGCTCGGCGTCGTCATCGGCGAACGGGTCAGGGACGTCTCGGCGGAGAACGCGCTGGAGGCGGTCGCCGGCTACGTCTGCGTCAACGACGTCTCCGCGCGCGACCTCCAGTTCGCGGACGGCCAGTGGACACGGGGCAAGTCGCCCGACACCTTCTGCCCCGTTGGGCCGGCGCTCGTCTCCCGCGACGACCTTCCGGACCCGCAGGCGCTCCCGATCCGGGCGATCCTGAACGGCGAGACCGTCCAGGAGTCGACGACCGCGAACATGATCTTCGGTGTGGCCGAGGTGATCGCTTACGTCACGCGGACGATCACGCTCGAGCCGGGCGACCTGATCGCGACCGGCACACCCGCTGGCGTCGGCGCCTTCCGTGACCCGCCGCTCTTCATGCGGCCGGGCGACGAGATCACGATCCAGATCGAGGGCATCGGCTCGCTGACCAATCCGGTCGTCGCGGGATAGCGTGCATCGCCGGCTCGGCCTGCTCGCGGGGCTGTTCCTCGCCGGGCTCGCGCTGCGGCCGCAGATCGTCGGCGTCGGACCGCTGATCCCGGAGATCCAGGACGATCTCGACGTCTCGCACGCGGTCGCCGGCCTCCTCACGACGATCCCGGTCCTGTGCATGGGCGTCTTCGCGCTCCCCGCGCCCCAGGTCTCCCGCCGATACGGCACCCGGCTCGCGATCGCCGTCTGCCTGGGGCTGATCGGCGCCTTCGGCATCGCCCGGGGTGTCGCACCGGGTGCGGCGGCCGTGCTCCTGCTCACGTTCGGGGTCGGCGTCGGCCTCGGCCTCGCGCAGGCGCTGATGCCCGCCGCCGTCAAGGAGCGCTTCGCGCTGCGGCCCGCGTTCGCGACGGGCATCTACGTTCTCGGCTTCAACATCGGCTCGGCGCTCTCGTCCGTCTTCGCGGTGCCGATCTCCGACGCGACCGGAAGCTGGCGCTGGTCGCTCGTGGTCTTCTCGGCGGTGACGGTCGCGCTCGTCCCCGCCTGGATGTGGCTGACGCGGGGGGAGCCCCCGCACGAGCGCCCTACCGCCGCCCGGATCAGGCTGCCCTTCCACAGCGGCACCGCCTGGGTCCTCGTCGGGATCTTCGGCTCGATGGCCTGTGTGTTCTACGGCCTGAACAGCTGGCTTCCGGACGTGTACGTCGAGCGCGGCTGGAGCGACGGGAAGGCCGGCGGCCTCCTCGCCGTTCTCAACATCGCGGCCCTGGTGACGACGGTGATCATCCCGTGGCTCTCCGACCGGAAGGGCTCCCGTCGGGTCTACCTGGTCTCGTTCAGCGCGGCCCTCGCCCTCGCCGTCGCCGGCTTCGTCGTCGTGCCGGGCGGCGCCTGGGCATGGGCCACGGTGGTCGGTCTCGCCACGGGCGCGATGTTCCCGCTCGTGATGACGCTGCCCATCGACGTCGGCAGGCGGACCACCGACGTCGCCTCGGTGACCGGCCTGATGCTCGGTGTCGGCTACATGCTCGGCGCCGTCGCGCCGCTGCTGCTCGGCGCCGCCCGTGATCTCACGGGCACGTTCACGACCACCCTCTGGCTGATCGCCGGCTCGGGTGCCGTGCTCTTCTCGCTCTGTGCATCGATGACTCCCGAGCGGATCGCGCGGGGCGTCGTAACGCCCGAGCCGGCATGAGCTCCCGCTATCTGGAGGGAGCCCGGATGATCGCTCCGGTCGGTGTCGCGGCTGCTCTCTTCGCGCTCTCGTTCGGTGTCCTCGCCCGCGCCGCCGGCATGGGCATGGCCGCACCGCTGGTCATGTCAGCGACGACCTTCGCCGGCTCCGCCCAGTTCGCGGTCGCCTCGGTGCTCGGCAGCGCCGGCTCGGCAGGTGCCGCGATCGCCGCCGCGGTCATGCTCAACGCACGCTACGCGCCGATCGGGATCTCGATCGCGCCGGCCTTTCACGGCTCGCTGCCGAGACGCCTGCTGCAGTCGCAGCTGATCGTCGACGAAACGTGGGCGATGACCATTCGTCGCAAGGGCGGTTTCGACCTCCAGGTCCTGCTGGGTGCGGGCGCGGTGCTCTACCTCTGCTGGAACATCGGGACCGCCGTCGGGCTGATCCTCGGCGACGTGATCGGCGATCCGAACCAACTCGGCCTCGATGCCGCATTCGCGGCCCTCTTCCTCGCCCTGCTCGTCCCGCAGCTTCGCGGGCGGCGCGAGGTCACCGCCGCGCTCCTGGGCGGCGGGATCGCCCTCACGCTGATCCCGTTCACGCCGGCCGGCGTCCCGATCGTCGCCGGCGCGGCAGGATCGCTCGTCGGCTGGATGCGCGGATGAGCCCCGTCTGGACGTCGGTGTTGGCCGTCGGCGCGGCGACGATCGCACTGAAGGCGACCGGGCCGGTGCTCCTCGGTCGGCGCGAGCTTCCCTCGTGGCTGGCCGGCCCGGTCTCGCTGCTCGCGCCCGCCGTGCTCGCCGCATTCGTGGTCACGCAGGCCGTCGGCGCGCACCGCGACATCGTCGCGGATGCCCGGCTCGTCGGCCTCGGCGCGGGAGCGATCGCGATCGCGCTGCGCGCGCCGATCCTGGCGGTCGTGATCGTCGCGGCGGCGGCGGCAGCCCTCACACGTCTCCTTACCTGAGCCGGTGCGACCTGAATCGGCACACATCCGTCACGGAGAAGCCCGCCACGAGCCGGTAGTCTCGACCGCAGGGGAAAGGGGTACAGCCCCCACCCTGGGTGGGGGTATGGAGCATCGGGCGCCGCGCAATCCCGTCGTCGCAGCGAAACGGCCTAGCCCATGCCGAGCGAGATGATCCCGCGCCCGACCAGGCCGCTCGTGAACGCGGACTCGGGCAGGATCTTCACGCCGTACGTGTCGCGCAGGAACCACTCGAGGTAGACGAAGACGCTGGAGCGAACCGCGGCGATCTTCTCGAGCCGCGCGAGATCGAGGAGCGCGACGCGGGACCGGAGCGGCTCCTCCTCGAGGAAGCGCTCGACCGTCTTCGGGCCGATCGGCCCGAGCAGCAGCACCGGCCCGTCCTCGGCGAGGCGTTCGCAGAACGCGTACCCGAGGCGGAGCTCGATCGTGCTGCGCTCGCGGCGCCACGCGAGCGCGAGCCGGCTCGGGCGCGCGTCGAGGACGTCGACATCGTCGAGCTCGTCGCGGCAGTGGACCGCGAAGGCGTCGAGGATCTCGCCCTGCGTCACGGTCTGCGTCGCCCACTCGATCGTTCGACCACGGCGCAGGGCGTCGAGGTCGCCGTCGACCGGCTCCTCGGGCCCGGGGTCCCAGCGCGCGAGCTCCGCGTCCAGCGCCGGACCCGTCTCGGCCCGCCGTCCGCGGATCTGCCAGCGCCTCGGCCGCGACCGCGTTCACCGGGATTCCTCGACCGCTTCCACCAGCAGGTCGGCGGCGAGCTCGGACAGCGGTATCCGTGTCCCACCGCTTGCGCGCGCGAGACCGATCGCGCACCCGTCGCCGGGCGTCTCCACCTCGGCCACCACGCAGCCGACCCGGGCGCGCCGTAGCGCCCGGCCTTCGGCCAGCACGTCGGCGACGGGATCGGCGCCGCGCCGCACGGGCACGGTCGGCAGCCCGTCGCTGACGACCACGACGAGAGGGACGGCGTTTGGATGCCGTAGGAGCTCGCCGCGCAGCAGCAGCCGGGCCCGCCGGAGCGCGTCGGCGAGCGGCGTCTGCCCGCTGAGCGGGATCTCTTCCAGCCGGCGCCGCGCCCGCGATCGACTCGAGGTCGGCGGCAGCGCGACGGCGGCTTCGGCCAGGCCGCCCTTGAATGCGACCAGCGAGACCTTGTCGCCGCGGCGGGTCGCGTCCTCGAGCAACTCGAACACGACTCCCTTCACCTTCTCGACCATGCGCTCGGCGTGCACCGACCAGCTGTTGTCGACCACGAAGCAGACGGTGAAGGGCGAGCGATGCTCGCGGATCTTGCGGCGGAGATCCTCCGACCGGATCTCGACGGGGACACGACCGCCGCGCACCGCCGCCGCCCGCAGCGTCGCATCGAGCGCCACGTCCGTGTCGCCCGGTCGCGCCAGGCGGTGGCGCGCGTACTTCCCCCGCCGGCGGCCGACGAACGAGCGCGCGCGCCGGCCCGCCCGTGCCCGTTCCAGCCGGTCGGTCCGGCGGCGATGGTCGAACACGCGGGACGGGTCGACGGGGACGCTCTCGACTGCCGGTGCGCCGTCCGGCGCCGCGTCGACCTCGAGCGCTAGCTCGCCCTCCCCTCGACTTTTTTTCGGGACACCTCGATCTCGAGCGCGTCGTCGAGGAGGCGGCGGAGGATGTGGGGCTCGGCCCGGGCCGGCGGGCCGAACGGGTCGGCCTCGAGGCGGTGGCCGAGGGCGAGCTCGGCCGCTTCGAGCACGTCGTCCGCTTCGACCTCGGCGCGTCCGGCCAGCGCGGCGATCGCCTTCGCGCACTCGACGATCGCGATGTCCGCCCGGTGGCTGCTCACGCCGGAGCCGACCACGAGCCGCCCAACGGCGCCGTACAGCGGATCGGGCACGCGGACCGACGCCAGACGCGCCTCGCCGGATGCGAGCGCCCCGGCCAGTTCGGCCTGCGCCGGCGCCCAGTCCTGCCGGAAGCCGTCGGGATCGGAGGCGAACGCCTCGCGGCGCCGCACCACCTCTGCCCGCGACTCCGGGGCGGCGAGCGCCTCGACCTCGACCTCGAGCCCGATCCGGTCGGCGATCTGCGGACGCAGCTCACCTTCCTCCTCGTTCATCGTCCCGACGAGCAGGAACCGCGCCGGATGCGATACCGACACGCCTTCGCGCTCGACCACGTTCACGCCGAGCGCTGCCGAGTCGAGCAGGACGTCCGTCAGGTGGTCGTCGAGCAGGTTGATCTCGTCGACGTAGAGGATGCCGCGGTTGGCCTCGGCCAGCAGCCCCGGCTCGAGCGCGCGGTCGCCGGATTCGAGCGCCCGGGCGACGTCGACGCTTCCGGACACGCGATCCTCCGTTGCGTTCAGCGGCAGGTCGACGATCCGTCGCCGCCTTCGGATCACCGGCAGCTCCTCGCCGGCCGCGAGCCGTTCCCCGCACGATCCGCAAGGATCGTGGGGGTCGCAAGAGAACGGACAGTCGGCCACCACCGCGATCTCCGGGAGCAGTTCGGCCAGGCCGCGGACCGCGGTCGACTTTCCGGTGCCGCTCGGTCCCTTGATCAGGACGCCGCCGACCGTCGGGTTGATCGCGTTGAGCAGGAGCGCCCGTACGAGGCGCTCCTGTCCGACGATCGCCGTGAACGGGAAGTAGCGGAGCCCTATGTGATCACCAGCCGCTTTCCGAAGGTCGGCTCGGCCTGCGTGATCGGCGGGAACTGCCAGGTGCCGATCAGCGGGACCGCCGTGTCGCGGTTGACCTTCACGTCGACCACGAACGGGCCGCCCGCGTTCAGCGCCGTGTCGAACGCGTCCGCCAGGTCGCCCGGCTGGTCGACCGACACCGACCCGGCTCCCATGGCCTGCGCCATGGCCGCGAAGTCCGGATTCCAGAACTCGCCGGTCGACTGCTTGACGAAGCTCGTCCCGATCTCGCGGTTGTCCATGTAGAAGCGCTGGAGGTCGCGGATGACGCCGATCGTGTAGTTGTTGAAGATCACCCAGACGGCGGGGATGTCGTGCTCGACCGCCGTCGCCACTGCGCCCGGGAACATCATGAAGCTGCCGTCGCTGGTGACACAGATCGCCGGCCGGTCGGGCCGCGCGAGCTTCAGGCCGAGCACGCCGCAGGTGCCGAAGCCCATGCCGGCGAAGCCGCCGGGCGTGAACACCGACCGCGGCTCGTAGGCGTCCCAGTACTGCTCCACCCAGGTCTGGTGGTTGCCGGTGTCGGTGATCATCAGCGAGTCGTCCGGCGCCGCCTTGCGCAGCTCCGCGACCACGCGCCGGGGGTCGATCGGGGTGACGTCGCTCGCCTTCTCCGGCTCGATGAAGTTCGACCACTCCTCCTTCCACGCCTCGACCTGGTCGTTCCAGGGCGAGCGTTCGCGCTTGGGCTCGCGGCCGGCGAGCTCGATCAGCTGCTTCAGCACCTCGCGCGCGTCGCCCACGATCCCCAGCTCGGTCGGGTAGTTGCGGCCGATCTCCTGCGGGTCGAGGTCGATGTGGATCAGCTTGGTGGGCGGGATGTTGTACGTGTAGCCGGGAACCCACGAGGAACAGTGGATGTCCGAGAAGCGACAGCCGATCGCGAGGATCACGTCCGCGTTCTTCGCCGCCTCGGACGCCGGGTACTCGCCCCAGCAGCCGGCGATGCCCAGGTGCAGCGGGTGGCGCGCCGACAGCGCGCCCTTGCCCATGAACGTCGAGTAGACCGGCACGTTCACGTGCTCGGCGAACTGCCGCAGCTGCTCGGTCGCGTCCGACGCGATCACGCCGCCGCCGGCGAGGACGAGCGGCCGCTTCGCCTTCATCAGCATCTCCAGCGCGCGGCCGACCGCCTCCGGCGAGCCGGGCGTGCGCCACTCGAGATGCTGCGAGCGCTCCTCCGGCTCGGGCACCTCCACGTCGGCGGTGCGGATCCAGAGGTCGTACGGGACGTCGATGTGCACCGGGCCGGGGCGTCCGGTCCGCGCCAGCTTGAACGCCTTGGGCAGGAACTTGCCGAGGTCGTCGACGCTCTGCGCCTGGAAGCTCCGCTTGGTGATCACCTTCGCCATGCTCGGGAAGTCGGCCTGGTGGTGGCGGTACTCCTCCTGGAGGGCGCCCGAGTCGTACTGATTCGTCGCCACCTGGCCCGTGATCGCGATGAACGCGGACGAGTCGTAGAAGGCGTTGCCCATCGCCACGGTCAGCAGCATGGGGCCGGGGCCCGTCGAGGTGTAGACCGGGATCACCTGACCCGAGGCGCGGAAGTACGCGTCGGCCATATAGCCCGCCGCGGACTCGATGCGGGGGAAGATGATCTTGATGTCGTCCTGGTGGTTGTAGACGCCGTCGAGCAGCCCGACAGCCCCGTGCCCGGCGTAGCCGAACATGTAGGGCACCTTCTCCTTGATCAGGTACTCGACGACGAGGTCGCAGCCACGCATCTCGGCCATGTGTGCTCGCCCCTTTCCGGTCGCAGTAGCCCGACTATACGACGCTTCGCAGGATCGCTGCGGTCTCCCGGAGCCCCTGCTCGAGCGGCGTGAGCGGTGCGTCGAACCACGGCCCGGGCAGCTCGTCGGGGAAGGGCAGCGGCGCGTCGTCGTACGTGATCTCCGCGCCGGTCACCTCCCGGCCGACCAGGGCAACGAAGTCGGCGATCGTCGTCGCCGGCCCACCGATGGAGAGCGCCTGCGCGCCGCCTGGAGCAGAGCGCGCAGCCCGGATGAAGGCACGGGCGACGTCCGCCGCGTAGTGGAACTGAGTGCGTCCGCCGAAGCCGATGTGGTAGGGCTCGCCGTGCACGGCGGCGGCGATCGCCAGGGTCGGGCCGGCGGTCAGGCCCTGGTCTCTGCCCGGGCCGTAGACCGTGAACGGGCGAAGCCCGACGCTCGCGACGCCGCTCTCCCCCGCGTAGACCCGGGCGATGCCCTCGTCCGCCACCTTGTAGACGCCGTAGAGCGTCTTCGGCGCGATCGCGCCCTGCCGGTCGTAGACCGCGGCCGAGCTGGCATAGGCGATCGTCGTCGCCAGCCCCAGCCGCTTCGCGGCCTCGAAGACGTTGACCGTTCCGGTCACGTTCACCTGGGCGCCCAGCATGGGGTTCTCACGGCAGAAAGGCACCTGCAGGGCCGCGAGGTGGACGACGTGTGTGATCTCGTGCTCTGCCAGTACGCGCTCGACCGTCTGGAGGTCGGTGATGTCGCCGCGGGCGAACGAAATCGGGGCGAGCTCGCCGGCGTCGGCGATCAGACGGAGCCGCCGGTCGTCGTCGCTCAGGTCGAACGCGACCACGCCGGCCCCTTCGCGGACGAGCGTGACCGCGGTCCACGCGCCGATGCAGCCCAGCGCGCCTGTGACCAGCCACCGTTCGTCAGACATCGTGGTAGACGGTGACGACCTCCGTGTAGAACTCCATCGCCGCGCGGCCCTGCTCGTGCGGGCCGAAGCCGGAGCCCTTGATCCCACCGAAGGGGACGTGGACGTCGGCGCCGGCCGTCTGCGAGTTGACGTGCAGGATGCCCGCCTCGAGCTCGTTGACGAAGCGCTGCGCGTTCGCCAGGTCGCTCGTGAAGATCGACGCCGAGAGGCCGAACTCGACCGCGTTCGCCCGGCGGACGGCCTCGTCGAGGTCGGAGAAGCGGTAGAGCGAGGTGACCGGCCCGAAGACCTCCTCGCACGAGAGGAACGCGTCGTCGGCCACACCTTCGAACACGGTCGGCGCGAGCAGGTAGGCGTCGTCGTCGATCCGCTCGCCGCCCGTCACGACCGTCCCGCCTTCGGCCTTGCCCCGCTCGATGCCGGCGAGGATCTCGTCGAGCTGCTTCTCGTTCACGATCGGGCCGACCTCGGTGTCGGGGTCGGCAGGGTCGCCGAGGGCGCCGCGCTCGACCCGGTCGAGCAGCCCGGCGCGGAAGTCGTCGTAGACGGCATCCTGGACGTAGATCCGTCGCGTGGCCGTGCACTTCTGGCCGGCCGACCAGAAGGCGCCCGCGTAGGCCGCTTCGACGGCCCGGTCGAGGTCGGCGTCGGCCATCACGATCAGCGGGTTGTGACCACCGAGCTCGAGCTGGACGCGCTTGCCGAGTGCAGTCGCCTCGTCCCGAACCTGGTAGCCGACCGCAACCGACCCTGTGAACGAGATCGCCTTGACCTTCGGGTGGCTGACGAGCGGCGTGCCGACCTCCGAGCCGCGGCCGACGACGATGTTGAAGACCCCGGCCGGAATCCCTGCCTCCTCGAAGCAAGCGGCCAGGTGGAGGCCGGTCAGCGGCGCCTCCTGCGCGAGCTTCATCACGACCGTGTTGCCGTAGACCAGCGCAGGCGCGGTCTTCCAGGCAGGGATCGCCGCCGGAAAGTTCCAGGGCGTGATCAGGCCGACGACGCCGAGCGCGCGCCGGATGGTGTAGACGGAGCTGCCGGTCGCCGACTGCTCGAACAGCTCGCCCTTCGGCCGCCAGGCCTCGCCGGCGAAGTAGCGGAGGATCGCAGCGCCGCGCGCCGCTTCCATCCGCGCCTCGCGCAGCGGCTTGCCCATCTCGAGCGTCATGTCCTGGGCGATCTGCTCGACCCGCCGCTCGATCGCGTCGGCGGCACCCATCAGGATCGCTGCGCGCTGCGTAGCCGGCCGCCGCGACCACGCGGGGAACGCGGCGGCCGCAGCCTCGACGGCAGCGCCGACGTCCTCGGCGCTCGAGGCGGGGAACTCGCCGATCGTCTCCGAGGGGCGCCATGGGCCGCGCTTCTCGTACGTCTTGCCGGATGAGCTCTGCCGCCACTCCCCGCCGACGAAGTTGGCGAACGCCGGCCGCGGGGGTGCTTCCAGGACCTCAGACATGGGCCTCGCTCCTTGTTCTCGTGGTCAGCTCGGTCGCCGAGACGACCGGGTTGGTCAGGGTGCCGATCTCCGGAACGGTGATCTCGACCGTGTGCCCGGGCTCGAGCGTGAAGTCGTCCGGCGGGACGAGACCGGTGCCGGTCAGCAGGACGCTGCCCGCCGGGACCGGGTTGTCGCGCAGCAGCCACTCGACCAGCTCCGCGAACGAGCGTTTCATCATCGCCGACGACGTCTCGCCCGCGAAGAGCTCGGCCCCGTCCGTGCCCGTGATCCGCAGCCGGATCTCGAGCGGCGCGCCCCAATCGTCAGGGACGAGGACGGCCGGCCCGATCGCACAGGCCCCTGCGAACGTCTTCGCCTGGGCGATGTAGAGCGGGTTCTCGCCCTCGATCGAGCGCGACGAGACGTCGTTGCCGATCGTCAGGCCCGCGAGAGCTCCGCCCTCGCCGAGGACAACGCCCAGCTCCGGTTCGGGGACGTCCCAGCCCGAGTCGGCGCGGACGCCGATCGGCTCGCCGGGGCCGACCGTTCGTCGGCAGCCGGCATCCTTCATGAACAGCTCGGGGCGGTCGGCGTCGTAGACCAGCGTGTAGACGTCCTTCACGATGCTCTCCTCGACGCGCGCGTCGCGGCTGCGGAGGTAGGTGACACCCGCGCACCAGACCTCTGGCGGCTCGACCGGAATCGCCAGCCGGAAGTGGCCGAGCTCCTCCGGCGATTCCGCAGTTCCCTCGGCGATCCCACCGTCGGCGTGGTGGCGAAACCGCAGCATCAGTAGACCGCCCGTCCCCCCGAGATGTCGTACGTCGCGCCGGTGGAGAACGACAGCTCTCTCGCTGGCGAGGAAGCAGGCGAGCGCGGCCACCTCGTCGGCCTTTCCCATCCGCCCGAGCGGGATCCGCTCGACCATGTAGTCGATGTGGTGCTGCGAGAGGCCCGCCAGGATCGGGGTCTCGATCACGGCGGGGGCGATGCAGTTGACGAGGACGCCGCTGGCGGCGACGTCCTTGCCGATCGCCTTCGTCATCGCGATCACGGCCGCCTTGCTCGCGGAGTAGGCGGCCGCCATCGGGTTCCCCTCCTTGCCGGCGATCGAGGCGACGAGGACGATCCGTCCGTAGCCCCGCTCGACCATCCCGGGCAGCACCGCCCGGCACATGTAGAAGGAGCCGTTCGCGTTGATCGCGAAGACGCGCTGCCACTCCTCGTCGGTGACCTCCGTTGTGCGGATCGACTCGCCGGGGATTCCGGCCGAGTTGACCAGCACGTCGATCCGGTCGAGTTCGCGTTCGACTCGCCCAACTGCTGCGTCGACGTCCGCCGAGGAGGCGATGTCGCCGGTGACCGAGAAGTAGCCTTCGACCGGCTCGCGGTCGAAGACGGCGACCTCGGCGCCGCCCGCCCGCAGCCGCGCGGCCGTGGCCGCCCCGATCCCGCTCGCGCCGCCGGTGACCAGCGCGACCTGCCCGCCGAAGTCGTAGGTGTTCGCCATCCCCTAGAGGATCCGAGTGAACGGCTTCGTGAGGATCGTCTTGCGGCCCGTGCAGGGCTCGCGGACGGCGGTCAGCGTGAGGCGCTTGCCGCTCACGCGCCACGAGTAGACGCCGGTCGCCTGGGCACCGCGGCACGAGAAGGGCCCGGCAAGGTCGTGGAGGGTGATGCGGTTGCCGACGATCCGGGCGGTGCCCGACACCGCGAGCGTCGCACCCTTGGTGACCGAGAAGCTTCTTCGATTGACGGTGAGGCGCCAGGTGCCGTCGAGCACGGCCGGTGTCGCCCCGGCGATCTTCGTCGAATACACGTGTGGCCCGATCGACGCGGCCGGCGACCCGGTCGCGGGTGCCGCCGTCACCGCGGCGAGCGCGACTGCGGCCGCCACCGCCGCGAGCGTGATCCTTCTCATCTCCGGTCGTCCTCCTTGTCGGGCTTCGATGCCCAACTCTACGATGTCCGCGATGGGTTTCGACCCGGCCTCCGACTACCCGCTCGGCTCGCGTCGGCCCGATCTGGTCCGCACGCCGTCGGGCCTGGCCCTGGACGAGCTCACCCTCGACGCGGCGCGCGCAGGCGAGTTCGGCCCGCAGGAGCTACGCGCGACGCCCGAGACGCTCCGCCGCCAGTCGGCGGTCGCGCTCGCCGCGGGCAGAACGCAGCTCGCGGACAACCTCGCGCGCGCGGCCGAGCTGGCGGACGTTCCCGGCGAGACGATCCTCGAGATCTACACCGCGCTCCGCCCGCACCGCTCGTCGGCGGAGGAGCTGGAAGCGTGGGCCGTGCGGCTGGAGACAGAGCTGGGCGCCTCGCTCACGGCTGCGTTCGTGCGCGAGGCGGCGACCGCGTACGGCGCGCGCGACCTGCTGGAGACGGGTGAGCGTGCGGCGGTCTGAGCGGTTCGCCTCGCGCGAGCGTCGCGAGCTCCGCCGGGAGGTCCTGATCTCGCCCTACCCGGAGCTGGGGCTGGTCGCGATGGACGGTCCGCACGACCCCGAGCCGGGGCTCGAGGTCGAGGACGGCCGGGTGGTGGCGATGGACGGCCGCCGCGCGGAGGACTTCGACATCATCGACCGGTTCGTCGCGCGCTACGGCCTGGACCTCGACGTCGCCCCGGAGGCAGCGCAGCTCGCCGACGAGGAGATCGCACACCGGCTCGTCGACGTCGACGTCCCGCGCGCCGATCTCGTCCGTCTGTCCCGCGGCCTGACGCCGGCGCGGCTCGCCCGCGTCGTCTCTCTGCTCGACCCGGTCGAGCTGATGTTCGCGCTGAAGAAGCTCCGCGCCCGGCGGGCCCCGGCCAATCAGGCGCACGTCACGAACCTGAAGGAGAACCCGGCTCTGCTGGCCGCGGACGCCGCCGAGGCGGGGGCGCGGGGCTTCGCCGAGGTCGAGACCACGGTGGGCGTCTCGCGCTACGCGCCGCTTAATGCGATCGCGATCCTGGTCGGCTCGCAGACGGGACGTCCGGGGGTGATGACGCAGTGTGCGGTCGAGGAGCGCCGCAACCTCCAGCTCGCGATCCAGGGGCTCGTCACGTACGCGGAGACGCTGTCGGTGTACGGGACGGAGCCGGTCTTCGTGGACGGCGACGACACGCCGTGGTCGAAAGCCTTCCTCGCCTCGGCCTACGCCTCCCGCGGCGTGAAGGTGCGGTTCACCTCCGGTGGCGGCTCCGAGGCGCTGATGGGCCACGCCCAGGGCTGCTCGATGCTGTACCTCGAGGCCCGCTGCCTGGCCGCGATCCGCGCCGCCGGCTCCCAGGGCGTGCAGAACGGTTCGATCTCGTGCGTGGCGCTGGTGCTGGCGGTGCCCGGTGGAGTGCGCGAGATCCTGGCCGAGAACGTCCTCGCCGCGTGGCTCGATCTCGAGGTCGCGTCGGGGAACGACGCGATCGCGTCGCATTCGGAGATTCGCAAGACCGCAAAGCTGATGGGCCAGTTCCTGCCGGGCACCGACTTCGTCACGTCGGGCTACTCGGTGATGCCCCGCGAGGACAACACCTTCGGCGGCGGCAACTACGACGCCGACGACCTCGACGAGTGGATGACGGCCCAGCGCGACTGGCAGGTCGACGCGGGGATCGAGCCGGTCGCCGAGGACGACGTGCTCGCGGTGCGCGCGAAGGCTGCGCGGGCGGTGCAGGCGGTGTTCGCGGGCCTCGGCTTTCCCCCGGTCACGGACGAGGAGGTCGATGCCGCCACCTACGGCTATGCCAGCCGTGACCTGCCCGACCGCGACCGGGCCGCCGACGTCGCGGCCGCCGACCGGGTCATGGACGGCTCGGTCTCGGCGCTCGACGTCATCCGTCAGCTCGACCGGGCCGGCTTCACGGACGTGGCCGAGGCGGTGCTCGGGATGCAGCGGCAGCGCGTCTCGGCCGACTATCTGCAGACCTCGGCCATCATCGAGCCGGACGGCGCCGTGCGCTCGGCGGTGAGCGACCCGAACGCCTATGAAGGCCCCGGCACCGGCTACCGTCTCGAGGGCGAGCGCTGGCAGCGATTGCAGCAGCTGCCATACGTGCTCGACCCGCAGGAGGAGATCTCGTCGAACGGGGCTCCGTCGCCTGTGTTGGAAACGCATGTTGCCACCTTAGACGACAGAGCGGACGACGTGGTCGTCGCGGTCGGGCCGGCGTTTGCGGCGGCGCTCCGGAACACCATCAACGGCTTGTCCCACGAGGACGTCCTGCGGGCGGTCGCCGAGGGCGTCCGCGAGGCGGGTGGCCGGCCGCGGCTCGTCCGCGTGCGGCGCAGCTCCGACGTCGCCTTCATCGCCCACGACGGCGCGAAGCTGGCCGGCTCGGGGATCGCCGTCGGCATCCAATCGAAGGGCACGGCGGTCATCCATCGCGCGGACCTCCAGCCGCTCGACAACCTGGAGCTGTTCGGGATGTCGCCGCTCTACTCGCTCGACTCGTACCGGGCGATGGGGCGGAACGCGGCCGCGTACGCGCTCGGGCGCGCCGTCGGCCCGGTGCCGACCCAGCTCGACAACTTCGCGCGCGCGAAGTTGATCGTGCGGACGACCCTCCTGCACGCGTGCGAGACCGCGGAGGCCGTTCCCGGCGCGGACCCGGTCGTGCTCGAGCTCGCACCCGCGTGAAGATCTACTTCGCGGGGCCGCTCTTCACGCCGGCCGAGCGACGGTTCATCGACGAGTGCGCAGCCCGGCTCCGCGACGCGGGCTTCGAGGTCTTCGTCCCGCACGAGCACGAGCTCGCGCTCGACGGGACCGTGACGGCCGAGCGGATCTTCGCGAAGGACTGGGCAGCCCTGTCGGAGTCGGACGCGGTTCTGGCGATCCTCGACGGGCCGGTGATCGACGACGGCACCGCGTGCGAGATCGGGATCTTCTACGGCCTCATGCAGAGCGACTCGTCGAAGAAAGGGATCGTCGGGATGACGCACGACCTGCGCGCGACGCGCGACTCGAACCGCGAGGGCGAGGTCAAGGGGCTGAACCTCTTCGTGGTCGGCTGTATCGAGGCGGCCGGGACGATCGTCACATCGCTCGACGAGGCCCAGACGGTCCTCGAGGGCTGGTGCTGACCGGGCCCAGTGGTCGGCCGAGGTCCAGCTCGCCCGCCGACGCCTCCTAGCCTCGTGCCCGCTCCTCCTCCAGCTTCCGCAGCTCCACGCGCCTGATCTTCCCGCTCCGCGTCTTCGGCAGCTCGTCCACGAACTCGATCTCGCGCGGATACTTGTACGGCGCGGTCACACGTTTGCAGTGCTCCTGGAGCTCGACCGCCAGCGCATCGCCGCCGTCGTAGCCCGATCGCAGCACCACGAACGCCTTGACGATCTGACCGCGATCGGGATCGGGCTTTCCGACAACAGCGCTCTCTGCGACCGCAGCGTGCTCGAGCAGCGCGCTCTCCACCTCGAACGGCCCGATCCGATAGGCGGCCGAGAGGATGACGTCGTCGGCGCGTCCGGTGAACCAGAGGTAGCCGTCCTCGTCGCGCACCGCCCGGTCGCCGGTGACGTACCACTCGCCGCGGTAGGCGGCGGCCGTCTCCTCGGGCGCATTCCAGTAGCCGGCGAACAGCGCCGGCGCGTCGCCGCGCAGGGCGATGTCGCCCTCCTCTCCGACCGCAACCTCCTGCCCCGCGAAGTCGATCACCCGCACGTCGTAGCCGCGCGCGGGTCGGCCCATCGACCCGGGCCGGATCTCGGCGCCGGGGAAGTTCCCCACGAGCAGCGTGTTCTCGGTCTGCCCGTAACCGTCGTGAATGGTGCGCCCGAACACCACCTCGAAGGCGCGGATCACCTCGGGGTTCAGCGGCTCACCGGCCGAGACCATGTGGCGGACACCTGACACGTCGTGGCGGTCGAGCGCGTCGAGCTTCGCCATCAGCCGATACTCGGTCGGCGCCTGGCAGAGCACCGTCGCGCCGAGCGAGCCGATCAGCCGGAAACGCTCGTCCGGGTCGAACCCGCCCTCGTGAAGGATCACGGCCGAGCCGCAGCTCCAGGGGCCGAGGAGGACGTTCCAGATCGACTTCGCCCAGCCGGTTCCGGCGGTACACCAGACCAGGTCTTCCGGCTTCGCGTCGAGCCAAAGCTCCGCCTGCGCGCGCTTGGCCCACGTGTAGCGATGCGTGTGCACCACCCCCTTCGGGTCCTTGGTCGTGCCCGAGGTGTAGAGGATGAACGCGCTGTCTCCGGCAGCGGTGTCGGCCGTGGCCGTGTCCGGCTCGCCCAACTCGGCCTCGCCGACGTGGACGACCTGCGGCGACTCTGCCATCGCGGCCACCTCTGCCCGCGACCCCGGGTCGGCCACGAGCAGCCCCGCGCCCGAGTGGCGCACGCGGAAGTCGAGGTCCTTCGCTCGCAGCATCTCCGAGCACGGGATTGCGACCGCCCCGACCTTCAGCGCCGCGAGCATGACGGCGTGCCACTCCGGCGTCCTGCCGATCAGGACGAGCACGCGGTCGCCGGGCGCAACACCACACGAACGGAGTACCCCCGCCCAGCGGGCGGCCCGGTCGCCCACCTGGCCGAACGTCAGGTCCTCGACCATGCCCTCGCGGTTGCAGAAGCGGAGCGCCAGGCGGGCAGGATCCTGGCGCTCCACGACGTCGCGCACGAAGTTGAACCGGGCCGGGGGCTCCACGCCTGGAGCCTACTCCGGCTGTCCCCACGACCAGCCGGTGACGGGCTGAGAGAATCGAGGCGTGCCGGTCGTCCGAATTCGCGCGCTCCCGCAGCGACACGCCGACCTGCGCACCGTCTCGATCGCCGTAGCCGAGGCGGCCGCGGCCGAGCTCGGGGAGGACCCGCGGGGAACGTGGGTGACCTGGGAGACGGTCGACGCCTACGCGGAGGGCCGCGAGGTGCCCTCGGAGCAACCCCGGGACACCCATCCTCCGATCGCCCACGTCGTGGCTGGAGCAAGGCCGGCCGAGACCGTCGACCGCCTGCTCCGGGCGGTGGGCGACACGCTCGTCGGGGAGCTCGGCCTCGAGCCCGGCAACGTCTTCGTGACCTTCGAGGAGGTCGACCCGGCTCGGCTCTACGACGCCTCCGGCTAGGTCTCCTGGGCCGTGGGGCGGACGAGGATCTCGTTGACGTCCACGTGGGGCGGCTGCGAGACCGCGAACATCACCGCCCGGGCGACGTCGTCCGCCTCCAGCATCCCGACGGGCGGCTCGTCGAAGAATGGCGTGTCGACCATGCCCGGCTCGATCAGCGTGACCCGGACGCCGGTGCCGTTCAGTTCCAGGCGGGCGCTCTCGCCCATCGACGTCACGGCGAACTTGGTCGCCGAGTAGAGCGAGCCGGGCAGCGAGCGGCGTCCGGCGAGGGACGAGGTGAGTATCAGGTGGCCTTTCGTCTCGACGAGCGCGTCCATGCAGGCGCGGATCGTCAGCGCGACGCCGTAGACGTTCGTCAGGACCATCGCCCGCCAGAGCTCCGGTGTGTCCGCCTTGAACCCGCGCTTGCCGCCGAAGCCGGCGTTTGCGAACGCGACGTCGATGCGGCCGTATGCGGCGAGCGTGCGCTCGACCATCGCCTCCTGGTCGGTCCACTCGGTCACGTCGCAGGTGACCGCCAGCCCGCCCACCTCGTCGGCGAGCGACTCCAGCTTCTCGGTGGAGCGGGCGGCGAGGACGACACGGTATCCCGCCGCCGCTGCGTGTCTCGCGGTCGCCTCGCCGATGCCGCCTGAGGCGCCCGGTGATCAGAAAGACGCGGCCGTTCCCGTCAGACAAGCTGCTTCCCGGCCGTTCCCCAGTTCTTCGGGGGAACGCCCTGGATGAGGACATGGATGTGGTCGGGCGACGCGCCGCTCGTCTCGGCGAGCGCCTTCGTCAGCGCGTCGATCATCTTCGGCACCGACTCCTCGGTCACGCGGGTGTCGAACAGCTTGACGTCGATCCAGGGCACGGCGATCTCCTCTTTCGATTGCTGGGAGAGCCGACTCTACCGCGGTTCCCGCCTCGACCTCGGGACTCTGCGGAGTCCTGGCCGAGGTCGTCGCGCGGACAGTCAGCGCTCGACGTGACCCGACCCGCCGTCCGGGCCGAGCACGAGGTCGCGCCCCCGATCCGGGACGTGGTCGAGCGGCACGGGCGCGAGCGCCTCGATGAACTGGGCTCCGTTCTTCGTGCGCACCGAGTGCTCGACCCCGCGGTTGATCACCGCCCAGTCGCCCGCCCTGCAGCGTGCGGGTCTCGCCGGCGACGGTCAGCTCCAGCTCGCCCTCGGTGACGATCATCACCTGCTCGGTGTGCTCGTGCGCGTGCGTGTCGACGCCGAACCCGGGGTCGTAGTTCACGCGGCAGACGAGCGCCTGCTCGCCGCCGGCGGCGTGGATGTTCACGCCGGGGCGGAACTCCCAGAGCTCGACGCCGTTCCAGGTGCCGAAGGGGCTGTCAGGCACCGACGGGGAAGCGGAAGCGCGAACCCTCTGCGGCGACCGTGTTGACGGAGATGTCCTCGTCGAAGATCACCCACTTGCCTTCCTCGCGCGGGCCGCGATCCTTCTGCTCGAGGGCGCGCAGCACCCGCTCGGGCGTGACCGGGAGCTCCGTCACCCAGACGCCGACGGCGTCGTAGACCGCAGCCACGATCGCCGGCGGCTGCGGGTTGTTCGCCATCTCGCTGATGCCCTTCGCCCCGTAGGGGCCGGCCTCGGACGGGTTCTCGATGATGATCGTGTCGATCTTCGGCAGCCCTCGAATGCCCGGCACGAGGTAGGAGCCGAACTCGCCGCCCCGGTGCTCCGCGCTCGGATAGTAGGGGTAGCACTCCTCGAGCACGCCCAGGCCGAGGCCCATCAGGGCGCCGCCCTGGATCTGACCCTCGACGAGCGTCGGGTTGATCGCCCGGCCGACGTCGAAGCACTGCCAGAGGTGCTCGACCCGGACCTCGCCCGTCTCGTCGTCGACCTCGACCTCGGCGGCGCAGGCGGCGTAGGAGATGGCCGCGTGCGGCGGGCTGTCGACCTTGCCGGTCTCGGGCTCGACGATTGCGGCGTACGGGTTCAGATGGGCGCCGGTGCCGGTGATCAGCTCGCCGTGCGTCCAGGTCGCGGCTGCCGCCACGTCGGGGACGCTGATCTTCTTCTGCGGCGCGCCCTTGGCGATCACCTCGCCGTCGACGACCTCGAGGTCGTCCGGCGCGATCTCGAGCTCCTTGGCCGCGATCTCGAGCAGCTTCTGCCTGGCGCTCAACGCCGCCTTCTCGACCGCCTTGCCGGCGACGAACGTCGCGCGCGAGGCGAAGGTGCCCGTGCAGACCGGCGACGAGTCGGTGTTCGAGTTGTCGTACGTGATCCACTCGTAGGGGACACCGAGCGTCTCCGCGACGATCTGGCTCTGGATCGTCTTCGAGCCGTTGCCGATGTCGGACGTTCCCGAGAAGACGTCGACGCGGCCGTCCGGCTTCATCTTGATCCACGCCTGCGACGGGTCCCCGTTCTGGTTCATCCCCGTCGGATACTCGATCGCGGAGATCCCACGACCTACGTGCTTCGCCATCAGTGGCCCACCTCCCCGAGCGCAGTCTCCTTGACTTGGGCAACGAGGTGTTCGGGGAGCAGGTCGCCCCCGCGCGCGTCGCGGGTCATCGTGCGGTAGTCGCCCGGCAGCTCGTGCCCGATCGCCTCCGCGATGGAGTGGATGGTCGGCACGGTGGATGGATCGGTGTAGGCGATCCCGTTCGGCGAGGTGTCGCCGATCCGGTTCGCGTTCTTCAGCCGCAACTCGAAGGGATCCACGCCGAGCACCTCGGCGATGCGGCTGACGTGCGTCTCGGTCGCGAACGAGACCGAGGTGACGCCGAACCCGCGCATCGCGGTCGTCGGCACGCGGTTCGTGAAGACGACGTAGCCGTCGAAGTGGAGGTTGGGGATCGTGTACGCGCCGGTGTGGTGGAAGCTGTGCTTCGTCACCCCGTACGGCGAGAACCGCGCGTACGCGCCTGAGTCGTGGAGCGTCAGCATCTTCCGGCCGAGGATCCAGCCGTCCTTCGTGACGGCGTCGGCGATCTCCATGTGCCACGGCGCGCGGGTCGACGAGCAGAGGAACTCCTCCTCGCGCGTCCAGCGCCACTTCACCGGCCGCCCGGCCTTCAGCGCAGCCAGCGCGCTGACGGTCTCCGCGGCGGTGTCGACCTTGCCGCCGAAGCCGCCGCCGACGGTTCCCCCGACGAACTTGAGCCTGTTCAGCGGCCACTCGAGGTGCGCTGCGACCACGCCCATCGAGAAGTACAGCGCCTGGGTGCACGAGTAGATCGTCAGCCGGCCGTTGGGCTCCGGCACGGCGAGCGCGATCTGGGTCTCCAACGGCACCTGCTCGATCGCCGCCGGTCGGTAGACGCCGGAGACGATCGTGTCGGCCTGGTCGAACGCGCGTTCGATGTCCCCCTTGCGGATCTGGCGGACGTCCATCTCGGCCTCGAAGTGGGGATACCAGTTGCCCCAGTGGTGGATCTGCGGAGCGTCGGGATCGGCCGCCTTGCGGATGTCGAAGAGCGCCGGCCGCTCGTCGAAATCGATCTCGATCGCCTCGGCGGCGAGCTGCGCGGTCTCCTCGTCCTCGGCGGCGACGAGCGCGATCGGCTGGCCCTTGTAGCGCACCTCGTCCTTCGCGAGCAGCGGCTCGTCGCCGGGGATGCCGAGCGCCTCGAGGTGGCCGTAGACGAGGCGCGGGACGTCCTCCCAGGTGACGACTGCGTGGACGCCCTTCATCGCGGCCGCCTTCTTCGTGTCCAGCTTCGTGATCTCCGCGTGGTGGACGGGCGAGCGGAGCGCCTTCGCCCAGAGCATGTTGGGGACGCGGACGTCGTCCACGAACTCGGTACGGCCGGTGACGTGCGCGACCCCGTCGTAGCGCGGCAGCCGGGCGCCGACTGCCTTCACGATGCGGTCCCTACCGCAGCCTCGACGGCCTCGAGGATCTTCACGTAGCCGGTGCAGCGGCACACGTGGCCGGCGAGCGCCTCCTCGATCTCGTCGCGTCCGGCCTTCGGCGAGCGCTCGATCAGCGCGTGGGTCGCGAGCAGCATCCCTGGCGTGCAGAACCCGCACTGGGAGCCGTACTTGTCGTGGAACGCGGCCTGGACCGGCCCGAGCTGCTCGGGCGTGCCGATCCCTTCGACCGTGGTGATCGCCGCGCCGTCGACCGCGGCCAGCGGGAGGAGGCACGACCGGCGCGGCTCGCCTTCGACGAGCACGGTGCAGGTGCCGCAGCCGCCCTGCTGGCAACCGGCCTTCGGGCTCGTGATGCCGAGCTCCTCGCGCAGGACGTGGAGCAGCGGCCGGAGCGCGTGGCTCTCGACCTCGCGCTCGACGCCGTTGACGGTCAGGTTCATCGAGTCTCCTGGAGGTCGGCGAGGGCACGCTCGACGAGGCGCGGCAAGAGCTGGGTGCGGTACCACGCCGAGGCGAGCGGATCGTCTCTGAGCGTGTGCTCGACATCGTCGAGCACACGCTGGGCTGCACGGCTAGGGTCGTCGCCCTGCTGGAGCGCCTGCTCGACGGCGGGAGCGCGCATTCCGCGTGGCCCGGCACCTGTGATCCCGACGCGGACAGCGTCAGCTGTCCGCGTCGCACAGACCGCGAGGATCGTGTAGTGATGCGAGTGGGGGCGCCAGATCGACGCGTAACCCGCCTGCCGAGGGGCGTCGTCGTAGGAGACGTCAAGCACGAGTCGGCCCGTCCCGTCGGCGAGGAAGTCCTCCAGCGGCTCGGTCTTCTCGCCGCCTTTCCCGGTCGAGCGCACGCTCGCGGCGAGCGCGAGCAGCGGCGCCTGGAGATCTCCACGGGGCGCGTCGTCGGAGGCGACGGAGCAGAGGTTGCCGCCGACGGTCGCCTGCGCGCGGACCTCGAGGTCGCCGACGTGCCGGGCGGCCTCGGCGAGCGGCGCATCCGCGTCGGCAAGCTCCGAGACAGGTGTCGCCGCCCCGATCGTCACGCGGCCGTCGGTGCGTGCGATCCCCGAGAGGCCGGCCCGCCCGAGATACAGGGCGCTCTTCGGCCGGAGCCTTCCGGCAACGAGGTCGGGCAGCACGATCGTCCCGCCGGCGACGACGGTGACGTCCTTGCCGTCGCCGAACGCCGCGACCGCCTCGTCGGCCGAGGACGGAATCAGCACGGAGACGTCGTTCAGGCCCACCGCTTGCGATTCTCCAGTCATACCGCCCTTGGTGTCAAACAAGGAACGGTCATGCGCTCTGCGGGGCGAAACCGCGGTTGCAGCCGATCGGCTATGCCGGCTGGACGAGGGTCTGGCGGCCGTCTTGCCAGCGGACGACGGAGAGCCGGTGGCCGCTCTGGAGGCCCGTTTCGTCCAGTTCGAACCGGCCGAAGAACGTCTCGGTGGCGAGCGAGTGGGCTGCCGACAGGGGATCTGCGAGGTCGAGCGCGAGGCAGCGCTCGGCGATCAGCGCCGCGGCGTATGCCTGCGCTGCGACATAGTCCTCCAGTCCTGACGGCCCTCCGAGCTCGGGATGCCACTGGACGGGCGCGAGCGTTCCGTCCGGCCAGGCGCGTGGGGCGTCCGGGAGTCCAGGCGACACGCCGCCGAAGAGAAGCCCACGACGGTCCAGCTCGCGAAAGCGTTTCGCCTCCCACTCGACCGGGCCGCACAGGAGCACGCCGTCGGCCCCGGTCGCAGAGGCCATGAGCTCGACGCCGAGCGAGGCGGCCGCACGTTCGAGGCCTTCCCGCGCCGCAGCTGCGAAAGGCCCGGGGGCGGTCAGGACGGCGAGGCGTGCCGCTCCGAGCCCGGCGGCCGCCTGCGCGAGCGCCACGAGGTAGCCGCTCGCCGGCGTCGCGACGGAGACGACGCCCGGCAGCTGCTGGACGTCGTCCGCCGCTGCGCCGTGGTTCCAGACCACCCGGCCACCGCGGGCGCGCGCGACGGCCCGCATGGTGTCACTTCCGTATGGCCCGAGAACCGGGTTGCAGCCCTGCTCGACGAGCCGGTGGTGGACCCTGGCCGCGAGCTGCGCGTCGCTCTCGTCGTTCAGAACGACGATTCGGCGGCCGGAGTCGCGCGCCCAGAGCTCGAGCCCGGCCCGCGTCGACCGGCCCTGCAAGGCATATCGACCGGTGGCCGGAACGGGTGCGCCGAGCGCCTCGCTCGACTCAGCGGCCCATCCCGAAGACGTGTGTGGGCTCGACCAGGAAGGTGATCCGCTGCTCGCCGGGGCTCCGCCACGGATACGGCGACTGGCCGATGTACTTCTGCGCCAGCGAGTCGATGTCCGCCTCGGCCTGGTCGCCGGTGTACGAGTCGACGACTCGCCCCTGGACCCCGTAGCTCTCGTAGCCGCTGTCGGTCGCTCCGTGCCACGAGAGCGCCACACGCGGCTCGCGCTCGAGGTTCCGCGGCTTCTTGCGGCCCAGAGCGGTGTTGACCAGGATCTTGCCGTCGCGTACGTCGACCCAGACGGTGGTCGACTGAGGCGACCCGTCCGGATTCACCGTTGCCAGGTGCCAGAAGTTCGGTTCCTCGAGGCGCTCGCGGACGTGCTCGGGCAATTCCATCCCATGCTCCTTTCGGTCGACGTCGGAGCTGACGCTACATGAGGCGGCCTCAGACGGCGGCCACGGGCGCGGCCACCTCGGCAGCGAACTCGGCGACGTCGAACTCCGGGCCCGGCACCTCGTGCTTGAGGCGGGCGACGACCCGGCCGCCCTCGACCCGCGCCGGAAAGTCGTGCAACGGCAGGACGAAGTCGCGGTTCAGGGCTTTCTTGATCGCGGCCTTCTCCGAGCGCTTCGTCATCGTGTGGTTGCCGGTCGTCTGCGGTTCGTCGGCGAGCACCTGGTGCCACGGCTCCACGATCTGGTTCTGGATGTCGTAGATGACGTCGCCGCAGATGCACGCGGTGCCCTGGGCGGTCTCGACCAGGACGTTCATCGAGCCCTCGGTGTGCCCGCCCGCCGCCTCGCAGACGATCCCCTCGAAGATCTCGTCCGGGCCGGACAGCTCGAGGTCGAGGAGCCGCAGCGCTCCCGGCGCGTGCAGCCGGTCGATGTGGTGCTTCACGTACTCGGGCGGGTACTGCCCGCCCATCAGCCCCGACGCCGAGTGCTCGAGCTCGCGCCGGTTCATCACCACCGGCGTTGTCAACGGGAAGTGGTCGTCCTTGCCGGCGTGGTCGATGTGGCAGTGACTGTGCAGCACGGCCGCGACGTCGCCGATCCCGACGCCATGGCCGGCGAGCGCGTTCTCGAGCTCCATCTCCTCGTCGATGCGGCCCTTCATCCCGAGCCGCTCCATGATCTCCGGGTAGCTCGCGCCGGTGTCGACGAGGATCGGCCCCTCGGGGTTGCCGAGGATGAGCATGCCCCAGGTGTGCACCCAGACGGGGGTGCCCATGTTGCGACCGAGGACGAGGAAGCTCGACTCGACGAAGACGTCCGTGAGCGAGAGGAGCTTGATCTCGTGCGTCGCCACGCTGCGTTTGTACGCCTGGGTGCCCCGGAAGTCAACGCGAGACTAGAGTTCGATCAATGGGACTTGCCACCATCGACGACCTCGAGCGCTCGCTGCGCGACGCCGACTACCTGCCCGACCGCGGGCTGGCGACCGCGCTCTTCCTGTCGCTGCGCCTCGGGAAGCCGCTTCTGCTCGAGGGCGAAGCCGGGGTGGGGAAGACCGAGGCGGCCAAAGCGCTCGCCCGCGCCCTGCCCGCGCGACTGATCCGACTGCAGTGCTACGAGGGCCTCGACGTCGCGCACGCCGTCTACGAGTGGAACTACTCGCGGCAGCTCCTGCACATCCGCGCCGCGCAGGAGGGCACCGTGGACGAGGAGGAGCTCTTCGGCCCGGAGTTCCTGATCCGGCGGCCGCTGCTGGAGGCGATCGAGAGCGAGCAGCCGGTGGTGCTCCTGATCGACGAGATCGACCGGGCAGACGAGGAGTTCGAGGCGTTCCTGCTCGAGGTGCTCTCCGACTTCCAGATCACGATTCCGGAGATCGGCACGATCTCCGCCGTCCGTCGGCCGAGCGTGATTCTCACCTCCAACCGCACGCGCGAGCTGCACGATGCCCTGAAGCGGCGCTGCCTCTTCCACTGGATCGGGCACCCGGTGCTCGAGCGTGAGATCGAGATCGTCGTGCTGCGCGTGCCCGGCATCCCGGAGCGGCTCGCGACGCAGGCGGCAAGGTTCGTGCGGGGCCTGCGCGGACTCGACCTCGCGAAGCCGCCTGGCGTCGCCGAGACCATCGACTGGGCCCAGGCACTCGCGGTGCTCGGCCGCGAGGACCTCGACGCCGAGATCGTCCAGCAGACGCTGGGCTCGGTGCTGAAGTACCACGAGGACCTGGAGACCGTCCGCGACGCCGCGCTCGCGACGCTCGTCGAGGAGGCCCGCGCATGAGCGTAGGCTCGACGGCGCTCGACAAAGAGCGGAGGCGCCGGCTCGGTCGGCGCTGGAGCGGGCATGAGCGGTAGCGCCCTCGTCCGGCAGGTGGTCACGTTTGGCCGGGTGCTCCGCGAGGCCGGGCTGGAGGTCGGCCCGGGCCGCATCTCCGACGCGATGACGGGCCTCGACGCGATCGACCTCGGCCGCCGCGACGACGTCTACTGGACGCTCCGGCAGACGCTGGTCTCGCGGGCCGACGACATCGACGCCTTCGACCGGGCATTCGCTGCGTGGTTCCTCCGCGCTCCCGAGCTCGCGCCGCCGAGAACGCCTCGGGTCGAGCAGGTGCGGGCAACGAAGGTGAGCTCTCGCGACGGAGCCGAGGAGACGGCCGCTGCCGCGGAGGGGGACGACCGCCAGGCGGGGTGGAGCGCCCAGGAGCTGCTCCGCGAGAAGGACTTCTCGGAGCTGACCGACGAGGAGTTGACGCGGATCCGGCGCCTGATCGCCGAGCTCGCGTCCACCCGCCCGCAGCGTCGCTCACGGAGGCTGCGCCGCAACCCGAACGGGACGACGCTCGACCTGCGCCGCCTCGTCCGCGCCTCGCTCGCCACCGGCGGCGACCCGGTCGAGCGGGCTTTCCGGAGCCGGGTCGAGACCCACCGCAAGCTGATCGTGCTCTGCGACGTGTCAGGCTCGATGGAGCCCTACTCGCGGGCGATCCTGATGTTCGTGCACGCGCTGCTCGAGAGCGGCCGCGGTGTCGAGGCGTTCGCGTTCGGCACCCGCCTGACCCGCCTGACCGAGGAACTGCACGGCGTCGACCCGGAGCGGGCGCTCGAGGAGGCCTCGAGGCGCGTGGTCGACTGGTCGGGCGGCACGCGGATCGGCGCGTCGCTGAAGGCGTTCAACGACCTCTGGGGCAGGCGGGCGCTCTCCCGCGGCGCGGTCGTCATCATCGTCTCCGACGGCTGGGAGCGCGACGACACGGCGACCGTCGCGCGAGAGATGGCGCGGCTCGCCCGCTGCGCCTACTCGGTCGTGTGGGTGAACCCGCTCAAGGGTCATCCGGACTACGAGCCGCTCGCGGGCGGGATGCGCGCTGCGCTGCCGTTCGTCGACCGGTTCCTGCCGGGGCACAATTTGTCCAGCCTGGAAGAGCTGGCCGGCGTCCTCGCCGGCATCGAGAGGAGGCATGCGGCGTGAAGGAGATCCTGGACGAGGTCGAGCGCTGGCGCGAGAACGGCGAGAAGGTCGTGGTCGCCACGGTCGTCGCGACGCGGCGGTCCGCGCCGCGGCCGGTGGGGACCAGCCTCGCCGTCTCGGAGTCGGGCCAGATGTGCGGGTCGGTCTCGGGTGGCTGCGTCGAGTCGGACGTGTACGAGAACGCGCGCGAGGTGATGGAGACAGGAACGCCGAAGCTGCTCAGCTACGGGATCGCCGACGAGGAGGCCTGGTCGGTCGGCCTTCCGTGCGGCGGCGAGATCGACGTATTCGTCGAGCGGCTCGAGGAGTGAAGGTCGAGGAACGGGAACTGGATCAGCTGCGAAGGCTGATCAACGGCTACCAGGTCACCCAGGCGATTCACGCCGCCGTGACCCTTGGTATCCCCGACCTCCTGGCGGACGGGCCGAGAGCGATCGATGACCTCGCCGCGGCGTCGGGAACCGACGAGCGATCCCTGTACCGGCTGCTGCGGGCGCTTGCGAGCATCGGGATCTTCCGCGAGGAAGACAGCAGACGCTTCTCCTCGACGCCGCTCGCCGAGCGGCTGCAGCAGAGCTCCCCGGACACGCTGCACGGCTGGGCTGCATTCGTCGGACGCCCGCCGACCTGGCAGGCGTGGGGTGACCTCCTGCACAGCGTGCGCACGGGCGAGAACGCGTTCCGTCACGTTCACGGCGTCGACGTCTGGGAGTCGCGCGCGGACGACGCGGAGGAGAGAGCGGTGTTCGATCGCGCGATGACCGATATCACCCGCGGCATCAACCGGTCGCTGCTCGATGCCTACGACTTCGGCCGCTTCTCCAGGGTCGTCGACGTCGGTGGGGGTCGGGGCGCGCTCCTGACCGGGTTGCTCGAGGCGTACCCGGACATGCGGGGTGTCCTGTTCGACCAGCCGGACGTCGTCGAGGGAGTGGCTGCCGACCTCGACCCGGCGGTCGCCGAGCGCCTCGAGGTCGTCGGCGGCAGCTTCTTCGACGGCGTGCCTGCGTCGGGCGACGCGTACCTGTTGAAGGCGATCATCCACGACTGGGAAGACCCCGAGGCACTCCGCATCCTGAGCGCCTGCCGCCGCGCTGCGCAGCCTGGCACATCCGTGTTCGTCGTCGAGCGGGAGCTCGGCGATCCGAACGCAGAGCCGGTCGTGAAGTTCGGCGATCTGAACATGCTGGTCAACCCGGGCGGCTGCGAACGGTCGACCGCGGAGCTCGCAGCGCTTCTGACGTCCGCCGGCTTCCGTTTCGTCGGGGCGACGCCGAGCTCGAGCGGTTGGCACCTCTTCGAAGGCGTAGCGGAGTAGGTTGTCGGCGTGCTACTCGAACGGCTGCGACGGGCGATGGACGGGGACGAGCGTGCCGTGCTCTTCACCGTCGTCGAGGGGCCCGGCGCGGGCACGAAGCGCCTCGTCATCGAGGGCGGCGAGCAGTTGGGCGACGGCGTGCCGGAGGAGGCGCTCGGCCAGTTCGACGAACTGATCCGCCGCGGCCGCAACCGCCTGCTCGAGCTCGAGAACGGCACGAAGGTCTTCGCGGAGTGGTACGGGCCTCCGCCGCGACTATTCGTTTACGGCGCCGTCGACACTGCCGAGGCGCTCTGTCGCGCTGCGAAGCTGCTCGGCTGGACGGCGATCGTCGCTGACGCACGGGCCAAGTTCGCGACCGCCGAGCGGATCCCCAGCGCCGACGAGCTGATCGTCGAGTGGCCCGAGGAAGCGCTCGACCGGGTCGCGCCCGACCACCAGACCGCGGTCGTCGTCCTCACGCACGACGACAAGTTCGACGAGCCGGCGCTCAAGCGGGCGCTCGAGACCGAGGCGTTCTACGTCGGCGCGCTCGGCTCGCGGCGCAACCAGGAGCGCCGCCGCGAGCGGCTGCTCGAGGCGGGCGTGTCGGAAGAGGCCCTCGAGCGGATCTCCGGCCCTTGTGGGCTGGACGTCGGCGCCGACACCCAGGCCGAGACGGCCCTGTCGATCCTGGCGGAGATCCTTGCGGTCCGTGCCGGACGCGACGGTGGGCCGCTGAAGACGGCGAAGAAACGAATCCACGCCGAGGTGGACTAAACAACATGGAGAAAATCAGCAAGTCCGACGAGCAGTGGCGGCAGGAGCTCGACCCTGACCGCTACGAGATTCTGCGCTGTGCCGCGACCGAGCCGCCGTGGTCGGGCGACCTCAACTTCGTCAAGGTGGACGGTGTCTTCCGGTGCGGCGCCTGCGGGGCGGAACTGTTCCGCTCCGACGCCAAGTTCGACTCCGGCTCGGGCTGGCCCAGCTTCTTCCAGCCCGCCGACGAGGATGCGGTCGAGATCGAGGTGGACACGTCCCACGGCATGCGCCGCGTCGAGGTGCGCTGCGCCGCGTGCGATTCGCACCTCGGCCATGTCTTCCCGGACGGCCCGCACCCGACCGGCCAGCGGTACTGCATCAACTCGCTTGCGCTCGACTTCGAGCCAACTGACGACGAGTAGACGATCCGCCGTCTGTTAGTTTCGCTCCCATCTTGAAAACTGCCTTGGTGACAGGAGCGGTCCTGTCACCAAGGCCGCTGTAAGAGGGAGGAGAGCGTGGGCGTAGACGTGAGGTCCGACAAGCTCGCGAGCCTCGTCGACGAGAACGTCGACGTGAGGCAGCTCGGCACCGGCTTCACCTTCACCGAAGGGCCGATCTGGAACCCGAAGGAGCAGTTCCTGCTCTTCTCGGACATGCCCGGCGACACGCGCCGACGCTGGGACGAGGCGAACGGCGTCCAGCAGGTGCTCAGCCCGAGCAACAAGGGCAACGGCATGACGCTGGACGCGGACGGCCGGCTGATCGTCTGCGAGCACACGACGAGCTCTCTGGTTCGCATGGACCCCGACGGCAAGAACACGAATCGCGAGGTGCTCGCCTCCCACTACCAGGGCAAGGAGCTGAACAGCCCGAACGACGTCGTCGTCAAGGCCGACGGCTCGATCTGGTTCTCCGATCCGTGGTACGGCCGCATGCCGGTCTTCGGCGTCGAGCGTGAGCGCGAGCTCGGTTGGCAGGGCGTGTTCCGCGTCCCGCCCGGCGGCGGCGATCCGGAGCTCGTCGTCGAGCAGGACGAGTACGAGCAGCCGAACGGCCTCTGCTTCTCGCCGGACGAGTCGCTGCTGTACATCAACGACACGCCGAAGGCGTGGATCAAGGTCTACGACGTCGGCTCCGAGGGCACGCTCTCGAACGGCCGGATGTTCTTCGAGGGGATCGGGTCGGGCGTGATCGAGGAGGGCATCCCGGACGGGATGAAATGCGACGAGCAGGGGAACATCTGGGTCACCGGACCCGGCGGTGTCTGGGTGATCGGCGTCGACGGAGAGCACCTCGGCACCGTCGGCATCCCCGAGAACGTCGGCAACCTGACCTGGGGCGGCCCGGACTGGCACACGCTGTTCGTGCCGAGCTCGACGTCCCTCTACGCGTTCGAGACGAAGGTCGGGCCGCGCCGCGAGCCCTACATGTCCTAGAAGGAGAGACCACCATGGCCAAGCTGAAGCTGAACCCCAAGCGCACCGCGATGCTGATCCAGGACCTGCAGAACGACGTGATGATCGAGAAGGGCGCGTTCGCCGACACCGGTGCGCCGCAGCACGCGAAGGAGCAGAACGTGGTCGCGAACGTGAAGAGGCTCGCCGCTGCGTTCCGCAAGGCGGGCGCTCCCGTGATCCACGTCTGGTACATCGTGGAGAAGGGCGCACCGGGGCTGAAGCTGAACGCGCCGCTCTTCGAGGGCGTCGCCGGCGGAGCGCTCGTGCGGGGCACGTGGGGTGCGAAGCCCGCGGCCGGCCTCGAGCCCAAGCGGGGCGACTTCGTGGTCGAGAAGATGCGGATGTCGGGGCTGGCAGGACACGAAGCTCGAGACGCTGCTCAGGGGCCTCGACGTGGACACGGTCGTCGTCACCGGGGCGTGGACGAACATGTCGATCGAGCACACGGCCCGCACCGGCGCCGACAAGGGCTTCTACATGGTCGTGCCGGAGGACTGCTGCTCGACGATGAACGCCGACTGGCACAACGCGTCGATCAACTACGCGCTCCAGAACGTGTCGACGGTGACCGACGGCAAGACGGTCGCCGCCGCACTCGGGGCGTGAAGTCCCGCGCCGCCGTCTTCCACGGGGCCGGGCGGCCGCTCGAGGTCCGCGAGATCGACCTCGAGGAGCCCGGACCCGGCGACGTGCTCGTGCGGATGCGGGCGGTCGGAATCTGCGGCACGGAGCTGCACTCGATCCGCGGCGAGTGGGAGCGGCCGACGCCCTCGGTGCTCGGGCACGAGGGCGCCGGGGTGGTCGAGGCGGTCGGTGACGGGGTCGCCTCGGTGAAGCCGGGAGACGAGGTCGTGCTCTCGTGGGCGCCGTCGTGCCGCGACTGCGCCGACTGCCGGCGCGGCCGGCCGGCGGCGTGCATCAACCTCCACCGCGCCATCGGGAACGGCACGCTGATCGACGGAACGACGGGGATGACGATCGACGGCGAGACGCTCTACCGCGGCACAGCGACCGGCTGCCTCCAGGAGCGGATCACCGTCACCGAGCGCTGCGCGCTGCCGATCGGCGAGGCGGTGTCGCTCGAGGAGGCGGCCCTGCTCGGCTGCGCCGCGCTGACCGGTGTCGGGGCGGTCCTTTTTTCGGCCCGCGTCGAGCCCGGTGAGGTCGTGCTGGTTATCGGCGCCGGCGGCGTCGGGCAGTTCTGCGTCCAGGGCGCGCGCATCGCGGGAGCGGAAGCGATCGTCGTCGTCGACCCCCTCGAGGCTCGGCTCGACCTCGCCCGCAGCCTCGGCGCCACTCACACGACCGGCCCGGACGGCGTCAAGGAACTGATGAAGCAGATCGCCCCTGACGGAGCCGACCGCGCACTCGACGTCGTCGGCAACCCGCAGACCTCCGCGACCGCGCTCCGCTTCACCCGGAGCGGCGGAACGTGCGTGATCGTCGGGATTCCGGCGACCGGCGAACGGCTCGACCTCGACTTCGGCGAGTTCAACCGCCGCGAGAAGTTCCTCACCGGGACGATGTACGGGTCCGAGGATCCCGCGGTCGCGCTGCCGCTCATGCTCGAGCACGCGCGCGCCGGCCGCCTGAAGCTGCGCGAGCTGCTCGGGCCGAGCTACCCGCTGGAGCAGGTGAACGAGGCGTTCGAGGCCTCGCTCGCGGGCTCACCGGGGCGGGTGCTGGTCACGCCCGGAGGCTAGCCGTTGGGGCTGCGCGTCGTCCTGATCTCGCAGATCCAGCCGGCGGTCGAGGCGTACGTCGCGGGCCTGCGTGCCATGGGCCATGAGCCGGTCGGGCTGCTATGCGTCCGCTCGACGAGCCGCTACGGCTTCGACCTCGGCGACCACGTGACCGCCGCTCCGCCGGAGGTCGACGTCGTCATGCCCGCGTCGCGGGAGCGGATCGCGCCGCTGCTCCGTGCGCTCGAGCCGGATCTCGCCCTCTGCGCCGGATTCCCCTGGAAGCTGCCCGTCGAGGCGCTCGAAGTGCCGCGGCTCGGAGTGATCAACTTCCACCCGTCGCTCCTGCCGCACTACCGTGGCCCGATCCCGGTCGGCTGGGCGATCCGGAACGGCGACCGCGAGGTCGGCGTGACCTTCCACCGGATGTCGGCCGATCTCGACACCGGGCCGATCCTCGCCCAGGCGACGCTGGCGCTCGGCGACGAGTGGTCGTGGGACGAGCTCGGGCCACGCATCGGCGGACTCGTGCAGCAGATCCTCCCGGTCGCGCTGGAGCGGGTCGAGCGCGGGGATCCCGGCGATCCGCAGGACGAGTCGGCCGGCGAGTACCTGTCGTTCTTCGAGCCGGACTACACGATGATCGACTGGAGCCGTCCTGCGGCCGAGATCGAGCGACAGGTGCGCGCCTGGCGGTTCGGCAGCGCCGGTGGGGGAGAGCAGGGAGCCCTGACCGAGCTGGACGGTGAGCGGGTGCGCGTCCTACGCGTCTCGCTCGAGGGCGGGGAGGGACGTCCGGTCGACGGTGGCGACGGCACGGTCTGGGTGCTCGAGACCGAGCCCGTCGGCGAGACGTAGGCTTCCGGGGTGGTCGAGGAGGTCATCCAGACGCGGGTCGCCTGGGTCGACACCGACGCGGGTGGCCGGATCCACTTCACATCGGCCTTCAAATGGGCGGAGGAGGCCGAGACCGAGCTGATCCGCCGCCTGGGCGGCCTCGGCGACCGCTGGGGCAACTTCCCCCGGCGCAAGGTCGAGGCCGAGTACCTGAAGGTGCTCCGCTTCGACGACGAGATCGAGGTCAGACTGCGGGTCGAGAACGTCGGCCGGACCTCGGTCACATACGCGTGGACGGTCGCCAAGGACGGCGAGCCCCACGTGAAGGGCCGCCACACCGTCGTGTACGTCGACGCAGAGGGCCGTCCGGCGCCGCTCGACGACGCGCTGCGCGCCGCGCTCGACCGCTAGCGACGCTAGGGCAGGGCGCCCCAGCGCTCCCGGTAGTCCTCGCGGACCGGCCGGAAGACATCGAGCACGAGCGCGCCCTCGGGCCCGCAGTAGGCCGAGTGCTCGACCCCGCCCGGGATCACATAGCCGTCCATCGGCCCCAGCTCGTGCGGCTCGCCGCCGATCACGAGCGCCTGCATGCCCTGCAGCACGATCCCGAGCTGCTCGTGCTCGTGACTGTGCAGCGGAACCGTCGCGCTCGACTCGAACTCGATCACGTTGAGCATCGCGCCCTCGCCGAAGAGCGGCCGTCCGGACACGCCGGCGGCGAGCTCGAACGCCTTGACGTCGGGGAAGTGGACGAACTGCGGCTCAGCCGGGCCGGACATGCGCCGATTGTACGATCACGACCATGACACACCATCGCGAGGAGTTCCGCGTCGAGGGGATGGCCGAACCGCTCAGCCACTACACCGACGCGGTCAAGGCCGGCGGGCTGCTGTTCGTCTCCGGGATCGTCCCGCTCGACGCCGACGGGAAACTCGTGGGGGAGGGCGACGTGGCGGAGCAGGCGCGCCAGGTGTTCCGGAACATGGAGCTCTGCCTGCGGGCGGCCGGATGTGGCTTCGACGACGTGGTCAAGGTCGTCCACTACCTGCTCGACGTGGACGACCGCCCGAAGATCAACCCGGTTCGGATGGAGTTCTTCGGCGAAGCGCGACCCGCGTCCACGCTGGTGGAGGTCTCGGCGCTTGCCGTGCCCGGCGCGCTGCTCGAGATCGAAGCGGTCGCCGCTATCCCGAGCTGAGCCGCTCTTCGATGAACCGACGCTCGGCGTCGCTCGGGTCGAGCTCGAGCGCACGCCGGTAGGCCGCACGCGACTCGTCGTGTCGGTCGAGCCGACGGAGCAGGTCGCCGCGGGTGGAGTGGTAGTGGAGGTAGGCGTCGAGGTCGGCGATCCGGTCGACCTGCGCGAGCCCCGCCTCCGGGCCGTCCATCATGGCGATCGCCACAGCCCGGTTCAGCTCGACGACGGGCGACGGCTGGAGCCGCCGCAGCTCGTCGTAGAGGAGGACGATCTGCGGCCAGTCGCTCGTGTCGCCGGTGTGGCAGGCGGCGATCGCAGCCTGGAGCTGGTATGGGCCGGGCCGACGGCGCCGCAGCGCCCCCTCGACGAGTGCGCGACCCTCTTCGATCTCGGCTTCGTCCCAGCGCGACCGCTCCTGGTTCTCCAGCAGGACGATCCCGCCCTGGTCGTCGAGTCGCGCGTCCCGTCGCGAGTCGTGCAAGAGCATCAGGGCGAGGAGCCCGAGCGCTTCGGGCTCGTCGGGCATCAGGCCGGTCAGCGTCCGGCCGAGCCGGATCGCCTCGCCGCTGAGCTCGTTCCGGACCTCGGAGTAGCCGGCGTTGTAGATCAGGTAGACGATGGCGAGCACGGCCTCGAGGCGCTCGGGGAGGGCGTCGTCCGGCGGCACCCGGAACGGGATCCCGGCAGCGCGGATCTTGTGCTTGGCGCGGACGAGCCGCTGCGCCATCGTCGTCTCGCCGGTGAGGAAGGCGCGGGCGATCTCGGGCGTGGTCAGGCCGCCGAGCAGCCGAAGCGTGAGCGCCACCTGCGCGTCGACCGACAGCGCCGGGTGACAGCAGGTGAAGATCAGCGCGAGGCGCTCGTCCGGGATCGTGCTCACGTCGTCGTCCTCCTCCTCGGGGGGAGCTCGGCGAGGCGCGCGAGCTCGGCCCGCTTCGTCTCCAGCGTCCGCTCGCGGCGGATCCGGTCGATCGCGCGGTTGCGCGCGGTGGTGACGATCCACGCGCCCCGGTTCGTCGGGACGCCGTCGCGCGGCCAGCGCTCCGCCGCCACGGCGAACGCCTCCTGGACGGCGTCCTCGGCGAGGTCGAAGTCGCCGAGCGCGCGGATCAGGATCGACACCGCGCGCCCGAACTCCTCCCGGAACGCTTCTGCGACGGGGTCCGCGCTCACTCCTCCCAGACGACTACGGGGCGCACCTCGATCGTCCCGTAGCGTGCCGAGGGGATCCGCTCGGCGACCTTCAGCGCCTCGTCCACGTCCTTCGCCTCGATCAGGTAGTACCCGCCCAGCTGTTCCTTCGTCTCGGCGAACGGCCCGTCGGTCACGAGCGTCTCGCCGTTGCGGACCCGGATGGACGTTGCGGTCGAGATCGGCTGAAGCGCATCTCCTGCGACATGGTTGCCGCTGTCCTTGATCGCCTGCGTGAACGTCCCGTACTCGGCGTGGGCGGCGTTCCGCTCGTCCTCGGGCATGTTCTGCCACGTGTTCTCGTCGTCGTAGATCAGGCACATGTACTGCATCTCGCCTCCTTGGTCGGGGTGTCGTTGGTACGACGAACGGGCGAGGCCGAAATCGACAGGGACTCAGCGGCCCTCGAACCTCGGCGGGCGCTTCTCGCCGAACGCCTCTACACCCTCGCGGAAGTCGTCGGTCGAGCGGAGCATGCCGTAGGCGAGTCCCTCCAGCTCGAGCCCGATCGAGAGCGGAGCGTCGTAGACGTGGTTGAGGACGCGCTTCGCCGTTCGCAGCGCGAGCGGCGAGAGCTCGTGGAGATCGGCGAGCACCCGGTCGACGGCCTCGTCGAGCTCGCCGGGCGGGACGATCTCCGAGACGAGGCCCCAGGTGAGCGCCTCGGCGGCGTCGATCCGGCGACGGCGCATGACCACGTCCTTCGCCCGGCCGAGCCCGACCAGGCGGGCGAGCCGCTGCGTGCCGCCGGAGCCGGGGATCATCCCGAGCCCGACCTCCGGGAGGCCGAGCTGCGCGTCGTCGGCGGCGACGCGGAAGTCGCAGGCGAGCGCGAGCTCGAGCCCGACGCCCAGGCAGTAACCCTGGAGGCGGGCGATCACCGGCTTCGGAAACCGCTCGGGCGCGGCGACGTTCCAGGCGAGCCGGGAAAGCTCCTCCGGCTCGGCCTCGAGGAACGCGGCGATGTCGCCCCCGGCGGTGAAGTTCTCGCCGGCGCCGGTGATCACCACGAAACGGACGCCGTCGTCGCCGGCGAGCTCTTCGAAGACGTGCGCCAACTGGCCGCGCGCCGCCAGCGGCACGCGGTTCATCTTCGCCGGGTCGTCGAGAGTGATCGTCGCGACCGTGCGTGCCTCGTCGCGATCGACGCGGAAACCGGCGTAGTCCTTGACGCCTTCGGCGTCACGACATCGCCTCGCACCGAGGCCGCCAGCTTCGCTGCCGCCTTTGTGCTCGGCTTCGTCTCTCATCGCAGCATCCTGCGGAGGATCTTCCCAGACGGGCTCTTCGGGAGGTCGGACACGAAGCGGTACTCGCGCGGGCGCTTGAAGCGGGCCAGCGTGTCGGACGCCAGGCAGTGGGCGTCGAGCTCCTCCGCGGTCGCGCCCTCGGTGACCACGACCGCGACGACCCGGTGCCCGAGCCGCTCGTCGGGTGCGCCCACGACTGCCACCTCGCGCACGCGCGGATGCCGCGCGAGCACGTCCTCCACCTCGAGCGGGTGGATGTTCTCGCCGCCCGAGACGATCATGTCGTCGAGCCGCCCCTCGAGCCAGAGGTCGCCGTCCTCGTCGGTGCGACCGACGTCGCCGGTCCGGTACCAGCCGTCGCGAATGGCCGCGGCGTCCGCGTCGGGCCGGTTCCAGTAGCCGGTGAACGCCTCGTCGGAGGACATGTGGCAGAGGATCTCGCCGTTCTCGCCGAGCCGCAGGCGCGCGTTCAGCGCCGGTCGGCCCGCGCAGCCCGGCTTCGCCGCCTGGTCGCGGTGGATCGAGTAGGTGTAGATCTCGGTCGAGCCGTAGTGGTTGACGAACAGCCGCGGCGAGAACGACTCGACGCACCGCTCCACCAGCGAGCCCGTCATCGCCGCGCCCGCGTAGGCGACGGTCTCGACCGAGGAGAGGTCGAACTCGCCTCGGCGCGGGTGTGTCACCAGGTCGTGGTAGAGCGTGGGCGCGAGGTAGAGCGAGGTGATCCGCTCGCGCTCGATCAACTCGAGTGCGGCCCCGGCGTCCCAATCGGGCTGGCACACGTAGCAGCCGCCGACGAGATGCATCGCGAGCAGCGAGTGCATCCCCATCGTGTGGTAGAGGGGCATCGCGCCGAGCGTCCGGTCGCCCCAGCGGGAGCTCTGGTGGACGACCTGCGAGAGTGCGGCCGCGCGGTCCGCGCGGTGCGAGCGCGGGACGCCCTTCGGCCGGCCGGTCGTGCCCGAGGTGTAGAGCATCAGCGACTCGTCCTCGTCGCCGACGTCCAGCGTGCCGGGATGCTCCTCGCCGAGCAATGCCTCCAGGTCGGCGTCGGCCTCGAGGAAGAGCGCCGCGCCCGAGTCCTCGCGGCAGTAGGCGAGGTCCGCAGCCGAGACCCGCGGCGAGAGCGGAACGTAGGTCGCCCCGAGCCACTGGCATGCCCAGTAGAGGTGCACCGACTCGTGCCGGCAGCGGACGACGGCCGCCAGACGGTCGCCCCGCCGCAGCCCCTCCCGCTCCAGTCCGCCGGCGAGCCGCGCCGTACGCCCGCAGAGCTCGGCGTAGGTGAAGCGTGCGCCGCCGTCGACGACCGCCTCGGCGTCCGGGTGTCGCTCGGCGGCATACAGGAGGCTGAGAGCGAGATTCATCGCCAGATGTGTAACGCCTTCCGGGAACCAGGTCGAGCCGAAGGCATGGGCAGGATCCCCTTCGTCGGGCGCTAGTGCCGGTCCGCGATCGCCGTTCGGGCAGCGCGGCAGCCGTCTCGCAGTGCCCGGCCCAGATCGTCCGCTCGGGCCATCCCGACCAGCAGAGTTGCTGCGAACGCGTCACCGGCCCCCAGCGCGTCCGCGTCGACGGGGTCCTCCCGGGCGGCCTCCAGCCGGCCGTCGAGAATTGCGACCGCGCCGTCCTCGCCGCTGGTGACGCAGGCGAGACGGTACCGCTCGCCGAGCACCCGGACGGCCTGCTCGCTGTTCCGGCCGGTCAGCCGTCGCGCGGTCTCCTCGTTCGCGATCACGGCGTTGCCGCCGGGCGGAAGCGCGCTCAGTCGCGCCGCGTCGAGCGCGACCCAGGTTCCCTCGGCGGAGGCGAGCACGTCGGCGGCGTGGGGCAGGTAGCCCGAGACGAGCACGGCGTCTGCCGCCACCGGATCGGCGACGCCGAGCAGGTGAGAGTCGCCACGGTCGACACGGATCTCGCCGTCGACGAGCAGAAACGTCCCGGTCGCACTTCCGGCCCGAGAGACGATCGGACGGACACCGTGCGCCTCCAGCTCGCGGACGATCATCCGCCCGGCGGCGTCGTCGCCGACCGTCCCGATCACGGCCGCGTCCGCGCCCGCGGCCGCAGCTGCGACCGCGGCGTTGAACGCCGAACCGGCCGGGCGCACGCGAATGCGGGCGCCGTGTCCGGCGCCCGCGGCAACCACATCGACGAGCAGCTCGCCGACCGCGAGGAAGCGCACCGCCATGTTGCGGCGAGGTTACGCCCGGCGGTATGCGAAGGGATGGTTGAAGACTTCGAGCGCGTTGTCGGCGCGAGCCGCGATTTCGAAGTGCTCGTCGGTGCGCCAGTCGTCGACGACGACCGTCAGTTCACCGTCGTCCTTGCCCCAGAGCAGCCTGACCTCGAAGCCGTCGCCGGCTCGATGGTCCAGCTCTTTCCGCTCCCGCTCCAACGTCTCCATGCCCTCAGGGTGCCACAGCGGTTGTTCGCTGGGTAGGAGGAGATCGTGAAGATTGCGTTAACTCAGGCGGCCGGCGCGCCGAGCTTGCCGCTGAGGTAGCGCAGGTACGGTCCGGAGTCGAGCCCGCCGCCGACCACCCGCTCCAGTGTCTCCTGCGGCGTGAACTTGCGGCCGTGGCGCCAGAGCTTCCCGCGCAGCCAGTCGGTCAGCGGCGCCAGGTCGCCGCGCGCGACGTCCTCCATGAGGTCAGGCACGTCGTCGAGGACCTTCTCCCAGATCTGCACCGAGATCACGTTGCCGAGCGCGTAGGTCGGGAAGTACCCGATCGTCCCGCGCGACCAGTGGACGTCCTGGAGGACGCCGTGCGCGTCGTCCGGCACGTCCACGCCCAGATACTGCTTCATCCGCTCGTTCCAGACGCCGGGCAGGTCGGCCGGAGCGACCGTGCCCGCGATCAGCTCCTGCTCGAGCTCGAACCGGAGGATGATGTGCAGGCTGTACGTCGCCTCGTCGGCCTCGATCCGGATCAGCGAGGGCTGCACCTTGTTGATCGCCCGGTGGAACTCCTCCAGCTCGACGCCGCGGAACTGGTCGGGGAACAGGCGCTGCATCTCCGGGTAGGCCCAGCTCCACCATTCGATGCTGCGCCCGACGATGTTTTCGAACATGCGGCTCTGTGACTCGTGCAGGGCGAGTGAGGTGCCGCGGCAGAGCGGCGTCCGCTCGAGCGCGGGGTCGACGTTGTGTTCGTAGAGGGCATGCCCGCCCTCGTGCATGGCCGCGAACACGCCGCGCATCTCGTGCTCCGGGTAGTAGGTGGTCATCCGGATGTCCGAGGTGGCGAAGGACGTCGCGAAGGGGTGCGCGACCGGGTCGATACGCCAGGTGTCCTCGCGGAAGCCGAACCTGGAGAGCAGGATCTTCTGCATCTCTCGCTGGGCCTCCAACGGGAAGTGCCCGCGCAGGCACGAGTCGTCGATCTCCTGCTCCGAGGCCTCGGCGACGATCGGGACGAGGCCGTCGCGGAGTTGGGCGAACACCTCGCGCACCTCGGCTGTCTTCATCCCCTGCTCGAAGTCGTCGAGCAGCGCATCGTACGGCTCGTCGGCCTCGAAGCAGGCCGCGTACTCGCGGCGGAGGTCGACGTTCCGCTCAAGGTGCGGGCGGAAGAGCTCGAAGTCGTCGGTGCGGCGCGCCTCGACCCAGACCGGGAACGCCTCGGCCCCGGCGCGCGCCTGCGCCTCGCGCAGCTCGCCCGGGACGCGCAGCTCCTTGTCGCGGTCGCGGCGCGTCACCCGGATCAGGCTCGCCTCGTCCGAGTCGTGGTCGAGCGACTCCTCGTACGGTCGCAGCTCCTCGAGCAGCTGACCGAGCTCCTCGGAGACGATCTGCTCGTGGACGACCTTCGAGATGGTCGCCAGCTGCCGGGCGCGAACGGCTCCACCCGCCGCGGGCATCATGGTCTGCTGGTCCCACGCGGCGATCGCGCCGAGCTTGGCCAGGTCCCAGGTCTCGGCCAGGCGCTCGCGGAGCTCGTCGTAGCGCGTGCCGGCCATCGCTGCCGAACCTTACGCACTGGCATGCGGTCCAGCAGACCGAGCGGGCCCATGGCCCGCTCGGTCCGTTCGCGGAGGCGAACTTCAGGCGGTCTGGACGGGATGCCGCAGCTGCCGTCCCATCAGGAAGGCGGCTCCGAGGAGCAGCGCCAGGCCGATCCCGGTGCCGATCCCGATCGCCCAATCGTTCCAGTCGAACCCGCTCGACTCGGCCGTCGCGGTCGAGCCGTACCGGGCGGCGAGCGCCGCGTCGCTGACGTCCGGGGGCCTCGGTGCGACCGACTGCGGCACCACCAACCGTCCGCCGCCGGAGTGCGTCGCCGCATAGCGCTCGACGACGTCGGGCACGGCCTGCTTCTGCTGGTACACCTGCGCGATCCCCTGCCACCGCAGGCCGTCGGCCTTCAGTCCAGCCGGCGTGGTGTGCTGCGCAGCGCTGTCGGAATTCAGCGTGGCCGCCGCAGCGTGCCGCGCCGTCATCGCGTCCTGGACGTCGGGTGGGCGCGAGACCGGCGTGGCGAGGTTGGCCGTACCGTTGTCCTGGGGATCCACCACGGGGATCGCCACGGCCGCCGAAGCCGTCACGCCGGCCACGACTGCGCCGAGAACCAACAGTCTCCCGAAGCGGTTGAGGGGGTTGTAGTGCCGCATCTTTCGCCTCCTGTCTCCTGGGCCACTTCCTGCGACCCTTTCGACCTAGAAGACACGTGGACGCCTAACGATCGGTAACGGCCGGGTTACGGAACGCTTTGTCGCGTGCCCCGGAGCGGTTAACGTCGCGAAAGCACGGTGACCCCACCCGGACCGGGAGGCGGATGGAGTTCCGGATCCTCGGCCCGCTGGAGGTGATCTCCGACGGGAAGGCGCTCGATCTCGGCGGCGCGAAGCAGCGCGCCCTGCTCGCCGTGCTGCTGCTCAATCCGAACGAGGTCGTGTCTCGCGACCGCCTGGTCGACGCGCTCTGGGAGGAGAACCCGCCGAACACCGCCGAGAAGGCGCTACAGGTGCACGTCTCCAAGCTCAGGAAACAGCTGGGCAGCGATCGGATCGTCACCAAGGCGCCGGGCTACGCGATCCGGGTGGAACCGGGCGAGCTCGACGTCGAGCGTTTCGAGCGTCTCGCGGGCGAAGGGGGCCGGCAGCTGGTCGACGCCCTCGCACTGTGGCGTGGGCCGCCCCTCGCCGACGTCGCCCACACCCGCTTCGCGCGGCAGGAGATCGGCCGCCTCCAGGAACGACGGCTGGCGGTTCTCGAGGAGCGGATCGAGGCAGACCTCGCGCTCGGTCGCCGGGCAGACCTGATCGCGGAGCTCGAGGCGCTCGCCGCCGAGCATCCGCTGCGGGAGCGGTTCCGTGCGCTGCTGATGCTCGCGCTCTACCGGGGCGGCCGGCAGGCCGAGGCGCTCGACGTGTACCAGGAGGCCAGAAGGAAGCTCGTCCACGAGCTGGGCATCGAGCCGGGCCGGGAGCTGCGCGAGCTCCACCAGACCATTCTCCGCCAGGATCCGGCGCTCGAGCCCCGGGCCGACCCGAGGACCGTGGAACGGCGCAGGGAAGACGCCGGGGGCTTCGTCGGGCGTGAGCCCGAGCTGGCCGAACTGTCGGGCGGTCTCGACGACTCGTTCGCCGGCCGAGGCCAACTGTTCCTGCTCCAGGGAGAGCCCGGGATCGGCAAGAGCAGGCTCGCCGACGAAGTGGTGAACCGGGCGACGAGACGGGGCGCTCTGGTCCTGATCGGTCGCTGCTGGGAAGCCGGCGGGGCGCCTGCCTACTGGCCGTGGACGCAGGCGCTGCGGGCGTACGTGCGCGCGGCCGAGCCGGGCGACGTGCGGCGGCAGCTGGGCGCGTCCGCGGCCGACGTCGCCCGGATCGTTCCGCAGCTACACGAACTCTTTCCGGGCCTGGCCGAGCCCGGGGCAGCCGACTCGGGGGCCGCGCGAATCCGGCTCTTCGACTCGACGGCCTCGTTCCTGATGAGAGCGGCCGCTGAGCGACCGCTCGTGCTCGTCCTGGACGACCTCCACGTCGCGGACGAGCCTTCGCTGCTCCTGTTGCAGCATGTCGCGTCGTCGCTCGAGGACAGCGGCGTTCTGGTCGTGGGCACGTTCCGCGACCTCGACCCGGCGGTCCAAGCTGACGAGACCACGCTCGCCGACCTCGGTCGCTTGCCGGTCGCGCGCCGCGTTCGCCTCACCGGGCTCGACCGGGGCGAGGTCGCGCAGTTGGCGGAGCTGTCGGTGGGTGCGGCGCCGGCCGAGCAGCTGGTCGCCGAGCTGTACGCCGAGACCGAGGGCAACCCACTCTTCGTCCTGGAGGTCGTCCGGCTGCTGGCGTTCGAGGGGCGTCTCGGATCGGAGGCCCCGAACGGGACCCCGATCCCGCAGACCATCCGCGAGGCGATCGGCCGCCGGTTGCGAACCCTCTCCGGCGAGTGCAGGCGCGTGCTCTCCCTCGGATCGGTCCTCGGGCGCGAGTTCGGCCTCGTCGCCCTCGAACGCACGGCCGACTACACGGGTATCGACAGGCTTCTCGGCGTTCTCGACGAGGCGATCGCCGCCCGCGTCGTCGAGGACCTTCCGGGCTCCTTCGGCCGCCTTCGCTTCGGCCACGCTCTGATCCGCGACACGTTGTACGAGGAGATCCCGGCCACCCACCGGAGGCGGCTCCACCTGCGCGTCGCCGAAGTGCTCGAGACGCTCTACGCCGGAAACTCCGAGCCTCATCTGGCCGAGCTCGCGCACCACTTCTCGCTGGCGCTGCCGGCGGCAGCACCCGAGACGGCGATCGAGTACGCGATGCGCGCCGGCCGCCGGGCGGCGGACGTGCTCGCGGACGAGGAGGCCGTTCGCTTCTACCGTCTCGCCGTCGACATCCTCGAGAGGACGGGGGTGAAGGACGACGCCCGCCGTCGCGAGCTTCTGGTGCTGCTCGGCCAGGCCCAGGCCTCGTCCGCAGAGGGTCCGGGCTAGCCGACCCTCCGTGCCGCTGCCTCGATCTGGTCGGAGGTCGGTCCGCCTCCCGCCAGCGCCCGGAAGGCCTCGAGGACCGCGCGCGGGTCGCGGCGGTGCCGTTTCGCGGCGAGCGTCAGCGGCTCGTGGAAGGCGCCGCCGCAGTGAGCGCACGGCAGCGAAAGCGCCGACATCAACCGGCCTGCCTCACCGTCCGGGTACATGCGCAGGAGCTCGACGATGGTGGTCGAGCCCTTCACGTCGCGCGACGCGGGCCGGTCGGGCGCGGTGCCGCGCGCGTCGAGCCCCAGAACCCGCTGCTGCGTCACGCGACCAAGTCTAGGGCCGGTCGAGCAGACCGAGCCGGGCGCCCTCTGCCACCGCCTGGCCGCGGGTCGGGACGGCGAGCTTGCGCAGGATCGCGGCAACGTGGTGGTCGACCGTCCGGCGCGAGACGAAGAGGCGCTCCGCGATCTCGCGGTTTCTCAGCCCGTCCGCGACGAGCCTGAGCACGTCGTGCTCGCGCTGCGTCAGGTTGCCGGGTCTTGCCCGGGTCGCCCGGCGTGGGCCGCGTGGCAGCCCGCGGAGTCCACGCGACCGGGAGCGCCGCGAGACGACGTCCGCCGCGCCGGCCCCGCCCAGCCTCCGGAGGTCGTCGAGTGCCGCCCGGACGCTCTCCTCGTCCTCCGCGTCGGCGGCAGCGAGCGCAGCCTCGTAGGGACAGCCGATCCGCTGCCAGAGCTCGGCCGCTCCTCGCCAGTCGCCGCGCATCTGCAGGGCGAATGGCTCCGCCGCGTCGGCCGGGATCGCCTCGCGAACACCGGCCTGCCATCGCCAGTAAGCGAGCTCGCTGACCACCCACGACGCCTCTCTGTCGATCGCGAAGGCGAGGCACGAGTCGGTCTCGGCCGCGACTGCGTTCCGGTCGCCATCCAGCCAGGCTGCCTCCGCCCGTGCGACGGCGACCGGTGCGACGTGTTGCAGGTCTCCCGCCGTTCGGGTCAGCTCGAGCGCCTCGTCGAGCGGGCCGCGGTGGTCAGGATCGCGCCGCCGCGCCCGCGCCCGCCCGAGGACGGAGAGGGCGAGAATGCGCAGCAGGACCGCACCGCGGGGATGGCCCAGCACGAAGCGCTGCGTTCGCCGCTTCCGTCCACCGGCCGCGGTCGAGGTCGACGCGCGCACGGAAGGCGAGCAGGTACAGCCACCAGAGATCGAGACCGTGCTCGGCGCAGTAGTCGATGCCCTCGTCGACCCGCCAGCAGGACTACCTGCGCGTCCGGGCGACGACCCAGGTCAGGTGGATCAGGGCTCTGCCGACGTGCTCCTCCAGGCGCTCCTCGCGGGCCAGGCCGAGACTCTCGTCGAGCTTCTCGAAACCGGCCGGCACCCCTCTCAGCGCTTCCACCGTCCCGATGTTGTTCAGGGCGTGAGCTCGGATCTCGTTGTCGTCGAATCGCTCTGCCAGCTCGAGCGCCCGGGCCCCCCACTCGAGCGCGCCGGCAGCGTCCTCGGCGTTCATGCGATCCGACGAGACCGTGCTGTAGCCGATCGCCAGCTCGCGGCTGGGCGGGAAGCGCTCGAGAATCGAGACCGCCTCGCGCGCCGTCGCCTCGGCCTGCTCCGGCTCGCCCGCGCACCAGAGGCGGCGTGACAGCGCGCAGAGGGCGGCGCCTTCCTTGGTCGGGTCGTCGATCTCCCGGTAGTGCCCACCGCACGCTCCAGCGCGGCGATCGCCTCGGCCGACTGGTCTGTGAGGTAGCACTCGAAGGAGAGCCGTTCGAGGAGCCGCGCCTGCTGCGCCGGCGGGAGGCCGTCGCCGAAGCGCAGCGCGCGGGCGACCTGCGCCGCCGCCTCGCGATGGGCGCCGACCATCGTCGCGTGCGCCGCAGCCGCCGGGGCGAAACGCAGCACGGCGTCCGTGTCACCCGCCTCCTCGGCGTGGTGGGCGAGCCGGGCGAGGTCGAAGATGCTGTCCGGCGGGGCCGAGAGCGCCTGGAGCGCGGCCCGGTGGAGGCTGAGCCGGCGCGTCGGCGGCAGGGACTCTTGCACGGCGAGCCGGGCGAGCTCGTGCCGGAAGGCGACCGAGGCGGCAGCCGCGACGAGCATCCCGGAGCCGAGGCACTCCTCGAGGTGCGCCGCCGCATCGTCGGCAAGCGCGTCCAGCAGCCAGAGCTCGACCTGGGGAGGGGCGATCGCCACCGCTTCCAGCACCGTCCGCGCGCCGGGGCTCAGGCGCGCGGCCCGGGCCAGTACCGCGTCGCGAACGGTCGCCGGGATGTGCTCCTCGCCTGACGCAAGGACTTCGGTGACGAAGAAAGGGTTGCCGCCGGTGCGCAGGTACAGCTCACCTGGGTCGAGCCCGTGGGGTGCGGCCAGGTCGGCGACGGCCCGCTGCGAGAGCGGACCGACGTCGAGGCGGGTGACCGACTCGCTCGTCCCCAGCTCCCCGAGCACGATCCGCAGCGGGTGCGCCCGGTCGAGCTGGTCGTCTCGGTAGGTGGCGACGACGAGCGCCGGCACCGTCTCGATCCGGCGCCCGATGATCCGGAGGACGTCGAGCGTCGCCTCGTCCGCCCAGTGGAGGTCCTCGACGACGAGGACCGTGGGTGCGTTCGCGCGCAGCTCCGCCATGAGGGCGGCGGCGATCTCGTACGGCTGGGCGTCCTCGGGGTGGAGGTCGGCGATCAGCTCGGCGCCGTCGCCCGCGGCGATGTCGAGGATCGGCCCCAGCGGGTGCGGCGTGAACAGCGCCTCGCATGCGCCCCAGAGGACGCGTGCCGACCCGGCGTGCTCGTCGCAGAACCGCCGCACGAGAGCGGTCTTGCCGATGCCCGCCTCGCCGTAGACGAGCGCCAACCTGCTCCGCGACGTGGCGGCGACCGCCGCGTACGACTCGGCGAGCGTCTCGAGCTGCGCGGCCCGCTCGAGGAGATCGGTGGGATGCGTGACGGTCGACAAGGCGATCTCGGGGACTACGTGCTTCGGCCCGAAATGGTTGCAACCGTGCGCCCGGGGGCGCAAGCCACGCCGTTACGCGTGCGCCACTTCCTGGGGGAAGCGGAGCGGCTCAGCATCCATCCGCACCATGTTCCGCGGCAACTGGTACCGCGCGAACGGGAGCACCACCACCTTCGCCTCCGGGCCGTGGCGTTCCATCGCCTCCGCGAACGCGTCGTCGAGCGAGGTGGTGGCGTCCATGCCGATGTCGGCGGCCATTTCCAGGTTCTCCTCGAGCGTCACCAGCTTCAGGTGCTTGCGGGTCATCACCTCGTAGATCGGCACCCAGATGCATCCTGCCCACATCTGGATGACACGGCCGTGGATGTCGCGGAGGACCTGCTGGTAGTTCTCCGGGGTCGGCGGCATGTACGGCTTCATCAGGTCCATCAGCGCCAGGCCGGGGAAGTCGCCGACCGCGGTGTTCACGCCCGGGGAGGGCGACGCATAGATCAGGGTGCCCCCGTCTCGCAGCACGAAGTCGGCCGACATGCAGCCCCAGCCGGTGTGGAAGAACAGGTGGTCGGTCGGCGCGAAGACGCCGCAGATCGCGATGTCGGCTTGTGCGCCGGGGTGCTCGTACGCGTAGATCTCGTTGAAACGCTCGATCGCGCGGCGATGCGCGTCGGGATGCGCGCCGAAGATGCACTCGATCACCCGACCGCGCGTGTCGAGGACGACGTTCATCGTGCACTGGAGGCCGCACATCGTCGCCACCTCGTCGATGTCCGAGCGCATCGGCCCGGCATACGCTCCGTAGTGGGTCTGCGGGGAGGGGACGAAGGCGCAGTGGTTCGACTCGATCGTCTCGTCGGACACGACCCCCGGCAGGATCAGCTTGCCGCCGCCGCCCGCGCCCCAGTGGTTGGCCTGCGCCTGGCCGATCGTGATCTTCAGGTCGCACTCGGCCACCGCCGTCATCAGCCACACGGGCGTGCCGCGCGACGAGACCCCGACGTAGGTGTAGGCCTCGGCGTTCCGCGGCTCGTTCTGGTGGAACTCGATCCCGAGCCGCTCCATCCGGTCGAGGTTGTCGCGGCCGATCTTCTGTTCGATGTCCGACTCGGACATCGGGAAGACCTTGCCGTTCGCGCACGCGACCACCGCCGGCTTCCCGGCCGCCTCGATCGCGTCGAACACCGCGGGGAGCAGGCGCGACTGCGGCGTCGGCCGGAACTGATTGTCGATGACCACCGCGACCTTCGTCGCAGCGGCGAGGAGCTCGGAGAAGCGCGGCCCCGAGGCCGGCGACTCCAACGCCGATCGGGCCGCATCGGTCGCGTCCGCGACCGGCTCGGGCTCGTCGGGATAGATCGCCGCGAGCAGGTTCGCGTCCGGGACCTCCAGCTCGAGTTCCTCGCGGTAGACCTTCGACTCGTCACCCGAGGCGCCGATCGTCAGCGGGTCCAGCGACTCGTACGGGATCTTGAGCCGGGCCATGCCTCCTCCTCGTCGAGAACCGCCCTGAGGGTATACCGTCGAGTCTGCATGCGCACGACACGGATCAACCACACGTCGATCGTCGCGAACTCGCTCGACGAATCGGCCCGCTTCTACGAGGAGCTCTTCGGGATGGAGCGCATCCCGACCGCGAAGTTCCCCGATCCGGTGCTCTGGCTCCGCGCCGGTACGAGCCAGCTGCACCTGTTCGAGGCCGACGAGACCGCCAATCTCCGCGCCCACGTGTCGTTCGACGTGGACGACTTCGACGCGCTCTACGCGAGGGCCAAGCAGATGGGGATCCTCGACGTCCGTGCGTTCGGCTCGCCGCTCCGTGTCCATCCGGCAGGCTGGGCGCAGCTCTACCTGCGCGACCCGGCCGGCAACCTGATCGAGGTGGACTGGCCCGACGTGAGCACGCTCTCGCCCGAGACGCTGGCCGACGCCGCCGAGCTCGGCAGCCAGGAAGGCGAGGCGGCGGCAGCGACCCTGTTCACCGCTTAGCGTTTGAAAGCCATAGGGACGGCTGTTAGCGTCGTCCCAGGTTGAGCGCGCTGGCCGCCAGAGTCCCGTCCCGCGACCGGGTCGGATCGTTCCTGAGCTGGCGACGGCTCCCGGTCCTCGTCGCGCTCGGCTGCGTCGTCTTTGCCTTCGTCTACGTCCTCTTCGTCGCGACGATCCCCGGCGTGAACGGCCAGTCCAACTGGCGGACGACGACGTTCGGATCGGCGGTGCACGACCCGTCGAACTTCCTGAAGATCGTGCTCGACTCGGTCAGCTTCGCCGCGGCGCTCTTCATCGTCGCGAGCGGCTTCGCCCTGATCTTCGGCCTGATGCGCGTCGTCAACATGGCTCACGGCGCGTTCTACCTCCTCGCCGGCTACATCGCCTACGAGGTCCAGCAGGGCATGACGGGGCAGGGCTTCTCCCTGCAGTCGAGCGAGGTGAACACCTGGGAGTGGCTCGTTCCGCTGCTCGTGGCCGCGCCGTGCATCGCCGTCGTCGGCTACGTCATGCAGCAGGCGTTCCTCCGCTGGAACCAGGGGCAGGAGCTCCGCCAGGCGCTGATCACGATCGCCGTCTCGGTAATCGTCGCAGACCAGATCATCGCCCACTTCCCGCGCAACGTCGGGGCGGGCACCCAGAAGTTCGGCGGAAACGCCGTCGACCTGACGTGGCCGGGCTGGACCGACCGGTTCGTCGATCTCCACGTCGGCGGCGTCCAGTACTCCCTCGCCAAGTTCGTGATGATCGGGATCGGCATCGCCGTCGGCGTCGGCCTCTGGCTCTGGCTCTACAAGACGAAGACGGGCATGGTCATCCGCGCCGGGGTGGACGACGAGCAGATGACCTCGGCGCTCGGGATCAACATCCAGAAGACCTTCGCGATCGCCTTCGTGGTCGGGTGCATGCTCGCCGCCCTCGGCGCAGTCGTCTGGGCGTCGCAGTCGAACATCTCGTCGGGCCAGGACGGCCAGTGGCTCTTGAACTCGCTGGTGGTCGTGATCGTCGGCGGAATGGGCTCGATCTTCGGCGCAGCCGCCGGTGCGATTCTCTTCGCCTTCGTCGCGAACTTCGGCGCGTCCTACCTGCCCACGACCGGGTCCGACTGCTGCACCCAGTACTCGTCGATCCTCACCTTCGTCCTGATCGCGCTCGTGCTTGCGTTCCGGCCCCGCGGCCTGTTCGGGAGGGGCGGGTGAACCCCAGGACCTGGACGCTCCGCCAGCAGGTCGAGCGCGGGATCGCCGCGGTCGCGCTCGTGATCGTGATCATCTGGCCGGCCGCGGGCTGGAGTTCCTACTGGAGCCACACGATCCTGCTCGAGACCTTCATCTTCGGCATGGCGGCCGCGAGTCTCGTCTTCCTCTCGGCCTACGGCGGAATGGTCTCGCTCGCGCAGACCGCCCTCTTCGGCATGGCGGGGATCATTTTCGGAAACCTCGCCACGAAGGGCGGCCCCGGCGGGACGTCGAAGGGCCTCCACCTCGGCTGGGATCCGACCGTGGCGCTGATCGGCGCGATCGTTCTCACCACCATGCTCGGCCTGATCGGCGGCGCCGTCGCATCCCGGAGCGCCGGCATCTACTTCCTGATGATCACGCTCACCTACTCGGTGATCGCCGTCTACACCCTCGGCCAGGTGACGAAGATCTCGGGCTTCTCCGGGATCGGCGGCATCAACAACTACACGCCGGGCTGGATCGGCGACATCCTCGCCCACCCGAACCGCCTGTACTACGTCGCCTTCGGCGTGACGCTGTTCGCGTACGTCGTCATCCGCTACATCGTCCGCACGCCCTTCGGCATCGCGCTCCAGGGCGTTCGGGACGAGCCGATCCGCGCCGCATCGCTCGGCTTCAACGTCCCGCTCCATCGGACGCTCGCGTTCGGCTTCGGCGCCTTCCTGGCTGCACTGGCCGGGGTCCTCTACGCCTGGTTCGCCGGCCAGGTCTCCCCCGGCGACGTCGACCTGCCGCAGACGATCAACCTCCTGATCATGGCCGTGATCGGCGGGCTCGTCCGGATCGAGGGTGCTTGGGTCGGAGCCTTCGTCTTCTTCCTGATGCAGAACTACATCACCTCGAGCACGCACGTCCCGCTGATCGGCTTCGGCGGCACGATCTTCGGCGGGAGCTTCAACACGCTGATCGGAATTATCTTTTTGGCGATAGTCGTCGTCTCACCTGATGGGCTCATGGGGTTGTGGGGCAGGCTCTTCCGCACACGGCGCCGACCCGAGGGAGGCGAGAGAAGCGCTACTCCCGCGGCCGAGCCCGCGAACTGACCACCAATCGACAGACCTGCTTGAAAGTTGGGTCACTACTGCGCGAGAATCGCGCGCACCTTCGAAACACGAGAGGGAGGAGGGCACTACCAGATGAAACCCAATCTGCGGAGCTGGAAGACAGCCGCAGTTCTGTTGGTCGTGACCTCGGCTGCCGTGGCGATGTTCGCGACCGGCGCATTTGCGTCGTCGCATGCCAAGGTCGTCAAGGTCGCGATCATGACCGACTGCAAGGGCGCCTTCGCGTTCGGCTACGACGTAGACATCGGCGGTGCGCAGACTGCGTTCGCGCAGTTCGCCCACGGTGTCACCAAGAGCCACGCGAAGCCGTCGGCCGGCATGACCGGCATCCATGTCGGCTCCACGCCGATCAAGATCGTCGGCTACGGCTGCGGCAACGACACCGTGCCGGTGGCCGTCACCGAGACGAAGCGCCTGATGGAGAAGCTGAACGCCGACGTCATGATCGGCCCGCTGTCGGGTGACGAGGCGGTGTACGTCGCGAACTACGCGAAGGCCCATCCGACGAAGACGTTCATCGTCGGCACGGCCGGGTCGCAGGACCCGACGATGCAGATCGCCCCGAAGAACCTGTTCCGCTACCACGGCGACGGCGCCCAGTGGAACGCGGGGATCGGGGAACTCGCCTACAAGAAGCTCGGTTGGCGCAAGGCCGCGATCATGATGGACGACTACAGCTTCGGCTGGACGTCGGCAGCAGGCATGATCGCCGACTTCTGCGCGGTCGGCGGCCAGATCACGAAGCGCGTGTTCCCGCCGCTGAACACGACCGACTACGCACCGTTCGTCCGGCAGCTTCCCCCGCCGAATCAGGTGGACGGGTACTTCTGGGTCGTCGGCGGTACGGGTACCGCAGCGGCCTTGAAGGCGTACGAGCAGGCCTACGGCAAGCTCGACCCGACGAAGAACATCGGCAACCTGTTCTTCGGGTTCCTCGGGGCCGACAAGGTCGTGGCCCCGAAGGTCGTCGGCGCCTACGTCGGCGGCTTCGGCAACAACCCTGGCGTCCACTACCCGAAGGTCGACGCGTACCGCGCCTACGCGAAGAAGATGTACCCGGCGCAGAACGTGGACGACGGGTTCTTCTACAACTACTACATGGCCGCCAAGGCGCTGACGATCGGCCTGGCGAGGTCCGGCGGTGCCGTCGGGGCGAAGCTCGACGCCGCGCTGCCGCGGTCGATCGACGGTCCGTTCCAGATCTCGAACGGCGGGAAGGTCACGCTCGACTCCCGCCGCCAGGCGATCCAGGACCAGTACCAGCTCCAGCTCGTCAAGCAACCCCGACGGGTCGGTGTGCCGCGACCGTGGTCGCGTACGTACCGGCTGTCGATCAGTCGTTCGGCGGCCTGTTCAAGCCGACGAGCCCGCCTCCGGGTCGCACGCAGCCTCCGTGCAAGAAGGTGAAGACCCCGTGGCAGGGCAAGATCCAGGTCGTCACGAACGGCAAGGTGACGAACCAGATCCTGAAGTAGGAGCTTGACCGAAGCACCACTCGCCGAACACGCCGTGCCGGCCCTCCGCTTGCGGGGGGTCGGCAGGCGTTTCGGCGGCCTCCACGCCGTCTCGGAGGTCGACGTCGAGGTGCCGGCCGGCGAGCGGCGCGCGATCCTCGGCCCGAACGGGGCGGGCAAGACGACTCTCTTCAACGTCATCTGCGGCGACTTTCCCGCCACCTCCGGGACGGTCGAGCTGTTCGGCCGCGACGTCACGCAGGCTCCAGCGCGCACGCGGGCGAAGATGGGACTCGCGCGCACCTATCAGCAGTCGCGTCTCTTCGCCGGACTCTCCGTCGAGGACAGCATCTATCTCTCGATCATCGGCGTCCGTGGCGGACACATTCGACCGGTCGTGCTCAAACGCGACGCCGAGATTCGCGAGCGCGCCCGTGAGGCGGCCCGCCGCGTCGCGATCGACCACAAGCTTTCGGAGATCGTCGGCTCGCTCTCGCACGGCGAGCAGCGCCAGGTCGCACTCGGGGTCGCGCTCGCCGCCGAGCCGCAGCTGATGATGCTCGACGAGCCGTGCTCGGGGCTCTCGCGTGGCGAGCGGGAGCTCATCACCGACCTCCTGCTGGCCCTCGGCCACGAGCTGACCCTGATCGTGATCGAGCACGACATGGACGTCGCGCTGCGCGTGGCCGAACAGGTGACGATGATGCACGACGGCCGCGTGATCGTCGAAGGGACGCCCGACGAGATCCGCGCCAACGAGCTCGTCCACGACCTCTACCTCGGCCGCGGGGGCAAGCACTGAGCGAGAACGGCACCCCGCTGCTCGCGGTCGAAGGGCTGAACGCCCACTACGGGAGCGCCCACGTGCTCCAGGACGTCTCGTTCCAGCTCGGCGAGCAGGCGGTCGCGGTCATCGGGCGCAACGGCATGGGGAAGACGACCCTCTGCGCGGCGATCATGGGCATCCGTCCGCCACAGGTCTCCGGTTCCGTGCGGTTCGAGGGCAAGGAGCTCGTCGGCAAGAGCTCCCACAAGATCGCCGGGATGGGGATCGGCTACGTCCCGCAGGGCCGCCGGCTCTTCCCGTCGCTTTCGGTCGACGAGCACCTGCGGATGGTCGCGGGCCGGACCGGCGGCAGCCGGTGGAACATCCAGCGTGTCTACGAGCTCTTCCCGCGTCTCGCCGAGCGGAAGCGAAACGGCGGCGCACAGCTCTCCGGCGGCGAGCAGCAGATGCTCGCGATCGGCCGGGCGTTGATGCTCAACCCGAAGCTGCTGATCATGGACGAGCCCTCCGAAGGGCTCGCCCCCACGGTCATCGAGATGCTGGTCGAGACGTTTCGCAGGCTGGAGCAGGAGGGCCTCCGGATCCTCCTGATCGAACAGAACCTCGGCGTCGCCACCTCGCTGGCCGAGCGCCAGCTCGTGATGGTCGGCGGCGAGATCGCGGCCGAGACGACGGCGACCCAGATCGCCGGCGATCCCGAGCTCCAACGTCGCTATCTCGGTGTCGAGCCGGTCGCCCGTTGACGGCAAGGATCGGGGTCCTCGTCGTCGCGCTGGCGGCCCTGCTCGCGGCGGGCTGCGGCGGCTCGGCCGGGCCGAAAGGCCCGCCCGCGCTCGTCTTCGTCAGCGTCAAGGAGGGCGACTATGCGATCTACGGCGCCGACGCCGACGCCAAGCACACCTACCGCCTGACCGACCATCAGGCCGATCCCTCGACGCCCGAGGGCCTGTTCTGGCAGAACGACCCGGCCTGGTCGCCCGACGGCAGCGAGATCGCGTTCACGTCGAACCGCGACAGCCGGACGCACGTCTTCGTCATGAACGCCGACGGAACCGGCACCCGGCGGGTGACGAAGACTCAGCACAGCGACGAGCACCCGACCTGGTCGCCCGACGGCCGCTGGATCGTCTTCGCCCGCGAAGGTGCGATCTACCGGGTGCGCGAGAGCGGCGGCGCCGCCAGGCGTGTCGGCTCGGGCTTCGGCGCCGCGGCCGACCCGGCCTACAGCCCCGACGGGCGACTGATTGCCTACGACTACCGGCGGCCGGGGTACTCGATCAAGGAGATCTACGTGATGAACGACGACGGCACCGGCGTCCGCCGCGTCACCGACCTCCGCGACGTCAGCACCGCCCCCGCGTGGTCGCCGGACGGCAAGACCCTTGCCTTTCAGAGCACCGCCGGGAGCGGAAAGAACGAGATCTACACCGTGCCGCTCGCGGGCGGAACGCCGAAGCGGGTGACCACCTCCGCGATCGACGCGATCCAGCCCGACTGGACGCCGGACGGGAGCGGCATCACGTTCTCCAGGGACGGCGCGCTCGTCACGATCGCGAACGGCAAAGAGACGCAGTTGACCTCGGGGGAGGACAACGACTCCGCTCCGGCTTGGCGGCCTGTACAGCCCCAGTAGGATCGCCTCGGCATGGCGACGGTCGTCCTCCTCGGCACGCTGGACACGAAGGGCGCGGAGTACGGATACCTCCGCGACCGGCTGCGCGAGCAGGGTGTGGACGTGCTGGTGGTCGACGCCGGCATCTTCGAGCCGCAGATCGACGCCGACATCGCGCACGACGAGGTGGCTGCGGCTGCCGGGGCCGACCTCACGGCGCTCCGTGACGCCGGCGACCGCGGCGCTGCGGTCGAAGCGATGTGCCTCGGCGCGGCCGAGGTCGTGCGACGCCTGCACGCGGAGGGCCAGCTGGACGGCTTCCTCTCCGTCGGCGGTTCCGGCAACTCCTCGATCGGTGCGGCGGCTGCCCGGGCACTGCCGGTCGGCGTCCCCAAGCTGATCGTCTCCACCGTCGCCTCCGGCGACACGCGGCCGTACATGGGGGCGAAAGACGTCTCGATGACCTACTCGGTTGTGGACATCTCCGGCCTGAACCGGATCTCGGAACGGATCCTCTCCAATGCGGCCGGCGCGATCGCCGGGATGGCGAAGATGACCGTCCCGGAGAGCGGCGAGGGACGGCCTTTGATCGGCGCAACGATGTTCGGAGTGACCACTCCCGCGGTGACCCGGGCGCGCGAGCGGCTGGAGGAGCTCGGCTACGAGGTGCTCGTCTTCCACGCCACCGGCACGGGCGGGCAGTCGATGGAGGCCCTCGCGCGCGGCGGCTTCCTCGCCGGCGTCCTCGACCTGACGACGACCGAGCTGGCGGACGAGCTGGTCGGCGGTGTGCTCTCCGCCGGCCCCGACCGGCTGGAGGCGGCCGGCGAGCTCGGGCTGCCTCAAGTCGTCTCCCTCGGCGCGCTCGACATGGTCAACTTCGGCCCCCGTGAGACGGTTCCGCCGCAGTTCCAGGACCGCAACATCTACGTCCACAACCCGACCGTGACCCTGATGCGAACGACGCCCGCGGAGTGCGCGGAGCTCGGCCGCCGGATCGCGCGGAAGCTGTCCGCGGCGACCGGGCCAACCGTGCTGTTCGTGCCGCTGAAGGGCGTCTCGATGATCGCCACGGAGGGAGGGCCGTTCCACGACCCGGCGGCGGACGAAGCGCTCTTCTCGGCGCTGCGAGAAGGGCTGGCCGAGAGCGTCGAGCTGCACGAGCTCGACCTGGACGTCAACGACCCCGCCTTCGCCGACGCGATGGCGAACCGGCTCCACGAGCTGATCAGTGACCAGGGTTGAAGCGCTCGCGCGCCTGCGCGCGCAGATCGACGCCGGCCGGCCGATCATCGGCGCGGGCGCCGGTACGGGGCTCTCGGCCAAGTGCGCCGAAGCCGGCGGCTGCGACCTGATCATCATCTACAACTCCGGCCGCTACCGGATGGCCGGCCGCGGCTCGCTCGCCGGGCTGATGCCCTACGGCGACGCGAACGCGATCGTGGTCGAGATGGCCGCCGAGGTGCTGCCGGTCGTGAAGGAGACCCCGGTGCTGGCCGGGGTGTGCGGCACCGACCCGTTCCGGCTCATGCCCGTGTTCCTCGAGGAGCTGAAACGGATCGGCTTCTCGGGCGTCCAGAACTTCCCCACGGTCGGCCTGATCGACGGCAACCACCGGATCGGCCTCGAGGAGACCGGCATGGGCTACGGCGTCGAGGTGGAGATGATCCGGGCCGCGCACGAGGCGGATCTGCTCACGGCTCCATACGTGTTCACTCCCGAGGAGGCGGTCGCGATGACAGAGGCGGGCGCGGATGTGCTCGTCCCGCACATGGGCCTGACCACCGGCGGGGCGATCGGCGCGACGCACGGCAAAGACACTCGACGAATCGGTGGAGCTGATCCAGGCGATGCGCGACGCCGCGGTCGCGGTGCGCGACGACGTGATCGTCCTCTGCCACGGCGGGCCGATCGCCGAGCCCGACGATGCGGCCTACGTGCTCGAGCGGACGACCGGCGTGGCCGGCTTCTTCGGTGCGTCCAGCATGGAGCGGCTGCCGACCGAGACGGCGATGACGGAGAACATGAGGCGGTTCAAATCGATCGGAACAGGTAGGCTCGATTGACGCGCGACGCCGGGCTGTGCCCGGCGTCGCTGCGCGAAAGGAGAAGGCATGAGCAGGTTCGTGATGGGAAGCGAGGTGCCGACGGAGGATTTCGAATGGGGCAGCGCGGGCATGCGGTGCGCGCCGCCCGGCACCGGCTGCGAGACCTTCGTGGTCATGGACGTCCGGCTCGACCCCGGCTTCTTCCACGGGTTCCACAGGCATCCCGACCAGGACGAGATGATCACGGTCGCGTCCGGACGGGTCACGCAGTACCTCGAGAGCGAAAGCACGGTGCTCGGCCCCGGTGACTCGGTCTACATCGACAAGGACGTCGTGCACGGCTCGTACAACGACTTCGACGAGCCCGCCCTGTTGAACGTCGTGCTGGCGCCGGCGGTCGGGGACGGCGGCTACGTCGCCGTCGACGTCTCCGTCGAGGAGCCCTGGACCTCGCTGCGCTGACCGTCGCTTGACATTCACATACCGTCGGTATATGAATACCGTCGGTATGTCAGTGACCGCGAAGCGGGAGTCGAGGCAGGAGCGGCGCGAACGCACCCGCGCCGAGTTGCTCGCCGCCGCCCGTCGTGCCTTCCTCCGTGAGGGGTTCCACGCGGCGTCGCTCGACGCGATCGCCGAAGAGGCCGGGTACACGAAGGGCGCCTTCTACTCGAACTTCGCGAGCAAGGACGACGTGCTCGTCGCAGTGCTCGAGGAGCACTTCCGCGACCGTGCCGAGGCGTACGAGTCGCTGGTCTCCTCGGCCGAGACCATCGAGGACGCCTACGGCGCGGTGGCCCGGTTCTGGCACGACGCGAACGAGCGCGAGCCGGAATGGTCTCGGCTCGTGATCGAGTTCATGGCCCACGCCTCCCGGAACGAAAAGCTCCGGCAGGCAGTCCGGGAGGTCCGTGAGTGCGGACTCGACCGGATCGCCCGGATCGTCGAGCGGCTGGCCGAGCGGCACGGGGTCGAGTACACGATCCCGATCTCCGAGCTCGTCCGCGGATCGGGCGCGCTCAACCGCGGGCTCGCCGTCGAGCAATTGCTCGACCCGGGGCTCTCCGTCGAGGCCTTCGAGGAAATGCACGTCGCCTTCATCCGAGGACTGACGAAAGAGAAGAGGCGAACGAAGGAGCAGCCGTGACGGTTACCGCATCCACATCGACCGCGACCGACGAGCTGCTCTCGCACGACCGCTGGTCGCGCGAACAGCTGCTCGAGTACCAGGGTGACCGCCTGCGTGAGGTGATCGAGCACGCTGTCTCGGCGTCGCCGTACTACCGCGAAGCGCTGGGCGGCGACGCCCTGGCCGAAGACGTGCGCCTGGAGGACCTACCGACGCTCTCGAAGCAGACGCTGATGGAGCAGTTCGACCGCGTCGTGGCCGACCCGCGCCTGCGGCTGGCGGCGCTCGAAGCGCACGCGACCGGCCCGGACCCGGGTTCCCGGTTCGAGGGCGCGTTCCACGTCTTCTCCACCTCGGGCACGACCGGCCGGCGGGGAGTCTTTCCGCAGTCGGCGGCGGAATTCGGCCGGTGGGTGGCCGCGGCGTGGCGGGTGCGCCACCGCTTCGGGCTGGGTCAAGGCACTCGGTTCGTCGGGATCGGCGCGCCGACGCCGCTGCACATCACGCAGAAGCTGTTCGCCGCCTTCGGCGGCTTCGGCGAACGGCCGGCCGACGCTCGCGGTCACAACGCCGCTGCCGGAGTTGGTGGCGACGCTGAACGACGATCGGCCAGAGTCGATCGTCACCGTGCCGAGCATCGCGGGCCTGCTCGCAGAGGAGCAGCTCGAAGGCAGGCTCTCGATCGAGCTGCGCGGGATCATGCTCGGGGGCGAGGTGCTGACGGACGACCTCGTCCGTCGCGTGGACGAGGCGTGGGGGATCGAGCCGGTCCAGGTCTACGCCTCCACGGAGGCGCTGATCATCGCTTCCGAGTCGCCCGATCGCGCCGGCCTCGAGGTCAGCGACGACCTCGTCGTGATCGAGGTGGTGGACGAGGAGGACCGCCCGGTGCCGGCGGGCGTCCCGGGTTACCGGGTCCTGATCACGAGCCTGATCGGCCGCGCGCTGCCCCTGATCCGCTACGAGCTGTCCGACACCGTCACGCTCGCCACCGGCCCGGAGCCCGGCGGCAGGCCCTATCTCCGGATCGAGCGGGTCGACGGGCGCAACGACGACATGCTGCGCTTGCCGAGGATCGGCGGCGGCGAGACGGTCGTCCTCCCGTACCGGTTGCGAGCGCCGTTCCTGGATCTGCCCGCCGTGGTCCAGTACCAGCTCGTGCACGAGCCGACGAGGCTGGCGGTCCGCATCGTCCTGCGGCCGGGAGCATCGTCCGAGACGGCCCACCGCGTCCACCTGGGGATACGGGCGGCGCTCGAAGCCGCGGACGCGGTTCTGCCGGCGATCGAGGTCGAGCCGGTCGCACGCGATCGAGCTGGAGCCGGGGAGCTCCAAGCTGAAGGTGGTCAAGACCGTGCGGGAGGCCGCAGCGTAGGATCTCCGCGTGCGCGCGGTCCGGGTCCAGGAGGGGGGAGATCTTCGCTACGAGGAGGTGCCCGACCCGGTTGCGGGGCCGGGCGACGTCCTCGTCGAGCTGCGCGCGGCGGCTGTCAACCGCCGTGATCTGCTCGTCCGCAACCCGCCTGGGCCAGCGTACGAGTTCCACCTGCCGCTGATCCCGGGCTCGGACGGCGCCGGCGTGCGGCGCGACACGGGCGAGGAGGTCGTGATCTATCCCGGACTCGGCTGGGGGCCGGGCGAGGACGCGGCCGGGCCAGACTGGCGAATCCTCGGTGGGCCCGACGACGGCACGTACGCCGAGCTCGTGAAGGTGCCGGCCGAGAACGTCTTCCCCAAGCCCGCGCGTTTCTCGTGGGAGGAGGCGGCGGCGTTCCCGCTGGCGGCACTGACTGCGTACCGGGCCCTCTTCGAGGTCGGCGGGCTGGTCGACGACGAGAGCGTGCTCGTCCTCTGTGCCGGCAGCGGGGTCTCGACGATGGCCGTGTCGCTGGCCGCCCAGGCCGGTTGCCGAGTGCTGGTGACATCGTCGAGCCAGGAGAAGATCGACCGCGCCAAGGAGCTCGGCGCCGAGGGCGGCGTCCTCTACACCGAGGACGGCTGGGCCGAGGCAGCTGGGCCGGTTGACGTCGTGCTCGACTCGGTCGGCTCGACGTGGCGCGAGTCGGTGAAGGCGTTGCGGCGCGGCGGCCGGCTGGTCGTCTTCGGCGGCACGGGCGGGGCGGAGGTGGCGATCGACGTGCGTGCGCTCTACCTCAACTGGCAGTCGATCCGCGGGACGACGATGGGCTCCGCCCGCGACTTCGCCGCCCTGTTGCGGATGGTGGACGGGGGCAGGTGGTGCCCGGTGATCGACAGTGTCCGCCCGCTGGAGGAAGCGGCGGCCGCCCACGAACGCATGCAGGCCGGAGAGCACTTCGGCAAGCTCGTGCTGACCGTCTAGGAGGGACTGTCCCCGGAAGGTCGGACCCCTCGGGTCGGACCCTGGAGACTGGTCAGACGCTCGAGACCAGCTCGTCGAGCGGCTTGCGGTCGGCGCCGGCGCTCCACTCCTCCGCGGTCCGCCGCTCCGGGTGGCGCTCGCGGGCGGGGTAGCCGAAGGTGAGCACGATCGCGAGCTCCTCGCCGTCGACGAGCCCGAGGGCGGCGCGTGCCGCCTCGGGGTCGCGTTGCCCGTTCGGGCACGAGCCGACGCCCGCGTCCCAGGCGGCGAGCAGCATGTTCTGCGCGCAGCGGCCGGTGTCCAGGCCGCTTCGGCCGACGATCGCGACCACGAGTCGCGCGCCCTGCACGTTGGTGGGCTCGAAGACGGCCTCGGCGAGCCGTGCCCGCGCCGAATCGTCCTCGACCAGCAGGAACCGCCACGGCTGGCGGTTCTTCGCGCTGCCGGCGAGGCGTCCGGCATCGAGGATGCGTCGGACGATCTCGTCCGGGATCGGCCGGGCGGAGTAGTCGCGTGTCTCCCGCCTGCTGGCGATGGCGAGGAACGTGTCCATCGGCCCGCATCGTAGGCGGTCGGCTCAACCCGCTGCTTCCGGGTCACCCGGGTATCACCGCTCCTTGACCCGAACACCGGCATGACCACCCGAAAGCGCCACGCCTCTCGGATGCCCGCCACCTGAGGAGTGGTATCGCCCCGCATCTCCGTAGGGCGACCGCTGGACAGGCTCGGGATAGCCTTGTGCGATGCGTGCGCTCCTGATCTGCAGACCGTTGGCGGGGCACTATCGACCGATGCTGCCACTTGCACGTGCCCTCGCTGAAGCGGGTCACGACGTAGCGTTCGCGTCGGGCGAACCTGTCACCGGCGAAGCCGAAGTGGAAGGCTTCACAGCGTTTCGCGTCGGGCTGGCCCCGGACTCGATGGAGCAGCTTGCGCGCCGCGCGCGCGATCTTGCTGCCTCCCTTCCTCCTTTGCAAGTCCGTCCCTTCGTCTTCACGGAGCTCTTCGTCCAGGTCGAGCTGGAGCCGCGTGCGAATGACCTGTTCAGGGTCGTCGAGCAGTGGTCGCCGCACCTCGTGGTTCATGACGTGGCGGAGTTCGCGGCACCGCTCGTCGCAACCGTGGCCGGTATCCCGTATGTGGAGCACAGCTACGGACCCGCCGTACAGAGCGACGTCATCCGGGCCGCCGGCAAGGCCACTGCCCCCTTCTGGGCCTCGCAAGGCCTCGCGCCGCACCCCCTCGGTGGCTTCTACCGCTACCTGTACCTCGACGTATGCCCACCCAGCCTCCAGGTACCGGGAGCTGCCACGGGCGCAGTACAGGGCATCCGCACGGTCGAGACTGAGCTGCCGGAGTCGTCGCGGCTCCCGTGGCTGGATGCGCTACCCGATCTGCCGATCGTCTACATCACACTCGGCACCGTCTACAACCGAAACCTCGGCGTCTTCGAAGCGCTGCTCGACGGCCTCCGCGACGAAGCGCTGAACGTAGTTGTCACGGTAGGCAAGCAAAACGACCCAACGGATCTCGGTCTGCAGCCGTCGAACATCCACGTGCACCAGTACATCCCACAAGAGTTGCTGCTCCCGCACTGCGCCGCTGTCGTGACGCACGGTGGCGCCGGCTCGACACTTGGTGCACTCGCATTCGGCCTGCCGCTCCTCATCGTCCCCCAAGGCGCCGATCATTTCTACAACGCCGAACGCGTCGTCGCCGCCGGCGCCGGGGTTCAGCTAGTGCCTGACCGCCTCACCGCCGACTCGGCTCGCGACGCCGTTCGCATGCTCCTGCACGACGACACATTCCAAGGCGCGGCTCAGCGCATCAAGAACGAGTTGGAGGCAATGCCCGACCCGGAGCAGGCCGTCGAGACGCTCGAACAACTCACCGGCCGCGAACTCGTACAGCACGGACGCTGACTCCCCCGGCGATCGCTGGAGAGACGTCTACTACAGCCGAGCCTGGCTCCGCAAGAGGCTCCGTTGGAGTTGAAAGCGGACACCTCTCGGCTGGGCCGGTGTTCGGGAATGTCCCCCGACAGCCTGGCCGTTTCGTTTTGTGTCAGGGCGGTAACACTTGTTGCTTATCCAGACCGACTGGCGGGTCTCGCGCCAAGTCACCTATTCGAGGAGGTCCTGATGGCCACCACGAGTCTGCTCCCTGACGTCGGGATCGAGCTTCGGGAGGGTAACGCCGAGGTCGGCGATGTGAGCTTGCATTACGTCGAGGCCGGTGATGGGCCGCTGGTCGTTCTGCTGCACGGCTTCCCGGAGTTCTGGTTTGGTTGGCGGCTACAGATCGCGCCGCTCGCGGCGGCGGGTTTTCGGGTCGTCGCGCCCGACACGCGTGGCTACAACCTGTCGTCGAAGCCGGAGGGCTTCGAGGCCTACGCCGTCGATCTGCTCGCCGCAGATATCCGCGCTCTGATCGGAGAGCTCGGTGCCGAGTCGGCGCTGTTGGTCGGTCACGACTGGGGCGGATCCATCGCCTGGGCGACCGCGATGAACCACCCGGAGGTGGTCGACCGACTCGCCATCCTCAACGCGGCCCATCCGCGGCGGCTCTCGGAGGGACTGCACCACCCGAGCCAGCTTGCGAAGTCCTGGTACTTCTTCTTCTTTGCGGTACCGGGTCTGCCCGAGGACGTGGTGCAGCTCAGAGACTGGCACTTCTTCCGGCACTTCCTGCAGGACGCGAACCCGCCTTACACCGATCAGGAACTCGAACGCTACGTCGAGGCGTGGTCGCAGCCAGGGGCAGCGGCCGGGATGATCAACTACTACCGCGCCTCGGTACGACAGTCCCAGAAGGAAGCCGCGGCAAAGCTTCGGCCGATCTCGGCGCCGACACTGGTGATCTGGGGGGAGCAGGATTCCTACCTCGGCTCCGAACTCGCCGAGCCCGACCACGACGACGTACCCAACCTCGACCGCGTGGAGCGCCTGCCCGAGGCGTCGCACTGGGTGCATCACGACGAGGCGGAACGCGTCAACCAACTGCTCATCGACTTCTTCACCCCCGCGGCATAGGCGCTAGAGGGCATGGGCCCAGTGTTCGGGATGTCCCCTGAGCGGGGCGCGTCCGTAATCGTGCATGAGGGTCCCCTCCTCCGCGTGGTGGGCGTGTCGGGTTGAGATAGGAGCACGATCGGCTGCGCCGGCGTCCTCTCTCCTGAGAGCGCCGCGTCCGACTTTGCTCTGACAGTTGGCCGTAATGCCCTGACCAAGGGAGGTGTGGGCCTTGTCTGGCACAGTGAGCGACGAAGAGCTGGTCGCACTCGTTCAACGGATAACTGAGGCGACGCAAGCCCTGATTTCGGGCGATACCGAGGGCTATGCCGCCCTGATCAAGCATGCGAACGACTACACGCTCATGTCGCCGTACGGTGGCGAGCCGGTACGAGGATTCGACGACTCAGAGGCGGCGTTGGATGCTCTCGCGCGGTTCTTTCGCGGCGGCGAGGCGAAGGTCGAGGTGGTGGAGACCTACACGTCCGGCGACCTGGCGGTGCTCGTCGTCATCGAACGGCAGCATGGAACGATCGGGGATCTCCCGGAGCAGGACTGGTCGCTGCGGGTGACGTGGGTCTTCCGGCGCACTGCCGCATCGGACTGGGAGCTCGTGCATCGTCATGCGGACGCGCTCGTGCATGCCATCGACCACGAGCGGTTGGGCGTACTAGCGCGAGGCGATTGACTCTCGAGGAGGTCGCCGAGTGAACTGTGTCGCGCCGTTCAGGCCGTGACGGTGAACGACCCCTGCGACGGATACCCCAGACCTCAGGCATCTCACATCACATACTCCCGTGACGAGCGACTGACATGGAGTTCGGTGTCCACCTTCCGCTGATTTCGATCGCAGGCGAGCAACGGCCGCTCGATGCTCTGCTCTCGTTTACGGAAGCGGCACGCGATCTCGGTTACACGCACCTTTGCGCGAACGACCATCTCGTGTTCTCGCGCCCCTGGCTCGATGGGCCGACGGCGCTGGCCGCCGTGCTCGCGCGCAGCGGTCAGATGACGCTCGCGACGACAGTGTCTGTGCCGGTGCTGCGTGGACCGGCAGCAACGGCGAAGATCCTCGCGGCCATCGACGTGCTGTCCGGCGGTCGGTTGGTGGTCGGGCTCGGTCCCGGTTCGTCTGCTCGGGACTACGAGCTGATCGGCGTGAGATTCGAGGAGCGCTGGAAACGGCTGGACGAGGCGGTGCACACATTGCGCGCCCACTGGCGCGACGACGACGTCCCGTTCGAGGGTTCGTTCTACTCCACCGCGGGCTTCACGCTCGCCCCGACTCCGGCGCAGCGCCCGGGCCCGCCGATCTGGATCGGAAGCTGGGGATCGGTGGCGGGCCTGAAGCGCGTGGCACGCCTCGCCGATGGCTGGCTCGCCTCCGGGTACAACACGACCCCGCAACTGTTCGCCCAGGCCTGGTCGCACGTCCAGCAGGAGGTTGCGGAAGGCGGGCGTGATGTCGCGCGGTTCCAGAACGGGATCGCAACGATGTGGTGCTACGTCACAGGGGACAGGGCACGCGCCGACGCGGTGCTCGCGGACGTGCTGGCGCCGATGCTCAATCGTCCGGTGGAGCAGCTCCGCGCGGTACTGCCGATCGGTTCGGCGGAGGACTGCGCGGAGAAGCTGCGGGCGTACGCGCGTGCGGGCGCGCAGCGCGTCTTCCTTTGGCCACTTGCCGACGAGCGCGCTCAACTGGAGGTGTTCCGCGAGGACGTCGTGCCACTAATCGCCGCTGACTCTTCGTAGCGTCCAGTACCTCCCCCAGGAGTGTGCGATGTCGCTTTCCGCCGGAATGGTGCCCACCTGTCCTGCTGAGTGAGCCAGGCTGGACAACGTTCGGGTGGGCCAGTGTTCGGGAATGTCCCCCGGCGCAGTTGCTTTTCCGCCGTTCAGGGCTGAGAGTAGCCCTGGTGCGGGCGGCCTTGACGAGTGCGGCGTTGTTGGCGATCGTGCTCGTCGTTCTCCCCGCGCCTCCGGGAGATGCAGCGAGCTCGGCCCGCACGAATGGCCAGATCGCGTACGACCGAGCCGATCCACGCAGCCCCGACGACACCTTCATCTATACGACGAATCCTGACGGCAGTCGCGCGCGCCGCCTGATGGCCAGGCACACCTGTTGTCCTAGCTGGTCGCACGACGGCCGGACGCTCGCGATCCCAGCCGGCCTCCCCGGTGACAGGCTCACCACCGCGACCGTGGGCGCCGACGGCCGGAGCTACAAGCGGCTTCCGATCGAGGATCCGACGTTGAGCGTCGCCTGTGCCGGCGGTGCTTGGTCGCCCGACGACACCTGGTTGGCGTGCGAAAGCTGGGACGACTCGCGCCCGGCACGTAATGGCATCTACATCCGCTCCTCGTCCGCCGGTAGCTCCCCCAAGCGTCTGACGTCCAGTCCCGGCGGAGGTGATCTGCCGGGCTCGTACTCCCCAGACGGCCGGCACATCGTCTTCGCCCGCTACAAAGGGGAAACCAGCATCGGCTTGTTCGTGATCAACACGGACGGCAGCCGCCAGCACCGGATCACACCCCTCGGGATCGTCATGCAGGGGGGAAACACCGGCGACTGGTCGCCGAAGGGGAACGAGATCATCTTCTCGCGAAAGGCCACGACAGGCGGACCCGGTTCGATCTGGATCATCCGCGCAGACGGAAGCCACCTACGCCACCTGAAGGTGAGAGGGCTGGCCTGCGGCGGCGGCATCGGCTGCCACACGCCACGCTGGTCGCCCGACGGCCGGAGAATCGTGTTCGCCGCCAACTCGGGGTCTGCAAGCAACATCTACGTCGCCAACGCGGACGGAACCGGACTCGTGCAGGTCACGCACGACGGTCATAGCGACGACCCCAGTTGGGGCACACACCCACTCTCCCGCTAGCGGGCCACGCTTGGTCACGACGGGCGGGTGTCTCCGCCGCAGGTGCTGGTCCGAACTACTCACTTGGGAAGCGACTCATCTTCCTCCGGGATCTGCTCCTTCCATTCCGATCTGAGCAGCGCGTATTCGACGTCGCCTTCTTCTTCGCCCTCGATGTAGTCGGGCCACGGCTGGTGAAACGTCTTCACGAGGCGCAAGCCGGCCTTCTCCATCACGCGTCGCGACGCGACGTTGACGACCATCGTGAAGGCAACCACGCGTTGAACGCCAAGCTCGGCGAAACCCTTGTCGATCAGGGCCCGCGAGCCCTCGGTCGCATAGCCCTTTCCCCAGAACGATTTGCGCAGCCGGTAGCCGAGCTCGACCTCATCGGGGCGGTCGACCGTGGCGGGACGGAAGTGGAACCATCCCACGAATCGGCCACTCGACTTCTCCATGGCGGCCCAGAAGCCGTAACCGACGAAACGCTCGTAGTAGTCGAGGAACGTCGGCAGGACGTCGCACTCGATCTCGCGGCGGGGCGTTGGACGACCGCCGTTGATGAAGTGCATCACGTCCGGATCGCTGTCGAGCTCCACGAGATCATCGACGTCGGCTTCGGTGAACCGTCGCAGTACCAAGCGCTCGGTCTCCAGGAAGATCTGCATCACGTGAATCCTGAAGGGACCAGACCCGTCCGCCATGCGCGAGCGGTCGGAAAAGTTCCTCGAGCGCGTGCCGGTGTCCGCCGGTGCAGGCGTCAGGAGAGCGCGTGCGTGACGATCTCTGCCCAGTGGGAGATCAGAAGCCAGTGGCCGGCGTCGGCGTCGAGGTGCACCGCGCAGGACGGAATTCGTCGCTCCAACTCTGGGGCGTCGAGCTTTGCGCGGCCGGGATCGAGTCCTCCGACCCAGAGATCGACGTGCACGTGGATGTCCGCCAGGTCGAAGCCCCATGGGAGGGCCTCGGCCACCCAGTCGGTCACGACCCCGGCCTGCCCCTGACGCGCTCCCTCGAGATTCGAATCCACGAAGTTCGCGCGCACGACCGGATCGCCTATGACGGATTCGGCGCCGGTCTCAGGCGGGCTGTCGAGCATCCTCAGCGGCGTCTCCGCATACCACCGGCCGTGCTCCCAGAGCAGTTCGACGGCAGCTCGCGGATCACGCCGGATCTCCGAGACTAGTTCTCGCTCGACGCTCGAAAGTGCCTGAAAGGCGTCCGGCAACTCGTCGATTGGACCTTGGCCGGACACGGCCGCGATGCGAGAGACCCGGTCCGGCAGAACTGCCCCGCAGGCCAGAGCATAGGGCACGCCACCCGAGAACCCGACCACGGGAAACTGGTCGAGTCGGCGATCGACCGCCAGTCGCGCGACGATCTCGGCCACCCCCGACACCGATGGGACGGCCACCGGAGCCGACCGGCCGTATCCCGGCCGATCGAACGTGAACACCCGCAACCCTGACGACGAACCCAAAGCTGGATCGGCGAGGAAGAAGCGCGACCCCGGCGTCCCATGAAGCAGGACGAGCGGGGATCCTCCAGCGTCACCCCACTCACACCAGGCAACCGATCCGCCCTCAGGCAGGTCGAGGTGTCCATCGGCCAACACGCCGGAAGCACTACACGACCCGGGCAATCTCCAGGGTGGACGGTTGCCTGCGCGAGTGCTCGGCAATGTCTCCCGAGAGGCCGCCCAGCCTGGCGCTCGAATTGTTGCCGTCGCTGGGCTCCCATACGCGCGCTGAGAGCTAGACGTGCGCCAAGACGCGGTCGAGGGGCCGCGGGACACGCTCGAGGTCGAGTGCCTCGACCAGCAGCACGGCGTACTTCTGCTTGCGGTTCCACATGAAGCCGTGCAGCTGTTCCTCGAGCGTCCGGGCGCGGTGCGCGGGCTGCTTCTGATATGTCCGGAACGCGCGCAGCTCGCCTTGCTCCGTGAGCACGCGCTGCATTCCATCGGGCCCCACCGCCCGCGTCAGCTCGTCCTCGAGGTCGCGCGTGCAGGCATAGAACCCAATGCGCTCGAGGTCGCCGCGATCGTGGCACCCCAACCCGCGCAAGAAATGTCGCTCCTCGCGTACGTCGTAGAGCCCCGCAAGTCGGACGTCTCGGTACTTCCGGAGGAGGCGCGGCAGGTTCCCGTAACCGCCCATCGGCACGACGGCGACACCCTCGGCGTGGAGATCCCGGCCACGGCGACGCGCGAGCGTTTCGAGGGCGCGGCGATCGCTCGCGCCCTCGACGAGCACTACTCCGCGCAGCTGCACACCGGCATCAGATCAGGTCGACCGCACGGCGGCACTGCCCTGGATTGCCCTCGATCCGCCGCGGCTGTGACCGTTCGGAGTCCGTTCTCGGCCGGTCGAAGACGCGTGATGATTGTGCCATGCTGCGGTCGATGCGCGTTTCGGAATGTCGCCGGTGACCGCTGGGTCGAACCCGCGATCTGTTTGCTTTCTAGTGGAAAAGGACGACCTGAGCCGCCGGGGTGCCTGCGAGAGCGTCCGCTATTTGACTTTCTTGTCGTAGTGGGAGGAAGCTTCGCCCCAGAGGAGCTTGGGACGGAGGCAGCGCCTGTCCTCGGCTGACGCTGAGGAAAGGAGCAAGCGCGATGAAGAAGCTCTCCGTGTTCATCGCCGCCGCCGCACTGCTTGCGCTCTCGTCCGTGCTGGTCGGAGCCACTGCCAGTCATGCGGGGGTTCAGGGTCGCTCGGGAGCGATTGCGTTTCTCCGCAGCGATGCCGGACTCGGACGTGGTTCTGCTGGCTTGTTCGTGATCAGGCCCGACGGGAGCGGCCTTCGTCGTCTCACGCCCGGCGGCTCAGATATCGGCCTCTTTGAGTGGGCGCCCGACGGGAGCCGGATCGCCTACCTGGATCGTCGTGGCGCTCTCTGGCTCGTGCGCCCGGACGGTACAGGGCGTGTGCTTCTCGCTGCGAGTTCGCCCCTGAGGAGTCCCTGGGTTCTGAGCTGGTCTCCGGACGGGAAGGCGATCGCGGTCCTCGCCCGCGACCCAGCCGAAGGGCCGCCGACGCCCCCGAACGCTTTTTCAGACCTGAGGATCTATGTCGTCCCGACCGACGGGGGCGCGCCGCGGCGTCTCCCGTCCGGCAATGTCATTGAGTTCGACTGGTCTCCGCAAGGAGACGAGATCGCCTACGGGGACGGGACCGGGAGGCAACGGATCATCCGAACCGACGGGAGCAAGCCACGGCCCTTTTTCCGCCGTCCGCAGACCCGTGGGATCGGGCTGCCTACATGGTCGCCGGACGGAACGCACGTCGGGTTCATCGGGTTCGGGGGCCTGGTTCGGCACGGACGCTACACCGACCGCTATGCCGGGATCTATGTCGCTGACGCGGACGGAAGCAGCCCACCTCACCTCGTCACGAGCCATGCGTACAACGAGTACGGGTTCGCCTGGTCGCCGGACGGGCGGTGGATTCTCTACGGCAGGGCGAACCGCGAGGGCATCTACGCGATCGGTGCCGACGGACGGAACAACCACCGGCTGACGCGCGATTCGCCGACTCCCTCCGGGTTTCCGGCTCTGGCGTGGGCGCCGGACGGGCGATCGGTCGCCTACGAAACCGACCACACCGGCAACGGCGACATCTACCTGATCGGCGCCGACGGCCACAACAAGGTTCAACTCACGAGCTCAGCCGCGAGCGACACCGTCCCCTCCTGGCAACCTGAATAGCCGTTCGCCGTTGTCGCAATCTGCGGGAGTGCGGTCGGATTCGCGACCCAGAGCAGCGTTCGTCAATGCCGTGCGGGTAAGCGAAGAGGCCGCTCTCGCGGCCTCTTCGTCGTCTAGAGCGACGGCCGACAAACCGCCGAGCGATCTACTCCATCGGGATCTCGAAGCGAGCGATGATGCCGGGGTCACCTCCTCTCGCGAGTAGCTCGGGATCGGGATCACGAGTCGCCACCCATGCGTATCCCTGTTCGGGGTAGGCGACGACGTCCGGGAAGCTCCCGGCACTGATCGCGAGGATCTGAGCGGGTTCTTCGGTGGGATTGCTGAACGTGTGGAGTCCGGCACGTCCCTCGGGGCAGAAGACGAAGTCCCCCGGAGCCATCTCCTCTTCGCCGCGTTGGTTCCGGAAGAGGGGACGACCGCTCAGGACGAAGAACATCTCTTCGGCTCCGAAGTGCATGTGCATCCGCATATCAGGCGCGTCGGGGGCCAGTTCGTACAGTGTTGCTCCCATCCTGGCGTCGTCCGGCCGCCAGAAGATCCGATGCCGAGTCCCGGCTTCTTCGTTGACTCCATCCCAGGCGTCGGAGAACAGGTTCTGAGGAATCATTCCGTGTACCTCCAAGTCGTAGCGGTCGCACGCAGCGTCCGACGCGCCTCGAAAAGCAGCCTCGGGCCTGCGCCCAATCACGTGCGGCGGTTCGCCGCGTCTGACCGCTATCTCGTCGCCGGATCCACGGCTGGATCGTAACGTTCGCCGTGACGCTCGGAAGCGCCTGGGGTTCGGATCAGCAGCGTGCGGCAAAAAGGACGTGCGGGCGTCCGTGGGCCTTGATCGTTTCGATCCTCGCCATCCCGATCTGCTCGGCAACGCGCATCGAGGCTTCGTTCTCTGCATCGACGGCAGCAACGATCCGTGGCGCGCCGAGATGCCTTAGCCCTGCCACGAGGCAGGCTGCCGCTGCCTCCGTTGCATACCCTCGGCCCCAGCAGTCGCGTGCGAGCGTGTACCCCAACTCGATGTCGCCGGTCGGTTCGAAGATGCCGAAGCCAACGTCGCCGATCACACGCTCGTTCTCGCGCTCGACGACAGCCCAGGAACTAAAGCCGCGACTCGCTTGCGCTCGCGCGTGTGCCTCTAGCGCCGATTGGACCGCTCCGTTGTCGGCAAGTGCACCGCCTGGGATGAAGCGCATCACCTCCGGATCGCAATAGGCCTCCACCATCGCTCTGCTGTCGGCGTCGGCAACGAAGGAGCGAACGAGCAGGCGCTCGGTCTGGATCGGGAGCGGGATCGCGCGCACTCCTATGGCCAGCGTAACCGACGGCCGAAGCCTTCCTGGCGAGGTCTGTGCGGTGTGCGCGAGTGTTCAGAAATGTCTCTAGAGAAGCCGCTTCACTTCGACACGGAGGGTTCTTGCCGCGTCGGTGAAGCCAAGGTCTTCGTACAGGGCATCCTGCAGCTGCTCGGCAACCGATCGCATCAGGAGCCGAGCACATCCTCGTCGGCGCATATCCGGACGCACGTAGAGACCGAAGACGAAGCCGAAGTCATCACTGACAGAAGTGTTCGCGTAGACGCAACCGACTGCTTCACGTCTGTCTTCCGCGAGCAACGCCAGGTGCTCGGTCAAGAAAGAAGGAGAAAACGGGGCACCTGGATACGGGGTATACGTCGTCTCCCGCATGAACGCTTCCCAGAGGGTGCCCATCGCGGGCTGATCCGCTTCGGTCGCGCGCCTGACTTTCACAGCCGGGGACGGTACGGGAGCCGAACACCGAGTGCAGCTCCGTCGCCTGCGCAAGCGTCCGGTAATGTCGCCCGAGCAAAGCGGCGCCTATCGCTCGTCGTCGTCGTGTTCGAAGTCGAACGACGCGCTAGTACGTGATGTTCTCGACCAGCTCCACGACCGTCGGCGGCGTCAACACCGTCGTCCTGTCGAGCGCGCCGGAAGCAAGGAGACGGTCTCGGAACGATTTCGCGTCCTCGACCGAGTCGAACTCCACTCGAGTGAAGACCTCATTCGGGTTGTCCACGCCTTGGAGCATGACGTGGCCCGTGGCCGCCTGCTTGCGACCGACCGGATCTTGATCGAACAACTGCTTCCAGCTGTCGAAGTCGTCGATCTCGAGATGGTGAACCATGAAAGCCACAGCGCCTCCTCAGAAATTTCGAGCTGCGCTTCGGGCAGCTCAGGATGATGCTCCTGACTCGCAATCATCCCTGAGCGGTCGAATTGGATCAAGAATGGCTCCGAATCCGCGGTCGCGCAGATCGTCAACCCAGCCCAGCACCGGTCTGCCTTGGCAAGGCGTCATTCCCGTCGCCTGCGCCGGTGTTCAGCAATGTCACCTGAGCAGCGACCCGACAAGACGTTCACCGCCGAGGGCAACCGCACCCTCAAGGAGCGGTTGGTCGATGAGGGGCGTGCACACGCTGCGCTGGTGTTCGACGGTGATGAGGCAGTGGCGTGGTGCCAGTACGGCACGCCGGAAGAGCTGCCGAACATCCACCACCGCAAGGAGTACGAGGCCGCTCTCGACAGGCCGCCCGACTACCGGATCACCTGCATCTTCGTGGACAAGAAGTACCGGCGCAAAGGAGTGACGGCGGCCGCCCTTCGTGGTGCCGTGGATCTGATCGCGCAGGCCGGCGGCGGGGTTGTGGAGGGATACCCGCACGACACCGGCGGGCAAAAGGTGTCCGTCCTCTACAACGGCACACGGTCCCTGTACGAGCGGGCCGGCTTCGGCTACCTCCGCCCGAAAGGCAAGAGGAACTGCGTGATGCGCAGGGTTGTGCCGTGAGACCTACGCCTGCGCGATGCGGACCTCGCCGCGGGACACGGCTCGCCCGGTCTGCGCGTATTCCCGGTCTTGCGGCGCGAGGCGATCGCCGGACGCGTGTCCACTTGTACGTGCGTCAGCGTGACAGCCGGGCGATCCAGGTCGCGCTCAGCGTGGACGCGTCGGCCGGCCGGTCGCTGTACTCGTCCCTGACCGCGGTCACCTCGAAGCCGCTGTCGGCGAGCGCCGCCCGGATCTCGTCCGCACGGTGGAAGTACTGGCGGTGCTCCTCGCTGAAGGGAGCCTCGTCTGCCGGGGTGAGCTCGATGCGGGTGTCGCAGACGCGCGCGTCCGGGTCGACGGTGCTGCGGATCACGAAGCGATGGCCCTCCTTCTCGCCGGCCACGACGGGGCGGCCGCTCGTGAAGGCCAGCATCGCGTCAGTGTGGGCGTCGAACACGAGCCAGCCGTCCGGGCGCAGCCGACGAGCCAGCACGGCAACCGTGCGACGGAGACCCGCCGGGGCGAGGTAGGTGAAGCCGTCCAGCGTGCAGACGGCTGCGTCGAAGGGCCCCTCGACCGGCAGGTCCGGGAGGGTTGCCCGGATCAGCCGCGTGTCCGGTCCGAGGAGCCGGCGGGCTCGGGCGAGCATCGCCTCCGAGGCGTCGACGCCGATGACGCGGTACCCTCGCGCGAGCAGCTCGGCCGCCAGCAGGCCGGTGCCGCAGCAGACGTCGAGGACGTTGCGCACGCCACCTTCGTCGGCGCTGAACAGACCGTCGAGGAACGACGCCCAGGCGCTGTGGCAGGGGTCGACGACGACCTCGTCGTAGACCCCCGCCAGCCGCGTGTAAGCCTCGACCGGACGCACGCGACCGGTCGGAACGCCGCTAGATGCCGAGGGCCTTGGCCTTGGCGGCCGCGAACTCCTCGTCCGTGAGCACGCCCTGCGTGTGGAGCTGCGCCAGGTTCTGGAGCTGCGCGTTCGTGTCGGGTTCCGCGGGCGCCGCCGGTTGCGCGAGCGCCTGCTGCCCTGCCTGCTGCTCGTACTGGGCCTGATCCTGCGCGTCCCACTTCTCGTTCTGCCGGCGGGCGACGCGGCCGGACACGGCGGTGGCGGTGCCGGCGACGACGGCCGTTCTGGCTGCCATGCGAAGAAGTCCCATCTCGTCTCCTTTTCGTTCGGTGTGGACGGGCTAGCCGGCCTCGCGCGCCTGCGCGACGACCTCGGCGGGAATGCGGATCGAGTCGATCAGGATCGCATCGGCGTCGGCGAGGGCCGAGACCACTCTCGTCGCCCACAGGTTCTCGAACGCGACCAGCAGAGCAGAGCTGTTGGGCGGGAGGTCATCGCTGACCTCTTCGGCGTCCTCCTCGTTGAGGGAGCCCGGCTCGCTGATGGCGATCTCCGCGTACGCAGCGCCATCCTGGTCGAGGTCCTCGATCGCGAGGGTCGTCACGACGCCCTCCTCGTCCTTCATGACGAAGAGCAGGTCGAGGACGCGGATCGTTCCGTCGTCCACGAGGGCCTTGATCGCCGGGGCGATCTTGCCGGAGAACTTGTTGCCGGGGAAGCCAATGATGTAGACGTCGACGGGGCCGACTTCCATGTTTTCTCCTTGTTCGGGGATATTCAAGACTACTCGCTCGGAGGCGCCGGCGAGGACGGTTTCGACGACCGTCGACTAGAGCAGCTCGTAGGCCGGGAGCGTGAGGAACTCGACGAAGTCGTCGGTGAGGGCAACATGCTCGAAGCTCTTGGTCGCCTCGCCGAGATGCGGCTGGCTCGGCGCGGCGTCGGCCTCCTCGCGGACGATCGTCAGCACGTGCTCGGGGTCGGTACGTCCGTGGTGGACCCACTGCCAGATCTGGGAGCGGGAGATCTCGGCGGTGGCGACGTCCTCCATCAGGTTGTCGATCGCGGCGGCGCCGGTGCCGTTCAGCCACGCAGTCAGGTAGCGGATCCCGACCGAGACGTTCTGCCGGATCCCCGCCTCGCTGATCTCGCCCGGCGTCTCCGGGACCGCCAGCAGCTGCTCGGCGGTCACGGACACCTCGGGCCGCTGCCGCTCGATCTGGTTCGGCCGCTCGCCGAGCACGGCGTCGAACTCCTCGGCGGCCGTCGGGACGAGATCCGGATGTGCGACCCAGGTGCCGTCGAAGCCGTCGCCGGCCTCGCGCGTCTTGTCCTCGCGCACCTTGGCCAGCGCCGCCTCGGTCACCGCCGGGTCGCGCCGGTTGGGGATGAAGGCGGCCATTCCGCCCATCGCGAAGGCGCCGCGGCGGTGGCAGGTCTTCACCAGCAGCTCGGTGTACGCCCGCATGAACGGCACGGTCATCGTCACCGCGGAGCGGTCGGGCAGCACGTAGTCGTCGCGGTGGCGGAACTTCTTGATCACGCTGAAGATGTAGTCCCAGCGGCCGGCGTTGAGCCCGGCCGAGTGCTCGCGCAGCTCGTAGAGGATCTCCTCCATCTCGAACGCGGCCAGGATCGTCTCGATCAGGACGGTGGCGCGGATCGTCCCCCGCGGAATCCCGAGCGCGTCCTGCGCGTGCAGGAACACGTCGTTCCACAGGCGCGCCTCGAGATGGCTCTCCAGCTTCGGCAGGTAGAAGTACGGCCCGCTGCCGCGTGCGAGCGCCCGCCTGGCCGAGTGGAACATGTACAGGCCGAAGTCGAACAGGCTTCCCGACACCGGCTCGCCGTCGACGAACAGGTGCCGCTCGGGCAGGTGCCAGCCGCGCGGCCGCACGAGCAGCGTCGCCACCTCGTCGTTCAGGCGGTAGCTCTTCTCGCCGGTGTCGAGCGAGATCGTCCGCTCGTTCGCGTCGATCAGGTTCTGCTGGCCCTCGACCAGGTTCGACCAGGTGGGCGAGTTGGCGTCCTCGAAGTCGGCCATGAACACCCGCGCGCCCGAGTTCAGCGCGTTGATCACCATCTTCCGGTCGGTCGGCCCGGTGATCTCCACGCGCCGGTCCTGCAGGTCGGGCGGCGCCTCGGCCACCTGCCACTCGCTCTCGCGGATCTCGCGCGTCTCCTCGAGGAAGTCCGGCAGCTCCCCGTCGAGAAGCCGCTGCTGCCGCGCCGCCCGTGCCGCCAGCAGCTCCGCCCGCGTATCGCCGAACGCGCGCTGGAGATCGGCGACGAACTCGAGCGCGTCACCTGAGAGAATCCCCGAATCGGGCTCGCCACGAAGCTCGACGCCCGCTGGGAGTTGGCCCGGCACCGCGGTAGATTGACAGGGATGGAGCTCGCCGGTCAGCTGAAGCGCCTGCTGCCGGCCGGCGCCGTGATCGAGGAGCCCGAGCAGCTCCGGACGTACGAGTGCGACGGCCTCACCGGCCACCGCGTGGTGCCGTCGCTCGTCGTGCTGCCGGAGACGACCGAGCAGGTGCAGGCGGTCGTCCGGGCGTGCCACGCCGCCCGCGTGCCGTACGTCGCGCGCGGTGCAGGCACCGGACTCTCGGGCGGCGCCCTGCCCGTCGCCGACGGCGTCGTCGTCGCGCTGACCCGGATGAACCGGATCCTCGAGGTCGACCTCGACGGGGCGCGGATCGTCGTCCAACCGGGCGTGACGAATCTCGAGGTGACCGAGGCGGTGATCGCGTGACGGTTTGTACTACGCGCCCGACCCCTCCAGCCAGCAGGTCTGCACGATCGGCGGCAACGTCGCCGAGAACTCGGGCGGCGCCCACTGCCTCAAGTACGGGTTCACGGTCAACCACGTCACCGGTTTGACGGTCGTGCTTCCCGACGGAGAGCTCGTGCAGCTCGGCGGCAGCTCGCTCGAGTCGCCCGGCCCGGACCTGCTGGGCGTCTTCGTCGGCTCGGAGGGGACGCTCGGGATCGCCACGGAGATCGCGCTGCGCCTGCTGCGCCGGCCGGAGGCGGTGCGGACCGTGCTGGCAGCGTTCGACTCGATCGACGCGGCCGGGGCAGCGGTGTCCGGGATCGTCTCGTCCGGGATCCTCGCTTCGGCGATGGAGATCATGGACCGGCTGACGATCGAGGCGGCGGAGGCGGCCGTCCACCCGAACTACCCTGACGCGAACGCGCTGCTGCTCGTGGAGTTGGACGGGCCCGCGCCCCAGGTGGAGGAGGACCTCGCCGCGGTCGATGCGATCTGCCGGGAGTGCGGCGCCTGGGAGCTCCGGACCGCCGCGGACGACCACGAGCGTGCGCTCCTCTGGAAAGGGCGCAAGTCGGCCTTCGCGGCGATGGGCCGCGTGTCGAGCGACTACTACGTCCAGGACGGGGTCGTCCCGCGGACGAAGCTGCCCGAGGTGCTGCGCCGGATCACGGAGCTCGAGGGCGAGTACGGCCTGCGCGTCGGCAACGTCTTCCACGCGGGCGACGGGAATCTCCATCCGCTCGTGCTCTACGACGCGCGCGTCGAGGGCGAGCCGGAGCGGGCGCGCGCCCTGGCCGAGGCGATCCTCGAGGCGTGCATCGACGCCGGCGGCTCGCTGACCGGCGAGCACGGGATCGGCGTCGACAAGGCGTGCTCGATGCCGCTGCTGTTCGGGGCCGACGATCTGGAGGCGATGCAGCGGCTCCGGCTGGCGTTCGACCCGGCCGGACTCTGCAACCCGGGGAAGGTCTTCCCGACCCCGCGGCTGTGCGGCGAGGTGCCCGGGCCCTACCGCACGCACCCGCTCGAGAAGGCAGGGCTTGCCGAGCGTCTCTGAGATCGCGAGCGTCGAGGAGGCGGCCGAGGTGCTGGCGGGTGCTGCCGGGCGGGGCGAGCGGGTCTCGATCGGCCGCGAGGGCGGCGACGTCGTCATCTCGACCGCGGGGCTCGACCGGGTGCTCGAGCACGAGGCGGGCGATCTGACCGCGATCGTCGAGGCCGGCGTCCGGGTCCGCGACCTGAACGACCGGCTCGCCGAGCACGGGCAGATGCTCGCGCTCGACCCGCCCGGAAACCCGACGATCGGGGCCTGCATCGCAGCGAACCTGTCCGGGCCGCGGCGGCATCGCTACGGGACTGCGCGCGACCTCGTCATCGGCGTCACCGTCGTGCTCGCAGACGGGACGATCGCCAGTTCCGGGGGCAAGGTGGTCAAGAACGTCGCCGGCTACGACCTCGGCAAGCTGTTCTGCGGCTCGGAGGGGCGTCTCGGACTGATCGCGCGGGCTGCGCTGAGGTTGCACCCGCTGCCGGAGGCTGCGCGGACGCTGGCCGTGCCGGTTGCCTCCGCGGAGGACGGGGCGGCCAAGGCCAGGGCGATCCTGCGGGCTCCGGTGGCGCCGTCGGCCGTCGACCTGCTCTGGCCGGGCATGCTCGCCGCGCTCTTCGAGGGCGGCACGCGTGGGGTGGAGGAACAGCTCGGGATCGTTCGCTCGCTCGTCGGCGGGACGGACGACGGCTCGGTGTGGGCCGAGATCGAGGCGCGGCAGTCGTCGTCTCGCGGCCGCCTGCTGTTCGCCCCCGGCGCGCTGGGCGACGCTCTCGGCGGGCTCGATGCGGCGGTCGTGCGGGTGGCCGCCGGCGTCGCGTACGTGCCGGAGCCGGTCACCGATCCCCGCGACCCGGCGGAGATCGACCTGGCCGAGCGCATCCGCGCCGGGTTCGACCCCACGCAGGTGCTCGTGTGACCGTCGACATCTCGCGCGAGCTCATCGACGACTGCGTCCACTGCGGGTTCTGCCTGCCGACGTGTCCCACCTACGGGCCGCTGTGGCAGGAGGAGATGGACTCGCCGCGCGGGCGGATCCTGCTCATGTCCGGGCTCGTCGACGGGACGGTCGAGCTCTCGGCGACCACCGTGCAGCACTTCGACCGCTGCCTCGGCTGCATGGCCTGCCTGACCTCGTGCCCCTCGGGCGTCCGCTACGACCGTCTGATCGAGCAGACCCGCGCCCACGTCGAGGAGCACCACCAGCGCTCCGACGACGAGCGCCTCCTGCGGGCGCTGGTCTTCGCGACCGTGCCGTACCCGCGGCGCCTCCGGCTCGCGCTGGCGCTGACGCCGCCGCGGCTGCCGGGGCCGCTGGCGCCGTTCGCGGCGCTCAGGCCGCCGTGGCGGTCTGCCCGCCGGATCCCGGAGTTGACGCCGGCGGTGGGGGAGCGGCGGCTGCGGGTGGGGCTCCTGCTCGGCTGCGTCCAGCGCGTGGTCTTCGGCGACGTGAACGCGGCCACCGCCCGCGTGCTGGCGGGGGAGGGCTGCGAGGTGGTCGCACCGGGGAGCCAGGGCTGCTGCGGCGCCCTGCACCTCCACGCCGGGCGCGTCGAAGAAGGGCGGCGGCGCGCAAGGCGGATCGCCGAGACGCTCGGCGGTGTCGACGTAGTGGTCGTCAACGCTGCCGGCTGCGGGTCGCACCTGAAAGAGGCGGATCTGCCGGTGCGGGTGGTCGACGTGAACGAGCTGCTCGCCGAGCTCGAGCCGCGGGCCGAGCGCCACGAACTGCCGGTCCGCGTCGCCTACCAGGACGCCTGTCACCTGGGACACGCGCAGGGCATCCGCGACGCTCCGCGCGAGGTACTGCGCTCGATCCCGGGGCTCGAGCTGGCCGAACCGGCCGAGCAGGCGATCTGCTGCGGCAGCGCGGGTATCTACAACCTCGTCCAGCCGGCGCCGGCGGCCGAGCTGGGCGAGCGGAAGGCGGCGAACGTCGCCGCCGCGGGCGCGGAGGTGTACGCGAGCGCGAACCCCGGCTGCCTGGTGCAGGTCTCGATGTATCTGCGGCGGTCGGGCAGGCCCATGCCCGCCGTCCATCCGGTGGAGCTCCTCGACGCGTCGATGCGCGGCGTCGGTCGCGAGCGGCTGCTGGCCTCGGCCCGCCGCTGAAGGGTCTGACCCTAGAAGCCGGCGAGCAGCTCGTCGACGCGCTGCGCGATCTCGTCGCGGATCGGGCGCACGCTCTCGACCGGGAGACCGTAAGGATCGGAGATCCCCCAGTTCTCGTAGCGCTTCCCGGTGACGACCGGGCAGACGCCGTCGCAGGCGGCGATCACCACGTCCGCCCAGGCGATGTCCGCGTCCTCCAGCCGGTGCTGGACGTGGTCGGACGCGTCGATCCCGACCTCCCGGAGAGCTTCGACGACCGCCGGCTCGGCACCCGAGCCGTGGGGGGCAGATCCGGCCGACCGCGATGCGTGCCGGCCGGCCGCCGCCTGCCTGAAGAGACGCTCGGCCATCACGCTCCGTCCGCTGTTGCCCACGCAGACGAAGAGGACGTTCACCTGCAGCAGTCGCAGTCGCAGCAGCCGCCGCAACAGCTCATCGTGCGCCTCGGCGGTCGAGCGAGCCCGTCGCCGAGACATGCATCGCGCGCTTGCCGAAGTCGTCCCGCGACAGCGTCCGGACGAGGCGGTGGGCGGCGCCGTCGGAGTCGGGTCGGGGGATGCCGCTGCCGGCGATCGTGACCGCGTCCAGGTGTCCCGTCCTCCACGACCCGTCGCGGCGGAGCGTCACGTGCAGGATCCCGCTCACGCCGGTCATGCCCGAGGTGTTCAGCGTGCGGTACCCGACGAAGTTGCCGAGCGAGTACGCGATCAGCCGGCCGCGGTACCACTCCATTCCGCGCAGGACGTGCGGGCCGCTGCCGACGACCAGGTCGGCGCCTGCGCGTACGACGGAATGTGCGAAGGCGACCGAGTTTCCGCGGTTCTCGCCCAGGAACCACTCGTTGCCGGGCCGCACGTGCCGGTGGTCGGTGCCCTCTGCACCTGCATGCATCGTCACGACGACGAGATCCGCCCAGCGGTCGGCCTTGCGGACGAGCGCCTCGGCAGCGGGCAGGTTCAGCAGGCTCTGGGCCCAGGGGTACGGGGCGAACCCCACGACGGCGACTCGCGTCCCCCTCACCTTCATGTAGGCGATCTCTCCCGGCCGGCCCGTCGTCAGCAACCGGGCCTTGCGGACCGCCGCGACGGTGTCCTGCTGTCCGACGTCGCCGTAGTCCATGGCGTGGTTGTTGGCGAGGTTCATCACGGTGAACCCGGCCGAGCGCAGCACCCCCGCGTACGACGGCGGCGCGTGAAACGAGAAGCAGTCCGAGCTGCCGGTCCCGCACTTTGCCGTCCCGCGCTCCGTCAGCGTTCCCTCGAGGTTGCCGAGGACGACGTCGCCGGCCAGCTCGCTTGCGCACCGAGCGGAAGTAGTCGTCGGCCGGCCCAGCGACCATGGCGATGTCGCCGGTGAAGGCGAAGCGCACGACCGGTGTGGAGGCGGCGCCGCCCGCCGAGCCGGCGACCGCCAGGACGGCGGCCGCGAGGAGGAGACTCGAGTGAGAGCCGAGCCGTCACCGCGGCGCAGCGTAGCCGGGCGGCCGGGAGCCCGCTCTCGCAGCGGCCCCCGGCCGACCGGTGCTGGTTACGGCTTCACGACCTCGAAGGTCGGGTTGTCGCCGTGCTGTTGCGTGTAGAAGACCCGCCAGGCGCCCGAGTTCCGCTCGTCGTCGGAGGGCTGGAACGGGCGCGGCTGACGAGCGCCGAGGATCCCGGACTTGGACGTGTTGCCGTCCGAGACGTGGATCCCGGTGAGCTCGTTGTCGCCGTCGTTCTTGCCGAAGCCGGCGTTGTCGGCGTCGAGCGTCGCCGAAGCGTCGCGGCCTTCGGCCAGCCAGCGCACCGGCACGTTGGCCGAGTTCGAGTAGTCCTTGGTCACGTCGAGCAGGAAGCCGGAGTCGAGCGCGTTCCGCTGACCGTGCAGCTTGTCGCCGGCGTCCTCGACGAACGTGATCAGGTTCCCGGTCATGAATGCGACGTTGTCGAACCCGGCGTGCGCCTGGTCGCCCTTGTAGAAGAGCCGCAGCTTGCCCGTGTTCGACGACGGGTCGGCCTGCGTGAGCTTGAACACCGAGGTCCAGCCGCCGCAGCAGTCGTTCTCGGGACTGGTCGCGTCGGTGTCGCCGGTCTCGTCGAAGTAGAACTCCGCGAACTTCCCGTCCGGCCGGAAGGCGCCGTTCTCGGGCCGCTTGAACGGCGTGCCGTTCGCGGCCTTCGCGGCGAGGTTGGCGTTGAAGGGCGTGTTCCCGTTCGCGCGTGTCGTGGATGGTGATCCACTTCGTGTTGAACACGCTGCCGTAGGTGTGGAGCGCCGAGCTGGTCGGGCGACTGGAGCGCGGTCTGCGTCGCCTGACGTGATCGGCTCGGTTCGAGGCGTTCAGGACCTGGAGGACCTGGAGCTTGCCGTTCGCGAGGTCTGCCGGGCTTCTTCGGGCACGTACCGGTAGACGAAGCTGTTCGGCACCTTCGCCGTCGTGGCTCCCTTGAACGCCCCGCCGATGTCCTCGACGATCCAGAGGTTGCCGTCAGAATCGTCCTGGATGCCCTCGTAGCCGCCGCGGCCGAGCGCGCCCGAGACGTCGACCACCTGGGACGGATAGTCGGGCGTCGCCGAGTAGGTCGGCGCGTTCGCGTTCTCGGTCGTGAACAGCAGTCGCTGGGCGAACGGATCCCAGGTCGACGCCGTCGATCGTCGCGATCGGGTCGCCGTTCGAGTCCTGCGTGGCGAGCACGGTCACCCGATGGGCTGCGTCGGCGTCCAGGTTGATCCGCGTGATGTAGCCGGGCGTTCCCGTCTCGTGACCCTGGAAGAGGTAGTGCTCCCCGTAGTCGTAGCCCGGGTCGGCTCCCTTCAGGCCGTTGTCGAAGACGAGATAGACGTTCTTGTCCGGCTCGGTCTTGTGGGCCTCCGTGTTCCCGGTTGCGGCCGAGGCGACCATGACCGGCTGCCCGTCCGCGTTCAGCGTGTCGTTGTCGTAGCCGTAGTAGGACACCGCTGCGGACGGGTTCTCGGCCTGCGTCGAGCCCTGGGCGACCGCGATCTGGGCCAGGCCGGCCGAGAGCATCGTGGCCGGCGCGTACCCCTGCGACCTCGTGTTCGCCGAGGACATTGGCGAAGTTGGTCGAAGGCGGCGCGGCCATCGCCATGGCGACGCCGAAGACGACCGGCAGCGCCGCTGCGGCCGCGATCAGCTTGGTCTTGCGCGTGAGCGTCATGTTCCCCCCTGATACGGCGCCGGCCTGTCCGGCGCGATCGGCGGCGAGGCTAGGCGCGGGAGCCGGAGGGATGGGTTAACGAAAGGCGATCAGCCGGTGAACGTTGGGACCGTCTACCCGATCTCTTCCGGATGGGAGGCGTCCGTGAACTCGCGGAATTCGCCGGTGACGAGATAGGCGGTCTGCTCGCCGATGTCGACGGCGTGGTCGCCGATCCGCTCGAGGCAGCGCGACACGACCAGCATTCGCAGGCCCCACTCGCGGTGTTCGGCGTCCAGCTCGAGCACGTGGCCGGCGAGGCGGCGGTTGGTCCGGTCGATCAGCTCGTCCAGATCGACCAGGGCCTCGGCTCGTGCCAGATCCCGGTGCTGGAACGAGCGCATGGCCACGCGGGTCATCTCCTCGGCACGGACCCCCATCTCGGCCAGCGCGGCCACGATGCGCGGGTCCGACGGCGCGCTCCCGGACAGCTTCGTCAGCTTGGCGACGGTGACGCAGTAGTCGGCCATTCGCTCCAGGTGCAGGTTCACGTGCAGCATCGCCAGGACGAGCCGAAGGTCAGAGGCCACCGGAGTCTGGCGGGCGAGCAGCGACTGGACGCCTTCATGGATCGCCAGGTAGGCGCTGTCGACCTCGTCGTCGAAGGCGATGACCTCGTCCGCCAGCTCCAGATCCTGCTCGATCGTCGCGCGGGTCGCAGCCTGCACCGAACGGACGATCAGGTTCCCCTCCCGCTGCAGCGCGTCCTCCAGCTCGGCGAGCTCCTCGTGGAACGTGACCCGTAACGGACGGCTCTCCATACGTCGATGCTAGCCCTGATCAGAACGTGGAGAAGAGGAGGATCACGGTCAGCACGCCGAGCACGGCGGCGGCGCCCGTGAGAAACGCGAGGACCCGGGGGTCGGGCGGGACGAAGACGCCTTCGTCCAACGCCCGGTCGACAGCGATCTGGCGGCGAAGCCCGTAGGCGAGCAGGGCCACCCCGAGCGCCGCGAAGCCGATGCCGATCGCCACGTACGCCCAGTGGCGCTCTCCGGCCAGCTTGGGCGCGATCCCACCCGTGCCCACACCGACCGCGATCGCCGTGAGGCCAGTGCGCCACCAGGCGAGGTACGTCCGCTCGGTCGCGAGCCTCGTTCGACGGAGCGCGTCGGCCGTCTCGGCCGCGTCGCCGTCGGCCACTACGCTCCGGTCGGGCTCGGGCGGGACGCGTCGGTGTATTCGCGGAACTCGCCGGTGACGAGATAGGCCGTCTGCTCGCCGATGTCGACGGCGTGGTCACCGATCCGCTCGAGGCAGCGCGAGACGATCAGCATCCGTAGGCTCCAGCGCCGCACCTCGAGGTCGTCGGCGATCATGAACACCTCGTCCAGCACATGGTTGTTCGCCCTCTCGATCAGCTCGTCCAGCTCGACGAGCGACTCGGCCCGGGCGACGTCTCGGGCCGCGAACGAGTCCACGGCCACGCGGATCATCTCCTCGGCGCGCGAGCCCATCGCCTCGAACGCCTCGATCAGGCCGGCCACCTCGGGCGGGTTCTCGGTCAGCTTCACGAGCTTCGCGATGGTCACGCAGTAGTCCGCCATCCGCTCGAGGTGGAGGTTGACGTGCAGGATCGAGAGCACGAGCCGCAGGTCGGACGCGACGGGCGTCTGCGTGGCGAGGAGGTCCTGGATCCCCTGCTCGATCTCCAGGTAGACCGCGTCGACCTGATCGTCGAATCGGATCACCTCCTCGGCCGCCTCGTCGTCCGAGTCGTCGAGGGCCGACAGGGCGAGCCTGAGCGAGCGCATGACCAGATCGCTCTCGAACTGGAGCCTCGCCTCGAGACGCTGGAGCTCTCGGTGAAACTCGTGCCTCATCCGAAGCGGCCGGTGACGTAGTCCTCGGTTCGCTTGTCGGACGGGTGGGTGAAGAGCTTGGCGGTCTCGTCGTACTCGACCAGCACCCCGTGGCGATTCGTTTCCTCTATTTCGAGGCTGAAGAAGGCGGTCATGTCGGCGACCCGGGCAGCCTGCTGCATGTTGTGCGTCACGATCACCAGCGTGTAGTCGCGCTTGAGCTCGTGCATCAGGTCCTCGATCGCGGCGGTCGAGATCGGATCGAGCGCCGACGCCGGCTCGTCGAGCAGGATCACGTCGGGTTCCACCGCAAGTGCGCGGGCGATGCAGAGGCGCTGCTGCTGCCCGCCCGACAGCGCCAGGGCGCTCCGCTTCAACCGGTCCTTCACCTCGTCCCAGAGGGCGGCATCGGACAGTGCTCGCTCGACGCGCTCGTCCATGTCCCCGCCGAGGCCTAACTTCTTCGGCGCGAAGGCGACGTTGTCGTAGATCGACTTCGGGAAAGGGTTCGGCTTCTGGAAGACCATGCCTATCCGACGGCGCACCTCGACCGGGTCTACGTCTCCGCCGTAGATGTCCAGGCCGTGATAGAGCACCTGTCCGCCCACCTTCACCCCTGGGATGAGGTCGTTCATCCGGTTGAGGCAGCGGATGAAGGTGCTCTTCCCGCAGCCCGACGGACCGATCATCGCCGTGACCAGGTTCTTGTAGATGTCGAGATCGACGCCTCCAAGCGCGAGATGCGACCCGTAGTGGACGCTTAAGTCTTGGATTCCAAATACGACCTCACCTTTTGCGACGGGCGCCTCATCCCGCCTGAGGGTGCTCGTGATGTCGATCGATGCGGTCTCAGTAGGTGTGGACACGTCTCGAGTCTCGCGCATCCTCAGCCGCCTCGCGTCTAGTAGGTGTGAAGTTGTTGTGTCGACCTGGTGAACGAGGTCTCTGACCCTTGGCCCACCTGTAAAGCTCAGCGTGCATGGACGTCCCGGCGGCCGAGGTTGAACGGCAGACGCTTGAATCACAGCGTTCGCTCGTAGACCGGATAGGAGATTTCACCCTTCGCTGGGTCTCCGCGCTGGCCGCCGTCGGCGTAGTGGCCCTGATTGGTCTGATCATCTACAAGGTGATCGCAGGGGCGCGGCTCTCGATCAGCACGTTCGGGATCTCGTTTGTCTGGGACCAGACCTGGAATGCCGTCACAAACCAGTTCGGGGCGCTCGATTTCCTGGTCACCACGCTCTACGTAACTGGTTTTGCCGTCCTTCTTGCCGCTCCGGTCGCAATCGCGATCGGGCTCTACTTGAGCGAGCTGGCGCCAAACGGCGTTCGCGGCGTGGTCGGCTCGCTGGTCGAAATGCTCGCCGCGATCCCGAGCGTCGTCCTGGGGCTCTGGGGGATCCTCGTGCTTGGTCCGGTCGTGCATCAGGAGTTCGGGCCGTGGCTGAATTCGGCATTCGGCTGGACGCCGTTCTTCGCCACCCAGCCGATCTCCGGCAGCACCATGTTCACCGCGGTCCTCGTGCTGACGATCATGATCGTGCCGATCACCGCCTCGATCAGTCGCGACCTCTTTCTTCAGGTCCCGTCGGACATCAAAGAAGGAGCGCTCGGTCTTGGCCTGACCCAATGGGAGATGGTCAGGGGCGTCGTACTGTCGTACACGCGCGGTGGCCTGATTTCGGCCGTTCTCCTGGGAGCCGGCCGTGCGCTCGGTGAGGCGATCGCCGTCACGCAGGTGATCGGTACGACGGCGCACCTGACCGCGAACTTGTTCGATACGGGAGACACGTTGGCAAGCCGAATCGCCGCGCAGTACCAGGCAGCAGCATCGAACCTGCAGGTCGCGTCCCTGTTCTACCTCGGAGTGATCCTGCTCGTCATCTCGCTGGTCGTCAACTTTGCCGCGCTGCTGATCGTGCGCCGCTACGACGTCACGCAGCGGGTTTGAGCGTGGAAGCCGCAAGCACCGAGCCGTTCTCGCTAAGAGCCACCGGAAGGTCCCGGCGGCGACTGCGGGTCAACCGCATCGCCAAGCTGGTTTCCGTCTTGGCGGCGTTCCTGGCGATCGGCGTGCTCGCCCTGGTCGTGGGCTCCGTCTTCCTGCGCGGGATCAAGGCGCTCAACCTCGACCTTTTCACCCAGAGCCAGGTGACGTTCGGGGAGACGGGCGGTGGCATCGCAAACGGGCTCGTGGGAACGGTGATCATGGTGGGGATTGCCACAGCGATCACATTGCCAGTGGGCATCCTGATCGCTATCTACGTCGCAGAGTTCGGCACCAACAGTGTCGGGCGCTTCGTCAGGCTGGCCCTCGACGTGCTGAACGGGGTGCCTTCGATTGTCGTCGGCATCTTCGCCTACGCGCTGCTGGTTGTCGGTTCGGGATACGCCGCGTGGAAGGGCTCGGTGGCGCTGTCGATCGTGATGCTCCCGGTCGTGGCCCGCTCGACGATCGAGGTGCTTGGGCCTGGTGCCCGACTCGCTCAGGTACGGCAGCTTCGCCCTGGGTGTGAGCAAGTGGCGTACGGTCCTCTTCGTCGTCATGCCCTCTGCGATCGGCGGGATCATGACCGGTGCCACGCTCGCGATCGCCAGGGCGGCCGGGGAAACAGCGCCGCTGCTGTTCACCACGTCGATCTTTCTGCCGAACCAGGTCACCACCGACCCGAGCCAAGCCATGGCTGCCGTACCGCTCCTGATTCTCTTCGACTCGGAGTCGCCTGACCCAGCCCTCAACAACCAGGCGTGGGCGGCGGCGTTCGTCCTGATGATTTTCGTGCTCATCTTGAGCTTGACGGCCCGGTACCTCCTGTCGCGGCACGAACGCAAGCTCACGTCCCGATAGCTTCGAAAAGCAAGTTCGTTTCGAACACCAGGTCGTCACCAAAACGTCACCACGGCTAAGCCCACGCGCCGCGTCGAACGGGGCACACTCGTGCCGCCGAATGGGGCGGAAAACGAGGGAAGGGAGAGATTCGAGATGAGGTTTAGTGTCACGAGGCGCACGACGTCGATTCTGGTCGCGTGCGCGTTGCTGGCCGGCTGCCTGGCGACTGCGGCCGCAGCGAGCCACAGCAAGCGTTCGGCTGGCCGACTGGTGGGTGCGGGAAGCACGTTCGTCCAGCCACTCGTCTCTCAGTGGCAAGCGGCCTACCCGTCGCTCACCGGCGTCGACATCGTGTATCAGCCGATCGGCTCAGGCGGCGGGATCCAGGCGATCACGAATCGCACGGTCGACTTCGGTGCGTCCGACGCACCGTTGACCCCGGATCAGATCACTGCGTGCAAGGGATGCCTCCAGATTCCGTGGGCGCTCGGCGGGACCTCTGTGATGGTCAATGTCAAGACGAACGCGCCGTGCCCCGCTCAAGATCACGGGGCCGGTCCTGGCGGCGATGTATCTCGGCACGGTCAAGAAGTGGAATGACCCGCAAATCGCAAAGTTGAATCCGGGTGTCTCGCTTCCCGACACGACGATTACTCCGGTCTACCGCTCGGACGGGTCCGGGACGTCGTACAACTTCACCGACTACCTGTCGGCCGTCAGTCCCGCCTTCAAGTCCAAGATCGGGATCTCCACACAGCCTCCGTTTCCCACGGGCGTCGGCGGGAGAGGCTCATCCGGCGTCGCCGGCGTCGTCAAGAACACCGAGGGCGCAGTCGGCTACGCGGACATCGCCTATGCGGTGACGAATCATATTCCGGTGATGGCCGTCCGCAATGCGGCCGGCAAGTACACGACTCCGGGCATCAAGTCGATCACCGCTGCGTCCGTGGCGACCAAGAAGATTGGCGCGAACAACGAGCTGCACATCGTGAACCCGCCGAAATCGGCGCTGTTCGCGTACCCGATCGCCACCTACACCTACGTCATCATTCCGGCGAGCACCTCGAACGCCGACCCGCTCAGGAAGTTCATCTTCTGGGCGCTCACCGGCGGCCAGAAGTACGGGGTGAAGCTCCGGTACGTGCCGATCCCGAAGCACGTGCTGGTCGCCTCCGAGAAAACACTGAGGAAGGTCCAGACCTAGCACCCTCCGCTCCGGTGCTGGTTGCTGCGGGCGCCCGAGAGGGCGCCCGCAGACGTTCTCGAGTCGGGTCGCATGATCCCGAAGCGGACCGCGGGCCGATGCCCTTCCCCCCGAAGGGCCACGGCCCGCAGCTGCGGACGAGTGTCAGGCGGCAGGAGCGAAGACGGTCTCGGCGAGCTCCAGGCGGGCGAGCAGAGCGCCTTCGAGCTCGTCGAGCCACCAGTTGTCCTCGACCACGCGGAGGACGCGCATGAGAGCGGCGCGCTCTTCCGCTGTCAGGAGGAGGACGAAACCGCTCTCTACGCGTTGGGACTCCACGACCATCAGTCTGCGCCGATGGCCGTCACCGTGGGTACGGGGACGGTGAAGGGCCGGGGAAGGTTCGGTTGAAGCGGACGGCTAGAAGATCGCTTCCACCGGCCAGTACAGCGCCGCGGAGACGAGGGCCGCGGCCGGAATTGTCAGGAACCACGCGAACACGATGTTCCCGGCGATGCCCCAGCGCACGGCGCGGAAGCGGCGCGTCGAGCCGGAGCCGAGCACGGCGCCGGAGATCACATGCGTGGTCGAGAGCGGATACCCGAGCCGGGTGGCGACGTCGATGACTGCGCCCGCGGTCGCCTGCGCGGCGAAGCCGGCCGGCGGCTCCATCTTGTACAACCGCTGGCCGATCGTGCGCATGATCCGCCAGCCGCCGACGTAGGTGCCGGCGGCGATCGCAACGGCGGCGGTGACCTTCACCCAGGTCGGGATGTAGAAGGTGTCGATCGAGCCGTTCGCGAGCAGTGCGAGCGCGATCACACCCATCGTCTTCTGCGCGTCGTTCGCCCCGTGCGTGAACGCGACGAAGGTGCCGGAGAACAGCTGCCCGATCCGGAACGTCCGGTTCGCCGGTGAGGACGGCATCCGCTGGAAGACCCAGAAGATCGCGATCAACAGGACGAAGGCGGCCCCGAAGGCGATCGTCGGGGCGATGAACGCCGGGATCACCACCTTGTGGGCCAGGTTGTGCCACTGGACGCCTTCCGCCCCGGACTGAGCCAAGGCGGCACCTACCAGGCCGCCGATCAGCGCGTGCGACGAGCTCGACGGCAGCCCGAGCCACCACGTGGCGAGGTTCCAGGCGATCGCGCCGAAGAGCGCCGCGAGCACGGTCTTGGTGGTCACGAGCTCGGTGTCCAGCACGCCGCTCCCGACCGTCGTGGCGACCGCGGTGGTGACGAAGGCACCGACGAGGTTGGCGACGGATGCGACCGCGACCGCCAGCCTCGGCGGCAGCGCACGGGTCGAGATCGACGTCGCGACCGCGTTTGCCGTGTCGTGGAAGCCGTTGGTGAAGTCGAAGCCGAGGGCGACGACGACCACGATGACGAGGAGGATGTCGCCTTCCACGGCGTGCCGTCAGCGGTTCTTGACCAAGATCGCCTCGAGCACGTCGGCTGCGTTCTCGCAGGCGTCGACCGCCTCCTCGAGCCCCTCGTAGATGTCCTTCCACCGGATCACCATCAGCGGGTCGGCGCCCGACCGGAAGAGCGCGCCGACGCCGTCGCGGAACAGGCGGTCGCCCTCGTCCTCGAGGTCGCGCAGCTCGTTCAGCTGGCGGCTCGAGTCCTTGAAGCCGTCCAGACGCTGCACGGCCTCGTCGAGGAGGATCGTCTGGCGGAGGACGATGTCGGCGAGAGTGCGCGCGTCGGGCGGCACCTCGGAGACGCCCCATGAGCCCAGGTGGTCGGCGGCCTCGTCGACGAAGTCGCAGACGTCGTCGATCGCGGCGGCGAGCCGGTAGATGTCGTCGCGGTCGAACGGGGTGACGAAGGTCTTGTTGATCTGGTTGACGATCTCGTGCGTGAGATCGTCGCCCGTGTGCTCGAGCTCCTTGATCCGGCCGATCAGCTCGGCGCCGTCCTGGGGGAAGCGCTCGAACAGCTCCAGCCCGAGCCGCGCGACGTCGACCGCGTTCGAGGACGCGCGCGAGAACAGCTCGAAGAACTCCTTGCGCTCGGGTGTGAAGCGGATCCGCACGGCCCGGTTGTCTATCAGAGCCCGGCCGGGAAGGAGCACGTGACGGTGAGGCCGCCGCCGGGAGTTGCGGTTGCCTCGACCGAGCCGCCTGCCGCGGCGACGACGTGCTTCACGATCGCGAGGCCGAGGCCGGTGCCGCGGCTCGAGCGGGCGTGGTCGGCGCGGTAGAAGCGCTCGAAGAGGCGCGGCAGGTCGTCTTCCGGAACCCCGGAGCCGTCGTCCGAGACGCGGAGAATCCGCCCGTCGGCGTCCTCGCTGCACGACACCGTGCAGGTCACGCCTGGGCCTGCGTAGCGGATCGAGTTCTCGACCAGGTTCCCGACCACCACCTGCAGCATCCGCGCCCGCAGCGGCAGATCGAACGAGGCAGTGCACTCGACCCTGAGGTCGACGCCTGCGGCGGCTGCCCGGTCGGCCGCCTCGGCGACGACCTGGTCGATGACGGGCAGCGCCCTGATCGAGCCGAGCGCGACGACTGCCCGACCGCTCTCGAGCTCGCTGAGGAACAACACGTCGTCGATCAGCTCGCCGATTCGCTCGATCTCGCCTTTCGCCCGCCCGATCAGGTCGTCCTGGTCGGCGCCCGGCAGCAGCGCGCTCTCGAGCAGCGCCATCAGCCGCGCCAGCGGCGTCCGCAGCTCGTGGGAAACGGCGGCGGTGAAGCCGGCCCTGAGCTCCTGGTAGGCGGCGAGGTCGCCGGGCGCGCTCAGGTAGACGAGCGTCTCCTGGCGCTCGCCGAGCGTATAGGGGATCTCGATCGGCGTCCGCCCGCCGAGGTGGAGCAGCTCATCCGCGAAGATCGGAGCCCTCGACGAGCCCGTCGAGAGACTCGCGGGCGCGCCGGCTCGCGGTGACGACGCGGCGGGACTCGTCGAGGACGATCACGATCTCGCGGCTCTCCTCGATCAGGGCGCGGGCGCGGTCGACGTCCGCCCGCGGAGACTCCGGCGGCTGTGGTGGGGCAGCCGGCGCACGACGGATGAAGAGCTTCACCAGATTGTCACCAGATCGTCACCGGCTCTCTGCGGAGGTCGGATCTATCGTAGGTGCCATGCCTCGCGTGCTGATCGTCGAGGACGACGACGTGATCGCCGACGGCATGGCGCGACATCTCGAGGCGGGCGGCTTCGACGCCGTGGCGGTCGAGCGGGGCGAGCTCGGTCTCGCCCGGCTCCGCTACGAGCGCCCCGACGCATGCGTGCTCGACCTGATGCTCCCCGGGCTCGACGGCTGGGAGCTGATCGAGACGGTCCGGGGCGAGGGAATCGGCACGCCGATCGTGGTGGTCAGCGCGCGCGGCACCGAGGGCGACCGCATCCGGGCCCTCGAACTCGGCGCCGACGACTACCTGGTGAAGCCGTTCTCGATGGGCGAGCTGGTCGCGCGTGTCCGCGCGGCGGTCCGCCGCGGCGTCAGGGCGCAGTCGCCCGACCGCGGCGAGCGCATCGAGATCGAGGAGCTGATCATCGACCCGGCCAACGTCCAGGCGTTCGTCGACGGGCGCAGCGCCGAGCTGACGCTCACAGAGTTCCGCCTCCTCCACGCACTCGCGCTCGAGCGGGGTCGCGTGGTGAGCCGCGAGGAGCTGATGCAGCGCATCTGGGGTCGCCGGCAGCGCTACCGTGACCGCACCGTCGACGTCTTCGTGCGGAAGCTTCGTGACAAGATCGACCGGCAATCGTCCCATCACACCTTCATCCACACGCGGCACGGAGTTGGCTACAAGCTCGAAGCCCAGTCAAAGTAAGCACATGACCCAGGCTTCGAAGTCCGTCGACGGCAAGGCGGCCGTCGCTCGACGCACCAAGGCGGCGAGCAGGCTGCTGAACAGAGAGCTTTCCAGGCTCGACTGGAGCAGGCGGGTGCTCGAGCAGGCGTTCGACAAGAGCGCGCCGCTGCTGGAGCGCGTGAAGTACGCGGCGTTCTTTTCGTCCCACATGGACGAGTTCTTCTCCGTTCGCGTCGCGGGCCTGCTCGACCAGGCCGCGTCGGGGCTGAACGTGCGCTCCGACGACGGCAGCACGCCGAGAGCGATGCTCGCCGAGATCCGAACGCGCGTCGAGGAGCTCAATGCGCGGCAGGCGAAGCTGTGGGCGGACGACCTGCTGCCGGCGCTCGCCGCCGAGGGCGTACGGATCGGCACGGTCGCAGACTGCTCGGAGGCGGAGCTCGCGGAGCTCAGCGTCCGTTTCCGGCAGGAGATCTATCCGGTGCTGACGCCGCTCGCCGTGGGGCCTGGCCAGCCTTTCCCCTACATCTCCGCCCTCTCGCTCAGCCTCGGGGTCTTCGTCCGCGACGCCGAGACCGGGGAGGAGCGGCTCGCCCGCGTCAAGGTGCCGGAGGGGTTGCCCCGGTTCGTCGAGGTGGGCACACGCGGCCTCTTCCTGCCGCTCGAGGATGTCATCGCCCACTTCCTCGAATCGCTCTTCCCCCAGATGGAGATCCGCGAGTGCGCGACCTTCCGGCTGACGAGGGACGCCGACTTCGAGGTCGACGACGAGGCGAACGACCTGCTCGAGGCGGTGCAGCTCGAACTGCACCGCCGGCGCTTCGGCGACATCGTGCGCATCGAGGTAGCCGACTCGGTCTCGCCCGACCTGCTCGAGCGGCTGAAGCGCGGGCTGCGTGTCGACGACCAGCAGGTGTATCTCGTCTCGGGGCTGCTCGACCTCGCCGACGCGATGCAGCTGGCCGCGCTCGACCGGCCCGAGCTCAAGGACGAGCCCTGGGTGCCGGTGACGACCACCCGGTTCGGCAGCGGGCCGGGCGTCATCTTCTCCGAGATCGCCAAGGCCGACATCCTCGTCCACCATCCCTACGACTCCTTCGCGTCGAGCTTCGAAGCCTTCGTCGGCGGCGCGGCGAGCGACCCGGACGTGATCGGGCTGAAGGCGACCGTGTACCGGACGAGCGACGAGACGCCGCTCGTCCCCGCCCTGATCGAGGCGGCCGAGAACGGCAAGCAAAGCGTCTGTCTCGTCGAGCTGAAGGCGCGGTTCGACGAGCGCCGCAACATCGAGTGGTCGCAGTCGTTGGAGCGCGCCGGCGTCCACGTCGTCTACGGCTTCCCGAACCTGAAGATCCACGCCAAGGCGACGCTGGTCGTCCGCCGCGAGCCGGGAGGGCTCCGCCGCTACGTCCACATCGGCACCGGCAACTACCACTCCGTCACGGCACGTGTCTACGAGGACTTCGGGCTGTTCACCGCCGATCCCGAGATCGCCGAGGACGTGGCAAACCTGTTCAACTACGTCACGGGCTTCGGTCGGCCGGAGGCCTTCCGCAAGCTCCTGGTCGCCCCCTTCAACCTCCGCGATCGCATGATCGACGAGATCCGCAAGGTGGCGCAGGCGGCCGCGGCGGGCAAGCATGCGGTCATCCGGGTGAAGGTGAACAACCTCTCGGACCGGCCGATCATCGACGAGCTCTACCTCGCCTCGCAGGCGGGAGCCAAGATCGACCTGATCGTCCGCAGCGTCTGCACGCTCCGCCCGGGCGTGAAGGGCATGAGCGAGAACATCCGCGTCCGCAGCGTCCTCGGCCGCTTCCTCGAGCACAGCCGTGTCTTCCACTTCGAGGCCCGCAGTGAGCGCTCGTACTACATCGGCAGCGCCGACCTGCTGCCCCGCAACCTCGACCACCGGCTCGAGGCGGTCGTGCCCGTCGCCGACGCCCGGCTCCAGCAGCGCCTGGCCGCCACGCTCGACGCGCTGCTGGAGGACGACACCGCGTGGGAGCTCCAGCCGGATGGAAACTGGAAGCGCCGGGAGCCGAAGAAGGGTGACCAGCCGCGGTCGGCTCAGGCGATGCTGATGCGCTCCGCGCGGCGCCGGCGGCGCCCGCGCCGCGTCGCCTGAGCGTTTAACCGAACCGTTACCAGACCGTTCCCGCTTCACAGCCGGGGCTGTCGTGAGAATGCGGCCGATGCGCGTCGCAGTGGTCGACGTCGGCTCGAACACCATCCGCCTCCTGGTCGGGGTGCGGGACGGCGACCGCATCGCCGAGATCGTCCGCGGCAAGCGCGTGGTCGGGCTCGGCGCCGATGTGGAGCGTTCCGGCGCCATCTCCGCGCCGAAGCTGGCCGAAACGGTCGAGTGCGTCGCCGGCTTCGTCGAGGACGCGCGCGGCGCCGGCGCCGAACTGATCGACGTGGTCGTCGCGTCGCCCGGCCGGCAGGCGCGAAACGCCCCGCAGCTCATGCACCTGCTCTCGCGCGCCACGGAGATCGAGGCGCGGGTCCTGTCCCGCGAGGACGAAGCCCGCCTCGCGTTCGAGGGCGCTCTCGCCGGGATCACGCCGAGAGGCGCCGTCGCGGTCTGCGACGTCGGCGGCGGCTCCGCCCAGGTCGCGATCGGCACGGTCGAGCACGGGCCGGCCTGGCTCCGGTCGGTCGACCTCGGCTCGCTCCGGCTGAGCGCGCGCATCCCTCACGGAGATCCGCCGGGCAGGAAGGAGCTGGCCGCACTCCGATCGGAGGCGCGCGCAGCGGTCTCTGCGCTGACACCTCCCTTGCCCGGCGGGGCCGTTGCGGTCGGCGGGACGGCACGGTCGCTGCGCAAGCTGGTCGGCCCGTCCCTGGGGGCGGGCGAGCTCGACGAGGCGTTCGACCTGCTGCGGAGAACGCCCGCCGCCGAGCTGGCTGGGCGGTACGACATCGATCTCTGGCGCGCCCGGGCGCTGACCGCCGGCACCGCGATCGTCGCGGCGCTCCAGTCCCTCCTCGGCGTCTCGCTCGAGGTCGGCCGCGGCGGCCTGCGCGAAGGGGTCGTGCTGGAGTTGCTCGACCGCCTCTCGCTTCCGGCCGTTCAGGCCGGGGGCAGGTAGGTCACTGGGCCGATCTCGCCGCCCCGAGCTCGTCGAGCCTCTTCGCGAGGCGCTTCGCCTGCTTGCGGCCCTTGGCGTCGAGCGGCCTGTGAGCGTCGTCGCCGACCCATTCCCCGCGGTCGCCCGCGCGTGCGTGCCTGACGAGGAGCACGCGCACTCAGCCCCTGCCGATCGAGCGGAGGACACGCACGTCGCGGTCGTAGCTGAGCTCGGCCTCGGCGTCGCGTAGCGGCACCCAGCGGGCGTCGTCCACCTCCATGGTCGGCCGGAGCCTGCCGCCGACCGGCCGCATCAGCCAGTAGCGGGCCACCTTCGGCCGACCCGAAGCATCCGAGTACGACGAGCTCTCGAGTTCCTCGAGCAGCTCGCAGCGGAGGCCGGTCTCCTCCTCGACCTCGCGCAAGGCACACTCCTCGTCGCTCTCCCCGGGCTCGGTCTTCCCCTTCGGCAGGGTCCAATCGTCGTACTTCGGACGATGGACGATGACCACCTCCTGGCTGCCGTCGCCCTCCCGGACGACCGCGCCGCCCGCAGCCCGGACGACGCCGTCCTTCATGAGTACGCTGCCCGGCCGGCCTTCACGAACGCGCGCCAGGCGGCCGGCAGCTCTTCGCGTGCCGCCTGCTTGCGCGCGCCCTGGCGCTCGATCAGCCTGCCTGCCGCCAGCGCAGCGGACGCCCCGCCCGAGACGGCGAGTTCGCGGATGCGCGCCTCGGCGACGAATGCGTCCTGGTGCTCGCCGATCACGTCCTGGACGACCTTCGCACGGCGGAGGAAGCGGGCTCCGGCCTTGCCGAGCACCGGCTCGGCGAGCTCGGCGGCGTAACGCGCGCGCTTGGTCTCGATCCTCACGGCGTGGAGCTCGTCGTCGGTCGGATCCTGTGGGAGCGCCTTCATCGCCTTGCGGGCGCGCTTGAAGGCATCGGCGCCGATCTCCTCCAACGAGGCCGTCCCCGGCCCCGCAGGGGCGTGTCCGGCGGCCGCGAGGGTGTCGAGGAGGCGGAAGTAGCGCGGCTCGGACATCGCCGCCAGGAGTTCCCGGCGCGCCGCTCCGCGTTGCCGGCCGAGCCGGCTGCGGATCGTCCCGATCGCACGCGCGTCGGCGCGCTCGAGCGCGGCCGCCTCCTCGGCGACGTGGCCGATGAGGACGTCGAGATCGCGCACGGGGCCCAGGAGCTTTCCGAGCCACGCGAGCTCGGCCCGCAGGGCGTCAGTCCAGGCCGGGTCGACGAGCGTTCCGGCCGCCCGCAGCAGCGCCCGCGCCCGACGTGTCGCCACCCTCGCGTGGTGGACGGCCTCGGGGTCGGCGCCGAGCCTCACTCCCGGATCGTTCGTCAGCAACGCCAGGTACTGGGCGACGAGCAGGGAGCGGAGACGATCGATCGGCTCGTCGCCGACCGGTTCGGACACGGCGTCGGCGTGTGTCAATACCCGGGCAAGCTTCGGCGTCCCGTCCGTAGGCCGTGCGCCCGCTTTGCGCAGCTGCTTCCCGATCCGCCCGAGCGTCTTCCCGGCTCCCTTGACCACCTCGGCCTCGAGCTCGGCGAACCTTCCCGCGGTCTTGGCGCCGTCGAGGACGGCGACGTCGTCGAGTACGACCTCGATCCGATCGGCGCCCCGCGTGACCGTGGAGACCTGGCGCCGGGTACGGAGCCTGGCCACGGCCTCGAGGTCGGCGCCGCCGCGGAGCAACGCCGGCAGCAGGTCGAGAAGGGGTGCGGGTACCCGGCCGGGGCCCCCGCGCTCCTCGAGCTCGAAGCGGCCGTCCGCCGAGGGCAGCTTCAGCTGCCAGAGGCCGACCCGCTGCTCGACGCGCCGCCGGAGCGTGATCCCGCAGTCGAGCAGCCGCCGGCTCGGCGTGTCGTAGTAGGTCGAGGTGAAGGTGCGCTCCGTCGGCCGGCCGTCGAGCGCGGGCAGCTCGAAGCCGGGGTCGACGTCGAACTTGAGCTCGCGTTCCAGGGTCGTCTTCACGGGGCGATCGTAGCCGCGCTCATCGCTAAGCTCGCCGCGACATGCCGAAGGTCTTGATCGTCGAGGACGACGAGGTGATCGCGCAGGGCATGGCCGCGCATCTCGCGGGCGAGGGCTTCGATCCGATCGTCGTCGGCCGTGGGGAGCAGGGTCTGGCCCGCCTGCGGTACGAGAGCCCGGACGTCTGCGTGCTCGACCTGATGCTGCCCGAGCGCGACGGCTGGAGTCTGATCGAGACCGCGCGTTCCGAGGGGATCGGCACTCCGATCGTCGTCGTCAGCGCGCGGGGGACCGAGCACGACCGAGTTCATGCTCTGGAGATCGGTGCGGACGACTACCTGGTCAAGCCCTTCTCGATGAAGGAGCTCGTCGCACGTGTTCGCGTCGCCATCCGCCGCGGCGTCTCCCCGCAGGAAACGCCGCGCGGCGAGCCGATCGAGCTCGAGGAGCTCCGGATCGACCCGCGCGAGGTGCAGGCCTATGTGGCCGGCGAGAGCGCCGATCTGACCCCGACCGAGTTCCGGCTCCTGTACGCGCTCGCGCTGGAGAACGGCCGGGTGGTCTCGCGTGACGAGCTGCTCCAGCGACTGTGGGGCCGTCGCGAGACCCACCGCGACCGGACCGTGGACGTCTTCGTCAAGAAATTGCGCGAGAAGCTCGACCTGCCGGGCGCCCGCCACACGTTCATCCAGACGCGCTACGGCGTCGGCTACAAGTTCGAGGCGCTCGCGAAGTAACCTACGCGTCGGCCAGCGGTACAGGTCGGCGAAGGCGCCGGAAGTCCCGCCGGTACAGCATCGTGCACGACGACGCCGTAGCGCTCGCGCAGCTTCCGCACCTTCTGGTTCTTCTTCGTCGACGTTCGACTGCGGTCAGCGCGGTGCGGCTCGAGGCAGGTCGTCGACCTCGGGGAGGTAGAAGTCGGGCGTGACGCCGGCAGACCGTGCCGTCAGCGGCCGGGGTCGATCTCGCAGCGGGAACGTGTGCGGCTCGGAGATCCCGAGCGATCGGCGTGAGCTCGCCGAGGAGCGTCCGCTCATCGCTCGTCTCTTCGGCCAGGGTAGAGCGGGTCCTCGCCACCGTGCGGTGAGCGTCCGGGCCGTGGTCGGTGACCGGCGCCGTCAGCCGGGAGACGGCGGCCGCGGCCGTCGCCCCCCGCAGCCGGGCGGCGTGGCGCTTGTCAGCTGGCCGGGCCTCAGCCGCCACGCCAGTTGCCCGTCGATCGTGCCCGGCGAGTTCATGCGCGCCTCGCTGCCGAGGCCGAGCATGTCCTGCGCCTGGACGATCGCCAGCTCGGCGCGGGAGGACAGCGCGAGCTCGATCAGCTCCCAGTTCGGCTCGATCCCCGGGAGGCCCGGTCGCCCGCGCGGACGCGGGCGGGCAGCGTGCGCCACCAGCCGAGCAGCGGTGTCGTAGTCGTGCGTGCGCGACGTAGACGACGCTCCGCCGGCGGTGGTTCTCGAGCCGGTGCGGGTTCGATCGGCGGCCCGTCGAAGGCGAACTGCATCACCACCATGCCCGGGATGCCGAGCTCGTCGCGCAGCCGCTCCACCGGCGGCGTGATCACGCCGAGGTCCTCGGCGACGAGCGGCAGCGGCCCGAGCTCGCGCTCGGCCGCGCGGAAGAGCTCGGCGCCCGGGCCCGGGCCGCCACCGGCCGTGCTTGCGCGGTCTTGTGGTGCTCCGGGACGGCCCAGTACGCGACGAAGCCGCGGAAGTGGTCGATGCGGGCGACGTCGAGAGCTCGAACGTGCGCCGGAACCGCTCGATCCACCAGCGGTAGCCCTGGCGCCCGCATCGCGCGCCAGTCGTAGAGCGGGTTGCCCCAGTGCTGGCCGATCGCGCTCAGCGCGTCGGGCGGCGCGCCGGCGACGACGCCCGTCCTGGAAGAGCTCCGGGTGCGCCTCGAGTCGGCGCCGCCCGTGCGCGACGTAGATCGGGACGTCGCCGAAGAGCCGGACGCCGCGGTCGGCGGCGTATCGCGCAGCGCGCTCCACTCGCGCTCGAAGCGCACCTGGTCGGCGACGGCGCCGGTGCCCGCGAAGGCTGCCCAGTCGCCGATCCAGTAGCGCTGGCGGGCGACGAACGCCTCGAGCTCGTCGGGCGTGACGCGCGCGTGCGGCCGCTCGAGGAAGCCGGCGCGGGCGGCGAAGGCCGACGGCGACGCGTACGGCGAGCCGGTCGAGTCGGGCGGCGCCGAGCGGCAGCATCGCCCACCACGACTGGCCGGCCTCGGCGAGCCAGTCGACGAAGCGGTACGCCTCGCGCCCGAGCCGGCCGCCCGGGCAGCGACGTGGGGTGCAGCAGGACGCCGCTGGATCGGTGCGATTCGCAATACGGTTCGAGTTTCGCCGACTCGGTCGAAAGCTGACGCTACGCGATGCCGCTCGCCCAAGAACGAAACCGCCCCGCATCCAGATCGAGGACGTCTGGCCGCAGATCGACTGCGGCCGCTACCCGGTCAAGCGCTCGGTCGGCGACGAGGTCGAGGTCTGGGCGACGATCTTCCGCGACGGCCACGAGTCGCTCGGCGCCGCGGTCCTCTACCGCGCGGCCGGGCCGGCGACGTGGCAGGAGACGCCGCTGCGAGCCGGTCGGCAACGACCGCTGGACGGGCTCGTTCCGCGTCGACGCGCCGGGCCGCTGGGAGTTCACCGTCGAGGCGTGGGTCGACCGCTTCGCGTCGTGGCGCGACGAGCTGCGGCGCAAGGTCGAGGCGGGCCAGAACGACCTCGACGAGCGAGCTGCCGGAGGGCGCGCTGCTGCTCGGCGTGCGCAGATGCTCGACGTCGAGACGGCGCTCGCCTCGACCGGGCCGACCGGTCGGAGACGACGCGGCTCGTGCGCACGCTCGAGGTCGACGTCGACCGCGAGCGCGCCCGCTTCGGCGCCTGGTACGAGCTCTTCCCGCGCTCGTGGGGCGGCTTCGCGGGCGTCGAGCAGCGTGCTGCCGGAGCTCGCGGAGCTCGGCTTCGACGTCGTCTACCTGCCGCCGATCCACCCGATCGGCGCGACGAACCGCAAGGGCCGCAACAACGCGCTCGCCGCCGGCGCCGGACGACCCCGGCAGCCCGTGGGCGATCGGCAGCGAGGAGGGCGGGCACACGGCCGTCGACCCCGAGCTCGGCACGCTCGAGGACTTCGACCGGCTCGTCGCCGCGGCGCGGAGCACGGCCTCGAGATCGCGCTCGACTTCGCGATCCAGTGCTCGCCCGACCACCCGTGGCTGAAGCGAGCACCCCGAGTGGTTCCACCGCCGGCCCGGACGGCACGCTCAAGTACGCCGAGAACCCGCCCAAGCACTACCAGGACATCTACAACGTCAACTTCGACAGCCGAGGACTGGCAGGGGCTCTGGGAGGCGCTGCGCGACGTCGTCCTGCACTGGGTCGAGCGCGGCGTGCGGGTCTTCCGCGTCGACAACCCGCACACGAAGCCGCTCGCGTTCTGGGAGTGGCTGATCCGCGAGGTGCGCGCGCGACGACCCGGACGTCGTCTTCCTCGCCGAGGCGTTCACGCGGCCGGCGATGATGCGCGCGCTCGCCAAGGTCGGCTTCAGCCAGTCGTACACGTACTTCACGTGGAAGAACACGAAGGCGGAGCTGACCGAGTACGTGACCGAGCTGACGCGCTCCGAGCTGCCGCAGTACTTCCGGCCGAACTTCTTCGCGAACACGCCGGACATCCTCCACGAGTACCTGCAGCAGCGGCGGCCGGCCGGCGTTCGAGGCGCGGCTCGTGCTCGCGGCGACGCTGTCGCCGAGCTACGGCATCTACTCCGGCTTCGAGCACGTCGAGAACGTGCCGGTGCGCGACGGGCAGCGAGGAGTACCTCGACTCGGAGAAGTACGAGGTCGAAGCAGCGCGCGCTCGACGGCCCGCTGCTGCCGCTCGTCAGGCGGCTGAACGCGATCCGGCGCGCGAACCCGGCGCTGCAGCGGCTCGAGAACGTCGACTTCCTCGAGACCGAGAACGACGCAGCTGATCGCCTACGTGCGCCGAGCGCGACGGGCAACGTCGTGATCGTCGTGCGTCAACCTCGACCCGCGCTCGGCGCAGGAGGGCGTCGCCGTCGTGCCGGCCGCGCTCGGCCTGCCGCCGGCGTTCGGCGCGTCGAGCTGCTCGCCGGCGAGCAGTTCCACTGGCGCATCGGCCGCAACTACGTCCGCCTCGAGCCCGGCCGATCGCACATCCTGCGGGTCGAGACGCGATGAGCGACCCGTCCGACATCGACCGCCGGCGGCGGGCTCTGCCCGCCGCCCGAACGCTCCGATCCGCGACCCGGTGCGCTCGATCTCGAAGATCGCCGGCGCGCAGCGCCGGACTCTGAGATCGAGCCGGCGCACTGGTTCGAGTCCGACCCGCTGTGGTTCAAGCGCGCGGTCTTCTACGAGATCCACATCCGCGGCTTCTTCGACGGCAACGACGACGGCACCGGCGACTTCCGCGGCCTGACCGAGAAGCTCGACTACCTGCAGTGGCTCGGCATCGACTGCATCTGGCTGCTGCCGATGTACCCGTCGCCGCTGCGCGACGGCGGCTACGACATCGCCGACTTCTACGCGATCCACCCCGACTACGGCACGGTCGAGGACTTCCGCGCGTTCGTCGAGGCCGCGCACCAGCGCGGCATCCGCGTGATCGCCGACCTCGTCATGAACCACACCTCGACCGACCACCCGTGGTTCCAGGAGTCGCGCTCGAGCCCGGACTCGCCCGAAGCGCGACTGGTACGTCTGGTCGGACACCGACGACCGCTACCAGGACGCGCGGATCATCTTCGTCGACACCGAGCCGTCGAACTGGACGTGGGACCCGGTCGCCGGGCAGTACTACTGGCACCGCTTCTTCTCGCACCAGCCCGACCTGAACTACGACAACCCCGAGGTGCAGGAGGCGATGCTCGACGTGCTGCGCTTCTGGCTCGACCTCGGGCATCGACGGCTTCCGGCTCGACGCCGTGCCGTACCTCTACGAGCGCGACGGGCACGAACTGCGAGAACCTGCCCGAGACGCACGACGTACCTGAAGCGCGTGCGCGCGGAGGTCGACGCGCGCTACCCCGACCGCGTGCTGCTCGCCGAGGCGAACCAGTGGCCGGAGGACGTCGTCGAGTACTTCGGCGACGGCGACGAGTGCCACATGGCGTTCCACTTCCCGGTGATGCCGCGCATGTTCATGGCGCTGCGCCGCGAGGACGCGACGCCGATCGTCGAGATCCTCGAGCGGACGCCGCGCGATCCCGGACAACTGCGCAGTGGGGCCTCTTCCTGCGCAACCACGACGAGCTGACGCTCGAGATGGTCACCGACGAGGAGCGCGACTACATGTACGCCGAGTACGCGAAGGACCCGCGGATGAAGCTCAACCTCGGCATCCGCCGCCGGCTCGCGCCGCTGCTCGACAACGGCCGCGACGAGATCGAGCTGATGCACGCGATCCTCTTCTCGCTGCCCGGCTGCGCCCGGTCCTCTACTACGGCGACGAGATCGGGATGGGCGACAACGTCTACCTCGGCGACCGCGACGGCGTGCGCACGCCGATGCAGTGGACGGGCGACCGCAACGGCGGCTTCTCGCGCGCCGACTTCGCGCAGCTCTACCTGCCGCCGCTGATGGACCCGGTCTACGGCTACCAGGCGGTCAACGTCGAGGCGCAGCTGCGCACGCCGACGTCGCTCCTGCGCTGGCTGCACCGCTTCATCGCGCTGCGCAAGGAGCACCCGGTCTTCGGCCTCGGCACGCTACGAGCCGCTGCGGCCGGCGAACCCGCGCGATCTTCGCCCACGTCCGCCGCTACGAGGACGACGTCGTCCTCTGCGTCCACAACCTCGCCCGCTCGGCGCAGGCGGTCGAGCTCGACCTCGCGCGAGTTCGAGGGCTGGGTGCCCGAGGAGATGTTCGGCCGCACGCGCTTCCCGCGCGATCGGCGAGCTGCCGTACCTGCTGACGCTCGCGCCGCGCGGGTTCTTCTGGTTCCAGCTGCAGGAGCGGACGGACGTGACGACGCGCCGTGCCGACCTCGACGAGCGAGACGCTCGATCGAGTTCATCGCGCGCGCAGCGCTGGTTCGGCGTCGAAGGCGCGCGAGGTCGCGCACGTCGCACGTCGTCGACTGCGCGGCGCTGCGCGCGAGCGCGCCGTGCTCGATCGCGCTCGTCGAGGTGCGCTTCCAGCGCGGGGACGCACGAGCTCTACCAGCTGCCGTCGGGCCGGCGACGGCGAGCTCGACGGACGCTCGCTCGAGGCGCCGGCGCCGTGCGCTGCGCGCGAGCTCGTCCACGCTGATCCGCGCGGGCGCGTCGCATGCGACGCGCGGCGACGGGACGCTCGAGTTCCGGCGCCGTCGACGGCTCCGCCGGCTCGGCGCGCGAGCTCGGCGACGCGCGCGCGCTGCTCGGCGTCGAGCAGTCGAACACGTCGGTCGTCTTCGACGACGAGCTGATCCTCAAGGTCTACCGCCGGCTCGAGGCCGGGCTCAACCCCGAGCTCGAGCTGCTGCGCTTCCTCACCGAGCACGGCTTCGCGCACATCGCCGCCGCTCGCGCGGCTGGTACGCGTACGCGGCCGGCCGCTCGACGCGACGCTCGGCGATCCTCCAGGAGTTCGTGCCCGACGCGCGCGACGGCTGGGAGCTCGCGCTCGACGAGCTCGCGTCGCGACCCGGACGCGTTCCTCGGCGCGGCTGCGCCGGCTCGGCGAGGTGACCGGCGCGCTGCACACCGTGCTCGCGTCCGACGCCGACCGACCCGGCCTTCGCGCCCGAGGAGCCGAGCCCGGAGTCGCTCGGCGCTCCTCGACCGCGACGGTCGACGAGGAGATCGAGCGGGTCTTCCTCGACCTGCCCGACGACGTCGAGGCGCTCGAGCCGATCGCGCGGCCGCGGCGAGGAGGTGCGCGAGCGGCTCGCGGCTGCGCGCGCTCGGCGGCGCCGGTCGGCCGGTGATCCGCCACCACGGCGACTACCACCTCGGCCAGGTGCTCTGGGCCGACGGACGACTGGGTCGTCCTCGACTTCGAGGGCGAGCCGGCGCGCTCGCTGCCCGAGCGGCGCCGCGAAGCGCTCGCCGCTGCGCGACGTCGCCGGGATGCTGCGCTCGTTCGCCTACGCCGCCTCGCGCGGCCGAGCTCGCTGCGCGGCGCGCGACGCGCCCGAGGGCTGGGAGGAGCGCGCGCGCGAGGAGTTCCTCGACGGCTACCTCGAGCAGCGTCGACCCGACGCTCGTGCCCGCCGGGCCGCGAGGCGATCGAGCAGCTGCTGCTCGCGTCTTCGAGCTCGAGAAGGCGGTCTACGAGCTGCGCTACGAGCTCGACAACCGGCCCGACTGGGTCGCCGATCCCGGTCGCCGGGATCCTGCGCCTGCTCGAGCGAGCGAGCCGGTCGACGCGTGACGCGACTCGACGGCTCGTCGCCGTCGAGCTCGCCGACCCGCACGCGTACCTCGGCGCGCACCCGCGCGACGGCGGCGTCGTCGTCCGCGCGTTCCGGCCCGGACGCCGAGTCGGTCCGCGTGCTGCCGACGGGCGTCGAGCTCGAGCCGCGGCGACGGCGACCGGCGTCTTCGAGGGCGTGGTCGACGGACGCGAGCTGCCGCTCGCTACGAGCTCGAGGTCGCCTACCCGGCGGCGACGACGTCACGCTCCGCGACCCGTACTCGTTCCTGCCGACGCTCGGCGAGCTCGACCTGCACCTCGCCGGCGAGGGCCGCCACGAGCGAGCTCTACGAGCGGCTCGGCGCGCACGTCGCGCGAGCTCGACGGCGTCGCCGGCACCGCGTTCGCGGTCTGGGCGCCGAACGCGCGCGTCGGTCAGCGTCGTCGGCGACTTCAACGGCTGGGACGGCCGCCTGCACCCGATGCGCTCGCTCGGCGCGTCCGGCATCTGGGAGCTCTTCGTGCCCGGGCGTCGCGCCGGGCGCGCGCTACAAGTTCGAGATCCGCGGCGCCGACGGCGCGGCTGCGGCTGAAGGCCGACCCGTTCGCGCTCCGCGACCGAGGTGCCGCCGCAGACCGCGTCGATCGTCGACCGCGTCGCGCTACGAGTGGCAGGACGACGGCGTGGCTCGAGCGCGCGCGCGAGCGCCGACGCCGCTCGACGCGGCCGATGTCGATCTACGAGGTGCACCTCGGCTCGTGGCGGCGGAACCCGCTCGAGGGCAACCGGCCGCTCACCTACCTCGAGCTCGCCGACGAGCTCGCCGACTACGTCACCGACATGGGCTTCACGCACGTCGAGCTGCTGCCGGTGATGGAGCACCCGTTCGCGCGGCTCGTGGGGCTACCAGGTGACCGGCTACTTCGCGCCGACGTCGCGCTTCGGCTCGCCCGACGACTTCCGCGCGCTTCGTCGACCGCGCTGCACGAGCGCGGGCATCGGCGTGATCCTCGACTGGGTGCCCGGCGCACTTCCCGCGCGACGACTGGGCGCTCGCCCGCTTCGACGGCACCGCGCTCTACGAGCACGCCGACCCGCGCCGCGGCGCGCACCCCGACTGGGGCACGCTCGTCTTCAACTTCGGCCGCAACGAGGTGCGCAACTTCCTGCTCGCGAGCGCGCTCTTCTGGCTGCGCGAGTACCACGCCGACGGCCTGCGCGTCGACGCGGTCGCCTCGATGCTCTACCTCGACTACTCGCGCAAGGCGGGCGAGTGGGTGCCGAACGAGCTACGGCGGCCGCGAGGACCTCGACGCGATCGCGTTCCTGCAAGGAGCTGAACGAGGTCGTGCACGCGCGCGAGCCCGGGCGTGCATCATCGGCGGCCGAGGAGTCGACCGCGTGGCCGGGCGTCTCGCGGCCGACCTACCTCGGCGGGCTCGGCTTCGGCTTCAAGTGGAACATGGGCTGGATGCACGACACGCTCGACTACTTCGCAGCACGACCCGGTCCACCGCCGCTACCACCACCACGAGCTGACGTTCAGCCTGATCTACGCGTTCACCGAGAACTTCATCCTGCCGCTCTCGCACGACGAGGTCGTGCACGGCAAGGGCTCGCTGCTCGAGAAGATGCCGGGCGACCGCTGGCAGCAGCTCGCGAACCTGCGCGCGCTGTACGCGCTACATGTGGGCGCACCCCGGCAAGAAGCTGCTGTTCATGGGCGGCGAGCTCGGCGCAGGAGCGCGAGTGGAACGCACGAGCGGCTCGCTCGACTGGCACCTGCTCGAGCAGCCCGAGCACGCCGGCGTCGCAGTCGCTCGTCCGCGACCTGAACCGCGTCTACCGCGACGAGCCGGCGCTGTGGGAGGTCGACTTCGAGCCGGCCGGCTTCCGCTGGCTCGAGGCCGAACGACGCCGACGACAACGTCCTCGCCTTCGCGCGCTCTCGGCGCGACGGCGAGCGCGGCCGGTCGTCTGCGTCTGCAACTTCTCGCCGGTGCCGCGCGACGGGCTACCGGGTCGGGCTGCCGCGCGGCGGGCCGCTGGCGCGAGGTCGCTCAACACCGACTCGGCGCACTACGGCGGCTCGGACGTCGGCAACCTCGGCGGCGTCGAGGCCGAGGCGCAGCCCGTGGCACGACCAGCCGTTCTCGGCCGAGGTGACGCTGCCGCCGCTCGGCGTCGTCTGGCTCGTGCCCGGAGGTCGCCTGAGCGTGAAGAACGCGGCGAACGAGCCACCGATCGCCGGCGACGACTACGATCGCCCAGACCTCGAGGGCGATGTCGACGATCCGGCCGCCGGCCGTCAGCGCGTTCTTCAGCTTCGAGTACACCGTCAGCAGCTGCACGGTCGAGAAGAAGACCGCGTCGCCGAAGCCGTGGATCTCGGTGCCGTGTGCGTGGCGCTCGAGTCGATCCCGACGAGGATCGGCGCCGGTCGAGGTCGACCAGGAGCTTCGACCGATGAGCGCGATCGTGAGCCGGGCGACGAGACGTCGATGGCGCTCCTCCCAGGCGGCAGATGCGCCCGAGCGCCGCGCGGACTCACGCCCGCGAGTGTCGCGGCCACGGCGGACGGTTCTGGCCGGCGTGGCGCGGTGAGGCTCTTCGCCCGGCTTTTCCGCCTCGTCTGGGGCGACGACGTCGATCGCGCGCTCAGACCGGTGATCGCGGTCACGTTCGTCGGCTCGACTGCGCTTCTCGGCCGGCTTCGTCGTTCGTCGGCATCTGGGCGGTCGACGAGCTCGGTGCGACCACGAGGCAGCTCGGCATCGCGTTCCTCGTCGCGCGCCGTCGCCAGCTTCGCCGCCGGGTACCTCGGCGGGCACGCTGTCCGACTACGTCGGCCGCCGGCCGCTGATCCTCCTCGGCTCGACCCTGCTCGACCGCGGTTTTCTTCTCGTACATCTTCGTCGGCCGACAACGTCTGCTCGGTCTCGCGCTGATCGCGGCTCGCCGGCATCGGCGGCTCGATCGGCATCGGGGCCGACCAGGCGATGGTCGCCGACCTCGTGCCGCCCGAGCGGCACGAGGCGGGGTACGCGTCCATCGCGGGTCGCGGCGAACCTCGGCGTCGTGCTTGGCCCGGCGATCGGGGGCCTGCTCCTGATCGGCGGGCACTGGCCCGTCCTGTTCGTGCGGCGTGACGCGTGATGGCGCGCCGGCGCAATCGCGCTCGCGTACCGGTACCTGCCGCGCCGCGGCGCCTACGCGCCGGACCGAGCCGCCCGACGCGCGGGTCGTTCCCCGTGATCCGCGCGCGACCACGCCTTCCTCGTCTTCCTGCTCTCGGGCGCGCTTGCCTACTTCGTCTACATCGCGATACGAGACGGTGTTGCCGGTCTCCGCCGTGAAGGTGCACGGACTTTCGCCCTCGACCTGGGGCTTCATCGTCGTCGTCAACCCCGTGCTGGTCACGCTCTTCCAGCTCCGGGTCACCCGCTGGGCGTCCCGGCTACCAGCCGGGGCCGAAGTTCGTCACCGCGATGCTGATGATGGGCGGCTCGTTCCTGCTCCTTCTGCTCAACGCCTCGATCTGCGATGTTCGCTGGTCGTGATGGTCATCTTCGTGGTCGGCGAGATGCTCTGGGTTCCGACCTCGCAGGCGATCGCCGCGGAGCTCGCGCCGGAGGACCTCCGCGGCGCCTACATGGGCGCGTTCAACTCGACCGGGCGTCTCGGGTTCGCGCTCGGGCCGTTCATCGGCCTGCAGTGCTCGCAGAGCCGGACACCAGCGAGGATGCGGCGTGGTACTTCTTCGCGGGCGTCTCGGTCGTTGCGGCCGCGATCGCCGGTGCGGCTGCCGTCGCGCGGCGCGTCAGGCACGGCGCCGGCGCGAGAGCGGCACTCGCCCTCGGCGGCGCGTGAACGGCGCCTCGGCGCGCTCCCCGGCCCGGCGGGCGTCGACGTTCCGTGTCTGGGCGCCGGCGCGTCGCGAGTGTCGCCGTGCGGATCGGCGGCGAGACGCACGACGCTCGTCGCGCGACGGCGACGGCTTCGCGGGGACGCTCGCGCGCGGCCGCCGGGCGACGACTACGTGTTCGTCCTCGACGGCGGCCGCGGCGCTGCCCGACCCGTGCTCGCGCTTCCAGCCCGAGGGGATCCGCGGGCCGTCGCGCGTCGTCGAGCTCCCGCCCACCGCCCGGCGCGGGCTCGTCGCTCGACGAGCTCGTCATCTACGAGCTCCACGTCGGCGCCTTCTCGCGAGGAGGGGACCTTCGACGGCGTCGATCCCGCACCTCGCCGGGCTGCGCGAGCTCGGCGTGACGGCGATCGAGCTGATGCCGGTCGCCACCTTCCCCGGGGAGCGCGGCTGGGGCTACGACGGCGTCTACCTCTTCGCGCCGCATCCCGCCTACGGCGGCCCCGAGGGCCTCGCGCCGGCTCGTCGACGCCGCGCACCGCGAGGGCCTCGGCGTGATCCTCGACGTCGTCTACAACCACATCGGGCCCGGCTCCGAGGCGTGACCGCCTTCGGCCCCTACCTCACCGACCGCATCGAGACCTTCTGGGGCGACGGCGTCGACTTCTCGCAGGCGGGCGTGCGCGAGTGGGCGATCCAGAACGCGCTGCAGTGGGTCGAGCGACTACGGGATCGACGGGCTGCGGCTGGACGCGATCCACGCGATCCGCGACGACTCGCCGCGCCACGTGCTCGCCGAGCTCGCCGAGCGCGTGCACGCGCGCGCCGCGCGCGCTCGTCATCTCCGAGACGAGCGTCGACGACGACCGGCCGATCGAGGAGTGGGGCCACGACGCGCAGTGGGCGGACGACTCCACCACGCGCTGCACGCGCTGCTGACCGGCGAGCGCGAGGGCTACTACGGCCGTACGGCTCGGTCGCGGACGTCGCGCGCGAGCTCGAGCGCCGGCCGCCCGAGCAGCCACGTCGTCTGCGCGCAGAACCACGACCAGGTCGGCAACCGCGCCCTCGGCGACCGCCTCCCGCCCGAGCGCTGCGCGTCGCCTCGGCGGTCGTCCTCTTCTCGGCGCAGACGCCGCTCCTCTTCATGGGCGAGGAGTACGGCGAGCCGAGCCCGTTCCAGTTCTTCACCGACCACATCGACCCGGCGATCGCCGAGGCGACGCGCGAGGGCCGCAAGCGCGAGTTCGCCGCGTACTCGGCCTTCGCCGGCGAGGACGTGCCCGATCCGCAGGACCGAGGAGACGTTCCGGCGCTCGAAGCTCTCGCGCCGCGAGACGCCGGGCATGCGCGACCACTACCGCAGGCTGCTCGCGCTGCGGCGTAGGCTGCCGCGCGAGGTGCGAGTCGACGTCGACGGCCGAGAGCTGACGCTGCGGCGCGGTGACGCGACGCTCGTCGCCGACTTCGACGCGCAGACGGTGGAGCTGCGCGGCGTGAACGTCTGGCCGGGACAGCCGTTCCCGCTCGGCGCGACCTGGGACGGCGAGGGCACGAACTTCTCGCTCTTCTCCGAGAACGCCGAGCGCGTCGAGCTCTGCCTCTTCGACGACGACGACGACGAGACGCGCATCCCGCTCGACCGAGCGCACCGCCTTCAACTGGCACGGCTACCTGCCCGGGCGTCGGCCCCGGCCAGCGCTACGGCTACCGCGTCCACGGCCGCTGGGCGCCGGAGCGAGGGCCACCGCTTCAACCCGGCGAAGCTCCTGATCGACCCGTACGCGAAGGCGATCGAGGGCGCCGTCGACTGGGAGGCCGCGAGCACGCTGCCCGTACGTCCCCGGCGGCGACGACGCCGACCTCGACGTCGACGACGAGGACGACGCGGCGGCGATCCCGAAGTGCGTCGTCGTCGACCCGGCCTTCGACTGGGAGGGCGACCAGCTGCTCGGGACGCCCGTGGCACGAGACCGTCATCTACGAGGCGCACGTCAAGGGCTTCACGAAGCGCCACCCGGCGCGTCCGCGACGACCTGCGCGGCACCTACGCCGGCCTCGCCTCCGAGGCGGCGATCGCGCACCTCCGCTCGCTCGGCGTGACCGCGGTCGAGCTGCTGCCGATCCACCACATCGCCGACGAGCACGCTCCTCGTCGAGCGCGGCCTGACGAACTACTGGGGCTACAGCTCGATCGGCTACCTCGCGCCGCACGCGCTCTACGCGGCGACCGGCCGGCGCGGCGAGCAGGTGCGCGAGTTCAAGGGGATGGTGAAGGCGCTGCACCGCGCGGGGATCGAGGTGATCCTCGACGTCGTCTACAACCACACCGCCGAGGGCAACCACCTCGGCCCGATGCTCGGCTTCAAGGGCGTCGACAACGCCGTCCTACTACCGGCTGATGCCCGACGACCCGCGCTACTACATGGACTTCACCGGCACGGGCAACACGCTCAACCCGGTGCACCCGAGCGTGCTCCGCCTGATCATGGACTCGCTGCGCTACTTCGTGATCGACTGCCACGTCGACGGCTTCCGCTTCGACCTCGCCTCGGCGCTCGCGCGCGAGTTCTACGACGTCGACCGGCTCTCGGCGTTCTTCGACACGATCCACCAGGACCCGGTGCTCTCGCAGGTGAAGCTGATCGCCGAGCCGTGGGACGTCGGGCCGGGCGGCTACCAGGTCGGCAACTTCCCGATCCTCTGGACCGAGTGGAACGGCATCTACCGCGACTCGTGCGCGACTTCTGGCGCGGCCAGGCGCACCGTCGCCGAGTTCGCGCAGCGCTTCACCGGCTCGAGCGACCTCTACCAGTCGGACGGGCGCCGGCCGTTCGCGTCGATCAACTTCGTCACCGCGCACGACGGCTTCACGCTCGACGACCTCGTCTCCTACAACGACAAGCACAACGAGGCGAACGGGGAGGACAACCGCGACGGCACCGACGACAACCGCAGCTGGAACTGCGGCGTCGAGGGCCCGACCGACGATCCCGCGGTGAACGCGCTGCGCGAGCGGCAGATGCGCAACTTCCTGGCCACGCTCTTCCTCTCGCAGGGCGTGCCGATGCTGCTCGGCGGCGACGAGCTCGGCCGCACGCAGCGCGGCAACAACAACGCCTACTGCCAGGACAACGAGATCTCGCTGGTTCGACTGGGAGCTCGACGACCGCCGCAGCGGGCTGCTCGAGTTCACGCGCCGGCTGATCCGCCTCCGGCGCGCGCACCCGGTCTTCCGCCGCACGCAGTTCCTCACCGGCGAGTCGCCGCTCGGCTCGGGGCTTCCGGACAGCTGGTGGTTCCGGACCGACGGCCGCAAGATGACGCGCGCGACTGGGCCGACGGCGGGCTGCGCACGGTCGGCCTCTTCCTGAACGGCGAGGAGATCCCGGCGCGGACGCCGACGGGCGAGCACGTCACCGACGACTCGTTCGTGCTGCTCTTCAACGCGCACCACGAGCCGGTGACGTTTCTGCTGCCGCCGCGGCGCTTCGGCCACGGTGGAAGCTCGAGCTCTCGACCGCCGAGCCCGACGCCGGAGAGCCGCGTGCCCGGCGCGGAGCGCAGGTCGAGGTCGAGGCGCCGTCGATCCTCCTCCTGCGCCGCAGCGGACGGGTCTAGCGCCGGGCGGGCGCAGCACGGCGAACGGGTCGGTCATCTCGAGCGTCGCTCCTGAAGCGGTAGACCTCGGCCGGCCGCCCGCCGGTGCGGCCCGGAGGCCGGCGCTCGCCCGTCGGCTCGAGCACCCCGCGGCGCAGGAGACGCGCTGGAGGTTCGTCGCGGAGACGTCGTGGCCGAGCGCCGCCGCGTAGAGGTCGCGCAGCTCGGAGACGGTGAAGGTCTCCGGCGCGAGCGCGAAGCCGAGGTTCGTGTAGGAGAGCTTCGCGCGCAGGCGGTCGCGGCCGGCGAGCGACGAACGCGCCGTGGTCGAACGCCGTCGCCGGCAGCTCGTCGACCGGGTGCCAGCCCGTGTCCGCCGGGACGGCGGGATCGATGCCGGCGCGGACGAGCCCGAGGTACGCCGTCGTCACGCAGCCCGGTTCGCGGCTCGGCGCGGGTCTCCAGCTGCTCGAGGTGGGAGAGCTCGCGGACGTCGACCTTCGCCGCGAGGTGCCGCCGGATCGAGCGCTCGAGCGTCTCGTGCTCGAGCGCGCCGCCGGGAAGCGCCCAGCGGCCGCGGACGGGGGCAGAGCCCGGCGCCAGAGCAGCGCCTGCAGCGTGCCCCTCCGGACCTGGAGCACAACCGCCACGGTCTGCTGGGCGTGCGTGGTATGCTGCGGCGCGAGGTTTTCGCTTCATAGTCGTAAACTACCGGAGGAGCCCGATGAAGAAGGTCGTGGTTCTGGTGGTGGCGCGTGGCGCTGCTGGCCGCGGCGTCGGCCGGGGCTGGGGAGGCGGCCCCCGCGAAGACGCTGAAGGTCGGCATGGTCACCGATGTCGGCGGCCTCAACGACCACGGCTTCAACCACCTCGCCTACGTCGGGCTCCAGCAGGCGCAGAAGCGAGCTCGGCGATCACGTTCCGCGTCGCCGAGTCGCGCTCGCCCTGCCGACTACATCCCGAACCTCGCCGCGTTCGCGCGTCAGGGCTACGACCTCGTGGTCGGGGTCGGCTACACCGAGATCGGCGCGATGGGCGCAGTCGCCAAGCGCTTCCCGAACACGCAGCTTCGCGATCGTCGACGTCGCCAACGGCGATCTGGCCGGCAAGCCGAAGAACGTGCTCGGGCTGCTCTTCCGCGAGGAGCAGGTGGGCTATCTGGCCGGCTACCTCGCCGGGCTCGAGGCGAAGCGCCTGCCCGGGCAGGACGTCGTCAGCTCGGTCGCGGGCGAGAAGCAGCCGCCGGTCGACCGCTTCATCGCCGGCTACCAGGCGGGCGCGAAGAAGGCGTACCCGAAGGTCACGGTGCTGAACGCGTACTCGCAGGACTTCAACGACCAGGCGAAGTGCAAGGCGATCGCCCTGAACCAGATCGCCGCCGGGTCGCTCGCCGTCTTCGCCGTCGCCGGCGGCTGCGGCCTCGGCGCGCTCGATGCTGCGCGCGAGCGGAACGTCTGGGGGATCGGCGTCGACGCCGACCAGTCGTTCCTCGGCCCGCACATCCTGACCAGCGCGACGAAGAAGGTCGACCGCGCCGTGTTCCTCGCGGTCACGGTCGGCGCAGAAGGGCACGTTCCACGGCGGCGACGCGGTCTACGGGCTGGCGCGAGGGCGGCGTCGGCCTCGGCAAGATCAGCCCGAAGGTGCCCGCAGTCCGAGGTCGCCGCCGTCAAGCGGATCCAGGCGCAGCTGATCGCCGGGAAGATCGTCCCACCGCGGATCTCAAGTGATCGCCGCGCCTCAGGCGAAGGCTGCAACCGTCGCCGACGCCAGTGCGGCATGATGTCCAGCTTCGGCGATGCTGGCGATCTCCTCGTCGAGTAGCCGGCCTCGGCCAGCACGTCCGCGGTGTGCGCGCCGAGCGGGGGCGGCGGCGAGGCGTACTCCGGCCGCTCGCCGTCGACCGAGAACGCCGGGCCGAGCGTCGTCACGTCGCCGAGCCGCTGGAGGATCCCGATCGCCTCGAGCTGCGGGTCGGCGGCGACCTCGCCGATGTCCTGCACCGGCGCTGCGGGGACGCCGGCGGCGGCGAGCTCCTCGAGCCAGGCCGCGCGGGTGTCGCTCCCGCAGCCGCGCCGAGAGCGCCTCGGCGAGCGCCTCGCGGTTCGCGCACGCGGTCCGGGTTCGTCGCGAACCGGGGATCGTCGGCGAGCTCCGGCAGCCCGATCGCCTCGGCCAGCCGCCGGAAGAGCCCGTCGTTGGCGGCGGTGATCATCAGGCCGCCGTCCGCGGCGGGGAACACCTGGTACGGCGCGATCGCGTGGAACGCCGTTCCCTGCGCGCGTCGGCACGGCACCGGTCTCGATCGTTGCCGATCAGGTGGTAGGAGACGAACGACAGCGCCGTCTCCCAGAGCGAGACGTCGAGCGTCGCGCCGCCGCCCTGCGTGCAGCGCGGCGAGGATCGCGAACGCCGCGTACATCCCGGTCGTGTGGTCGATCAGCGAGACGCCGACCCGGACGCCGCTCGCCCCCGGCTCGCCGGTCACGCGATCAGCCCGCCGGCCGCCTGGAGCAGCGGGTCGTAGCCGGGGAGCTCGCGCTTCGGCCCGGTGCGCCCGTACGACGAGATCGTGCAGTGGACGAGCTCCGGCTTCCGGGCGCGAAGGGCGTCGGCGCCGAGGCCGAGCTCGTCCGCGAGCCCGGGCCGCAGGCTCTGGACGAAGACGTCGGCGCGGTCGACGAGCCGCAGCAGCACCTCCGTGCCCGCGGCGGAGGTCGAGCGCCGACCGAGCGCTTGCCGGAGTTCGCCGCGACGAACAGCGTGCCCAGCCCGCCGGCGAACGGCGGCCCCCAGGCGCGCGCCTCGTCCCCGGACGGCGGCTCGACCTTGACCACGTCGGCGCCGAGCGCGCCGAGCAGCTGCGTGCAGGTCGGCCCGGCGTACGAGGTGGTGACGTCCACCACGCGCACGCCCGCGAGCGGGGCGAACGCCATCTAGAAGAACACCACCTTGATCAGGAACGCGAGCCCGACGAGCACGCCGAGGAAGACGAACAGCGTGATCGAGCCCGAACGCGGTCAGGCCCGGCGAGCTTCGCGGTCGGCGGCTTGCCGCCGGCGAACACCGAGTTCAGCTGCGCCTCGACCATGCTCTCGACGTGCTTGTTGATCCGTTCGCCGAAGTCGGCACTCGACCCCTCCGTGCGCAGCATCGGGAAGTACGGTCGGCGAGCCGTCCGAATTCGAGCTGGTAGATGTGCTCGGCGCGGACGTCCTTCAGCTTCTGCTCGCCGAGGTCGCGGACCGACACCCCGTCGGGCAGGTCGCCGCCGACGAGCGCGCGGGTCGTCTCCGAGAGCAGCACCTGCCCGCCGTGGCCCGCCGAGCAGATCCGCGCCGCCCGGACGACGTCGAGCCCGATGTAGCCCTCGTCGCCGACCGCCGGCTCGCCGGTGTGCAGCCCCATCCGCACCCGCACCTCGACGCCGCCCGGCCACTCGTGGGCGGCGAGCGCACGCTGGCCGGCGACCGCCGCCGCGACCGCGTCGCGCGCCCGCGCGAACGAGTAGAAGAACGCGTCGCCCTGGGTGTCGACCTCGCGCCCGCCGGCCGACGCCGAACGCCTCGCGCAGGATCCGCCGGTGGTCGGCGACGACCGTCGCCGTAGTCGGCGCCGAGCTCCTGCAGGAGCTTCGTCGACCCCTCGATGTCGGTGAACAGGAACGTGACCGTTCCGGCCGGGTACGGCGAGACATCGCGTGATTATCGTGGCGGGATGAACCGCCTCGCCGGGGAGACCAGTCCGTACCTCCTCCAGCACGCCGACAACCCGGTCGACTGGTACCCGTGGGGCGAGGAGGCGCTCGCGCGGGCGCGCGACGAAGACCGGCCGATCCTGCTCTCGATCGGCTACGCCGCGTGCCACTGGTGCCACGTGATGGAGCACGAGTCGTTCGAGGACGCCGAGACGGCGGCGCAGATGAACGAGCAGTTCGTGAACGTGAAGGTCGACCGCGAGGAGCGTCCCGACCTGGACGCGGTCTACATGGACGCGGTCGTCGCGCTCACCGGGCACGGCGGCTGGCCGATGACGGTCTTCCTGACGCCCGAGGGCGAGCCGTTCTTCGGCGGCACGTACTTCCCGCCGGCGCCGCGCCACGGACTGCCGAGCTTCCGGCAGGTGCTCGACGCGGTCGCGTCGGCCTACCGCGAGCGGCGCGCCGACGTCGACCCGCTCGGCCGCGCAGCTGGTCGAGGCCGATCCGCTCCTCGAGCGAGGTCGCGCCGTCGGCCGAGCCGCTGACCGATTCGGTGCTCTCGGAGGCTGCCCGCGGCCTCCGCCGCGCGTTCGACGCCGAGCGCGGCGGCTTCGGCGGCGCGCCGAAGTTCCCGCCGGCCTCGGCGCTGGAGTTCCTGCTCCGCCGCGGCGAGCCGGACATGGTCACGACCACGCTCGACGCGATGGCGGCCGGCGGGATGTACGACCTCGTCGGCGGCGGCTTCCACCGCTACTCGGTGGACGCCGACTGGCTCGTCCCGCACTTCGAGAAGATGCTCTACGACAACGCGCTGCTCGTCCCGGCGTACCTGCACGCGTGGGTCGTCACCGGCGAGGAGCGCTACCGGCGCGTGGTCGAGGAGACGTGCGACTACCTGCTGCGCGACCTCGCGCTGCCCGAGGGCGGCTTCGCCTCGTCGCAGGACGCCGACACCGACGGCGTCGAGGGGCTGACGTACACCTGGACGGAGGCCGAGGGCGTCCCGGCCGAGCTGCTCCGCCCGTTCGAGCACGGCCGCTCGATCATCCGCGGCGAGCTCGATCCCGGAGCTGAAGGCGCGCCTGCTCGACGAGCGCTCGCGCCGCCCGCAGCCGGCCCGCGACGACAAGGCGATCGCCGCCTGGAACGGCCTGGCCCTCGCCGCCCTGGCCGAAGCCGGCCGGCGACTCCCAAGTAACACTGTGTTACAAGCTGCCGAACGGCTCGGAAACTTCCTGCTCGGCGAGCTTTCGTCGCCGGACGGTCGGCTCTTCCGGACGTGGCGGAACGGGCGGGCGAGCATCCCCGGCTACCTCGAGGACTACGCCGACGTCGCCCACGGGCTCTACGAGCTCCACGTCGCCACCGGCGAGCTCCGCTGGCTGGAGGAGTCGAACCGGCTGGCCCGGCTGGCGGTCGACCTCTTCGCCGACGAGGAGCGCGGCGGCTTCTTCATGACCGCCCACGACGCCGAGCAGCCTCGTCGCCCGGACGAAGGACCTCGACGACAACCCGGTCCCTTCGGGGAACTCGATGCTGGCGTTCGTGCTGCTGCGGCTCGCGCGGATCTACGGCGACGACGAGCTCGAGCACCAGGCGGCGCGGGTCCTGCGACTGCTCCACACGAACCTCGGCCGGATCCCGACCGCGTTCGGCTGGGCGCTCTGCGCGCTCGACCTGTACCTCTCGCCGCCGCGCGAGCTGGCGATCATCGGCGCGCCGGAGGACGAGGTCGCCCGCGCGCGCGCTCGCGCCGTTCGACCCGAACGCCGTGGTCGCCTTCGGCCCGGGCGAGGACGTCCCGCTGCTCGCCGGCAAGACCCGCGTGGACGGCAAGCCGACGCTCTACGTGTGCGAGCGCTTCGCCGTGCCGGGCGCCGCAGTGACCTAGCAGTCAACGACGAACGCCTCGGGCCTGGCGCTCCCGCGCTCGAAGCGGGCGACGTCGAACGCCGACAGGTCGAGCGTCGGCTCGTGCCCCACGATCAGCTCCGCCACGTGCTCCCCGACCGCGGGCGCCTGCTGGAAGCCGTGGCCGGAGAATCCGGTCGCGTAGAAGAAGCCTTCGGGCTCGGCCGCCCGCCCGACCAGGGCGTTGTGGTCGGGGCTCATCTCGTAATAGCCCCACCACGACGTCTGCACCGGCAGATCCGCCAGCAGCGGCAGCCGGCGCAACCCTGCCTCCGCCACCTCCTCCAGCGTCTGCTCCCTCCCGCCGAAGACGAGGCCCGGCCCCTCGCGGTGGAAGTAGAACGACGTGGAGAAGTCGATCGTCAGCGGCAGCCGCTCGGGCAGGCCGCCGTCCCCGGGCGAGAACCAGATCCAGCGCTTCTCGCCCTCGACCGGCAGGTCGACGCCGGCCAGCGCCGCGACCTCGTGCGACCAGGCGCCCGCGCAGCAGACGAGCGTGCCGCAGCCGATCGGCCCCTTCGAGGTGTCGACGGCCGCCACCCGCCCGGCTTCCACGCGCACGCCGGTCACCTCACAGCCCTGCCGGACGTCGATCCCACGCGCGTACCACTGGACGACCGACTCCGGGGACGCGTACCCGTCGAGCTCGCAGAAGGTCGCCGCCAGCAGGCCGTCCGGCTCGAGCTGGGGGACGATCGTGAGCGCCTCCTCCACCGACAGCTCCCGCGAGGGAACGCCCAGCCGGTGCTGGAGCGCGAGCGCCTCGCGGAACGAGGCGACGTCCTCGTCCCGATCGAGCAGGAACAGGTAGCCGTAGCGGCGGAAGTCGATCCCCTCCATCCGCTCGAACTCGGCCATCGAGCGGAGAGCGATCCGGATGTTCAGCTCGTCGGAGAACTGCGCGCGGATCCCGCCGGCCGAACGCGAGGTCGAACCGGCCGCGAGCGAGTCGCGCTCGAGCAGCACGACGTCTTCCACGCCCAGCTCGCGCAGGTGCCACGCGACGCTCGCCCCCATCGCGCCGCCGCCCACGATCACCACCTCGTGCGTCTCCATGCGCCGTAAGGTACGCCCGTGGCGCTGCTCGAGGTGAAGGACGTCAGTCGCCGCTTCGGCGGCATCGTCGCGCTCGACGAGGTCTCCTTCGAGGTGGGCGAGGGCGAGATCGTCGGGCTGATCGGGCCGAACGGTGCCGGCAAGACCACGGCGTTCAACGTGATCACCCGCCTCTACCGTCCCGACAGCGGCGAGCTGAACTTCGAGGGCGAGACGCTGCTCTCGACGCCGCCGCACCGCGTCGTCGCACGTGGCATCGCGCGGACCTTCCAGAACCTCGAGCTGTTCAAGACGATGACCGTGCGCGAGAACGTGGTCGTCGGCACGCACACCCGATCCGGCAAGCGCTCGGTCGACGAGATCATCGACTACGTCGGCATCGGCGACGTCGCCGGACGGCCCGCCGGGTCGCTCCCGTACGCGATTCTGAAGCGCGTCGAGACAGCCCGCGCGCTCGCATCAGGGCCGAGCCTCCTGCTGCTCGACGAGCCGGCCGGCGGGCTGTCGCACGAGGAGGTCGAGCAGCTCGCCGCGTTTCTTCGCCGCATGCGCGAGGACTTCGACCTCACCATCCTGCTCGTCGAGCACCACATGAACCTCGTGATGGGCGTGTCCGACCAGGTTCACGTGCTCGACTTCGGCCGCAAGATCGCTGCCGGGACGCCGGAGGAGGTCCAGCGCGACCCGGCCGTGATCGAGGCCTACCTGGGCTCGGAAGAAGCGGCCTGACGGCCGAATGACTGCCGGTAGGACCGCGGCGATGTGCCGAGCCGGCCGGCGAACTGCGCCCGCATCGTCGTCTCCGAGTCGTATGCCTACGGGCTGAGCGCACGGCCGAGCAGGTCGCGCGGCACGTGACCGGCCGCGTACTGCGACGTGCCCTCGTCCAGCAGCTCGCGCGCGCCCGCAACGAGCGCGCCGTAGGCGGCGCCGGCGAGCAGGCTGCCGGTCGAGATCCTCCGTACCCCGATCGCCTCGAGCCGGTCGATCGGCGGGGCGGTCGCGAGGGCGAGCACGTTCACGGGCGCTTCGACCTCGTCGACGACCCGTCGGATGTCGTCGAGCTCGGTCAGGCCGGGGGCATAGAGGCAGTCGGCGCCGGCATCGCGGTACGCGACCAGACGCTCGATCGTGCCGTCCAGGTCTTCAACCCCGCGGATGTGGTGTTCGCAGCGGCCGGTCAGCACCATCCCGGCCTCGTGCGCCGCGTCCGCCGCCTCCGCAAGCCGCGCGGCCGCCGCCTCGATCGAGTCGATCTCGCCGGTCGCCGGATCGAAGTCCTCGATCGAGCAGCCGGACGCGCCCGCCTCGGCCAGCAGCCGGACCGTCTCGGCGACCCCACCCGGCTCGTCGGGGTACAGACGCTCGCTGTCGACGTTCAGCGGGACGCTGACCGCAGCGGCGATCGCTTCGACGTGAGCTGCCAGCTCGTCGCGAGTGACCTGCTGGTCGGGTCTGCCGAGCGACCATGCGAACCCGGCGCTCGTCGTGGCCAGGGCCGGAAAGCCGATCGCTTCGAGCAGGCGCGCCGACCCCACGTCCCACGGGTTCGGCATCAGGAAGAGCCGATCACCTCCGTGGAGCTCCCGGAAACGTGCTCGGCGCTCGTCGGCGGACACGATGTCATCTTGAACGACGGCGGCCAGGCTAGGCTTCCCGGCCGTGCGGCCGTTTGCGATCGCCCTCGTGCTGGCGGCGCTCGCCGTGCCGGCCGGCTCGTCGGCCGCCGCTCCGGCTCCTCTCCTCGTCGGAGACAACCTGCTCCCGGCCGCCGTGAAGGCCGGCGCCGCCCGCTACTTCGCCTGGATCGACTCGCGCGGCGGCGTGAACGGACGCCGGATCGCGTTTCGGGCCGTGACGCCGGCAGACCGGCCGCTGACCGTCCTCGCTCCGGTGGGCGCACCCGAGCCCGTGCCGCAGCTGGTCCTGAGCGGCGCGGCCGCCGCTCGCGGCCGCGCCTGGGCGGTGGGGTACGTGCCGGGCTATCGGCTCGAGGCCTCCGTGCTCGCGCGCCAGATCGCCAAGACGAGGCCCGGGGCGAGAATCGCCGTGCTCTACTCGGACGACGTGGACGGGCGCGAGCTGCTCACATGGTTCCGCCGCTTCGCCCGCGTGGCCGCCGCCTCCACCGACGTAGCGGCCCTGCGAGCCTCCGGAGCGGACACGCTCGTCGTCCTCTCGTCGCATCCCCTCGCGTTGCCCTTGCGCGACTGGTCGGTCTTCGCCAACGCGGCCGCTGCGGAGCCGCTCCCGGGAGCGGTCTCGACCGTCTTCACCCGCCTGCCGGGCGATCCGACCTGGAACGGCGATCCCACTCCGCCCCGGTTGCGGCCGGCGAACGCCGGGCAGGCGCTCGGCCTTGCGGCTGCCTACTCGGTCGTTGACGCGATGCGCCGCGCGGGCGCGAGCCCGACGCGGGCGGCCGTCCTGACCGCGCTCCGCCGGTCGGTCGAGGCGGACAACCCGTTCCTCGTGCCGGGCATCGTCGTCCGCGGCGGCATCCACCAGGTCGCGCTCCAACGCTTCGCCGCCGGCCGCTGGCACGTCTTCACCCCGCCGCTCGTCCGCTAGTACGCTCGCCGAGTGTCGACCGCCGCAGCGGTCACCCCGGGAGCACGGTCGGACGTCCGCGTAGGCCCGGTCTTCGCGGCGCTGATGCTCGTCATGCTGCTCGCGTCGCTCGACTCGACGATCGTCGCGACCGCCCTGCCGACCATCGTCGGCAGCCTGGGCGGGATCGAGCAACTGTCGTGGGTGGTCACCGCGTACCTGCTGGCCTCGACCATCACGACGCCGATCGCGGGGAAGCTCGGCGACCTTTACGGGCGAAAGCTCGTGCTCCAGGCGGCCCTGGTCGTCTTCCTCGTCGGCTCGGCGCTGTGCGGGCTCAGCCGGAACATGCCCGAGCTGATCGCCTTCCGGGCGATCCAGGGGCTGGGCGGCGGCGCGCTGCTGGTCAGCACGCAGGCCGTGATCGGCGACGTCGTCTCTCCGCGCGAGCGCGGCCGCTACGCCGGGCTGATGGGCGCCGTGTTCGGCGTCTCGACGGTGGTCGGCCCGCTGGTCGGCGGGCTGTTGGTCGACCACCTCTCGTGGCGCTGGATCTTCTACGTCAACCTGCCGATCGGGATCGCCGCGTTCGTCGTCCTCCAGGTCGTTCTGCACGTCCCTTCCCAGACGATTCGCCACGCGATCGACTACGCGGGCATGGCGCTGCTCGCGGGCGGCCTCACCGGGCTCGTCCTGTTCACGAGCCTCGGCGGCACGACCTACCCGTGGTGGTCGGTGCAGATGGTGATCCTGCTCGCAATCGCCGTGGCGCTCTCGGTCGGGTTCGTCGTCGCCGAAAGGTTCGCGCGGGAGCCGCTCGTCCCGCTCGGACTGTTCCGCAACCGCGTATTCGCGGTCGCCAGCGCCGTCGGGTTCATCGTCGGGATGGCGCTGTTCGGCTCGGTCACCTATCTGCCGCTCTACCTGCAGGTGGTGAAGGGCTCGGGGCCGACCGAGTCCGGCCTGCAGATGCTGCCGCTGATGGCGGGCGTGCTGGTCAGCTCGATCGGCAGCGGGCAGCTGATCACCCGCTACGGCCGCTACAAGGTCTTCCCGATCGTCGGTACCGCGCTGATGGTGGTCGGCCTGCTGCTGCTCTCGCGGCTCGACGTCGGGACGGGCCTGGTCGTCGCCGACCTCTACATGCTCGTCGTCGGGCTCGGGCTCGGCTTCGTCATGCAGGTGCTCGTGCTCGCCGTCCAGAACGCCGTCGACTACGACCACCTCGGGGTGGCGACATCGACCGCGACGCTGTTCCGCTCGATGGGTGGGGCGATCGGCGTCCCCATCTTCGGGGCGATCTTCGCCAACCAGCTCTCGTCGCACCTCTCGGCGAAGCTTCCGCCGGGAGCCGCGGCCGCCCTGCCGGCCCACCTCGGCCCGCAGCAGATCGACGCGCTCCCGGCGGCGATCCGCGACCCGTACGTGGCGGCGTATGCCGCGTCCCTGAAACCGGTTTTCCTGATCGCCGGCGTGATCGCAGCGGTCGGGTTCCTTGTCACATGGCTGTTGGAGGAGCTCCCGCTGCGCAAGTCGGTCGCGGACCAGGGGCTCGGCGACAGCTTCGCCGCACCGCGCGACCCCACCTCGATGGACGAGCTGGAGGCGCGGCTCAGCTCACTGGCGCGCAAGGAGAACCGCCACCTCGTCTACGACCGGCTGGCGGCCGAGTCGGGGCTCGACCTCGACGCGCGCGAGACCTGGCTCCTACTTCGGCTCGACGCCGACGAGGGCGACGCGACCGAGCTCGGGAACGAGCTCCGGCCCCAGCTCGACGGCCTACGGCGCCGCTCGCTCGCCGAGGCCGACCGGCCCGCGCTCACCCTGGCCGGCCGCGCGGCGGCGGCGCGGATTGCGGAGGTGCGCTGCGGCGAGATCCGGCGGCTTCTCGACGGGTGGGAGCCGGACGAGCACCCGGCGGTGCTCGCCCTCATCCAGCGCTTCGGGCGGATCTTCTCGAAGGCGCCGCCCGCGCCGGCTCCCGCCCCGGCCTAGGCCGCGTCGGCGAGGTCGTCGCCGCTCGCCGTCGCCACGTCTTCGAGCTCGCCTGCGAGCTTCGCGAAGGCGCTCTTCTCGAGCTGGCGGACGCGCTCGCGCGTCAGGCCGAGCTCCCGGCCGATCGCCTCGAGCGTGAGGCTCTCGCCCTCGAAGCCGAACCGCAGCTCGACGACGCGGCGCTCGCGCTCGGGCAGGGCCGCGACCGCGCGGCGGACGCCGGCGTCGCGCAGGATTTGCCCAGCCTGCTCGACTGCGTCGACGACGTCGGGGTCGGCGACCAGGTCGCCGAGCTCTCCGTCGGCGTCGTCGCCGACCGGCCGGTTGAGCGAGACGGTCGCCTCGACGGCCTCGAGGGCCTCCTGAGCGTGCCGCACCTCCAGTTCCGCGGCCCGCGCGAGCTCCTCGAGGGTGGGTTCACGGCCTTCCGCGACCTCGAAGCGCTGGCGCGCGCGGGCGAGCTTGCGCCGGCGCTCGTCCACGTGCACGGGGATGCGGATCGTCTTGGCCTGGTTCGCGACCGCCCGCTGGCAGGCCTGGCGGATCCACCAGGTGGCGTAGGTCGAGAACTTGAAGCCCTTGCGCCAGTCGAACTTCTCGACGGCGCGATTGAGGCCGATGACGCCCTCCTGGACGAGGTCGCCGAGCGGCACTCCCTGGCCCATGTACCGGCGGGCGACGTGGACGACGAGGCGCAGGTTCGAGTTGATCATCCGCTCCTTCGCCGCGTGGTCGCCGCGCTCGATCTTCTTCGCCAGCTCGACCTCCTCCGCGGCCGTGAGCAGCGGGTAGCGCCCGAGCTGGTTCATGAACAGGGTCAGCGAGTCGCCGCTTGCGGCTTCGTCGTAGGACGTGTCGAGGCGCTCCTCCTCGGGCTCTTCCTCGATGATCGACGTATTTTCTGCGTTCAGGGTCTATCACTCCTTCTCTGGGTTTACCTCTTTAAACGAATAAGGGCGGCGGCGCATTCCGCCGGCCGGCGGCGCTTCAGGCCGGGATCGTCAGGCTCTCGAGGTCGCGCGGGTAGTCGGTGAGGATCTCGAGCCCGTCCTCGGTGACCACGACCGTGTCCGAGTGCCGGAAGCCGCCGAGCCCTTCCTGGTAGACGCCGGGCTCGATCGTGAACACCATCCCGGGCTCGAGCGGCGTGTGGTCGCCGACGTCGAGGAACGGCGCCTCGTGGTTGCGCAGGCCGATCGCGTGGCCGGTGTGCTGGCGCCAGAGCGGCAGGATGTCGTGCTTCGCGAAGTAGTCGAGGACGGCCTGGTCGACGTCGGCGCAGGTCGCGCCGGGCCGGATCGCGTCGAAGGCGGCCTGCTGCGCGGCGACGACGTGGTCGAAGAGGCGCCGCTGCTCGTCCGTGGGTGTGCCGATCACCATGCCGCGCTCGAGCTCGGCGTTGTAGCCCCAGACGGGCGCGGCGGTCTCGGTGACGAGCATGTCGCCGGACTGGAAGGTGATGTTGTGCGCGACCGCGTGCGCCCAGGCGCTGCGACGGCCGATCTGGCCGCGGTAGCCGGCGGTGGCGCCGTCCTGCGAGCCGAGCTGGCCGGCGTAGTCCGGCCCGAGCGCCGCGAGCATCGCCAGAGTCGCCTCGTAGCCGGCCCGCAGGCTGGCCTCCGCCTCGGTCGCACCCGGCACCGAGTACTGCTGGAGCAGCCGGTGGGCGTGCTCGCACCAGCGTGCGCTCTGCCGGATCAGCTCGACCTCGGCCGGGCTCTTCCGTGCCATCGCGCTCTCGATCACGTCCGACAGCGGCGCGACGCTCGCGCCGGTCACCTCGGAGAGCGTCGGGCCCTGGTAGCCGAGGATCCCCGGGTAGCCGTCGGAGTCGGCGCCGATCCGGTCCCGGATCCCCAGGTCGGCGAGCACGCGTGCCCAGATCAGCATCGGGTGCTCGGTGCCCGGATACTCTGGGTACGACTCGATCCGCTCGAAGCTCGTCTCCTCCCGCGTGCGCTCGACCTCGAACTCCGGCACGAGGACCGCCATCTCGCCGGCCGTGTTCTGCGCGAAGGCGATCGGCCGCTCGTTCGACAGGAAGCTGAAGCCGGTCGAGTACTGGATGTAGGCCTGGTCGAAGAGGACGACGCCGCTCAGGCCCTGCGCGCGGGCCTGCTCGAGCAGGCGCTCGCGCCGCTCCGCGAGCTCGGTCGCCGGGATGCCCGTCGCTTGCACGACTCCGACGATATCGGCCTCTCGGCCTCCGCCCGCCCTTGAACTCGCGGGCCGTCCGTGCATCAATCGTGAGCGATGTCACAGACCGCGGAGTCGGGCACGTCGGCGGCCGGCCTGCTCGAGCGCGACTCCGAGCTGGCGGCGCTGGTCGACCGCCTGGCGGAAGTCGAGAGTGCGAGCCGCGGTCACGTCGTCCTGCTCGGAGGCGAGGCCGGCGTCGGCAAGACGGCCCTCATCCGCGCGTTCTGCGACGAGCAGGCGGACCGGGCGGCCATTCTGCGCGGTGCCTGCGACCCGTTGTTCACGCCGCGGCCTCTCGGCCCGCTGGTGGAGGTCGCGGAGGCGGTCGGAGGCGAGCTCGTCGCGCTCGTCGAGCGCGGCGCAATGCCGTACCAGGTTGCCGCCGCGCTCGTGCAGGAGCTGAACGCACGGGCTCCGGTCGTCTTCGTGGTCGAGGACCTGCACTGGGCGGACGAGGCCACGCTCGACGTCTTTCGCCTGCTCGCCCGCCGCGTCGAGACCGTGCCCGCCCTCGTAGTCGCCAGCTACCGCGATGACGGGCTCGACGTCGCCGACCCGCTGCGGATCGTGCTCGGGGAGCTGGCCACGAGCCCATCGATCAGCCGGATGAAGCTGGTCGGCCTTTCGCCGGGTGCGGTCGCCGAGCTGGCCGAGCCGTACGGCGCCGACGCGGACGAGCTCTACGACAAGACCGCCGGGAATCCCTTCTTCGTCGTCGAGGCGCTCGCCGCCGGCGCCGAGGCGATCCCCGACACGGTCCGCGACGCAGTGCTCGCGCGGGTGGCCCGCCTCGGCCCTTCCGGGAAGGCGGTCCTCGAGGCAGTCGCGGTCGTCCCGTCGCAAGCCGAGCTCTGGCTGCTCGGGGCGATCGCCGGAGAGCCGCTGGACGGCCTCGACGACTGCCTCGCCTCCGGCATGCTCCGATCGAACGCGGTCGGCATCGAGTTCCGGCACGAGCTCGCGCGCCTCGCGGTCGAGGACTCGGTGGCGCCCGGTCGGAAGCTGGAGCTCCACCGGGCGGCGCTCGCGGCGCTGGCACATCCGCCGGCCGGCACGCCGGACCTGGCGCGGCTCGCCCATCACGCCGACGCCGCCGGCGACGCCGACGCAGTCATCCGCTACGCGCCCGCCGCGGCCGCCCGCGCCGCGGCCCTCGGTGCCCACCGCGAGGCCGCCGCGCAGTATGCGCGCGCACTCCGGTTCGGAGCAGATCTCCCGCCGGCGCGGCGTGCGGATCTGCTCCATCTGCGGTCGATCGAGTGCTACGTGACCGACGACATAGACGAGGCGATCGAAGCCGGACAGGAGGAGCTGCGGCTTCGGCGCGCGCTCGGTCAGCGGCAGGAGGAGGGAGAGGCGCTCAGCTGGCTGGCCTACATCCTGTGGTGTCCCGGCCGCACGACGGAGTCGCAGCGGGCCAGGAGGGAGGCAGTTGCGCTCCTCGAGACGCTGCCGCCGGGTCGTGAGCTCGCGAAGGCCTGGATGGACTCGTGGTCAGTGGCGGGCGTCACGCGCGCTCTCGACCTCGCCATGGAGCTCGGCGACGTGGACGGCGCCATCCGCGCGCTCTCGATTCTGGGAAACAAATGGTTCACGGAGGGGGGACGGGAGACGATCGAGCAGTGCATCGACCTGGCGCAGGAGGAGGTCCTCGTCGAGTCCGCCGGATGGATCTTCTCCCATGCCGTCGGCGCAGCGATCCGCACCAGGCAATACGAGATTGCGGTTACGTTGAGCGACAGGGCGGTGGACTACTGCAGTGAGCGGGGCCTGGAGCTCTACCGCTTCTACGCACTCGGGTACCGTGCGCGCGCCGACCTCGACCGGGGCTGCTGGGCCGAGGCGGCCGAGGCGGCCACCGGGGTCCTCCGCATCCGCCGAGCCTCGATCCTTCCGCGCATCTACGGCCTCGTCGTCCTCGGGCTCGTTCGGGCGCGACGGGGCGATCCGGGCCACGAGGAGCTCCTCGAAGAGGCCTGGGCGCTGGGCGCGCCGACAGGCGAGCTCGAACGGCTGGGCGCCGCCGCCGCAGCGCGGGCCGAGGTCGCGTGGCTGGCGGGCGATCGCGAGGCCGTCCGCGCGGCGACGGAGCATCCCCTTCGGCTCGCAGGGGAGCAGAGGGATGCGGCGGCGCTCGGCGAGCTGGCCCTGTGGCGTCGCCGGGCCGGGATCGACGAGGACATCCCGCACGGTGCCGGCGAGCCGTACGCGTCTCAGCTCGCGGGTGAGTGGAAACGCGCAGTCGCCTTCTGGGACGAAGCGGGTTGTCCCTACGAGGCCGCGCTCGCGCGCGCGGATTCCGGCGACGAGTTGCAGCTGCGCCGCGCCTTCGACGAGCTGCAAGGCCTGGGTGCTCGCCCCGCGGCGGCGATCGTTGCCGGCCGGCTGCGGAGGCGAGGCGCCCGCGGCCTGCCGCGCGGGCCGCGGCGCGCGACCCGCGAGAACCCGGCGGGCCTGACTCCGCGCGAGCTCGAGGTGCTCGGGCTCGTCGCCGAAGGCCTTCGCGACTCGGAGATCGCGGCGCGGCTCGTCCTCTCCGAGCGCACGGTCAGCCATCACGTGAGCGCGATCCTGCGCAAGTTGCAGGCCCGGAACCGGGGCCAGGCAACGGCCGAAGCGGTCCGCCTCGGGCTCGTCTCCAAGATAGGTAGCTCGCGCGCGCAACCTGGGCAGGCGCACCGATGCCGGTGCGCCGGGCCGTCCCTACCGTCGATCGGGACGGAAAACGACCCCAGGAGGTGCACATCGTGCGCAAGCTCATCCCTCTGGCCGTCGTCGTGCTCGCAGTGGGCGTGACGGCTGCCCTGGCCTCGGGCGGGACCGCCCGCCACGCACACAGCCGCGCGTCGGCGGTGCCGCTCGCCCAGTCGCTCGCCGCCATGCGGGTGGCGACCGCGAAGTACGCGACCAACCTGAACCGGGCGAAGGCGGACGGCTACAAGATCATCACGCCGATGATCCCGGACATGGGAATCCACTACATGAACGCCAAGATCACGGGCTTCGACGTCTCCAAGCCGCCGATCCTCGTCTACCAGAAGCGGGGCAACCAGTACCTGCTCGGCGCGCTCGAGTGGGTGTTCCCCGCGAAGCCGGCGAAGCCGCCGCTCCCCGGCGCCAAGTACGGGGCGTTCGGAGCGGCCTGCCACTACGTCGACGGCACGTTCGTCCCGGCGATGTCGCAGGACGACTGCGCGAAGACGAGCCCGCAGTCAGGCGCGAAGTTCAGCTTCTGGCACCCCAACCTGGTCACGTTCCACGTCTGGCTCTGGTACCAGAACCCGGCGGGGATCTACTCCGGCACGAACCCGCTGGTCACGGCCTTCAACAACAGCTGAGCTGGGAGGAGACGCATGCCGAGATACGTGGTCGAGCGCACCTTCGACGGCGGGCTGCCGATTCGGGCCGACGCCGCAGGCTCCGAGGCGTGCAGCGCCGTCGTCCTGCGCAACGCCGACGAAGGGGTGACCTGGCTCCACTCGTACGTCTCGGACGACGGGAACCGGACGTACTGCGTCTACGACGGGCCGAGCCCGGAGGCGATCAGGAAGGCGGCGGCCGTCAACGAGCTGCCGGTCGACCGGATCACCCGGATCAGCGTGCTCGACCCGTACTTCCGGCTCTGAGGGGAGAGGGCGGGCGCCCGGCGAGGCCGGGCGCCCGCACGACCTAGTTCGGCTGGGGGACGATCCGGATGTAGGGCTTCGGCTCCTGCCACTCGCCGAAGAGCTCCTTCGCCTCGTCGTTCGAGACGGAGCCGGCGATGATCACGTCCTCGCCCTGCTGCCAGTTCACCGGCGTCGACACCTTGTGATTGGCAGTCAGCTGCAGCGAGTCGATCACGCGGAGCACCTCGTCGAAGTTGCGGCCCGTGGTCATCGGGTAGACGAGGATCAGCTTGACCTTCTTGTCCGGGCCGATCACGAAGACGTTGCGGACGGTCTGGTTGTCGGCCGGCGTCCGGTCGGCGGCGTCGCCGGAGACGTCGTTCGCCAGCATCCCGTACAGCTTCGAGACCTGGAAGTCCGAGTCGCCGATGATCGGGTAGTTGGGCGCCGTGCCCTGCGTCTCCTCGATGTCCTTGGCCCACTCCTCGTGCTTGCCGGTCGGATCGACCGAGAGCCCGATGATCTGCACGCCGCGCTTGTCGAACTCGGGCTTGATCTTCGCCATGTAGCCGAGCTCGGTCGTGCACACCGGCGTGAAGTCCTTCGGGTGCGAGAACAGCACCGCCCAGGAGTCGCCGATCCAGTCGTGGAAGTCGATCTCGCCCTCGGTGGTCTGGGCGTGGAAGTCGGGCGCTGTGTCACCGATCTGCAAGGCCATGGGTTCCTCCTTAGACGCTTCAGTGCAGGGTCACTATACAAACGGAAGCGACCTCTGAGGCCGCGTGCCTGCCGAGCAGACTATTTCAGGATCCGAGCTGTTCGAAAGCCCGCTCGAACGTCTCGCGCGGGTGCGCGCCCAGCACCAGGAGCCGCCGGTCGAGCAGGAACGCAGGGATGCCGTTGATCCCGACGGCGTGCGCGTCGGCGGTCGATCGTCGCACCGTGTCGGCGTACGCGTCGGACTCGAGGATCTCGTCCGCGCCTTCCACCCCGACCTCGGCGGCCAGCCTCCGCAGCACGTCGTGGTCGCCGATGTCCTGCGCCTCGGCCCAGTAGGCGTCCATCGTCCGCTCGAAGAACGGCACGTAGAGCCCCTGCGAGCGCGCGTGCTCGCCGAGCCGCTGGGCGTCGAGCGACCGGGGCGAGACCGGCGGCGGGTTGTAGGTCAGGCCGTGCGACGCGAAGAGCTCGGCTGCGCGGGCCGCCCGCTCGGGGTTGCGAGGCACGCCTTCCGGCGGGTACTCGGGGTGCAGGTCGAACGGCAGCCACTCGACCGTCGCATCGAAGCGCTCCCTCATCCAGTCGGCCAGCCCCTGGCCGATCCGGCAGAAGGGTCAGAGGTAGTCCGACCAGACGGCGATCTCGTGCTCGGCCATCGACGCACGCTAGATGATCGACCGGTAATTCGCGTGGTCGCGGGGCCCCCATCTGCGGCTGCGTGGAATTGCCGGTCAATCATCTGGCTCATAGGCTGTGCGGCGATGCTCGAGGCAGCGGGGCTTTCGTCGACCGAGATCGCCGCCTGGGAGGAGTCGCGTCCCGCCGGCGGTCGGTCCTTCGACACCGCTGCGCGGGAGTCGTCGGAATACCTGACCCGGGGCGAGCGGCTGCTCGCGCGCCTGCCCGAGCGGCCCGGGCGATCCGACGCAGAGGCGGAGGCGGCGACTCGCCTGAAAGGGGCGCTCGACGCCGAGCGCATTCGCTTCCTGCGCGACCACGCCGAGGACGTCTACCTCTCGCTGACGGACGACCTCCAGCTCGCGATTCGCGACGAAGATCTGGTCTACGCCGCGGCGGAGCGCTTCCCCGGGCTGGTCCCGACGCGCGAACAGGTGGCCGCCGAGCGGGAGCGGGCGCTGCCCGACAAGGATGGGCTCGAGATCGGCGCAGGGGCTCTTCTTTGCGTACGTCCTTGCCTCGGAGCGCTGCGGTTCGCATCTCGTCTGGGCGATGCTGCGGCCGACCCCGCAGGCGCTCGAGCGGCTCGACGACTTCCGCGCGACCGGTGTCGCCGACCTCGACGGCACGTACCTCGAGCGGCGCGATGGGGTCGCCTACCTCGAGATCCGCAACGACAGGTACCTGAACGCGGAGGACTCCCTGACACTGCCGACCACCGAGGTCGCGGTCGACCTGGCATTGCTCGACCCCGAGGTGGGCCTCGGCGTGATCCGCGGCGCCGTCGTCTCGCATCCCCGGTACGCCGGCCGGCGGGTGTTCGGCGCCGGGGTGAACCTGACCCACCTCTATCAGGGGCGAGTCGACTTCATGTTCTTCGTCACCCGTGATCTCGGTTACGTGAACAAGCTCTTCCGAGGGCTCAGCGCCGAGGAGCACCGTCCGGGCGAGCCGGAGGAGACGACCGAGAAGCTCTGGATCGCAGCCGTCGAGACCTTCGCCATCGGCGGCGCGTGCCAGATCCTGCACACGGTCGACCACGTGATCGCGACGCGCGGCTCCCGGCTGTTCCTGCCCGCGCGCAAGGAGGGCATCCTCCCCGGTGCGTCCAATCTGCGGCTGCCGCGCTCGGTCGGCGATCGGCTCGCGCGGCAGGCGATTCTCTCGGGGCTCGAGTTCGAGGCGGGGACGCCGAACGGCGATCTGCTGATCGACGAGGTCGTGGAGTCCGGGGACGCGATGGATGCCGCGCTCGCCGCCCGGGTCGCGGCGCTGACCGACGCGGGACTCGTGAACGCGGCGGGCAATCGGCGCGCGCTGCGGGTCGGCGCCGAGCCGCTCGACGTGTTCCGGCGCTACATGTCCGTGTTCTGCCGTGAACAGGCGTACTGCCACTTCAGCCCCGCGCTCGTCCGCAACCTGGAACAGCACTGGAATGCCCATCGGCGCAACTCATGAGCCCGTGATCCGGGACCCGGTCGAGCAGCTGCCGCGCGAGCAGTTGCGGGCGCTGCAGCTCGAGCGGCTGCGCGAGACGTTCGGAGTCGCCGTCGGCTCGCTGGAGGACGTCGGATCTCTGCCGTTCACGGCGAAGTCGGCGCTGCGAGAGGCGTATCCGTTCGGCCTCCTGCGCGTGCCGGTCGGGTCGCTCGCGCGGCTGCACGCGTCGAGCGGCACGCACGGAAAGCCGACCGTGGTCGGCTACACGGCGGCCGACCTGGAGGCGTGGACCGAGCTGATGGCGCGGTGCATGACGATGGCGGGCGTACGGCCGGGGATGCTCGTCCACAACGCGAACACGTACGGGCTGTTCACCGGCGGCCACGGCTTCCACCAGGGCGCCGAGCGGATCGGGTGTCCGGTGCTCCCCGTCTCGGGCGGCTTCACGGCGCGGCAGGCGTTGTTGCTGCACGACCTCGGCGCGCAGGTGCTGGTGGCTACGCCCTCGTACGCGCTCGTGATCGCGCAGGCGGTCCGGGACGCAGGGATCGACCCGGCCGGGCTCGCGCTCGAGCTCGGCCTGTTCGGCGGCGAGGCGTGGACGGACGGCCTGCGCGAGCAGATCGAGCGCGGGCTTCCGGGCCTGCGCGCGGTCAACTTCTACGGTCTCTCGGAGATGTGCGGCCCCGGCGTCGCGAGCGAGTGCCTGGAGGCTCGCGACGGCCTCCACGTCCACGAGGACCACTTCCTGGTCGAGGTGGTCGACCCCGACTCGGGCGAGCCGCTCGGCGAGGGCGAAGAGGGCGAGCTCGTCTTCACGACCCTCGTGAAAGAGGCGATGCCGATGCTGCGCTATCGCACGGGCGACATCGGCTCCCTCACCTGCGAGCCGTGCGTGTGCGGCCGCACCACGGTGCGGATCCGGGGCCTGCGAGGCCGGCGCGACGACATGATCACCGTCCGCGGCGTGAACCTGTACCCCTCGAACGTCGAGCACCTGCTGCTGTCGGTGCCCGACGTCGCGCCGCACTACCAGCTGGTCGTCGACCGCCCGGATCAGATGGACGAGGTGACCGTGCACTGCGAGCCGCTTTCGTCCGAGGTCGACGCCGAGACGCTCCGCGCGACCGTCGAGACCGTCCTGCGAGAGCACACCGGTGTCCGAATCACCGTCGAGCTGCTCGAGCCCGGGTCCGTGCCGCGGAGCGAGGGCAAGGCCGTGCGTGTCGTCGACCGGCGCCCGCGCTAGGCCGGGAATGCCGCGGGGCGCCCCGGAGGAGCGCCCCGCTTCCGACGGCTTTCAGACCCCGTCGAATCTCCGCAGCACCATGCCCAGGCCGGCGAGCACGAGCAGCGCCAGGAACAGTACGGCGATGATCAGCTTCTGCTTCATGGCTCAGACCCCGAGCGCGGCGGGCACGCCGGCGCCGGGCTCGTAGGTCGGCGTGTAGCCGAGCAGCCGGCCGGCCGGGGAGCCGAGCGCCAGGCCGATCCGCTGGACGATCGCCGGCGGGAAGGGCAGCCGCACGGTGTCGAAGTGGGCGTTGGCGATCACCGCGAGGCGCAGCGGGTTCGGCATGCCCTTCCTGTTCGTCTTGCCGTCGACGGCGAGGGCGAACATCGTCTCCAGCAGCGACTCGAACTGGAGGGCGGGGCGGACTTCGCAGACGAAGTGGGCCTCGCTGTCTCCGGCGTTCCAGAACTTGTGCGGCGTACCGGCCGGGACGGTCAGGCGCTGGCCAGGGCCGGCGATGACCTTGTCACGGCCGATCCTGAAGCCGACCGAGCCCTTGAGCACCTCGAAGCGCTCCTCCTGGCTCGGGTGGACGTGGGCGGCGGCGACGAAACCGTCCGGCTGGACGAAGGTCTCGATCACGACTGCCTGACCGCCGGTATCGCGCGAGGTCTTGCGGAAGACGATGCGCTCTCCGGTGACGGGGTTCTCGATGACGGTGCCGGTGCGGATCATGGTCTCTCTCCTTTTCGCCTGGCCGCCTCGGGTCGGCGGCGCTGTCCGAGGCACCATCGACCGGAGCGCTTAACATCCACTTGGCGTTGGCTTGGCGGGCCGTACGTCAGGGGAGAGAGAAAGCATGGAATTCCGGATCCTGGGGCCGGTCGAGGCCCGCGCGGACGGCGGCCCGATCGACCTGGGGCGCCCGAAGCAGCGCGCGCTGCTGGCGGCGCTGCTGCTGCGTTCGGGCGAGGCAGTCGCGCGGGACTCCCTCGTCGACGCACTGTGGGGCGAGGAGCCGCCGGCCTCGGCAGTCCAGTCGCTCCAGGTCTACGTCTCCGGGCTCCGCAAGGCGCTCGGCGCCGACCGGATCGAGACACGCGGCACGAGCTACCGGGTCGTTCTCGAGCCCGGCGAGCTCGACCTGGAGCGCTTCGAAACGCTGGTCGGCCGCGCCGGGCGGGAGCTCGGAGCCGGTCACGCCGACTCGGCCGCGGGCCTGCTCCGCGAGGCGCTCGGGCTCTGGCACGGGCCGGCGCTCGCCGACCTCGCCGCCGAGCCGCTAGCCCAGGCCGAGCGGGAACGGCTCGAGGAGCGGCGGCTGCACGCGCTCGAGCTCTTCGGCGAGGCCGAGCTCGCGCTCGGCCGCCACGACGCCGTACTGGGCGAGCTGGAGGCGCTCGTCGCGGAGCATCCGTTCCGCGAGAGCTTCCGCCGTCAGCAGGTGCTGGCCCTCTATCGCGCGGGCCGGCAGCAGGAGGCGCTGGAGGCCCACCGGGCGGCCCGCGCCGCGCTCGACGAGCTCGGGATCGAGCCGTCGGCCGAGCTGCGCGAGCTCGAGCGCGCCGTCCTCCGCCAGGACCCCGAGCTGGCCGCACCGGAGCGGCCGGATGAGCTGGAGACACGCCTGCCCGGCGCGCCGACCGCACTCGTCGGCAGGCAGCTCGAGATCGCCGCCGTTTCCGCCCTGCTTCGCTACGAGGCGCGGCTGGTCACGCTCACCGGCCCGGGCGGGACCGGCAAGACCCGCTTGGCCCTGGCGGTGGCCGAGGAGCTCTCCGCGGAGCGGCCGGCGCGCTTCGTCGACCTGTCTCCGCTGCGCGATCCGGGGCTGCTCGCCGCGACCGTCGGGCAGGCGCTCGGCCTCCAGGACGGTGAGCGCCCGGCGGCGGAGGCGATCGCCGAGTGGCTGGGGGAGCGCCGGCTCTTGCTGGTCCTCGACAACTTCGAGCAACTGCTCGCCGGCGCACCCTTCGTCTCGGCGCTGCTCGCAGCCGCGCCGGGCCTGGCCGTCCTCGCGACGAGCCGCGCGCCGCTGAGGCTCTCCGGCGAGCACGAGTATCCGGTCCCGACGCTGGCCCTGCGTGAGGCGGTGGAGCTCTTCGCCGCCCGCGCCCGCGCGGTCGATCCGGGATTCGAGCTGACCGAGGACCGCGCAGCCAGCGTGGCCGAGATCTGCACGCGTCTTGACGGGCTGCCGCTCGCGCTCGAGCTGGCGGCGGCCCGGAGCAAGGTGCTGCCGCCGGAGGCGATGGCGGGCCGGCTCGAGCGCTCGCTCGAGCTGCTGACCGCCGGCGCTCGCGACCTGCCCGCCCGGCAGCGGACGCTGCAGGCGACCCTCGACTGGAGCTACGAGCTGCTCGAGCCGGCCGAGCAAGACCTGTTCGCACGCCTGGCCGTCTTCCGCGGCGGCTGCACGATCGAGGCCGCCGGGGCGGTGTCCGCGGACAGGGAAATCCTCGACCGAATCGGGTCGCTGGTCGACGAGAGCCTCCTCCGACGGGTCGACGGGGTCCTGGGTCCGCGGTTCGCGATGCTCGAGACGATCCGCGAGTACGCGGCGGCCCGGCTGCGGGAGTCGGGAGCGGAGGAGGATGCCCAGCGGCGGCATGCCGCCTACTTCCTGAGCGTGGCCGAGACCGCCGGGAAGGCCCTGACGGCGGGGACGGTGTACGACGAGACGCTCGCCGAGCTCGATGCCGAACACGACAACCTGCGCGGGGCGATCGCCTGGGCGGCCACCACCGGCGAGATCGAGGGAGAGGTGCGGATGGCGGTCGCCCTCCGTCAGTACTGGCTCCTGCGCGGTGAGCTCACGGAGGCTCGGCGCGTGTTCGAGGGCGCGATCGAACGCTCGGCCTCCGCCGAGCCGAGGCTGCAGGCGCTGGCACTCGTCCACGGCGGGCTCTTTCCGTACCGGCAGGGCGATGTCCAGCAGGCGAAACGCATCTGGACACGGGCACACGACCTCTACGTGGAGCTCGGTGACGAGGGCGAGGCCGGGCGGTGTCTCGCCGAGCTCGCCTCGGTTGCGGTCGTCGAGCGCGACCTCGAGCGGGCGGCGGCGCTGTACGAGGAATCGGTGAAGCATTTCGAGGCGCAGGGGCAGCCGGTGAGAACGGCGATCGCGCTCAGCAACCTGGGCGCGATCGCCAGCATGCGCGGCGACCTCGATACGGCCGCCCGCTACCAGGAGGAGGCGATCGGGCTCCAGCGCGAGCTGGATGACCGCGACGGGCTCTCGATCAGCCTGCACAACCTCGGCCGCACCGAGATCAAGCGCGGCCGGACTGAGGTGGCCGCGTCGCTGCTGGCCGAGTCGATCGAGCTCGCGCTGGCGCTCGGCTACCGGGAGGTGATCGCCAACTGCCTCCAGGGCTGCGCCGAGCTCGCTGCCGCCGCAGGCGACCTCGAACGGGCGGCACGGCTCTCGGGCACGTCGCTGGCGATCTTCGACGAGATCGGCATCCGGCTGGTCGGCGAGACGGAGGACGACTACCTGGCGCTGCGGGCCACGCTCGTCGCCGGGCTGGGCGAGCAGCGGGTGGACGAGCTGGAGTCGGACGGCCGCACCGCACCGCCCGACGAGGCGGTCGCCGAGGCACGTGCCGGCCTCGTCGCCTCTGGCTAGTTCCGTTCGCTCGGAGCGGAGGCTTGCTCGTCACACGACCTCGACGTCGATGATCCTGAACGCCGTAACCGGCTTGAGAAAACCCTTGAGATCGAGCTTGCCGGCCGGCTCGGAACTCACGATGTGTTCGATCTCCGAGAAGACACGCTCGCTCACGAGGATCTGGCCCGGCTCGGCCTCGTCGCACAGGCGCGCTGCGAGGTTCATCACGGTGCCCACCGCCCCGTAGTCGTACCGCCCGTCGAAGCCGATCCTGCCGAGCGTGGCGTAGCCCAGGCCGATCCCGACCGAGAAGTTGAGCTCGTGCCCGCGTTTGCGCCACCTGGCGGTCAGGTCCGCCATCGCGCCGCGCATGGCCACCGCCGTTCTCGCCGCCCGTGCCGACGGATCCGGGCACGGAACAGGGTCGTTGAACCAGACCATCAGCCCATCCCCTGCGAACCACCCGACCGTCGCTTCGAACCGCGCGACCAGCCGTCCCATCGCCGCGTGGAACTCACGGATCACGCTCATGACCTCTTCCGGTTCGGTGTTGACGCTGAACGCTGTCCATCCTCGGAGATCGGCGAAGAGGACGGCGATCTCCCGCCGGTGGCTCTCGAGGATGCCCTCCCCCTGCGCGAGGATCAGCTCGGCGAGAGTCGGCGAAAGGAAACGTCTCAGCCGATTCATCTTCTCCAGCTCGCGCGACCTGTTCGTCCACTCTTGCCTCGAGTGTCTGGTTCAGGTCGGCGAGCTCGGCGGTCTGGGCCTGGATGGTGTCGTGATATCGCTTGATGCGAACCAGTGACCTGACCCTGGCCAGCAGCTCCTGACGGTTGAACGGTTTCGCGATGAAGTCGTCCGCCCCTGCGTCGATGGCATCGACGCGAACCTCGGCGTCGCTGGAGGTGACCATGATCACTGGCAGGAATCGCGTCGCCTCGTCACCGCGGATCCGGCGGCACACCTCGTACCCGTTCATCCCGGCCATCTGGATGTCGAGGAGCACCAGGTCAGGCGGGTCGTTCGAGAGCCCCTCCAGCGCCTGTGGCCCCGAATTCGCCGACGTCACGGCGTAGCCGTTGGACGTGAGCACGGCTTCGAGCAGCCTGACGTTCCGCGGTGTGTCGTCGACGACGAGGAGCTTCGCCGGAGCGACCATCTCAACGCGTCCTCGAACCGACAGTACCGCCGGATCTGGTCAGGGAACTCCCGGATATCGATCGGCTTCTCCAGGTACCCGTCGAAACCATCGGCCAGGAGTCGCTCGCGGTCTCCCTTCATGGCCAGCGAGGTGAGCGCGACGATCGGAATCGACGCCGTGGCCTCGGCTGCCTTGAGCCTCCGGAGAGCGTCTGTGCCGTCCATGTCCGGGCAGGCGGATGTCCATCAGGATCACGTCCGGTAGGTGTTCAGCGGCATCGGATATCCCGGAGCTGCCGGTCGACGCCTCGAGCGTCCGAAACCCCGCATGCCGGAGCACGTCACGGACGAGCTTCACGTTCTTCTCGTTGTCGTCGACGATCAGGATCAGCTCGTCCATGACTCAGCTCCCGTGCCTGACGGGCAGCGTGAAGCGGAAGGTGCTGCCTTCGCCCGGAGCGCTCTCCACCCAGAGCCGTCCTCCGTGCAGCTCGATGAAGCTCCGCGCGAGCGGCAGCCCGAGCCCGGTGCCCTCGTGCTCGCCGCCGTTCTCGCCGCGGGCCTGCTGGAACTCCTCGAAGATCATCTCCTGGTCCTCCCGGGCGATCCCCGAGCCCGTGTCGGCTACAGCGACCTCGCACGACGCCGTTGGTCATCTGAGCGGTCACGTCGACCCGACCTCCCGGCGGGGTGAACTTGACCGCGTTCGAGAGGAGGTTGAACACGACCTGGCGGACCTTTCGCTCGTCGGCCTGCACGAGGATCTCTTCGGGGTCGACCGCCAGGCCGAGCGTGACCCTGCTCCGGCTCGCGTGTTCCTCGTGCATCGTCAATCCGCTCCTCAGGGTCTCCGGCAACGACACCTCGCTCAGCTCGAGCTCCATCCGCCCTGCCTCGACCTTCGAGAGGTCGAGCACGTCGTTGATGAGCGACAGCAGGTGGCGACCGGCCTCGAGGACGTCGTCGACGTAGCCGAGCTGTTGCTCGTTCAGCTCCCCGAACATCTGCTCGCGCAGGACATCGGAGAAGCCGATGATCGCGTTCAGCGGCGTCCGCAGCTCGTGCGACATGTTTGCGAGGAACTCCGACTTGTGACGGCTGACGGTCTCGAGCTGGCGGCTCTTCTCGTCGAGCTCGGCCAGCGCCGTCCCGAGCTCCTGTGTCCGCTCCTCGACCTTCTCCTCCAGGCCCGCGTAGGACTCCTGCAGCCGCGCGGCCATCCTGTTGAACTCCTCGGCGAGCATCCCGAGCTCGTCCTTCCTCGTGACCTCGATCCTGTGGTCGAGCGCGCCTTCGCCGATCCTCGCCGATGCGACCTGCATCGACGCGATCGGCCGAACCATCCTCCGGGCGAGCAGAACGCTCACGCCGACGGCCAGAGCGAGGAAGGCGACCAGGAGCAGCGCCGTACGGACCAGGGCGGACTCGAGCGGAGAGTAGGCGACGCTCAACGGCTCCTCCACGAACACGCGCCAGCCCGGCGGATCGACCGTCTGAAAGGCGCTGAGGACCTTCCTGCCTTGCCAGTTGCGCCCGGTCGCCACGGCGCTGGTCGCGGTTCTGGCAGAGCCCGACAGCGCGGACCGCACCTGCGGCAGGCGGACGAAATCGGCTCTCCCGAGCACGAGGTCGATGCTCGGATGGGCCACGAGCTGGCCATGAGAGTCGACCGCATAGGCGTATCCCGCGGATCCGACTCGCGCCTGCTTGATCACCCCCTCGACGAACTGAAGGTCGATCTCCGCCACGACCACGCCGCGGCCCGGTGGACGTTCGCGGACAGACAGTGTCAGGTGGGGGCGCGAGTCGCGAAGGAAGTAGAGGCGGCCGTAGTACGTTCCCTGCGCTCGGGCGACCCGGAACGCCGGCGTTCCGGCGTAGTCGGGGCCGGGGCCTTCGTGGTTCACCGAGTAGCGCGAGATCCGAAGCTGCTCGCGTCCGGACGAGTCGAGGTACCTGACCGTCGAGACCGCGCCCTCTCGGACGAGCAGCCGCTGGAAATCGATGTTCCGCTCCGCCCAACCCTTCGCTGCGAGCGACGTCGCTGACTTGATTGTGGAGCCCCTCGATGAACTGCTCGATGAGCGCGGCGGCAGAGGACGCCTTCTCGAGGTGGATCCTGTTCAGAGCCCTTCGGTTGTCCTGGTAGGAGAAGTACGCCTCGGTGAGACCGCTCGCGAGCAAGGCTGCGACCACGAGCGAAACGAGGACGGCAACGTATTTCCAGGTCAGACGACCGCGGAGCCAGGAACTCCACTTCACCGTTTCGCTCCTTGCGAAGGGTTACCGGATAGATCCGGTTTGCGAGGATGATCGTCGACTGCGGGACATGGATGCCGAGCCTCCGGGCAGTCGTGAGGTTGAGCGTGAACTCGACCTGCGGCACCTCCTGGACGGGCAGAGCGGAGGGCTTCGTTCCCCTGAGGATGCTGTCGACGTACCGCGCTCCCTCGCGGCCGATCAGCTGGAAGTCGGAACCGTACGAGAAGAGCGCACCCTTCTGGACCCATTCCTTGCGATTGAGCACCAACGGGAGATGCGCCTCACCCTCGGCGAGACCGATCAACAGCTGCGAGTCGTTGAAGAGGAGCTTCGGTGACACGACGAACACGGCCTGCGCATCACCCGGCCGCAGCGACTGAAACACCTTCTCGAGATCGGCGGGCGTGGCAGCCTTGCGGACGACGAGGTCGAGCCCGAGCTGCCCGGCGGCCGCCTGCGTCTGCTTCCAGAGCTTCGGCGTCGAGGGATCCTTCGGGTCCACGAGTGCGAGTACCCGCACGAGTCCGGGCATGACCGCCTTGTAGAGCTCAAGCTGCTTGGCGACCAGATCGCGGAGGCCGAAGACGCCGGTCAGATTGCCCCCGGGATGCCGAAGGCTGCGCACGTATCCGGCCCCGACCGGATCGACGGGGTGGAGGAAGACCACTGGGGTGTGCGACTGCTTCGTCGCGGCCTGCGCCTGGCGGACCGACTGGTCCTCGAACGCGACGATCAGGTCGACGTGTTGACGGACGAACGCCTGCGCCTGCGTCTTCGCCGCGTCCTCGTCCGGCAGGTGGATTCGCGAGATCAGGTCGACGTTGCGGCCCTGAATCCAGCCGAGCTCCCTCAGGCGGGCCTTCAACGGTTCGAGCGAGGGCGGGACGTGGTCGAGCCCCACATGCATCAGTCCCACGCGAGGGATCGGCTTACCGGACTGGTCGGCGGCGCTCGAGCTGCCGCAGGCCGCGAGCAGCGACGCCATCGCAGCGAGACAGAACAGGCGGGCGGGCAGCTTTCGGCCGAGCCGCAGACCCTGGAGTGCGTTCAGCCACATCGGGTGCCGCCTTTCGCGAGTGTTGCCACCGACGCTACGGGTCGAGAGGCCGGGTATCAAGTGCCTTCAGTTGCAGGGCCCACAGTAGGGGCAGCCGGTTCGACCGCCTATCGTGGCCGCAGGCGTGTTCGAGGGGGGCTAGCACGGCCGTCCGCGGCAGCCGACCCGCGCGCGGCGTTCCCGTCCGCCGCGGCCGTATTCTTCTGCCGGTGCCGATTCGCCTCGTCCTCGCCGAGGATCACTACCTCGTCCGCGAGGGCGTCCGGCGTCTGCTCGAGACGCAGCCCGATCTCGAGGTCGCCGCCGTCTGCGGTGACCTCGAATCGCTCCTCGCGGCGGTCGAGGCCGAGAGCCCCGACGTCGTCATCACCGATATCCGCATGCCTCCGGACGGAATCGACGAAGGAATCCAGGCGGCGATGCGCCTTCGCGAGACGCACGAGCAGGTCGGGGTGGTCGTCCTGAGCCAGTACTCACAGCCGAGCTACGCGCTCGCGTTGCTCGAGGGCGGCACGGCCCGGCGTGCTTACCTGCTGAAGGAGCGGGTGGAGGACATCGAGCAGCTCGTCGCAGCGATCCGGGCGGTTGCCGAGGGCGGGTCGGTGATCGATCCGAAGGTCGTCGAGGCGCTCGTGGCTGCCAAGGCCCGCGCCGAGCATTCGCCACTCAACGAGCTGACGCCGCGCGAACGGGACGTCCTGCGCGGGATGGCCGAGGGCAAGAACAATGCCGCGATCGCCGAGTCGCTCGTCCTCACCGAGCGCTCGGTCGAGAAGGTCATCCACTCGATCTTCCTCAAGCTGGGACTGGGGTGGGAGACCGCTGTTCACAAGCGGGTGAAGGCGGTCATCCTCTACCTCGCCGAGGCGGAGTAGGCCGGCATCGGCCCGGGCGTCAGGGTTCGATCGGGATCGTTCCGGTGTAGCAGGTAGCCCGCCCGGCCTCGGACGTGACCGCCAGTCGGCCGCCGACGGCACCGAGGCGGTCGCGTATGTCGATCGGGTCCATCTGCGTCCATCCCTCGAGGTCGTCACCGTGGACGATCACCTCGAAGGTGAGCACGGCCCGCTCCTGGCCTATGCGGATGACTGCGCGTTCTTCTGCCTGGACGTGCTCGGCGGCGCTTTGCAGCAGTTCGAGGCAGCAGAAGTAGACCGCCGCTTCGATCTCGGACGCGCATCGTCCGACCCCGGTCGCCTCGACACGGGTCGGGATGACCGCTTCGGACGCCGCCGCCCGCAAGGCTTCGACGAGACCCCGGTCCAGCAGAAGTGACGGGTAGATCTGCCAGGCCAGGCGTCGAACGTCCTCCAACGCCTCTAGCGCGTCGTGCCTGATCTCGTCCAGGAGCGTCTTCAGTCCGGCCGGGTCGGAGTCGGCGAGCCGGCGTGCCAGCTGGAGGTTGACGGTGAGCGCGACCAGGTGCTGTTGAGCGCCGTCGTGGAGCTCGCGCTCGATGCGGCGCCGTTCTGTGTCGGCGGCCGCCACGACGCGGGACCGCGAGGCACGTAGCTCCTCGAGCTGGAAACGCAGCTCGTCGATCGAGTCGTCGAGCGCCCCTGGCCGAACCTCGTCCATCGCGGGCCTCCGTTTTCCGAGACTGGGACATTTCTCGGCGATCACACTGACTCGGTCAAGGGGGCCAGTGTCCCCGCAGACGGCGTGCTAGCGCCCCGTCGAATTGGCCTGCGCCCACCATAGGCGACCGCGCCGACGCTTCCTAGGCTCGGTGCATTGGATTGCGACGGCGCGATCCGCGATTCACAGATCGGGAGGTGTCCGATGAAACGGTTGATTGTCGTTCTCGCCCTGGTGGGAGCCGCCGTGTGGGCCGCGGTCGCGGTTGCGACTCCGGGCCAGGGGCAGACGAACAGCATCCTTTCGCTCGGCGCGTTGCAGGCAGATCTCGCCTACAACACGGGTATCAGCGCGGATGCGAACGGGCTGACGTGGCAAGGGAAGGAGTACGCCGCCGACCAGCTGCCCGAGTTCCTGATGCGGCTTCGGAGCGCGGGCGTCACGAACCTCGGCGAGTGGTTGAACCTGCATCCGGCTGTCTCGGCGCGGTTCGGCATGGCTCCGATCGGGCTGCTGCACTCGCCGGAGGTGGTCGTCCAGCAGGCGAAGTTCGCTCCGGGAGCGTATTCGGGCTGGCATGTTCATCCCGGCTATCTGACTGCGACGGTCGTGTCGGGGCAGGTCGTCCGGTACCGGGCAGACTGCACGTCGGAGACGTTCTCGGCCGGTCAGTCGTTCTACGAGACCGCGGCGCAGGCGTTCACTGTCAAGAACGAGAGCAAGGCGGACGCGGTCGTGCTGGTGACCTTCGTCGTGCCGGGCGGCACGCCGACCACCGGTCTGCGGGCCGACAGGCCGCAGCCGACGACCTGCACCAAGTGATCCACCTCGACGGAGCTGCGAGCGCCCGGCGGGCGCTCGCAGCCGTCGTGGCCCTCTTGATCGCCCTGGGCGCGGCGGCTGTGGCTTCCGCCGACGGCGACCCTGCGAGCGACCAGCTCTTGCTGCAGAACGTCTATTTCCCCTACCGCCTCCCCTCGGCGTCCGCGCGCGCCGCGCTCGGCCGTGCGGCGGACGACGTCTACGCCGGTGGAGATCGGGTCAAGGTCGCCCTGATCTATGAGTCGACCGACCTCGGGGCGATCCCGTCGCTCTTCGGAGAGCCGGTCGAGTACGCGCACTTTCTGGGCGTCGAACTCGGGCTCTGGTATTCGGGTCCGCTGCTCGTCGTCATGCCCGCGGGCTTCGGGGTCTACGACGGCGGACGCTCGACCGCCGCCGAGGACCAGGTGCTCAGGTCGGTTCCTCTCTCCGCGGGAAGTCCGGACGACCTCGCCCGCAGCGCGACGACGGCGCTGCAGCGTCTGGCGGCCGCGAAGGCGCTGCGATCGCCCGACGTCAAGGCACCCCTCGTGACCGCGCACCCGGCGTCGGCCAGACGAGGGAAGCGGACGACTCTCCGCTTCGACGTCTTCGACGACAGCGGCAGGAGCAAGGCGCTCGTACGCGTCTACGAGGCCGATTCTCTGCTCGCGACTCTCCCCTCGCCGACGGCGTTCAAGATCGGCACACGCAACGTCGAGGTGCGCTGGCGGGTCCCCTCCCGGCTCCGCAGCAGACGACTTCGCTTCTGTGTCGTCGCGTTGGACCCTGCCGGCAACCGGAGCAGCCCGACCTGCGCCTCCTTCCTCCGGGTCAGCTAAGTCGGCCTCGGCATGCGGCACTGGCTGCGCCCCCCGGGGTGGAGGTCGCGAACGAGCACATGTAGTGCCCGGGGGAGGCCTGAACCTCCCCGCGCTCGGAGGAGAGCCGGGCGCCGGACGAATGACGTCTGGCTCATGATTTCCCGGCGTTGGTCGACTGAACGGCCGTGAACCTCAGTGACGCGAGCACTCGGTTTGCGTCCGTCAGGAAGGCTGGGAAACGATCCGGGGAAAGCCCGAAGCTCTCTTCGAACAAGACCACGGTCTTTCCCTTCACGCCGAGGACGACGAAACGGAACGCCTCGCCCTTGTCGGTGTGCCACGAGTCCGACGGGCTCGCCCCGTGGGTTGTCGGCGTGAACGGGACGAACGAGTGGCCGAATATGCCCCAGACGTTGCCGCCGAACTGGGTGCCTCTGTAGCCCGCCACCCTCGCCGGCGAGGTCTTCTCGAACGTGATCCCGCTGCCACCCTGGCGAAGACGCGCCACGGTGGCAGAGACAGACGGCGTGGGTCCGATCGCGGTCATGATCGTGAACACGCCCTGCGGAGGACTCGTGGGCGTCGTTCCGCCGTGCCCGACCGCCACCCAGGCGAAGGTCTTCTTGCCGAAGGCGCTCGTCGTCCACTGGCTGCCGGCCCAGGTTCCGTCAGGAGCGGTGAGGCGCAGTCCGAGCGGGAACGAGCTCGCCTGGTAGACGGTCCTTGCCGCCAGGGCGGTCGTCTTGCCCGCCGGCGTGTTCAAGATTGCTCGTCGCCAGGTCCGGCGGCGTCGCGGCTGCGACACCTGCCGCCAGAGCAAGAGTCACCACCATGAGGATCAGCGTGCGCATCACGAATCTCCTTTCGAGTTGACGCCTCACACGCTGGCCGGGCCCGCTCCCGTCCGGCTCCCAACTCGCTCCCACCCTCCGCCCGCCGGGTGTTACGGTCCGCACAAGGAGGTCCATGCGTTTCGGACTGCTCGGCCCGCTCGAGGTTCGTACCGACGAGAAGGTCCTTCGCCTCGGCGGTGCCAAGCAGCGCGCGTTGCTCGCGATCCTGCTGGTGCACGCAAACGAGGTCGTCTCGCGCGATCGCCTGATCGAGGAGATCTGGCCCGACAGACCGCCCGGCGGGGCGGCGCACAGCCTCGACCACCAGATCTCCAGGTTGCGCAAGATCCTCGATCCGCCCGACACGCTCGTCACGCGGTCGGGCGGTTACATGCTGCGCGCCACCCCCGGCGACATCGACGTGCACCGCTTCGAGGAGAACCTCGAGCGAGGGCGGCAGGCGAACGCCGCGGGGAACGCCGACCGAGGCGCTCGCCGCGCTCGACAGCGCGCTCGACCTCTGGCGCGGGCCGGCCCTCGCCGACGTCGCCGACGAGCCGTTCCTGCGCGTCGAAGCGCAGCGGCTCGAAGAGCTGCGGCTGACCGCGCTGGAGGAACGGTTCGACGCACGACTTGCGCTCGGTGAGCACCACCGACTCGTGGCCGAGCTCGACGCGCTCGTCCAACGCCATCCGCTTCGGGAGCGTCTGCGGGCGCAATTGATGCTCGCCCTGTATCGGTCGGGTCGTCAGGCCGAGGCACTACGCGTCTACGCCGACGCGAGGCGTGCACTCGTCGACGAGCTCGGTCTGGAGCCCGGGCCGGAGCTGCAGCAGCTGGAGCAGTCGATCCTGCGTCAGGATCCGTCGCTCGCCGCCCCGCGTCGTGTCCGCCTCGGCCGTCGCAGCCGGATCGCTGCGGTTCTCACGGTGCCCCTCGCAGCGGCGGTCATCGCCGGTGTGGCGATCCTGGTCAGCGGCGCGGGCGGCTCCGGCGCCGACAGCGCGCGACCGTTCAATGCAGTCGCGTTGGTCTCGGCGCGAACCGGCAAGGTGCTCGACCGCACCGACGAGCTGAGCGCCCCGCTGCAGTCGAGGTTCTTCGACGGCGCACTCTGGAACCTGTCCGGGACGGGCATTCTCAGCAAGATCGATCCGCAGACCGGCAAGGTCGTCGCCAGCGCAAACACCGCTGCGGTTCCGTGTGGTCTCGCTGCGGGCGAGGGGGCGCTGTGGGTCTCGGACTGCAGCTCGCCGACCGTCGTCCGCGTCGATCCCGACCACGGCGTCGTCGTCGGCCGGGCGACGCTGCCCGTTCCGTTCGCCGAGCTCGCCGACGCAACCCAGAGCGTCGTCGTCGGCGCGGGTTCGGTCTGGGTCGGTCAAGGCACCGCCAATCCGAGCTATGTCTGGCGGCTCGATCCGGAGAGCGGTCGGGTGCGGCATCAGTACGTGATCCCCGCGGGCGGAGCGCAGGCGCTGGCGTTCGGCGACGGCGCACTATGGGTCGGGGGCGGCGTGATCGGCCACCTCTCGCGCATCGATCCGGTCACAGACGAGGTGACCTCGCCGGCGCGGGATCTGGGCCAATGGCTGTGCTGCGTCGCCGCGGGCGGCGGCTACGTCTGGGCGGCAGTCAACCCGGGCGGGACTGTGTGGAAGTTGACCGAGCACGGCGACGTGGTGAGCAGCATCAAGCTCGGTGCTTCCGTCCAGGAGCTCGACTACGCCGAGGGAGCCCTCTGGGCGGCGGACGGGGAAGGGGGCCGCCTCGTCCGGATCGATCCGGCGACGGACGCGGCGCGACCGTACCGGCTCGGCCACTCCGTCATGGGCACCGCGGTCCACGACGGCGTGCTGGCGTTGAGCGTGCAGCCGGCAGGCAAGGACGTCACTGGCGGACTAGAGGGACGAGTCGCCGTCGTCGCGCTCCCGGTGGATCAGCTGGACGCGACTTCGACCGATCCGCTGGGAACCCAGTTCGCATTCAATCCCGTGCAGGTCCAGTTCCACTACGCCACCTGCGCGAAGCTCTTCAACTATCCGGACGCCCAAGGCGCCGACGGCCAGAAGCTCGCCCCCGAAGTCGCGACGGGCTTCCCGATCGTGACCGACGCGGGACGCACGTACACGTTCCGCATCCACTCCGGCTTCGGCTTCTCGCCGCCCTCCCGCGAGCCGGTGACGGCAGGTTCCTTCCGCCACGCGCTCGAGCGCTATCTCTCCCCGGCCGGCGGCAACTACGACCCGCTGCGCGTGCTCGGCGACATCGTCGGTGCGGAGGCGTACAACGCAGGGGCGGCGCCTCACGTGTCCGGCATCTCGGTGCGCGGCGGCACGCTCGTCATCCACCTGCTCCGCCCGGTAAGTGACCTGCCCGAGCGGTTGTCACTCCCGGCCTTCTGCGCGGTTCCGGCCGATCTCCCGACCGTTCCGCACGGGCTTCCGTACCCGATCCCTTCAGCAGGTCCCTACTACCTCGCCGCTCGCTCGAGCGACGTCTTCGTGCTCAAACCGAACCCGAACTACCACGGAACGCGCCCGCGGCGGCTGGACGCGATCGTCTACAAGGTGGGCATCGAACCGGGCGTCGCGGCAGCGGGCATCGCTCGCGGCACGATCGACTACATCGCGGCGCAGGACGCTGCCCTCGCCCCAGATACGGTGTCGGCCCGCACAGCCGGCGCGCGGTACCGCTTGACCGCGAACAACTGGACCGAGCGGTTGGCGCTCAACGTCTCGAGACCGCCGTTTTCCGACGCCTCGACCCGTCGCGCCGTCGCACTCGCGCTCGATCGCCGTCAGCTTGCCCACGCGCTCGTCGGCGGCGACTTCCAGCTGCCGACGAGCGCCTTGCTCCCGCCCAACCTTCGCGGCTCCACACGACCGACGTATCCGCTGCGCCCCGACCTGCTTCCCGCGCGGCGGCTGATGGCCGGCAGGCACCTCCACGCGGTCTTCGCGGCCGAAGCGGACGACGCCGGGAACCTGTTCGACCCACAGCTCGCGCAGCTCCTTCGAATACAGCTCGCCCGGATCGGCATCACGTTGACCGTCGTCCCGCTCCTGCAGACGCTCGACCCGACGCAGCGCAATTCCGTCCTCGCCACGGCCGATCTGGCACGCACCGGGGGAAACGCCGACGACGCACGCGATCCCGTCCAGTACCTGCTCCACCTGCCGTACCTCACGGCTTCCGATTGGAGACAGCTCGTGAGCATCAGCGCGCTTCCTTCGCCGCAGCGCGCCCGAGCTGCCGCAGCGCTCGCCGCACGACTCGAGGGCGAAGCGGCCTACATCGGCTATTCGGACCGCGCCACGGCGGAGCTCGTGTCCAAACGGCTCGGCTGCAGGATCGACCAACCCGAGTACCCTGGTCTCGATCTGGCGGCGCTGTGCCTGACGCACGAATAGACGGCTCGCGGCCCCAAGCCGCTCCGCCCGGCTGTCATTCCTCGGTGACGAGCTCCGCCACGGTCTGTCTGCGGCGAATCCGACGGGTCTGCCCGTCTCGCACGATCAGGGCGGGCGGAAACGGCACGCCGTTGTAGGTACTCGCCATCGCGAGCGTATATGCGCCGGTCGCCGGCACGGCCAGCAGGTCGCCTCGCCGCGGCTCGGGCAGCGAGGCGTGCTCGATCAGCACGTCTCCGCTCTCGCAGTGCTTGCCGCACACGGCATAGGTGCCGGCCGGCGGCTCGTCGGCACGATTCGCCAGCAGTGCCGAGTAGCGGGCGCCGTACAACGCCGGCCGCGGGTTGTCCGACATGCCGCCGTCGACCGCGACCCAGGTCGTGCCGCCCGAGCGCTTGACCACGCCGACCCGGTACAGCGTGAAGCCGGCACGGCCGACGAGCGACCGGCCCGGCTCGAAGACCAGTTGGGGCGTCGGGAGCTCGGCGGCCTTCCAGGCCTCGTACAGCCGCTCGGACACCGTGCGCGCGTACCCCTCCGGGGTCGGCAAGGCGGGTTCGTCCATGACGTAACGGATGCCGAGGCCGCCGCCGACGTTGACGATCGCGGGCGTCCAGTCCAGCTCGGCCCGGGCTTTCACGCAGAGCCGGGCAAGCAGCTCGATCGCCGCCGTCGCCGCTGTCGCATCCGCGACCTGCGAACCCAAGTGCACGTGCAGGCCCAGCATCTCCAGCCCGGCACCGCAGGCCCGCTCCAGCACCTCCAGGGCATCCTCGGGAGGGACGCCGAACTTCGAGCCGACGTGGCCGGTGCGGATCTTCTCGTGGGTATCGGCGTCGACGCCGGGTGTGATCCGGAGGAGCACGCGTTTCACGCCGGCGGCCGCGCAGCGCTCGACCTCGCCCGGCTCGTCCATGACCACGAGCCACGCGTCCGCCGCGGCCGCGGCGGCGAGCTCCTCGTCCGACTTGTTGTTCCCGTGCACGACGAGCAGTGACGGGGAGATCCCCGCCGCCTGTGCGAACCGCAGCTCCCCGAGCGTCGACACGTCCGCGCCGACCCCCTCCTCGGCCAGGATGCGCATCAGCGCAACGTTGGGAAAAGCCTTCGTCCCGTAGACGACCGTCGCGTCGGGCGCTCCTCGCCGCCAGGAACGCGCCGACGCACGAACGGTCTCGTCGCAGTAGACGACCAGCGGTGTGCCGTACTCCTCTGCGAGCGCGGACGCGCGCACGCCGCCGATCGTCAATTCGCCGTCCTCGACCCGCGCCGTATCGGGGAACAGCTCCAGCATCAGCGGGCGCGGTAGCCCTTGCCCGCGTCCCAGTGCAGCGTCCCGCCGGGCCGAGGCAGCGGTGCGTCGCGGCCGGAGATCGTCACGCCCTTCGTGGTCGACGGCGGGCAGATCGCGACGTACCGTGCGTAGCCGCCCACGCCGCCCTTGAACTTCGGGTAGCCGATCGCGACGAGGCAGCCGGTTGCGGGCACGCCCTCGAGGTTGGCGACCCCCTCGGCCTGCGTGTAGCCGTGGTGCATCAGCCACGACTCGCCCTCGAGCGTCGGCGTCGTGTCCGTGTCGAGTGGCTCGTGGCCGTGGAACAGGATGTGGCGCTGGAGATGCAGGACCTTCAGCGCGGCCAGCGACACGCCGGGAAAGACCGGATCGGCCGCGAGCGCCTTCGCCTTCGCGGCGTTCTCCGTCCATTTCTTCGACCAGTCCGACCGCACCATCACCACCGATCCTGCCGGGATGCGTCCGTGCTGCCGCTCGAACGCCTGGATGTCCGACACCTGGAGCGCGTACTTCGGGTCCTGCCTCACCTGCGGGACGATCGAGACGACGACCAGCGGCCGCACCGCATAGGTCGGCGGCAGCTCGTCGATCGCCGGGTACTCGGGAGCCCAGTGCGCCGGCGGGTCGAACTGCGTGCCGAACTGGTCGGTGGAGAGCCGGTAGGCCGTCGCCTCGAAGCCGTCCTTGGCGTACGTGTACGCCTTGCCCGTCTTCGGGTCGAGCGTCGGCCCGAATTTCGCCGGGCCGAAGCCTTTCCAGACCGGCATGTTCGGGGTGATCGAGTGGGTCAGGTCGATGTAGCGGGCCTGCTTCAGCGACTGGTCGTACACCTGCCAGAGGCCGACGCTCGCCGGCGTCGCGTGTGCGGCACCGGGGCGGGCGACAACGGCCACGACCACCGCCGCGACGGCGCCGGCAGCGAAGAGGGCGATCCCTGCCCCGACCGACTTGGAAATCCGCATGGAGAGCCTCCTTTCGTTGGGCTGGTCGAGTACGATAGGCGCGATGGAGCAGCTGCTCGGATAATCCAGGGAAGCCCACGCGGTCTCGCCGCGCGAGCGTCCCACGGCCTCTCGCACGAGAGGCTTTTTCATTTCAAGGGAGCCCTGTAAGTCTTAGAACCGATGGACAGGTACGACCCCAGAGCGATCGAGGCGAAGTGGCAGCAGGTCTGGGAGGACGAGCGGACCTACCACACTCCCGACCCGGCTCCCGGCGAAGAGCCGCCGAACCACTGGTACCAGCTGGAGATGCTCCCGTACCCGTCCGGGACGCTGCACATGGGGCACGTCCTCAACTACACGATGGGCGACGTCCTCACGCACTTCCATCGCCGACACGGGTTGACCGTGCTGCGGCCGATGGGCTGGGACTCGTTCGGCCTGCCCGCGGAGAACGCGGCCATCCGGGAGGGTGGCCATCCCCGCGAGATCGTCGAGCGCAACATCGTCGAGATCCGCGAGCAGATGAAGCGGCTCGGCTGGGCGATCGACTGGGACCGCGAGGTCGGCGCCCACGAGCCGGGCTTCTACCGCTGGACGCAGTGGCTGTTCATCCGGTTCTTCGAGCGCGGGCTCGCGTACCGCAAGGCGGCGCCGGTGAACTGGTGCCCGCACGACCAGACGGTGGTGGCGAACGAGTACGTGATCGACGGCCGCTGCGAGCGCTGCGGTACGCCGGTCGAGCTGCGGAACCTCGAGCAGTGGTTCTTCAAGATCACCGAGTACGCCGACGAGCTGCTCCGCTACGAGGGAGCCGACTGGCCCGAGCGCACGATGACGATCCAGCGCAACTGGATCGGGCGGAGCGAGGGTGCCGAGATCCTCTTCCGCGTCGAGGAGCTCGACGTCGACATCCCGGTCTTCACCACTCGCGCCGACACGCTGTACGGCGCCACCTTCTTCGTGCTGGCTCCCGAGCACCCGCTGGTCGGGCGGATCGCGACGCCCGAAGTCGACGAGTACGTCCGCCACACAGGTCAGAAGAAGACCGAGGAGCGCGCCGCCGAGGGGCCGAAGACGGGCGTCTTCACCGGCCGGCACGCGACCAACCCGGTGAACGGCGAGCGCCTGCCCATCTGGGTCGCCGACTACGTGCTGATGGACTACGGGACCGGCGCGATCATGGCCGTGCCCGCGCACGACGAGCGCGATCGCGAGTTCGCCGAGACGTTCGACCTGCCGATCGTCGAGGTCGTCGACGAGGACGGGAAGCTGGTCAACTCGGCCGAGTTCGACGGCATGCCGTTCCAGGAGGCGAAGCAGGCGATCGTCGAGAAGCTGCGCGGGCTGGGAATGGGCGCGCCCGCGGTCAGCTACCGCCTGCGCGACTGGAGCTTCGGCCGCCAGCGCTACTGGGGCTGCCCGATCCCGATCGTGCACTGCCCGGACTGCGGCGAGGTGCCCGTCCCGGACGACCAGCTTCCCGTGCTCCTGCCCGAGGTCGAGGACTACCGCCCGAAGGGAATGCCGCCGCTGGCCAGCAACGCCGAGTGGCTGCACGTCGAGTGCCCCCGGTGCGGCGGTCCCGGCACACGCGAGGCCGACACCATGGACACGTTCGTCGACTCGTCCTGGTACTTCCTGCGCTACGTCGACCCCGGGAACGCCGAGGCGCCGTTCGACCGGCGGCTGATCGACTACTGGTGCCCGATCGACCACTACATCGGCGGGATCGATCACGCGACGGGGCACCTGCTCTACTCGCGATTCTTCGTGAAGGTCATGAACGAGATGGGCATGCTCGGCTTCCGCGAGCCGTTCGCGCGCCTGTTCCACCAGGGCTGGGTGACGATGGGCGGCACGAAGATGTCCAAATCGAAGGGGAACGTCGAGAGCCCCGACGCGGTGGTCGAGGCCTACGGCGCCGATCCGGTGCGCCTCTACATCCTCTTCATGGGCCCGGCAGACCAGGACATGGAGTGGACCGATACGGGGATCGAGGGCATCTCGCGGTTCGTCCGGCGCCTGTGGCGCGTCGTCCACGAGGTCGCGGAGCAGGCGCCGCAGGGCGACCCCGGCGATGGGGCGATCGTCCGCAAGGCCCACCAGACGATCGAGCGGGTCACCGACGATGTCGGCCGGCGGATGCAGTTCCACACGCCGATTTCCGCGGTGATGGAGCTGGTCAACGAGCTGGCCGACGACCCCGCCGCCCCCGGCGCGCGCTTCGCCGCGGAGACCGCCGTCTCGCTGCTCCAGCCCTGGGCGCCGCACGTGACCGCCGAGCTCTGGGAGGTGCTCGGCCACACCGACCGCCTGTGGCAGCAGCCGTGGCCGCAGGCCGACCCGGCGCTGCTCGTCCACGAGACCTTCGAGCTCGTCGTCCAGGTCAACGGCCGGGTGCGCGACCGCCTGGAGGTACCGGCCGATCTCGGCGAGGCCGAGCTGGTCGAGCGGGCGCGGGCGTCGGAGAAGGTCCAGGCGCACCTCGACGGCAAGGAGATCCGTCAGACGATCGTCGTCCCGGGCAAGCTCGTGAACCTGGTCGTCGGCTGAATCCGCGTCGTCGCCGGGTGTGGCGTCCGGGGTCGTGCAGGGTGAATCAACCTCGACGAAAGGGGTCTCTCGATGATCAGAGCGCTGGTCGTTCTCCTCCTACTGGCCGCGACCGGCATGGCGACGGCGGGCGCCGTGTCCGCCACGGCGCCGCCGGTCGGGCCGCTCCCGGCGGCGAAGGTCACCACCGTGAAGACGACGCGGGGGCAGCTCGTCTCGGTCGCGCTCCCGACCAGACGCGGCTACGTCTGGCGGGTCGCCCGGCCGATCGCCGCGCGCGTCGTCCGCCAGGTCGGCGAGGGGGACGTCGGCCGCCACGTCGTGCTCGTGTTCGTGACCGTCGCCAGTGGCCGCGCGTCGATCGTCCTCGCCGAGACGAGAGGCGAGACCGCCAAGGCCTATCGCGCGGTCAGGTACGACATCACCGTGCTCTGATCGGGACGAGGCCGCCCGCGTCGCGATCGTCTAGCGTGCCGGCATGCGCGTCCTGGCAGTCGACGTCGGCGGGCGCCACGTCAAGGCGCTCGTGCAGGGCGAGAGCGAACGCCGTCGGTTCAAGTCAGGCCCCGATCTGACTCCCGAGCGCATGGTCGAGGGCACGCTCGAGATCGTCGCCGGGTGGGACTTCGATCGCGTGTCGATCGGCGTGCCCGCGCCGGTCGCCGACGGGCGAGTGGTCCGGGAGCCGGTCAACCTCGGCCCGGGTTGGCAGGGCTTCGACTTCGAGGCCGCGTTCGGCCGCCCGACGAAGGTCGTGAACGACGCGGCGATGCAGGCGATCGGTAGCTACGAGGGCGGCCGGATGCTGTTCCTCGGGCTCGGCACCGGACTCGGATCGACGATGATCGTCGACGGGGTGACACGTGCCGATGGAGCTCGGCCACCTCCCGTTCAGGCGTGCGACATTCGAGGAATACGTCGGCCGGGCGGCCCGTCGCCGGCTCGGGCCGAAGCGCTGGCGCGCCCTCGTGCTCGAGACCGTCCAGCACCTGTCGGCGGCGCTCCAGCCGGACTACGTGATTCTCGGCGGCGGGCTCGCCGACGAGCTCGACGACCTGCCCGCAGACGTTCAGGTCGGCGCCAACGAGCTCGCATTCGTGGGCGGCTTCCGGCTCTGGGACTAGCCCGGGTCAGAACTCGCGAGGTCGGAGGCGGCGTGCTGCCCGCCGGGCTGTCTCAACATCACCGCGCTGAAGGCGCAGATGCCTGCGCAGACGAGGTAAGGCGCGGCGTCGCTCGTCAGCTCGGCGAGGCCTCCGCCGCCGGCCGGCCCGATCGCATTCCCCACCGCCCAGGCCGCGTTCATCACGCCGAAGCTCAGACCCTGCGCGAGACCAACGTGGTCGGCGGCGTGAGACAGCATCGTCAACGCAGGCGAGTAGAGGGCGCCGACCGCGGTGGCAGCCACGAGGATCAGCGGCACGAGCACCCACGCAGATTCGGATACGGCCAGCGCCAGCGCCACTACCGTCGACCCTGCGAGTGCGATCCGGGCGGGCCTGGCCGGGCCGACCCGGTCGGAGACGCGTCCAAGCCATGGGTTGATCACCGTCTCGATCGCTGCCGCGGCCACCCAGACCGCGCCGATGGCAACAGCCCCCAGTCCGTCGTGGTCGAGCGCCAGCGGCGCGAGCACGTTCAGCGTGCCGAAGAAGAGCGCGGGTACGGTCATCAGCCAGAGCCCGAGCAGAAAGTCGCGGTCGCGGATCGCCGCCACGACCAATCCGAGCGGCTGGCGCTCGGCCGGCGACGGCTCCAGACGCAGTGCGGCCACCAGGAGCACGACCTCGAGGGCCGCGACGGCGGCGAACGTCCCGCGGACGCCGACCACGCTCGCGGCCGCGCCGACCACCGGGCCGAGCAGCGCGCCGAAGACGGCGGCGCCCATCGCCGTGCCCATCGTCTGGCCGCGACGCTCGCGCGGGGTGGCGAGCGCCAGCCAGGCGAGCCCGCCCGCCCAGGTCAGCGACGAGCCGAAGCCCTGGGCGAACCGCGCCGCGACGAGCGGCCAGTAACTCCCGGCCGCTGCGACACCGACACTGCCCGCGGCGACGAGGACGAGCCCCGCGAGGACGGCGCCCCTCGCGCCGCGGCGCGCGGCGACGATGCCTGCGGGTATCGCGCCGGCCAGGACGCCGAGGCCGTACGCGGCCACGAGCGCGCCGACGCCGCCCTTGGAGAGGTGGTACGTCTCCTCGAAATGGGGCAGCAGCGGTGTGAGCGCCGTGTATAGCGCGGTGTCGACGACGACGACGACGCAGACGAAGGGGAGCAGCCGGCGCATCGTCCGAGGCTACCGGGGTGGTGCGGGCCGCTGCCGTGCGCCGATCGTGGGCGGTCCGGGTCGGCTTTCGATTGCAACGACGCGGTTCTGAATGGCGCCTAGAAGTGGAGCGCGACCGAGCCGCTCGTCACCTGGGGCGGATCCGGTGAGACGTCGCCGAGGTTCTCGCCGACCCATGCGGCGGCGGCGCTCGTCGATTCCTGTGCGCCGTCCTCGGTGGCGAAGACGCTGATCGTGGTCGCACCCTCGACGGTGCGGAGCAGGTAGTAGGCGCGGAAGCCGTCGATCCCAGTGAGGATCTCGCGGATCTCGTCCTGGTGCGAGACGAGGGCGTCCGCGAACGCCCTCCCACCGGCGTAGTTGCGAATGGTCACGTACACGGCGGCTTCAGTCGCTCCACCAGCTGGGAGCCATTTCGACTTCCGCAGGATCGTCGCCAGCGCCGAAGGCCAGGTACTCGACTCCGTCGGGCCCAGCCTCCATCTGGCGCATGGTGTCCTTCGGGAAGCGGATCGCGTCCCACTCTGCGAGTTCGACGACCTCGTCGTCGACCTTGACGCGGGCGGAGCCGCGCACGACGACGTAGACCTCCTCCTGGGACTCGTGCTTGTGGCCGAACGGGATCCGGAACCCCGGCTCGAGGGTGAAGAGGCTCAGACCGAGCGTCTCGCCCTCGATCGCCCGGCGGGCGAAGCGCGCCTGCATCTCGGCGGGCATGTCGAACTTCGGCGCGGAGTCCTCGACCTCGCGGACGTTGGTCTTCGTGTAGCTCATGGACGCCTATTGCCCAGGCGCGGCGATTTTCGAACGCGCCTCTGGGTGTCAGCTGGTGGCGGCGACTGCGCCCAGGCCGATGAAGATGCCGCCCGACGCGTACCGGACCGCCTTCCGGCGTCGGCGGAGGACGCCGCCGATCGTGCCCCCCGCGAGGGCGTAGGCGCCGTCGCTGAGCAGCCCGAGGCCGATCCAGCAGAGCCCCAGCACGATCGTCTGCGTCCACACCGGCCGGTCGGGGTCGACGAACTGCGGCAGGAAGGCGAGGAAGAACAGCGCGGTCTTCGGGTTCAGGACATTCACCACCACGCCCTGGCTGAAGACGCGACGGCCGCTTCGGGGCGCGCGCTCCTCGGCTTCGATCGGCTCGTCCTTGCCGAGCAGCTTGCGGATCCCGACGAAGACGAGGTAGGCGGCTCCGACGTACTTCACCGCGCTGAACGCGATCGCCGACGAGACGATGAGAGCAGACAGGCCCGCGACCGCGGCGGCGATGTGGACGAGCGAGCCGAGATGCACGCCCGCCACCGATAGCAGCCCGTTCCGCCGGCCTCCGTCGACGCTGGTGGCGACGATGTACAGGACCGCCGGGCCGGGAATCGCGAGCAGGACGAGCGCAGCCGGAACGAAAACCGCGAAAGCGTGGGTCGAAGGCATCGCCCGTAGCGTAGAAGTTGCGCTCTCGTCACGTTTTCATGACCCGCGCGTGTGCGGTCGGTTGCCACCATTGACGACATGCAGCCGATCGTTCTGTCACGTCGCCGCGTGCTGCTCGGCGGGTTGCTCCTGGTGGTCGCGCTGCTGGTGGGCGCGCGGTTCGTTCTGCGGGCGGGCACCCCGGCCGGAGCGGCCGCGCCGCCGATTGTCGGGTCCGCCGAGGCCGCGTCGACCGACTCCTCAGCCGGGGCACCGGTTGCGGCCACGACGCGTCTGGTCGTCTACGTCGTCGGTGCCGTCCGGCGTCCGGGCCTTTACCGGCTGCCGCAAGGCTCGCGGGTGGCCGACGCGGTCGCGACGTGCCGGCGGAGTCACCCGCAAGGCCGATCCTGCGGCGCTCAACCTGGCGGCGCCGATCGCGGACGGCGAGCAGGTACTGGTGCCGGCGAGGTTGCCGGTCGCGGTCGCCGCGTCCCAGGGTGCCGCCGTGCCGGGGGTGCCCCTCGGCCCGATCCAGCTCAGTTCGGCGACCGCCGAGCAGCTCGACTCCCTGCCAGGAATCGGCCCGGCGACGGCACAGAAGATTCTCGACTACCGCACGGAGCACGGCACCTTCCGTTCGGTCGAGGAGCTCGACGAGGTTCCGGGCATCGGCCCGGCACGGGTCGAGCAGCTCCGCGGCCTGGTCATCCCGTGAGCCCCGCCTCCGAGGGCAGCGTGCTCGGCTGCGACCATCTGCTGCGCGCCTATCCGTACGCACTCGCCGGTAGCTGCTGTCTCGGGCTCGCCGCCTCGAACGCCGGCCGGGTGAACGCAGCAGGGGCCGTGCTCGCGGGCGCCGCCGCTGGGCTTGCCGCGCTCGCCTCCGACCCGCGCGCGCGAATCGCCGCCCTGGCGCTCGCGCTGGCGCTCGCCGGTTGGTGGTGGGGAAGCACGCGGCTCGACGCCCTCGACACGAGCGTGCTGGTCGAACACGTCGGCGAGGCGGAGCCGGCGTCGCTGGTCGTCACCGGGCCTACCCGCAACAACGGCTTCGAGCTGCGCGTGCCGGCTCGTCTCGTGCGCTTCGGTCGGATCGGCGTGAGCGAGGCGGTGCTCCTCGAGCTCCCGGTTGGCCGGTCGCCGCCCCAGGGCGCGATTCTGGAGCTCGTCACGCGGCTGAAGCTTCCGCGGCCACCGTCGCACGGGTTCGACGAGCGCACCTGGCTCCGGCGGCACGGCGTCCACGTCGTGGCCATCGGCAAGGAGTGGCGGATCGTGGGGCGGCGCAGCGGCCTCGGCGGCTACGCGGACCGCGTCCGCGCCTGGCTCGCGGGCTCGCTCGCGCCCGGCCTGACGGGAGAGCGGCACGCGGTCCTCGAGGGCATCGTGCTCGGGGAGGACGAGGGCCTGTCGCCCGAGTTACGGGACGCGTTCCGTGCCTCCGGGCTGTACCACCTGCTTGCAGTCAGCGGTCAGAACGTGATCTTCGTTGCGGTCGGCATCCTCGGGCTGGCCTGGGTGGTGGGCGTGCCGCGCTGGCTCGGCGAGCTGGGGGCCCTGGCCGGGATCGGGTCGTACGTGCTCGCGGTCGGTGCCCAGCCGTCCGTGATCCGGGCGGGGATCGCCGGCGCACTCGGGTCGATCGCATGGCTGGCCGCCCGGCAACACGACCGCTGGCACTTCCTGCTCGTCGGGGCGCTCGTGCTGCTCGCGTGGAACCCGTACACCCTGCTCGACGCCGGGTTCCAGCTGTCGTTCGCCGCCGTCGTCGCGATCTTCGTGACGCTGCCGCGCGCGCGACGCGTACTCGAGGGCTACCCGGTGCCGAGGTTGGCCGGCGAGGCGGTGGCGGTGTCGCTCGCCTGCGGGCTCGCCACGGCCCCCGTGCTGTGGCTGCAGTTCGGGCGGATACCGCTCTACTCGGTGCCGGCCAACGCCCTCGCCGCGCCGGTGGTCGGCCCGCTCCTCGGCCTGTCCTTCGCGGCTGCGATCGCCGACGCAGTGTCGCCGCCGGTCGCCGGTCTGATCGCCTCGGCGAACGGCTGCCTGGCCGCCTACCTGGCCTGGTGTGCCCGGTTCGTCGGCGGGCTGCCCGGAGCAGTCGTCTCGTCGAGCGCCGGCCTCGGCGGTCTGTTGCTCATCGGCTCTTCGCTCGCGCTCCTCGCCGTCGGCGGCGCCGACCGCTACCGGCGGAGGCCGTGACTATGCTTGCCCGGCGTGGCGGAGGACTTGAAGGCGGCATACCTGCTCACGGGCAGCGACCGTCCGAAGGTCGATCGCGCCCTCCGCCGGCTCCGCGACCGCTTCGGCGAGGAGGCGGTGGAGCGGCTTTCGGCCCAGGACGTCTCCGGCGAGGATGCGGTCGCGGCCTGCAACGCGATGGGGCTCTTCGGAGGGGGCGGCAGGCTGGTGCTCGTCGACGGAGTCGAGCGCTGGAAGGCGCCCGACGCGAAGGCGATCGCCGAGTACCTGGCCTCGCCTGCGCCCGACACCGTGCTCGCCCTCGTCGGCGAGGAGATCCGCAAGGACTCGCCGCTCGTGAAGGCGTGCGGAAAGGCCGGCGAGGTGCTGGTGTACGAGGTCTCGAAGCGGGAGCTGCCCAAGTGGGTGGCGGAGCAGTTCGCCCGGCACGGGGTGAAGGTCTCGGCGGAGGCCTGCCGCGCGCTGGTCGAGCTGGCCGGCGACAACCCCCACGAGCTCGCCGGAGAGATCGACAAGCTGGCGCTCTGGGCCGGAGGCGACGAGATCGGCGAGGACGAGATCGAGCTGCTCGTCGCCGCCAGGGCGGACGCACCGCCGTGGACACTCACGGACGCTTGGGGGAGACGCGAGGTCGCAGGGGTGCTCTCGGCCTGCGAGTCGATCCTCGAGCGGTCGAACCGCTCGGGCGCGATCCCGATGCTCGTGGGCAGCCTCGTTGCGCACGTCCGCCGGGTGCAGACCGCTCACCGTCTCAACGAAGAGGGGGTCAGCCCGCGCGACGCGATGGGAGCTCTCAACGCCCGGCATCCATACGTCGCCCAGAAAGCGTTCGAGCAGGCGCGGAACTTCTCCGTCGACGAGCTCCGCGAGGCAATCGTCAGGCTCTCCGATCTCGATCTCGCGGTCAAGGGAGGAAGCCGCCTGCCACCCGAGCTCGAGCTCGAGCGGACGCTGGTTGCGATCACGCGGCCCGCCGGCTAAACGTGATGTTGGAGCGTCAGCCTCGGGCCGGCCGTCCGACGATGCCGGAGGGCTACGGCGTCCCCGACACGGACGAAGGCGTGCTCGACTGGAGCTGGGCGGTCGCGCGCCTCGAGTCGGCGCTGAACTACTGGTTCGCCACCACGCGCCCCGACGGCCGGCCGCACGCGATGCCGGCCTGGGCGGTCTGGCTCGACGGCACCCTCTACTTCGAGGGCAGCCCGCTGACACGGCGCGCCCGCAACATCGCGGCCAACCCGGCGGTCGTCGTCCACCTCGAGAGCGGCGACGACGTGGTCATCCTCGAGGGCGAGGCCCGCGAGGTCGGCAAAGCCGGAGCGCGCGCTCGCCGAGCGGCTCTCCGCGGCGTTCACGGCGAAGTACGCCGCCACGAAGTACGAGTACCGTCCGCCGCCGGAGCAGTGGGACCGCGGTGGCCTCTGGGCGATGCAACCCAGGGTTGCGTTCGGCTGGAGCGACTTCCCGCGCGACACCACTCGGTGGCGCTTCGCCGCCGAAGGGTCTAGAGATCCTTGGACATGAACACCGCCCGCTCGACGTACCCGAGCGAGCGGTAGAGAGAGCGCGCGACCTCGTTGCCGCCGAGGACCGTCAGGTTCGTCCGTGACAGACCGCGCCGGCGCGCCTCCTCCTCGAACAGCCGCATTCCCTCCCGGCCCAGGCCGTGCCCGCGGTGCTCCGGGGCGATCTCGACCGAATAGACGTAAAGCGTCTTCTCGCCCACGTCGTCGTCGCGCTCGGCGAACCACAGGTCGCCGACTCGCTGGCCCGTCTCCGCGTCCTCGATCGCGTACAGCTCGTTGCCCGGTGGGACTGCGCCGTCGGGGAAGAGGCGCGACCAGTCGTTCTCGGTCTTCTGCCGGGCGGCGGCCGGCGTCAAGCCGGCCTGTTGCACGAGATCTCGCTCGTAGGCGCCGCGGCCATGCTCGATGTACGCGGGGAGCTCGTCCGGCCGCAGCGGCCGCAGGTGGAGCGCCAATCGGGGCTAGGACGAGCCGCCGGCGACCAGACGCGCGGCCTGTGCCTTCTTGCGGGCCGCGGTGTTCGCGTGCAGCGCGCCTTTCGAGGCGGCGCGGTCGACCCAGCGCACGAGCGTGCGGTGCTCGGCGGCGATCGTGTCGGCCTCGCCGGATTCGACGGCGGCCTGGAGGCGCTTCGTCAGCGTCTTGACCGTCGAGCGGTAGCGGATGTTCTCGTCCCGCTGGCGCACGGCGATCCGGACGCGCTTCTTCTGTTGCTCGATGTTCGGCATGGCGTGAAAAGGCCCGCTGCGTGCGGGCGTGACGATGGTAGCAACAGCCGGCGCGCCCCGTCTCAGGCCGGGTCGATCGCGTAGTGCAACGTCCGCAGATGTGCGAGCCGGTGCGCCAGCGGGACGCCCAGCCCCTGCATCACGGGACTACGGTGCGCGATCGCCGCACGGGCTGCCCACTCCGCATCGCCCTCGAGCTTCCGAGCGCGGCCCGACACGGGGTGGCCCCGCGCCCGTCCGCGGAAGCTCGATGGGAGCACGACGACGCTCGGATCCCGGCGGAGCCGCTTCACCTTGCCGGCCGTGTGGTATGTCCGGAAGACGAGCAGGTCGCCGACGGTGGCGATGGTGACGGGGGTCGAAACGGGCATCCCGTCACGCCGGTAGGTGGTCAACAGTCCGGTCTTCCGGCGTCGAAAGGCAGCCAGCACACCTGGCGGCCAGCGCGTTCTTTCCCTCACCGCAGAAGTCATCCCGTGGAGGGGTTCCGCTTCGTGGTGTTCCGAAACGCCACTTGGAGAGGTCGGGAGCAACAGGCGCGCTCCCTATGCTCACCCTCGTGAGCGCTCCCACCGAGGACGCTGCCGCCCCGACCCCCGAACCGCTGCCGACCGGAGGCGCCCAGCACCGCCGCCGCCTCGCCTACTCGACCGTCGTCTTTGCCGGCGCCACCGGGCTCTCCCGGGTGGTCGGCCTCGTCCGTGAGTCGGTCGTCCGCTACTACTTCGGCACCGTCGGGCCGATCAACGCGTTCGAGGTCGCCTTCCTCGTCCCGAACACCGTCCGCGCGCTCGTCGCCGACGCCGCCCTGTCTTCCGCGTTTGTGCCGGTCTTCAGCGAGCTGTTGGAGAAGGGGGAGCGCAAACGCGCGTGGCGTGTCGCCTCGAGCCTCTTCTGGCTGATCATGCTCGGCCTCGGCGGCCTGACCGCCCTCTTCATCGTGATCGCGCCTTGGGTGATGCAGATCTTCGGCTACTCGGGCGTCGCGGTCGGGCTGTCGCGCGTGCTCTTCCCGATCGTCCTCATCCTCGGCCTGACCGGGATCGTCGTCGGGATCCTGAACAGCTACGAGCACTTCTCCGTGCCCGCGCTGTCGCCGGTGCTCTGGAACGTCGCGATCATCGTCGGCCTCGTGATCGGCGTTCCGAAGGCGGACACGATCGACACGCAGCTCTACGTCTACGCGTTCTCGATCCTGATTGCGACCGTCCTGCAGTTCCTGCTGCCGCTTCCATGGCTGCGCGGCCGCGACGACCGGCTGCACGTGGTGATCGACTTGCGCGACCCGGCGGTCGCACGGACGTTCAAGCTGATGGTCCCGATCACGCTCGGTCTAGGGCTGATCAACTTCAACGCGTTCGTCGACACGATCTTCGCCGCGCGCCTGCTCGACAAGTATCAGGCGCCCAGCTCGATCAACGCCGCGTTCCGTCTCTACATCTTTCCGCAGGGGATGTTCTCGGTCGCCGTCGCGACCGTTCTGTTCCCGTCGCTCTCACGGCTGGCGACCCGGCGCGACTTCGACGGCTTCCGCTCGATGGTCACAGGCGGCCTGCGCCAGATCGCGTTCCTGCTGATCCCGGCGAGCGTGATCTGCGCCGTCCTCGCCCAGCCGATCGTCCGCCTCGTCTATCAGCGCGGTGACTTCACTTCGTCCCAGACGACCGTCGTCGCAGCCAGTCTCGCGGCCTTCTCGCTCGGCCTCGCCTTCAACGGCGCGATGCTGATGTTGAACCGCGCCTTCTTCTCCCTCCAGGCGGCTTGGGTCCCCACGGGGGTTGCGCTCGCCAACCTCGGCCTGAACGCGGTGCTCGACGCCGCGTTCTACCGGTTCGGCATCTGGGGGATCCCGCTCTCGACCTCGATCGTGAACATCGCGGGCACGGTCGTGCTCCTGATCCTGCTCCGCCGGAAGCTCGGCCGCCTGGACGTCACCCGGACGATGAGCTCCGTCCTCAGGATCAGCCTCGCGTCGCTCGTGCTCGCCGGCGTCGCCTACGGGATCTGGTGGCCGCTCGACCACGAGCTCGGGCGCCGGTTCGTCGCCCAGGTCGTGTCGCTGGGCCTGGCGCTCGCCGGCGGTGCGGCGGCGTACGTCCTCGTGTGCCGGCTGCTCCGGGTCGACGAGCTGCGCGGGCTGCGCCTCCTGCGGCGCCGGCCTGCAACGCCGTGACCATCGCGTTCCCGCCGCTCCGTGAGGAGGACGTGGTCCTCATCGAGCGCTGGCTGAAGGAGGAGCATGTCGCCCGCTGGTGGCGCGAGCCGATCGAGGAGGCGATCGAGAAACGCTATGAGGCGATCGAGGGCCGTCGTCCGACGCGTCAGTTCCTGATCGTGCTCGACGGCCGTCCGGCCGGGATGATCCAGACCTACCTCGTAACCGACCACCCCGAATGGCAGCAGCTCGTCCAGGTCGACGACGACGTGGCGGGCGTCGACCTTTTGATCGGCGAGCCGGATCTCGTCGGTCATGGTCTCGGACCGCGCATTGTGGCCGCGTTCACCCGCGACGTCGTCTTCGTCGACCCGGCAGTGAACGCGGTCGTCGCCACGGTCGAGGAGTCGAACCGGCGGTCCTGGCGGGCGTTCGAGAAGGCGGGCTTCTGGCACGTCCTCGATGTCGAGGAGGACGGGCTGCCGCATCGCCTGATGCGCCTCGACCGACCGGCCTGAAGGCCCGGCCCGACGGCTCTAGGCTGTATCCGTGCCTCTGTGCGCGAGGTGAACCTTCTCTGACCGAGGGGCGAGACCTTCGAGCGGCTCGAGGCTAAGCCCTGGCTCGAGCGGCTCCACGCCGTTCGGGGCGGTATGCCGACGAAGATCCTGGCCTAGACGCGGCCGAGGGGCCCCAGGGCCCGGCGCTACGATCATCGCTCCCCCATGGACCAGGGCAAGATCCGCAACTTCTCGATCATCGCGCACATCGACCACGGCAAGTCGACGCTCGCCGACCGCATCCTGGAGGTCACCGAGACCGTCACCGGCCGCGAGATGCGCGAGCAACTGCTCGACTCGATGGAGCTCGAGCGCGAGCGCGGGATCACGATCAAGGCACAGGCCGTCCGGGTGATGTGGAAGGGCCACGAGCTGAACCTGATCGATACGCCCGGGCACGTCGACTTCACGTACGAGGTGTCGCGTTCGCTCCAGGCATGCGAGGGCGCGGTCCTCGTGGTCGACGCGGCGCAGGGGATCGAGGCGCAAACGGTCGCGAACGCGTATCTCGCGATCGAGAACGACCTGGAGATCGTCCCGGTGTTGAACAAGATCGACCTGCCGCAGGCCGATCCGCAGGGTGCCGCGGTCGCGGTCTCCGCGCTCGTCGGGGACACGCCCGACCACGTACTTCGAATCTCGGCGAAGACCGGGGAGGGGGTGGCGGGCGTGCTCGACGCGATCGTCGAGCGAATCCCCGCGCCGGTGGGCGAGCCGGGCGCGCCGCCGCGGGCGCTGATCTTCGACTCCTCGTACGACCAGTACCGCGGCGTGGTCGCGTTCGTGCGGGTGGTCGACGGCGCATTCCGGCGCGGTGAGGCGCTACGGGCGATGGCGCTCGGCACGGAGTTCGACGCCGAGGAGCTCGGATTCCTGTCGCCGACGATGACCCCCGTCGGCGAGCTCTCTGCGGGCGAGGTCGGTTACGTGATCACCGGGCTGAAGGACGTCTCGCGGCTGCGGGTCGGCGATACGCTGACCGCCGTGGCGCGGCCGGCTGCCGAGCCACTGCCGGGCTACAAGGACGTCAAGCCGATGGTCTTCGCCGGGCTGTTCCCGACGGACTCCGACCAGTACCCCGAGCTGCGCGACGCCTTGGAGAGGCTGAAGCTGAACGACGGCTCTCTCTTTTACGAGCCCGAGAACTCGCAGGCACTCGGCTTCGGGTTCCGCTGCGGCTTCCTCGGCCTCCTGCACATGGAGATCGTCCGCGAGCGCCTCGAGCGCGAGTTCGACCTCGACCTGCTCGTGACTGCGCCCAACGTCGCCTACCGCGTCCTGACAAAAGCCGGCGACGAGGTCGAGGTGCACAACCCGGCCGAGATGCCGCGTGAGGTGGAGGAGGTCGACGAGCCCTACGTCAAGGCGTCGATCATCGTCCCGAAAGACGGCGTGGGTGCGGTGATGGAGCTGAACAACGAGCGCCGCGGCCGTTTCGACCACATGGAGTACCTCTCCGAGGACCGCGTGCTGCTCTCGTACGACCTGCCGCTCGGCGAGATCGTCCTCGACTACTACGACCAGCTGAAGTCTCGGACGCGCGGGTACGCGAGCTTCGACTACGACTTCGCCGGCTTCCGGCCTGGCGACCTCGCACGTGTGGACATCCTGATCGCCGGCGAGCCCGTCGACGCGCTGTCCCTGATCATCCACCGCGACGGTGCCTACTCACGCGGGCGTGCGCTGGTCGAGCGGCTGCGCGAAGAGATCCCGCGCCAGTTCTTCGACGTCCCCATCCAGGCGGCGATCGGCTCGCGGGTGATCGCACGTGAGACGGTCAAGGCGAAGCGCAAGGACGTGCTGGCCAAGTGCTACGGCGGCGACATCAGCCGCAAGCGGAAGCTGCTCGAGCAGCAGAAGAAAGGCAAGAAGAGGATGAAGCAGGTCGGCTCGGTCGAGGTGCCGCAGGAAGCGTTTCTCGCGGTGCTCAACCTGGATCAGGACAAGAGATAAGGCATGGCGTTGGAGATGCGCAGCGTGTGCGAGCGGTGCGGTGGCGCGCTGACCGCTGATGGTCCGGCCGCCATCTGCTCGTTCGAGTGCACGTTCTGCGCCGGCTGCGCGGAGGCGATGGAGCACGTGTGCCCGAACTGCGGCGGCGAGCTGAGACCGCGGCCTCGGAGGTCGTCGTGAGAGACGAAGGCCTCACCGGAGTTCGCCACCTCTACGTCCACCTGCCGTTCTGTGGGCACCGTTGCGGTTACTGCGACTTCGTCACCGCTGTCGGCCGACTCGACCAGCACGGGGCGTACGTCGAGGCCCTGCTCGCGGAGCTCGAGCTGGAGCACAGCGTGCTGGCGCCGCGGCTGGAGACGATCTTCCTCGGCGGCGGGACGCCGACGTTCACCGAGCCGGCTGCACTCACGCGGCTGCTCGACGGCCTGCCCGACGCGGACGAAGTCACGGTCGAGGCGAACCCGGAGACCGTGACGCCGTCGCTCGCCCGGCTTCTGTCACGGAAACGTGTCAACCGTGTGTCGTTGGGCGCGCAGAGCTTCCAGCCGCGACTTCTGTCCGTGCTGGAGCGGCGCGCGCGGCCGGAAGACGTCCGCCGAGCCGTATACGTTCTCCGTGATGCCGGAATTGACAACATCTCGCTCGACCTCATCTACGGCATCCCGGGCCAGACCGCCGCCGACCTCGATTCCGACCTCGTCGAGGCGCTCGCGCTCGAACCCGAGCACGTGTCCTGCTACGAGCTGGAGGCCAAGCCGGGCACGCGCTTCACCCACGCGCACGGAGTCGAGCTCGAGCGCCAGGCCGGGTCGATGGAGTCCTACTTCGAGCGGGTGGTCGCCACCCTGACGGGGGTCGGCTACCGCTGGTACGAGACGGCGAACTTCTGCCGCGCAGAGGACGGCCGGGATCTCCGGGCCCGGCACAACCTGGCGTACTGGCTCGGACGGGACTACCTCGGCCTCGGAATCGGCGCGGTCTCGACAATCGAGGCTGTCCGGCGACGGAACGCCCCGCGGCTGGCGCCCTACCTCCGCGCGCTCGCCGAGGGTCGGCAGCCGCCCCATGAGCTCGAATCGCTGGACGCCGAGACCCGCCGCCGCGAGCGGGTGATGCTCGGGCTGCGGCTGGACGAGCCGCTTCTCCTCGCCGGCCTGGAAGTCTCGGTCGACCGCGAGGCGCTCGGACGCCTGGAACGGCTCGGCCTGGTCGCCCGCACCGGCGTGAACGGCCATGAGACGCTGACGCTGACCGAGCGGGGACGCTTCCTCGGCGGCGGCGTGACCGCCGATTTACTAACGTAGAATTTCCCTGCACAGACGTGATTTCGCCAGCCCCCGACCTCACTCAACGCCAGCGGGAGATCCTCGTCCAGGTGGTCGAGGAGTACGTCGCGACCGGTCAGCCGGTCGGGTCGAAGCACCTCGTCGAGCGCACCGGCATGCGCGTGTCCTCGGCGACCGTTCGCAACGAGCTCGCCGAGCTCGAGCGTTTCGGCCTGCTCACGCACCCACACACATCGGCGGGACGCGTTCCCACCGACCGCGGCTATCGCTACTACGTCGACCGGCTGCTCGAGCGGCCGGCGCCCCGGCCCCCCACCTTCCCGCTCGACCTGACGGCTGCGCGCAGCGAGGTCGAGTCGGCGCTCCAGGCGACCACCGAGATGCTCTCCCAGGTCACGCGGTTGATCGCGCTCGTGTCGGCGCCGCCGCTCCAGACCGCCACCGTCCGCCACGTCGAGGTGCTGCTGCTCCAGCCCCAGGTGGCGATGGTGGTCGTGATCACCTCGAGCGGCGGCGTCACCAAGCGCGTGTACGCGTTCGACACCCCGGTCGATCCGGGCCTCGTCCACTGGGTGGGCCAGTACCTGAACGACCAGGTGGTCGGGCTCTCGCTCGGGAGCGGGCAGCTCCGCCGTCGCCTCGAGGATCCGACGCTCCCGTTCGCCGAGTCGGCGTTCCTCCGGCTGGTCGAGTCCGCGTTCACGGACGCCGAGGACGACGAGCAGCGGGTGTATGTGGGCGGAGCGGCCGGACTGCTCGACGACGTTCGGGACGACGAACTCGGCTCGTACCGGTCGCTGATCGACCTGCTCGAGCGCCGCCGGACGCTGCTGGACATGCTCGCCGAAGCGCTCGACCCTCGCCGTCCGTTCGTCCGGGTGGGCGACGAGCTCGCAGATCCGGGCCTGCGCGACCTCGCCCTGGTGGGCGCCGCGTACGGGATAGCGAACCGCACGCTCGGCGCGGTCAGCCTGATCGGCCCGTCGCGCATGGACTACGACAAGGCGATCCGCACGGTGCGGTCGGCCGCCTCCGAGCTGTCCCGGTTCGCCGAGGTGATCTACGGCGAGTAGCTGCGAGCCGGAGCGGAGCCGTCGGGTTCGACGGCGGCGCACGGGGCTACGCTTCGGCTGATGGCGACCACCGAACGCGACTACTACGAGCTGCTCGGCGTCGGGCGCACCGCGACCGCGCCCGAGATCAAGAAGGCCTTCCGCGGGCTCGCCCGGGAACTGCACCCCGACGTGTCCGAGGATCCGGAGGCGGAGGCCCGCTTCAAGGAGGTCGTCGAGGCCTACGAGGTGCTCTCGAACCCCGAGCGCCGAGAGCTGTACGACCGGTTCGGCCACGCGGGCCTGCGCAGCGGGGGCTTCGAGCCGACGAGCTTCGACTTCGGGTCGCTGGGCGATCTGTTCTCTGCGTTCTTCGGCGACGACCTCTTCGGCGTCGGCGGCAGGCCGCGCGGCGCGGCCCGCGGCGCCGACATCGCCGCCGAGGTCGCGATCGAGCTGGTCGATTCGGCCCGGGGCGTGACCCGGGACGTGCCGCTCCGCGTCGCCGTCCCCTGCGGAACGTGCGGTGGCAGCGGCGCCGAGTCCGGCACGCACCCGGTCACGTGCCCCACGTGCGCCGGAGCAGGGCGCGTCCAGCAGGTGTCGAACACCGTCTTCGGCCAGTTCGTCCGGGCGCAGGCGTGTCCCCACTGCGACGGCTCCGGCCGCATCGTCGAGCATCCGTGCACGACGTGCGGCGGCGACGGGCGCGTCGTCGAGGAGCGCACGGTCGCGGTCGAGATCCCGCCGGGGATCCATGACGGCCAGCGCATCCGGCTCGGCGGCGAGGGACACGCCGGCGAGGTCGGCGGGCGCGCCGGCGACCTGTACGTGCTGGTTCGCGTCAAGCCCGATCCGCGGTTCGTCCGCGAGGGCAACGACCTGATCTCGCAGGTCGACCTGACCATCACGCAGGCTGCGCTGGGCACGACCGCGACGGTGCCGACCATCGACGGCGACGTCGAGCTCGAGTTCGAGCCGGGCACGCAGCCGGGGCAGGTGCGCGTGATCCGCGGCGCCGGCATGCCCGTCCTCCAGGGCCGCGGGAGGGGTGACCACCGGCTGCTGGTCAACGTCATGGTGCCGCGGCGGCTGAACGACGAGCAGCGTCGTCTGCTCGCCGAGTTCGAGCAGACGGCCGACGAGGAGACGTACCGGCCAGACGACGAGGGGTTCTTCGACAAGCTGAAAAGCGCGTTCCGCTGACGCTGCGGCGCGTGTCGGTGTCGGTCCCGTCCGCCGAAGCCGAGCGGGCCCGCGCGATCATGCTCGAGCTCTTCCCGGAGGGCTTCGAGGAGCGCGACTCGCCCGGCGGCGTCGAGCTGGCGGCATACACGGACGACCACGGGGAGGAACGGCTCTGGTCGGCGTTCGGCGGCGCGCGGTCGACCGAGGTGGAGGAGGGCTGGGAGGACCGCTGGCGGGCCTTCCACCGGCCGGTGCGGGTCGGGCCGCTCTGGGTCGGGCCGCCGTGGGAGCAGCCCGACGGCGACGCGATCCCGGTGGTGATCGATCCCGGCCGGGCCTTCGGGACCGGCGCCCATGCGACCACACGGCTCTGCCTCGAGTTGCTGCTCGACGTCCCGAGGGGGAGTCTGCTCGACGCCGGCTGCGGATCGGGAGTCCTCTCGATCGCGGCGGCGAAGCTCGGCTTCGAGCCCGTTCACGCCGTCGACCTCGACCCGCAGGCGGTCGAGGCGACGATGCGGAACGCGGCGGCGAACGGAGTCGCCGTCGACGTCCAGGTCGCGGACGCGGCCGACTCCGCGCTGCCGGAGACCGAGAACGCCGTCGTCAACGTTGCCCTCGACATCGACGGCCGAATCGCCGCGCGGCTCGACTGCGATCGCGTGATCACGTCCGGCTACCTCCTCACCGAGTCGCCGCAGTTGCCCGGCTATCGCCGCGAGGACCGTCGCGAGGCGGAGGGGTGGGTCGCCGATCTGCTCGTGCGGACGCAGTAAGGTCCGCGCGGATGGCGACTTTCTCGGTCGACTTCCTCGGCTGCAAGGTCTCGCACGCTGACGCCCAGGCGGTGCGCGAGCGTCTGCTGGGCGACGGGCATGAGGAGTGCTTGGGCGGCGACGTCGCCGTGCTGAACACGTGCTGCGTGACGCACGAGGCGCTCCGGAAGTCGCGGCACGCCGCATCGCGTGCGGCGCGCACCCACCGGCGGGTGTACGTCACCGGGTGCGGCGCCAACCTCGCGGCCGACGCCTTTGCCGGGCTGCCGGACAACGTCGTCGTCGTGGCGAAGCGAAGCGAGGAGACCGCCGACACGATCGCCGGCGATGTCGGTCCGATCGCGTGTGTCCAGGGCGAAGCCCGACTCGACCGCGTTCGTGCCTTCGTGAAGGTGCAGGACGGCTGCAGCTTCTCCTGCAACTTCTGCGTGATCCCGTTCGTGCGCGGCGCATCGCGCAGCCGGCCCGCGGATGCCGTGCTCGCCGAGGTGCGCCGCCGCGTCTCCCAGGGTCACCGCGAGATCGTGCTCACCGGGATCAACCTCGGCTGCTACAGGAACCGCGAGCAGGCCTACGACCTGCCGCGGCTGATCCGCGACGTCGGCGTGACGCCCGGTCTCGCACGGCTCCGACTGTCGTCGATCGAGGTCAACCACCTCACCGCACCGCTCCTCGACGCGCTTCGCGAGACGCCGACCGTCTCCCGCCATCTTCACGTTCCGCTCCAGTCCGGCGACGACCGCGTCCTGCGCGCGATGGCGCGCCGCTACGACGCTGCCACGTACCTGCGCCGGGTCGCCCTCGCCGAGGGCTTCAACCTGACCACGGACGTGATCGTCGGCTTCCCCGGTGAGGACGAAGCCGCCTTCGAGCGCACGCTGCAGGCAGTCGAGGCGGCGGGCGCGACCAAGGTGCACGTCTTTCCGTACTCGCCGAGGCCGGGAACCGTCACGGCCGGCGAGGACACCGTGCCGAAGGCCGTGAAGAAGGAACGGAGCGCTCGGCTGCGGGCGCTGTCCCACGAAGCGTGCCTGCGGCGCTGGCGCGCGAAGCTCGGCGCAGAGGACGTCGTCCTGGTCGACCGACCCGGCCGCGGGTACGGCGACGACTACTCGCCGTGGCTGGTCGAGGCGCCGGTCGGCGCTCTCGTGCGCGTGCGCGCGGGTGCCGTCACGAAGGAGGGGATCCTGGCAGCGTGAGAGACGAAGCCGAGCACAAAGCTGCCGCCGAAGCTGTCGAGGTTGGTGCGAGACGAGGTCGTGAGGCCGAAGGCGTCACCGTCCCCGACTGCATCTTCTGCAAGATCCACCGCGGCGAGCTTCCGGCCACTGTGGTCAGCCGGACCGAAGGCCTGCTGGCGATCGAGGACATCAATCCGAAGGCCGACGTGCACCTGCTCGTCATCCCCGAACGCCACATCGAGACCTTTCGCGACATCGGCGAGCTCTCCGCCGACGAGGGCAAGCGCATGCTCGACTTCGTCGCCGACACCGCCAAGGTCGCGGGCCTCGATGAGTACCGGCTGATGGTCTTCTGTGGCGCGGGCGCCGGCCAGACCGTCTTCCACCTGCACTGGCACGTGCTCGGCGGCCGGTTCCGGGGGGTGCCCGCATGACGTTGATCGAGCGCCTGGAGGATGAGCTGACCGCCGCGATGAAGGAACGCAACACGGCGCGACGCGACGCGCTGCGGCTGATCCTGTCCAGCTTGCGCTCGGCCGAGAAGGAGCTGCAGCGCCCGCTGCACGAGGACGAGGAGCTCCAGGTGCTCCAGCGCGAGCGCAAGCGGCGGGTCGAGTCGATCGAGGCGTTCCAGAGCGCGGGCCGCGACGAGCAGGCGGCGAAGGAGCAGGCCGAGCTGGAGGTGCTCGAGGAGTTCATGCCCGAGCCGCTGACCGAGGACGAGCTGGAGCGGATCGTCGACGACGCGATCGCCGAGGTCGGGGCGACGAGCATGCGCGAGCTCGGCCGCGTGATGGCAGACGTGATGCCGCAGATCGCCGGCCGCGCCGACGGGTCCGCGGTCAGCCAGCTGGTGCGCGAGAAGCTGGCCTAGCTCGCGGCCCGCGCCGTGACGAGTACGGCGCAGAGCGTGACCGGAAACCTCCCGCCGGCATCGTCGATCACCGCTGCGAGGCCCTGCTCCAGACGGCGACGGTCTCGGGCGTCGAGGCCGAGGTACATCGAGGTCGTACGCGTGACGGCGACCAGGTGCTCGCCGGTCTCCTGCTCCTCGCTTGCGACCGTGGTGAGGCTGACGTCCGTGAACAGCTCTGCTGCGTCGTCGCGGGCAAGGGTGTCACGCTGGTTGAGCCACGCCCACACCTCGGAGACGTTCCCGAGCCTGGCCTCGATCCCGGCGAAGAGCGTCTCCCGGTCTCGCGGCACCCATTGGAGCGAATCCGGCCGCACCTCGGTCCAGACCGCGTGGAGCTGCTCGTCCAGCGGCGAGAAGCCGACATGTGTGACCAGGGCGAATGTGCCGCCCGGCTGCAGTACCCTCGCGACCTTCGCCCAGCCGACCGAGGGATCGATCCAGTGGAACGCCGTCGCCGAGAAGGCGGCGGCGAATTCGCCGTCCGGCAGCTCGAGTTCCTCGAAGCGGCCGATCCGGAAGGTGACGTGCGGGCTGCCACCGACCCGTCGCCGGGCAAACTCGATCATCCGCTCGCCGGGATCGACCGCCTCGACGTGCAGTCCCCGCCGCGCCAGCGCCTCGGTCAGCTTTCCGGTCCCGCAGCCGATCTCGAGCACGGCCGACCCCGAGCCGAGTGTCGCGATCGAACACGCGGCGTCGACGATCTCCGCCGGGTAGTCGGAGCGGACGCGGTCGTACTCCTCGGCGACACGGTCGAACAGCGAGGCCCGGCTCGGGCAACACGGCTAGCGGGCGGAGTAGTCGATCTCGAGGAAGTCGGAGACTTCGGCGAGCCAGCGCTGCTCGACGAACCGGACGTGGTCCGGATGCGCGTTGTAGGCGGCGTAGGCGGCCTCGTCGGCGAACTCCATCGAGATCCCGAAGCGGAAGCCGTTCTTGGGGCTGACCTCGCGCACCACCTCGAACGCCTCGACCCCCGGGACGGCAGCCAGTCTTTCCGCCGCGGCGAGGAAATCTGCCTCCTCCGGCGACCCCGCAGCGTGGTGCAGATCGAAGGAGACCGTGTGTCGTACGCGGCTTCCGGTCAAAGCTGTCATCGCGGGGCGAGCCTACACTGTGCCGAGTTGCAGGAAGTTCTCTCGATCTCGAACGACGTCGCCGCCGAGCTGGCCGGCGTCGGCGACGGCGTGCTCGGCGCGCTGCGCGAGCGGCTGCACTGCACGGTCCGCCTGCGCGGCAACCAACTGACCCTGGAGGGCGAGGACACGAGCGTCGCCGAGGCGCGCGCGGTCGTCGACGAGCTCGTCGACCTGGTCGAGGGCGGCCACGAGATCGACCCCGGCACGGTCGACGCGGTTCTCGGCGCGCTCGACCAGGCCGAGGACATCCGCGACATCTTCGAGGACGTCGTCTGGAGACACCGCGGCACGAAGATCTCACCGAAGACCGTCAACCAGAAGCGATATATCGATGCGATCCGCTCGCACACGATCACCTTTGCAATCGGCCCGGCGGGCACAGGCAAGACCTACCTGGCGATGGCGCTCGCGGTCGCGGCGCTCTCCGACCGGGAGGTCGGCCGGATCATCCTCACGCGGCCGGCGGTCGAGGCCGGCGAGCGACTCGGCTTCCTCCCGGGCGACCTGCTGGCAAAGGTCGATCCATACCTGCGCCCCCTCTACGACGCGCTCTACGACATGCTCGACGCCGACCGCCTGACTGCCTACATGGAAAAGGGTGCGATCGAGGTCGCGCCGCTCGCCTTCATGCGCGGCCGCACACTGAACGACTCCTTCGTGATCCTCGACGAGGCGCAGAACACCAGCCCCGAGCAGATGCAGATGTTTCTGACGAGGCTCGGCTTCGGCTCGAAGGTGGTGGTCACCGGTGACGTGACGCAAATCGACCTGCCGCCACAACAGGCCTCGGGATTGCTCACCGTCCGGGACATCCTCGGGTCGATCGAGGGGATCGAGTTCCTCGAGTTCTCGAACGCCGACGTCGTCCGCCACAAGCTGGTCCAGCGGATCGTCGAGGCCTACCGGACGCACGCCGAGGCGACGGGCACCCAACGCCTCCGTTAGCGTCGATGCTCGAGAGAGACGAAGTCGAGCACAAAGGCGAGAACGAAGCTCGCGGCCTTGGTGCGAGGCGATGTCGTGACGACGCAGTCGTCATCGAGGTCGTCAACCGCAGCGGCGTCGAGGTGCAGGAGGAGGCCGCCGCCGACCTGGCCCGTCGAGTCCTGGCGGATGAGGGAGTCGTCGACGGCGAGCTCGGCATTGCCTTCGTCGCCCCGGACGAGAGCCGCACGCTCAAGCGGGAGCACCTCGGGATCGACGAGGCGACCGACGTCCTCTCGTTCCCGATCGACGGCACCCAGAACCTGCCGCCCGGGCCTCCGCGACAGCTCGGCGACGTCGTCCTCTGCCCGCAGGTGGTCGGCGACGACTGGCGCCGTCCGCTCGCGCACGGGCTGCTCCATCTGCTCGGCTACGACCACGGGCCTGAGATGGAGCGGCGCGAGCAGGCGCTGGCGACGTGAGCACCGAGCGGATCCCGCTCCGGGAGCGACTGCGACGCGGCCGGTCCGCGAACGGCGCCGGCGCCCTGCTACCCGGCACCGGCGAGGGCCGCCGTCGCATCCCGCTCGTCGAGAGCTTCAACTATGCGGTCGAAGGGATCATCCACGTCCTCCGCACCCACCGGAACATGCGGATCCACTTCGCCGCTGCGGCGGCCGTGCTGATCCTCGCGCTCTGGATCGGCGTCGACCGGATCGAGCTCGTCGTCCTGCTGCTGGCCATCGCCTTCGTGCTGATCGCGGAAATGGTCAACTCGGCGATCGAGGCGGCGATCGACGTTGCGACCAGCTCGTTCGACCCCCTGGCCAAGCTGGCGAAGGACATCGCCGCCGGCGCGGTCCTGATCGCGTCGATCAACGCGATCGCCGTCGGCTACCTCGTCTTCTCGGGCCACGTCAACGAGTCGACCACGAATTTCTTCGACCGCCTGCGCGACGCGCCGATCAAGCTGACGATCATCGCGCTGATCCTCGTGATCATCATCGTGATCGCGACCAAGGCGATCAGCGGCCGTGGCACGCCGCTGCGCGGTGGGCTCCCGTCCGGCCACGCCGCGATCGCCTTCGCGGCCTGGATGGCGGTCACGCTCACGCTCGGCCCCAGCGAGCACCGGTTCTTCGTTTCGACGATCATGTTCGGCGTGGCAGTGCTCGTCGCCCACACCCGGATCGAATCCGGCATCCACTCGACGCTCGAGGTCGTCTACGGCGGCGCTCTCGGCGCCGGCGTGACCCTCGTCGTCTTCCAGCTCTTCTTTTGATCGGCGACGTCGAACGCAAGCTCTACCGGCGTACGCTCGAGCTGAAGGAGCGCGCGTACGCCCCGTACTCGAACTTCCATGTCGGGGCGGTGCTGCGCGCCCGCGACGGGACGCTGTTCGAGGGCGTGAACGTCGAGAACGCGGCTTACCCGCTCGGCGTCTGCGGCGAGAAGAGCGCCTACGTGGCCGCCGTCACCGCCGGGTACAAGCCGGGCGACTTCGACCTGCTGGTGATCAATGCCTCTCCGTGCGGCGGCTGCCGTCAGTGGCACGTCGAGTTCGAGGTCGACCGTGTGATCTACGCGCGGGGCGACGGCGAGCTGGTCGAGCACACTCCGGACGAGCTGCTGCCGGACACGTTCGTGCTGTGAGATCCGGCTTCGTCGCCGTCGCCGGACGGCCCAACGTGGGCAAGTCCACGCTCGTCAACGCGCTCTGCGGCGGGAAGGTGGCGATCGTCTCCGACAAGCCGCAGACGACCAGGCGACGCATCTTCGGAATCGCCAACGGCGACGACTACCAGCTCGTCCTCGCCGACCTGCCGGGCTTCCAGCGGCCGCGCGACGCGCTGACCGAGCACATGCAGCGTACGGTCGACTCCTCGTTCGAGGACGTCGACGCTGTCCTCTTCGTCGTCGACGCGCGGGAGCGCATCGGCGCCGGCGACCGCTTCATCGCCTCACGCGTCTTTGCCCTCGGCGTCCCGATCGTGATTGCCGTCAACAAGATCGACCGCCTGAAGCCCGGCCACATCGCCTCGCAGATGCAGACCGCGGCCGTCCTCGGCGAGTTCCACGCGCTGCATCCGGTCAGCGCGAAGACCGGCGACGGCATCCGCGAGCTCCGCGACGAGCTCGTAGGGCTCCTGCCGGAAGGGCCGCTCTACTTCCCGCCGGAGCAGCGCACCGACCTCTCGGTCGAGACCCAGATCGCCGAGCTCGTGCGCGAGCAGGCGCTCCGGTTGACGAAGGAGGAGGTGCCGCACGCGGTCTCGGTCGAGGTCGAGGAGATCGAGGACAAGCTCGTGCGCGCGAACCTCTTCGTCGAGACCGAGTCGCAGAAGACGATCCTGGTCGGCAAGGGCGGAGCGATGGTCCGCCGAATCGGCGCCGGCGCCCGGCCGGAGATCGAGCAGCTCCTCGGCCAGACGATCTTCCTCGACCTGCAGGTGAAGGTGCGCACGAAGTGGCGGCGCGACGAGGCGATGCTCGAGCGCCTCGGCCTATAATCGCGTCGTCAGCGACCGAGGAGGGCGAAGTGGGGCCCAGGTTCATCTCCAACGGAATGGCCTTTGTGACCTATTCGGAGGGTATGAACCTTGTCGGAGCCAACGCTCAATCTCGGGATCCTGGCGCATGTAGACGCCGGTAAGACCACGCTCACCGAGCGGCTGCTCCACGCGGCCGGCGTCATCGACGAGCCCGGCAGCGTCGACGCAGGAACGACGCAGACCGACACGCTCGCGCTCGAACGGCAGCGCGGGATCACGATCAAGTCGGCCGTCGTCTCGTTCCCGGTCGGCGGCGTCACCGTCAACCTGATCGACACCCCCGGCCACCCGGACTTCATCGCCGAGGTGGAGCGGGTGCTCGGCGTGCTCGACGGGGCCGTGCTGGTGATCTCGGCCGTCGAGGGCGTGCAGCCGCAGACGACGCTGCTGATGCGTGCGCTGCAGCGGCTGGCCGTGCCGACGCTGATCTTCGTGAACAAGATCGACCGCCGCGGGGCGGATGCCGAGCGAACCCTCGCCGCAATCGAGGAGCGGCTGACGACGACGGTCCTCGCAATGGGCGCGCCGCGCGCTGTCGGCACTCCGGCCGTCTCGTTCGCGCCCTTCGGGCCGGCCGACGGGGAGCTCGTGGCGCGGTCGCGCCAGGCTCTGCTGCACCCCGTGTTCTTCGGCTCGGCGCTGACCGGCGCCGGCATCGAGTCGCTGAAGGCGGGCATCGCCGGGCTGTTGCCCGCAGCCGCCGGAGATCCAGCCGGGCCCGTCTCGGCCCGCGTCTTCAAGATCGAGCGCGACGCGGAAGGTGGGCGGGTCGCGTACGTGCGCATGTTCTCGGGCGCCCTGCGGGTGCGCGACCGTCTGCCGGAGGGCAAGGTGACCGCGATCCACGTCTTCGCCGACGGGGCCGTCGTCCGCCGCGATCGCGTCGTCGCGGGCGAGATCGCGAAGCTGCGGGGTCTCGCCGAGATCCGGATCGGCGACCCGATCGGCGAGCCTCCCGCGACGCCCGAGCACCACTTCGCGCCTCCCACCCTCGAGACCGTGGTGGTTCCCGTGGAGACGACCGACGGTGCCCGCCTTCGTCTCGCGCTCGGCCAACTCTCCGAGCAGGACCCGTTGATCGCCGTCCGCCAGGACGAGCGCGAGGAGCTCTCGGTCTCGCTCTACGGGGAGGTGCAGAAAGAGGTGATCCAGGCGACTCTTGCGAGCGACTACGGCCTCGACGTCACGTTCCGCGAGACGACCGTGATCTGCGTGGAGCGGCCCGTCGGCATCGGCGAGGCGGCCGAGGTCCTGCATGCCGAGTCGAACCCGTTCGCGGCGACGATCGGCCTCCGGATCGAGCCTGCTCCCGTCGGCTCGGGCGTCGAGTTCCGAACGGACGTCGATCCCCGCTCGGCGCCGCTGTACGTCTACAAGACGTTCGAGGCGTTCGGCGATAGCATGGCCGGGTACGTCCGGGACGCCCTGCGCGAGGGTCTCGCCGGCTGGCAGGTCGCCGACTGCGTCGTGACGATGAACCGCTGCACGTACCAGTCGCCCGACGGCTCTGCAGCGACCCGCGGGCCGCTGAGCACGGCCGCGGACTTCCGGAAGCTCACCCCGATCGTCGTGAGGCAGGCGCTCCGACGCGCGTGGACCGATGTCTGTGAGCCGTTCCTCCGAGTCCGGCTCGAGATCCCCGCCGCCGCCACGGGACCGGCGCTCGGGGCTCTGGCTCGTCTCGGTGCGTTGGTGCCGGCGCCGGCGCTGGACGGAAGCCGTGCGACCGTCGAGGCGGAGCTGCCCGCGGCCCGCGTCCAGGAGCTACGGCGGCGGCTGCCGACGCTGACCGGCGGTGAGGGTGTGCTCGAATCGGACTTCGCCGGATACCGTCCCGTCGCCGGCGAGCGGCCCGTCCGGCCGGGGACGAAAATGGTGTAGCTAGCCGTACTACCACTGCAAACGACCTGTGCCACGATGTCTGTGTGCCCACCATTTTGATCGTCGACGATCATCCGAGCTTCCGTGCCAGCGCCAGGGCGATCCTGGAAGCGGACGGGTTCGAAGTCGCCGGCGAGGCGGAGGACGGCGAGTCGGCGATCGCCGCAGCAGGGCGCCTGCATCCAGACGTGATCCTGCTGGACGTGCAGCTCCCAGACCTCGACGGGTTCGAGGTCACCCGCCGCCTGATGACGAACGACGGCGACACCTGCGTCGTTCTCGTCTCGAGCCGTGACGGCTGCGACTTCGGCCCACTGGTCGAGTCGAGCGGCGCCTGCGGCTTCGTCCCGAAGAGCGAGCTCTCGGGCGAGGCCGTCACGGCATTGATCTGCGACCGCTGATGCGCCTCTCCCACCGGCTCTGGTTCGGGCTGTTCCCAGTGATGCTCCTGGTCGCCGCCGGGTCATCCGTGATCGCGGCGCGGTCGGACCACGAGTCGAGCCCGGTCTCGCTCGCGATCGCTTTTCCGGTGATCGGGCTCTCGTTCGTCGTCAGCGGCCTGATCGCCTGGACCCTGCGGCCTGCGAACGGCACGGGTCGGCTGCTGGTCCTCGTCGGCTTCACGTGGATGCTGAGCGCTCTCTGGGAGGCCAACCAAGGCTGGGTCTACGGGCTCGGCGCCTTCGCGGGCAGCCTGTTCCTCGCCGCGTTCGTCCACCTCATGCTCGCCTTCCCGGACGGCCGGCTGGGGACGAAGCTCGAGCGCAGGACGGTGATCGCCGTCTGGTTGATCGCGATCCTCGCGAACGTCCTCCCCGCCCTCTTCACGAGGCACACGTCCGATTGCGACGACTGCCCGGCCAACCCGTACGTGATCCACGACAGCAAGTCGGTTACCAACACGTTCGAGGCGCTGTTCACGGTCGTCGGCGGGGCGATCTTCGTCGGGGTGATCGTCCTGCTGATCCGTCGCTGGCGAGGGGCGACGCAGGCACAGCGGCGCATCCTGGGGCCGGTTTACCTCTCCGGCGGGATCGCGGCCGCCCTCGTCGGAGCGCTGTTCGTCGTCTCGTCGTTCTCCGACCGGGGCGGAAACGTCCTCGGAGTCGTCGCGTTCATCGCCTTCGGCACCGTTCCGCTCTTCTTCCTCGCGGGTTTGCTGCGCGACCGGCTCTATCGCGCGGCCGCGCGTCTGCTCCGCGAGGTCCCCGACGAGCCCACGCCGGAGCAGGCGCAGGAGGGGCTCCGCACCGTTCTCGGCGATCCGACGCTGCACTTCCTCACCTGGCTCGACGAGCTCGACGGCTATGTCGACGCCCGCGGGAACCCGGTCGAGCTCCTGCCCGACACGTCTCGCCGCGTGACCACGCGCATCGACCGGGAGTCGGACGGGCACCCGCTCGCCGCGCTCGTCCACGACGCGGCGCTCTTGCACCAGCGCGGCCAGCTCGACGAGGTCGTCTCGGCCGCGCGGCTGGCGATCGAGAAGGACCGCGGCCTCCAGGCGCTTCGGCGCACCGAGTCCCGCAGCCGGGCGCTGCTCGACGCGATTCCCGATCTGATGTTCCGGATCGCCAGGGACGGCACCTACCTCGAGGCGAAGGGCCGGCGCGAGGCGATGGTGCGCCCGGCCGAGGACATCGTCGGCAAGAACGTGCGTGAGCTCCTGCCCCCCGACGTCGCCGCCCAGTTCGTGCGGGCCCTCTCGGTGCCGGCCGCGCGCGGGGTGCAGACGGTCGAATACCGGCTGACGATCGACGGCGAGCAGCGCGACTTCGAGGGCCGGTTCGTCCCCTCGGGCGATGACGAGGTGGTCGTGATCGTCCGCGACTTCACCGATCGCACCCGCCTGGAGGCGGAGCTGTCGCACAAGCTCGAGAGCCTGGAGCGCGAGCAGAAGTTCACGCGGGACGTCGTCAACGTCGCCCCCGTGATCTTCCTGCTCGTCGACATAGACGGTCGACTCATCCGGTTCAACGACACGGCCCAGGAGCTGATGGGGTTCCCCGACGACGAGCGAGTGCGCGGGAAGCTCTGGTGGGAGGTGTTCCTCCCGGAGGACCAGCACCGGGTGGCGGAGGAGTACTGCTCGCGCATGAAGGCGGGGGAGCGCCAGATCGAGGGCCGCTCCGAGTGGCAGACGGCCGACGGTCGGCGGCTGGTGATCAACGCGTCCCTGCGACGGGTGGTCGGCGGCGAGGGCAACGACCTCGTGTTGATCTGCGGCCAGGACCAGACGGAGGTGATCCGCCAGCGCGAGGAGCTGATGGCCCAGCGCGACTTCCTGGCCGTCGTTGCCCGCGCGACGCCGAGCCTGCTCATCGCCGTCGAGCGGGACGGGACGGTCACGGTCGAGGGTGTCAACTACGCGTTCCGCGAGCTCACCGGCTACACCGACGAGGAGGCGATCGGCGCGAAGTTCTGGGATCTCGTCGCCCCGCCGGAGCTGGTCGACGAGGTTCGGCGGGCGTTCGAGAAGCAGGTCGAGACCGGCGTGAGCGCCGAGCACGAGACGGCGTGGATCGGCAAGTCGGGCAACTGGCGGATCGTCGCGTGGTGGTTGCGGCCGCTCGGCGCCTTCAGCGGCAAGTTCATCGTCTGCGGTACGGACGTGACCGAGCGGAACGCGCAGGAGGCCGAGCTGCGCGCCTCTCGGTCGCGCATCGTGGAGGCGGCCGACGACGCGCGGATGCGCCTCGAACGCAATCTGCACGACGGCGCGCAGCAGCGCCTCGTCTCGCTCTCGCTCGCGCTCCGGCTCGCGCAGGCCCGCCTGCGGGAGGACCCCGACGGCGCCGAGCAGCTGCTTACCGGCGCGACCGAGGAGCTCCAGCAGGCGCTTGCCGAGCTCCGTGAGCTGGCCCGCGGTATCCACCCGGCCGTGCTCACAGACCGTGGCCTGCCGGCCGCGCTCGAGGCGCTGGCAACCCGTACTCCGCTCCCCGTCGAGCTCTCCGCCGATCTCGAGGAGCGCCTGCCGGGCCCGATCGAGGCTGCTGCCTACTACGTCGTCGCGGAGGCGCTGACGAACGTCGCGAAGTACGCCGAGGCCTCGTGGGTCGAGGTCCGCGCAGAGCGACAGAACGGGCGCGTCGTCGTCGAGGTCGAGGACGACGGCGTCGGCGGCGCCGATCCGGCTCGCGGGTCGGGCCTGCGCGGCCTCGCCGACCGGGTGGAGGCGCTCGAGGGCGAGCTCGAGGTGACGAGCGCCGCCGGGGCGGGCACGACCGTCCGAGCCGTGATCCCGCTCTCCGGGCTCTAATCTAGGCCGTCATGGCGCACAGGCTCCCCACAGGCACGGTCACGCTGCTCTGCACGGACATCGAGGGATCGACGGGCATCGTCGGTCGCCTGGAGGGAGGCTACGTCGACGTGCTCGAGGAGCATCGTCAGCTCGTCCGGGATGCAGTGGTCGCCGCCGGCGGCGTGGAGATCGACTGCCGCGGCGACGAGATGCTCCTCGTCTTCGTCGACGCCGGGGACGCCGTGCGCGGGGCCGTCGAGGCGCAGCGGGCGCTCGCGTCGCACGCATGGCCGGAAGGCAACGAGGTTCGCGTGCGCATGGGCCTGCACACCGGCGAGCCGTCCGTCGAGGGATCGACGTACGTCGGTCTGGACGTCCATCGCGTCGCCCGGATCAGCGATGCCGGCCACGGCGGGCAAGTGCTGCTCTCGGAGCGCACGTACGAGCTCGCCGGCTGCGAGGTGATCGACCTCGGTTCGCAGCCGTTCAAGGGGCTTCCCGAGCCGGAGCGGATCTACCAGGTGGTCGCGGACGGCCTGCGGCAGGACTTCCCTCCGCTGCGACTCGGCCCCGAGGCAGCGGGAATGCTGGCGGAGGCGTCGAACCCAGGCGCCATGCGGGTGGTCGTGGCCGAGGACTCCGTCTTACTCCGCGAGGGAATCGCGCGACTGCTCGAGGACGCCGGGCTCGAGGTCGTCGGCCAGGCCGGCAACGCCGACGAGCTGATGCTGAAGGTGCGCTCCTACAAGCCGAACGTGGCAATCGTGGACATCAGGATGCCGCCGACGCAGACCGACGAAGGCCTGCGGGCGGCGAAGGAGATCCGCGATCGGCACCCCGAGACCTGTGTGCTCGTCCTCTCGCAGTACCTCGAGCCCGCGTACGCTCTCGAACTGCTCTCCGAGAGCGCCGAGGGCGTCGGCTACCTACTCAAGGACCGCGTCGCCGACGTCCACGAGTTCGTCGCCGCCGTCCGGCGCGTCGGCGAGGGTGGCTCGGCGCTCGACCCGTCGGTCGTCTCGCAGCTGGTCGGCCGCCACCGCCGCGACGACCCGGTTTCGCGGCTGACCCCGCGCGAGCGCCAGGTGCTCGAGCTGATGGCGGAGGGACTCTCGAACAACGCGATCGCCGAGCGGCTCGTGGTCACCGAGCGTGCGGTCGAGAAGCACGTCACGTCGATCTTCGGGAAGCTCCAGCTCGGCGCCGACTCGGACACGCATCGCCGCGTACTCGCCGTGCTCGCGTTCCTCCGCGCCTAGCCCGGCTCGCCCCGGCGGGGAGCCCGGGCAGGCGTGAGGCCGGAGCGCCACAACCCGACCCCGACTTGCGGCTCGAGCGTCTGAGTTGACGCCACACCCCCACCCTGGGTGGGGGATAGCCCCTTTCCCCTGTCGGCGAGGCTAGCGGACTGAAGCGCACCCGTCTGTGCCGATTTGGTGCCGGTTCGGCGCAGGTGCGGACAGCCCCACCCCCGGACGCCTGCTGGCTCGATTCCCTCCGGGCCACGTCGGGCCCAGACTCGGTTCACGTCACTTCGAGAAGGAGGAATCGTGAGTCAGGCATTTCCATACGAGTCCCCGCGGGTCTCTCCGGTTCCTGCCCTCAGCTCCCTGCGCTCTCGTTTCAAGGGCGCCGTGATCGAGCCCGGCCGGGACGGCTGGGACGCCGCCACGCAGGCCTTCAACCTCACCGTCGTCCAGCAGCCGGCGCTCGTCGCCGTGCCGGCCGACGCAGAGGACGTGATCGAGATCATCGACTTCGCCCGCGCGAACGGGATGCAGGTCGCCGCCCAGCGCACCGGACACAACGCCGAGCCGCTCGGGGCACTGGACGACGTGATCCTCGTCAAGACCGACGAGCTCAAGGGTGTCGACATCGACGCGGAGCGCCGGGTCGCTCGCGTCGGCGCCGGCTCGAAGTGGGCCGACGTCGTGCCGCCGGCGTCCGACCTCGGGCTCGCGGCGCTGCACGGCTCGACCCCCGACGTCAGCGTCGCCGGCTACTCGCTGGGCGGCGGCGTCGGCTGGTACGCGCGCAAGCTGGGGCTCTCGACGAACAGCATCGCTGCGATCGAGCTCGTCACCGCCGACGGCAGGCTCCGACGCGTCGACGCCGACACCGACGCCGACCTGTTCTGGGCGCTGCGAGGCGGCGGCGGCAACTTCGGCATCGTCACCGCGCTCGAGGTCGAGCTCTACTCGATCCCGGACATCTACGCAGGCGTCCTCTTCTTCCCGTGGGAGCGGTCATCCGAGGTGCTGCACGCGTGGCTGGAGTGGACGGCCACCGTCCCGGACGAGGTCACCTCGGTCGGGCGCATCCTCCAGTTCCCGCCGCTCGACGAGATCCCGGAGCCGCTGCGAGGCGGCAAGTTCGCGATCGTCGAGGCCGTGTACATGGGCGACGAGGCCTCCGGGGCGGATCTCCTGAAGCCGCTCCGCGACCTCGGTCCGGCGATGGACACGTTCGCGATGGTGGCGCCCGCCGACATCGCCGAGCTCCACATGGACCCCCCGCAGCCCGTGCCGTACACCGGCGAAGGGCAGATGCTCGGACCGCTGGACGGGGAGGCGATCGACCGCTTCGTCGCCGCCGCCGGGCCCGAGTCCGGCTCACCGCTCGTCTCCGCGGAGATCCGGCACACCGGTGGCGCGCTCTCGCGGCCGCAGCCGCACCACGGCGCGCTGTCCACGTTCGACGCCGACTACCTGACGTTCGCGGTGGGGATGGTGCTGAACGAGGAGATGTACCGGGCGAACCGCTCCCAGCTCGACAGGCTGCGTGAGGCGCTCGGCCCGTACGACAACGATCGCTCGTACCTGAACTTCGCCGAGCGGCGGATCGACCCGGCACGGTTCTACACCCCCTCCGTGTACCGGCGGCTCCGCGAGGTGAAGCGGGCGTTCGACCCGGCCGACCTCTTCCGGGCGAATCACCCGATCGCGCCGGCCTGACCTCTCCCGCCGGCGCTCGAAGGGCCCCGTCCAGGCGGGGGCCCTTCGCCTGTCCCGGGGTGTGGCCAGCCCCACCTCGAGAGGCCAGCTGTCTCCATGGCCGGGACGGCCCGGGGGCCGCACACTCGATGCACGAGTCCACGACCTGATCCAGGGAGGAACGTTGAGCCAGGCAATCGCATACGCAGAGACCAGCGCTCATCGAGGCGCTCCACGCGCCCGGCTCCCCGGCCGTGGTCACCGCCACCCAGCTCCGCCGCCGGTACGGCGAAGGCGACACCGCCGTCGACGCCCTCCTCGGCATCGACGTGGAGATCGCCAAGGGCGAGCTCACCGCCGTCATGGGCCCATCCGGCTCCGGCAAGTCGACCCTCATGCATCTGCTCGCAGGGCTCGATCAGCCGACTGCCGGAACGGTCACGATCGACGGCACCGAGATCACCCGCCTGAAGGACGCCGAGCTGACGAGGCTCCGGCGCAACCAGGTCGGCTTCGTCTTCCAGTTCTTCAACCTGCTGCCGATGCTGAGCGCCGAGGAGAACGTCCTCCTCCCGCTCTCGATCGCCGGCGAGAAGCCGGACAAGGCGTGGATCGAGGAGCTCCTGGGCCGCGTCGGCCTCCGCGAGCGGCGCAAGCACCGTCCGGCCGAGCTCTCGGGCGGACAGCAGCAGCGCGTCGCCGTCGCCCGCGCCCTGGTTGCCCGGCCGGCAGTCGTCTTCGCCGACGAGCCGACCGGCAACCTCGACTCGCGCACCGGCACCGAGATCCTCGACCTGCTCAGCGAGGCGGTCTCCGACTACGGCCAGACGCTCGTCATGGTCACCCATGACGTCCGCGCCGCGACCATCGCCGACAGGATCCTCTACCTCGCCGACGGCCGGATCAGGAAGGACGTCGGCGCCTCTACCGCCGCGGAGATCGTGGCCGCGGTCGAGGAGGTGAGCTCGCCGTGACCTCGGTCGCGCTCAAGGGCCTCGCCGGGCGCAAGCTGCGGGCGTTCCTCACCGCCCTCGCGATCGTCCTCGGCGTCGCAATGGTGAGCGGAACGTATGTCCTCACCGACACGATCAAGTCCGCGTTCGACCAGATTTTCGCCGGCTCCTACGAGAACACGGCCGCAGTGGTCACCGGCAAGTCGACCGTCTCGTTCGCGCAGAGTGGGGCGCCGACCGTGCCGGCGTCTGTGCTCGCGAAGGTGCGGGCGCTGCCCGACGTCCAGAGCGCGACCGGCCAGATCTTCAACCTGAACGACAGCTCCGACTACGGGAAGCTGATCGGCCGGGACGGCAAGCCGCTCGGCTCGAGCGGCAACCCGACCTTCGCCTTCGGCTTCGATCCCGCCGCCGGCAAGCTCAACCCGATGTCTCTCACAGACGGCCGCTGGGCCTCCGGCCCGCACCAGATCGTGATCGACTCATCGAGCGCCAAGCAGGGCGACTTCGCCGTCGGCGACACGATCGGCGCTTCGGTCGAGGGGCCGATCAAGCAATACCGGATCGTCGGCATCGCGAAGTTCGGCTCTGTCGACTCGCTCGGGGGCGCCACGATCGCGATCTTCGACACGAGGACGGCGCAAGGCGCTGCTCGGCAAGCCGGGCTACGACCTGATCGCCGTCTCGGCGAACCCCGGCGTTCCGCCCGAGAAGCTGGTGGGCGACATCAGGCCGTTGCTGCCTTCGTCCGCTCAGGTGAAGACCGGGGCGGAGCAGGCCAAGGCGAGCGCGAAGGACATCTCGGAGTTCACGAACTTCATCCAGTACTTCCTGCTCGCGTTCGGCATCGTCGCGCTGTTCGTCGGGGCATTCGTCATCTTCAACACGCTCTCGATCACGGTCGCCCAGCGGACCCGCGAGTTGGCGACGCTGCGCACGCTCGGCGCCACCCGACGGCAGGTGCGCCGCTCGGTGCTCGTCGAGGGCTTCGTGATCGGAGTGCTGGCGTCTGCGCTCGGGCTCGCGCTCGGGGTAGCGCTGGCGAAGGGCCTCAGCGCACTGATGGCGGCGATGAGTCTCGACCTGCCGAAGGCCGGCACGGTGTTCGAGGCGCGCACGGTGATCGTCTCGATGCTGCTCGGCACGATCGTCACGCTGGTCGCCAGCATCGCCCCGGCCATGAAGGCGACCAGGGTGCCGCCGATCGCGGCCGTCCGCGAGGGCGCGACGCTGCCGAAGGGCCGGTTCTCCTCGTACCGCACGGCCGTGTCGCTGTCGGTCGTGGCGCTGTCCCTGGCGCTGCTCGGCTACGGATTGTTCGCCGACGGGATCGCCGCAGGGCCGCGGCTCCTTTCGCTGGGCGTCGGCGTGCTCGCGCTGTTCGTCGGCGTAGGGCTGGCGGCGTCGAAGGCCGCACGGCCGTTGGCGTCGGTGCTCGGCCGGCCGTTCGCACGGTTCGGCGTCCCCGGCGGCCTGGCCCGCCAGAACGCCATGCGCAACCCGCAGCGCACGGCGGCCACGGCGGCGGCGCTGATGATCGGCCTCGCGCTCGTCACCATGGTGGCGACGCTGGGCAAGGGCCTGGTCGCCTCCGACCGGGACTCGCTCCGCCATCAGGTGCAGGCCGACTACGTGGTCACCTCCAAGAACGGCTGGGACGCGTTCTCCCGCGCGGCGGGCGACGCGGCCGCCGCCGCTCCGGGCGTGACCGTCGCCTCGAGCGTGCGCAACGAGCAGGCGAAGGTCGACGGTGACGAGGTGCGAGTGGACGGGATCGACCCGGCCACGATCGCCGCCGTGCACACGTACGACTGGGTCTCCGGCTCGAACGCGACGCCGGCGACGCTCGGCCTCGACGGCGCGATCGTCCGGCAGAAGTGGGCGAGGAGCCACGGTGTTTCGGTCGGCGACCGGATCACGGTTCGCAACCCGGCCGGCCAACCCTCGTCGTACGCCGTGCGGGGGATCTACACCCAGCCGAAGTTCGGCCAGGTCGACCCGGTGTTCGGTTCGATCGGGATCTCACAGCGGGCCTTCGACTCGGCCTTCGAGCGGCCGCGGAACGCCTACACGTTCTTGAACGTGCGCGGCGGGGCGACACCGCAGAAGACGAGCGCGCTGGAGCTGGCGCTGGCCCCGTATCCGGACTCGAAGGTCGCGACCCGGCACGACTGGGTCGAGGAGCGGGCGGGTGGCATCGATCAGCTGCTCAACCTGCTCTACGTCCTGCTCGCGCTGTCCGTCGTGGTCAGCCTGTTCGGGATGGTGAACACGATGGTGCTCTCGGTCTTCGAGCGCACGCGCGAGATCGGGATGCTGCGTGCGGTCGGGATGACCCGCCGCCAGGTCCGCCGGATGATCCGACAGGAGTCGATCGTCACCGCGCTGATCGGCGCGGCGCTCGGTCTCCCACTGGGCATCTTCCTCGCCTACCTGGTTACGAAGGCTCTGTCGAACCAGGGCGTGTCGTTCGCGATCCCCGGCACGCTGCTCGTCTACTTCGTCTGGGTCGCGTTCTCGGCCGGCGTGCTGGCGGCGATCGCGCCTGCGCGTCGCGCCTCGCGCCTGAAGGTGCTCGAGTCGCTGTCGTACGAGTAGGTTCCGGCGTTCACTGCAGGGACAGTCCCAGGGACTGTCCCTGCTTGCGCCGGGGCTAGACTCAGTACGTGGCGAAAGCCCCGGTTCTCGCGCGCGGCTTCGAGCTCCCGCTCGAGCCGCGGCTGCCGCGAATCGGCTCCATCGACGCGGTTGCGCTCGAAGCGCGGGCCGAGTCGCTGGCCAAGCGCTCGATCAAGAAGGAGGCGAAGCTCTTCGCGCTCGAGCTGGCCATCCGGATGACCGACCTGACCACGCTCGAGGGGGCGGACACGCCCGGCAAGGTGCACGCGCTGGCCACGAAGGCGGTCCGGCCCGACCCCGCCGACGGGTCGATTCCATCCTGCGCGGCGCTCTGCGTCTACCCGAACCTCGTCCCGACCGCTGTCGCTCGCCTGCGAGGCACCGGCGTCAAGGTCGCGTCGGTGTCGACCGCGTTCCCGTCCGGCCAGTCCCCGCTCGACGTGAAGGTGCGCGAGACCGAGGAGGTCGTCGAGCTGGGCGCCGACGAGGTCGACATGGTGATCGACCGCGGCGCCTTCCTTTCCGGCCGCTATGCGAAGGTCTACGACGAGATCGTCCAGGTGAAGCACGCCTGCGGCGCGGCTCATCTGAAGGTCATCCTCGAGGTGGCCGAGCTCGGCACCTACGACAACGTGCGTCGCGCGTCGCTGCTGGCCATGGCGGCCGGTGCCGACTTCATCAAGACGTCCACCGGCAAGCTCTCCGGCGCGGCGACGCTCCCGGTGACGCTCTGCATGCTCGAGGCGATCCGCGACGTCCACGAGGAGACGGGGCGGATGGTCGGGATGAAGCCGGCGGGCGGTATCCGCCAGGCGAAGCAGGCGGTGCAGTACCTCGTGCAGCTCTACGAGACCCTCGGCGCCGAGTGGCTGACGCCCGACCTGTACCGCATCGGCGCCTCGACGCTGCTCAACGACGTGCTGATGCAGATCCGCAAGGAGCGGACGGGCCGGTACCAGAGCCCGGATTACTTCACCGTCGACTAGTGGCCGAGCTCGAGAAGAAGACGAAGCACGCGCTCGTCCCGTCCGAGTGGGACTACGCGCCCGCGCCCGAGTCACGCGAGATCGTCCGGATCGACGAGCGGTACGGCCACTTCGTCGGCGGCGAGTGGCTGGAGCCGCGGGAGACGTACACGACGATCGCGCCGGCGAGCGAGGAACCGCTCGCCGAGGTCGGCCAGGCGACGCCCGAGGAGGTGCAGGGCGCAGTCGCAACCGCGCGCCAGGCGTTCGAGAACGGCTGGTCGGGCCTGCCGGGCTCCGAGCGTGCGAAGTACCTGTTCCGGATCGCGCGCATCCTCCAGGAGCGCTCGCGCGAGTTCGCGGTGCTCGAGTCGCTGAACGGCGGCAAGCCGATCAAGGAGTCGCGCGACGTCGACCTCCCGCTGGCTGCCGCGCACTTCTTCTACTACGCGGGCTGGGCCGACAAGCTCGAGTACGCGTTCCCGAACCGGCGCCCTCGCCCGGTCGGGGTGGCGGGGCAGATCATCCCGTGGAACTTCCCGCTGCTGATGCTGGCCTGGAAGATCGCGCCGGCGCTGGCAGCGGGGAATACGGTCGTGCTGAAACCCGCGGAGACGACGCCGCTGACCGCACTTCTCTTCTGCGACGTCGTCCGGCAGGCGGAGCTGCCGCCCGGGGTCGTCAACATCGTCACCGGCGACGGACGCGCGGGGGCCGCGATCGTCAAGGGTGATGTCGACAAGATCGCGTTCACCGGCTCGACCGAGGTCGGCAAGGCAATCCAGCGCGAGCTCGCGGGCACGGGGAAGCGGCTCACGCTCGAGCTCGGCGGCAAGGCGGCGAACATCGTCTTCGACGACTGCGCGCTCGACCAGGCGGTCGAGGGAATCGTCAACGGGATCTACTTCAACCAGGGCCACGTCTGCTGTGCGGGTTCGCGGCTGTTCGTACAGGAGTCGATCCACGAGGACGTGGTCAAGAAGCTGAAGCGGCGGATGAAGACGCTGCGCGTCGGCGACCCGCTCGACAAGAACACCGACGTGGGCGCGATCAACTCGCGCGCGCAGCTGGAGAAGATCCAGGAGCTCGTCGCCGCGGGCGAGGAGGAGGGCGCGGAGATCTACCAGCCGCCTTGCAGGCTGCCCGAGAAGGGGTACTGGTTCGCGCCGACGGTCTTCACCAACGTCGCGCAGAGCTATCGGATCGCGCAGGAGGAGATCTTCGGGCCGGTGCTCTCGGTCTTGACCTTCCGCACACCGGCCGAAGCGGTCGAGAAGGCGAACAACACACCGTACGGCCTGAGCGCCGGTATCTGGACGGAGAAAGGCTCGCGGATCCTCTGGATGGCGGAGCGGATGCGCGCCGGCGTGGTCTGGGCCAATACGTTCAACCGCTTCGACCCGGCCTCGCCGTTCGGCGGCTACAAGGAGTCGGGGTTCGGGCGGGAGGGCGGCCGACACGGTCTCGAGCCCTACCTGGAGTTCCAGGCGTGAGACGTGCTGCGCACTTCTCAGGCGGGTTGCCACGCTTTCGTCTCGGCTGCGTGACTGACACCACACACATTTCTTTCTACGATCGCAGTGGGGAGGAGGCCGGGAACGCCTTGCGCCGCCGCCGGAACGAACAAGGCTGGAACGGGCGTGACCGGAGGGTGTGGCGATGAGCCGCCTTCCGATCAAGAAGACCTACAAGCTCTACGTCGGCGGGGCGTTCCCGCGTTCCGAGTCCGGGCGCACGTACCTCGCGGAGGGGCAGAACGTCTCCCGCGCGTCACGCAAGGATCTACGGGACGCGGTCCGGGCGGCCCGAGCCGCCCAGCCGGGCTGGGCAGGAGCCACCGCTTACAACCGCGGCCAGGTCGTCTACCGGATCGCCGAGATGCTGGAGGCGCGCCGCGGCGAGCTCGCGCAGCTCTGCTCAGGCGAGGCCGAGGTCGACCGCTCGATCGACCGCCTCGTCTGGTACGCCGGCTGGGCCGACAAGCTCGCGCAAGTGATCGGCGGAACGAACCCGGTCGCCGGCCCCTATTTCAACTTCACGATCCCCGAGCCGACCGGCGTGGTCGGGATCCTCGCGCCCGACGAGCCTGCGCTAGAGGGTTTCGTCTCGCGCGTCACTCCCGCGATCGTCGGCGGGAACGCGACCGTGGTCGTCGCCTCCGAGCTGCACCCCCTCGCAGCGGTCGAGTTCGGCGAGGTGCTCGCGACCGCCGATGTCCCGGGTGGTGTCGTCAACATCCTCACCGGCCGCCGCGACGAGCTCGCGCCTTGGCTCGCCGGGCACATGGACGTGAATGCCATCGACGTCACAGGTGCGGACGGTCTCGCCGCGGAGCTGGAGAAGCTCGCGGCCGAGAACGTGAAGCGCGTCGTCCGCGCCGAGCCCACCGCGGAGAGCCCCTGGGAGATCGCAGCCTTCCTCGAGCTGAAGACCGTCTGGCACCCGATCGGCACGTAGAATGCCCGCCTTTGCGTCGGTGCCGGGGCTCTGCCCGGCACCGACTGCTGACTTACAGTCGAGTAGCATCACGCGTCAGTGACAGGCGGCCGCCGCCTCAGCCAGGCGATCTCCGAGGGAGACGGAATCTCGATCATCGCGCTCGTCGCCGACTCGAACACGGCCCGAGCGGCCGAGGAGCAGGGCGCCGAAGGGCTCGCCGTCAAGGCGCCCGCCGCCGACGTGCGCGACGCCACCGGCCTGCCGATCCTGTTCCGGGTCGACGCCTCGCCCGAGGCCGCCAGCGACGCCGGCGCCGACGCGTGCCTGATCGTGGCCGAGGATCACGACGACGAGGAGCACCTCGAGGAGCTCCAGCGCCGCGCGGAGAAGCTCGGGCTCGAGATCGTCGTGGACGTCCACGACGAGGAGTCCCTTACCGACTCGCTCGAGCGGATCGACCCGGAGATCTTCCTGCTCTCGCCGCGGGGGGCCGACGACGGCGAGACCCATGTCGAGCGAATCCTCGACCTGTTGCCCGATGTGCCGGCCGGCAAGCTCGCGATCGCCGACCTGCCGACCACCACGCGCGAGGAGGTGCTCGCGCTCGAACGGGCCGGGATCGACGCCGTTCTCATCGGCTCGGCCGAGGTCGCCCACCTCGTCGGCGGCGCGCCGCCTCCCGTCTAGGACTTTGGGGGAAGCCGAGAGCGCGGCCTCGCCGCCGCGCGCGCTGGGCAGGCGCAGAGTGGTGCGGATTCGCGTCCGAAGGTCGCTTCCGTTCCTCGCCGCGATCCTGGCGCTCGCGGCGGTCCTGCGGCTGATCGGGATCGAGTACGGCCTGCCGTTCGGCAATCTGCTCGACCCCGACGAGCAGAACATCGTCCCGCGGGCGTGGAAGATCGTCCACGGCGGCGGCCTCGACCCGCACTGGTTCGACTACCCCTCGCTGCTTCTCTACGTCCTCGCCCCCTTCCAGGCGTGGCAGGACGGCCCGTCGTACCTGACCGCCCGCCTCGTGATCGCGGCCTTCGGCGTCGGCGGCGTCGCGGCCGCGTGGTGGCTGGGGCGCGCCGCCTACGGGGCGACCGCCGGCCTCGTCGCGTCTGCCGTCGTCGCGGTCGAGACGATCGGCGTCGCGTACTCGCACGCCGCGGTCACGGACGTGCCGATGACCGCGCTGATCACGGTGTCGCTCGCGCTCGCCGTCACCGGCAGACTCGAGTGGGCGGGCGTCGCCGCCGGTCTGGCAGCGAGCGCGAAGTATCCCGCCGTCTTCCTGCTCGTGCCGTTGGTGGTGGCCGCGTGGGGGCGGTGGCGGCGGCTGGCGATCTCCGTCGGACTCGCGATCCTCGCCTTCCTCGCCACCAGCCCGTTCGTCCTCGTCCACCCGCAGCAGGCGTGGAGCGACGCCTCCCGGGTGCAGCGGCTCGCCCGCGACGGCTGGCTCGGCTTCGAGCACGACTCGTGGGCGCTCTTCTCGTTCAGCGGGAAGCTGTGGGCGGGGCTCGGTCCGGTGCTGGTGATCGCCGTCGCCGGCCTCGTCCTCGCGCTCCGCCGGCACACGCGCACCGACCTGATCCTCGCCGCATTCGTGCTCGTCTACGTCGCCGATCTGCTGACGATCCGCGCTCACTTCGACCGCTACGTGCTCCCGCTCGTCCCGCCGCTCGCCGTGCTCGCGGGGCGGCTCCGGGCGTTGGCGCCGGTGACGCTCGGCCTCGCGATCGTCCCGCTCGTCTGGGCGATCGCCGACGACGTGCGGCTGACCCGCACCGACACGCGCGCGGTCGCACACGGCTGGATCGTCCGGCACGTGCCACGCGGCGCTGCGGTTGCGGCCGAGTCGTCGACCCCGGCGCTCGACGGGTACCGGGTCGTCGGCCTCGCACTGCCGGGTCCCCGGCGGCCGTTCGATCCCGACCGCGACGTCGGTCGGCTGCGCGCCGAGGGTGTTCGCTACGTCCTCGTCAGCGGCGCCGTCGCCGACCGCGTCCTTGCCGCCCGTGACCGCTACCCACGCGAGGTGCGGTTCTACGACCAGCTGCGGATGCAGGGAAAACGCGTCTACCATGTTCGGGCCGGGCACGGGCTGACCGGGCCCTGGGTCTCCGTCTACCGCCTGTGAGAACGACACCGCTTCTCCTCCTGCTCGCCGCATTGGCGCTCGCGGGCTGCGGCGCAACCGATGCGCCCCGCCTGTCGAAGGGCGAGGCGGCCGCGACGACGGCGAAGTCGTGTCCGGCGGCGTGGCAGAGGAGCTGGCAGAAGCTGGCCAATCGGATCGACGCGCCCGTCTACTGCCCGAGTTGGCTGCCCGATCCGCTGACCGGCCAGATCGGCGGCCGCTGGAACAACATCGACTCGGTCGGGAAGGACCGCAGCTACCTGATCGGTTTCGTCTGGCAGGAGATCGGCCAGGAGATCCACATCAACCTCCGCGGCTATCCGGGGGTGACGAAGATCCCGATCTGCCGCTCGGTCGAGCTCGTCGGCGGCAAGCAGCACGTGACGAAGGTGCCGTGCTTCGACGACTCACACGGTCAGAAGACGATCGGCGGCGTCCGTGTCACCGAGTACACGGTCAACCAGGACGCCGACCAGTGGCACGTGCTCTACGCCTGGCGGCACGACGGATCGCTGTACACGCTCAGCCAGCACGTCGCGCCGCCGCTGACGTTCCCGATGGTCGTGCGCAACCTGAACCGCGAGCTCGCCTCGCTCGTTCTGGTCGAGCCCCAGCAATAGCCGGCGATGCGCCTGACGCGACGGAAGCTGCTCCTCGCCGGCGGCGCCGGTGCAGTCCTCGCCGCCGGCGGTGTCTACGAGCTGGTCGACCAGCTGACCGGCGCTCCCTCCCGACCGACGGCGGGGGGCCTGCCGCCGGAGCAACACGTTCTCCGCGACGTTCGGCTCGTCGAGGACAACGGGGTGGAGGTAGTCGTCCCGCCGCTCCACCATCAGCTCGTCACCGCGAAGCTCGCGGTCGCGGAGCGGCGGAGCGCGCTCGCCGAGGCCCGGTCGGAGCTCGAACACGCGCTGGGGGAGCTGGAGGCGCAGTTCGAGCCGAGCGCCGCGGGGCTCGGTGTCACCCTCGCCTGGGGCCTCCCGTACTTTCGCTCCTACGTCGCAAAGCTGGCCGACCGCCACATCCCCCTCGACCGACGGGCGACGAAGACGGCGAGCAAGCCGGTCCGCGTCCTGCTCGACTCGAGGCGCTTTCCGAGCGACCCGCCCGAGCTCGTCCTCGAGGCCAACGACGTCGCGGTGCTTCTGCGCAGCGACCACCTCGACCACATCGCGGCAGCCTCGAAAGCGCTCTTCCAGGACCTCGACCTCTTCCGGGTGACGAGCATCCGAAAGGGCTTCGCGGGCGGCGGATTCGACGGCGGCCGGAGTCTCCCGAAGCGGATGGCGGTCGCGGCCCAGGTGCCTGGCTCGTACCTGATCCCCGAGGAGGCCGAGCTGTTCCTGGGGTTCACGTCGACCCAGAGGGCCGGGCTGGGGCCCGAGAAGATCGCAAACGTCGAGGAATTGGGGTTCAGTCCGGGCGGCTACTTCGTCGAGGGCACGCACCTCGCCGTGTCGCACATCAGCGAGGACCTCGAGGCCTGGTACGTCAACTTCCCCCACGAGGAGCGGGTCTCGACCGTTTTCCGGCCGGGGCTGAAGGTGTCGGAGGACGTGCTCACCGTCCCGCAGGGCCCGGACGACGTCTCGAGCGAAGCGAAGGTGAAGCGCGACTTCGTCGCCTCGAAGCAGATCGGGCACTCGGCGTCGTTGCAGACCGTGTCGCGCCTGGCGACGACAGCGGTAGGCGCGAGCGGCGCGGTGTACGGGCCCGGCACGGCGATCCCGCACCGGGCCGACTTCAACACGCTGGACAACCCCTTCGCATGGACCGCCGACCCCGAGCGCGACGGGGTGTCGGCCAGCCCCGCGGCGGGTGTCCACTTCGTCGTCTTCAATCCCTCCAGCGACGACTTCAACCGCGGCCGCCTCGCGATGGACGGTGTGCTCCCGGACGGGACGAAGCTGCCGTTCGCCCCGCGCGACCGCGGCCAGGGCTTCAACTCGATCCTGCGCACGACCCACCGGCAGAACTTCCTCGTTCCTCCACGGCGACACCGGTCGTTCCCGCTGGTCGAGCTCTTGTCCTGACCCTGTGGACGAACTGTTCCAGTCATGTTTCAACCCCAGTCTCAGAGACTGGGTTGCAAACGCCACGAGCTCGGACCCGGCGTGATTCGCCGGGCGAGCCCCGAGGGACGCGGAGGCGGTCGTTTGGATCTTCCGGGAGTCGCGCGCGGAGGCGATGCCGTGGTTGCCCGTTCTGCACACCGAAGCCGAGGACAGGGCCTGGTACCGCGAGCGGCTCGGCGGCGAGGCCTGGGTCTACGAGCTCGGGGGCCGCACCGCCGGCTTCGCGCTCGTGCGCGAGGACGACCTCGACGCGCTGTACGTCGCGCCGGACGCCCAGCGCCGCGGGATCGGCGCTGCTCTCTTCCGGCAGGCACAAGAGGCTCGCCCCGGCGGCTTCGGTTGGTGGGTCTTCCGCGACAACGTGCGCGCCCGCCGGTTCTACGAGTCCCTCGGCGGGCGGCTCCTCTACGAGACCGACGGGGCCGGGAACGAGGAGAAGACGCCTGACGTCCGCTACGAGTGGCGGCCCACCCCCGCGGAAGAAGCAAGCGTGAGACCTTGAGCGCCGTCGCCGCAGCAATCGCCGGAGCCGCGCTGTCGAGCTAGCCGAAGAAGGCGCGCGCTACTTCGTACCAGTCCGGCGGTACTGTTTTCAGCTCGGTGGTCGCGTCCGCCAACGAGACGTCGACGATCGCGTCGCCGTGGAGCGCGGCCATCCGGCCGAACTTCCCCTCGTGGACGAGATCGGCGGCCTTCAGTCCGTAGCGCGTGGCGAGCACGCGGTCTCGGGCCGTCGGCGAGCCGCCGCGCTGGACGTGGCCGAGCACCGTCACCCGGGTCTCGAAGCCGGTGCGCTCCTCGATCTCGCGGGCGAGCTGCTCGCCGACGCCGCCCAGCCGGACGTGGCCGAACTGGTCGAGCTCGGCCTCCTGCGTGATCTCGCGCTGCTCGCCCGAGTCGTAGGTGAGCTTGTAGCCCTCGCTGACGACGACGATCGAGAAGTCCTTGCCGCGCTCGTGGCGCTTCTGCAGCTCGGAGCAGGCTTCCTCGACCGAGATCGGCTGCTCGGGGATCAGGATCACGTCGGCGCCGCCGGCGATCCCGCTCATCACCGCGATCCAGCCGGTGTGGCGGCCCATCACCTCGACCACCATCACGCGGTTGTGCGACTCGGCGGTCGTGTGCAGCCGGTCGATCGCCTCGGTACAGATCGCGACCGCAGTGTCGAAGCCGAAGGTGTAGTCCGTCGCCGAGAGGTCGTTGTCGATCGTCTTCGGGACGCCGACCACGGGCAGCTCGTGCTCGGCGTGGAGGCGCGCCGCGACGCCGAGGGTGTCCTCGCCGCCGATCACGACCAGCGCGTCGAGCCCTGCCTCGGCGAAATTGCGTCGCACGTCGTCGACCCCGCCGTCGACCTTGTACGGGTTCGTCCGCGACGTGCCGATCACCGTCCCGCCGCGCGGCAGCAGCCCGGAGACCTCCCGGATGGTCAGCGCCGTCGTGTCGGCGTCGACGAGCCCCCGCCAGCCGTTCCGCACGCCCACCACCTCGTACCCGCGTCCGAACGACCGTCGCGCGACCGCGCGGATGACCGCGTTCAGCCCGGGGCAGTCGCCGCCGCCCGTGAGGATCCCGACGCGTTTCATCGTCAACGCAGTCTAGGGACTGACCCCGGAGGGGTCTGTCCCTGCCTGGAACGCGCATGCTGCCATGCGGCGGGTGGGAATCGAACCCACACGCCCCGAGGGGCAGCGGCTTTTGAGGCCGCCTCGTCTACCAGTTCCGACACCGCCGCGTCCGGGTGGATTGTAGAGCGCAGCTTCCCGCCACCGGACTCCGTATCCCCCTCGAAAACCAGATAGCTGCCGTTTAAGCTTGCCGCTCCCCGTGGCGACCCAGACGTCCGTAGACGCCCTCCCCCGGCGGCGCAAGTTTCGTGTCTCCCCGGTGCAGGCGCTCGCGTTCGTCTTCATCGGGCTGATCGTCTTCTGGCTCGGCGCCAACCTGATCGACGACCCGACGCACTTCCTCGACCTCTTCCTGGTCGGACTGACGATCGGGATGGTCTACGCGCTGATCGCGCTCGGCTACTCGCTCGTCTACGGGATCCTCGAGCTGATCAACTTCGCGCACGGCGACGTGTTCATGCTCGGCGGGATGATGACCGTCACGCTCGTGAGCGCGTTCGGCCTGGGCGCGTCGGGCAACGTGCTCGCTCTGGATCGTCCCGATGCTGGCGATCACGGCGGTCGTTCACCGGGTTCCTCAACACCACCATCGAGACGGTCGCCTACCGGCCGCTCCGCAATGCGCCGCGGCTCGCCCCGCTGATCACCGCGATCGGCGTCTCGTTCATCCTCCAGACCGTCGGCCTGGTCTGGAAAGGCCCGGCGCCGGTCTCGATCCGCGACGACATCCTCCCGCGCAGCGAGATCTTCCACATCGGCAAGGCCGACATGACGTGGAACCAGCTGATCGTCTTCGTGGTCACGATCCCGACGCTGCTCGCGCTCGTCTGGCTCGTGCAGAGGACGAAGTCGGGCAAGGCGATGCGCGCGGTCGCGCAGGACAAGGACGCCGCCGCGATGATGGGCATCGACGTCAACCGGACGATCTCGTTCACGTTCCTGACCGCGGGCTGTCTCGCCGGCTTCGCCGGGTGTGCTCTACGCCCTCTTCGCGACGAACGTCCAGTTCGACACCGGCTTCCGCCTCGGCCTCTTCGCCTTCACCGCGGCCGTGATCGGCGGGATCGGCAACCTGCCCGGCGCCGTCCTCGGCTCGATCCTCATCGGCCTGATCGAGAACTTCAACGACGGCCTCACGCGGTTCACGCCCGGATCCGACTGGAAGTCGACGATCATCTTCGTGATCCTGATCCTCACCCTCGTCTTCCGCCCCGAGGGCCTGCTCGGCGAGCGGACGCCCGAGGGAGGCTGATGCCCGGCCGCTTCCACGTCGGCTCGGAGGTCGGCTCCGCCTGGTGGCGGGGCGCTCTCCGCCGTCGGCCTCACGCCGGAGCGCTTCCACGGCGCTGCCCGGCTGGCAGCAGCGCCTGGGGAAGCTCGCCGTCGCGCGGCGTCATCGCGTTCCTGATCGTCGATCTTCGTCAACGTGCTCGAGGCCTCGTTCGGCGTCGACGGGCTCGTCCTCGTCGATCCTCACCTTCGACGGCTCCGCCTACCTCGCGTTCCTGGTCGTCGGGCTGATCTACGTGCCCGAGTGGAGCAAGGTGCCGCTGATCGGCAAGATCGCGATCCCGCTCGCGGCGCTTCGCGCTCGCGATCACCTTCCCGTACTGGTCGGGCCACATGTTCACGATCCCGATCTTCGGCGCGTTCCCGTCGGTCGAGACCGGCGTCGTGATGCTCGTCTTCATCATGATGGCCGTCGGACTGAACATCGTCGTCGGCTACGCGGGCCTGCTCGACCTCGGCTATGTCGCCTTCTACGCGATGGGCGCCTACACGGCGGCGTGGCTCGCCTCGACCCAGTTCGCCGGCGCGAAGTGCCCGAGGGCCGGCTTCGGCATCGACGACTGCCCGGTCGCGACCGTCCCGGCGGTCGACTTCAACTTCGGCGGCGTCGGCGTCACGCCCGGCATCGGCGGGATCCACGTCTCCATCTGGGTGATCCTCGCCGCGGCCGGCCTGTCTGACCGCGCTGATCGGCGTGGTCATCGGCCTGCCGACGCTGCGCCTGCGCGGCGACTACCTGGCGATCGTCACGCTCGGCTTCGGCGAGATCCTGCCCCAGATCGCCCGCAACGGGAACGACCTCGGCGGCTTCAACCTGACCGGCGGGCCGCAGGGGATCACGCCGGTCGACTCGCCCGGGTTCGGCAACAGACCTCTCGAACTGGACCGGCGGTTTCCTGCCCGCGAACTACCTGACCAACGCGAACAGCGCGCGCGTCTTCTACTGGACGGCGCTCGCGCTGCTCGCGTTCACCGTCTTCTGCTCGATCCGCCTGCGCGACTCGCGGCTCGGGCGCGCCTGGATCGCGATCCGCGAGGACGAGGTCGCCGCCGTCGGCGATGGGCATCCCGCTGATGCGGACGAAGACCTGGGCCTACGCGTGCGGCGCGTTCTTCGGCGGGATCGCCGGCGCCTACTTCGCCGCCTTCAAGAGCTCGACGTTCCCGCAGGACTTCTACTTCAACATCTCGGTGTTCATCCTCTGCATGGTCATCCTCGGCGGCATGGGCAACGTGTGGGGGGTGATGCTCGGGGCCGCGTTCCTCACGTACCTGAACCAGGAAGGGCTCGCGAACACCGGCGCCTGGCTCAACCTGCACTTCGGCACCCATGTCGACGTGCCGCGAGTACTCCGGCGGGATCTACGGCGTGATCATCGTGCTCGTCATGCTCCTGCGCCCGCAGGGGCTGCTGCCGAGCGCGCGCCAGAAGCGCGAGTACCGAGCTCGGCGTCCACGACGAGTACGCTGTACGACGTCGGCACGACGAGGCCATGACGAGCCGGCGATGGCGAACCTGCTCGAAGCGGTCGGCATGCGCAAGGAGTTCGGCGGGCTCGTGGCCGTCTCCGGCGTCGACTTCACGATCCCCGAGGGCGCGATCGTCAGCCTGATCGGCCCGAACGGCGCCGGCAAGACGACCTTCTTCAACATGATCACCGGCGTCTACAAGCCGACGCAGGGGACGGTCGTCTTCGACGGCACGGACATCACCGGCAAGCCGCCGCACGCGGTCACCGAGCGCGGCATCGGCCGGACGTTCCAGAACATCCGGCTGTTCCAGGACATGACCGCGCTCGAGAACGTCCTCGTCGGCATGCACTGCCGACTGAAGAGCGGGATCATCGGCGGCGTCCTGCGCACCCCGAAGGTGCGGCGTGAGGAGAAGCGACGCCGAGGAGCGCGCGCTCGAGCTGCTCGACTACTGCTCGCTCGGCCGGCCAGTCGGGCGAACTACGCGCGCAACCTGCCGTACGGCGACCAGCGCCGGCTCGAGGTCGCGCGCGCGCTGGCGACCGAGCCGAAGCTGCTCCTGCTCGACGAGCCGACCGCCGGCATGAACCCGCAGGAGACCGCCGAGTTCACCGCCTTCGTCCAGGAGCTGCGCGACGAAGCGCGGCCTGACGGTCCTGATGATCGAGCACGACATGCGCGTGGTCATGGGCGTCTCCGACCGGGTGACCGTGCTCGACTACGGCGAGAAGATCGCGGAGGGGACGCCGCAGGAGGTCCAGAAGGACCCGCGGGTGATCGAGGCGTACCTCGGCAAGGCGGCGGTCGCCTCGTGAGCGAGGCGCAGACGCACGCCGGCGCCTGCGTCGGCAGAGCCGCCGGTCCTCGAGCTCGAGGGCATCCACACCTACTACGGCGCGATCCACGCGCTGAAGGGCGTCACGCTCGAGGTCCGCGACGGCGAGATCGTCACGCTGCTCGGCGCGAACGGCGCGGGCAAGTCGACGACGCTGCGCTCGATCAACGGGCTCAACCATCCGCGCCGCGGCCGGATCCGCTTCCGCGGCAAGGACATCACCTACGACGCCCCGCACCACATCGTCGCGCGCGGGCGTCGCGCAGTCGCCCGGAGGGCCGGAAGCTCTTCCCGCGGATGACGGTGCTCGAGAACCTCGAGATGGGCGCGTTCCAGCGCAAGGACAAGGCCGGCCTGAAGGAGGACCTCGAGCGCGTCTTCACGCTCTTCCCGCGCCTCGCGGAGCGCAAGACGCAGAAGGCCGGGACGATGTCGGGCGGCGAGCAGCAGATGTGCGCGATCGGCCGGGCGCTGATGGCGCACCCGACGCTGCTGCTGCTCGACGAGCCGTCGATGGGCCTCGCGCCGATCTTCGTCGAGCGGATCTTCGAGATCGTCGTCGAGATCAACAAGCAGGGCACGCCGATCCTGCTCGTCGAGCAGAACGCGCTGATGGCCCTCGACGTCGCCGACCGCGGCTACGTGCTCGAGACCGGCGACGGTCGCGCTCGCCGACGACGCCGAAGGCGCTGCGCGAGAACGAGCAGGTGCGCAAGACCTACCTCGGCGAGGAGTAGCCCCAGCCCGTCAAGCGGCCCCGACGCGGATCGGGAAGTAGGGCGGCGAGAGCAGGAAGCCGACCCGGTGGCTGTCGCCGCCGAGGCCGCGCGCCATCGTCGAGCGCGGCCGAGACGCCGTGCGTGGGGACGAACCCGAGCTGGCGGGCCGCGGCCGCGTCGCGGCAGCCGGCGACGAGCACGGCGCCGAGCCGGTCGAGCGCGGGCCGGCACGCGTCCCAGTCGGCGAAGGGCAGCCGCGGGTGGCACGTGCGGCCGTCGCGGTACGCGCTCGATCGCGCGCGGGTCCGCGGCGGCCGCCCGCTCGGCCTCGGCGAGCGTCGCTGCCGGTCGCGGCCCGCGCGGGTCGCCTGGAAGAACGCGCGGTACGGCTGCTGCGTCGGGTGCGCGAAGCGGCGGCGGAACGGTGCGACGAGGATCACGGTGCCGCCCTCGCGGACCGGGAAGGCGTTCCGCCAGAGCCGGAGCGCGTAGCCCGAGGCCGAGCGCGGCGCGCGAGCAGCGTTCGGCCGCTCGCGCGGCAGGGCGAGCGTCGTCCGCGGGATGCCGATGCAGAGCGTGTCGAGCGGCTCGTCGAGCGCGGCGCGACCGCGGTCTCGATCGCCGCGGACGAGCGCCTCGGCGTGCGCGACCGACGGCGGGCCCGCCGAACGCCGCCGAGGCGGTCAGCTCGACCGACAGCGAGCGCCAGCATCCGCATGCCGCAGCGGCGCTCGGCACGCAGCCCGAAGGCGCGCGCCAGCCGCGACGCCGCGATCCGCGCTCGACCGCCGCGGCTCGTAGGGGTAGCCGCGCAGCGTGCCGGACGAGCCGCGGCAGGTCGAGCGTCAGCGAGGCGCCGATCAGCGGCACCCGCGCGGCCGAGCGCGCGCTCGAGCGCGAGCGCGAGCTCCCAGCCCGGGCGCCGAGTGCGTCTCGAGCAGCGAGTCGGCGACGGCGCCGCGCAGCGTCTCGGCGCCCGACGGCGGCGAGCGAGCGACGCCGGGCCGCCGTGCAGGACGGTCTCGGCCGCGCCGACGGTGACGACCGCGTCCGTCTCGACCAGCGCGCGGTGCGACCCGCAGCGGGACGCCGTCGCGCTCGCCGAGCTCGACGAGGTCCGGGTCCTCGGCGTCGTGCACGACGCACCTCGCCGCGGAACGCGCAGCGCGAACTCCGGCGTGACGAGGCTCTCGACCGTCCGCCGGCCCGGTCGCCGCGCCGAGCCCGCCGGCGACGAGGATCGTCTGCCGCTCGGTCGGGACGCCGAGCCGCTCGAGCTCGTCCGACGCGGCGACGAGCGCGGCCTGCCGCGGGTCGCGGGCGCGAGCCGGGAACGGGCAGCGCCGGGGCTCGACCAGGATCGTCGCGCGTCCGCCGCGCGGCACGAGCGTCTCCAGCGAGCTCGCCGGCGAGCGGGAAGCGGAGCGCGTCGCGCACGGCGGCGCCGACGTCGGCGATCGTCTCGTCCGGAGGCGCGGGCGGCGCGACCACGACCGCGTCCTCGCCGGCGTCGGCGACGACGAGCCGCGAGCCGGAGAGGAGCGGGACTCGGCGCATCGGCACGGGACGATAGCGTTGGGCCATGTCCCCGAAGACGCTCACCGGGGCCGAGCTCGAGCTCGACGACGCGCCCGCCCGCGACTGCGAGCTCTTCCTCGTCGACGGCAACAACCTCGCCTACCGCGCCTTCTTCGCGCTGCCCGAGGAGCTGGCGACGAGCGAGGGCTTCGCGACCGGCGCGCTGCTCGGGTTCACGAACATGCTCGTTCAAGCTGCTCTCGGACTACCGGCCGAAGGGCGTCGCCGTCGCCTGGGACACGCGGCCGGTGCACCGAGCCGAGCTCTCCGCCGAGTACAAGCAGGACCGCCGGCCGATGCCGGATCTGCTCCGCGAGCAGTTCCCGTACTTCCGGCCGATCGTCGAGGCGTTCGGCTACCGCAACCTCGAGTTCGAGGGCTGGGAGGCGGACGACGTGATCGCGACGCTCGCGACGCGCGCCGACGAGGCCGGCATCAGGACGTGCGTCGTCTCGACCGACCGCGACGCCTTCCAGCTCGTCACCGAGAACGTCTGCCTGATGATGACCCCGCGCGGCGTCGCGGACGTCAACGTCTACACGCCGGACCGGGTCGAGGCCCGGCTCGGGATCACCGCCGGACAAGGTGCCCGACTTCATCGGGCTCAAGGGCGACACCGTCCGACAACATCGCCGGCGTCCCCGGGATCGGCGACAAGACCGCCGTCGCAGCTGATCGCCACAGTACGGCTCGCTCGAGGGCGTGCTCGAGCACGTCGACGAGCTGACGCCCGGCGCGCGCGAAAGTCGATCGCGCGAGCACGCCGACCAGGCGCGCAACTCGAAGGAGCTCGCGACGATGCGCCGCGACCTCGACATCGACTGCGACCCGGCCGAGCTCGTGCTCGCGCCGCCCGACCGCTCGCAGCTCGCGGAGATGTTCCGCCGCTTCGAGTTCCGCGGCGCTGCTGCAGCGCGTCGACCAGCTGGACGAGGCCCTCCCGGCCGCGGCCGCGCGGCCCGTCGAGGGCGAGGCGCTCGCCGTGGCGCGAGGCCGAAGATCCAAGTGACACAGTGTTACAAGGTCGAACGGTCGGGCTCGCGGTCGAGCGAGAACCGCGTAGCCATCGCAACCGACGAGGGCGTGGTCGTCGGCCCGAGGCCAAGTAACACAGTGTTACAAGGTTGCTCGGCTCGTGGCCCACGACGCCAAGGCGCAGCGCGTCGTGCCCACCGACGACACGCTGCTCGCCGCCTACCTGATCGAGCCGGGGCGCGCGTCCTACGAGCTCGACGACCTCGCGCTCGAGTACGGCGTCGACGTGCGGCCCGAGCCGGAGGCCGACGAGGAGACGACCGCGCTCGTCCGCCGCGCGGCGCTGCCGCTCCGGCTCGCTCGCCCAGATGCGCGCCCGGCTGCTCGAGCGCGGGAACCTCGAGCTCTACGAGACGATCGAGCTGCCGCTGACCGCAGGTGCTCGCCGACGATGGAGGACGCCGGCGTCCGCATCGACACCTACCGGATGGGCGAGATCACCGCGCGGCTCGCCGACCGCGTCGAGGAGCTCGAGTCGCAGCGCGTACGAGCTCGCGGGCGAGGAGTTCATGCTCGGCTCGACCCAGCAGGTCGCGCGGATCCTCTTCGAGAAGCTCGGCCTCACGCCCGGGCGCAAGGGCAAGACCGGCTACTCGACCGACACGCGCGTGCTGCGGACGATCCGCGGCGAGCACGAGATCGTCGGCGTGATCGAGGAGTGGCGCGAGCTGACGCAAGCTGATCAACACCTACCTCGGCCCGCTGCCCGACGCTGATCGGCGACGACGGCCGCCTGCACACGACGATCAACCAGGCGGTGGCCGCCACCGGCCGGCTCTCGACGTCGAACCCGAACCTGCAGGCGATCCCGATCCGCACCGAGCTCGGCCGCGAGATCCGCTCCGCGTTCGTCGCCGAGCAGGGCTGCAAGCTGGTCTCGGCCGACTACTCGCAGATCGAGCTGCGCATCCTCGCGCACGTCTCCGGGCGAGCCGAAGCTGCGCGAGGCGTTCGAGCGCGGCGAGGACATCCACACCGCGACCGCCGCCGAGGTGCTCGGCAGGGATCCGGCGGCGCTGACGAAGGGCGAGCGCGCGTCGCGAAGATGATCAACTTCGGGATCATCTACGGCATCTCCGCGTTCGGCCTCTCGGAGAACCTGGAGATCCCGCGCGAGCAGGCGCAGGAGTACATCGACGCCTACCTCGCCCGCTTCCCGCACGTGCAGGACTTCATCGCGCGCACGATCGAGGAGGCGGCGCAGGACGGCTACGTGACGAGCCTGCTCGGCCGGCGCCGGCCGGTGCCGGAGATCCGCGCGTCAGAACCGCCAGACCCGCGTCGCTCGGCGAGCGGCTCGCGGTCAACTTCGTCATGCAGGGCTCGAACGCCGACATCATCAAGGTGGCGATGATCCGGCATCCACCGCCGGCTCCGGGACGAGGGCCGCAGCGCCCGGCTCGTGCTCCAGGTGCACGACGAGCTCCTGCTCGAGGCGCCCGAGGCCGAGCTCGCGCGCCGTGAAGGAGCTCGTCCGCGAGGAGATGTGCGGCGCCTACGCCGCTCGACCCGCCGCTCGCGGTCGACGTCGGCGCCGGCGCCGACTGGAACGAGGCGAAGAGCTAGCCGCGCACCCCCCGTTGCGCGGCCAGCTCTGGAGCCTCGAGCCCGCCTACGGCTTGGCCACGATCCGGTTGAGGGCCGGGACCGCGATTCCCGTCGTTCCGGCCGCGCGGAAGTAGGCGACCAGCGCGTCGATGTCCTGGGCGCCGCCGAGGGCGTCGGTGCCCTCGTTGAAGACCGTGAACCCGTCGCCGCCGGCCGCGAGGAAGTTGTTCATCGTCACGCGGAACGTAGTCGGCCGGGTTGACCGACGACGCCGTTCACCCACGATCTGCCCGATCTTCGCCGCGCAGGTCGCCGCGGCAGGTGCGGACTCGTACGTGAACGTCGACGAGATCTGCAGGATGCCGGCTGCGCGGTGCTGGCCGCCGCAGCCCGGGAACTGCTGCTGCAGCAGCGCGGCGGATCATGTCGCCGGTCATCGTCTTCGTGACCAGGCTGTTGCCGAACGGCTGGACCGTGAACGCCTCGCCGTAGGTGACCTCGCCCGGCGCCTCGCCGCCCGCGAGATGTCGCGGAAGCGAGATCGGCGCGGATGCCGCCGGGGTTCATGAACGCGATCTGAGCGCCGCCGAGCGTGGCCGGCTCGGTGGCGACGAGCTGGGCGTCGGCGATCACGTCGCCGAGCGTCGATCTCGCCGAGCGGCGATCGCGGTCCGGGTCGAGGTCGCCCTGGATGCCGCCGATGACCTGGTTGGCGAGCGGCGCCGACGCGGTCGACGTACTGGTCGACGACCGCCTGCGACCGCGGATCCTCCTTGGACGGGTCGGGCTGGCGGACGTCGTGCGCCGAGGTCCGCGGGTTGAGCGCGTTCTCGACGATCTAGTTCGTCGGCGCTCGCCGCGACGAGCTCGCCCGACTTGTCGTCGAGCGTCAGCGTGATGTCGCTGAGGATCCGCCCGAACGACGCGGCGCTGGTGATCAGCCGCGTGACGCCGCCCGCGGTGACCGTGCAGCGGTACTCGGCGTGCGTGTGGGCCGAGACGATCACCTTGATCGACGGGTCGAGCCGCTGGGCGATCTTGTCGATGTCGCTGCCGGCGAGGTTGCCGGCGCACCCGTTGAGTGACGGAGCGCCCGGCTGGTAGCCGCCCTGGTGGATCGACCAGCACGCAGGCGCTTCGACGCCCTTGCCTTCGCGAGCTCGTCGACGACCGCGTTGGCGGCGTCGGCCTCGTCCTCGAACGTCAGCCCGGCGACGCCGGTCGGGGTGACGATCGTCGGCGTCGCCTTGAGCACCTCGCCGATGAAGCCGACCTCGAACTTCTTGCCGCCGTCGGTCCGGAACCTCTTCGTCGCCGTACGCCGGGAAGAGCGTCTTGCCGGTCGCGTCGACGATGACGTTGGCGGACAGGTACTGGAAGTCGGCGCCCGGATAGATGTTGGTGGTCGCCGCCGTCGGGCAGCGCGTACGGAGCGCGCGGTGCAGCCGTCGACGGGGCGGCAGCCGCCGTTCTGGATTCGCAGGAGCTCGGCGCTGCCCTTGTCGAACTCGTGGTTGCCGACCGAGCCGAAGTCGACGTTCATGAGGTTGGTCGCGACCGTGATCGGCTCCTCGAAGAAGAGGCCGTTCGCGAGCGGGCTGGCCCCGATGTTGTCGCCGGCGAAGACGGTCGCCTCGCTGGCGGCCGTACTGCGCCTGCTTGTCCTTGATCGCCTTCGCCAGGTACGCGGCGCCGCCGGCGAACTGCCCGTAGATGTTGTTCGTCGCCGGCCTCGAGGTTGCCGTGGAGGTCGTTGAACGCGAGCACGTGCACGTCCGTCGTCGCGCTCTTCTTCTTCGCGCCGTACGCGATCGAGACGGGATCCGAGATCGACCGCGCGCCTGCGATGACGACGTCGGCCGATGCCTGCCTTGGCGACGCGAGCGTCGCCGACCAGAACGGCGCCGGCGGTCGCCGTGAACGCGAGCGGAACGGTCCAGCGCAACCACCTTCTGCCGAGAGCGTGTCTCAATGCGGTTCCCCCCTTGAGGTCGTCTACCTGCAGATGCGGCGAAATGCTGACACGCCTCGCTCGACCGGGGCGGTGCGGATTCGCTGAAAACCCGGTGGCGGGGGCCGCCCTGAGGCGTCGCGCGACGGTTCCTCGCTAACCGCTTGGCGAAGAGAGCGTCTTACGAAGGCCCGGGTATACTGACCCGCTTCTGATGACCAACGAGACAATCGACACGAGCGACGCCGGCGTCTGGACCACCGGTCCCGGACGGCGAGCTGATCCCCGACTACGACTCGACCTTCCCGACGATCAACGAGGGCGAGGTCGTGCACGGCACGGTCGTCCGCGTGGACAAGGACGAGGTCCTCGTCGACATCGGCTACAAGTCGGAGGGCGTCATCCCGGTCGCCGAGCTCTCGATCCGGCGCTCGATCAACCCGGCCGACGAGGTCGACGCTCGGCGACGAGATCGACGCGCTCGTCCTCACGAAGGAGGACGCGGAAGGCCGCCTGATCCTCTCCAAGAAGCGCGCCCGCTTCGAGCTGGCCTGGAAGGCGATCGAGCAGCGCGGCCGAGAGCGGCCAGCCGGTCGACCGGCAAGGTGATCGAGGTCGTCAAGGGCGGCCTGATCCTCGACCTCGGCGTGCGCGGCTTCCTGCCGGCGTCGCTCGTCGACATCCGCCGCGTCCAGGACCTCGACGAGTTCCTCGGCAAGGAGCTCCGCTGCAAGGTGATCGAGCTCAACCGCTCGCGCAACAACGTCGTGCTCTCGCGCCGCGCCGTCCTCGAGGACGAGCGCAAGGAGATGCGCCAGGCGATCCTCGACCGGCTGCAGCCCGGGCGACGTCGTCGAGGGCCAGATCTCGAACATCGTCGACTTCGGCGCGTTCGTCGACCTCGACGGCATGGACGGCCTGATCCACATCTCCGAGCTCTCGTGGTCGCACGTCAACCATCCGTCCGAGGTGCTCGAGATCGGCCAGACGGTCAAGGTCAAGGTGCTCGACATCGACCGCGACCGCCAGCGGATCTCGCTCGGCCTCAAGCAGACGCAGACCGACCCGTGGCAGCAGGTGCTCGACAGCTACGGCGAGGGCGACGTCGTCCAGGGCCGCGTGACGAAGGTCGTCACGTTCGGCGCCTTCGTCGAGATCCTGCCCGGCGTCGAGGGGCTCGTGCACATCTCCGAGCTCGCGCAGCACCACGTCGAGAACCCGCGCGAGGTCGTCTCGCAGGGCGACTCGTCAACGTGAAGATCATCGAGGTCGACGCCGAGCGCCGCCGCCTCTCGCTCTCGCTGAAGCGGGTCGAGGAGGGCGAGGAGACGCAGCCGCTGCCCGAGGGCGCCGAGCCGCTCCGCCCGCAGATCGACCTCTCCGAGGAGGTCTTCGCCGACGGGCCGGCGGCGCCCGAGGCGCCGCCGAGCCGGAGCGACCGAGGCCGTCGGCCGAGGAGCCCGAGTGCCGAGGCCGAGACGCCGAGGAGCCCGAGCCCGAGTCGTCGAGGAGTCGGAGCGCCGGTCGACGAGCCTGCCGACGGCCGAGACGGCTGCGCCGAGCCGAGGCCGCGCGCGCCGAAGAGCCGGAGCCCGGCGACGGCCCCGCCGAAGACCAGCCTAGAATCGTCCGATGCGCCCGCTCGCCGTCGCCGTCACCGGCGGCATCGGCGCGGGCAAGAGCGAGGCGCTCGCGGCGTTCGCGCGCCGCGGCGTCCCGACGCTGTCGGCCGACGAGGTCGTCCACCGGCTGATCGCCGAGGATCCGGAGGTGCGCGCGGCGCTCGAGGAGCGCTTCGGCACGACCGACCGCGCGCGAGATCGCCGCGATCGTCTTCGCCGACCGCGAGCGAGCTCGCCTGGCTCGAGGGGCTGCTCCACCCGCGCGTGCGCGCGCGTGCAGGAGGAGCGCTGGCTCGACGGCGCTCGACGCCGACGGTCGCCGTGACCGAGATCCCGCTGCTCTACGAGACCGGCGGCGAGGACGCGCTTCGACGCCGTCGTCGTGATCACGGCGCCGGACGAGCGTGCGCGCCGCCCGCGACCGGCGCGCCGCGCGACGCAGCGCGCCGCGCCGCCTGATCCCGGACGAGGAGAAGGTGCGCCGCGCCGACTTCGCCTACGTGAACGACGGCTCGCTCGAGGAGCTCGACGCGTTCGTCGGGCAGGTGCTCGACGCAGCTTGACCGAGTGACGCGGCTGCTCGCGGCCGGCTCGTCCTCGGCGCTGACCGTGATCGCGGTCCTGCTCGCCGTCGTTCGGGACGATCCACTTCACGCAGCCCGGCTGGTACGAGCGGCTCGGCACCCGCTCCACTACGAGGACGATCGTCCGCGGGCACGCGCGGAACTACCACCTCGACCCGGCGCTGCTCGCGGCGGTGATCTACCAGGAGAGCAAGTTCGACGCCGACGCGCGCTCGGACCGCGGCGCGATCGGGCTGATGCAGCTGCTGCCCGAGACGGCGAAGGGGATCGCCGCGCGCACCGGCGGCTCGCAGTTCCGCGTCTCCGACCTCTACGACCCCGAGATCAACGTCCGCTACGGCGCGTGGTACCTCCGGCACCTGCTCGACAAGTACGGCTCCGAGCGGCTCGCGCTCGCCGCCTACAACGCCGGCCAGGCGAACGTCGACCGCTGGCGCGCGCAGCGGCTTGCCGATCCAGTTCGCCGAGACCCGCGAGCTTCGTCGACCGCGTCGAGCAGCCTGAAGACGACCTACCGGCACGCCTACGCGTCACTCCGACAACAGAACGACACTTGACAGACAGCTAAGTGATGTCATAATGATGTCACGATGCAACTCGATACGCACGTCCAGGCACTGCAGTCCGAGCTCGCCGCCCTGGCGGGCATCGGCGACGAGCAGGTCGCGGCCGCCGCGGAGCGGCTGAGCCAGGCGCTCGCCCCTTCGCTCCGGCTCCGCCTGCTCGAGCTCCTGTCCGAGGCGGCGCTCGAGGTCAGCTCGCAGCTCCCCGCGGGCCACGTCGAGGTCCGCCTCGCCGGCCAGGAGCCCTCGCTCGTCTACGTCGAGCACGAGGAGGCAGCCCCGGCGCCCGCCGGCCGAGGACGGCCTCACCGCCCGCATCACCCTGCGCCTCCCCGACTCGCTGAAGACGTCGGTCGAGGGCGCCGCGGCGAAGGAGGGCGTCTCCGTCAACACCTGGATCGTCAAGGCGCTGGCCCGCGGTCTGACCGAGCGCGGTCGCGTCGGGCGGCCGCATCGGCAGCCGCCTGACCGGCTACGGCCAGAGCTGAAAGGAGGAGAGCGATGAGGTTCGCATCTCGGACTGTTCGGACATCTCCCGAGTGGGAGCACGTCGCGATCGCCGCAACGACCGCGTCGACCTCCGGCCGACCCGGCGTCCGCGCGCGTCGCCGCGGAGGAGGAGGTCCCGGTGAGGTACGAGTTCGCCACGCCCGAGCCGCCGAAGCTCCGCTTCGGCATCGGCGCCGGCCGCATCGAGGTCGAGACGGCCGACGTCGCCGAGACGACCGTCGAGGTCGAGGCGATCCGCGGCGACGCTCGAGGACCTGAAGGTCGAGCAGCACGGCCGCGACATCGTCGTCGAGGGCCGGAAGCGATTCGGCCTCAAGGGCGACGAGTTCGACGATCCGCGTCCGCGCGCCGCACGGCGCCGACGTCGACGCCAACATCGCCTCGGCGACTTCCGCGCCGACGGTCGGCTCGGCGCGCTCGAGGTGAACACCGCCTCCGGCGACGTGCAGGTCGAGGACGTCGAGCGCGACGTCAAGATCCGCTCGGCGAGCGGCGACGTGCAGCTCGGCGCCGTCGGCGGCCGGCCGACGTGAACACCGCCTCCGGCGACGTCCAGATCTGAGCTCGGTCGCCGGCGGCGGCACGATCCGCTCGCGCCTCGGGCGACGTCGCAGATCGGCGAGGCGGCGAAGCGCGTCAACGCTCCAGACCGCCTCCGGCGACATGCACGATCGGCTCGATCGCGCGAGGGCGAGGTCGACGTCAAGTCCGCCTCGGGCGACGTCCGCGTCGGGATCAAGCAGGGCTCGCGGCTCCACGTCGACGCGACGTCGCTCAGCGGCGACACGACCTCCGAGGTCGAGCTCGGCGGCGTCGAGGTCGCCACCGGCGGCCCGCTGGTCGAGGTGAAGGGCGCGACGATGAGCGGCGACATCAGGATCGTCCGCGCGTGAGCGTGACTGCTCCGGGACAGCGGGTCTGGCCGCGCTGCTGGCGGCGGAGGTCGTCTCGACGACGGGGTCGATGATGACCTGGCTGGCGCTGCCCTGGTTCGTGCTCTCGACGACCGGGTCGGCCGTCGCGGATGGGCCTCGTCCTCGCCGCCGAGGCGCTCGGGTCGCGCGTCTGCGGCATTCCCGGCGGCCACGTCGCTGCCGCGGCTCGGCGCGCCGCCGGACGATGGTGATCGTGAACGCGATCGCCGGCGCCGGCGATCCTGCTCGTCCCGCTGCTGCACTGGGCCGGGCTGCTCTCGTTCGGGCTCCTGCTCGCGATCGTCTTCGCGATCGGCGGCCTGTTCGGCCCGTACTTCGCGGCGCAGCGCGTCGTGCTCGCCGAGCTCCTCGGCGACGACGAGGCGACGTCGAGCGCGGCGAACGCGTGGCTCCAGGGTGCGACCACGGATCACGATGCTGATCGGGCCGCCGCTCGCCGGCGTCCTGATCGCGCTGATCGGCGCGCCGGCCGTGCTGGTCGTCGACGCGGCGACGTTCCTCGTTCGCGCTCGTCCTGATCGCGCTCTTCGTGCCGCGGCGGCCGGCCGGTCGAGGCGACCGACGAGCCAGCGGCGTCCTCGCCGGCGTCCGCTACCTCGGGCGCAACCGGCTGCTTCGCTCGCGTGGACGGTGACGATGGCCGTCGGCGACGCCGCGTGGAACGCGCTGTTCGCGACGCTCCCGTTCTACGCCTTCACGCGAGTACGACGGGAACGCGAAGGTCGCCGGGATCCTGCTCGCCTGCTTCGGCGTCGCGGCCGTCGCCGGCAACGTCGCTCTCGTTCCGCGTGCGCGAAGCGGATGGAGCCGGCGACCGCTGATCGCCGTGTTCGTGCTCGGCGCAGGCGGCACCGCTCTGGCTGCTCGTCGGCGCCGGGGCCGCCGTGGATCGCGGCCGCGTTGCTCCTCGCCGGGTTCGCCAACGGGATCGTCAATCCGTCGCTCCACGCGTTGCTGACCCTGATCGTGCCGCCTGCGGTCCGCTCGCAGGCGCTGACCGCGGTCCTCGCGATCAACCAGCTCGCTGCGCCCGATCGGGCTTCCTCGGCGCCGGGGTGATCCTCGCCCACTGGGGGCTGCCGGCCGGTCTTCCTGCTCGTGCCGCGCCGTTCAGACGCTGACGATGGGGACCCGGGCGGTCGCGACCCTGCGCCGGCGGGATGCGCTTCCCGTCACGACTTCGTGAGCCGTGTCGTCGCCGGTTAGCGTAGGAGTGTGAAGGCGCTTGGCTCGCTCGCGGACGTCGAGCGCGAGCTGCGCGCGGCAGGGCTTCTTCGAAGGCGGCGGCGACGGGCTCGTCGCCGACGTCTACCTCGGGTACGGGCTGTCGCGGGCGCTCCGCCGCACGGACGGCGCCCGACCCGCCGGAGCCGTGCCCGCTGCCGCCGGCCGCGGTCGCGGGTCCGGCGCGCGGACGAGCCGCTCCGCCGGCCGGGCGCGTTCCGCGATCGGCGAGTGGGAGCGGACCTGGGACGAGGCGGCGTACGCGCGCGGCCGTCGAGGCGCGTGCGCGACGGCGATCGCGGCCGGCGACGTCTACCAGGTCAACCTCGTCCAGCATCTCTCGGCGCCGTTCCGCGGCGACCCGGCCGGGCTCGCCGCGGCGCTCGCGCCGCTCCGGCCGCTCGAGCCGCGCCCGCTCGTCGGCGACGGCTGGGCGGTCGTCTCCGCCTCGCCCGAGCTCTTCCTCGCGCGCCGCGGCCGGCGGGTCTGGACGAAGCCGATCAAGGGGACGCGGCCGCTCGGCGAGACGACGAGCTGGCCGAGTCGGAGAAGGACGCCGCCGAGCACGTGATGATCGTCGACCTCGAGCGCAACGACCTCTCGCGCGTCTGCGAGCCCGGCTGCGTGCGCTGGCCGGAGCTGATGGCCGAGCACGAGCTCGCCGGCGTCGTCGCACCTGGTCTCGACGGTCGAGGGCCGGCTGCGCGAGGACGTCGGCGCTGACCGAGCTGCTCGAGGCGACGTTCCCGGGCGGCTCGGTGACGGGCGCGCCGAAGATCTCGGCGATCGACCACATCGCCGCGCTCGAGCCGGTCGGCCGCGGCGCCTCGATGGGCGCGCTCGGGCGCGATCTACCCGAACGGCGACCTCGACCTCGCGCTGACGATCCGCACGTTCGCGGTCGCCGAGGGGCGCATCCACCTCTGGGTCGGCGGCGGGATCGTCTGGGACTCCGAGCCCGGAGGCCGAGATCGAGGAGTCGCTGGTCAAGGCGCGCCCGCTGCTCGAGGCGATCGGCGCGCCGCTGCGCGGAGCCGGTCCGCGCGATGACGCCTGCTCGCGGTCGCCGTCGCCGGGCGCGGCCTCGTCGCCGCCGGACGAGCCGGTGCTCCACGCCGACGACGAGGCGCTGCTGCGCGGCCGCGCGGCCTTCGAGACGATGCGCGTCTACGGCGGCCGCCCGTTCCGGCTCGCCGAGCACCTCGGCGCGGATGCGCGCCTCGGCCGAGCGGCTCGGCATCGCGTGGCCGCGGCGGGTTCGACGAGCTCGGCGGCGCAGGCGCTCGCGGCCGCCGGCGAGCCGGACGCCGTGCTCCGCCTCTACCTGACGCCCGGGCCGCGAGGGCGCGGCGCAGCCGGTGCCGCTCGCGCTCGTCAGCGCGCTGCCGGCCGACCTCGAGGAGCGGCGCGCGCGCGGGATCGCGCTGATCTCGCTGCTCGGCGTCCGGGCCGAGGCGCCGTGGCTGCTCGGCGGCGTGAAGTCGACGAGCTACGCGGTGAACATGGCCGCCGAGGCGGAGGCGCGGGCGCGCGGCGCCGACGACGCGGTCTTCGTCCGCGACGACGGCATCGTGCTCGAGGGGCCGGTGACGAACGTCTGGTGGCGGCGCGGGCGAGACGCTCTACACGCCGTCGCTCGACCTCGGCATCCTCGCCGGCGTGACGCGCGGCGGTGCTCCTGGAGGCGGCTCGGCTCGGCTACGAGGTGCGCGAGGGCGCGTTCCCGCTCGACGAGCTGCTCGGGCCGACGAGGTCTTCACCTCGTCGTCGGTGCGCGAGGTGATGCCGGTCGTCGTCCGTCGACGGGCACGCCGTTCGAGCGCGGGCCCGCGGCGGCCGCTGCAGCTCGCAGGCCGCGCTCCGGGAGCTGGCGTCATGAAGCAGGCTGATGTTCAGGGTGATGGGCGGGCTCCACACGCGCGCTCTACCGCGCTGTCGCGGCGGGAAGGCTCGGCGGGACGATGGGCAGGCGTCGCGACGCTGCTCCTCACCGTCGCGCGGCCGCAAGACGGGCAAGAAGCGGACGGTGCCGCTCCTCTACGGGCGGGACGGTGACAACGCTACGTCGTGATCGCCTCGAAGGGCGGCGATCCCGAAGCACCCGGCCTGGTATCTGAACCTCCGGGCCGGCGAAGCCGAGGTCCAGGTCGGACGGCGAGCGACGTTCACGTCCGTGCGCGCGACGCCGAAGGCGAGGAGCGCGAGCGGCTCTGGGCGCATGATGGTCGCGCTCTACCCGCCCTACGCCGAGTACCAGACAGAAGACGACCCGGCAGATCCCGGTCGTCGTCCTCGAGCCCGCCTAGGCGACGGCTACTCGCTCGCGCGTCAGCGCCGCGAACGCCGGCCTGCAGGAAGTCGTTCGCGCCGGCGGCCGCCAGCGACCACGTCAGCAGGCGCCCGAAGCGCGGCGCCAGCACCTGCGTGGCCGTCAGGCCGGCCGCCACCCACGTGCCGACGCAGCGGCTGCACGTGACGAGCTCGCCGATCGCCTGCGTGGAGGTCGCCGGTCTCGACCGGCTCCTCGCCGCCCTCGTGGGCGTGGCCGTCGCACGAACGGCTCGCGGATGAAGCTCGTCACCTCGTCGCGGGCGAGCGTGCGCGCCGCCTTGAACGTCGCTGCCGAGAGGACGACGAGATCGAGCGCGGTCTGGCATTGCGGGTCGCGGTCGAGCAGGCGGCCGAGCGACGCCGGCCGCCGCGAGGCCGCCCGCGAACGTGCCCAGTGATCGCGGCGTAGGCGCGCGTAGGGGGGCATCGGTTCAGCCGTTGCCATGCGGGTACCTTGTGTTCCCGTGCCCGAGTTCAAAACCTCCGACGGCTACTCGCCCGACCGGCGACCAGCCGGCGGCGATCGAGACAGCTCGCCGCGTCGATCGAGGCGGGCGAGCGCTACCAGACGCTGCTCGGCGCGACCGGCACCGGCAAGACGGCGACGATGGCGTGGATCATCGAGAAGGTCGGCCGCCCGGCGCTCGTGATCGCCCACAACAAGACGCTCGCCGCGCAGCTCTGCAACGAGTTCCGCGAGTTCTTCCCGGACAACGCGGTCGAGTACTTCGTCTCGTACTACGACTACTACCAGCCCGAGGCGTACGTCCCGCAGGCCGACCTCTACATCGAGAAGGACTCGTCCCGGAACGACGACATCTCGCGGCTGCGGCTCGCGGCGACCTCGGCGCTGCTCACGCGCCGCGACGTCGTCATCGTCGCCTCGGTCTCGTGCATCTACGGCCTCGGCTCGCCGGAGGAGTGGCGCGAGCGCGTGCTCGATCCTCGAACGTGGGCGAGACGACCGACCGCGACGCCGCGCTGCGCAAGCTGATCGAGAGCCAGTACGTGCGCAACGACACGGTGCTCGGCCGCGGCCGCTTCCGCGTCAAGGGCGACGTGATCGAGGTGCAGCCCGCGAACTCCGAGACCGCGTACCGCATCTCGTTCTTCGGCGACGAGGTCGAGTCGATCACGCACTTCGACCCGCTGACCGGCGAGATCTACGCGCAGCTCGACAACCTCGTCGATCTGGCCCGGCGACGCGAGTACGTCACCTCGAAGCCGACGATCGAGCGCGCGGTCGACGAGATCCGGCACGAGCTCGAGCGAGCAGGTGCGGCATGTTCGAGCAGCAGGGGAAGATGCTCGAGGCGCACCGGCTCCGGCAGCGCACCGAGTACGACCTGGAGATGATGCAGGAGCTCGGCTTCTGCAACGGGATCGAGAACTACTCGCGCCATCCTCGAGGGCCGGCCGCCGGGCTCGCACCCGTTCACGCTGATCGACTACTTCCCCGACGACTTCGTCGTCTTCGTCGACGAGTCGCACCAGACCGTCCCGCAGCTCGGCGGCATGTACGAGGGCGACCGCTCGCGCAAGCAGACGCTCGTCGACTTCGGCTTCCGGCTCCCGTCGGCGCTCGACAACCGGCCGCTGCGCTTCGACGAGTTCCTCGGCAAGGTGCCGCAGCTCGTGTTCGTCTCGGCGACGCCCGGGCCGTTCGAGCTGCGCCACTCGAAGGTGGTCGCCGAGCAGCTGATCCGGCCGACGTTCATCGTCGACCCCGAGGTCGAGCTGCGCGCGACGAAGAACCAGATCGACGACCTGCTGAACGAGATCCGCCGCCGCGAGGAGGCGGGCGAGCGCGTGCTGGTCACGACGCTGACGAAGAAGATGGCCGAGGACCTGACCGACTACCTGCTCGAGGCGGGCGTCAAGGCGCGCTACCTCCACTCGGAGATCGACACGCTCGAGCGCATCCAGATCATCCGCGAGCTGCGGCTCGGCGAGTACGACGTGCTCGTCGGCGTCAACCTGCTCCGCGAGGGGCTCGACCTGCCCGAGGTCTCGCTGGTCGCGATCCTCGACGCCGACAAGGAGGGCTTCCTGCGCGGCAAGACGGCGCTGATCCAGACGATCGGCCGCGCCGCGCGCAACGTCAACGGCAAGGTGCTGCTCTACGCCGACAAGATGACCGAGGCGATCGCAGGGCGCGCTCGACGAGACGAACCGCCGCCGCGCGAAGCAGCTCGCGTACAACGAGGAGCACGGGATCACGCCCGAGTCGATCGTCAAGGGCGTCTCCGACATCGCCGAGTTCCTGATGCTCGAGTCGCCGACCGTCCCGACGCGCCGCCGCCGCGGCAAGGCGCGAGGTCGAGGGGATGAGCCGGAGGAGCTCGAGCGGCTGTCGTCGAGCTCGAGGAGGAGATGTACACCGCCGCCGAGGAGCTCCGCTTCGAGTACGCGGCGAAGCTGCGCGACGAGATCAAGGAGCTGCGCCGCGAGCTCCTGGCCGTGACCGCCTGACAGGGAATTCCGCAGCTTGCGGGGCGAGGCGGAAGGATGCACACTGCGGAATCGCTGCACCTGGGCAGATAGACGCACCGGCGTCCGGCTCTTCGACGGAAGAGCTGCTCGAGCGATCGGAGGTTCTCCAGACGCTCGAGGACGCGCTCGTCGACGTCCGCGATACCGGTTGTGGGCGACTGGTCTTCGTTTCTGGTGAGGCGGGCGTAGGGAAGACGGCGCTCGTGCGTCGCTTCGTGGAGTCAGTCGGCGGCTCCTCGTACCTGTTGTGGGGCGACTGCGATGCACTCGCTGCGCCCAGGCCGTTGGGCCCTCTGCTCGACGTCGGTCAGGCGGTCGGTGGGGAGTTCGCCCAGCTGGTCGAGGCGGGCGCGCTGCCCCACGACGTCGCACTCGCCCTGATGCGCGAGCTTTCGGCTCGGAAGCCGACCGTCCTGGTGCTCGAGGACGTCCAGTGGGCCGACGGAGCGACGCTCGACGTGCTCCGCCTGGTCGGGCGCAGGGTGGAGCAGCTTCCGTCCCTCGTGCTGGCGAGCTACCGCGACACGGAGCTCGGGCCGTTCCATCCGCTGCGCATGGTGCTCGGAGAGCTGGCGAGCCGGCCGGGCGAGCGCTCGCATCCAGCCTCGAAGCGCTCTCGCCCTCGGCCGTCGCCCGCTTGGCCGGCCCTACGCGACGGATCCGGTCGAGCTGCTACGCACAGACCGGCGGCAATCCGTTCTTCGTCACCGAGGTCGCTCGCGGCCGGGGACGAGCGCATCCCGCCGACCGTGCGCGACGCGGTGCTCGCCCGGGCCGCGCGGCTCGGTCCGCAGGCGTGGACGCTGCTCGAGCTGGTCGCTGCGGTTCCTCCTCGAGCCGAGCTGAGGCTGCTGGAGACGATTGCCGGCGACGCGCTCGGAGCGCTCGACGAATGCCTCTCGTCGGGCATGCTGGTCGCCGACTGCGGAGGCGTCGCGTTCCGGCACGAGCTCGCGCGGCTGGCGATCGAGGAGTCGACCCCTCCGGACCGGAGGCTGGCCGTGCACCGCGCCGTCCTGGCGGCCCTGGTCGACTGGGAGACGGCCGACCTCGCCCGCCTCGCCTATCACGCCGAGGAGGCCGGCGATTCCGAGGCCGTGCTTCGCTTCGCTGCGCCGGCCGCGGGGCGGGCGTCCTCGCTGGGCGCGCACCGGGAGGCAGCCGCCCAGTACGCCCGCGCGCTGCGCTTCTCCAACGTCTCCGCGCTGGATGCGCGCGCGAGCCTCCTGCGGCGCCGATCGCTCGAGTGCTACTTCGTCGGCCAGGACGGCGATGCTCTTGCGGCCATCGACGAGGCCCTCACGTGCTATCGGGAGCTGGGCGATCGCCTGCAGGAAGGCAACAGCATGCGCTCGCGGGCGCTCGTGCTCCTGAACCTCGGACGGGTACCGGAGGCCCAAGAGGCGGCTCAGGAGGCTGTGACCCTGCTGGAGCAGCTTCCGGCCGGGCACGAGCTGGCGATGACCTATGCGGCTGTGGCCGGGCTGCCGATCTTCGCCGAGGACGCCGACGCGGTCACGAGCTGGGCGGAACGGACGCTCGAGCTCGCCGGAAGTCTCGACGACGTCGAGGCTTCGGTCAGTGCCCGGGGCACCCTCGGCGTCATCGCCTCCCTGCGCGGCGATCCGGCCGGCGCCGCCGAGCTCGAGAGGGCGCTCGAGACCGCCACGGAGAACGGGCTCCACTTCCAGGCCGCCCGCGCGTATCTCTATCTCGGCGTGGCCGGTTGTCGTGCGCGGTCGTTGGCGCAGATGGAACGTGTTGCGGAGGCCGGTCGGGCGTATTGCGAGGAGCACGGCGTACTCGCTCCGGGTCGCTTCTTGCTCGCGATGCGCGGCTGGATCGAGCTCGAGCGAGGTGACTGGGACGAGGCAGCGGCCACCGTGTCTCTCGTCCTCTCCGAGCAGTGCACGCTGTCGTGCGCGCAGGCGAGAATCGTTCTGGGTCTGCTGCGAGCGCGCCGCGGCGATCCCGATCCGGGGACCCCGCTCGACGAAGCGGAGGCCGTTGCCCGGCGGACCGGGCAGCTCTGGTGGCTCTGGCAGGTGGCTGCAGCGCGGGCGGAGGCCGCCTGGCTCGAAGGCAGGTCGGAGGCGATCCTGGAGGCGACCGGGGACACGTACCGGCTCGCACTGGAGTCCGGCTCACCGTGGCCGATCGCCGAGCTCGCCTGGTGGCGGAGACGCGGCGGGATCACCGAGGAGATTCCGGAAGGCGCGGGCGGCCCCTTCCTCCACCACCTTCGCGGGGAGTGGGGGCAGGCTGCAGATGCCTGGCAGGCGGCGGGATGCCGGTACGAGCAGGCGCTCGCTCTCGCCGAGGTCGACGACGAAACGGCTCGGCGTAGGGCGCTCGACGAGCTCAATCGGCTCGGTGCCAGGCCGGCTGCCCAGATCGTCGCGCGCAGGCTGCGCGTACGCGGGGCGCGCGGCCTTCCACGTGGGCCGCGGGCCGCGACACGGGCGAATCCCGCCGGATTGACAAAACGCGAGCTGGAAGTGCTCGCACTGGTCGCCGAGGGGCTCAGCAACGCCGAGATCGCCAAGCGGCTGTTCGTCTCGCGGAAGACCGTCGACCACCACGTGTCGGCGATCCTGGGCAAGCTCGGCGTGCAGTCCCGTGGCCAGGCGACCGCGAAGGCATCGCGCCTCGGCCTCGTGCTCCGAAGATAGGTCGCGTCCGCCCCGACATGGGGAGCTCTTCCGATGCCTGTCTCTGGGGAGACAAGGGCCGGCCGTTTCTTCGGCTTCATCTTCGACACCTCCTTGGCCGAGAGCGCTGCTACGACCCGCACTGGGCGGAGCCTGCCCGCAGACAGCCAGGCGCTTTCCGTGATACCGATTTCCTCCGGTTCGCCGGCGTCGATCCGGAGGGCAGAGGTCAGTGAGCCGTTCGCGGTAACCCCCTGCCGGTTCCTGCGGCATGATCCGCAGTCTGTGGCCAGGCTGACCAGGGCTGACCTTCTCAGGCGGGGCGTCGGCGGCGGAGTCGGGCTCGCCCTGCTCGGTGGGCTCCCGGGCCGCGGGATGCGACTGCTCGAGAGCGCGGCCGCCGCGACGAGACCGACCGTCCACGGGTTCGTCACCCGTCCCGATCTCCGCCCACCGGTGATCGGCGTCGTCACGCCTGCGCGCGGAACAGCCGACGGCTACCTGTTCCTCGCCCCGTCGTCCGGCCCAGGCATGCGCGGCGGCCTGATCGCGGACGACCGCGGCGACCCCGTCTACTTTCGTCCGGCCACGCCGAGGACGGTCATGGATTTCCGGGCGGGGACGCTGCGTGGGGCGCCGGTCCTGAGCTGGTGGGAGGGCCGGTACGTGTTCGGGGTCGGAAAGGTCGGCGACTACGTGATCGTGGACACGTCGTACCGCGAGATCGCGCGGTTCTCCTCGGCCCGGCATCGCCGGCCCGACTTCCACGAGGTCCTGCTGACCGACGACGACACGTTGCTCGTAACGGCCTACGAGACCCGGGCGGCGGACCTGACTGCGGTGGGCGGCCCGAGCAGCGGCCTCGTGTACGGCGGCGTCGTCCAGGAGCTGTCCGTGCCCAGCGGCCGCCTGCTGTGGGAGTGGCGCAGCCTCGACCACGTCGGCATCACCGAGACCGTGAGCGACCAGCTCGGCTCGCCCTTCGACTACTTCCACATCAACGGGATCGAAGTGGACGGCGACGGCAACCTCCTCGTCTCTGCCCGCAACACCTCCGCGATGTACAAGATCGCGCGGCGGACGGGGAAGGTCATCTGGCGGCTGGGCGGCAAACGGAGCGACTTCTCGATGGGCAAGGGAACACGGTTCGGCTTCCAGCACGACGCGCGCCTGCACGAAGGCGGCCGGACGATCAGCCTGTTCGACAACGGGCCGCGTGCCGCCGGGGTCCAGACCGGAGTCGAGGGCGATCGTGCTCGCGGTCGACCAGCGACGCAGGCAGGTGACGCTGAAGCGCGACATCCGGCACCGGCCGGCCGCTCTTCGCATTTGCCACCGGCAGCAACCAGCTGCTGCCGAACGCGAACCGGCTCGTCACCTGGGGGATCACGGGCTGGTTCACCGAGTACGACCCCGACGGTCATGTCTGCCTCGATGCCCACTTGCCCGGAACGGGCCAGAACTACCGCGTCTTCCGGTTCCCCTGGGTCGGGAAACCGCGCGTGCCGCCCGCGTTCAAGGCCTATAGGCAGGGCGCCGGAGCTGCAAGGTTCTACGCCAGCTGGAACGGCTCGACCGAGCTCGCATCCTGGCGGCTCGAAACCGGCAGCCGGCTCGGGGCGCTTCGCCAGGGCGGCGCCCACCCGAAACGAGGGTTCGAAACGTCGTTCGCGATCCCGCCGCGAACTCGTTACGCGGCCGCGGTCGCGCTCGACGCGCAGGGCAAGCCGCTCGGGCGCTCTCGGACGATTCGCCTCTACTAGTCGAGCGCGGCGGTGCCGCGCGGGAACCGGCGGTTCGCCGTCAGGCCCCAGTCGCCGTCCCGCCAGATGTATGTGTGCGCGCGCAGCTAGCGCTCGTCCGCCTCGTAGACGAGCAGGCCGCGGGCCTCGCCGCGCCGGTGCGGGCGCGGCTGGCCGAATCCAGGCGCGGTCGCGACGACAGCGCCGCGCTGCCCCTCCGACCAGACCTCGAACTCGTGACGCTCGGCCACCGCGCCCTGGTGGGTGTGACCGGAGACGATCAGCTCCGCGCCGGCGTCGACGAGCGCGCCGAGCACGTGGTTCCGACGCGCGACCGGCCGCTTGCGCGTCCGCCACGGCGCTCCGACCAGCTGGTGGTGCATCGCCACCATGCGCAGGGCGCCGGCGGCGCGGCCGCGAGCTGCGCGGCCGCCCACTGCGAGCTGCGTCGTCGCGGACGCCGCCGGACTGGTGGCGCCACGGCCGCACGGAGTTGATGCCGACGAGGCAGACAGCCGTCCGGCGACGTGCACGGGCGGGTCGTCTCCCACAGCCGCTCGAACTCCGCCCACGGCTTCGTGAACCGCGCCGGGAACGTGTACGGGATGTCGTGGTTGCCCGGGACGGCAACGACCGGGAGCGCCGAGCCCGCGCAGGAACGCGGCCGCCCGCTCGTGCTGCTCGCGCCGCCCGCGATGGGTGAGATCGCCGCTCGCGACGACCAGGTCCGGGCGCAGCCGCTCGACGAAGCGCGCCGAGCGCCGTCTCGACGTCGGGCTCTCGCGGGCGCCGATGTGCAGGTCGGAGACGTGGAGAATCCGGCTGTCACGGCCGAGCCAGCCTATAAACTCGATCGTCGTGATGGACGAGCCGGCCGAGATCGTCGAGGACCTCTACCTCGGCCTGCGGGCAGGCGGCGCGCTCCGCAAGCAGCGCCGCGGCGAGCCGCTGACCGCCGGAGGAGCAAGAGGCGCTCGGCCGCTGGCAGCAGATGTCGAGCTGGCGCAAGGCGGTCGCGATCGGCGCCTTCTCGGTCGGCACGTTCGGGCTCGGGTTCACCCTCGGCGGCCTCGTCTTCGGCCGCTGGCGCCGGCACGCCTAGCCTGCCTCGACGTCCTTCGGCCGGGAAGATCAACGCCGGCACGTCCTCCTTCGGCCGGATCCTTGTTCGAGGACGAGCGACGTCGACGAGCGTCGCGAGCACCGCGGCGAACGGCGTCGCGAGCAGCACGTACGCGCCGCCGAGGAGGAGGCCGACGCTCGTGACCGTGACGAGCACGACCAGCGGCGAGAGGCCGACCGCGTGGCCGAGCACGCGCGGGCCGATCACGTAGTCCTGCAGCGAGCCGGAACCCGTAGACGGCGATCGCGGCCGCGATCGCGGCCGTCTGCCAGGAGACGGTGAGGCCGACGCCGATCGCGACGAGCCCGCGAGCGAGCGGCCCGACCACCGGGACGATCTCGACGAGCCCGGCGAACACGCCGATCAGCAGCCAGTACGGCAGGCCGATCAGCCCAGAACGCGAACGAGAGCACGGTGCTGACGAAGCGTGATCATCAGCAGCTGTCCACGCACGTAACGCCCCGAGCTTCGCGTCGATCAGATCCCACGTGTCGATGATCCGCTTCCCGTTCTTCGCGCTTGGCGAGGCTGACGAGAGACCCTGCGCGCGCTCCTTCTCGAAGATCCAGTACGCCGCGACCGCGAACACGAAGAAGATGCCGATCAACATCTCGAGCGCCGTGCGGCCGTAGGTGACCGCCGGATGGATGAGGTCGGTGCCGTGCGGCAGGCGCTCCAGGCGGTGCTGGAGACCCAGCAGGATCTCGTGCTTGATCCCGTGGGAGTTGCTTGGCCGCCTGGGCGACGTCCGCGGCTCGATGTCGGCAGACGTCGCCGAGCGCCTTGCTCGATCTGATCGAGCGCGCGGGGCACGACGAGCCAGAGCAGCAGGCCGATCGCGCCGAGCAACCCGAGGTAGTGGAGCGCGACGCCGGCCGGGCGCGGGATCGCGGCGCTTGTGCAGCCACTCGACGCCGGGCCGCATCGCCGATGCGATCACGACCGCAAGCAGGAGCAGCGCGACGAGCACCTTGAGCTGCCAGAGCGCGAACGCTCCGGCGACCACGGCGACCGCGACGATGGTGGCGACGAACGACTTGCGGGCGATCTCCCTCATCACAGAGGTTGTCTCCGCTTGCGGGCCCGCGCAAACGGATCCCGCTATGACGAACGCCTGTTCGCGTCGCTAGAATGGACGTTCGAATGGCGGCTGACGAGCTCGTCGTCCACGGCGCGCGGGAGCACAACCTCAAGGACATCACCGTCCGGCTGCCCCGGAACGCGCTGATCTGCATCACCGGCCTGTCCGGGTCCGGGCAAGTCCAGCCTTGCCTTCGACACGATCTACGCCGAGGGGCAGCGCCGCTACGTCGAGTCGCTCTCGGCCTACGCGCGGCAGTTCCTGCAGATGATGGAGAAGCCCGACGTCGACTCGATCGACGGGCTCTCGCCGGCGATCTCGATCGACCAGAAGACGACCTCGCGGAACCCGCGCTCGACGGTCGGCACGGTCACCGAGATCTACGACTACCTGCGCCTGCTCTACGCGCGGGTCGGCCGGCCGCACTGCCCGATCTGCGGGCGGCCGATCGCCGGCCAGTCGATCGAGGCGATCGTCGACCAGGTGCTGCGCCTTCCGGAGGGGACGAAGTTCACGGTCAACGCGCCGGTCGTCCGCGACCGCAAGGGCGAGTACAGGGACGTGCTTCGAGCACCTGCGCGCCGAGGGCTTCACGCGCGTGAAGGTCGACGGCGAGCAGCGCCTGCTCGAGGAGGAGATCGAGCTCGACAAGAAGTTCAAGCACACGATCGAGGTCGTCGTCGACCGGCTCGTGATGAAGGAGGACCTGCGCACGCGGCTCTGCGCAGTCGATCGAGACCGCGGTCGCGCTCGCCGAGGGCCTCGTCGTGATCGACGTCGTCGACGGCGAGGAGCTGACGTTCTCCGAGCGGTTCGCCTGCCCCGAGCACGGCGTCTCGCTGCCCGAGCTCCAGCCGCGGATCTTCTCCTTCAACTCGCCGCACGGCGCCTGCCCGCGCTGCACCGGGCCTCGGCGCGCAGCAGGAGATCGACCCCGACCTGCTCGTCCCCGACCCGACGCTCTCGATCGCCGAGGGCGCGCTCGTGCCGTGGTCGGTCGGCAACTCCGAGCTTCTACGAGTCGGTGATCCAGGCGATCGCCGAGCGCTGGGAGATCGACCTCGACAAGCCGTGGCAGGACCTGACCGAGCGAGCAGCAGGACCTGTTCCTGTACGGCACCAAGGGCGAGCGGATCTACGTCCAGTACCGCAACCGCATGGGGCGGAAGCGCTCGTACATGCTCAACTTCGAGGGGATCGTCCCCAGCCTGCAGCGGCGCTACCGCGAGACCGACTCGGCGCAGCAGCGCGAGCGGATCGAGGAGTACATGTCGTTCCGGCCCTGCCCGGCGTGCGACGGCGCGCGGCTCAAGCCCGAGGTGCTGGCGGTCACCGTCGGCGGGCTCAACATCCACGAGTTCACGAAGATGTCGGTGACGCGCGCGCTCGCAGTTCCTCGACGAGCTCGAGCTGACCGAGGTCGAGCAGCTGATCGGCGCGCGGATCGTCAAGGAGATCCGCGAGCGGCTGACGTTCCTCGACGACGTCGGCGTCGGCTACCTGAACCTCGACCGCGCGTCGGCGACGCTCTCGGGCGGCGAGGCGCAGCGGCTGCGGCTCGCGACCCAGATCGGCTCGCAGCTCGTCGGCGTCCTCTACATCCTCGACGAGCCGTCGATCGGCCTCCACCAGCGCGACAACGGCAAGCTGATCGGCACGCTCGAGCGGCTCCGCGACCTCGGCAACACCGTGCGTCGTCGTCGAGCACGACGAGCAGATGATGCGCTGCGGCCGACTGGCTCGTCGACATGGGGCCGGGCGCGGGCGAGCACGGCGGCCACGTCGTCGCCGAGGGGACGGCGGCGAAGGTGCAGCGCATCGCGCGGGTCGGTCACGGGGCAGTTCCTCTCCGGGCGCGCGCGCGATCGCGGTGCCGCGAGCGGCGCGACCGAGGACCTCGGCTCGTTCACCGTGCGCGGCGCCTCGCAGCACAACCTGAAGGGCATCGACGTCGAGTTCCCGGTCGGCAAGTTCGTCTGCGTCACGGGCGTGTCCGGCTCGGGCAAGTCGACGCTCGTCAACGAGATCGTCTACAAGGCGCTGCGCCAACCGGCTGCACAAGATGCGGACGAAGCCGGGCGAGCACGAGTCGGTCGAGGGGATCGACGTGCTTCGACAAGGTGATCGACATCGACCAGTCGCCGATCGGGCGGACGCCGCGCTCGAACCCGGCGACGTACACCGACCTGTTCACGCCGATCCGCGAGCTCTACTCGCTCACGCCCGAGGCGAAGGTGCGCGGCTACAAGCCGGGGCGGTTCTCGTTCAACGTCCGCGGCGGCCGCTGCGAGACCTGCAAGGGCGACGGGCAGATCAAGATCGAGATGCACTTCCTGCCCGACGTCTACGTCCCGTGCGAGACGTGCAAGGGCGCGCGCTACAACCGCGAGACGCTCGAGGTGCGGTTCAAGGGCAAGAACATCTCCGAGGTGCTGGACATGTCGGTCGAGGAGGCGCTGCGCTTCTTCGCCAAGATCCCGAAGATCCGGCGGAAGCTGCAGACGCTCCACGACGTCGGGCTCGACTACATCAAGCTCGGCCAGCCGGCGACGACGCTGTCGGGCGGCGAGGCGCAGCGCGTCAAGCTCGCCGAAGGAGCTGTCGAAGGTCGCGACCGGGCAAGACGCTCTACATCCTCGACGAGCCGACCACCGGCCTCCACTTCGCCGACATCGAGAAGCTGCTCGAGGTGCTGCAGCGGCTGGTCGACGCCGGCAACACCGTGCTCGTGATCGAGCACAACCTCGACGTGATCAAGCAGGCCGACTGGATCGTCGACCTCGGCCCCGAGGGCGGCGAGGCCGGCGGCGAGGTGATCGCGACCGGCACGCCCGAGCAGGTCGCCGAGGTCGAGGGCTCGTACACGGGGCAGTTCCTGCGCGAGCTGCTGCCGGCGAAGTCGACGCGCACGAAGACAGCCGCCGCGGCCTAGGTTCGCGCGGCGTCCGCGTTCGGCGTCGAGGCGTCGATCCGGTCGTCGGGCGAGGCGCGTCGGCACACGCCCTGCAGGCGGCTGCGATCCTTGTGGACGAATCGTCACGCAAACGTTTTAGACGCAGTCTCAGAGACTGGGTGTGAAACGTCACGAGGAATGACCAGGCTGGAACGGCCGCGCACACGTGGGAGCGGCCGCGGCGCGTGCGGGTTTCCACCGGTTGACAGGGCGCCTCCGCCCTGGATACTTCGTGCCGTGTTGCACGTGAAGGCGACGCGCGATGGCCGCTGAGTTCCAGGTCGCGGGCACGAACGCGCAGGCGCTCTTCACGCTGAAGCTCCACCGCGGCGACGGCATGGCGCTGCTCGCGATGAACTGGAAGCAGGGCAAGCCGCCCGACGACTTCGTCGGCTTCGCGATCGAGTACCAGGAGCCGGGCGGCGACCGCTTCTACTCGCTGAAGAACCGGCTCGCCTTTCCGCGCGCCGGACGGCGCGTCGAACCCGACCACGCTGTCGACGCTGCTGTCGCCGATCCAGAAGTTCCGCTGGGTGCACTTCCCGCGCAACGCCGACCTCCCCGGCGAGTTCACCTACCGGGTCACGCCGGTCTTCATGGACGCGCACGACGAGCTCAGCTACGGCGAGCCGCAGGAGGCCGCGATCGAGCTGCGCCGCGAGACCTATCCCGGGCATGCTGAACGTCGCCTTCACGCGCGGCTTCGTCTCGTCGCAGGCCTTCGTCGACCGCTACGAGTCGGCCGGGCCGATCTCGACGCTGCTGCCGGCGAAGGCCGACGACGGGCCTCGACCTTCGTCGCCGACGCATCCGAAGGCGGCCGAGGCGCTGGCCTGGATGGGCTTCGAGGCGCGGCAGCGCGATCCTCGACGTGCTCGACCAGGCGCATCGCCGACAAGAAGGCCCAGGTCCGCGTCGTCGCCTACGACCTGAACGAGCCCGAGATCGTCGTCGCGCCTGGAGAAGCTCGGCGACGCGGCTGAAGATCATCATCGACGACAGCGGCGACCACGGCGAGCCGGACTCGGCCGAGACGCAGGCCGCGGCGCGGCTCGCCGCCTCCGCCGGGCGCGACAACGTGCAAGCGCCAGCACATGGGCAACCTGCAGCACAACAAGACCATCGTGGTCGACGGCCCGAAGGTGCAAGACGCGTCGTCTGCGGCTCGACCAACTTCAGCTGGCGCGGCTTCTTCGTCCAGTCAACAACGCGCGTCGTGCTGCAGGGCGCGACCGCGGTCGCAGCCGTTCCGCGCGGCGTTCGACGGCTACTGGGCGACGACGCCGGCGCAGCATTCGGCGACACCGACTCGGCGAAGTGGACCGACCTCGGCCTCGCCGGCATCGACGCGCAGGTCGCGTTCTCGCCGCACGCCGCCGTCGAACGCGCTGCTCGACGACGATCGCCGACGACATCGAGACGCACACGACGTCGTCGCTCTTCTACTCGCTGGCGTTCCTGTACCAGACGCCCGGGCCGATCCTGGACGCGATCAAGAACGTGACCGAGCGCGACGAGCGTCTTCGTCTATGGCATCTCGGACCAGCAAGGTCGGCGGCCTCGACCTCGCAGAAGCCCGACGGCAACGTGGCGCCGGTCTATCCCGTCCGCAGCTGACGAAGGACGTGCCGCCGCCGTTCAAGTCGGAGCCGACGGGCGGCGGCGGCATGCGCATGCACCACAAGTTCGTGGTCATCGACTTCGACAAGCCGACCGCCCGCGTCTACCTCGGCTCGTACAACTTCTCCACGCCGCCGACACCAAGAACGGCGAGAACCTGCTCCTCATCCGCGACCGGCGCATCGCCGTCTCCTACATGGTCGAGGCGCTGCGCATCTTCGACCACTACCAGTTCCGGGTCGCCAGCAGCAGCCGACAACGAAGGCCGGCAAGCCGCTCACGCTCGCCAAGCCGCCGCGCGACGCCGGCGACAAGCCGTGGTGGGAGAAGGACTACACGGACGCCGCACAAGATCCGCGACCGCGAGCTGTTCGCCTGACCTCGCGGCACGCGTAGGCTGCGTGCCATGGGCCCGGCTGACGTCGTCGAGGCGCTCAGGCGCAACCGCACGATCGACATCACGACCACGGGTGCCCGCAGCGGCGAGCCGCGCCGGATCGAGATCTGGGCCTGGCCGCTCGACGGAGTCCTGTACCTGACCGGCTCGCCGGGCCGGCGCGACTGGTACGCGAACCTGAAGGCCGAACCCGGCGTTCACGGTGCATCTGAAGCGCGGCGTCAAGGCCGACCTTCCTGCGCACGCGCGGCTGATCGAGGACCCTGAGGAACGGCGCGACGTCTTCGACGCGCCTGATCGGCGGGAGCGGCTACGACCTGGAGGCCTGGATCGGCCGGCTAGCCCGCTCGTCGAGGTCGCACTAGGCTGAGTGGAGTGAGCGCGGAGGTGCAGAGCCCGCCGGCGCAGGCCGAGCGCGACTGGTGGCTGCGGCTCGTCCTCGTCCTGACCGCAGCCGGCATCGGTCTTCGTCTGGGTGCGCGACGACTCCGACGAGGCCGCGGCTGCGCGGCAGGAGCCGATCACCGCGGTCGTCTTCCTCGCGGGCATCGGCGATCTTCCTCTCGACGCGAACCGCCGGCCGGCTGTTCGACGAGATCGAGTTCGACTGGCTGCTCGTCCTCGTCGAGGCGGTGGTCGCCGGGCTCCTCGTCGGGATCCAGAACTTCTGGATCCTCGGCGGCGCCGTCTACCTCGGCGGCCGGGCGGCCGACAGCGCCGCGACCTACCGGCAGGCGCGGCACGTCACCGGCGCTCGCGACGACGCCCTTCGTGCTCTCGCTCCTCTTCGTCTGGCCCGTGCGGATCGCGATGTTCGGCAAGGACGCGTTCCGGAGCGGCGGCTCCGACCACGGCGCCGCCGAGGACGTCTTCCGCGGCTTCGACGTCGGCCTGTTCGCCCTGTGGGCGATCGTGCTGCTCGTCGATCGGCGTCCGCACGCTGAACGGCTGGAGCTGGCCACGCACCCTCGCCGTCGCTCGCCGTCGCCGGGGTCGTGTTCGTGCTGATCTGCTGCTGCTCTTCGTCATCTGGCTGATGGCGGTCGAGCTCGTCTACGAGACGCACTCGACGAGCGTCGACAACGAGAACGGGATCGCGACCGGCTGGCTCGACGGGCGGCTCTCCGAGCACGGCCGCGGGCAGGCCGAGGAGCTCGGCGGCGCCGGCGCGACGACGGGATCGCCGCCGTCTACGCGTCGGACCTCGGCCGCGCGGTCGAGACCGCCGCGATCGCCTTCCGCGGCGCGCGGCATCCCGGTGCACCACGACGCGCGGCTGCGCGAGTGCGACTACGGCGAGCTGAACGGCGCGACGCGTCGACGAGGTCGCGGCCGTCCGCCGCCTCCACGTCGACGAGCCGTTCCCGGGCGGCGAGAGCTACCGGCAGGTCGTCGAGCGGACGCGCGACTTCCTCGACGACGTCGCCGCCCGCCACGACGGCGAGCGCGATCCTCGTGATCGCCCACTCGGCCAACCGCTGGGCGCTCCAGCACCTGCTCGACGGCGCGCCGCTCGAGGAGCTCGTCGACGCGCCGTTCGACTGGCGGCCGGGCTGGACTCTACGTGGTGAACGCCTCCAGCTCTTCCTCCGACATCGCGTAGGTGTGCTCCTCGCCGGGGAACGCCCCGGAGCGGACGTCGGCCGCGTAGGCCTCGAGCGCGTCGCGGATCTCGCGCGACGAGGTTCGCGTAGCGCTTGACGAAGCGCGGGAGGTGACCCTCGGTCAGCCCGAGCAGGTCGTGGTAGACGAGCACCTGGCCGTCGCAGTCGGGGCCGGCGCCGATCCCGATCGTCGGGATCGCGGAGCGCGGCGGTGATCTCGCGCGGCGACCGGCGCGGGGATCGCCTCCAGCACGAGCGAGCAGCAGCCGGCGTCCTCGAGCGCGTGCGCGTCGACGAGCAGCTGCCGCGCCGCCTCGGCGGTCTTGCCCTGCGTCTTGAACCCGCCGAGCATCGTCGCCGACTGCGGGGTCAGGCCGATGTGGCCCATCACCGGGATGCCGGCCTCGACGATCCGGCGGACGCGCGAGACCATCGGGCCGGCGCCCTCGAGCTTGACGATGTCGGCGCCGCCCTCCTTGACGAAGCGGATCGCCGTGCGGACGGCGTCGTCGTCGGACACCTGGTACGAGCCGAACGGGCAGGTCGCCGACGACGAGCGGCCGGCGCGAGTTCCGCGCGACCGTGCGGGTGAGGAAGATCATCTCGTCGACCGTGACCGGGACGGTCGTGCCCTCGTGGCCGAGCACGACCATCGCCGCCGTGTCGCCGACGAGGACGATGTCGATGCCGGCGTCCTCGGCGAAGCGCGCGCCGGGCGCGTCGTAGGCGGTGACCATCACGATCTTGTCGCCGCGCTCCTTCATCGCGAGGAGCTCGGGGAGCGGCAGCTTGCCGGCGGGTACGGCGCTCATGCGGTGCCTCCTTCGAGGGGGACGTTGTCGATCAGGCGGACGGAGCCGACGCGGACGGCGGCGGCGAGGACGGGTGGGTCGAAGGGCGCGATCTCGACGTAGTCGACGTCGAGGTCGCCGAGCAGGCGGCGCGCCTCGGCCGGGTCGCGCGGTGGCGAGGGCGCGCGGGAGGGCGAGGGCGGCCTCGCGCTCGCTCGGGCGAGAGGCAGCGCGTTGCGGGAGGAGAGCGCGAGGCCGTCGGCGTCGCGGACGGTCGGCAGCACGCGGAGCTCGAGGTCGAGGTTCAGGTCGCGGATCATCCGGCGGACGACCTCGACCTGCTGCGCGTCCTTCTGGCCGAAGTAGGCGCGCCGCGGGCGGACGATGTTGAAGAGCTTCAGGCAGATGGTCGCGACGCCCCGGAAGTGGCCGGGCCGGTGCTCGCCTTCGAGGCCCTGCGAGGCGCGCTCGACGTCGACCCAGGTCTCGTAGCCGGGCGGGTAGAGCTCCTCGACGGCCGGCGCGAAGAGGACGTCGACGCCGGCCTCCTCGGCGATCGCGGCGTCGGCGCGCCTCGTCGCGCGGGTAGCGGGCGAGGTCGGCCGGGTCGCCGAACTGCGCCGGGTTGACGAACAGGCTCGCGACGACGACGTCGTTCTCCTCGCGGGCGGCGCGCGAACAGCGAGAGGTGGCCGGCGTGGTAGGCGCCCATCGTCGGGACGAGGCCGACCTGCGCCGCTCGGCGAGCGCGGCGCGCGTCTCCGCGATCGTGCGGGTGATCCTCACGGCGCGGTCGCCTCCGCGAGCACGCGGTACATCGGCTCGAGCTCGGGGTGCGCCTCGTGCAGCGCGCCGAGGTGCGCGTCGACGACCGCCCAGTCGCCGCGCGCGATCGGGCCGGTCAGCTGGAAGCCGTTCTCGATCGTGCGGGTCATCAGCGGGACGAGCGCCTCGGGCGGCGCGCCGGCGTCCTCGAAGCAGGCGCGAGGCGGCGCGGTAGAGCGTGACGAGGTAGTTCGAGGCGATCGCCGCGCCGGCGTGGTAGAGCGTGCGCGCCGACGTCGTCGAGGTCGAACGGGCGCAGGCCGAGCGTCTCGGCCAGCCCGCGGCCGACGCGCGCGGGCCTCGTCGCTCTCGGCGGTGACCGCGGCCCAGGCGCCGTCGAGCTGCTCGGGCCCGCGCTCGAGCGTGAACGTCTGCGAGCGGGTGGACGGAGAAGCGCCGCTCGTGCGGGTCGAGCGCGGCGAGCGGCGTCGCGCCGCTAGACGTGCGCGACCCACGGGCCCGGGCGATCGCCGCAGCGACCTCGGCGATCGCCCGGTCGGGCACGCAGAGGAGCACGAGCTCGGCGTCGTCGTCGCGCAGCTCGACGCCCCGCTCCTCGAGGCGGGCGGCGACGGCCGAGCCGACGCGGCCGCGTCCGATCACGTTGACGCTGTTCATTTGCCTTGCTCCAGTCCCGCAGGGGGTACCGGGCACGCAGAAGTCTATCCGGCGGCCGCGATCCTGCGCTCGAGCGCGAGCCTTCACCTGCGGCCAGTCGTCGTCGATCACCGCGTACCAGGCCGAATCGCGGCGCTCGCCGTCGCGGACGACCATGTGCTTGCGGTGGATCCCCTCGAACTCGGACGGGATCGCGGCCAGCGCGGCGCGGGCGCGGTCGTTCTTCGCGTCGGTCTTGAACTCGACGCGGTACATGCCGAGCGTCTCGAACGCGTGGCGGAGCAGCAGGTACTTCGCCTCGGTGTTCGCGCCGGTGCCCCACGCGGACGGGTTGTTCCACGTGTTGCCCGATCTCGAGCCGGCGGTGCTCGGGGACGACGTTGAGGTAGCTCGTCGACCCGACGACGGCGCCGTCCCTGACGACGACGAAGTGGTGGACATGTCGGTCGCCGCCAGCGCCGCCGCGATCCATGCCTCCGTGTCGCGCGTCACCATCCACGTCCAGGCGCGCTCGTCGGCGGCGGCCGCGCGGAGGCCCTCGACGTGGCGTGACTCGATCGGCTCGAGCGTGACGATCAGCTTCCCTTCGAGCGCGGTCGAGGCTCGCTCCAAGTTCATCGCCGTATGTCTACACTGCGCACTGCATGCCGATCTACGAATACGTGTGCATGAAGTGCGAGTCGCACTTCGAGGAGCTCGTCCGCGGCGGCGAGTCGCCGAAGTGCCCCGACTGCTCGAGCGCGAAGGTGCAGAAGCAGTTCTCCGTCTTCGCGACGCACGGCGCCCAGTCGGCGCCGAGCTTCGGGCAGACGGCCGCTGGCGGCGGCTGCTGCGGCGGCTCCTGCGGCTGCGGCCACTAGCGTCCGCTCGCCGCGCCTAGACTCCGGCGTCGATGAGCTCGACGCGCTCAGGGATCGAAGCCTCGACCTGCACGCGGTGCGCGCTCAGCCAGGGCCGGACGCAGGTCGTGTTCGGCAACGGCCACCCGGACGCGGACCTGATGTTCGTCGGCGAGGCGCCCGGCTTCCACGAGGACCAGCAGGGCATCCCGTTCGTCGGCCAGGCCGGGAAGCTGCTCGACAAGCTGCTCGCCGGCATCGGGCTGACTCGCGCCGACGTCTACGTCGTCGAACACGCTCAAGTGCCGCCCGCCGGGGAACCGCGACCCGCTGCCCGAGGAGAAGCACGCAGTGCGAGCCGTGGCTGTTCGAGCAGATCGCGCTGATCAAGCCCGAAGGTGATCGCCACGCTCGGGAACCACGCGACCAAGCAGCTGACCGGCAAGGAGACCGGGATCACCCGCGTCCACGGCCAGCCGCAGCAGGTCGCCTACGGGCTCGCATGCCGGTGACGATCTTCCCGATCTACCACCCGGCCGCGGCGCTCTACACGCCGGCGATGCTGAAGGTGCTCGAGGAGGACTTCGCGAAGATCCCGGCGCTGCTGGAGCAGCGAGCCGGAGCCGCTCCGCCGCTCGCCGAGCTCCTCGCCGAGCCGGAGCCCGAGCCGGTCGTCGCGGTACAACTCGGCCTGTTCTGACCCGGCTCGAGACAGCTCACCCGAGGAGACCGAGGCGCTGGCGGCCGGCTGTCGCCGCCCGGCTCGCGGCCGGGCGACGTCGTCGCCGTCTCCGGCGAGCTGGGCGCGGGGAAGACGACCTTCGTCCGCGGGGCCTGCCGCGCGCTCGGCGTGACGCAGCCCGTGACGAGCCCGACCTACACGATCGGCCACCGCTACGAGGGGACGGTGCCGGTCGCCCACCTCGACCTGTACCGCTTCGAGAGCGTGTCCGAGGCCGACTGGGGCGCGCTGGAGCCGTACTTCGACGATGCGGTCGTGTTCGTCGAGTGGCCGGAGGCGGCCGGCGGCTCGCTGCCCGAGCCGCGTGTCCGGGTACGGTTATCGCACGTGGACGAGAAGCGGCGGCTGATCGTGCTCGAGGGCGATGCTGACCTTGGCGTTTGACACGGCGACCGGTGTGGCGACGACCGCGCTCGTCCGGGACGGCGACGTGCTGGGCGAGCGAGTCGGGCGGGCGTCCGCGGTGCTCGCAGACGCCGACGAGCTGGTCCGCGCAGCCGGCGCTGGGCCCCGGCGATCTCGACCTGCTCGCCGTCGGCGTCGGCCCCGGCAGCTTCACCGGCGTGCGGATCGGGCTCGCGGCCGCCCGCGGCCTGGCGCTCGCGCTCGACGTGCCGGTGGCGGGCGTCTCGACCCTGGAGGCACTCGCCGCCGGAGCGCCCGGAGCCGTCCCGGTCGTCGATGCGCGGCGCGGCGAGATCTTCGGCCTCGTCTCCGGCCACGCCAGGTGCCTGGCACCTGACGACCTCCAGGTGGACGAGGACCGGACGTACGTCGGCGACGGGGCCGTGCGCTATCGGGACACGATCGAGGAACGTGGAGGTGTCGTCCCTCCCGACGGCAGCGAGCTCCATGTCCCGCACGCACGCTTCCACGCCCGGCTGGCCGGCGAGGGCGGCCCGGCCGAGCTCGTCGAGCCGGTCTATCTCAGAGCTCCCGATGCCGAGAGGGCGCTCGCGTGATCGAGATCCGCCCGCTGCAGCTCCGCGACCTGACGGCGATCGAGGAGATCGAGCGCAGCGCCTATCCGACGCCGTGGTCGCGCTCGATGTTCGCCGGCGAGCTCTCGAAGCCGTCCTCGATCTGCCTCGGCGCCTTCGAGGAGCAGACCCTGCTCGGCTACCTGATCACCTCGCGGTACGTCGACGCGTGGCACGTGATGAACGTCGCCGTCGCTCCGGACCGGCAGCGGATGGGCATCGCCTCGGCGCTGCTCGGCCGCCTGTTCGAATTGACCGCGTCCGACGACCGCCGCGGCTACACGCTGGAGGTACGGGTCTCGAACGCGGCGGCGATTGCGCTCTACGAGCGGCTCGGCTTCGAACCCCGCGGCGTTCGGCGCGGGTACTACACCGACAACCGCGAGGACGCGCTCATCATGTGGAAGGATCCTGCGGTTCGCGACTCCGTCGCCCGGTGATCCTCGGAATCGAGACCTCGTGCGACGAGACCGCCGCGGCGGTCGTCAGCGACGACGGCGAGATCGGCTCGAACGTCGTCGCCTCGCAATCGGAGCTGCACGCCCGTTTCGGCGGCGTCGTGCCGGAGATCGCCTCACGCCGGCATCTCGAGCTCGTCTCCCCTGTGGTGCGCGAGGCGCTCGATCGAGCAGGTCTCACGCTCGAGCAGATCGACCGGATCGGAGTCACCCGCGGGCCCGGGCTGATCGGCGCGCTGCTGGTCGGGCTGGCCGCCGCCAAGGGGCTCGCCTGGGGGCGCGGGATCCCGCTCGTCCCGGTCGATCACCTGCACGGGCACGTCGCCTCGCTCTACCTCCGGCCCGATCCCGTCGACCCACCCTTCCTGTGCCTGCTTGCGAGCGGCGGGCACACGCTTCTGCTCGACGTCGAAGACCGCTCGGGGTTTCGCGTCCTCGGGACGACGCTCGACGACGCTGCAGGGGAGGCGTTCGACAAGGGAGCCCGACTGCTCGGCCTGGGCTACCCGGGCGGAGCCGAGATCGACCGGCTCGCCAGGATGGGCGATCCCGAGGCGTACGGCTTTCCCGTGGCGCGTGTTCCCGGCCTCGACTTCTCCTTCTCGGGGCTGAAGACCGCATTGCTCTACGCCGTTCGCGACCTCGATCCGGGCGAGCTCGAGGGGCGCCGGGCCGACCTCGCCGCCTCGTACCAGCGCGCGATCGTGCGGGCGCTCGCCGGCCGCACGATCGAGGCGGCGGAACGCCTGGGCGCCGACCGGGTCGCGATCGTCGGCGGGGTCGCGGCGAACTCCGAGCTCAGGTCGGCGCTCCCGGAAGCCGCCGCCGCGCCGCTCGAGCTCTGCACGGACAATGCCGCGATGATCGCCTCCGCCGCCAGGTTCACCGAACCCGCCGCCGACCCGCTTCGGCTGGATGCCTATGCGGTGGCGTAGCGCCCTCGGCATCGCAGTGCTCGCGGCGATCGTCGCGGCGGCGATACTGGTCGTCCCGGAGGGGGGTGGGGGAGCGCCGCCGGCCACGCCCACGCGGCTGGCGTCGGCCGCAGCCTGGAACGGTCTCGTCGGCGGCGCGCGGGCCGAGGTCGGCACCGGGCAGCGCGTCCTCGTGGTGCTGACCGCCTTCTCCCTTGCCGACCGCGTGCAGCGCGCCGGTGGCCTCGCAACCGATGCCGAGGAACGGCGCTGGACGGCGGGTGCCGCGGCCGCGCAGCAGCAGTTCATCTCGGACGTCGGCCGCGCGGGCGTCGCGATCAGGCCCGAGTTCCGCTTCACCCGCACCCTGAATGGGTTCTCGGCCGTTCTCGACCCACGTGCCATCGCCCTGATCGAGCGCACCGCCGGGAGTGAAGGGCGTCTATCCGGTACGCGTCGCGTTCCCTGCATCGCTCTCGCCGCGAGCGCTCCGCCTGGAGGCAGCGTCGGCCGCGCGGCCGGGCGTCCGTCTGGCGGGGATCGCCGGCCGCGGCGTGCTGATCGCGCTGCTCGACACCGGCGTCGACGCCGCCACGCCGTACCTCCACGGCCACGTGCTTCCGGGGCTCGACATCGCCGGCACCGAGCCGAGCGCGCAGGCGCAGGCGAAGCCCACCGACCCGTCCGCGCTCGAGGAGCACGGCACCGAGATGGCCGGCCTGCTCGTCGGTGCCGGCGGGCCGGCCGGGGTGACCGGCGTCGCGCCGGCCGCCACCGTGCTGCCGCTCCGGGTGGCCGGATGGCAGCCCGACGCACGGGGTGGCTACACGGTCTACTCCCGGACCGACCAGCTGCTCGCCGGGCTCGAGCGGGCCGTCGACCCGGACGGAAACGGCGACGCCCATGACGCCGCCCGGATCGCGCTCGTGCCCCTGGTCGAGCCCTTCGCCGCGTTCACCGACGGCCCGCTCGCGCGCGCGGTCGACGGCGCGCTGCGCCTGGACACCCTCGTCGTTGCCGCGGCCGGGAACGACGGTCCGGCCGGCCCCGCCTTCGGGAGCGTGGGCGGCCCCGCCGGAGCTCCTTCCGCCCTCGCCGTCGGAGCGGCCGACGCCGGGCGAAACCTCACGCAGGTGAGGGTGGTCGTCCGGGCCGGGTTGCGCGTGCTGTTCGACCGCCTCGTCCCCCTCGTCGGCGGCACCCCGCCCTCCCGGGCACTCGTTCTCTCTCCATCCGCTCCGGCCCGGGCAGCCTTCTTCCGGCGCGGGCTCTCACAGGTGGCCGACCGCGCCGCGGTCGCAGCCGCCGGCGCGGATCCGGCCACGACCGCCCGAGCTGCTGCGGATGCCGGCGCGGCCGCCGTGATCCTCCACGGCCGGCCGGTCGCGCCCGGCGCCATCGCTCTCGACCGCCGCATCGGTATCCCGGTGGTCGTGCTCCCGCAAGAGGTCACGCGTGCGTTGCGTACCGAGCCCGGAGCAACGGTCGTGATCGCGGCGCCGCGATCGAGCGGCGCAGCCCTGACGACCGCGGCGCCCTTCTCTTCGTGGGGGCTTGCGTTCGACGGCGGGATCAAGCCGGACCTGCTCGCGCCGGGCGTCGGACTGGCGACCGCCGAACCGGGTGCCGCTCCGGACGGCGGCTCCGTCTTCGGGACGGTCAGCGGCTCGAGCGCCGCCGCCGCGGTGGTCGCGGGCGCGGCTGCGCTCCTGGCCGAGGCCAGGCCCGATGCGAGCGCGGCGAGGATTCGAGCGCTGCTCGTCGGCGGGGCCAGGCCGCTCGACCGGGCTCCTGCGGCCGCCCAGGGGGCGGGCATGCTCGACGTCGGCCGCTCGGCCGCGCTGGAGCTCGTTGCCGACCCGTCCCTCCTCACCTTCGGCCGCGGGACGGTCGAGGGCTGGCGCGGGGACGAGGTGCTCCGGGTCCGCAACGTCTCGGGCCGCAGGCTCACGGTCTACGTCGCCCCCGGTCGGCAGACGGACGCTGCACTCCGCCTGTCGATCAAGCCCCGCCGCACCGAGATCGAGCCGGGCGCGGTCGCCCGGATCGCCGTCCACATTCCGCCGATCACGATCGCCCGCGGCGAGGCGGCGCTCGGGTCGCTGACGGTCACCCCGCTGACGGGTGCGGCGATCCACGTCCCGTGGGCCGTCGTCCTCCGCCCTGCCCGAGCCCTCCTCGGTCCGTTGACGCTCGCGCGCGCCTCGTTCAAGCCGTCGGAGTCCCGGCCGTCGGTCGTCGTCATGCGGGTGGGCCGCGTGCTGCGCACCGCCGACGGCAACACCGTGGTCCCCGTGCTCAGGCTGGACGTCGAGCTCTGGACCGACGACGGCAAGCGCCTCGGGCTGCTCACCCGTCTGCGCGACCTCCTGCCCGGCCGGTACGCGATCGGCCTCACCGGCCACGCCCCGGGGGGGAAGGTGCTCACGCCCGGTGCCTACCGGCTCCGTGTGTTCGCGTGGCCCACCGGCGGCGGCCGGCCGACCGTGCGATCGGTGCCGTTCCGGATAAAGAAGTGACGGTCGTAGACTCCCGCCGACACCGGCGTGATCGCCAACGAAGGAGCGTGTGAACGTGACCTCAGTCCAGGAATCGGTCTCGCATCTTCGCGAGAACCCCTACGAGATCGCGCAGGACCAACTCCGCAAGGTCGCCAGGGCCTTCAGCATCGACGACAACCTCGTCAACGTGCTCTCCAAGTGCAAGAAGGCCGTCGTCGTCTCGATCCCCGTGACGATGGACGACGGCCACATCGAGGTCTTCGAGGGGTATCGCGTCACCCACAACGTCGCCCGCGGGCCCTCGAAGGGGGGCATCCGCTACCACCCGGACGTCACCCTCGACGAGGTGCGGGCGCTGTCGATCTGGATGACGTGGAAGTGCTCGCTGATGGGAATCCCTTTCGGCGGTGCCAAGGGTGGCGTGATCTGCGACCCGAAGAAGCTTTCCGTGCGGGAGCTCGAGGGCATGACCCGCCGCTACACGTCCGAGATCATCAACGAGATCGGGCCGGAGAAGGACATCCCGGCTCCGGACGTCGGCACGAGCCCGCGCGAGATGGCCTGGATATTCGATACCTACTCGATGAACAAGGGCCACTCCGTGCTCGGCGTCGTGACCGGCAAGCCGCTGACCGTCGGCGGGTCGCTGGGCCGGCTCGAGGCGACCGCGCGGGGCGGCGTGTTCTGCACGCTCGCGGCGCTCGACCGCCTCGGGATGCAGCTCGACGGCAAGACGGTCGCCGTCCAGGGCTTCGGCAACGTCGGTAGCTACTACGCCTTGTTCATGCAGCAGGAGGGCGCGAAGGTGATCGCGATCTCCGACTCGGGCGGCGGCTTCCACAACGCGAACGGGATCGACGTCGCCTCGGCGATCGCGCACAAGCAGGAGCGCGGGACACTGAAGGGTCTCGCCGGCGTGGAGGCGATCTCGAACGACGAGCTCCTCCTGCTCGACTGCGACATCCTCGCCCCCTGCGGGCTGGAACAGGTGATCACGGAGGAGAACGCCGACAGGGTCAATGCGAAGATCGTGTGTGAAGGGGCGAACGGGCCGACCACGCCCGCTGCGGACGAGATCCTCGACGAGAAGGGCGTCCTGGTCCTCCCCGACGTTCTCGCCAACGCCGGCGGCGTCGTCGTCTCGTACTTCGAGTGGGTGCAGGGCCTCCAGGAGTACTTCTGGAAGGAGGACGAGGTCAACGCGAAGCTCAAGGCGATCGTCGACAAGGCGTTCGACGAGACCTGGCACGTCCACCAGTCGCGAGACGTGAGCATGCGCCTGGCCGCCTACGGGCTCGCCGTCCAGCGCGTGGCGGAGGCGACCACCACTCGAGGTCTCTATCCGTAGCGTCACGGTCTACTACGCCGACGGCTGCCACCTCTGCGAGCGGGCCCGGAGCACGCTCGCCGAGCTGTGGCGCGAGCACGAGTTCGAGCTGCTCGAGGTCGACATCGGCGGCGACGTCGACCTGGAGGCCCGCTATCGCGAGTGGCTACCGGTGGTCGAGATCGACGGCCAGCGGGCCTTCGTCTACTACCTGGACGAGGCCGCGTTCCTCCGCCGCCTTGGCGCACAAAGTCACGCCTGACGGGCGACCGACGCAGCCTGGGAAGCGGGCTGGCACAATGGTGACCGTGTTACAAACAGCGACGCAAGGAGTGGGTGTGACGGATCGGTTGACGGTCGGGGTCGCCGCGCGACTGAGCCGGTACCTCCAGGTTCTGACCCAGGCCAAGAAGATGGGCAAGGAGCGCATCTCCTCGCAGGAGATCTCCGACTACACGAACGTCAACGCGACGCAGATCAGGCGCGACCTGTCCGCATTCGGGAAGTTCGGCAAGCGCGGAGTGGGCTACAACATCGACAGCCTGCTCGGCGAGATCCGCAAGATCCTGCGGACACAGGGGCAACACAACATCGCACTCGTCGGCGCCGGCCGCCTCGGCCAGGCGATCGCGAGCTCGCCGATCTTCGCCGAGCACGGCATCAACATCGCCGCCGTCTTCGACCGCGACCCGGAGGTCGTCGGCAACCGCGCAGGCAACGTCGAGGTGCAGCAGTACGCCGAGTTGAAGGACGCCGTCCACGACAAGAACATCATCGTCGGCGTTCTCGCCGTGCCGGCCGCCGCCGCGCAGGACGTCGCAGACGACCTCGTCGATGCCGGCGTGAAGATCATCTTCAACTACAGCGAAGGCCTGCTGGACGTCCCCGGCGATGTCCAGGTGCACACGTCCAACCCCGCGGTCGAGCTGCTGCACGCGCTGTACTTCCACCTGGCCTAGGGCTCGCCGCCACGAGCCTACCGGCGGCCTTTGCCCTCCTCGAGTAGCGGGGCGATCAGGGCGGCTGCCCGTGCCGCTCCGTCCGGCTCGACCGGTCGGTAGTCGACGGTCTGGCCGATCGTCTCGGCGATGGCGGCGGCGATCGTGTCCGGTGTCTCCCGCTCGAAGTCCATGCAGCGCCCGGCGCCGTACCGCTGGAGCCGGTGGCGAACATGGAGGTTCTGCTCGAAGTGGTGGCGGAGGGGGAAGTAGAGGAACGGGCGCCGGTTCGCGGTCAGCTCCATCGAGGTGGTCAGGCCGCCCTGGACGACCGCAAGGTCGCAGGCAGCCAGGTGCCGGTAGAGCTGGTGCACGTAGGCGCGGACCTCGAGCCCGTCGTGTGAGGGCAGCGTCTCCGGGGGGATCCGCGGCCCGGCGACGACGATCATCCGGAGGGCCGGCACCTGCTCCTTGGCCTCCGGGAAGGCGGCGATCACTCGCCGCAGGAGATCGCCGCCGACGCCCGAGCCTCCGACGGTGACGATGCAGACCTGCTCGTCCTCGCCGTAGCCGAGCTCGGCTCTGAGCGCGGCCCTGTCGGCGAACTCCTCCGGATCGAAGCCCGTGACGTAGCCGGCGAAGGCGAAGTGCTCCTCGGTCCACTCACGGATCCAGGGCAGGTGGGACGCGAACCGCTCGGGAACGATGTCGTCGGGGTTGCCGACGAACACGGCCTGATCGCGCGTGCGGGGGAAGCGTGCGATGTGCTCGATCATCTCCTCGTTGTAGTCGCCGGTCAGAAACGCCTCGTGCTCGCCGCCGTCGGCCATCGGCAGCCAGCCGACGAAGTCGGTCAGCCACACGTACGGCGCGCGCTTCTGCTCGGGGTTCTCGTGCAGGTAGTAGTCGAGCTCCCAGGCCTCGTCGCCGATCCAGAGGTCGTACTGCTCATCGGAGACGAGGTCGTGGAAGACCATGAAGTTGGAGAGCAGGATCTCGTCCATGCGGCGGATCGCCTGGAAGCAGTGCAGGTCGTGCTCGGCGGACTCGCTCTCGACGTGGTGCGACTCGTTGGCCAGGAAGGCGCTAGCCGGATGGATGCGCTCCCCGCGTGACTCGAGCACTGCGGTGACCGGGTGCTGGGCCAGCCAGTCGATCTCGAGATCCGGATGGAGCTTGCGCAGCTCGTCCGCGATCGCGACGTCGCGCTGAGCATGGCCGAGCCCGATCGGCGAGGAGACATAGAGCGCCCGCCTGGGACGGGACCTGCCGCGCACCCACCTACGCGGCGGCGACGCGGGTGCGATGAAGTCGCGCAGGAGGAGATTCACCTTGACCGGATCCCGTGCATGCGGCAGGTGGCCCGACCCGTCGAGGACGGTCAGCGATGCGCCTGCGAGCTCGGCCAGCCGGGCACCTGACGCGCAGGGTCGGATCGCGTCGTCGCTGCCGTGAATCACCAGCATCGGACAGCCGATCCTGGACAGGAGCGCGCGGACGCCCGCTTCGTCCTCGAGCCGTTGTGCCAGCTGGGTCGCGATCAACGTCTCGGCGTCGGTCTCGAGGCCCCAGCCGACAGTGTCCTCGCGTTGCTTGGTCGAGTGCGGCTCGGTGAAGCACTGCGAGAAGAAGAACTCGAGGAAGTCCTCGTAGTGGGCGGCCCAGTAGTAGCGGTTCCACTTTCCCCAGCCGTCGAACTCGTCGCGCGGCTCGTTGAAGTCGAGCTTCGCCTTCAGCCGCGGCGTGGCCGGGGGAAGCGGTAGGGCCGGGGCGATGAAGACCATCCGGTCCACCCGGTCGGGATGATTCGCCGCGAGCAAGAGCGATCGTTCCGCGCCGCGCGACAGCGAGACGACGACCGCCCGGTCGGTTGCTGTGGCGTCCATCACGGCGATCGCATCCGCGGCGTACTCCTCCTCGCGGTAGGCATCAGGCTCGGAGGGGCGGTCGGAGCGCCCGTTCCCGCGGCCGTCGAACGTGACCACGCGGCAGTGCCGCGCGAGGTAGGGGATCTGCATCTTCCAGTGGCGCGAGTGGACGATCGACCAGGTGGGCATCAGCAGCACCGTCGGCTCACCCTCGCCGTAGACCTCGTAGAAGCTGCGGACGCCGTCGCGCTCGACGTAGCCAACCTCGTCCGGGTACCGGGCCCGAGTCTGCTCGCTCGCGGCCGAACGCACCGCCAACGTCATCGCGTGCTCTTTTCGAGCCAGCCGTCGATCCAGTCGAGCAGCTCCTGGTGCCCAAGCTCGATCCCGGACATCCGGTCGAGGATGATCCCCTCGTTGAACGCGTACACGAGCGTGACGAGCGCTTCGAGCGGGATCTCGAGCCCGAGGTCGTCCCGGACGGGAGCGAAGGCCTCGATCAGTACGGCACGCCACTCCGCGTGTACCCGTGCGAGCCGCTCGCGGAGGTCCGGGCGGTTCCAGGCCAACGCCTGCAGCTCGAACCAGATCTTCTGGTAGGGACGATCCTCGTCGAGGTAACCCATCGCCGTCCGCCACTTCTCGATGAAGGGGATGTCCGCCGCGTACATCTGACGCTGCCGTTCGACGAGCCGGTCGGTGAAGCGCTCGAGCACGCGTACGAGCAACTGCTCCACCGAGCCGAAGTAGTAGTGGACGAGGCCGTGGTTGACCTTGGCCTCTTCCGCGACTCGCCGGGTGGTGATCCCCGCTGCCCCGACGTCGACGAGCAGCCGCTCGGCCGCGTCGAGGAGCGCTTGCTCGGTTCCGTGTCCAGGACGCACCGCAGTCGTTTCCATGGGCACCGCTCAGTCTCGTTCTTTGACCGAAGTCTGACTACCGTCGCCGTCTCTGGGAACGAGCGAGCGCAGCCAGGACCGCGCTCGCTCGATCAGAAGCCCCACCGCGAACGCCGCGCCGGCGGCGATCGGGGCGAGCTGTGGAATCGTCTCCTCGATCGGCAGGCCCGCCACGTGCGCGATCACTGGAAGATCTCCGTCGTGCAGTCGCCGTTCTGGAGGCGGACCTCGTGTGCCCGGGCGGGCCCGTCCGGGCGGTCGTGGAAGTCGACGAAGAAGTCCTGGTCGATCTCCATGCCTCCGTTCGGGTCGCAGTTCACGCGCAGGAGCCAGGAGCGCAGCCCGGGGTAGAACTGGTTGTCCCAGGTCGAGTAAAGCGAGTTCGTGACGTACAGACGGCGGCCGTCGTAGGAGAGCTGCAGCATCTGCGGCCCGCCGTGCAACTCGCGTCCGGCGTCGCTCTTCTTGCCCAGCAGCCCGCCGAGCCAGAGCTGACCCGTCAGCTTGGGCTTCGCAGGATCGGAGACGTCGTACTGGCGCAGGTCCCCGTGGAGCCAGTCGGAGAAGTAGAGGAAGCGGTCGTCCATGGAGAGGACGAGGTCGGTGATCAGGCCGGGGACGGGGAAGGGCCAGCCTTCGAGCTCGACGCTCTCGACTGCGATCACCTGGTCGGCGGCCCAGCTGCCGTTGTCTCGATGGAAGTGCCACATCGTGCTCGAGAGGGCGGCGCCCACGAAGCCCTCGTCGGCCTCCGGGTCGTGGAGCCAGCGCGCCTCGAGCGGGACGAGCCCGTTCTCGCCGAGATTCACGGTCTGGTCGACCCGTCGCTCGGCGAGGTTCCAGAAGTGGATCCGGCTTCCGTAGCGACCCGCGGCGACGTCGTCGAGGTCGAAGCCCGGCTCGTAGGCGTTCGGTGCTCCGAACTCCGAAGAGACGAGCGCGTTCTTGCGCGGCTGGTACCAGAAGTCGTAGTTGAAGGGCGGCGTTTCGCCGCCGTTCTCCCAACGGCCCTTGACCTCGAACGTCTTCGCGTCGAGCACCGCGAAGCCGCCGGCACCGTTTCCGTCCGGCGTCGCCCAGCATCGAGATGACGACGTTGTCGCCGGGCATGCAGTGCACGGTGTGCGGCCGCGTGTAACCGGTCTTCGCGACCAGTTCCTCTGCCTCGATCACCTTCTCGATCCGCGGCCGGCGCGGGTCGTCTGCCACGTCGACGACGTAGACGCGCGACGAGCGGAAGCCGGGGACGATCAGATGCGAGCGATCGGGCCCATGGCAGGCCGACGAGCATCGGTTCCAGCCGAAGTGGTGCAGCTCGTCGCCGACGTTCGGCATCGACAGCTCGTGGACGATCTCGCCGCGCTCGGCGTCGACGACGGCGAGGAAGTCGGGCTTCTCGACGCCGGTGCCCTCGTGGAGGCACGCCAGGTAGAGGAACTCCTCCTCCGGCGCCTGCATCGCCTCCTGCGGAGAACTGTGGAAGGACTCGGGCTTGACGTGTTCGTGTGGCACAGGTGCTCCCCCTTTTCGTGGGTGTCTTAGTCGAACGACTTATACGATTGACTAAATCACTCGAAATGTCAAGCCCGCGGACGAAGTGCGCAGGTCCGCGAGGATGAGCTCGTCGAATGCGGATCCTGTTCTGGCACGGCTACCTGCTCGAGGGCACCGGCTCGAACATCTACACGCGGGCGGTTGCGCGGGAGTGGGGCCGGGCCGGGCACGATGTGGTCGTCTTCTGCCAGGACCCGGCGCCGGAACGCTTCGACCTGGCCGGCGCCGAGGTCGTCCGCCCGGAGCTCGACACCCGGTTGCCCACCTTCGTGATCGACCGATACGAGGGGCTCGAACCCGTCCTGCTCCAGGACATGCCCGGTGACGAGCGGGAGCGCTATGTGAGGGCCAATGCTGCGGCCGTCCGCGAGCGCCTGCCGGCCGACCTCGTCTTCGCGAACCACGTCGTGATGGGTGGGCCGGTGGCGGCAGCGACCGGTGGCCGTTTCGCCGTCAAGGCGCATGGCTCGGAGCTCGAGTACTCGATGCGCGGCAATGCCGAGCTCGAGGAGCTGGGGGCGACCTCGCTCCGCGGCGCGGGCGCCGTCTTCGTCGGCTCCGATCACATCCGCGGGGTGCTCCACGACGTGGTCGGAGAGGTCGAGCGGGTCCACGAGGTGCCGCCTGGTGTGGACGTCGACCAGTTCGTCGTCGAGTCGAGGGAGGACGCGCTCGCGGGGCTGCTGGCGGAGTGCCGGGCCGACCCGCCGAACCCGGGCAACCGTCAGGAACGCCTGCCGGACGAGGGGAACGAGCGACGGCTGCGCGAGTTCCTCGCCGGGGACGCGCCCACCGTCCTCTACTTCGGCAAGCTCCTCTACAACAAGGGCGTCCACGTGCTCCTGGAGGCGCTGCGGGGCATGGACGTCGCGCGCGGTCGTCGTCGGCTTCGGCGACTACCGCCGCGAGCTGGAGCGGATGGCGCCCCCACGGACGCTGTTCACGGGCCCGCTCGAGCACCGCCACCTCGTCCACCTGATCCCGCTCGCCGACGTCGCCGTCGTGCCGTCGATCTTCCCGGAGGCATTCGGCATGGTCGCCGCCGAGGCCGCGGCCGCGGGCTGTCCGCCGCTGGTCGCGCGGCACTCGGGGCTCGAGGAGATCGCCCGCGGGATCGAGGACGCCTATCCCGCCGCGACTTCGGCACCTGGCGAGCTTCCAGACGGGCGACTCCGCTCGACCTCGCCCGCAAGCTCCACGGCCTGCTCGCCCTGCCGGCGGCGACCCGCGCCGAGCTCGGGAAGGCGGCCAGGCGGGTCGCCGTCGAGCACTGGTCGTGGGCGGGCGTCGCGAGACGCCTGCTCGAACCCTTCGAATAGGCTTCCCGCTCCAATGGGTGAGGCGCAGAAGCTCCCGTACGGCGAGCTCATCGCGCAGGCGCGCGCGGGGTTCGAGAACGGCACCGATCTGACCGATCGCGGTCGAGGAGGAATTCGCCCTGCTCGACCCGCAGACGCTGTCGCTGGTGAACCGCTTCGAGGAGGTGAAGGCGGCCGCCTCCGGACTTGCCGGTCGACGACCACCTCGTCGGCGAGCTGATCGCGAGCGAGGTCGAGGTCCGCACCGGCCGCTGCGAGCAGCTTCGCGGAGGCGTCGAGCGCTGATGGGCGAGCGGCGGGCGCAGCTGGCCGGTCTGACGGAGGGCCTCGGGATCTCGCTGGGCGCCACGGGCACCCACCCGTGGAGCCGCTGGCAGGACCAGCGGATCATCGACACGCCGCACTACCGCCGGAACGACGAGCTGCTCCGCTACGTCGTCTGGCGGAACAACACCTTCGGGCTGCACGTCCATGTCGGGATCCGAGGCGCCGACCGGGCGGTTGCCGTCCACGACGGGCTGCGGGTGTTCCTACCGCACCTGCTCGCGCTCTCGGTCAGCTCGCCTCTGGTCGAGGGCGTGAACAGCGGTCTGCATTCCGCCCGCACGCAGATCTTCACGCGCATGTTCCCCCGCTGCGGCGTCCCGGACCCCTACGGGACGTGGGACGTGTTCGAGGAGTACGTGAAGACGCTCTACGAGACCGGGTCGATCGACGAGCACACGCAGCTCTGGTGGAGCGTACGGCCGCATCTCGCCTACCCGACCGTGGAGATCAGGATCTGCGACGGCCAGCCCGACCTCGCCGAGTCGCGAGCGCTGGCGGGCTTCTGCTACTCGCTCGCCGCGCGGATCGCGCGTGCGGTCGACGAGGGCGAGCGGCTGCCGCAGCCGCCGCCGCGGATGATCGAGGAGAACTTCTGGCGCGCGATCCGCTATGGGCTGTCCGGAACGCTTCTCGATCCGGGGACGACCGAAGTGCGCGCGGCGCGGGCGGAGCTCGAACGGCTCGCAGCGTGGATCGGCCCGGTGGCGGACGAGCTCGGGGTTGCGCTCACCGTTCCCGCCACGACTGCGGCCGAGCGGCAGATCGCACGGTTCGAGGAGGGCTGGTCGCTGGAGGAGATCTACGCGGAGCAGGTCCGAACCGGTGAGGTCGTCCGTGGCTGACGAGGGGAGGCTCGGGCGAGGCGCCGGAGCAGGAGCCGTCGCAGGAGGAGCTGCTCCGGCAGCTGGAGGCGGAGTTCAAGCAGCTGAAGGTCGGCGACGTCCTCGTCCAGACCGTGTTCACCGTCTCGTCGCTCGGCTACCGGAGCCTCGGAGAGGAGGACCGCGACCTCGAGCAGGCCAAGCTCGCGATCGACGCCCTGCGGGCGCTCGTGCCCGCGATCAGGGACGCCGTGCCGGCCGATCTCGCCCGCGATCTCGATCAGATGGTGGCGAACATGCAGCTCGCGTACGCGAAGGCCACCGCCGAGCCCGCGCCCGAGTGACCAACCGGGGCGAACCGCCCCTGTGATCGGATACGCTCTCGCGCTTGTGAGACAGGCTTTGGCGCGCCGACGCCGTTCGGCGCCGACTTTGTGACTGGAAAGGGAGCGTAGTGGACTTCTTCAAGGACCATGCCGTGCTGTTCGCCCTCGTGTGTGCGGGTGTCGCGATCGTGTACGGCGTCTATCTCGTCTACTGGCTGCTGTCGCAGCCGGCAGGCAGCGAGCGGATGCAGGAGATCGCGCGCGCCGTCCAGGAAGGCGCTGACGCCTACCTGCGCAAGCAGTACACGACGATCGCGTTCGTTGCGATCGTCCCGTTCCTCCTGCTCGGCTTCTACAACGAGCTCGGCTGGGGCACCGCAGTCGGCTTCCTGATCGGCGCCACGCTCTCCGCCGCCGCCGGTTTCATCGGCATGAATGTCGCCGTGCGCTCGAACGTGCGCACGGCAGAGGCGGCCAAGAGCGGGCTCAAGCCGGCCCTGAACGTGGCGTTCCGGGCCGGCTCGGTGACCGGCCTCCTCGTCGTCGGCCTCGGTTTGCTCGGCGTCGCCGGGTACTACTGGGTCGCTCACCGACTGGCTCGGCAACACGCACGAGTCGGCGATCAACGATCTCGTCGGCCTCGCCTTCGGCGGCTCGCTGATCTCCGTCTTCGCGCGACTCGGCGGCGGGATCTTCACCAAGGCAGCCGACGTCGGCGCCGACCTGGTCGGGAAGATCGAGGCAGGCATCCCCGAGGACGACCCGCGCAACCCGGCCGTGATCGCGGACAACGTCGGCGACAACGTCGGCGACTGCGCGGGCATGGCCGCCGACCTGTTCGAGACGTATGCGGTCACGGCGGTGGCGGTGATGCTGATCGCGTCCAACCAGTTCCCCGCGAGCGGGCTCTGGCTCTACCCGCTCGCGATCGGCGGCATCTCGATTCTGGCGTCGGTGATCGGGACGTTCTTCGCCCGTGTCGGGCGCGGCCAGAACGCGATCATCAACGCGCTGTACAAGGCGGTCGTGGTCGCCACGCTCCTGTCGGCGGTCGGCTTCATCCCCATCACGCTCGCCTACGACGACGGGCCCTTCAGCTTCTGGAACCTGTACGGCTCGGCGCTGATCGGTCTCGGCGTGACCTTCCTGCTGGTGGCGATCACCGAGTACTACACCGGCACCCGGTGGAATCCGGTGAAGTCGATCGCCGAGGCGTCCCAGACCGGGCACGCCACGAACATCATCGCCGGCCTCGCCATCGGCATGCGCGCGACCGCGCTGCCGGTGATCACGATCGCGGTCGGGATCATCGCCTCGTTTTACGCCGCCGGCCAGTCGCTGTTCGGCATCGGCGTGGCGGTCATGGCTCAGCTCTCGATGACCGGCCTGATCGTCGCACTGGACGCCTACGGACCCGTCACCGACAATGCCGGTGGGATCGCCGAGATGGCCGATCTCGACGAGTCGGTGCGCGCGATCACCGACCCGCTCGACGCGGTCGGGAACACGACCAAGGCGGTGACGAAGGGCTACGCGATCGGCTCCGCGGGCCTCGCGGCCTTGATCCTGTTCGACCAGTACACAAGCGGGCTCGAAGGCACCTCCGTCGCGCAGAACTTCGACCTGAACAACCCGTGGGTGATCGTCGGTCTGTTCATCGGCGGGCTGATGCCGTTCCTGTTCGCGTCGCTCGCGATGACCGCTGTCGGCCGCGCCGGCGGCGAGGTGGTCGAGGAGGTGCGCAGGCAGTTCCGCGAGAACCCCGGGATCATGGAGGGAACGACGAGGCCGGACTACTCGCGCGCGGTCGGCATCGTCACGGGTCGAGCGATCAAGCTGATGATGGCCCCCGCCGCGATCCCGATCCTGGTCCCGATCGTCGTCGGGATCATCCGCCCGGAGATGCTCGGCGGCCTGCTGATCGGGACGATCGTGACGGGCCTGTTCCTCGCGATCGCCATGACCTCCGGCGGCGGCGCCTGGGACAACGCGAAGAAGCTGATCGAGGACGGCGCCTACGGCGGCAAGGGCTCGGAGGCCCATGCGGCGGCGGTCACCGGCGACACGGTCGGTGACCCCTACAAGGACACCGCCGGCCCGGCGATCAACCCGATGATCAAGATCGCCAACATCGTCGCGATCCTGATCATCCCGCTACTCGTCTCGATTCACGGCTAGTGACACGGGGGAAAGCCGGCCGCGACGGGTTTGCTCCTGCGCGGCCGGCGCCCTCCCTGACGCGCGAAGCGCGTGGGGAGAACCCCTGGTTCCCCCGTGAGCCCCCTCGTTGCCGGCGTTTGAGCGGCGCAGAACGGTGCGGAGCCGGCGGCTGAGATCGCACTGCCGCCGAGTTCGGACCCGAGAAGCCTTCCGAGCCGTGCCCGCCGTGTCGGTCACGGCGGCGTCTGACGTGACCCCGCCGCCGCGGCCGACATGGCGGCCGCGGCCGCTCGCGATCGAGGGTGCGCCGTCGCTTGCGTTACCAGTGCCGTCGCCGGCTCTGCAACCGATCGGCGCCCGCCTCCGCCCGCAAGGAGGGGGCTCGTGGGGGAACCAGCGGTTCCCCCGCGTATTGTTGGCCGGTGCCTCACAGGCGCCGGCGGCAGCAGCAGGGACTGGAGCGCGTTCTCGGGACACCGGCGCTCTTCTCGACCGCCTACGGCAACGTCGGCTCGTCGATCTACTACGCGCTCGGCGTCACCGCCGCGATCGCGCTCGGGCTGACCCCGCTCGTCTTCGTGATCAGCGGGTTGATCTTCGCCTGCACCGCCGCGACCTACGCCGAGGGCACCGTCCGCTACCCCGAGGCGGGCGGCTCGTCGAGCTTCGCCCGCCACGCCTTCAACGAGCTCGTCTCCTTCGTGGCCGCCTGGGCGCAGATGCTCAACTACATCATCACCGTCGCCATCTCGGCGTTCTTCGTCCCGCACTACCTGTCGATCTTCTGGGGGCCGCTGAGGACGAACCCGTGGGACATCATCGGAGGTGCCGCGGTGATCCTGATCCTGGTGGCGATCAACATCGTCGGGATCAAGGAGGCGGCGGGCCTGAACGTCTTCCTCGCCGTCGTCGACTTCGCCACGCAGTTGCTGCTCGTGATCATCGGATTCGTAATCGTCTTCGACCCGCACATCCTGACCGCGAACGTCCACTGGGGGATCGCGCCGACCTGGGGGAACTTCGCGCTCGCGATTCCGGTGGCGATGATCGCCTACACGGGGATCGAGACCGTCTCGAACCTCGCCGAGGAGGCGCGCGACCCGACCCGGTCGATTCCGGCGTCGATCCGCCTCGTCGCGGTCGCCGTGTTCGCGATCTACTTCACGCTGCCGTTGGTCGCGCTCTCGGCGCTGCCGGTCTACAAGGACGCGGCGGGCGACTACGTGACGAAGCTCGGCCTGCCACCCGACCAGGGAGGGTTCGAGAACGACCCGGTGCTGGGGCTCGTCGAGAATCTCGGGCTGCACGGCTGGGTGCTCAGCGCCGGGAAGGTCTACGTCGGCCTCCTGGCGGCGACGATCCTGTTCATCGCCACGAACGCGGGCGTGATCGGAGCGTCCCGGATCACGTACTCGATGGCCATGCACCGGCAGCTCCCCGAGGTGTTCCGTCGACTCCACCCGCGCTTCAAGACCCCGTGGCTCTCGCTGATCGTCTTCGCCGCCGCGATCCCGATCGCCGTGCTGCTGCCGGGGAGGGTCAGCTTCCTCGGAACGATGTACTCGTTCGGCGCGATGCTGTCCTTCACGATCGCGCACGCCTCGATCATCCAGCTCCGCCGCAAGAAGCAGGAGCCCGGGGCGTACCGCGCCCGGCCGAACCTCCGCATCGGCGACCTCGATCTGCCGCTGTTCGCGCTCCTCGGCGGGCTCGGCACGTCGCTCGCCTGGGTCGTCGTGGTCGTCCAGTATCCGCCGGCGCGCTGGGCGGGCCTCGGCTGGCTGGCGGGCGGGTTGGTGTTCTACTGGGTGTACCGCACCCGCGTGGTCGGGGAGCCACTGACCGCGACCGTGAAGGCCCCGATGCTCGTCCTCGGCCCCTCGTTGACCGATCGAGTACCGGACGATCGTCGTGCCGGTGAAGCGGACCGGCGAGAGCGAGGAGGCGCTCGTTGCCGCCGCGCGACTGGCTGCGCAGCGCGGCGCGACCGTCGCGATCGTCCACGTGATCGAGGTGCCGCTCTCGCTCCCGCTCGACGCGAAGCTGCCCGAGCAGCAGGATGACGCCGAGGTGCTGCTCGACGACGCCCAGGCGCTCGTCGAGAGCTACGGCGTGCGTGCGGTCACCCGGCTCCTTCGCGCGCGGAAGGCCGGCCCCGCAATCGTCGAGGAGGCCCGACGCCGCAACGCAGAGCTCGTGCTGCTCGGCGCCCCCCGGCAGGCGATCGCCGGCCGGCGGGCGCTCTTCGGCGGCACCGTCGACTACGTCCTGCGGGAAGCGCCGTGTCGGGTGCTGATCGCGGCGGGGAAGCAGGCGGCATGAACACGAGACGGCGTGGCACCGCTGCGATCTCTGCGCTCCTGGTCGTCCTCGGCCTGGCGGTGATCGTTCGAACCGTCCAGGCGGGCGTCGGCGGCGGCCTCGGCCTGATCATCGGCGCCATGCTGGTCGCGGCGGGCGCCCTCCGGCTCTACCTGGCCACGCGATGAGTCCTCGGCCGAGACGGCGTCTACCCGGGCTCGTCCGCACCCTCAGCGAGGAGTCGCTCGCGTCGGTCGCGTACGGCGAGGTCGGCTCGTCTATCTACTTCGCGCTCGGGATCGTCGCACTCTTCGCGCTGGGGCTGACCCCGTGGGTGCTGCTCGTGGCCGGCGCGGTCTTCATGCTCGTCTCGCTCTCGTACGCCGAGGGCACGGCCGCAATCCCCGAGACGGGCGGCGCGGCGATGCTCGCGCGCCGGGCGTTCAACGACCCGATCGGGTTCCTGACCGGCTGGGTGCTGCTACTCGACTACACGATCGTGATCGCGCTCGCCGCCCTCTTCATGCCGCACTACTTCGGGGAAGCGATCGGCTGGCTGCGATTGACGCGCCACCCGTGGGACGTGGTCGCCGCCGTGTTCATCGTGCTCGCGATCACCCTGTTGCGGCTGATCCGCCGGCCAGGTCTCTACCGGATTGCGATCGTCGTCGCGGTGGTCGCGTTCGTCACGGACGTGATCCTGATCGTGCTCGGCTTCGCCTTCCTGTTCTCGCCGTCGGACCTCGGCCACGGCGCCCACCCGGGCGTGGCGCCGACCTGGCACTCGCTCGCCTTCGCGCTGCCCGTGGCGATGCTCGCGTACACCGGCCTGGAGACGCTTGCCAACCTGGCGCAGGAGGCGCGCGAGCCCGGCACGAGCATGCCGCGCAGCCTGTTCGTCGGCCTCGGGGCGGCGGTGCTGGTATCTGCGCTGGTCGGCGTGGTCGCAGTGGCCGCCTTCCCAGCGGTCACCGGCTCCGACTCCGTCACGACGCGCCTCGCCACGGACTGGATCCAGGCGCCGTTGGTCGGGATCGTCTCCGCCTTCGACGGGCACATGCCGGCCCTGCTCGTCGACATCCTGCGCGTGATGGTCGGCCTGACCGGCGCGGGCGTCCTGCTCGCGGCCGCGACCACGTCGATCTCCGGCGTAGGCCGAGTCGTCTACTCGCTCGGCCGGCATCAGATGCTGCCGCACACGTTCGGGACATTCGGCCGGCGCAGCACGCTGCCGCCCGCCGCGATCCTCGGCGCCGCCGCGGTCTCGATCACGCTCGTGATCGTCTCCGCCTCGGTCGGTCGCGAGGCGCGGTTCCTCGCCAGCCTCTACAGCTTCGGAGTGCTGATCACCTTCGCAATCGCGCAGGCGGCGGTCGTGCGCCTGCGCTTCACCGAGCCGGACCTTCCCCGGCCGTACGTCGTCCCCCTGAACGTCCGCATCCGGGGTCGTCCTGTTCCCGTCGCCGCACTGCTCGGCATCCCGCTTGTGGTCGCGCTCTGGGTGATCTCGTTCTCCACGCATGCCGCGGCCAGGATCGGCGGTCCCGCCTGGCTGCTCCTCGGCGCCTGCCTCTACGTGTACGCGCGGGCCCGCCGGGGAGCGGGGCTGCTCGAGCACGTCGCGGCCCCGGTCCCGGACCTCGTCCCCGCCGGCGAAGGCGAGTACGAACGGATCCTCGTCCCGGTCAAGCTCGGGCCGATCGGCGAGGAGATGCTGGCGACCGCGATCAAGCTCGCCGAGGAGCGAGGGGGCACGATCCACGCCCTGCACGTGATCCGCGTCCCCCTGTCGCTGCCGCTCGACGCGGAGGTGGCCGACCAGCAGGAGCGGGCGAGCGCGTCGCTCGAGGATGCGCGGACGCTGGCGGGGGAGCACGGCGTGACGATCGAGGGCGACACCGTCCGCGCGCGCGCGATCGGCGAGGCGATCGTGGAGAAGGCACGCGAGCTCGGCGCCGACCTGATCGTGATGGGCTCGGCTCCCCGCTGGCGGCGCCAGTCGCGCTTCTTCAGCCCGACCGTCGACTACGTGCTCCGGCGTGCGCCCTGCGAGGTGATGGTGCTCGCCTACCCGCAGGGCGTCCTCGAGGAAGAGGCGGCGCTGCCGTGATGGAGTGCCGCGGCGAGCCGCGGCCACTCCGCGTCAGCCCGTTCTATCGTCTCAGCAGAGCGAGGGCGGGAAGCGCTCGGCCGGGTCGTCGTTGCCCCGGGCGACGTTCGTGCCGACGGGCGGGGTCGTGAGCTGGCGTCTCGATACCTAGGCCGGCGACCGTCCAGCTGCCGCCGGGAAGCTCGTTGGTGGAATCGGTGTCGGAGCCGGGCCGGAAGACGGGAACGTGCTCCATGCCGAGGACGAGAGTGCCGCCCCACGACTTGCCGCCGGTGGAGGTGCCACGGGCACGCGGTCGAGGCCGTCGAGCTCGAGCGTCGCGGCGGTCGAATCGGCACCCTGCGCCAGGTCGACCAGCCGCACCGCCTCCCGCGGCCAGGAGCCGCGCTCGTCCGGACGGACCCACAGCTCGTAGACGGCCCTGGTCCTCGTCGCTCGCGCCGACCGCCCCGAAGGCGACGACGCGCTCGGCCGTCACTGCTAGCACGAAGTGGCGCGGGACCGCCTTCGAGCGGCGCGGCCGGAGCACTTCGATCAGCGCCGTGCCGGTCACCATCGATGCGAGCGACGGCTCTTTGCCCTGCCGGAGGTCGCCTGCGGCGACCACCTGGCCGGCGAGCCATCCGGTCTCCATCAGCGCATTCTTGATGGCGTCAGGGTGTCCGTTTCCGGGATGTACAGCCGGCCGGACAGTAGCTTGCCGATGAGCGTGGCGCCGCGATCCTGTCCTTTCGCTCGGCCCCCGGGCCAGGGTAGGAAGTCGACGATCAGTTCAGCGAGCATGTCAACCTCCTTCGGTTGTTGTTGGTGGCCTGCGCTTGAACATGGACATCGCGTGGCCGTGCCCGCGGTCGTTCGTATCGCTCCGTGGGGTGACGCGCCGGGTCTCGCGCGGCCACGGGGCAGGCCGACGGATCAGGTGCGGAAAACCGCCATTCTTCGCCGGGAACTCGGCCCCGAAGTCAATGTCGCTGCTTGACCCCTGGGCTACGCTGAGGGCGTGAAGGCGATCGTGATCGGCTGCGGCCGGGTGGGTTCGACCGTCGCGCACCGGCTGCAGGAGGAGGGCTGGGACGTCGTCGCGGTCGACGAGAAGGAAGAGGCGCTCGGTCGCCTCGGCGAGAGTTGGAGCGGCGGTTTCGTCGTCGGCCACGGCATGGACACGTCCGTCCTGCGCCGCGCAGGAGTCGAGGACGCCGACGCAGTCGTGGTCGCCACCGACGGCGACAACACCAACATCGTGGTCGGTCAGGTCGTCCAGAAGCGCTTCGGGATCGACTGCGTGGTCGTACGGCTGCTCGACCCGGCTCGCGCCGAGTTCTACGAGCAGCAGGGCATGCGTACCGTCTGCCCGACCTCGAACGCGATCGAGCGGCTGACCGAGGCCGTCCGCGCCTGCGACGTGCCCCAGCCCGTGAAGGTCGGCTGAAAGAACCGATGTACGTCCTGATCGCAGGTGGGGGCAAGATCGGAGCGAACCTCGCGCGCAGCCTCCTCCGCGTCGGCCACGAGGTGACGCTCGTCGAACAGCGCCGCGACAGGTTCGAGCGGCTGGAGGACGAGTTCGAGCACGTCGTCGTCCACGGCGACGCGACCGAGATCTTCGTGCTCGAGCGGGCCGGCATCCAGCGGCCCCCGAGCATCGTGGTCGCGGTGACCGGCGACGACGAGGACAACATCGTCATCTGCCAGCTCGCCCGCGAGCGCTACGGCGTCGAGAAGGTGATCGCGCGCGTCAACGACCCGCGCAACCAGGTGCACTTCGACCTGCTCGGCGTCTCCCCGACCGTCTGCGCAACCTCTTCGATCATGGCGCTGATCGAGCACGAGGTGCCGGAGCACGGCCTCGTCCACCTGCTCGAGCTGCCCAAGGAGAACGTCGAGATCGTCGAGGTCCTGATCCCGCCGGATGCCGACTGCGCCGGCACCCGGATCGACCGGCTCCAGCTTCCCGACGGCGCCCGCCTGATCTCGGTGAAGCGCAACGGCCAGTTCGAGATCGCCGACGGCGACACCTCCCTGCGGGCGGGCGACCAGGTGCTGGCCATCCTCCAGCCTGGGAAGGAAGACGAGCTCCGCCGTGTCCTGCTCAAGAGCTAGCGCCTTCCTGCTCATCGCACTCGGGCTGGCGCTCGTCGGGCCGGCCCAGGCTGCCGCGCCGAAGCCGATCAGCCCGGTCGTGATCGCGCGTGGGCTGGACTCGCCCATCCACCTCGCCGCGCCGGCGAACGAGCCGGGGCGGCTGTACGTGGTCGAGCAGAAGGGGACGATCCGGGTGATCCAGAACGGCCGGCTCCAGGCGCAGCCGTTCCTCGACATCCGGAACCTGGTCCAGAGCGGCGGCGAGCAGGGGCTGCTGTCGGTCGCCTTCCATCCCCGGTACGCGCAGAACCACCTCTTCTACGTCGACTACACCGACACGAACGGCGACACGCGGGTGGTCGAGTACCGCTCGGACGGCACCCGCGCGATCGAGTCGTCGGCGCGGCAGCTCTTCTTCGAGAAGCAGCCGTTCTCGAACCACAACGGCGGCCAGCTCGCGTTCGGGCCGGACGGCCTGCTCTACATCGGCATGGGTGACGGCGGCTCAGGCGGCGACCCGAACAACAACGGCCAGACCTTCACGAACAAGCTGGCCAAGATCTGGAAGATGGACGTCAACGCCGCCAATCCGCAGCCGGTGCTCGCCGAGTACGGACTGCGCAACCCGTGGCGGTTCTCGTTCGACCGCGCCACGGGCGACCTCTACATCGCCGATGTCGGCCAGGGCGCATGGGAGGAGATCGACTACGTTCCGCGGGCCAGGCTCAACCAGGTGATGAACTTCGGATGGGCGGTCTACGAAGGCCGGGCGCCGTACGATCGCAGCCGCAAGCTCGACCCGCGTGGGCCGTACCGCGGGCCGATCCAGGTCTACTCGCACGGGGTCGGCTGCTCGGTCACGGGCGGCTTCGTCTACCGCGGGAAAGCGCGGAAGGACCTGGTCGGGCGCTACTTCTACGGGGACTACTGCTCCGGGATCGTCTGGAGCTTCAAGGTGGTCAAGGGCAAGCTCACCTCGTTCCGGAAGGAGCGTTTCAGCATCCCGTCGCTCAGCTCGTTCGGCGAGGACTCGCGCGGCGGCCTCTACGCCGTGTCGCAGAGCGGCACCATCTACCGCATCGCCGGCTAAGCTCTCGCTTGCCGGCAAGCCGGCCGGGCAAAGCCCGACCGGCGCCAAAAGGCGGGCAGTCTAGCTCGCGCGGCGGCGGCGCACCTGCGGCCCCTGCGAGCCGAGCGCGGCGTACGCGAGGGCGGAGAGGGACTCGTTCAGCGCGCGCAGCTCGTAGACGAGCGGCGCGAGATTCTCGCCCGCGTCCAGCCGCCGGTTGAGGCCGTGGATCTCGGCGACAAGGCGGTCGAGCCGCTCGAGCAGTGCGTCCAGCTGCCGGTCGCCGACGTCCTTGCGCTCCATGCCCCCGATTCTACGAGCGGCGGGACGGGTCAGGCAGGGTGATAGGCTCCGCCACCACATAGGCGCGCGGTCAGGGAACCCGGTGCGAGTCCGGGACGGTCCCGCCGCTGTAAGGGGAGATGCCCGTCGCCAGGACGCCACTGGGCCGCGAGGCCCGGGAAGGCGGCGACGGGGGAGCCCCGAGTCAGAAGACCTGCCGCCCGCCGTCGAACCCCATCGAACCCCTCGCGGAAGGGAGGATTCGTGTCCAGACTCGTCCTCGGACTTCTCGTCGCAGCCCTCGTAGCGGTGGTCGGAGCGTCCGGCTCGCCGGCTGCGCCTGCCGCCGTCCCGCATCGGATCGTCTCGCTGTCGGCGACCGCCACCGAGTCGCTGTTCGCCATCGGCGCCGGCCCTCAGGTGGTCGCCGTCGACGATCAGTCCGACTACCCGAAGCAGGCGCCCCGCACCAAGCTCTCCGGCTTCACGCCCAACGTCGAGGCGATCGCGGGCTACAAGCCCGACCTCGTGATCGTCGCGTACGACCCCAACGGCCTCGTCGCCACGCTTCGCAAGCTCGGGATCCGCGTGCTCGTCCAGGACGCGGCCAGAAACCTCAACGGGGCCTACAACCAGATCCTCGCGCTCGGCAGGGTCACCGGCCGGCTTCCGGAAGCGACCCGCGTGGTCACCCGGATGAAGACGCAGATCAACGTGTTGCTGGCCAAGGCGACGCCGCGCGCGCGAGGGCTGAGCGTGTTCCACGAGCTCGGCCCCGACCTCTATTCGGCAACGTCGAGCACGTTCATCGGGCGCGTCTACGCGCTCTTCGGGCTCAGGAACATCGCGGACGCCGCCGACACCGCGGGGAGCGGCGGCTATCCGAAGCTCTCGGCCGAGTACGTCGTCTCGCGCAGCCCGGACATCGTCGTGCTCGCCGACATCAACTGCTGTGCGCAGTCGGCGCAGACGGTTGCCGCACGACCGGGCTGGAAGAACGTCGCCGCGGTCCGGACGGGGACGATCGTGCGCATCGACGACTCGATCGCCTCGCGCTGGGGGCCGCGGATCGTCAACTTCGTCCGCGCCGTCGCCGGCGCCCTGGGGCATCTGCGCAGTTGAGCCCGCGGGGCTGGATCCTGGCGGCGGCGCTCTTCCTCGTCGCCTCGCTTGTGCTCGGCGTGCTCGTCGGGCCGGTGGACATCGGCCTCGGCGGGATGCTCGAGTCGGTCGCCGCCAGGATCCCGTTCCTCCACGTGCACTCGCCGCTCTCGGCCACCGACGAGGCGATTCTCTGGGACATCCGGATGCCGCGGGTGGTGCTGGGCGCGCTCGTCGGCGCAATGCTGGCCGTCGCCGGCGCGTCGTACCAGGGCGTGTTCCGGAACCCGCTCGCCGACCCGTACCTGCTCGGCGTGGCTGCCGGTGCCGGGCTGGGTGCGACCATCGCGGTCGTATATCTGCGCGGGATCGACTTCCAGAACACGCTGCCTCCGGCTGCCTTCCTCGGCGGGGCGGTCGCGGTGGTGGCCGCATATGCGATCGGGCGGTCGGCCGGAGCCGGCTCGGGTGGCGCGACGCTCGTCCTGGCCGGCGTCACCGTCGCCGCCTTCTTCACAGCCGTGCAGACGTTCGTGCAGCAGCAGCACTCGGACACGATCCAGGAGGTCTACTCGTGGATCCTGGGCCGCCTGCCGAGCTCGGGCTGGCGCGACGTCGTCATCCTGCTCCCGTACGTTGCGGTCGCGATCACGGGGATCCTGTTGCATCGACGCCTCCTCGACGTCCTCAGCGTGGGCGACGAGGAAGCGGCGAGCCTCGGCGTGAACGTCGGGCGGGTGCGGCTGGCGGTGATCCTCTGTGCGACGGTCGGCACGGCCGCCGCGGTCGCGGTCAGCGGCCTGATCGGTTTCGTCGGGATCATCGTCCCGCATGCGATCCGCCTGGTCGCCGGACCGAGCTACCGGCTCCTGCTGCCGCTGTCGGTGCTGGTCGGCGGCGGTTTCCTCGTGCTCGCCGACGTGATCGCGCGCACGGCGCTGTCGCCGGGCGAGGTTCCGATCGGCGTCGTGACGGCGTTCTTCGGGGCGCCCTTCTTCGCAATCGTGCTCCGCACCTCGAAGCGGATGGCGTCGTAGTGCCGAAGGCAGCGCTCGAGCTCGGCCACGTCACCGTCCGGCTCGGCGGGCGCAACGTCGTGGACGGGGTGTCGTTCTCGGTCGAGCACGGCGATTGGGTGACTCTGATCGGGCCGAACGGCGCCGGCAAGACCAGCCTGATGCGCGCGATCGCCGGGTTGGTCGGGCATCGGGGCGAGATCCGGCTGGACGGCGATCCGTTGCGCGCGCTGCGCCGGAAGGACGTGGCCCAGCGGGTCGCCCTCGTCCCGCAGACGCCCCTGCTGCCCGCGGGCATGAGCGTCGAGGAGTACGTCCTGCTCGGCCGGACGCCGTACGTCTCCTACATGGGCCGCGAGGGGCGGAGGGACCTCGCCGCCGCCGCGTCGGCCGTCGCCCGGCTGGACCTGGCCGAGCTCGTGAACCGGCAGCTGGGCACGCTCTCCGGCGGTGAGCGCCAGCGGGCGGTTCTTGCGCGCGCTCTCGCCCAGGAGGCGCCGCTCCTCCTGCTCGACGAGCCGACCAGCGCCCTCGACGCCGGCCGCCAGCAGGAGGCGCTCGAGCTGATCGACGGCCTGCGCCTGGATGCAGGGCTGACAGTCGTCGCCGCCATGCACGACCTGACCCTCGCCGGCCTCTACGCCCCGAAGCTCCTGCTGCTCTCCGGCGGGCGTATCGTCGCCGAGGGCGCTGCGGCTGAGGTGCTCACCGAGCCGCTGATCGAGGAGCATTACGGCGCACGCGTTCGCGTGCTCGAGGGCGCGGTGATCCCGGTGCGGCGGTGAGCCTGGTCGTGCTGCTCGGTGGCGCACGCAGCGGGAAGTCGGCGCTCGCCCAGCGGCTGGCCGGCGAGGAGGCGACGCTGATCGCCACGGCCGCTGCGCTGGACTCCGAGATGGAGGAGCGGATCCGCCGTCATCGGGCGGAGCGACCGTCCGGCTGGACGACCGTCGAGGAGACGATCGAGCTCGGGACGGCGCTCGCCAACGTGGGCCCGCAGTCGAGCGTCGTCGTCGACTGCCTCTCGCTCTGGGTGGCCAACCTGCTCGAGGCGGGGTGGGCGGACGGCGCTGTCGAGGCGACCGCCGGCAGCGTCGCCGGGGCGGCCGCCGGCCGTGCCGGGCTGACCGTCGCCGTCTCCAACGAGGTCGGGATGGGCATCGTGCCGGTCACAGCGCTCGGCCGGCGCTACCGCGACGTACTCGGCCGTGTCAACGCGAGCTGGGTCGAGGCGGCGGATCGCGCGCTGCTCGTCGTCGCCGGGAAGGCGATTCCGCTTGTCGACGCCTGATTCCGCCGCGGTCGCGGCGCGCGCCGCGCTCGACGCCAAGACGAAGCCTCGTGGCAGTCTCGGCCGGCTGGAGGACCTCGCCGTCCGCATCGCCGCGATCCGCGGCACGCCCACCCCCGGGCGGTTGCGGGCCGCTGTCGTGATCGCCGCCGCCGACCACGGTGTCGCCTCCCGGGGCGTCAGCGCGTATCCGCAGGAGGTGACCGCGCAGATGCTGGCGAACTTCGCGGGCGGCGGCGCGGCGATCTGCGTCCTCGCACGCCTCGTGGGTGCCGAGCTTCACGTCTTCGACCTCGGGGTCGTCGGTCCGCCCGTCGCCGGCGTCCGCGACCTCCGGGCCGGCGCGGGCACCGGACGACCTGACCGAGGGACCGGCGATGACGCGCGAACAGGCGGAGCAGTGCCTCGCCGCAGGGGTGACTGTGGCTGCGGAGCTCGCCGACGACGGCGTCGGCATCGTCGCGCTCGGCGAGATGGGCATCGGGAACACGACCTCGGCGTCCGCGCTCGCCGCGGCCTTCCTCGGCGCCGAGCCGGAGGCTGTATGCGGCCCGGGAACCGGGCTCGACGCCGTGGGGCTCGAGCGCAAGGTCGCCGCCGTGCGGCGCGCGCTGGCGGTCAACGGAACGCGCGGGAGCGAACCGGTCGACACGCTCGCCGTGCTGGGCGGATTCGAGATCGCGTTCCTCGCGGGTGTCGCGCTGGGCGCGGCCGACCGCCGTCTGGTCACCCTGCTCGACGGGTTCATCAGCGGCACGGCGGCCCTTGCGGCCGAACGGATCAGACCGGGAACGAGCGCCTCGATGGTCGCGGCGCACCGCTCGCCCGAGCCCGGGCATGCGCTCGTGCTCGAGGCCCTCGGGCTCGACCCGCTCCTCGACCTCGGGCTGCGCCTCGGGGAGGGCAGCGGCGCGGCGCTGGCGCTTCCGATCCTGCACGCCGGGCTGGCGATCCTCGACGAGATGGCCACGTTCGACGCGGCCGGCGTCACCGATGCAGGTCGCTAGGGCGGCCGCGGCGGCGGTCGCCTTCCTCACGCGTGTCCCGGTGGGCCGGTGGATCGCGCTCGACGGAGCCGACGTGGCGCGCGGCGCCGCGCTGTTCCCCGTCGTCGGCGCGGGAGTTGGAGCCCTGGGCGGCCTCGTCGCTGCCGGGCTCGAGCGGTCCCTCCCCGCGTTCGTGGCCGGGGCGGTGGGCATCGCTGCTGTTGCCCTCGTTACCGGCGCGCTTCACCTCGATGCCCTCGCGGACACCGCAGACGCCCTCGGTGGTGTGGATCGGGCCCGCGCGCTCGCGATCATGCGCGACTCCCGGGTGGGGAGCTACGGCGTGACGGCCCTCGCACTCGTCCTGATGGTGGAGGTGGGCTCACTGGGCGGACTCGCCGTGCAGGGAGACGCCGTAGCGGCCTTCGCGTCCGCCGGCGCCCTGTCCCGTGCCGTCTCGCCCCCGCTGGCCCGCTGGCTGCCGTACGCGCGCAGCGAAGAAGGGCCGGGGAGCGTGCTCTCGGGACGCGTCTCGGCGGGGGGCGCGACAATCGCCGCGGCACTCGGGGCCGGCGGCGCGGTTGCGCTGCTCGGCTGGGACGGAGCGGTCGCGATCGGTGTGGCTGCGCTCGTGGCGCTCGGCGCCGGAATCGGCTGCCGGTCGTGGCTCGGCGGCGTCACCGGCGACACCCTCGGGGCTGCGACGCAGGTCGTCGAAGCGGTCGTGCTGGTCGTGGTCCTCGGCCTGCGCTGACGCGCGTGCGCTACACGCCGTCGGCCGCGAGCCAGCCCGGCGAGGGCCTGACCAGCCGGCCCTCCTCGACCAGCCGCTCGATCAGATCCTCGCGCCATAGCCAGCGCCACGAGAACCAGCGGCGCGGCTCGCGGTCGGGCACGACCACCGCGGCCTCGACCGCCGCGACGACCAGTTCGCCGAGGTCGGCCGCACTCGAGCCCGGCCCGACGCCCAGCTGGTCCCAGCGGTGGAGCACGTTCTGCTCGCCCTCCCACCGGCCGACGATCGCACCGCACCGCTCGAGCGGCGCGCGGATCGCCTTCAGCTGTCGGCGTTCGAGCCCGAGCTCGACGCAGAGGTCGGCCGGAGTCGACGGGCCTGCGTCGACGAGGTGGTCGAGCACGCGGGCCCAGTCCGGGTCGGCCCGCCTCAGCCGGTCGAGCTCGTCGCGGATGATCGGATCGGCCAGTCGAGCCGTATCCGGGCTCAGGTAGAGCGTCTTGCCCAGGTGGATCTTCGGGGCGACGACGCCCGGCCGCAGGGCGAGCTCGAAGCTCCAGGGCCACTTCGTGCTGGGCCACTCGCCGAAGCCGCCCGCGCCTGCCCTGTACGGCTCCTCGTGACAGGCTCCGAAGAGGCTCGGCAGCGAGAGCGAGGGGTTACGCGTCAGCAGCCCACGCTCGAACAGGAAGTGCTCTGCCTCGTCCAGGGTCTGCAGCGCGCGGTCGGGTAGGAGCCGGCAGTCGCGCTCGCGCCGCTCCAGGAGCTCTTCGAGCACGTTCGTATACTCGCTCGCGATGGCCCGGGCCGCGATTGTCACCGTCGGGAACGAGCTCCTGTCGGGGGACGTCGAGAACACGAACGGCTCGTGGCTGGCACGGCGGCTGGCCGCGCTGGGCGTCGACGTCACGCTGATCGCGGTGGTGGCGGACGAGATCGACCGCGTCGCTGCGTTCGTCCGCGAGCAGGCGGCGGCTGTGGACGTCGTGGTCGTCACCGGCGGGCTCGGCGGCACGCCGGACGACGTCACCCGCGAATCGATCGCCGCCGCGTTCGGCGTCGGTCAGGTGGAGGTCGGCGACGTCGCAGCGCGACTTCGCGCGCGTTTCACCGGTGACCCCGAGTACGCGGCCCGCTGGGCGCAGCTCCCGGAGGGCAGCCGCCCACTCGAGATCCCGAACGGCGGAGCGCCGGGCTTCGTGATCGAGAACGTCTACGTGCTACCGGGCCTGCCGGCCGAGATGGAGGCGATGTTCGAGACGATCGCCGAGGAGATGCCCGGTGGAGCGCCGATCGCCACCTGGCGAAGGACCTACCGGACGACCGAGAGCCGCATCGTCGACGTGCTCGAGGAGGTGACCGCGCGCCACCCGGGCGTCCTCGTCGGTTCGTACCCGAGCTTCGCCGGCGGGGTGGCGGAGGTCGCGATCGTGATCAAGTCCGGTGATCCGGGCGCGCTCGCCGCAGCGACGGCGTGGATCGAGCCTGCGCTGGAGCGGGCGACCTCCGGCTAGAGCCCTCGGCCGGGGGAACTGTCGCGGGCGCTTCCGGCCGATGGGCAGGAGGATGCCGGTCGGCCCTCGCATGCGCAGGTACGTCCTCCCGGGCGCGATCGCAGTTGCGACCGTGGCCGCCTTCGCGGTGGTCGCGCGCCGGACGGCCGGCGACGCCGTCTCGGCAGCGGCGAGCCCGGACTGGCTCCTGCTCAGTGCCGGCTTCGCTGTCGGCGCCGTGGTCCAGCCGTTGCGCGCGCTGGCCTGGCGCCAGACGCTCGGCCCGGGCGTGGGCTTCCGCGCCATCTACGCCTCGAGTGCGATCGGATCCTTCCTCGACACCGTTCTTCCCGGCCGACTCGGTGAGGCGGCGAAGGTCGGCGTGCTCCGCGCCGCCTCGGCCAACCGCTGGCCCGGCCTGCCGCGTGCGGGAGGCAGCCTGCTCGCCGCGCATCTGACCGAGGCGATCGCGTTCTGTCTCGTCGGCGCGACCGCCGGGGTCTTCCTACCGGTTCCCGGCTGGGTGCGCGGTGCGCTGATCGGCGCGGTCACCCTCGCCGGGGGCGGCATCGCCGTCGCGGCCGCTCTCCACCACAGACTCGGTCGCCGGCTGCCGGCCTGGGCCGACGGCTTCCTCGCCGCCGCCGGCGCTCCCCGTCCGGTGCTCCTGCGGACGCTGGCGATCCTCCTCGCCACGTGGGCAGTGCGCTGGCTCGGCGTCACGCTGACGCTGAACGCCCTCGGTGTCCACGCCGGCCTCGGCACCGCGCTGGTCTACATGACGGTCACCGGGCTCGCCAATGTCGCACCGATCCTCCCGGGCAACGCGGGGCTGTATCAGGGCGCAGCCGTCGGTGCCCTGGCGATGGTCGGCCATGCTGGCGCGACCGCCGTCGCGGCGAGCCTCGTCATGCCGATGATGGCGACCGCGATCACCGCGTCCGCGGCACTGGTCGGCCTCGCGCTCTACGGCCGCCGCTTCGCCGAGCTGCCGCGGGCCGCCTTCCGCGCTGCGGGCTAGGCCCGCCGCCGCCAGACCTGGAAGATCCGAGGCTGCGCGACCGGCCGTCCCGCCGCGGCGGCGCCGCATCTACCGGGTCACCACTGCAGGCCGCGAGGCGCTCGCGGTCAGACGGCTCGAATGGAAGACGTTCGCCGCTGCAGTCGATGCAGTGCTGGCCACGTCCGGAAAGACCGCCGCCGCGCACCGCTAGCATCGGGCGCATGGCCGTCGCGAAGCCGCAGGACTACCTCGCCGACCTGAACCCGGCCCAGCGGGAGGCGGTGCTGACGACCGAGGGGCCGCTGCTCGTGATCGCCGGCGCCGGCTCGGGGAAGACCCGCGTCCTCACCTACCGGGTCGCGCACCTGATCTCGGCCTGCGGCGTGCACCCGAACGAGATCCTCGCGATCACGTTCACGAACAAGGCGGCCGGGGAGATGCGCGACCGGCTCGAGGGCCTGCTCGGCAACGTCGCCCGGGCGATCTGGATCCTCACCTTCCACGCCGCGTGCGGGCGGATCCTCCGCCGCGAGGCGGCGCGGCTCGGCTACAAGTCGAACTTCTCGATCTACGACCAGGCCGACCAGGTGCGGCTGACCAAGCAGTGCCTGGAGGATCTCGACCGCGATCCGAAGCGGTTCGTCCCGCGCGGGATCCACGCGCAGATCTCGAACGCGAAGAACCAGCTGATCGGCCCGGACGAGTACCTGAGCCGCGTCGAGTCGTTCTACGACCAGACCGTGGCCGACGTGTACCGGCTGTACCAGAAGCGGCTGCACGACTCGAACGCGATGGACTTCGACGACCTGCTGATGCTCACCGTCGAGGTGCTGGAGCGGTTCCCCGAAGCGCTGGAGCGCTGGCAGAAGGCGTTCCGGTACGTGCTGGTCGACGAGTATCAGGACACGAACCACGCGCAGTACCGGCTGCTCCAGCTGCTCGCCGGCAAGCACCGGAACCTGATGGTGGTCGGAGATCCAGATCAGTCGATCTACGCATTCAGGGGCGCCGACATCCGGAACATCCTCGAGTTCGAGCGCGACTTCCCCGAGACCCGCGTGATCCCGCTCGAGCAGAACTACCGCTCGACCAACACCATCCTCAACGCGGCGAACGCGGTGATCGCAAACAACCGCGAGCGCAAGGAGAAGAACCTCTGGTCGGAGCTCGGCGAGGGGCTGCCGGTGCACGCGATCGAGGTGGAGGACGAGCACGCCGAGGCGCGGTTCGTGGCAGCCGAGATCGCCGCGCTCGTGGAGGAGGGCTACTCGGCCGAGGAGGTCGCGGTCTTCTACCGGACGAACGCGCAGTCGCGGGTGCTGGAGGACGTGCTCGTCCGCCAGGGGATCGCCTACCAGGTCATCGGCGGGCCGCGCTTCTACGAGCGCGCCGAGATCAAGGACCTCGTCGCGTACCTGCAAGTGCTGGACAACCCGTTCGACGCCGCCGCGCTCCTGCGCATCTCGAACAGGCCGAGGCGCGGCATCGGCGACGCGAGCATGAACCGCCTGCGCGCATACGCCGACGGGCACGGGATGTCGCTGTTCGAGTCGCTCGCCTATCCGGAGGAGGCGGGGATCGGCGCGGCGCCGCTGAAGAACGTCTCGGCGCTGCGCACGGTGCTGATCTCGCTCCAGGCGGCAGCGCAGGACCTGCCCGTGCCAGAGCTGATCGAGGCCGTGCTCGAGCGCTCCGGGTACGCGGAGGCGCTCGAGGCGGAGCGGACGATCGAGGCGCAGGGCCGGCTCGAGAACCTGCACGAGCTGGTGGGCGTCGGCCGGGAGTACCTGCAGCAGGCACAGGAGCCCAGCCTGTCCGGGTTCCTCCAGGAGATCTCGCTCTACTCCGACCAGGACGCGATCCGCGGCGAGCAGAGCCTCGTCACGCTGATGACCATCCACAATGCGAAGGGCCTCGAGTTCAAGGCCGTGTTCGTGATCGGGATGGAGGAGGGGATCTTCCCGCACATGCGCTCGATCGAGGAGCAGGGGGTGGAGGAGGAGCGGCGCCTCGCCTACGTCGGGATGACGCGCGCCGAGGAGCGCCTCGTGCTGACCCACGCGACCTCGCGCTCGCTCTGGGGCAGCCGGGCCTTCAATCTCCCCTCGCGCTTCCTCGACGAGCTGCCGGGCGAGGGCGTCGTCGTCGAGCGGCTGCGGCCGGCCTCGTGGAGCGGCTACGGCGCCCGTGACGTGACGCCGCGCGAGCACGTCCCCGCCCTGGCGACCGGTGACTCCGTGCGCCACGGGACCCTGGGCGAGGGTGTCGTCGTCCGCATCGAGCCGGGCGGCGTCGTCACCGTGCGGTTCGCCGACGACGGCGCCGAGCGCAGGCTGATGCTCGAGTATGCGCCGCTGGAGAAGATCGCCTGATGGAGATCCGCACGTGCACGAGCGCTGAGGAGCTGCGCGACGCCGTCGGCGCGATCGTCCACTACTTCGGCCGGGAGAAACCGGACGACGCCTGGACAGAACGCTGGCTGAAGGTCTTCGAGCTCGAGCGCATGCACGCCGCGGTGGAAGACGACGGCTCGATCGTCGGCGGCGCGGGCGTGCTCGGCTTCCGGATGACCGTGCCCGGCGGCGTTCAGCTGCCGACCGCCGGCGTGACGGTCGTCGGCGTCCTGCCGACGCATCGGCGGCGGGGCGTCCTCCGCTCGATGATGCGCACCCAGCTCGACGACGTTCACGAGCGAGGTGAGCCCATCGCAGCGCTGTGGGCATCCGAGGAGACGATCTACGGCCGATACGGCTACGGGCTCGCCTCGCTGAACGCCCAATTCGACGTCGACAAGTCGTTCTCAGCGTTCCGCCCGGGCGTGGACACGGTCGGCCGTGTGCGCCTGGTCGACTTCGACGCCGCCGCGCAGCAGCTGCCACCGGTCTACGACGCGATGCAGCGGATCACGCCGGGCATGTACGAGCGTTCCGAGACCTGGTGGCGGAACCGGCAGCTCGTCGACCCCGAGGACTTCCGGTTCGGCGGCAGTCCCAAGCACATCGCCGTGCTCGAGGTCGACGGTGAGCCGCAGGCATACGCGATCTACCGCCTGCACGTCGCCTTCGGCGACCTGGGGCCGGAAACGAAGCTGCGCACCATCGAGGTGATCGCCACGACGCCCGCGGCGACCGCGTCGATCTGGCGTTACCTCCTCGATGTCGACTGGACGAAGACGGTGTCGGCCGGGCTGCAGCCCGTCGACCACCCTCTGCGCCTGCTCCTCGCCCGCCCGAGTCTGGCGAGGCCGACGATCTCGGACGGGCTCTGGGTGCGGCTCGTCGACGTGGAAGCGGCGCTCTCCGGGAGGGGCTACACGGGCGAGGGCTCAGTCGTCCTGGACGTCCGCGACAGGTTCTGCACGTGGAACGAGGGCCGCTGGCGGCTGGCGGGCGGGGAGGCGGTCAGGACCAATGAGGACGCGGACATCGCGCTCGACGTCTCCGACCTCGGCTCCGTCTACCTGGGCGGCTTCACGTTCCGCGACCTGCAGCGCGCCGGCCGGCTGGACGAGCTGTCCGAAGGCGCGGTCTACCTGGCCGACGCGATCTTCCGGACCGAGGGCTTGCCCTGGTGTCCTGAGATCTTCTGACGGTGGTGGCTCTGGACGATCCGCTGTGAGAGTGCCTGGCGGATGTCGTCCGGTGCGCTCGAGTAGACCTTCAGGTCGGCCGGCAGCGACCTGAGCGCCGCGCGGTAGCACGCGAGCGGATAGGTGCCGTCGATCCGTCCGTCGGCCCAGTCGCGGAGCAAGCGGCTCTGGCAGGTCGTGGCCGCCGACGTTGCCGGCTGCCGGCGAGGCTGCGTGGGCGCCGCTGCCGCGGTGCAGCGTGAAGAGCAGCACCAGCGCGACGGCGCCGATTCCGATCCCCGCCACGATTACCACCCGAACCAGGCGCATTTTCCCTCGTTTCCCCCGTTGACAGCACGCCAAACATTTTTCCTCGGCAACGCGTTTGAAAGCGCCCGGAGTTGGGAAGCGGCCGCCGCGCGATCGACCCGTCGGCAGCCCGTGATGCCATGATGCCTCGACGGCCCGGGCGGCGGTCGACGAACCGTGACGACGTGATCGACGCAGACGTTTCCAGCGACAGGATCGAGGCGGCTGCCGCGGCCGTCCTGATCGTCGACGACCGGCCCGAGAACCTGGAGGCACTGGAGGCATTCCTCGAGCCCCTCGGCGCGCGAATCGTCACCGCCGGATCGGGGCGGGAGGCCTTGCGCCTACTGACGACCGAACAGTTCGCCGTCATCCTGCTCGACGTCCAGATGCCCGAGATGGACGGCTTCGAGACGGCCGCCTTCATCCGCAGCCGGACCGAGACGCGCTCGATCCCGATCATCTTCCTGACCGGCATCTCGGCCAGCCCGGAGAACGTGTTCCGCGGATACGAGGCCGGAGCGGTCGACTACATCGTCAAGCCGGTCGACCCGGCGATCCTCCGTTCGAAGGTGGCCGTGTTCGTCGAGCTCTTCGAGAAGACCCGGGAGATTGCACGGCAGGCCCAGCTCCTCCGGGAGCAGGAGCAGGAGCGGCGCGAGCGCGAGGCGGCCGAGCAGCGCCTTCGTCGCTCCCGCTTCCTCGCAGGCGTCGCCGCCGCGCTCGAGAAGCGTCTCGACGTCAAGGGGCGTGCCGGGCAGCTCGCGCACACCTGCGTTCCCGAGCTCGGCGACGTCGCGCTCGTCCAGCTGGTGGAGCCGGACGGCGTCGTCGAGGTCGCGGCGCTGGCCACTCGGGGCGTCCAGGACGAGACGCTGCGCAGGCTCGTGGGCACCCGGAGCAACCTGTCGGCTTTCGGCTCCTGGGTGTTCGACTCGCCGCAGGGCCGGCTGGTCGCGCCGGTCACGCCCGAGACCTGGCGCGAGCTGGGGCTCGGCAACGACGGCGACATGCTCTGCGCGCGGCTCGACCTGCGCAGCATGATCGCCGTCCCGCTTGCGCTCGGACGCCGCTCGCTCGGCGTCCTCGTCGTCTGTGCCTCCTCGGCCGAACGTGACTACGGCGAGGACGAGCTCGAGCTCGCGAAGGAGGTAGCGCGCAAGGCGGCGATGGCGGTCGAGAACTCGCGGCTGTTCGAGGCCGAGCAGGAACGGTCGAAGGCGCTCCAGCAGAGCCTCCTCGGCCGGCCGGAGGTGTCGAGCGCGGGCGTCACGGCGGCGTGGCGGTACCTGCCCGGCACCGCCGAGCTCGAGGTCGGGGGCGACTGGTACGACCTGATCGATCGCGAAGGCGGGCGCATCCTGGTCGCGGTCGGCGACGTGGTCGGGCACGGCGTCCAGGCGGCGACCGCGATGGGCAAGCTGCGCAGCGCGATGGGAGCGCTCGGGCTCGTGGTCGAGAGCGTTCCAGAGCTGATCAGCCGGCTCGACCAGTTCGCGGAGAAGATCGAGGAGGCGCGGTTCGGCACGGTTGCCGCCGTCCAGCTCCAGCCCGAGACCGGAGAGCTGCGCTACTCGTTGGCCGGTCACCCGCCGCCGCTCGTGGTCGACCCTGAGGGCAAGGCCGACTTCCTGGAGGGTGGGGCCGGCCTGCCGCTCTGCATCGCGCTCGATGACGGGAACGGCAGACCCGAGGGCCGCGGGTTCCTGGCGGAAGGATCGACGCTGATCCTCTACACGGACGGCCTGATCGAGCGGAGGGCCGACTCGATCGACAGCGGGCTGGAACGGCTGAAGAACGCGGCCGTCGCTCGCAGCGGCTACGAGCCGGAACGCCTCTGCGACGAGATCGTCGACGAGTTCGCCGAGGGCAGCCTCGACGACCTCGTCTTCCTCTGCATTCGCCGCGAACCCCTCGACTCCCGGATCTTCAACCGCGTCTTCCCGGCTGTCCCGAAGTCGCTGCACTCCGTCAGGCAGGAGGTGCGAGCGTGGCTCACGGAGCTGGGCATCGATCGCGCCCGGGTCGACGAGGTGATCCAGGCTTGCGGCGAGGGCTGCGCGAACACCGTGCGCCACGCCTACGGCGAGCAGCCCGGCGAGGCGACGCTCGAGCTACGGCTTCGCAGCGACGGGCGGCTGGTCGTGCGGATCCGCGATTCGGGCCTCTGGCGGACGCAGGCGCACACCGAGTCGAGCGGACACGGCATGGAGATCATGCGCGCCCTCAGCGAGCACGTTCACATTCACCGCACGCCGCAGGGGACGACGGTCGTGCTCGAGTTCGACGTCGAAGTCTCGCGCAGCTCCTCGGGGCAGGCCGCGCCGCCCGGCCTGCCGGCCACGGCGCGTTCGCCCGAAGCTTAGGCCGACGTCTCCTCGGGCTCGGGCGCAGGAGCCTCGTCCTGGTCGAAGAGGGCGGCGACGCTCGAGTCGAGCTCCTCGGAGACGAGCTCCTTCGCGCCGAGCGTCTTCAGCAGCTTCTCGGCCGTGGGAACCACATCGGCGGCGAGCTCGAACACGACCGCCGAATTCCCAGGCCCGAGCGACTTCCCGAGCTGCTCGAGCTGCTCGTTCTTGAAGCCCGAGTCGCGGATCTTCGAGGCGAGGGCGCCGATGCCGCCGCCGGCGAGGATGCCGATCGGACCGCCGATGATGCCGATCACTCCGCCCAGCAGGGCACCACGGCCGGCTCCCCAGTCACGCGACTCCGTGAACTTGACCTTGCCGTCGGGCCGGACCTGGAGCAGGGCGGTGTTGCCGAGCTTCTCCGGGAAGGCGCCTCCGATCGCCCCTGCCCCCCGCGAGCCGCCGTCGAGGGTCTCGAAGCTCGCTGCCAGGATCTTGCGGGTCGTGTCAGCCATCGGGCTCTCCTTCCGATCCGTGTCGAGTAATGCATTTCACCATGGAGGCGATATCCATGCGTCTGTCGCGGGCTGTCCGCGTCCGCGGTCGCCGCCGTCAGCGGCTAATGTGTCGCGGCCAGGGCGGTTAGCTCAGTTGGGAGAGCACCAGCTCGACAAGCTGGGGGTCACTGGTTCGAGCCCAGTACCGCCCACTCACAGAAAGCCCCGCAAAACGGGGCTTTCTGTTTGCTCAGAGGGCGACGGATGGGGGCGAAAACAGAGCCGTGGTAGCCGCTGCGGTAGCCGTACCGTGATGAGGACATCCCCTTGGCCTGAGGAGGCGGGGATACATCTCCGACTGGACGCCGTGAGCGATGAGCGGGCCGACGCGCTCGCGGTGATCGCGGCCGAAGCCGATCAGCTCGGCGGCGCATCCCACGAGCGGGATGCTGCCGGTGGTGGGCATCGAGCGGCTGGCCGACACGATCGCGGCCTGCGTGATGCGCGACCAGGACGAGCAGCCCGTGTTCAGCGCGGAGGAGGTCGAGGCGCTCGTCCGCGAGGCTTCGACGTTCTCGCTGCTGGTCGGCGCGAAGATCGGGGCGCGGAGGAGATGAGCGAGGCCAGCGACCACCGGCTCGCCACCGAGACCGCGCAGCTTGTCCTTCGAGGGGAGATCGAGCCGCCGCTGCCGCTGACGGTCTCGCTCGGAGCTCCGCTCGATCTGGTCGACGGCGTGATCCGCTGCCCGAAGTGCGGACTCGACTCCGTGCAGCTCGTCAACGCGACCAGCTTCCCGAGCATCTCGTTCCCGACCAACGCCGCGATCCTCCTCGCCTGCCGCATGTGCAACGGCGAGTTCGCCATCGGCATCGACGCCGAGGGTGGGCGCTGCGTCCTCCGCACCACGCGGCCACGCTCCTAGAGCCCTCCTTTTCACGAGTAGCCGAGGTTCGACCGGAACGTCAAGCGGGCGCGACCGCGAGGGTCGAGATCGGCACTGCGGATCGGCAGGCGCTAGGCTCGATCCGAGGAAGGCAAGCTCAGGACGAAAGGAAGGTCATGAAAAAGCTCATCTTCCTGCTCGCTTTTGCTGCCGCTGTTGCTGCCGCTGTCGGGTTCTGGCGGAGAAAGGACGCGTCGGAGCTGTGGGACTCGGCAAAGGACACCGTCACCTCCTGGGGGGAGCCAGTAGCCGCCAAGGCAGAGGAGGTCGGGGAAGCGGCCGCACAAGCGGCTGACAGTGCCACCAATGCAGCCCGCGACGCTGCCAAGAAGGCCAAGGACGCCGCCGAGTAGTCATGTGAGCGGTGGTACTCGCGGCCGAGGGGCCTGACACCGATCTAAGTCGAATACTCGCTGCAAAACCACGTAAAATGGAGGCATGACAGCCGTTCTCCTGGAGTGCGGCCACGCCGTCTCCGAGGTCGTGGAGATCGGCGGCGAGCATCGCTGCGGGGCGTGTCGCCAGGGAGGCCGTGATCGACTCGGAGCCGGTCGAGGAGGCTGTCGAGGGAGCCGTCGGACGGGCCAGCCCGCAAGCAGCGTCAGGACGGGGCCACGGACTCGCTCCCTCAGCCCGTCTACGGCACTCGCTGCACCCTCCAAGGCGCACGGAGGATGCTGGGCGCTGAACACGAAGGGAGCCGTGCGGAGCCGTGAAGCGCAGAGACGGCGACTTCTGCACAGCGCACAGTGGAAAGGGGTCGCCGCCGATCCAAAGCGATGGGCACCGTGGCCCACGAAGCACGCAGGGAGCAGCTTGCCACTCGCGCACGACTCCGACTCGTCCTTGGAGACCGTGGGAAGCGCGAGATCGGTGCTGCGGAGAAGGCAAACCTGAACGCTGAGCGGTTGGCAGGCACTACGATCAGCGCCGGACTGTCGCCCGAAACCGACCCGGTGAAGGCCGCGCACCTCGCGCTCGGGATCATCCGGGAGGCTGAACCAAGGGATTCCGCGACCCTCACGGTGACGGCTGAGCAGCCGGTCGAGGAGCTGTCGCTGGGACAGTTGATGGCCCTCGCAGACTGCGCGAGGGATCAGCCTCGATCGCCCTCCCGCAGCCCTGCCCGAGCAGGCCTGAGGGCACGGCCCAGACGGCTACCACGGGCTGCCACGACCCCTCATAAACCGCGTAACCATGCGGTCTGCGGGGCGGGACACCGGCCTCGCAAGCTGGGGGTCACAGTGGGTGACCAGTACCCCACCGCATCCGCCAGGGTGTGAAATGAGGCCGGGTGTCCTGGTGGCCTAGTCGCCCCAGCGTGCGAACGAACTCCTCCGACCTTCACACTCCTATGTTGAGCCATCGGCGCGGCCTCATAGCCGAGCCATGCTGCGGCCAGCGCCAAGTCGCCGCAGGGCCGAGCCGGGTGGTCAGCGCCTAGTCGAACCCCTCCCGACCCCCCATCGGGGCACCCGGCATCCCCCTTGCGCGGCCCGCGTGCGCCGAGCCTCTCCTGGATACCGTACCTCCCCGGCCAGCCACGCTTCCTCGCAGAACTTCCGCAGAGCCTCTCCTTCGTCCCGCGGTCGGATCACGCAGGACAGGGCTGTGTGTCAGGATGGTTCCGTGTGGCGCCTGCCTTCCTTCGCCCTCGTGCTCGTACTGGCGGTTCTAGCGGCCGGCTGCGGCTCGAAGAGCTCCGAGCCGACGTCCCCGGCCGACTGGGCCGACGGGGTGTGCTCCGCCATCACGACCTGGAAGAGCTCGATCACGTCCAGCGCCGACTCGCTCAAGGGCGGAAACCTCACGCAGGACTCGCTGAAGAGCGCGGGCGACGACATGAAGTCGGCGACCGACACCTTGGAGTCCGACCTCAAGGATCTCGGCAAGCCGGACACCCAGTCCGGCCAACAGGCAAAGGACTCGCTCGACCAGCTTTCGAGCGACCTGAAGACGGATTCGGACTCGATCAAGACTGCGGTGGACGACGTGACCGACCTCAGCGGCGTCCCGGCCGCAGCGACCACCGTCGGCTCGACCCTGGCAAACGATGCAGAGTCAGGTCACCTCGACCGTCAACAGCCTCAAGCAGCTCGACGCACCAGGCGAGCTGCAGACCGCGTTCCAGCAGTCGAGCGCCTGCCAGCAGCTCTCCAGTTCGAGCTAGCGGGCAACTCACTGGACCACGCGAGCGTCACGCAGAACACCCTGCACACGATCCGCGCCTACGAGGACAGCCGCAACTTCGACGGGACGTACCCGCAAGAGATCCAGGACGCCTTCGCCTCCTCGGCTCGGATGCTCGCCTCGACCGGAGCCCGGAGCTGTACGCCGCCTTCGAGTACGAGCTGGAGCAGAGCGGCTCCGACCTGGCCGAGTACCTGCCCTCGGCCGTCCAATACGCGGAGACCGAGGGCCGCATCGAGGGCTACGAGGCTCCAGCCCGCCCAGGGGCAGGCCCATCTCGATGCCCGCCACGAACTGTTGAAGCGGGAGTACGAGGACATCTCCAGGCGCACCGGCCCGGTCGGCCTGGAGGCCGCGCACGAGTTCATCACCGGCGCCCAGGACTCCGTGTACGACCCGAACGTGGACACCGACTCGATCCGGGGCGCCGCCCGCGTGACCGCCGAGGCCGCTGCCGCCGCGGAGCGCGGGATGAACGTGATGGGATTCCTGTCCGAGTTCGACAAGGAGGCCGCACGGATCGCAGGGCCGGGGTCGTCCTGGAGCGACGAGGAGCAGGGAGAAGTGGGAGGGCGAGATGAGGGCCGCCACGGTCGAGAGCGTCGAGCGCAAGTTCGGCAGCCCCGGAGCAGCACGACTTCCGCGAGCTGCGCCTTCAGGAGCGTGACCGCCTTCCCGTCCGTGACATAGCGGGCGAGCCAGCGCAGGGCAGCGCGGTCGTACTTCAGCGGATCCTTCTCGGCGTAGGGGCATCCGAGGGCGTTCGCCGCCTCGGGATTCTGGCCCGCCAAGTAGCGGTGTAGGGCGCGCCGCCAGACTTGAGGTAGCGGGCCGTGCGGGTCGTTTTCAGCGCATAGTCGAGTCACCACCCCGTCACCGCCTTTTCAACGATCCCTTGTTAGTGTCAGGGTGCTAAGGCAGGCATGTAGCGAAGGAGGAGGCCATGCTCTCCAAGCCTCGATTGTGCTCGTCCACGGCTTCTGGGGGCCGAGCCGCCCATTTGGGCGAAGGTCATCGTCGGACTCAACCGTCGCGGCTATGACTCGCTTCACGCCGTCGACGATCCGCTGACCTCCCTGTCGGACGACGCCGAGCGCACGCAAGAGATGGTCAAGCAGATAGACGCTGAGGCTTCACGCGAGACGGTGTCATCAATGAGACTCATTCGCGAAAGGAAAGACACGATGAGCAAGGTCAAATTCGCTGTTGCCGCGGTGCTCGTCGCCATCGGCGTATCAACCGCTGCGGCATACGTTTCGACAAGCGGTGCTTCGAACCGTGCCAAGCCGGTGAGGATCGAGGTCTTCGCGCCCGAGCGGGGCGCCAACGCCGGCGCCAACGGATTCGGCTGGTTCGTCGACATGGAAGTCGACTTCCTAGGCCAGAACCTCCACCAGGCCGGATTCAGCGGTCTGCAACTGACCGGGCCCGGAGTGCACAACAACGTTCCGCCGTTCCCCGGCTTGTTCTCGACCGGCCAGGACGACCGCCTGCCCGGCCTGGTCGTGCTCACGTCCACGACCATCGGCCCGCGTGAATCCGGCCTTCTCCGGCCCAGGCACCAACCTGGCCAACCTGTTCAATCTCACCGGCATCACCAACCGGGACAACAAAGAGACCGAGCTGTGGGACACCTGGATCGTGGGTGCGGCCATCGCCGGTCAGAATGTCGACACCACGCTTACCGTCGCGGTCATCGACGACCTCAATCACGACGGCGTCTATCAACGATGCGCCGAATGTGGTCACCGATCTGAACAACGACGGGCGCATCGACGCCCAGGACCTCGAGCTCCTGGGGGTCGCGTCCAACATCGTCACCGTGCCGTTCCGGATCAACGGCGCCCCGGCCGCACCCTGATGCGAATGCGAAGCGAGGCGCGCCGTCCCCGTGGCGGCGCGCCTTCGCTTCCTGTCGGCGTGACCTGGGCGCCGCTCTCCGTTCTTCGATTCTGGCGAGCCGCGTGGCGAGCATCGCCTCCTCCTGCTCGACCTGCGCCCGGATGTCATCGGGCAGCCGCGAGCGGAGCAGTTCTTCGACATCTTCGACTGCCGAGCGGAGGAGTTCCTCATCGCGGGTGAGCTGGGTGCAGGTGGTTTCTGGCGCGAAGCTCGGGTTCAAGGTCTCCGCCGGGCCTAACACTGGCGCAACTGGAACCTGCAACCCAACCTCGTGCCTGACCGGCTCGAACGGACAAGTCTCGTGGACCTACGCCTCCAACGGTTCAACGGGCTCAGACACCATCCAGCGTTCTACGACCAGAACAGCAACGGCACCGCTGATGTCGGTGAGCCGCAAACGACCGCTGGGATGGACTGGATCGAAGCGCCAAAGATCGTCGTTGGCCTGGGCGATTCCTACTCGTCGGGGGAAGGGAACGATCCCTTTGATTCCGGCACGGCAGTCTTCGACAAGAAGAAGCGACTTGATGGCTGCCATCGCAGCCCAGCTTCTTGGGAGAGACAGATCGGCGTAACGCAAGATGACCATCTCGCCTGCTCGGGTGCGGTCATCAGCAACCTGACCTTTTATGGTCAGGAGCGAATCGCTCCTGACAACGTCCCCCAAATCCAGCGCATCCGCTCAATCGAGAAGAGCCTTGAGGCATCGGGAAAGCACATCGACGACGTAGTGCTGACGATTGGAGGCAATGACATCGGTTTCGCCTCGATCCTCGGCGATTGCTTCTTCAGGGAGTGTCTCGCTCATTTCGACATGAACGAGAAGGACGTGGCGAACCTTCGTACTCCCCTCGATAGTGCCCTCGCCATGATCAAGGCAGCTGTACCGTCGGCGAAGGTCATCCTTGTGGGATACCCGAGACTTTTCCCGGGCCAGCAAAGCGGGAACGTCGCCTGCGGCTGGCTCACGCCCAGGGAACGCGAGCGGGCGAACACGCTGGCGGCTGACCTTGATGTCGCGGAGCACAAGGCGGCGAGCGACACCGGAGTCACATTCGTCTCAGTTACCGACGCCCTTGACGGACATGAACTGTGCTCAGCCGATAGCTGGGTCTTTCCATTGAACCCCTTGGTGTACGGATCCGATCAGCGACAGGCACATCCGATCTATCCAGGACAGGCTGCGATTGCCTCGATTGTCCAACCTAACCTTTGAGTTTGAACGCTAGTTAAGCGTCAGATTGTTGACGTCAGCGTCTACAGCAGTGACGCACACAAACTGGGCTACAACCAGGAGACAGAGGTCGCAGCGCACGATGATGGACGCGTGTCAAACGAGAACTGCCTTCACCGCGCCAGGTAATCGCGCTTGGAGAGATCGGAGAGGCCGGGGTCTGGCGTAGTGGGTTCGGCTCGCTCGGGTTGCGGCTGAGGGCCGTCGTCGGAAGCTGAACGGTCCAGCTGATCACGACTCTCGTGCCTTGGATCCCATTTCCTCTGTCGCTGCGTGAGCTTCATCTCTCTTAGCTCCTCGCTCGCAGCGCCTGAACCAGTTGCTCCTTCGACATCTCCGAGCGCCCCGGAATGTCGGCCTCCTGGGCGCGTGCGTACAACTCCTCCTTCGTCAGGTCCTCGAGCCTGCGCGGTGCTCGGGACTCGTCAGAAGGCGAGCGCGTACCGGAGTCTCCGACCCCCGACGAGCCTTGACAAACCTTCGACGCCTTTGCAAGAGCGGCAGCGATGCGGGCTCTAAATTGCGGCACAGCCGCCAACGAGGCAAACGCAGCTAGTACGAGGAAGTTTCGCAGTTTGTGGCTGCGTCTCTTCGCTTCGAGGCGCCCATACGCCCGCTCGAGATCGCCACCGGCACTCTTAAGTTCTCTCAGCAGCGTCTTATCGGCCGCTAACCCTGCAACGGTGCCCCTCAAGCCAAGACCGCGACGTGTACGCCGGCCGGCTGCTGAGCCGTGGTAAATCGCGGAGAGGAGCCAGTTGCGGAATTTCCTGTCCCTTGCAAGTTGTAGTGCGAGCAGGCAGGCACTCGCAGCGTTCGCCTTCATCCACTCTTTCCTGCTCTTTCCGGGCATGCGCTGTTCCTCCGTCTCGGGTGCTCTTACCTATCGGCCGGTTACTGATCCTCGAGGCTTCGCCGCCCGCCCGGCCTATGACTGAGGGCCGTCAGGAGGACGGTGAGGGGGCGCGAACAACAGCCTGCTCGGGCGCAGGCCGTCACACCCCTCGAAGTTCTCGCGGGTTAGGCAGTTGCCGCCTGCTTTGCGCTCTCGTTGCTGAGCCGAGTCGCGATCTTCTCGACCTCGCGCAGCGTCGTCCTTCTCGTCCTTCAGGTTCGCGTCGAGCAGCTCAACGGCCTTCTCCTCGCCGAGGCCCTTTCGCCATCCGCCGCAGCGACTCGTATGCCGCGATCTCGTAGTTCTCGGTGCGGGCGGCGGCGCCCGCGTCGACGAGATCGATCAGCCCGACGCGGTCTCCTCGACCATCTTGTCGTGCTCCTTCTTCAGCCCCTCGAAGCCGAGGCACGGCTCGACCTCGGGCTCCTCGCCGAGCGACTCGAACACGCTCTCGACGTTCGCGACGTGCTTTCGCGTCTGCTCCAGGTGCTTCTCGAGGCCGCCGCGGAACTCCTCGTCCTGCACCTCGCCGATCAGCTTCGGCAGCGCCTCGTCGGCGAGCGCGCGCTCGACGTAGAGGATGTCGCCGAGCTCGTGCAGGAAAAGCTCGCGGGGCGTGGTGATCTCGGACATTGTCAACTCCTTCTAATTGGAGTAACCGGGCCGCCATACGGGACCGGTCGAATCGATGGTGGTGGGAGCGGGACGCGTCGTCGCGACGCAACCGGACGAATTCGGAACGGTCACACGCCCGCCCTTCTTGCGCCCCAGCCAGGAAACTTATGCCCGCATCTGCCCGTCCTGAAACGGTTTGGGCGCCTACAGCCTCGCGGCGACGGTTCCTTCTTCCGCGCCAACGCACAGCAGCGGTCAGGAGGAACAAGACCAGCTTCCGGCACCCGGCGTCCGCGCCAACCGAAACAGCCGACAGGCAATCGAAACCGCTGCTTGCGGCGCCGCCCGCAGTGTTCACACCTTCCCGGAACGCCGGCGCTCGAGCCTTCCGTTAGATAAACGGATCGGCATCGGCAGCCTTGAGAAGGTCGAGTGCCTCGGCTCGCGAGCTGACGCCAAGGTGGCGGCGAGCGTTCCTGATGTGTGTCTCTCGAGGTGACCCGCTCAAACGCGAACGTAGACCGGGCGGCGGGTTGCCGGGCAGGGTCTCGAGCGTGTCGGCGTCGTTGACGAGCATGGCGACCGGCAAGCCGGCGTGGAGATCCTCCAGCAGGAGAAGGTCGGTGGCGTGGGCGTGCGCGCTCGTTCGGCCACTGGCCCCGCGGTTCGTCCTAGTCGAAGGTTTGTGCGGCAAGGAATGGATCACCGAGCACGATCCCTTCGGAAGTGATTCTGAACTCACGGGTTTCCGGTTCGTGGCGGCTCGCGCGGGTCTTCAGGACTGTTAGGGCGCGCCGAACGGTTGCTTTGTCGCGGCACGCCAACGCACAGCAGCGGTCAGAAGGAACAAGAGCAGCTTCCGGCCACCCGGCGTCCGCGCCAACCGAAACAGCCGAGGGACGATCAGGGCGGCCAAGGAAAGGCGCATCAGTACCACTTGCCCTTCGCAAAACCGCCGAAGAAGACCAGCCCCACCAGGGCGATGATTAGGCCAATCCACCAGTGGCCGAGCAAGATCGCCAACACGATCCCGACGATCACCAGGACGCCCCCGAGACCGATTCCACCGATCCGTGTGTCCGCCATGCCTGCCGCCCCTCCTCTAGTTGTTACGTCGTAAGTGTCTACCCAGCCGCCCGCGGCTGACACCTGCGCCCTGCCAAGCCCTTATGCGTCCGCCCCTTTGTCCGGCGCGAGGGCGACGGTGAATTTCCTCCCCGAATGAAGAACGTTGCGTGGCCGGTTCGTTTGTACCCCGGCGGGTAGACCTAGGGCACACCCATCGAGAGGAGCAATTCGTGGCAACAATTGAGAAGTCCGTCGAGGTCGAGGTGCCGATCCGCATGGCCTACAACCAGTGGACTCAGTTCGAGGAGTTCCCCCGATTCATGGAAGGCGTGCAGTCGGTTCGGCAGCTTGACGACACCCACCTGGAGTGGAAGGCCGAGATCGGCGGAGAAGAGCACACCTGGAAGGCCGAGATCAGCCAACAGGAGCCCGACCGGCTCGTCTCTTGGCGATCCCTCCACGGCAAGTACAACTCCGGCAAGGTCACCTTCGAGTCCCTTGCGCCAGAGAAGACCCGCGTCAACGTCGAGATGACCTACGACACCGAGGGAATGAAGGAAGCAATCGGAAGCACTCTCGGCCTCGACTCAATGTGGGTCAGCGGCGACCTCGACCGCTTCAAGGAGTTCATCGAGAAGCGGCAGACCGAGACAGGCGGCTGGCGCGGCGAAGTCCGCGAGGCGAAAGTCACCGACCGGTAGCGTCAACGCACTCAGCGGCGGGGCGTGCAGCCCCGCCGCCAGGTGTCAGCGGCTACCGCCGAGCCAAGTCGATCAGTAGCTTCGCTGCCGCCTCGCGTTGCCCAGTTCGAAGCTCAGCCAACGCCGACAGCGCGAGCTGCGCCTTCAACAGCGATATCGCCTTCGCCCTCGGTCACGTACCGGGAGAGCCACCGGAGCGCGGCCCGCTCGAACTTGATCGGCTCCTTCTCGGCGTAGAGAAACAACAGCCTGAGGGCCTCCTCCAGTGTCAGCGACCCGAGTTCACGAGCCGTGGCCTCCGCGATGACCGCGTTGCCGCGTTCGACCGCCCTCGTAAAGATCGTCCTCGGATGCCCCTGCGCCGTCACTGCCCTCTTGGCTGGGGCCGGACGGCTCGGGCAGCCTACACCGCTAGAGGTGCTGCGGACGCGCCGCGCCGACGCGCGTCTAGGCGGAAGGGATGATTTCGGAGTCGTACTGCGCGAAGAGGGCAGGGATCACAGCGCCGGGCTCGTGAATGGCCTCGATCAGTCTTGCGATCTTCGGCGTCATCACTAGGAGATACCGCGCCTCGACCGAGCCCGCGTTCCAGTACGTGTGGGGCGTACCGCGTCGAGCGAGAACAGCCGAGCCCGCCGACGCTTCGATCTCATCGTCGCCAAGTCGGAACCCGAGCTTGCCTTCAACGACGTACCAGGCTTCGTCGTCGGCGCGATGGACGTGCAGAGGGGCGATCCAGTGCGTTCCGACCTCGGCTTTCCATTCGACGAGAACGAAGTCGTCGTCGCCTGACCCAAGCCGACCGTCGACCAGCCGCTCTACGAACATCGTGCAACACGATATCCCCGGCGCCCCGGCCTCCTAGTCGCGACTCAACCGAGCTCCCTGGGCACGACGTAATCGACGAGTTCTGCGACGCCGGGCCTCAGAGCAGACCAGCTGTCGGACTGAGCGACCAGAGTGGCCAGGGCGCCGGTCGGGAACTTCGCTTCGAGCTGCCGCAGATCGGCGCCTCGCGCGGAGAGGGCCAGCGCGAGGTCCTGGAGGCCGGGGTTGTGCCCCACGATCATCACCGACGCAACCGAGTCGGGGAGCGCCTGCAGCAGCTCGAGTAGCTCGAGTTCCGAGGCCGCATATAGCTGGGGGACCAGCTCGACCGCGTGACGCCGGCCGAGCGCAGGCTCGATCGTCTCGAGTGTCTGGCGCGTACGACGCGAGGGCGAGCACAGGACGAGAGCCGGTCGGAGCTTCTTCCGGCGGATGTACTTCGCAATGCGCGTCGACGCACGCTCACCTCGCGGCGACAGCGGGCGGTCGACGTCCGCCAAGGCCGGATCCGACCAGCTCGACTTCGCGTGGCGAAGCAGCATCAAGGTTCGCACCCGCAGGACCGTATCGACGCGCTCTTAAACGCGATGGACTGGCGATGATGGGTCGGGTCTGAACCTGAATGGGCACTAGATCGAAATCAGTGCCCAAATCGACGGGAATCGCCCCGAATCCAACCGAATCTTGCAGAGCCGCTACCAGGCGGGAGCAGGGTGTAAACACCACACCCAAGCAAAGAAAGGCGGCAAGTACTAGCCGCCCCGCTTTCCAAGCCGGAGGCCGCCGGTTCGATCCCGGCACGCTCCAAACGAAAGGCCCCGAGGGGTGCATCTGCGGGACGTCCAGCCCAGGGCTCCGGGAGGGCGGCCGACTACCCCTACCCTCTGTTCTAGATGCGGGGCCGACGACCCCGCCCTCGGCAGTGCGGCCGGCCAGCGCGTCAGCCAGTAACCGGCAAAGGAGGTCATCATGACTCACATATCAACCACCACCGCGCCGGTCGGTACACAATGAACGCCCCCACCTCGATCACCATCACGCCAGTCCGCGTTGCCGACCTGCTCGCCGAGGGCGAGCGGATGCCGGTCTACGTGCACGTCATCGAGCATCCCGATGCGCGCGTGCTGGTCGACACCGGCATGACGGAGCTGCACCCGGCGGTGGCCGACCTCGATCCCCGCCTCCGTCCACTGAGTAAGCAGGACTTCGACCTCGCCGGCATCGACATCGTCGTCAACACACACCTGCACTTCGACCACTGTGGCGGCAACCACCTCTTCGCCGGCAGGCCGATCTACGTCCAGCGTCGGGAGCTCGACGACGCTCGCAGCGAGGACGACTACACCATTCGCGACTGGGTCGAGGCGCCCGGCGTGCGGTACGTGCCGCTCGACGGCGAGCTTGAGCTGCTTCCCGGGCTGCGGCTCGTCCCGGCGCCGGGTCACACACGCGGAATGCAGGTGGTCGTCGTCGAGACTGGCGGGCGTCCGGTCGTCGTCGGCGGTGACGTGGCGGTTTGGTTCGGCGAGCTCGACGAGCCGCACACCGAAGGCCAGCTGCGGGTGCGCGCGCTCGAGCCCGAGCTGGTCTGGCTCGCGCACGAGCATGAGCCGTGGCGACCCCACACCGCCTAAGGCATCACGCCGGGCGCTCTCTGGGCCTCCCGGGTTCCGCGCCCGACGCGGTGTCCGAGACCCTTGCCCTAACGGCGTGCTCGTGAGACTCTTGAGAAGGTCCTTGATGCCGGGTTAGTAGTTCCTTCAGGGGTTCCGGAGGGTTCGAAAGATGCCGAGTTAGGCCCATTCACCCGTTGTCACGCCGACAACGGAAGTCCCTGCAAATCGGCATGTAGCGGTGTACCGAGCGCTTTGCCGAAAGGAACTGGGCATCGAACCGTCGCGCTGTGAGATTTCTCACTGTCGGCGCGGCGCTTCGGTCGGCGCGGGCGGGGACGGCGGTGCCAGGGTTCGTTGCCGTAGATCCGGCATAGCCCGTACTTGGCGCCACGAATGACCTGCGATGCGGTCGACCATGGCGGCGGCTGCCGTGAGACCCGCCGCGATCTGGTCGTGGCCGGGCTGGCCCAACACGACCCCGGTGATCGTCGTCCGCTTGCCGTGGATCCAGCGGATGGCGCGGAAGGCGAAGCAGCCGCCGGCCGCGGCGGTTGAGCCGGTCTTGACGCCGACAAACCCGTTGCGCCAAAGCAATGTGTTGGTGTTGTGCACGATGCCGGCGACCGGCAGCATCGCGCTCGGTGTGGCGACGATGCTCGCGAACACCGGCAGGCGCATGGCCCGATCGACAATGCGCACCTGGTCGGCGGCAGTCGACACGGTTGCGTCGTCATAGCCGCTCGGGTCGGTGTAGCGGGTGTGGGTCATGCCCAGCGATCGTGCGGTGGCATTCATTCGGGCAACGAACCTGTCCGCCGAGCCGGCGTCCCATCGAGCCAGAACCGCGGCGATGTTGTTCGCCGACGGCAGCAGCAGTGCCTCCAGCGCCTGCCGTTCGGTCAACTGCTCTCCGGCGGCGATCGGCACGACCGACTCCTGCTGTCGGCGCCTGCGGTCGGTGTCGGCGACATCGGAGTCGGTGAGCGTGATCGTCGGGCCGTCCTGGCCGAGCCGTAGCGGGTGGTCACGGAGCACGAGATAGGCCGTCATCACCTTCGCGACGCTGGCGATTGCAGCCGCGTGCTGGTTCGGGCCGGCTTGGACCTGCGACTGTCCTACTTGGACGGCGGCTTGGCCATGTGCCGGCCACACCGTGCTGGCCAGCACTTCGCCAAGCGCACCACGGTGCTCACTGCGAGGGACGTCGACGGGTGATTCGGCCGTCGACGACGAGGACGCCGGCAACCGGTGGCCGAGGGCTGTGATCGCCGCGACGACGACGAGCAGGCCGGTGACACGGATCCAGCGAATCCGAATCTGACGGGTTGTTGGTCGTGCTGGTTGGCGGTAGGTCACGCCTCCAGTCAAGGCAGCGCGCTGTTACCGGCACGTATGTGGTTTTCGATATGCCGACGACATGAGCCCGCCCGTAGCATCGGAGCATGCGGGTGCTGATCGTCGAGGACGAGCCCTACATGGCAGAAGCCATCCGCGATGGCCTACGGCTGGAAGCGATCGCGGCAGACATCGCAGGCGACGGCGACACCGCTTTGGAGCTGCTCGGCGTCAACGCTTACGACATCGCCGTCCTCGACCGAGACATTCCCGGACCCTCCGGGGACGAGATCGCCGAATGCATCGTCGCCTCCGGCAGCGGCATGCCGATCCTCATGCTCACCGCCGCCGACCGTCTCGACGACAAGGCCACCGGGTTCGAGCTCGGCGCCGACGACTATCTCACGAAGCCGTTCGAGCTCCGAGAACTCGTGCTCCGCCTCAGAGCGCTCGACCGCAGACGCGCACACAACAGGCCGCCCGTCCGAGAGATCGCAGGTTTGCGTCTGGACCCGTTCCGCCGCGAGGTCTACCGCGACGACCGCTACGTCGCGCTGACCAGGAAGCAGTTCGCAGTGCTCGAAGTCCTCGTCGCTGCCGAAGGCGGTGTCGTCAGCGCCGAAGAGCTACTGAAACGGGCGTGGGACGAGAACGCAGACCCGTTCACCAACGCCGTGCGCATCACGGTCTCCGGACTGCGCAAACGCCTCGGCGAACCGTGGATCATCGCCACCGTGGCCGGCGTCGGCTACCGCATCGACACGCAACCAGGCGCCGGGGCTGAGGGAGGAGACAGTGGATAGAGCCCCTGGGTTGAGCGTTCGCCTCAAGCTCACTCTCAGCTACGCCGGCTTCCTCATGCTCGCAGGTGCCGTGCTGCTCGCCGTCGGGTACTTCTCCCTTTCACGCGGTGTGCACCCTGGTGTGGTCTTCCTGGTGCGCAGCCACGCCGACCTCCTGCGCGCGTTCGCTCCGACGGCAGCCATCGTGATGGGGTTCCTGCTGGTATTCGGACTGTTGGGAGGGTGGATTCTCGCCGGCCAGGTGCTCGCCCCGCTGACCCGCATCACGGACGCCACACGCATCGCAGCGAGCGGATCGCTCTCCCACCGAATCCAGCTACCGGGCCGCAGAGACGAGTTCCGCGAGCTCGCCGATGCCTTCGACACCATGCTCGACCGGCTCGAAGCTCACGTCGCCGAACAGCAGAGATTTGCAGCCAACGCCTCCCACGAACTGCGCACACCGCTGGCGATCACGCAGACACTCCTCGACGTCGCCCGCAATGATCCGAACGGTGACGCCGACGAGCTCGTCAACCGCCTCCGCGCCGTCAACACCCGAGCGATCGACCTCACCGAGGCATTGCTCCTGCTCAGCCGCGCCGACCAGCGGTCATTCACACGAGAACACGTCGACCTGTCCCTCGTAGCGGAAGAAGCCATTGAAACACTCCTTCCGCTCGCAGAAGAGCGCGGCCTCACCATCGAGACCTCCGGCGACATGACCCCCACCATCGGCTCACACGCGCTCCTGCTGCAGTTGGCGACGAACCTCGTGCACAACGCGATCGTCCACAACCTGCCCGAAGAAGGCAGTGTGTGGATCACGACCAGCGTTCAGCCCAAGAATGCGGTGCTCACCGTCGAGAACACCGGCGAGAACCTCACCCCAGAATTGGTTGCCACGCTTGCCGAGCCGTTTCTACGCGGCACCGAACGCATACGCACCGACCACGCAGGTGTCGGCCTCGGCCTGGCAATTGTCAAGAGCATCACCCAAGCACACGACGGAACCCTCGCCCTCACCCCCCGGAACGAAGGCGGGCTCCGCGTCACGGTGCAACTACCCACCGCGCCACCGCAGGCCGGCAGATGACGATCAGGGGGGATTGCCGCCCGTCAGGCCATGAGTCCTCGGCTGGCCGTGCGCCGGCCGTCGATGATGCGGGGCCTTTCGTTTCCACACTGGCAACACTCCGGGTGGCGTGTCCCGAGAATGTTTCGGGCCACCACTCAGCCCGCTTGTGATCCGCTGCGCGCGGCTACTGTGACTCTCACATGGGCGGTTCGAGTGTCGGCGTCTTGCATCGGCATGGACACCACGTCCACAGCCATCCGCACGGCGGGCGACATCGCCATCTCGTGCTACCGCACCCGTCGCAGCCTGCCGCCGAAGCGCACGAACCCGAGCACGGCCACTCGCACGGCCCGCTCGTTGATCGCTCGATCATCCGCTCGCGGGCCGGGGTCAAGGCTGTCTCGCTGAGCCTCATTGTTCTCACGTTCACTGCAGCGGCACAAACCGCGATCTACGTACACGTGCTCAGCGTGGCGCTACTGGCCGACCTGATCCACAACTTCGGGGATGCTCTGACCGCGATTCCGCTCGGCCTCGCGTTCTTGCTGCGAAGCGCTCGAGGCGAGCGGTGGGCCGGTTTCGCGGTGGTGTTCACGATCTTCGTGAGCGCCTGCGTGGCGCTCGTGCAGACGATCCTCCGTTTCGTTCACCCCCACACACTCACACACCTGTGGTGGCTCGCGGCAGCAGGCGTGATCGGCTTCGCAGGCAACGAGATCGCGGCGCGGATTCGTTCACGCGCGGGCAACCGCCTGAACAGCCCGGCACTCATCGCTGACGGCAACCATGCTCGCAGCGACGGCTTCGTCAGCCTCGGCGTCCTGGCAAGCGCAGCCATCGTCGCGCTCGGTGCGCCGCTGGCTGACCCGATCATCGGCCTGGTCATCACACTCGTGATCCTTCGCATCACCTGGCAGTCCTGGCGTACGGTCTCCATGACCGAACCCGGCGAGATGATCGAGTCGCACGGGCACTAACCGAGATACCTCGCGTTCGACGTCCGAGAGCGTGGCCAGAGCAGCGTCTTGGCCGCCCCCACGCGCCTTGCCGGCTGGCCGGCGGGCGGCTAACCCAGTACGTCGCGGATCGCCGCCAGCGGCTCGGGGAGGACCCGGTAGTAGGCCCAGCTTCCCCGCTGCTCGCGAGCAAGCAGTCCGGCTTGGACCAGAACCTTCAGGTGATGGCTGACGGTCGGCTGGCTCAGGCCGAGCGGCTCTGTGAGATGGCAGACGCAGGCCTCCGAGTCGGGCTGGGCCTGGATGAGGCTCAGGAGCCGGAGTCGTGCCGGGTCGGCCAGCACCCTGAGTGCGGCGGCGAGTTGATCGGCTTCGTGCGCCTCCAGCGGTTCTTGAAGCAGGGGAGCGCAGCAGGAGACGATGGTGGCTATGGGTTGCATTGCTCAGATCATATTGACACGCGTCGATGTCCTCGTGCAAGATGCCATCGATGGTGGTCGATGTCAGGAGGCGACGATGGCAGAAGTTCTCGATCCGGTCACGCAGCATCACGTCAACCAGGCAGCCGAGGCTTTGGCGGGCGAGTTCAAAGGTGTCTTCTCGGAAGAGACCATCGCGCGCTACATCGCCGAGTCGCTCGATCTCCTCGGCGGTGCTCGAATCAACGTCTACGTACCGGTGCTCGCGCACCGGTTCGCTCGTGAGCGACTGCGAGCGCTCGCCCAGGCAGAAGGGACGCTCGTGAAGGAGCAGCCGGAGGTCCTGTTCGTCTGCGTCCACAACGCGGGTCGCTCTCAGATAGCCGCTGGTCTCGTGAAGCTCCGGTCGGAGGGCCGTGTCCACGTCCGATCGGCAGGGAGCGCCCCTGGCGATGAGATCAACCCGGCTGTGATCCAGGTGATGTCCGAGATCGGAGTGGACATGACCGAGGAGTTCCCCAAGCCGCTGACCGATGAGGTCGTCCGGGCCGCTGATGTCGTGATCACGATGGGCTGCGGCGATGCCTGCCCGATCTACCCGGGCAAGCGGTACGAGGACTGGGAGCTGGAGGACCCGGCCGGCGAGAACGTGGAGACGGTGCGCCGCATCCGCGATGAGATCGATCGGCGCGTCCAGCGCTTGATCGCCGAGCTGGAGGAGGGAAGGTGACGGCAGGAGCGGATGCGCTGCGCGAGGAAGTCCGCAAGCGATACGCCGAGGCGGCTCAACGGGTCGAGGACGGGAGTGGCTGTGATTGCGGCTCGACGTGCTGCACGGACAGTTCGCGTGCGGATGGTTGCTGCGGCGACGAGTGCTGCGGGGGCGGAACGCCCAACGATTTCGGCCAGGCGCTCTACAGCAACGAGGAACGAGATGAGTTGCCCGAGACGGCCGCTCGGGCAAGCCTCGGCTGTGGCACCCCGGCGGCGGTGGCGGAGCTGCGTGAGGGCGAGACAGTCCTCGACCTCGGTTCGGGTGGCGGGATCGACGTGATCCTGTCGGCTCGGCGTGTCGGCCCGACGGGCCTCGCCTACGGACTGGACATGACCGATGAGATGCTCGCGCTCGCTCAGCGCAACGCGGCGAAGGCGAGAGTGCGAAACGCGATCTTCCTGAAAGGCGAGATCGAGAACGTCCCGCTACCGGCATCGAGCGTTGACGTCGTCATCTCGAACTGCGTGATCAACCTCTCGACCGACAAGCCTGCCGTGCTCACCGAGATGGCTCGGGTGCTGAGGCCCGGCGGGCGGATTGGCATCTCTGATGTCGTCGCAGAAGACTGGCTGACACCGCAAGAGCGTGCCGAACGGGGGAGTTACGTGGGCTGCATCGCAGGCGCCCTCGCGAAGGGCGAGTACGAAGCCGGTCTGGAGGCGGCGGGGTTCACCGATGTCTCGGTCACCTTCACCAACCAAGTGGCCGACGGGATGCACGCCGCCATTGTCAAGGCCGCAAAGCCCGACACCGTTACGACTATGCTCCCGGTCGCTCTTTCGGAATCGGGCTCCGGTTGTTGCTGAGGTGCCGCGCCGGCAACTAGCACGGGTCCTCGTCGCCGAGGCGTTCGGGACCTTCGCGCTCGTCTTTGCCGGGGCGGGAGCAATCATGGTCGATGCCAAGACGCAAGCCCTTGGACATGTCGGCGTCGCCATCACCTTCGGCCTGGTGATCATGGCGATGATCTATGCGATCGGCCACGTCTCCGGCGCTCACTTCAACCCGGCCGTCACGTTCGCGTTCGCCCTGACCCGCCACTTTCCCTGGCCGCGAGCGGGCTTCTACTGGATCGCTCAACTCGTCGGCGCACTCGCGGCGGCCGCGATATTGCGCGGTTCACTGGGCAACGTCGCCCATGTCGGGGCAACCTTGCCCTCGGGATCCCAGAGCCAGTCGTTCCTCTGGGAGTTCATCCTCAGCGGGTTCCTCATGTTCGTGGTGATGGCAGTCGCCACGGACAGCCGCGCGGTGGGCGAAGCAGCCGCGATCGCCATCGGCGGAACGATCGGTCTCGACGCGATGTTCGGCGGGCCGATCTCCGGCGCATCGATGAACCCCGCCCGGTCCGTCGGCCCCGCCATCGTCGCCGGCGACCTCCACGCACTCTGGCTGTACCTGATCGCACCCGTGCTCGGCACCGCAACCGGAGCACTGGTCTACCAGTTCATCCGCGTCGAGACCGCAGCGCAAGCGCGATAGACGACGCGTTAAGTGGTATCGCCCTTAGATTTTCGGCCGTCGGGGAAGTGCCTCGCCGACAGGAAAATCCACGTGACGCTCGAGCTCCTCGACGTTCGAGTCTTCCGTAACGGCACGATGTACTTCCACTGCTGCACCTGCAGGGCGCCGTTGCGAGGGGCCTTGCGTGGTACAGCCATCACATGGCCGTGACGACGAGGACTGTGAATCTCTCGAGCCCGGATCGTGTCCTCTTTCCGGAGGACGGGATCACGAAGGGCGACGTGTTCGACTACTACCGCGAGGTTGGCCGGACGCTTGTCCCGCACCTGCGCGACCGGCCCTTCACGATGAAGCGCTACCCGCACGGGATCAACGGCGAGGTGTTCTTCCAGAAGCAGGCGCCGAGGGGGATGCCGGTGTGGATTCCCACGCGCCGGTTCAGAACCTTCCCGCGCGAGGGGGATTCCCGGCTCGTCGATTTCCCGCTGCTCAATTCGGTCGAGGCCGTGCTCTGGATGGTGCAGATGAACTGCGTCGACATGAACGCGTGGTATTCGCGCGTCGACAAGCCGCACCGGCCGGGCTTCGTCCTCTTCGATCTCGACCCGCCGGACGGCGGCTTCGAGCTCGCGATCGAGGTCGCGCACCTGATCCGGGCGCTGCTCGACGAGGTCGAGCTGCCGGGGTACGTGAAGACGAGCGGCGCCGACGGCATCCACGTCGTCGCGCCGATCACGCGCCGTTCGACGTTCGAGCAGACGTACGCGTTCGCCGAGCGCGCCTCGCGGCTGCTCGAGCGGAGCCATCCGGGCAAGGTGACGACGGAGTGGCTGAAGAAGAAGCGGCACGGCGTCCTCGTCGATCACCGCCAGAACGGCTGGGGGAAGACGATCGCATCCGTCTACTCGGTGCGCCCGAAGCCCGGCGCGCCCGTGTCCACACCGTTGCGATGGGAGGAGCTCAGATCCGGTCTCCGCCCGAGCGATTTCGGGATGGCCGTCGCGCTGGAGCGGATCGCTCGGCACGGTGACCTGTTCGCTCCGGTGCTGGAGGATCCCCGACCGCTCGCGCCGGCCGCCCGCCGTCTCGATGCGCTCAGCGATTGACCAAGCCTCGATCGTCGGCTCCTCGATTCGCTTTGCGGAGGTGAGTTCCGAGGCCTCGACCGGTCAACAAAGGACTGCACACCGCAGTTATCGTCTCGCCGTGGCCGAGCTCGAGGCGTTCGGGATCACGACCGCCGACCTAGCGGCATCGCTGCGGTTCTACGGCCTGCTCGGGCTCGAGGTCCCGGATGCCGGCGAGGGGCACGTGGAAGCCCACGTACCCGGCCGGCTGCGCCTGATGTGGGACACCGAAGAAGTGATCAGGCAGATCGAGCCGGACCTGCCGAGCCCGGTTCGCGAGCGGGTCGTGCTCGCCTTCCGCTGTGCGGATCCCGCCGATGTGGACGCAACCTACGAGCGCATCATCGACGCCGGCTTCGAGGGCAAGAGGGAGCCCTGGGACGCGTTCTGGGGAGAACGTTTCGCATACCTACGCGACCCGGACGGCAACACGGTCGCGCTGTTTGCGCCGCTCGAACCCCCGACGCCATAAGACAGGGAGGACGAGCTCCATGCCTGCATCAGACTCAGCGAACATCACCAAGCGGATCGAAGAGCTGGGGGATTGGAGAGGAGAGGCGCTCGCTCGGATCCGGCAGCTCATCCACGATGCCGACCCCGACATCCAAGAGGAATGGAAATGGCAGAAGCAAAAATCCCCCGGAACCCCGGTCTGGTCTCATGACGGCGGCGTCTGCACGGGGGAGTCGTACAAGCAGGTCGTGAAGCTCACGTTCTTTCGCGGGGCCTCGATCGAGGACCCGAAGAAGCTCTTCAACTCCAGCCTGGAAGGCAACACGCGGCGTGCGATCGACCTCCGCGAAGGGGAGTGGATCGACGAAGCTGCCTTCAAGCAGCTCATCCGCGACGCGGTGGCGGCCAACTCCGCAGCGCGCGCCCAACAGGCGGCCAAGAGGAAGTAAACCCGGCTCTCGCGGGTGCGCTTCGCCTGCCCGCGGCCTGCCGGACTGCTCGCCCGGACTCGACTAC
>CAWEGI010000013.1:0-492658 GCA_963808815.1 uncultured Actinomycetes bacterium | reverse complement strand
GTCCCGGTTCGGGCCGCTCGACGCGATTCGGCCCGGCGACCTGGAGACGATCGCACAGCCGCTCGACTTCCTCGGCGTCAACTTCTACCGGCCGAACTGGGCCTCCGCGGTCACCGACGGGGCGCTGGACGTCGCCGACCTCCCGCCGGATCTCGAGCAGACCTCGATGGGCTGGCCGATCGCGCCCGAGTACCTGACCGACCTGCTCGTCCGGCTGCGAAGCGACTACGGCGAGATCCCCCTGTTGATCACCGAGAACGGCGCCGCGTTCGACGACCGGCTTAACGGCGCCGACGCCGTCGAGGACGACCGGCGCGTCGCCTATCTGCGAGGACACATCGAGGCGGTCGAGCGTGCCCGCGAGCAGGGCGTGGACGTCCGCGGCTACTACGTCTGGTCGCTGCTCGACAACTTCGAGTGGGAGCACGGGTACGGGAAGCGATTCGGGATCGTCTTCGTCGACTTCCCCACCCAGCGGCGGATACCGAAGCGGAGCGCGCTCTGGTACAGAGACCTGATCGCAGCAACCGACGGGGGCGGGTGAGCATGGCGAGGATCGACTTCAGACAGCTGACGAAGATGTTCCCCGGCGGGACCCAGGCCGTCGACTCGCTGGACCTCGAGATCGCCGACGGCGAGTTCATGGTGCTCGTCGGCCCGTCCGGCTCCGGGAAGACGACCGTGCTGCGGATCGCGGCGGGGCTCGACGAGGCGACGAGCGGCGAGGTCTGGATCGGCGACGAGCTGGTCAACGACTTTCCGCCGATGGACCGGAACATCGCCATGGTCTTCCAGAGCTACGCGCTGTACCCGCACATGACCGTCTACGAGAACATGGCCTTCGGACTCAAGCTCCACGGTCTCAGGAAGCGCGAGATCGAGCCGCGGGTCACCTCGGCGGCGACCATGCTGGGGATCGACGACCTGCTCAAGCGGAAGCCGGGACAGCTTTCGGGCGGACAACGCCAGAGGGTTGCGATGGGCCGGGCGATCGTGCGTGAGCCGGACGCCTTCCTGATGGACGAGCCGCTGTCGAACCTCGACGCGAAGCTGCGCGTCGAGATGCGCGCCTACCTCGCAACGCTGCACCAGCGTCTGCAGACCACGACTCTCTACGTCACTCACGACCAGACCGAGGCGATGACGATGGGCGACCGGGTCGCGGTCATGCACAGAGGTCGACTCCAGCAGGTCGACGTGCCGCAGCGACTCTACGACCATCCCGTCAACCTGTTCGTCGCCAGCTTCATCGGCTCGCCGGCGATGAACCTGCTGCAGTCGTCGCTGGCCGAGCGGGACGGCGGCATCTACGCCGAGTTCGGGCCTGTGCGTCTCCGCCTTCCCGGGACAGTGCTGGCGGCCAGGCCCGGGCTGCGCGGGTACATCGGCAAGCCCGTGACCATCGGCCTCCGCCCCGAGGACATCGAGGACGCGACGTTCGTTCCCTCCGCGAACGGGTCCACCCTTGACGTCGACGTCTCGCTGGCCGAGCCGATGGGCGCCGAGCTGATCGCGCACTTCCCGCTCGAGGCCTGCTCGGTCGGGCCGGCGGCAGGAGCAGCCCTGAGCGGCGGAGACCCCGACGCCGACGACGCCGCCGCGCTCGCCCTGATGGCGGCAGGCGCGGGCACCGACACGATCGTCACCGCCCGGCTCAGCCCGCGCAGCACCGCCCAGACCGGCGAGCCGCTCCGGGTCGCCCTCGACGCCGAGCGCCTCCACTTCTTCGATCCGGAGACCGAAGACTCGATCTGGTAAGCGGAAGGCCTCCCGGTCGTGGACGGCTCGGGCCAGCAGCGTTAACCCAACTCGGGGAGCGCGCGCCGCAGCCCTGCCACCGCCTGGCCGATCCGCTGCTCGTTCTCGACCAGCGCGAAGCGGACATGACCGTCGCCGTCCGTTCCGAAGCCGATGCCCGGACTCACTGCCACCCGGGCCTCGCGGGCGAGCTTGACCGCGAACTCGAGCGAGCCGAGCGCGCGGTACGGCTCCGGGATCGGCGCCCAGACGAACATCGTCCCCTTGGGCCTCGCCACGGGCCAGCCGATGCGAGCGAGCCCGTCGCAGAGCGCGTCGCGCCGTGAGCGGTACACCTCGCAGACCTCGCGGGGGAAGTCAGGCGCCTCGTTCATCGCCACGATCGCGGCGATCTGGATCGGCTGGAACGTGCCGTAGTCGAGATACGACTTCAGCCGGGCGAGCGCACCGACGACCTCCGCGTTGCCCACGACGAAGCCGACCCGCCAGCCCGCCATCGAGAACGACTTGGTCAGCGTGTACAGCTCGACCGCGACCTCGGTCGCCCCGTCTGCCTGCAGGATCGACGGCGGCACGTGGCCGTCGAACGCGAGGTCGGCGTAGGCGAAGTCGTGAACGACGAACAGCTCCTGCTCGCGCGCGAAGTCGACGACCCGCTGCATGAAACCGGCGTCCACCACCGCCGTCGTCGGGTTGTGCGGGAACGACAGCAGGAGCACGCGCGGCCGCGGACGCGAACGCTCGAAAGCCTCGACGACGTTGCCGAAGAAGTCCTCCTCCGGCCCCATCGCGATCCGCTCCACGACCGCCCCGGCGAAGACGGGCGCGAACAGGTGGATCGGGTAGCTCGGGCTCGGCACCACCGCCGCGTCGCCGGGCTGGACGAGCACCCACATCAGGTGTGCGAGGCCCTCCTTCGCACCTATCGTCGTCAGCGCCTGCGTGTCCGGGTCGAGCTCGAGGCCGAACCGTCTCGCGTAGAGGTCGCAGATTGCCCGCCGGAGATTCGGGATGCCGCGGCTGGCCGAATAGCGATGGTTGCGCGGGCTCGTCGCAGCCTCGCGCAGCTTCTCCACCGCGACCGCCGGGGACGGCAGGTCGGGGTTGCCGAAGCCGAGGTCGACGACATCCTCGCCGGCGCGGCGCAGCTCGAGCTTCAGCTCGTTGATCGCCGCGAAGACGTACGGCGGCAAGGCGCCGACCCGGCGCAGCTCGGGCGGAGACACTAGAGCACCACCAGACGGTCACGGTGGACGACCTCGACGCCGCGCGGACGTTCGTCGAGCGCGGTGGCCGGGACGGACGCGATCCCCCGAGCGAACGCGGAGCCGTCCGGACCGGCCAGATCGACGGCGTCGCCGGCCTCGAACGTACCTTCGCAGGCGAGGACGCCGACCGCGAGGAGGCTGGCGCCGTCGTCGACCAGCGCCCGGCGGGCCCCGGAGTCCACGACTATGCGTCCGCGGACCGGCTTGCCGAAACGCAGCCAGAGCTTGAAGGCCGGCTCGTTTCGCTCTGCGGCCGCGAATCTGGTCCCGCGCGGCTCGCCGGCGACGATCGGCTCCAGCACCGAGTCGCCCGTCCCACCGGCGATCACGGTCGGGATTCCGGCAGCGGCGGCCAGCTCGGCGGCGAGAACCTTGCTGCGCATCCCACCGCGCCCGAGCGGGCTGGCCGCGCCGAGCACGGCCTCACCGGCGCGACTGCCCTCCTCGAGCAGCACCGCGCCCGGCGTTCCGGGCGCGCGCGAGTAGACACCCGCCACCTCGGTGAGCAGCACCAACAGACGTGCACGCAGCAGAACCGCGACCTGGGCGGCGAGAGCATCGTTGTCCCCGAAGGTGATCTCGTCCGTCGCGGTCGCGTCGTTCTCGTTCACGACCGGCACGGCGCCCAGCCCGAGCAGCTCGTCCAGCGCTCCCCGCGCGTTGACGTAGGTCGTGCGGTCACCGATGTCGCCTGCAGTGAGCAGGACCTGCGCGGCGTGCAGAGGAGCGAGCGCCTGGTCCCAGGCCGCCTGAAGCCGGGCCTGGCCGAGAGCGGATGCGGCCTGGAGACGGCTGATGCTCCGCGGCCGGCGGTCGAGACCCAGGCGGGGCAGACCGAGGGCGATCGCACCCGACGAGACGATGCACACCGGCTGGCCTCGCCGTACCATGCGCCTGATCTCGCGGCCGCGCGCGCTCAACACTCCCCGCCGGACGTGCCCGCCCCGACCGACGACCAGGCTCGAACCGAACTTGACGACGACCGTCACCGGGTCTGTCTACCGTCCCCGATGACGCGGTACTGCCGCAGCCACAGGTCGCGGTAGGTGACCGGTCCGCGTGGACCTGGAACGCGGTCGACGTTGATCCCGGTCTCGGGCGAGCCGGTGAGCTCGAACCCATCCGTGAACCGGGTCGGCGCGTGCCAGAAGACGGCGGTGCCCCGATAGCCGGTCATGAAGCGATCGGCGGCGGCGGCGTCCTCCGTGACGATGCCGGCGGCCAGCCCGGAGGTCTCCGCGTTGGCGATCGCCAGCGCCTCGTCGATCCCGTCGACCAGGGCGACCGTGACGGTCGCGACGCGCTCGGGGTCACCGGCCCACTCGTAACCGATCGGCCGGTCCAGCGGCTCGCCGCCGGGAACGTCGCCTCGCACATCCAGGTCCTGGTCGGCGAACAAGGCGAGAAGCGCCATGATCAGCTGCTCTGCCCCACGGTCGACCAGCGCGAGGTTGAGACGGTTGCACACGCCGAGTCGGTCGAGGCTCGCCTCGGCGAGGGCGAGCGCCTTGCCGAGGTCTGCGGCGGCGTGAACGTAGAGGACACCACCGCCCTCGGCGTGGGCGAGCGTCCGGACATCGTTCTGAGCCGCCAGCTGGACCAGCTCGGCGGTGCTCGGGCCGCTTCCTCGCAGGATCACGAGCGGGACGAGGGAGGGCATGGAGACGAGCACGCGCGCACCCTCACGATCCGCGTGCCGCACCAGGCCGACCGCCTCGGGCGGAAGGCCCGCTTCCTCGAGCGCGGGGCGCACCACGTCGTCGACGAGCACGGTGACGGTGCGGAGGGCGGCGGCGCCGGTTCGGAGCACGACGGCGTTCAGGCTCTTCAGCAGCTGGCCGGCGACGTCCAGCGCGACGTTCGGCCGCGCCTCGAAGTTCGCGCCGACCACGCCGATCGGGATCCGCCGCTCCGAGACGACCAGGCCGTTGGCGAGCGTCCGGCTGCCGACCTCGCGCTCGAGCGGGTCGAGAGCCGCCGTCGCCAGAAGCTGGCGCTCGAGGACGGCCACCCGTCCGTCGTCCAGCCGCAGCCGGTCGATCGTGCCTTCGTCGAGCCGGCCCGTTGCGGCTTCGACGTCGGCATCGTTGGCGGCGAGCACCTCGCCGCGGCGTTCGCGCAACATCGCGGCCGCGGCCACCAGCGCGGCGGCGACGGCCTCGTCGGTCAGACTTGCTGCCGCCGTACTCGCCGCGCGGGCTTCGCGTTCGACGTCATCGCGAATCGGCACTTTTGTATGTATAGTCGGTCCCGCGGGCGGGCGATCCCCGCTCACATCGAGAGAGGCTGAGGGAACCGGCCCTGTGACGCCTCGGCAACCTGCCCCCGCTGTGTCGACCGCACACGCGGAGCAAGGTGCCAAGCCCGGCGAGCCGCAAGGCTCGGAGGATGTCGAGCGAAAGAGGAAGGAGAATCCGTTGTCCGCCACCGCACTTCGCTGTCGCAACTGCGAAACCGACCACGCCCTCGAGGCGGTCGGCATCTGCTCGCGCTGCTGGGGGCCGCTCGACCCGGTCTACGACCGCGGCGAGCTGGCCCGGACGGTGAGCCGCGATTCGATCGCCGCCGGCCCGCCGTCGCTCTGGCGCTACGCGCCGCTCCTGCCCGTGGAGCCGCCGGCCGAGCAGCGGCTCGCGCCCGGCCTGACACCGCTCGTGCGCGCGCCTCGACTGGCCGAGGCACTGGGCCTCGGCGAGCTGTACCTCAAGCTCGACACCGCCAACCCGACGCACTCGTTCAAGGACCGGGTGGTGGCGGTCGCCTCAGCCAAGGCGCAGGAGCTCGGCCTCACGACGCTGGCCTGCTCCTCGACCGGCAACCTCGCTAACGCCGTCGCCGCGCGCGCGGCCGCGGAGGGACTCGAGGCGGCTGTCTTCTGCCCCGCCGACCTCGAGCCGGAGAAGCTGACCCCGACCGCCGTCTACGGCGCGACGCTGTACACGGTCGACGGCACCTACGACGACTGCAGCCGGCTGACGATCGAGCTGTCGTTCGAGCTGCCGTGGGCGTTCGTCAACGTCGGGCTGCGGAGCTACTACGCGGAAGGCTCGAAGACTCTCGCGTACGAGATCGCCGAGCAGCTCGGCTGGGAGCTGCCCGACATCGTCGTCGCGCCGATCGCCTCCGGGTCGCTGTACACCAAGCTCCACCAGGGCTTCTCCGACCTGCTCGAGCTCGGGCTGGTCGAGGGCGAGGCACCGAGGCTCGTCGGCGGACAGGCGGAGGGCTGCGCACCGGTCGCGACGGCCTTCGCGGCGGACGCGCCGGTGAAGCCGGTCCGTCCCGACACGGTGGCGCGGTCGCTGGCGATCGGCAGCCCCGCCGACGGAGACCTCGCCGTCGCGACTGCGACCGCCTCCGGCGGCGCAATCCACGCCGTTGCCGAGGAGGCGGTCGGCGAGGAGATGGCGCTGCTCGCCGAGACGGCGGGCGTCTTCGGCGAGACGGCGGCCGGCGTCACGCTCGGTGCGCTCCGCGAGGCGGTTGCCGCCGGCGATGCCGGACCGGACGACCGCATCGTCCTGCTCGTCACCGGCGACGGGCTGAAGACGCCCGGGCCGGTGGCCGACCGCCTGAAGCCCGTGCGCATCGCCGCCGACGCCGACGCGGTGCTCGACCGGCTCGCAGCGGCCTGAACACGCAAGACTTCCGTTCCGAAAGCCACTTTACTTTCTGAAGCTGTCTCGCTAGGGTCCCCGGGTGGCCGCCTCGCCGCGCACCCGGACTCCCGCTCCCCCGCCCGACTGGGAGCTGGTCTACAAGCGCAACCCGGTCGAGCGGCTCAAGCGCGACAAGAGCCCGCTGGGGATCCTCGACGAGCTGCCGGCACTGATCGCCGCGGGTTACGAACAGGTGCCCGAGGAGGATCTGGTGCGGCTCAAGTGGTGGGGGCTGTACCACGACAAGCCGAAGGTCGGCACCTTCATGCTCCGGATCAAGCTGCCCGGCGGACACGTCTCGCCGGCGGGACTGCGGGCGATCGGCGAGATCTCGAACGACTTCGGCCGCGGGGAGGGCGAGCTCTCCACGCGCCAGAACGTCCAGCTGCACTGGCTGGAGCTCGGAGCGCTGCCGGAGGTGTTCGACCGGCTGCACGCCGCGGGGCTCACCTCGGCGGGCGGCTGCGGCGACGCGATTCGCAACATCACCGGCTGCTCCGTCGCCGGCCTGGGGGCCGACGAGCTGTTCGACGCCCAGCCGGTCGTCGACGAGGCGGCGGCGTTCTTCTACGGCAACCCCGAGTACTCGAACCTGCCGCGAAAGCACAAGATCACGATCGCCGCCTGCGCCCACCGCTGCAACGCGCCCGAGATCAACTGCATCGCCCTGGTCGGCGCGATCCACGAGGGGGTCGAGGGCTTCGGCGTCCTCGTCGGCGGCGGGCTCTCCTCGGTGCCCCGGATCGCGCGCGACCTGGGCGTCTTCGTCCCCAGAGAAGAGACGGTCGAGGTGCTGCGCGCGCTGCTCGACGCCTGGAAGGAAGACCTGCGCTACCGGGTCTCCCGGGTGAAGGCGCGGATGAAGTTCATGGTCGACGACTACGGCCCGGACGGGATCCGCGAGGAGGTCGAACGGCGGCTGGGGCGGACGCTTCCGCGGTACGAGCTTCCGCCTCCCGGCGAGCTCTCGGACCACGTCGGCGTCCATCCGCAACGGCAGAGCGGAATGTCCTACGTGGGCGTGCCCGTCCACCTCGGGCTCGTCACCGGCGAGCGGCTGATCGCCGTCTCCGACCTGGCCGACGACCTCGGGGGCGACGTCCGCGTCACGCGCCAGCAGAACTTCGTCCTCACGAACGTTCCCGACGCGCGGGTCGACGAGACCGTCGCGCGGCTCGCCGAGATCGGCTTCCCGCTGGACGTCAACAGCGTGCGAGCGTCGTCGATCGCCTGCACCGGCGAGCCACACTGCAACTTCTCGGTGACCGAGACCAAGCCTCGGCTCGACCGGCTCGTGCAGCGTCTGGAGAACCGCTTCGGCGACGACCTGGCCGGTCTGCGCCTCCACCTGGACGGCTGCCCGCACGCCTGCGCCCACCACTGGGTAGGCGATCTCGGCTTCCAGGGCACGACGCTTCGCGACGAGGCCGGCAGGCGCCGCCAGGCCTACGACGTCTTCCTGCGCGGCGGGCTCGGCCCGCGTGCGGCGATCGCTCGCCCGGTGTTCCGGCGCGTGCCGACCGAGGAGCTCGACGAGATGGTGGAACGCCTCGTCGGCGGTTGGCTGGCCGCGCGCGACGGCGCGGAGGACTTTCGGGCGTTCTGCGACCGAACGAGCGACGACGAACTCGGGGCGCTGGTCGGCCGCGAGCCGGCCCGCGCACGAGAGAAGGAGGCCGAGGCGGCATGATCGACCTGATCGACGACCTCGAGGCCGGCGAGCTCTCGATCGAGTTCGAGGGTCGCGAGCCGCAGGAACTGCTCGAGTGGGCGCTGGAGCGCTTCTCGCCGCGGATCGCGCTCTCCACCGCCTTCCAGGTCGACGGGGTCGCGCTGCTGGACATGGCGTACGAGCTCGACCCGAGCGTCAGCGTGTTCAGCGTCGACACCGGGCGGCTGCCCTCCGAGACCTACGAGCTGGTCGAGCAGCTGCGCGACCGCTACCCCGGCATGGAACTCGACCTGCTCTCGCCGAACACGCGGCAGCTCCAGGCGATGGTCGGCCGGCACGGCCCGAATCTCTTCTACCGACAGGTCGAGCACCGGCTGCTCTGCTGCAACGTGCGCAAGGTGCAGCCGCTCGTCCGCCATCTGGCCACCCTCGACGCCTGGATCACTGGCCTCCGTCGCGACCAGTGGGCGAGCCGGACGGACATCCGGAAGGTCGAGATCGACCATGACCACGGCGGGATCGTCAAGCTCAACCCGCTTGCGGAGTGGACCGAGGAAGAGGTCTGGGATTACGTGCGCGAGCGCGACGTCCCCTACCACCCGCTCTACGACCGCGGCTACACCTCGATCGGCTGCGCGCCCTGCACGCGCGCGCTCGCTCCAGGCGAGCAGGGCCGCGACGGCCGCTGGTGGTGGGAGCAGAACGCACCGAAGGAGTGCGGCATCCACTGCGCGGTCGAGACCGGAGGGCTCGAGCACGAGCTGCGCGCGTTGCTCGGCGAGGACGATGAGTAGCCCGATCCGGCTCTCCGAGCAGGCGCAGGAGGTAGCGCTCGCCGAGGCGCAGGCTGTCCGCGCACTCGCCTCGAGCGAGGAGTACCGCGGGCGCCTTGCCGGGCTGATCGCCGCGATCGGCGACGGCGAGGTCGAAGGCGACGACGCGGCGGCGCTCGAGGAGCTGCTCGAGCTCGGCCTCCAGAGCGGGCGCATCCGGGCGCACTACGGACCCGGCGGCGAGCAGGCGGCGTTGTCGCTATACCGACGGCTCCCGCGCGGCGCCGAGCTCACCGAGAGCGCCCGGGAGGTGACCGCGGCGCTGCGGGCGCTCGAGGGCCGGGAGCTCGGCTCCGTCGAGCTGACCGCCGTCGGGCCGGGCGCGTTCGCGCTGTCACTCGCCGCCGGCGAGCTCGAGGTTTCCCTACGGCTCGACCGCCAGGGGGCACGGGTGGCGAGCGTCAACACATGACCGACGAGAAGCGCTACTACTTCGCATGCCTCGATCTGGACGGCCGGCGCTGCCTCGTCGTCGGCGGCGGGAAGGTCGGCCTGGAGAAGGCGAAGGGCCTGCTCGACTGCGGAGCGGTCGTCACCGTCGTCGCGCCGCAGATCGAGCCTGAGCTCGAGCGCCTGCCGGTCCGCTGGCGGCGCAAGCGGTACGAGAACGCCGACCTCGAGGGGAACGTCCTCGTCGTCGCGGCGACGCCCGTCCGGTCGGTCAACCGACGCGTCTTCCGGGACGCCGAGGCGCGGTCGATGCTCGCCAACGTCGTCGACACGGCCGACCTCTGCAGCTTCATCCTGCCCGCCGTCTACCGGCGCGACCCGATCGCGCTGGCGGTCTCGACGGGAGGCGCCTCGCCCGCGCTGGCGAAGCGGCTCCGCGACGAGCTCGGCGCGCGCATCGGCGAAGAGCACGTCGACCTTGCCCGGCGCCTGCGCGCCTTGCGGCCCTGGGCCCGGCGCCATTACCCCACCTACGCCGACCGGCGCGACTACTTCGAGGCGCGAGTGGAGGAGTCGCTGCGGTGACGGTCCATCTCGTCGGCGCGGGGCCCGGCGACCCGGGCCTGATCACCGCGCGGGGACTCGACCTGATCCGGACCTGCGACGTCCTCGTCCACGACCGGCTCGTGTGCGATGAGCTCATCGAGGAGGCGCCTGCGGACGCGATCAGGATCGACCGGGAGCACCTGGACCAGGGCGAGATCAGCCGCCTGCTCGTGCTCTACGGGCGCCGCGGCCTCGACGTCGTCCGCCTCAAGGGCGGCGACCCGTTCGTCTTCGGCCGCGGAGGCGAGGAGGCCCTGGCGCTGGCCGAGGCGGGCATCCCCTTCGAGGTCGTTCCCGGCGTCTCGTCGCTGACCGCGGTCCCGGCAGCCGCAGGGATCCCGGTCACCCACCGCGGCGTCTCCTCGCACGTGACGATCGCGAACGGCCAGGGACCGCTCGACTTCGCGGCTCTCGCCCGGGCCGGAGGCACGCTCGTCCTGTTCATGGGGCTGGCGCGGCTGGGGGAGATCGCAGACGGTCTGGTCGAGCATGGCCTGGACGCAGACACGCCCGCAGCGGTGATCTCGGCCGGCACGACTGCGGACCAGGAGTCGGTGACGGCCACGATTGCCACCGTCGCCGACGCGGCGGAGGGCCTTCGGCCGCCGGCGCTGATCGTCGTCGGCGACGTGGTCGCGCTGTCGGAGCGCCTCGCGCGCGTTCGTGGGAAAGTGTTGGAGACAGGATCGGTCCTGTCCCTGACGCAGATTCCAGCGTGAAGATCGTCTGTCTGCCCGGCGACGGGATCGGGGTGGAGGTGACCGCAGCGGCGCGGGAGGTACTGACCGTGCTCGCCCCCGACCTCGAGCTGGAGGAACACCTCTTCGGCGGAGCGGCGATCCTCGCCACCGGCACGCCGTTTCCGGACGAGACCCTCGGCGCCTGTCGCAAGGCCGACGCAGTGTTGCTCGGTGCGGTCGGCCTGCCTCGCTTCGACGCGGCCGACGTCCGTCCCGAGCAGGCGCTCATCGCGCTGCGAAAGGCTCTCGACGTCTACGCGAACCTGCGCCCGTCCCGGCAGGGGCAGATCGACCTACTGGTCGTCCGCGAACTGGTCGGCGGCCTCTACTACGGGCCGAAGGGCACCCGCGAGGACGGGACGGTGTTCGACACGCTGGAGTACCACCCGCGCCAGGTCGAGCGCATCGCGCACCGCGCGTTCGCGATCGCCCGCGGCCGACGGCGGCAGGTGACCTCCGTCGACAAGGCGAACGTCCTGGAGACGTCGCGGATGTGGCGCCGGGTCGTCACCGAGGTCGCCGCCGGCTATCCCGACGTGGAGCTGGAGCACGTGCTCGTCGACGCGGCGGCCATGCACCTCGTCACGGCGCCGGAGCGCTTCGACGTCATCCTCACCGAGAACACCTTCGGGGACATCCTCTCGGACGAGGCGAGCGCGCTCACCGGCGGGCTCGGCGTGGCCGCGTCCGCGAGCCTCGGCGACGGCGGTCCGGGAATCTTCGAGCCGGTGCACGGCTCGGCCCCCGACATCGCCGGCAGCGGAATCGCCAACCCGGCGGCGATGCTGCGCTCGGCGGCGCTGATGCTCGAGCACGGGCTCGACCGGCCCGACGAGGCGCGCCGCCTCGAAGCCGCCGTGGACAGGGCGCTGGAGCGCGCACCCACGCCGGACCTCGGGGGCACGGCGACCACCGCGGACGCGGTTGCCGCAGTGCTCGACGAGCTCGGGCGTTGACGGACCAGCGGTCCGCTCGTACTCTTGATGCTCCGATGCAGCGCGCCCGCGAACTTCGGTCGATCCTCCTTCTCGCGAATCTCGGCGCGCGCGCCTTTACGCGCTAGCCGGCGTCCTTTTCCGCCCTCGTCGGCTAGCCAATCCACCGGCGGAGTCCCGTTCTCGTTCCCGGTCCCAGAAAGGGCGGCAACATGAGCACCGACTCGACCATCCAACCCACCTCCGTTTCCGCTCCCCCGGCAGCGCCGGCGTCCTTCTACTGCGGCTGCGCGATTCCCCTGGCCGTCGAGCGGGCGGAGCGCCATGGCGCCGCCCAGCGCGTCTGCGCCCGGTGTGAGCTGCCGATCGCCGTCAGCCTCCGCCGCTGGTGAGCGTCACCGTCGCCTATCCGGGCCGCGACGGCGCCCACGCGGCCACCGCGTGCGAGCGGCTGTTCGCGCCGCCTTCGCGGGTGCTCGCGCTCCCGAGCTTCACGGCCGTCGCCGAGGCGACGGTGGCGGGTGAGGTCCAGTTCGGGGTGCTTCCGATCGAGAGCACCCTCGCCGGGCCGATCGCCGAGACCCACGACCTCCTCCAGACGTCACCGCTCGCGATCGGGGGCGAGATCGTCCTCCGGGTTCGCCACCTGCTGCTGGGCATCGAGCGGGCGCCGCTCGAGCGGATCAAGGTCGTCCGCTCGCATCCGGCCGCGCTCGACCAGTGCCGGCGGCTGCTGGCGACCATGCCGTGGGCGACGGCTATCGCGACCGGGTCGACGGCAGAGGCGGCGGCCGAGGTCGCCGAGCGCGGCAATCCCGAGGAGGCGGCGATCGCCGGCGAGCGGGCGGCCGCGGTCTACGGCCTGAGCGTGATCGCCGAGGACGTCGGCGACCACGCGGAGACGTACACCAGGTTCGTCTCGGTGGCGACGCACACGCGGCTCGACTCCGCGGGCCAGGACTGGCGGACGGCGTTCTCGTTCGTAACCGATCACCGGCCCGGTGCGCTCCACCACGCGATCGCGCCGTTCTCGTTGCACGGAATCGATCTCGTCCAGCTCGTCTCCCGGCCCATCCCCGACACCCCGTGGCGCTACTGCTTCCACGCGGTGCTCGCCGGCCACCCGCTCGACCCGCCGATCCGGGCGGCCCTGGCCGAGATCCGGTCGCGGACCCGCCGCCTGAAGGTGTTCGGCTCCTATCCCGCGCGCGGCGGAGACGTCTGAGCGTGGCTTCGACTCTGTTCGAGCGGGTGTGGGACGCCCACGTCGTCCGCGAGGAGCCCGACGGGCCGGCCCTGCTCTACGTCGACCTGCACCTGATCCACGAGGTGACCTCGCCGCAGGCGTTCGACGGGCTGCGCCTCGCCGGGCGCAGCGTGCGTCGGGCCGACCGTTCGCTGGCGACCATGGACCACAACGTCCCCACCGTGGACGGGCCGGTCACCGACCCCCTCGCCCGGGCGCAGCTCGACGCCCTACGGCGAAATTGCGAGGAGTTCGGCGTCCCGCTGTACGCGACCGGCAGCGGCCGCGAGGGCATCGTCCACGTGATCGGCCCGGAGCTCGGCGTCACCCAGCCCGGTATGACGATCGTCTGCGGCGACAGCCACACCTCGACGCACGGCGCGTTCGGAGCGCTCGCGTTCGGGATCGGTACCTCGGAGGTGGAGCACGTGCTCGCCACCCAGACCCTCCCGCAGCGCCGTCCCAGGACCATGCGGGTCCATTTCGACGGCGTGCTGCCCCTCGGGGTGACCGCGAAGGACGCGATTCTCGGCGCGATCGGGCAGATCGGGGTCGCGGGGGGAGCCGGGCACGTGATCGAGTACGACGGGGCGGTGGTCCGCAGCCTGTCGATGGACGGACGGATGACGATCTGCAACATGTCGATCGAAGCCGGCGCGCGTGCCGGGATGATCGCGCCGGACGACACGACCTTCGCCTACCTCGAGGGTAGGCCGGGGTCGCCCAGGGGAAAGGCGTGGGAGCAGGCGCTCGACGACTGGCGTCGGCTGCCGTCCGATGCCGATGCCGCCTTCGACCGCGAGGTCGAGGTCGACGCCGGTTCCCTCGCGCCCCAGGTGACCTGGGGGACGAACCCTGCGATGGTCGCGCCGGTCGACGGGGCGGTCCCGGACCCGGCGGCGTTCGCGGACCCGGCCGACCGGGCAGCAGCAGAACGGGCGCTCGCCTACATGGCGCTCGAGCCCGGAACCCCGATCGCCGAGATCGGGGTCGACCGGGTCTTCATCGGCTCCTGCACGAACGCACGCATCGAGGACCTCCGTCTCGTGGCCGCCATCGTCGACGGTCGCCGGGTGCATCCGTCCGTCCGGGCGATGGTCGTTCCCGGGTCCGCGGCAGTGCGTCGCCAGGCGGAGGACGAGGGTCTCGACGCCGTGTTCGAGCGGGCGGGACTCGAGTGGCGGCGGGCAGGTTGCTCGATGTGCCTCGGCATGAACCCCGACGTGCTCGCCCCTGGGGAACGCTGTGCGTCCACGTCGAACCGGAACTTCGAGGGACGACAGGGACGCGGAGGCCGTACCCATCTGGTCAGCCCGGCGACGGCGGCCGCGGCAGCGCTGACGGGGCGACTCGCGGACGTCCGAGAGGTGGCGGCCGCGTGAAGGCCTTCCGGGGAACGACCGGCCGGGTCGCGGTGCTCGACCGTGCCGACGTCGACACCGACCAGATCATTCCGAAGCAGTTCCTCAAGCGGATCGAGCGCACCGGCTACGGCGAGTTCCTGTTCCACGACTGGCGTCGGGACCCTGGGTTCGAGCTGAACAGGCCCGACTACGCCGGGGCGACGATCCTGATCGCGGGACGGAACTTCGGCTGCGGCTCGTCGCGGGAGCACGCCGCCTGGGCGCTCCAGGACTACGGCTTCGAGGTGATCGTCGCGCCGTCCTTCGGCGACATCTTCGCGTCGAACGCGTCGCAGGTCGGGCTCGTCACCATCACGCTGCCCGAGCAGGAGGTCCGGCGCCTGATGGCGGCCACGGAGCTGACCGTCGACCTCGAGGCGCTGACGATCACGGGCCCGGGCAGCGAGCCGGTCGTGTTCGAGTTCGACCCGTTCCGCCGGCAGATGATCCTGAACGGGCTCGACGACATCGGCCGGACACTCGAGCACGAGGACGAGATCGCAGCGTTCGAGTCGTCCCGACCGGGGCGGGTCGAGACGACGTCGTTGCCGGTCTAGGCGACGGCGAAGGTGACCGTGACGGTCGCCTCGACCAGCGCGCTGCCGGTTTCCACCGGGGTCGACGCGTCCGCGCTCGCCTTCGCCGTCAACGGCATCGGCGAGGGCGCGGCGCTGCTCTCCGAGACGTCGGTGATCCGCCGGATGTGGAGGCCCGAAGCCGCCGCGATCGTCCGGGCCTTGCCCCTGGCGTCGGCGATCGCCGCCCGCAGGGCCACCCGGTAGAGCGCGGTCGCGGACGAGCGGACGAGGTTGGGACCCGAGACCTGGTTGGCGCCGGCGCCGACGGCCGCGTCGATGATCGCGCCGATCTTCGCGAGGTTGCGCACCGTCGCCGAGACGGAGTTCGTCACCGTGTAGCCGACGACCGTCTCGCCGTTCTGCGAGTAGCGCGGAGAGAGCGAGACCAGATCGGTCCTGAGGTCTGCGGCGGCGATTCCCTGCGCCTTCAGGGCGGCGATCACCTTCGTCATCTCGGCCCCGTTGGCCCGCAGTGCGGCGGAGGCGCTCTTGGCGTCGGAGGACACCCCGAAGGAGAGCTGCGCCCGGTCGGGCCGGGCCGAGACGGTGCCCAGCCCCGCGACGACGATCGAGTGCTGGGGCGCCGCCGACGGCGCGCCGCCGGCGCGGGTGGCCCCGGCGACGAGAACGGCCAGAACGGCCCCGACGACGGCCAGCGACTTCATGCGGAGTTCATACGCCGCCGACCGGACGCCGTGTCACATCGGGCCGTGCCCGAGCTCGTGGCGTTTCACACCCAGTCTCTGAGACCGGGGTGAAACAAGAGTGGAACAGTTTGTCCACAGGGGTGCGCGGCGCGGTTCGGCGCTCCGCGGGTTCGCGCGCGGGGTGCGGCCGCTCAGGCGGCCGCGGCCGAGCCCGGGAGGTAGCGCTTCCAGGTGGTCGGCAGGCCCGCCGGCGTGGCAAGCGTGATGAAGAGCGCCGGCGCCGGTACGCGTGGCGGACGGCGCAGCGTCATCGAGACCTCCTCCGGCAGGCGGTCGCCCTTGCGCAGGTTGCAGGGCGCGCAGGCGGTGACCACGTTCTCCCAGACCGATCCACCCCCCCGGCTCCGGGGGACGACGTGGTCGAGGGTCAGCCGGCCGCCGCTCGTCCCGCAGTACACGCAGCTCCAGCCGTCGCGGGCGAACAGCGCACGGCGCGAGATCTTGCGCTGCGCCGCCCGGGGCACCCGGACGAACTGGACGAGCCTGATCACGTGCGGGCGCGCGAAGGTGTCAGTGGCCGACCGAAGCGGCGTGCCGTGCTCCTCCAGCACCTCCGCCTTCCCCTTGAACACGAGCACGTGCGCCCGCCGAACCGAGCACACGTTCAGCGGTTCGTAACTCGCGTTCAGGACGAGTACCTGTCCCAACTCGCCGAAAATGTAGCCCAACGATCGCGGGGCGAGGCTGTTCAGTCAGCGGCCATCGCGCGTTCGACCGCCTGCTGCTCCTCCGGCGACAGCGCGATCGGCGTGCGACCCCGGTCGAGCTGCTTCACGTAGACGCGCGCGTAGTCGCGGCCCTGGATCGCGGTCAGGACGATCCCCGATCGCGCGGAGTCGAGGAGCGCCATCGAGGCCGACTGGTGGCCGCCGGTGTCCTCGTAGGCGTCGTAGCGGATCAGCGCAGAGCGGGACAGCGCGCCGTCGACGCGGCGGTCGACGCGCGCAAGGGCGGCGGCGACCTCGTCGACCGCGCGGTGCAGGTCGTCGATGCGCGCCTGGAGGGAGACCGCAAACTCGACCACGTCCGCCTTGGCGTTCCCACCGAGCAGGACGTCCTGGGAGCGCCGCACCGCGGTCACCTTCGAGAAGGCGACCGCCGCGAGCGCGACTGCAGCGACGGCGACCACGACGGCCGCGATCGCGATCCACTCCGCCAGTCCCATCTAGCCCAGCGAGAAGATCACCGGGTACGCCTTGGAGTTGTTGTCGGTGTTCTTCTCCTGCGGAACCGGTGCGACGTCGACCTTCACCGTCGTCTTGGTCGCGAACTGCACCTGCCCGAGGTTGCGGAACACGACCTGCTTCTGCTCGCCCGGGTTGATCAGGTCGATCGTCTTCGTCTGGACGATCGGCGTCGGCGACTGCTGGATCGTCAGCGTCACCTTGATCTGTACCTCCTGCGAGTCGCCGGTGTCCTCGACCGTGACCGCAAAACCGAGATCGGTGGTCGCGGTGACCGTGTTCTCCGTGGTCTCCGACAGCTCCTGGTTGGCGGGCAGGGCGGCCGTCTTGACGATCCCGGTGCCGTGCAGGCCGCCGCTCGTGCTGCCGCCGGTGGTGGCGGCGCCCTGGAGCCGCTGCAGGATCGCCTCCCAGTAGCTGCTGCTCGCGTAGTCCGGGCTGGGGATGAACTTCGAGCCGGGGACGGCGACGCCGGTGATCCCTTCGCGTTCGAGCACGCCGCCGTTCCCCTGCGCCGGCGCCTGGAAGAGGTCGCTCCAGACGACGTCGCTGGTCACGAGGCGCGAAGCCGGAGGCTGGAGGAGCTTGAGCGCGTTCGAGGTCACGTTCTTCGGCGAGCGGGCCGACTGCGTGAACCCGTCGGCGAGCCCGCGCAGCCCGCTGACCCGGAACTGGAGGGACTCGAGCGCGGCCTGTTGCTGGACCCGCAGCGGCCCGGGGGGATGGATCGACCGCAGGGCGGCGACGTTCTGCTGCTCGCGCTGGGCGAGGCCGTTCAGCTTCTGCTCGACCTCGCTGAACTTGATCCCTTGCGTGGTCAGCGCGTCGTTGAGCTCGCGGCCGACCTGTGCCGAGTCGTTCGCGACCACGCCGACCTTGTCGTAGTAGTTCTTGTACGAGCTCTTCTTGCCGGCGTCCTGGCAGCTCGAGATCCAGAACACGAGCAGCACGACGATCAGGATCGCGAAGGCGATCAGGCCGGCCAGTCGGAGAAGCGGCGTCATCCCGACAGGCGGGCGGCTCCCCGGTGGTCGCCGGCCGCCGCGCCGTTCGGCCGACGGCTCGCGGCTGACCTGCGTCTCCTCTTCCGCAGGACGGCTCGGCGGCGACTCGTCGTCGTCGAAGAAGTCGAAGTCGAGGTCGGTGTCGTGCTCGCTCATTGCGTGTCGTTCCGGCTCACAGGGCGTCGTACTCGCTCACCACGCGCGTTGCAGCGGAATTCGGCGCACTGTAGCCCATTCCTCGGCGCCCAAAGGACTTCGGCGGCCCGCGGAAAACGTGTCACAGGGATGGGCGAGCCCTCGACTCACGCTGCTGCGCCGACCCTCGTCCTCGACCGGTACCGGCCGCTCAGGCCGCTCGGCAGCGGTGGGATGGGATCGGTCTGGCACGCCTTCGACACGAGGAAGGATCGCGAGGTCGCACTCAAGATCGTCGCCCGGGCAGGAACCGCCGGACCGCGCGCCGAGCGGGAAGCGACCTCCGCGGCCCAGCTCGAGCATCCGGCTTGTCTCCGTGCCTACGCACTCGCGCGCGACGAGGGACACGTCTACATCGCGTACGAGTACGTTCCCGGTCGCACGCTCCGTCATGCGCTCGAACGCGGCGAGCTCGATGACGCCGCCGCCGTCGAGGCGGCAGCCCAGATTCTCGAGGGCCTCGCGCATGCGCACGCACGCGGCATCGTCCACCGCGACATCAAGCCGGCCAACGTGCTGCTCGCCGACGGCCCGGACGTCTCGGTACGCATCCTCGACTTCGGCCTGGCACTCGTCCGCGAGGAGGAGACCCTCACGGCCGCGGGTGACGTGCCGGGAACGCTCGCGTACATCTCGCCGGAACGGCTCGCGGGCGACCCCGCGGACGCGGCCACCGACGTGTGGTCGACCGGTGTCCTGCTCTGGGAGGCGCTCGCTGCGCGCCACCCGTTCGGACAGGGCGCCTTCCTCGAGCTGGCGAAGCGGATCGGGCGTGGAGCTCCGTCGCTCGGCTCCGCCCGGCCGGACCTGGCCAAGCCGCTCGTCCGGCTCGTCGACTCCGCCCTCGCGATCGACCCGGCCAAGCGACCGGCGGCGGCCGAGCTCGCCGCGGCGCTCCGGCGCGCGCCGACCCGTCGGACGCGGCCCGCCGTGACGCGCACGCGCTTCGCGGTGCGCCCGCTGCCCGCGCTTCCGCCGTTCATCCCGAAGCTCGCACCCGCCGTCCTTGCCGCGCTCTTCGCGGGCTGGGTCTCCTCCACGCTCGCGTTCTTTCCGGCGTTCTGGCCGTTCGGGCTCGCAGCGCTGGCCGCCGTCCTCACGTTCGCGACACCGCGGCTCGGCCTGGCGTTCGCCCTCGCCGTCCCGATCCTGCCGCTCGGGAACATCTCGCTCGGGCTCGCGATCGTCTACTCCGTGCTCGCCGCCGGGTGGCTGGCGCTGTTCTGGCCGCGGCCGAGGACGGCCCTCCTGTTCGTCGCCGGCCCGCTGCTCGCCCCGCTCGGCCTGCTCGCGCTGATACCGCTGGTCGTGCTCCCCGTCGGGGATGCCGCGCGAAGAGCCGCTCAGGCGGCCGCGGCGGTCCTCGCCGCCGCGGTCGTCGCGTCGCTCGCAGGACACGCCCTGCCGATCGTCGGCGGCGATGCGCCCGACCTCTCCCTCGCCGGCCTGGGCGGGCCGTTCGGCGCGGCCGGCCAGCTCCTGCACGGAATCGCCGAGGCCGGCCCGTTGTTCCTGGAGATGCTGGCCCTGGCCGCGGCCGCAGCGGCCGTCGGCGCGTTCCGCCGCCGCGGGCCGTGGGGCGGAGCGCTCTTCGGGGCGCTGCTCGCCGCGTCGACCCTGCTGGTCGACTCGGGCGCCGCCGCGTTCCCGCTCGTCGCAGCCGCCTGGCTCTGCGGCCTCGCACTCGCGGCCGAGCCCGCCCGCCCTTCCCGCCCGGGGCGCCTGGCGGCACGGGTGCGCGGCATGCTGCCGCTCCGTCCGCGGCTGCGCCCCGTCCACGGCAGCTAAGTACACTCGCCACCGGGGAATTCCCTGGTTGTGAGCGTGCTGCGCAGCATCGAGCAGAAGATCGAGGGCCTCTTCGAAGGCCTGTTCGGCCGCGCCTTCCGGACGAACGTCCAGCCCGTCGAGCTCGCCCGGAAGCTGGTCAAGGAGATGGAGGACCACCGGACGGTGTCGGTCTCACGTGTCTACGTCCCGAACGAGTACACCGTCTACCTCTCGACCGTCGACCGCGAGCAGTTCGCCGACTACGAGAGCTCCCTGCAGGTGGAGCTCCAGGACTACCTCGCCGAGCACGCCCGGCGCGAGGGCTACGTACTGCTCACGCCGCCGAACGTGCTGATGGAAACCGACGACGACCTGTCGATGGGCGAGTTCGGGATCGCCACCCGGATGGTGCAGGGCGAGCGCCCGACGACGGACGGGCCGGCGCCTGCGCCGCCGGTCGAGCCCGGCGCGACGATGATCTACCGGCCCCGCACGCCGCTTTCGCCCGACGGCCCCGCCGCCGACGTCGCCCTCGCACAGGAGATCGTGACACTGACGGTCGGCGGCAAGCGGCGCGAGGTCACCAGCCGGCGGGTCGTGATCGGGCGCTCGAAGGACTGCGACGTGCAGCTCGCCGACCCCAACGCCTCGCGGCGACACGCGGAGCTCCGCCAGGAGGGCTCGGCCTACTGGCTGATCGACCTCGACTCGACGAACGGCTCCAGCGTGAACGGACACCGGACATCTCGGGCGAAGCTCGACTCCGGTGACGTGATCACGATCGGCTCGACCGAGCTGCTCTTCGAACGGAGGCTCGTGGAGTGACCGTCCTCGGCTCGCTGGCGGTCGGCGAGGCGCTGCTCATCCTGAAGATCCTCTTCCTGCTGCTGCTCTACCTCTTCATCTGGCGGATCGTGCGGACGGCCAGCCGCGACCTGCGCCTGCCCCAGGAGAGCTTCGTGCTCGCACCCGAGCAGGCGGCGGGGCTGCTCGGCGCGTCGAAGCCCGTCAGCACCGGTCGCCTCGTCTTCCCCGACGGCCGGAAGCGCGGACTCGACTCGCGCACGCTCTTGGTCGGGCGCGGCGCCGACAACGACATCCCGCTGGACGACGACTTCGCGTCGGCGCGCCACGCCCGGCTCGAGCCGAGGCGCGACGGAGTCTGGGTCTCGGACGCCGGCTCGACGAACGGCACGTACGTGAACGGCACGAAGCTGGCGAAACCGCGGCGGCTGAAGCCCGGCGACGTGATCCGCGTCGGCAACACCGACCTCCGCTACGAGCGCTGACCGATGAAGCTGGCCCAGCATGCCGCCGCCACCGACCCGGGCCGCCGCCGTCGGCGAAACGAGGACGCCTACGTCGTCCAGCCGCCGCTCTTCGCGGTCGCCGACGGCATGGGCGGCGCCCAGGCCGGCGAGATCGCCTCGCGGATCGCCGCCTCGGCGCTCCGGGACTCCGGCCCGGGGGCAGGAGAGGACGCGGTCGTCGCGCTCATCCAGGAGGCGAACAGGCGCGTCTACGAAGCGGCCACGAGCGACGAGGCCCGCGCGGGGATGGGGACGACGATGACCGCCGCGCTGGTCGAGGGCGACACCGTCAGGATCGGCCATGTCGGCGACTCCCGCGCCTACCGGGTCCGGGACGGCGCCCTGCAGCAGCTGACCGACGACCACTCCCTCGTCGCCGAGCTCGTCCGCAGCGGGCGGCTCTCGCCGGAGGAAGCCGATGTCCACCCGCAGCGCTCCGTGATCACACGGGTGCTCGGCACCGACCCGGAGGTGGACGTCGACACCTTCGAGGTCGAGGCGCGCCCCGGGGACGTCTTCATGATCTGCTCGGACGGCCTGACGTCGATGGTCGACGACGCGTCGATCCTCGACGTGGTCGAGCACAACCGCACGAGCCTCGACCGGACCGCCCGCGCGCTCGTCGACGCCGCGAACAGGGGCGGCGGCGAGGACAACATCACCGTGATCGTCTTCGAGCTCGGCGACGACGACGCGGAGGCGGCGCCGGCGCCCGCGATCGCCGATGCCGCCCCGGAGGACGACGAAGAGCGCACGCTGACGGAGCTCGACGCGGTCCCGACGATCGACGACACGATGGTCGTCTCCCGGGCGGAGCTGGAGGCCCTCGCGGGAACCGGCAACGGGCGCGGGCCGCACGGCCGCCGGCGGGTGTCGCGCGCCGTGATCGCCGTCGTGGCCGCAACCGCGGTGGTGGTCTTCGCGGCGCTCGTCGTCTGGACCCTCTCGCGCTCGTACTTCGTCGGCGTACAGCCCGACGGTCACGTCGCCGTCTACCAGGGCTTCCCCTGGAACATCGTCGGCGGCGTGCGGCTGTACCGGATGCGCTACGAAAGCCCCGTCCTCGCCGGCCAGCTCTCGCAGGCGGAGCGCCGCAACCTGTTCGACCACGACCTGCGCACCTACGACCGAGCGCTCGACGCCGTGAGGCTGTACGAGGCGCAGGTCGTCCCGTAAGTGTCCGCACGGAATCGCGAGCTCGTCAACCTCGTCGCGGTCGGCATCATCACCGGCCTCGGCTTCGCGAGCGTCTACATCGCGCGCCAGTCGGTGATCTCGGCCGGGTCGGTCTCGTACGCGCTGATCTTCCTGGGCCTGTACCTGATCGCGCACGTCATCACCCGCTACACGGTCCCCTGGTCCGACCCCTACCTGCTTCCGCTGGCGGGACTGCTGACCGCGATCGGGCTGACCGAGATCTACCGCCTCGGGTCGACCGATGCCTTCAGGCAGGGCTTCTGGATCGTCGTCGGCGTCGGCGTGTTCGCAGTAACGCTGATCCTGCTTCGGGACGACTTCCGCGTCCTCGAGAACTACAAGTACCTGTTCGGCGTCTCGGCGGTCGGACTGCTGATGCTGCCCGCACTGCCCGGCATCGGAACGACCATCAACGGCGCCCGGCTCTGGGTGAAGGTCGGCCCGATCCAGTTCCAGCCGGGCGAGCTGGCCAAGATCGCGCTGATCGTCTTCCTCGCCGGCTACCTGCGCGAGAAGCGCGAGGTGCTCGCCCAGGGCAGGCTGAAGGACTTCGGGCCGCTGCTCCTGATCTGGGGGGCGGCGATGCTCGTGCTCGTCGAGACCAACGACCTCGGCAGTGCCCTCCTCTACTTCGGGATCTTCCTGGCGATGCTGTACGTCGCAACCGGACGGGCGCTCTTCGTCGCGATCGGGCTCGTGCTCTTCGTCGGCGGTGCGGCGGCCGCGTACCAGACGGTCGCGCGCGTGCAGGAGCGTGTCGACATCTGGCTGAACCCATGGCAGGACCCGCACGGGAAGGGCTACCAGCTCGTCCAGTCCTCGTACTCGATCGCGCACGGCGGCTTCTGGGGCACCGGTCTCGGCCGCGGCACGTTCACGACCACGGGCGGCACCGACCTGATCCCTTTCGTGAACACCGACTTCATCTACTCCGCCCTCGCGCAGGAGTTGGGGCTGATCGGCGCCGCCGGCGTGCTGCTCCTCTACATGGTCTTCGTCCTGCGCGGGTTCCGGATCTCCGTGCTGGCCCATGACGGGTTCTCGAAGCTCCTGGGCGCGGGCCTCACCTTCGCCTTCGCGCTCCAGACCTTCATCATCGTCGGCGGCCTGCTTCGGGTGATCCCGCTGACCGGGATCACGCTTCCGTTCGTCAGCTACGGCGGGTCGAGCATCGTCGCCAACTTCATCCTGCTCGCGGGGCTGCTCCTCGTCTCCAACCGGGCGAACGTGCCGAGGTGAGCGCATGAACAGGCAGATCACCCGCCTTGCCGTCGTCGCGCTCGGGCTGCTCGCCGCGCTCGTGGTCGCCACCACCTACTGGCAGACGTGGGCTCCCCCCGGGCTGGCCGCGCGCCAGGACAACGCGATCCTGCGGGTCGCCCAGTTCAAGATCCGGCGCGGGCTGATCTACTCGGCCGACGGCAAGCTCCTCGCCGCCCGGCGCGCGCAGAAGGTGGACGGCCAGACGTACTACTTCCGGCGCTACCCGAGCGGCCCGCTGGCCGCCCAGGTGGTGGGCTACTCGACGCAGTCGCGCTCACGGGCCGGCCTCGAGCGCTCGCTCGACGACTACCTCACCGCCTCGAACTCCCATCTGAACACCGTGCTACGCCGGACGCTCGACAGCCTGAAGGGCACGACCGTCACCGGCAACAACCTCGTGCTCACGATCGACTCGAAGGCGCAGCAGGCTGCGCTGGAGGCGCTCGACGGGAACTGCGGCGCCGTGGTCGCCCTCGACCCGAGGACCGGGGCGGTGCTCGTGATGGCCTCGTCGCCGTCCTACGACCCGAACCTCGTCGAGCGGCATTTCGGCGAGATCGCCCGGCGGGCGCGGAACGTGAACTGCTCGCCGGGCGCGCCGCTGGTCAACCGCGCGACCGCCGGGCTCTACACGCCCGGCTCGACGTTCAAGGTCGTCACCGCCGCGGCCGCGCTCGACTCCGGCAGGTTCACCCCGGACTCGAGCTTCGTCGACCCGGGCTACTGCACCGAGTACGGCAAGAAGGTCTCGAACTTCGCCGACCAGGACGGGCCCGAGGTCTTCGGCCGCGTGAGCTTCACGACCGCGCTCCAGCACTCGATCAACGCGGTGTTCTGCGAGATCGGCAAGACGATCGGCCCGCTGACGATCCTCGACTACGCGCGCAGGTTCGGCTTCTACGACGACCCGCCGCTGGAGACGCCCTCGAGCGAGCGCTCGCCGAGCGGCCTGTACAACCGCGGGCGGCTGTTCCGGCCGCGCGACGCGAATCAGGTCGACCCCGGACGGCTCGCCTTCGGCCAGGAGCGGCTCCAGGTGACGCCGCTGCAGATGGCGATGGTCGCCGCCGGGATCGCCAACGACGGCGTCGTGATGCAGCCGTACGTCGTCCAGAAGATCACCGCCCCCGACGGGTCGACGATCGTTCGGCACAAGCCGAAGGTCCGCTCGCAGGCGATCTCGCCGGAGACCGCGAACGAGTTGACGGCGATGATGGAGTCGGTCGTCACCGGCGGCACCGGCACCGCCGCGCAGATCCCCGGTGTCGCGGTGGCCGGCAAGACCGGCACGGCCGAGACCGGCGCCCCGGGCGTGAACACGACCTCGTTCATCGCCTTCGCGCCGGCCGACGCGCCCCGGGTCGCGATCTCGGTCTTCCTCGAGAACCAGCACGGCGTCGGGGGACAGACGGCGGCGCCGATCGCGAAGACGGTCATGGAAACCTTGCTCCGGCGGCGTCCCTAACCTTAGGACGAGGATGGCGGGCCCCGACACCCTCATCGACCAGGTCTTCGACGGCCGCTACAAGGTCGTCCGCAAGCTCGGCACCGGCGGCATGGCGAACGTCTACCTGGCCGAGGACCAGGAGCTCGGGCGGCGCGTCGCGATCAAGATGCTCGACGACCGCCACGCTCAGGACGAGCAGTTCGTCGAGCGCTTCCGCCGCGAGGCGAAGAACGCGGCCGGGCTTTCGCACCCGAACGTCGTCTCGATCTACGACCGCGGCCAGGCGGAGGGCACCTACTACATCGCCATGGAGTACCTCGAGGGGCGCACCCTCAAGGAGCTCCTCGTCGCGCGCGGCCCCACTCCGATCCCGGTGGCGATCGACTACGCGCGGCAGATCCTCGCCGCGCTCGGGTTCGCGCACCAGCACGGCGTCGTCCACCGCGACATCAAGCCGCACAACGTCGCCGTCGCGCCCGGACGGCCGGATCAAGGTGATGGACTTCGGGATCGCCCGCGCCGGCACGAGCCAGATGACCGAGACCGGGTCGATCATCGGCACCGCGCAGTACCTGTCGCCCGAGCAGGCCAAGGGCGCGCCGGTCGGGCCGGCGTCGGACATCTACTCGGTCGGGATCGTGCTCTACGAGATGCTGACCGGCTCGGTCCCGTTCACCGGCGACACGCCGCTCGAGATCGCGATGAAGCACCTCTCGGCGACGCCCGAGCCGCCCTCGGAGCAGCGCCCCGAGGTGCCGCACGAGCTCGACTCGATCGTCCTGCGCGCCCTGGCGAAGCGCCCGGAGGACCGCTACCAGGCCGCCGAGGCGATGGACGCCGACCTCGCCCGGGCGGCACGCGGCCAGGCGGTCGCGCCCGAGACCGAGGAGGCGGCGACGCACGTGCTGAGCGGCGTCGGCGCGGCGACCGCGATCTCGGGCGCGCCCACCGAGGTCGTCCGCCGACCGCCCGGCTCCACGCAGCCCCCCGCCTACGGCCCGCCGACCGGCTTCTACGAGTACGACGAGCCGATCCGCCGCCGCTCGTTCTGGCCCTGGCTGCTGGCCGCGATCCTGGTGGCGGCAGCGGTCGCGGGCGGCTGGTACGTCTACACGAAGGTCCAGGACCAGCTGGAGGCGACGAAGCCGGTCGCCGTGCCCTTCGTCGAGGGCATCAAGGAGGCGAACGCGGTCGGCGAAGATCCGCGACGCTGGCCTGTCGGCCGCACATCATCCGCCGCCCCGACGACAAGGTGGCCGCGACGTACGTCGTCTCGCAGGACCCGGCGCAGGGCACCCGCACCGACAAGGGCAACCCGGTGACGATCATCGTCTCGACCGGCCTGCCGAAGGTGGACGTGCCCGGAGTGGTCGGCGACCAGGCGACCGACGCGGTCGCGGCGATCACGGAACGCGGCCTAAAGGCCGACGTCCACCACATCAACTCCGACAAGGAGACCGGCACCGTCACCGGACAGGATCCGGCGCCGGAAACCCGGGTGGTCAAGGGCACCAAGGTGCGGATCAACGTCTCGGAGGGTCCGAAGCCGATCGCGATCCCGCCGGTGGTCGGCGTGCCCTACGAGCAGGCGGCGGGACAGCTCCAGGGTGCAGGCTTCGCGGTCGCGCGCCGAGACGTCGAGTCGAACGAGCCGAAGGACACGGTCGTGCAGGAGGATCCGCCCGCCAACAGCCTCGCCGCGAAGGGCTCGACCGTCACGCTCTACGTCTCGAAGGGCCCAAAGGATCGGTCGTCCCCGACGTCGCCAGCTTCTCGCGCGCCGACGCGATCGCCACGCTGCGCAACTCCGGCTTCAAGGTGGTCGTGGACACGAGCGACGTCCAGGACCCGAACCTCGACGGCGTCGTCCTGTTCCAGACACCCGGCGCCGGCACGTCGGCGACGCCGGGCACGACGGTGACGATCACGGTCGGCACTACGTCGCCGCCGCCGACCACGACGACGACACGACGCCCCGACGACGACCACGTCCGACGACCGACACGACCACGACCGACACGACCACGCTCGACACGACTCCGGTCCCGTGAGCACCCGCCGTCGGGTCGCGGTCCTGATGGGCGGGCGCTCGTCCGAGCATTCGATCTCGCTCGCCTCGGCACGCTCGGTGATCGAGGCTCTCGACCCGGAGCGCTACGAGGTGGTCACGCTCGAGATCGAGCAGGACGGCCGCTGGGCCCTCCCCTCCGGATCCGCCCCGCAAGCCCTGGGCCCGGGTGACGCCCCTGCCGGGGACACACCGCAGCTGCCCGTTCCGGCCGCGTCGGGGGAGGTCGCGGCCACGCTGGCCGGCGTCGAGGTCGTCCTGCCGATCCTGCACGGCCCGTTCGGCGAGGACGGCCGCCTGCAGGGGCTGCTGGAGATGGCCGGCGTCCCGTACGTCGGCGCCGACCACGCCGCCTCTGCCGTGTGCATGGACAAGGACCTGTTCAAGGCGATCATGCGCGACCAGGGGATCCCGGTCACGCGCAACGTGACGCTGCGCGAACGGCGCAGCACCCGAGAACCCGTTCGGCTACCCGGTCTTCGTCAAGCCGGCGCGGCTCGGCTCGTCGGTCGGGATCTCGAAGGCGCACGACGACGAGGAGCTCCGCGCCGCGGTCGAGCTCGCCTTCCGCCACGACGAGAAGGTCCTGGTCGAGGAGTTCGTCTCCGGGGTCGAGGTCGAGGTCGGCGTGCTCGGCAACCGCGAGCCGTTCGCGTCGCTCGTCGGCGAGATCGTCGTCACCCACAACGAGTGGTACGACTACGAAGCGAAGTACGACGAGGGCGAGATGGACCTGGTCGTTCCCGCCCGGATCACGCCCGACCAGACCGCCCGCGTCCAGCAGCTCGCGGTGCAGGCCTTCGTCGCCACCGAGTGCGAGGGGATGGCGCGGGTCGACTGCTTCGTCCGCGACGACGGCGAGGTGCTCGTCAACGAGCTGAACACGATCCCGGGCTTCACCTCGACCAGCGTCTACGCGAAGCTGTTCGAGGCGTCCGGGATTCCCGTACGCCGAGCTGCTCGACCGGCTGGTCGAGCTGGCGCTCGAGCGCCACGAGCGCCGCGGCCAGGCTCAGCCTACTAGAGGCGGATCACAATGCCGCGGCGAGACGGTCGGCGACGGCCGCCAGCACCTTGCCCTGGATCTCCGGCGAGTTGCGCAGGAGCTCCCGGAACGCGCGGTCGGTGATCACGAGCGCCCGCATCGGGCTGGTCGCGGTCACGGTCGCGGTCCGCGCCTTGTCCGTGACCAGGGCGATCTCGCCGAAGAAGTCGCCCTCGCCGAGGGGCGGCAGCTGACGGCCGTCGCTGCGGACGTCGGCGCTGCCCTCCAGGAGGACGAAGAACTCCCGCCCGCGTCGCCTTCCGTCGTGAGCACCTTCCCGGCCGGCAGGTCGACCTCGTCCGCCAGGCTCGCGATGCTCGCCAGCTCCCTCTTCGAGCACCGTGCGAACAGCGGCACCTTCTCCATCGCGGCGATCTTCGGGTCTGATTTCATCGCGATCGGGGCGAGTCTACTTCCGAATCAGCCCGCCGTCACCTCGTTGACGTGGCTGCGCGGGTAGCCGGGCGCGAGCCGCGTGATCCAGAGGAGGTAGTACCGCCGCGCCGGGTCGACCGAGAGCCTGAACGAGGTCCTCCGCCCGACCGTCTGCGACGACGAGACGGTCGTCGAAGGGGCCGGTCGAAGACGACCCCGCCTCGACCCTCGCCACGTAGCCGGGCGTGTCGGAGACGACTGTCAGCGAGCCGAGCTTCACCGGGCGGCCCGCGTCGAAGACGATCCCGACGCCGTCCTTGAGACTGCCGAAGGTGACGCTGCCCCGGTAGTCCTCGGTCTCCCAGTAGGTCGCGGGATCGCCGTCGGTCGCGTTCGGGACCTCCTCGTCGTGCTCCTGGCCGTCGCCCTGAGGGTCGTACGCGTTCGACGCGACCAGGTGGACGGGCGGCACCGCCCGTGCCGTTCCCGCCTCCGTCGTCCGAGCCCGTGCGGCGCACGCCGTAGTAGGCGCCCACCGCGACGGCCACGGCTGCCGACCGCGACCAGCAGGAACACGAGCGGCGACCACCGGCGGCGCCGGCGCGCTGCGGCCGCGCGCGCGGCTGCACCGGAGGCGCGACGATCACCGTCCGGTCGTCGTCGAGGTCGCCGAGGCCCGCGAGGCAGGCCGAGAGCTCGGCGACGAGCTCGTCCATCGTCTGGAAGCGGTCGTCCGGATCCTTCGCCATCGCCCGGCGCAGACGCGGCGTCGACGCGCAGCGGGACGTCCGGCCGCGCATGCGTGATGCTCGGGACCGGATCGTTCACGTGCCGCATGGCCACCGCGACGAAGCTGTCGCCCGAGTACGGCGGCTGTCCGGCGAGCAGCTCGTAGAGCACCACGCCGAGCGAGTAGACGTCGGTGCGCGCGTCGACCTGGCGGCCGGTCGCCTGCTCGGGCGAGATGTACTCGCTCGTCCCCAGCACCGTCCCGGTCTGCGTCAGGCCGACCGGCACGTCGATGCGATCGGGCGATGCCGAAGTCGGTCACCTTCACGTCTCCGTCGCCGAGCAGGACGTTCTGCGGCTTCACGTCGCGGTGGACGAGCCCCTGGGCGTGGGCGAAGGCGAGCGCGCGGCCGATCTGGATCCCGAGCTCGAGCGCGTCGCGCACCGGCAGCCGCCCCCTGCTCGTCGACCAGCTGCTTGAGGTTCTCGCCGTCGACGTACTCGAAGACGATGAACTGGCGGCCGTCGGCCTCGCCGCGGTCGATCACCGTGACGATGTTCGGGTGCGAGAGCTTGGCCGCCGCCCGCGCCTCGCGCCGGAACCGCTCGACGTAGTCGTCGTCGCGCGAGTAGTGCTCGTGCAGGATCTTGATCGCGACCTGGCGCTCGAGCAGCCGGTCGCGGGCGCGGTAGACGCTGGACATGCCGCCGGTGCCGACGAGCTCCTCGAGCTCGTACCGATCCGCGACCACCTCGCCGACCATTCGGAGGATTTTCCCTGCGGCGGCGCGGCTACGCGCCGATGCCCGCGACCGCCGCCTAGCCGAGGACGTGCTCGAGCGCCTGCTCCCAGACCCCGAGCGCCTCCGCCAGCTCCGCGTCGCCGATCGTCAGCGGAACGAGCACGCGGATGACGTTGGAGTAGGTCCCGGCGCTGAGCAGCAGCAGGCCGTTGCGGAACGCCTCGTCGCAGACGGCGGCGACGAGCTCCGGCGCGGGATCCTTCGACTCGCGGTCGTGGACGAGCTCGATCGCCAGCATCGCGCCGAGCCCGCGGACGTCGCCGATCTCCTCGTACCGCTCCTGCCACTCCAGCATGCGGGCCCGGATCGTCTCGCCGACCACGGCGGCACGCTCGACGAGGCCCTCCTCGTCGAAGACCTCGAGCACGGCGAGGGCGGCCGCCTGGGCGACGGGATTGCCGACGTACGTGCCGCCGACCGCGTTCGGCGCCGGGGCGTCCATGATCTCCGCGCGGCCGAGCACGCCCGAGAGCGGCAGGCCCGCCGCGATCGACTTCGCCACGGTGATCAGGTCGGGCTCGACGTCGTAGTGCTCGATCGCGAAGAAGCTTCCCGGTCCGGCCGAAACCGGTCTGCACCTCGTCGACGACCATGACGATGCCGTTGTCGTCGCAGATCCGGCGGATTCCCTCCATGAACTCCTGCGGCGCGACGACGAAGCCGCCCTCGCCCTGCACGGGCTCGACGACGATCGCCGCCACCGTCTCGGCCGCGACCTGGGTGACCAGCGCGCGCTCGAGCGCCTCGAGCGCCGCGCCGGCGTCGGGCCCGCGGTAGTCGTTCGCGAACGGCACGCGGTAGACCTCGGGCGCGAACGGACCCAGGCCGGCCTTGTACGGATGCGTCTTGGAGGTCAGCGACAGCGAGAGCAGCGTGCGACCGTGGAAGCGCGCCCTCGAACGCGATCACCGCGGGGCGGCTCGGTGTAAGCGCGTGCGAACTTGACCGCGTTCTCGACCGCCTCGGTGCCGGCGTTGAAGAACGCCGCCTTCGCCGGTCCGGTGAGCGGCGACCGCTCCAGCAGCCGCTCCGCCAGCTCGACGTACGGCTCGTACGGGACGATCGTGAAGTCGGTGTGGGCGAAGCGCGCCGAGCTGCTCCTCGGCCGCGGCGACCACCTGCGGATGCGAGTGGCCGACGTTCAGGCAGCCGACGCCGCCGGTGAAGTCGACGAAGGTGTTGCCGTCGACGTCGGTGAGCAGGGCGCCGCTCGCGCCGATGCGGCCACGATCGGGAACACGACGGCCAGCGGCGCGGCGACCACGCGTTCCTTGCGCTCGAGGATCGCGCGCGAGCGCGGCCCCGGCACCTCGGTGCGAAGCTCGATCGAGCGTGTCGCCGCCATGGGATCACGATAGCTCAGCGACCGGCGCCGTCTCGAGTAGAAAGGCGGGGACAGGACCGATCCTGTCCCCCGATGCCGATTCATCCCGCGCCGCCGACGTAGAATCGGCGGCGTGGTCCTCTCCGACCGCACGATCGAGCGGCTGCTCGCCGAGGGCCGGATCGAGATCGACCCCTACGACCCGGGCCTCCTCCAGCCGTCCAGCGTGGACGTCCGCGTCGACCGGTACTTCCGCGTCTTCCGGAACTCGCGGTATCCGTTCATCGACGTGAAGCAGGAGCAGGAGGACCTGACCGAGCTCGTCGCAGGTCGACGGCGAGCCGTTCATCCTCCACCCGGGCGAGTTCGTGCTCGGCTCGACGCTCGAGCGCGTGCGACTGCCGGACGACCTCGTTGCGCGCTTGGAGGGAAAGTCGAGTCTGGGGAGGCTCGGGCTCCTGATCCACTCGACCGCCGGCTTCATCGACCCGGGCTGGGACGGCCACGTCACGCTCGAGCTCTCGAACGTCGCCAACCTGCCGATCACGATCTACCACGGCATGAAGATCGGCCAGCTCTCGTTCGTGCAGCTGTCCGAGCCGGCGTCCGCGCCCTACGGCAGCGACGGCCTCGGCTCGAAGTACCAGGGACAGCAGGGCCCGACTCCCAGCCGCTACTGGCGCAACTTCCAGACGTGATCCTGGTCACCGGCGGCACCGGGTTCGTCGGACCGAAAGTCGTCCACGCGCTGCGCGCCCAGGAGCGCGACGTCCGCTGCCTCGTCCGCAAGCCCGGCCGCGCCGGGACGCTGAAGGCATGGGGCTGCGAGGTCGTCGCAGGGCGACGTCACCGACGCGGAGAGCATGCGACGGGCCGCGGAAGGCTGCGACGCGGTCGTCCACCTGGTCGCGATCATCACCGGCAGCCCGGCGGACTTCGACCGGGTGATGAACGGAGGGACGCAGAACGCTGGTCGCCGCGGCAAAGGCCGCGGGCGTGCGCCGGTTCGTGCTGATGAGCGCGCTCGGCGTCTCCGAGCAGACGAGAACGCTCGTCCCGTACTACGAGGCGAAGTGGGCGATGGAGGAGGCAGTCCGCGACTCGGGCATCGAGCACGTCGATCTTCCGCCCCAGCTTCGTCTTCGGCCGCGACGGCGGCGGCTTGCCGCTCTTCGTCCGGCAGGTTCGCTGGTCGCCGGTCACGCCCGTCCTGGGCAGCGGCGAGCGGCGGCTCCAGCCGATCTGGGTCGAGGACGTCGCCGCGCACTTCGCGGGTGCGGTCGACCTGCCGGCGGCGGCGAACCGGACCTTCGACCTCGTCGGCCCCGACCGCGTGACCTGGAACGAGCTGTACGACCGGATCGCCCGCACGTCTGGGGAAGCGCCGCGGCCAGGTCCACGTGCCGATCCCGCTCGCGCGCGTCGGGCGCCGCGGTCATCGAGCGCCTGCCGCGCGCGCCGCTCACCCGCGACCAGCTGACGATGCTCGAGGCCGGCGACAACGTCGGCGACCCGGTGCCCGCAAGGGAGGCATTCGGCATCGAGCCGATCGGGCTCGACGAGCAGCTGCGCCGCGCGGCGTGAAGTAGGGTCGCCCTGCGGTAGGCTCGCACAGTGCGGAGGGCCGTCGTTCTCGTCATCGCACTCGCCCTGCTGGCCGGCTGCGGCGGCGGCGGAAACGACGAGGCGAGCAAGCCGCTGACCAAGGCGCAGTACCAGACCCAGCTCCAGCAGCTCTCGAACGACGTCGGCGCCGAGCTGAGGCAGTCGATCGGCGCGTCCACGACGCTGAAGAAGAGCGACGTCCCGAAGCTCCAGCAGTCGTTGCGCTCGTTCGCGCGGAGAGTCGAGGCGCTGAATCCGCCGACGGAGGTCAGGGATCTGCACACGCGGCTGGTCGCGGCGATGCGCGGCCTCGCCGACGACCTCCCGTCGCATCGTGTCCACGATCGACAACGCGAAGGACCCGTCGGCCGCCATCGCCGCGCTCTTCGGCGCGAAGTCGATCCAGTCGCTGATCCAGCTCCAGCAGGCCTACAAGGACAAGGGGTACGACATCAGCAGCCTGCTGGACGCCGGCTCCGGCCCCTAGAAAGACCGAGGGCCGCTCGAAAGCGGCCCTCGTATCCGGTCACCAGCCTGTACTAGCAGGGGCGCTTCCTGCCGCCCTCTCGACGAGGGCGGCGGCGCTCACAGCGAGTCCCCCACGCTGGCTAGGCGATTCCCCTCTTCAGGTCCGGGGACACGCCCCTACTGGCTGGTACCTCCACTGCCCGTACTGTCATCGCTCAAGTCGGACCACCTCCTTTCCGCGGTTGATCTCACTCTAGCGACTCGGTCAGGACGACGCTGAGCTCGAGTCCACGGTCGAGTGGCACGGTCAGGCTCACCAGGCCGGGGTCCGCCTGCCGGGCGCGCGAGTAGGCGCCGAGCGTCTCCTCGTGGGAGAGCACGTTGTCGGCGACGACCAGCCCGCCGGACTCGATCTTCGGCCGGCCGAGCTCGAAATACTGCTCGTAGTCCTCCTTCTCGGCGTCGATGAAGACGACGTCGAAGATGTCCTCGATCGCCGCAAGGTTCTCCTTGGCGTCGCCCTCGACCAGGTCGGCCCACTCGGTCAGGCCGGCCTCCTCGATGTTGCGACGCCAGGCCTCGCATTTCGCCGGGTCGTGCTCGAGCGAGAGGACTCTGCCGCCGAGGATCCGGGCGCCGGCCGCCAGCCAGATCGTCGAGTAGCCGCGCGAGCCGCCGATCTCGAGGACGCCGCACGCGGTCTGCGGCGCAACCAGCGCAAACAGGAACTGTCCCGTCGTCGGTGAGACCGCACGTGCGCGGAGCTCCTGGGGAAGGCCCCGTGCACGCTCGTCCGCGTCCTCCGCCGCGAGGCGGGAGAGCACGGCGCGCACGCGATCGTCGAGCACGCCCGCCAGCTTAGGTCACCGGTGCCGCGGGTTGCACAGCTCTTGGGATCGGATCAGAGCTCGATCCTGACCATCCCGTCGACGACCCGGACGGGGTAGGTCGACACCGGCTCGAACGCGGGCAGCGTCAGCGCCTCACCGCTGCGGATGTCGAAGTTCGCGCCGTGGCGGGGGCAGATCACCACGCCGGTCTCGGACTCGAACTCGCCCTCGCAGAGCGGCCCGTCGTCGTGGGAGCAGCGGTCTTCGATCGCGTAGTAGACGCCGTCGAGGTTGTAGACGCCGACCGACACGAGCCCGGCGGTGACGATCTTCATCTCACCCGGCGGAAGTTCCTCGACCGGGCAGACGTCGAGCTCGGGCACGCCTACTTGAGCTCGAGATCCTCGAGCTCGGCAAGACCCTCGGGCAGCGGCGTGCCCTTGCCCTTGTGGAGCGCGAGCCGGAGGGTGGTCAGGCCGAGGATCGCGCACTTGAGCCGCACCGGCGTCAGCGGGATACCGATCTCCTCGAGCAGCTCCTCCTTCGGCATCGCCGCGACCTCGCTCGCCTTCCGCCCCTTGACCATCTCGGTGAGCATCGACGTCGCCGCCTGCGAGATCGCGCAGCCGCGGCCGGAGAACATCACGTCGTCGATCGTGTCCCCGTCCTCGCCGAACGCGACGTAGATCGAGACCTCGTCGCCGCAGAGCGGGTTCTGGCCCTCGGCCTCGGCGTCGGCGTGCTCCATCACCCCGTGCCCGCGCGGGTTCTTGTAGTGGTCGAGGATGACCTCGCGGTAGAGCTGGTCGAACTCGCTCACCCGAGCATCTCCTTTGCCTTCCTGAGCCCCTCGACCATCCGGTCGACCTCCTCGGGCAGCGAGTAGAGGTAGAAGCTCGCGCGGGTCGTCGCTGCGACACCCAGCCGACGCACGAGCGGTTGCGTGCAGTGGTGACCCGCGCGGACGGCCACGCCCTCGAAGTCGAGGATCTGGGCGACGTCGTGTGGGTGCACTCCGTCGATGTTGAACGAGAGGATTCCCGCACGCCGGTCAGCGGGTGGCCCGTACACCGTCACGTACGGGAGTTCGGCCAACCGCTCCATCGCATAGGCGACGAGCTCGCGTTCGTGCTCGTCGATCGCGTCGAGACCCGCCTCGCTGATGTAGTCGATCGCGATACCCATTCCGTAGGCCTCCGCGATCGCGGGCGTGCCCGCCTCGAACTTGTACGGCAGGTCGTTCCAGGTCGTCTCCTCCACCGACACCGACCTGATCATCTCGCCGCCCATTTCGAACGGCTCCATCGCCTCGAGCAGCTCGCTCCGACCCCAGAGCGCCCCGGCGCCGGTCGGGCCACACAGCTTGTGCGACGTGAACCCAAGGAAGTCGCAACCGAGCGCCTGGACGTCCACCGGACGATGCGGAACCGCCTGAGCCGCGTCGACGACCATGATCGCGCCCTGTTCGTGCGCCCAGGCCGTCAGTTTCTCGACGGGGTTGATCGTCCCGAGCGTGTTCGAGATCCAGTTGGCCGCGACCACCTTGACCGCTCCGGCACGGGCGATCTCGTCCAGGGACTCGAGCACCAGCTCGCCTTTGTCGTCGAAGGGGATGGCACGGAACTCGGCGCCGGTCCGCCGGGCGATCTGCTGCCACGGCACGAAGTTCGCGTGGTGCTCGAGCTCGGTGATCACGACCACGTCACCCGCACCGAGGTTGGCAAGCCCCCACGAGTACGCAACGAGGTTGAGCGCCTCCGTGACGTTGCGCGTGAAGATCACCTCGCGCGTCGACGAAGCGTTGATCAGCGCCCGCACCTTCTCGCGAGCTCCCTCGAAGCCGGCAGTCGAACGCTCTGCCAGGTCGTAGACCGCACGGTGGACGTTGGCGTACGAGTGCGCGTAGAACTCGTGCATCGCGTCGAGCACCTGGCGCGGCTTCTGCGACGAGTTCGCAGAGTCGAGGTACGCGAGCGCTCCTGCCACGGATCTCCCGCTCGAAGACCGGGAAGTCGGCGCGGAGCTTGCGCGCGTCGAGCTTCGGCTGCACCGTGACGGCCATGGGCTCATCGTACCCGCGCGATTGTGCTCGAATGACCCGATGACCCATCCGGTGCTGGATTCCGTCCTGCCGGTGGTCGAGGCGTCGCAAGACGTCTCGATCGACCTCGACCGCCTCGCCGACCACGCGGGCTGGATGGCGTACGAGGAGCTCCCGCCGCCCGGCGTTCATCCTCCCCTTCCCGCTCGAGCTCGACCGCGACGGGATCGTCGACTTCGTCCTGACCGCGACCTGCGTCAACTTCGCGTTCACGGACTTTGCGACCAGGGATCGCTGGGAGGTCGTCCACGACGGCCGCGTCCTGGCCGACGCGGACGGGATGCACTTCTGCATTCAGCGGGCGCTCGCCGAGGACGTGCCGGTGCTCGACGGCGCCTGGCTGGCCGAAGTCACGGAGACCGACCTACGCGAGGTCTTCCGCGGCGGCAACGCCGAGCTGCAGCTCCTCGACGAGCGGGCCAGGATCTGGCGCGAGGTCGGCGCGAGGCTGGTCGAGCGCTACGACGGGCGCTTTTCGAACGTGCTTGCCTCGAGCCCGCGCCGCCTGTACGACGACGGGGACGGCTTCCTCGAGGTGCTGACACGCGACTTCCCGCGCTTCGACGACGTCGCCACGTATGCGGGCGAGAGCGTGCGCTTCTGGAAGCTCGCGCAGCTCTCGGTCTGGATCCTGCAGGCGACGCTGCCCGGCGGCACCGAGTTCCAGGATCTCGACCGCCTCACCGCCTTCGCCGACTACATCGTCCCGGCGGCACTCCGGGTGCTCGGGATCACGCGCTACTCGGACGAGCTCGAGGAGACGATCCGCAAGGGCAGGCTGATCGAAGCCGGCTCGCCGTGGGAAGTGGAGATCCGGGCCTACACGATCTACGCCTGCGACGAGCTGACGAGACGCGTGAACGAGCTCCGCCCGCCGGAGCTCCGGGCGATCGTCCCGCAGGTAGACGCGCGGCTGTGGGTTCCGTTCCACCGGACCCACTACCCCCACCACCTGACGCGGACGGTCTTCTACTAGACGATCCTCCCTGCGAGACTAGGCCGGCGGTGCGCCGAATGCTGCGCCTCGGGGTCCTCGCCGCGGCACCATGGCCGCTCGCGTACGCCTGCTCGAAGCCGCAGCTCGCACGTGCATATCCCCGCGCGACGGCGATCCGCGCCCTCTACCTGCTGGCCTACGTCGCGACAGCCGTCGCCTGCGCGGTCTTCGCCCCGGTGCTGCTGGTGCCGTTCGGCATCGTCGCGGCGGCGGGAACGCTGGCGGGCCTCTGGCTCATGCGGCCCGACGCTGGCGGTTCGCAGCGCCTGCCGCCCGGCTCGCTCTCGCTCGTCCCGGTCCGCCAGTTCGTCGACGAGGACTTCCTGGCCCGTCGAGTGGATCGCGCCGGGCCCGTCGCGAAGACGACATGGCCGACACTCGATCAGCCGGTCGTCTGCGTGTACGGGCTCCGCCGAGCGGCCGATCTCCTTCGCGACGACGCGGCGAGCCTGCGGGGAGTCGGCATCGCGTTCGACCCACTGATCCCGGCCGGCTTCCTCCGCAACATGGAGCCTGACGACCACGGGCATTACAAGCGGCTCTTCGAGCAGGCCCTGACGGACGACCTCGTGGAAGCACGCCGGCCGGGCCTCGAGGCGGCCACGGCTGGGGCCCTCGCAGCGATGGCCGCGATGGACGGCGACGGAGCGGACCCACGACCGCACCTCCTCCGTGCAACCGTGACCGCGCTCGTTCCGCTCCTGCTCGGCATCGACCCCGCCTCGCCGGAGGGCCGCCGTGCCGCCGAGATCTATGACGGGATGGGCGAGTTCCTCGAGTTCCAGTCCGAGGACTCGGAGGATGGGCGGCGGTACCGAAGGCTCGCGACCGAACTCGAGGCGATCCTCCGCCACGGCGCCGCGCAGGCGCTCGACGCGCTGGGGGCCGGACGCGAGCCGATGCCGAGCGTCGTCTCGGCGATCGCCCGCGCCGATCCGGAGGTGCTCGACGACCCCAACGTCTCGGGCAACCTCGTCTTCGTCCTGCGCACCGCGTCCGTCGATGTCGCAAGCCTGTTGCACTGGATCCTGAAGATGCTCGGCGACCACCCCGAGTGGTGCCTGCGGGTGCGCGAGGACGGGTCCGGCGACCTTTCCCGGCGGGTCGTCCTCGAGACGCTGCGACTGCACCAGAGCGAGTTCATCCAGCGGCGGGTGCTGGAGCCCGTCGAGATCGAGGGCCACATCGTCCCGGCGGGCTGGTTTGTCCGACTATGCGTACGGGAGAGCCATCGGGATCCTGAGATCTTCTCCAATCCGGCCTCGTTCGATCCCGACCGTTTCGCCGGCCGGCGGCTGTCGCGCTACGAGTACTCGCCGTTCGGACGGCTCGAGCACCGCTGCATCGGCGAGACGCTCACCATCGAGCTCGCGAGCTCCTTCGTGGCGCGGCTGTGTAACGGCTACGACTGGTCGGTCGTGCGGGACGGACCGCCCGAGTTCAACCGCTACCACTGGCGCCCGAGCGAACGGTTCAGGGTCCGCCTCGAGCCGCGCGTCTAGCCCTGCGGGATCCGCGCCTCGAGCGCATCGGCCAGCGCCTCGCGGACCGGCTCGAGCTCGATCCGGTCGAGCACGTCCTGGAAGAACCCGCGGACGATCAGGCGCTCGGCCTCCGACCGGGAGAGGCCGCGGGACATCAGGTAGAAGAGCTGCTCGCGGTCGACCTGTCCGAGCGTCGCACCGTGAGTGCAGCGGACATCGTTGGCGAGTATTTCCAGACCGGGGATCGAGTCCGCATGCGCCTGGGCGGAGAGGAGCAGGTTGCGGTTCTCCTGGTAGGCGTTCGTCTTCTGCGCCTCGCGCTCGACGCGGATCATCCCGCGCCAGACCGTCGTCGCCTCATCGCGCAACGCTCCCTTGAACGCGAAGTCCGAGGTCGTGTTCGGCGCGATGTGCTCCTGGAAGGTGTCGTAGTCGAGGTGCTGCTCGCCGTCGGCGAAGTACGCGCCGGTCACGCGCGAGGTCGCGCCCTGGCCGGCGAGGTCGTTCTGGATCCGCGTCTTCCCCTTCCGCGAGCCGAAGCCGCCGGTCACCCAGTCGAGCTCGGCGTCGCGCTCGACCCGGGCGTGGTGCGTGGCGAAGTGCCACGTACCGCGGGAGAGGTTCTGGAGCGAGACGTATTCGAGTTTCGCGCCGTGCTCGACGAAGAGCTCGACGGCGGCGTTCGAGTAGCCGGCGAGGTCGGCAGCGGCGGAGGCGTACTCCTCGATCAGGCTGAAGCGTGCCCCCTCTTCCGCGACCACGAGCAGCCGCCAGAAGAGCGACCCGTTGGGGTTCGCGTTCGCGACCCGCACGTAGAGCGGCTGCTCGAGCTCGACCCCCTTTGGCACCCGGACGAGCAAACCGTGTTGCCAGCTCGCCGCGTTGTGGGCAGTGAACTTGTCGTCGGCCCCGACGAGGGTGCCGAGCCGCTCGTGCTCGACCAGCGGCTCGAAGATCACGCCGTCCGGTGCACGTTCGATCGCGATCCCGCCCTCCGAGACATGAGCAATCCCGGCCACGTCGATATCGAGCATCGGCCTGGCGTCTGACACCTGGCCGTGTCCGTTCTGGACGAAGGCGTCTGGGTCGAACCCCTTCAGGTCCGTGAACCGCCAGGCCTCCTGCGTCGTGTCCGGCAGAGGGAGCTCCTGGTACCGCGCGGCAGCAGCACCCCTATCCACGCGGCGCATATCTCCGGTGGAGGATGAGCACGTTTCCGTCCGGATCCTTCACGAAGCCCATGTGACAGACGCCGGTGTCCTCGATCCCGATCACGTCGGCGCCGGCACTCCGTGCCTCCTCGACCGCCGCCACGACGTCGGCAACGCGGAGACCGATCCCGGCGACGTTCGCCTGGAAGGACTCGCCGTCTGCCTGGGGACTCCAGAACGAGAGCGTCACGTTCGGAGCCTCGACCTCGCCTGGAGTGACCGTGCTGGCGGGTAGCCCGAGCGTGTCCCGATACCACGCCACGGAGCGCTCGATGTTGCGTGTCGGCACGGACACGAAGTCGACCTGCTCGATCTGCATCAGCCGCGCGGCGCGTAGCGGCGGTGCAGCATGAGCGCGTTTCCGTCGGGGTCGGTGAAGAACGCCATGTGGCAGACCCCGGTGTCGAGCGTCTCTCCGTGGAACCCGATGCCGCGGGACTCGAGCTCGCGGCGCGTCTGCTCGACATCGCCAACGCGCAGGGCGATCGCGCCGTGGTTCGGCCCGTGGAACTCGCGACCGATGTTGGTCGGGTCGATCAGGTAGACGCTGACGTTCTCGCCGAGCTGGAACTCGGGCCACCCGCCCGATCCGACCTGCTGGAGCCCGAGCGTGTCGCGGTACCACGCCGTCGACCGCCCCAGGTCGGTCACCGGCACGGAGACGAAGTCCGTCCGCTCGACGTTCACGGCGTCGTCCCGTCCGCGAACGGGGCGTAGCGGTGGTGGAGGATGAGCGCGTTCCCGTCGGGATCGGTGAACCCGGCGATGTGACAGACCCCCGAGTCGATCGTGTCGCGCCCGAATTCCACGCCTGCAGCCTCGAGACTGGCCCTGGCCCCCTCGACGTCGTCGACACCGAGCGCGATCGGCATCGAATGCGGCTTCACCTCGAAGTCGGGGCCCATCGCCGCCGGCGAGATCAGCGCGATCGTCACGTTTCCGGTCTCGTACTCGACCCAGCGGTCACCGGAGTTCGGGTTGCGCCGCAGGCCGAGCGTCTCACCGTAGAAGGCGTCCGCGCGGGCCAGATCCCGAACCGGCACACCTATGAAGTCGACGCGACGTGCGTCGATCACCCTACGGAGCCCTCCATCTGGAGCTGGATCAGGCGGTTCATCTCGACCGCGTACTCCAGAGGGAGCTCCTTGGTGATCGGCTCGACGAAGCCGGAGACGATCATCGCCGATGCCTCCGCCTCGGAGAGCCCACGCGACATCAGGTAGAAGAGCTGCTCCTCGCCGATCTTCGAGACGGTCGCCTCGTGACCGATGTCGACGTCGTTCTCGTCGATCCGGATGTACGGGTAGGTGTCGGAGCGCGACTCCTCGTCGAGGATCAGCGCGTCGCAGACGACCTTCGAGCGCGCGCCGTGCGCGCCCTTCGCGACCTCGAGCAGGCCGCGGTAGCCGGCGCGCCCGCCGTTCTTGGAGATCGACTTCGAGGTGATCACCGATGACGTGTTCGGCGCGACGTGGACGGCCTTGCCGCCCGCGTCCTGGTGCTGGCCGGAGCCGGCGAACGCGATCGAGAGCACCTCGCCGTGCGCCCCCTCACCCATCAGCCAGATCGCCGGGTACTTCATCGTCAGCTTCGAGCCGAGGTTCCCGTCGACCCATTCCATCGTCGCGTTCTCGTACGCGACCGCGCGCTTGGTGACGAGGTTGTAGACGTTCGTCGACCAGTTCTGGATGGTCGTGTACCGGCAGCGCCCGCCCGGCTTGACGATGATCTCGACCACCGCCGAGTGCAGCGAGTCGGACGAGTAGATCGGCGCCGTGCAGCCCTCGACGTAGTGCACGTACGCGCCCTCGTCGACGATGATCAGCGTGCGCTCGAACTGGCCCATGTTCTCGGCGTTGATCCGGAAGTAGGCCTGGAGCGGCATCTCGATCGAGACGCCCGGCGGCACGTAGATGAACGACCCGCCCGACCAGACGGCCGAGTTCAGCGCGGCGAACTTGTTGTCGTTCGGCGGGATCGTCTTGCCGAAGTACTGCTTGACCAGGTCCTCGTGCTCGCGCAGGCCGGAGTCCATGTCGAGGAAGAGCACGCCCTTCTTCTCGAGATCCTCCTGGAGCTTGTGGTAGACGACCTCGCTCTCGTACTGGGCGCCGACGCCGGCCAGGAACTTGCGCTCTGCCTCGGGGATGCCGAGCCGGTCCCAGGTGTTCTTGATGTCCGGCGGCAGGTCCTCCCAGGACTGCGCCTGCTTCTCGGTCGGACGGATGTAGTAGTAGATGTTGTCGAAGTCGATGCCGCTCATGTCCCCGCCCCAGCGCGGCAACGGGCGGGCCTCGAAGTAGTCGAGCGCCTTCAGCCGGAACTTGCGCATCCACTCGGGCTCGTCCTTGTGCGACGAGATCGCCTCGACCACCTCGCGGGACAGGCCCCGCCCCGACTTGAAGAAGTAGTTCTCCTCGTCGTGGAAGCCGTACTTGTAGTCGGCGCCGATCTCGGCGACGACCTGGGTCTCTGTCTTCTCGCTCATGCCGCTGCCTCTTCCATCTCCGGGATGAAGGCCTTGTAACCCTCGGCCTCGAGCTGCTGGGCGAGCTCCGGCCCGCCCTCGGCGACGATCCGGCCGTCGGCGAAGACGTGTACGAAGTTGGGCTTGATGTAGTTGAGGACGCGTGGGAAGTGGGTGATCACGAGCGCGCCCATGTCAGGGCCGACGAGCTGGTTGACCCCGTTGCCGACGACCTTGAGCGCGTCGATGTCCAGGCCGGTGTCGGTCTCGTCCATCACCGCCAGGCGCGGCTTCAGCATCGCGAGCTGAAGCATCTCCATCTTCTTGCGCTCGCCGCCCGAGAACCCGTCGTTGATGTAGCGCTGGGCGAGCTCGCGCGTCACGTTCAGCTCCTCCATCCGCGCGAGCAGGTCCTTGCGGAACTCGGGGATCGGGATCGGGTCGTCCTGGCCTGCCCGCGCCTTCCGGATCGCGTTGATCGAGGAGCGCAGGAAGTTGGTCACGGTCACGCCGGGCACCGCGTGCGGGTACTGGAACGCGAGGAAGAGGCCGCGCTGCGCGCGCTCGTCCGCCCCGAGCTCGACCAGGTTCTCACCGTCGAAGAGGATCTCGCCCTCGGTGATCTCGTACGCCGGGTGGCCCATCAGGGCGTATGCGAGCGTCGACTTCCCCGAGCCGTTCGGGCCCATGACTGCGTGCACCTGGTCGAGGTCGACCGCCAGGTCGACCCCCTTGACGATCTCCCTGCCGGTCTCTTCGTGGGAGACGTGCAGGTTCTTGATCTCCAGCAGTGCCATCGCATTGAGTCTAGCCGAGCCACCTCTTTCGGCCGATGGTCCGCCCCGCAGCTCACCCGATGTCTCCAAACACGCTACGCTTGGCGCATGCCGGAAATCGGGATCACCGGACTGGTCGTCATCCTGATCGTTGCGCTGCTGGTGTTCGGTCCCAAGCGGCTCCCGGAGATGGGCCGGTCGTTGGGCCGCGGAATGCGCGAGTTCAAGGACTCGATCAGCGGCAAGGACGACAAGCCCGAGCTGCCTCCGTCCGCGGACGACACCCGGCCGCCCTCGAACTAGCCCGATGAGGCTCGCCCCGCGGCGGCTCCGCCACGGCGAGGAGGCGACGCTCGTCGAGCACCTGGGCGAGCTGCGGGCGCGGCTCTTCATCGTGCTGGGAGCGATCCTGGTCGCGTTCATCGTCACCTACGTCTTCCACGGCCACATCCTCGACTGGCTGAACCGGCCGCTGCCGGACGACCTCAGGAAGCCGGCCACCTTCAGCCCGATCGAACCCTTCTCCACGTCGATCTGGGTCAGCCTCTGGGCGGCGCTGGTGATCGCCATGCCGATCGTCTTCTGGCAGATCTGGGCCTTCCTGGCCCCGGCTTTCGCCGAGCACTACCAGCGCTCGATGGCGATGCTCGTCGCCTTCGCCGCCGTCCTCGGGCTGGGCGGGCTCGCCTTCGGCTACTGGGTGGTGCTGCCGCCCGCGATCCACTTCCTGACGAACTACGACTCGTCGCACTTCGAGATCCTGCTCCGCGCCAAGGACTACTACCGCTTCGTCAGCTTCGTCCTGATCGGAGTGGCGCTGGCATTCGAGGTGCCCGTGTTCGTGCTCGGGCTCGTCCGGCTGCGGATCATGACTGCGGCGATGCTGCGGCGGACCTGGCGGATCGGCGTGTTCGTGATGGTCGTGATCGGGGTGATCCTCCCGGGCGTCGATCCGGTGACGACGATCCTCTCGGTCATCCCGCTCGTCGTGCTCTACGTGCTCTCGATCGGGCTCGCCACCTTCTTCGAGCCGCGCTGGCGCGAGGCACGCGAGGCCCGGGCGGCCGAGCTCTAGGGCAGGTCCCGCCGCGCGAACGCGGCCAGGCCGGCGGCGCCGGCGAGCAGGAGATACGCGGCCGCCCACGCGACGACGCCGAGGCCGCCGCCGGAGGAGCCGCCGAACGGCCCGAGCTCCAGGGCGAAACGCTCGAAGCCGGTCGTCCCCGAGGTGATCAGATGCAGTGCGTCCTGGTAGAGCGCCTCGAACGGGAGCACCCACGAGGCCCAGCGGCCGATCGAGCGCAGCGTGTCCGAGCCGATCGCCCGGCCGATCTGGGCCAGCAGGCCGGCGACGAGCCCACCGCCGAAGATCATGAACACGGCGATGCCGTTGGCGGTCGCGGTGAGGAAGATCGAGCCCAGCAACGAGAGCGCGACCACGATCACGACCGCGAAGGCGAGCTCGGCTCCAGCGGCGACGACATTGTCCGGCCACCAGCCTCCGACCAGCCCGGTGGTCACGGTCTCGACCGCGAACAAGACCACGACGTAGAGCGCACAGACCCCCGCGGCGGCGAGGAAGCGCGAGAGCAGGAGCGTGCTGCGGCCGACCGGGCGGACGACGAGAGGCTGGAGCAGTCCGCGCTCGGCATCTCCCCGCACGACTCCGAGGGTCAGGAAGATCGCCAGTACCGTGCCGAGGAAGAGAGTCGCGAACATCGCCAGGCCGAGGACGGTCGCCCCGGTGACGACGGTCGGGTCGAGACCGAGCTGGTCCGGCGGAACGAACCCGGCCGTGTCCCGGAACGCGCGCCAGACGCCGATCCCGTACAGGGCCAGGAAGGCGATCGAGAGCAGCAGCACGATCAGAAAGACCTTGCGCCGCATGCTCTCCCGCAGCGCATAGCCCGCGATGACCGCGACGTCGCTCATCACTCGACCGCCTCCAGGTAGACGTCCTCCAGCGTGGTGGCGAGAACGCGGACGCCGTAGACCTGCTCGCCCTCGGCGACGAGGCGGGCGACGATAGCGGGCGCGTCGTCGCGGGTCGCACCCTCGAACAGGCGGACGCCCGACGCCATTTCCACCTCGACGCCGCGCGCGCGGGACAGCTCCGCCGGGGCGCCCTCGGCGACGACCCGCCCGCGCGAGATGATCGCGACGCGGTCACACACGAGCTCGACCTCGCTGAGCAGGTGCGAGTTGAGCAGCACGGCATGGCCACGCGAGCGCAGCTCCTCGAGCAGGACGCGGACCATGCGCCTGCCCGCGGGGTCGAGCGCGCTCGTCGGCTCGTCGAGCAGGAGCACGGGCGGAGCGCCGATGAGCGCCTGGGCGATCCCGAGCCGCTGCTGCATGCCTTTCGACATCTGCTCGATCCGCCGATCGCGCGCCTCGGTGAGATCCACCAGCTCGAGCAGCTCTGCCCGCTCGGCCGCGCCGCCTTCGGAGCGGGCCAGCCGTTGATGGAGGACGAGCAGCTCCTCGGCGCTGACCCAGCCGGGGAAGCGGAACAGCTCCGCGAGGTAGCCGAGCGCGCGGCGTGACGCCGAGGAGCCCGCCGGGGCGCCGCAGATCTCAGCCGTGCCCTCCGTCGGCCGGACGAGCCCGCAGGCGATCTTGACCAGGGTGGACTTGCCCGCACCGTTCGGCCCGAGCAACCCGACCAGCTCGCCCTCGGCCAGCTCGAGGTCGACGCCCTCCAGCGCGCGGACGTGGCCGTACCGCTTCCCCAGGCCGCGGACAGCGAGCGCAGGAGGCATGCGGCGAGTGTAGGCCGCCGTCCTCTACGATCGCGGGCCGGTGTCCGACGCCGCCCCTACCCCAAGATCGAGCTGCACGTCCATCTCGAGGCGACGATCCAGCGGAGACTTGCGTGGGGGACCATGGTCCCCCGACCTCCTCCGCGCGCGACTTTCCACGGGCTCGCGCTCCGGCAGGCGGGCTCGCCTCCGCGCGAGCGGAGCACAGAACTGACCCCGTACCCCAAGATCGAGCTGCACGTCCATCTCGAGGCGACGATCCAGCCCGAGACGCTGCTCGCGATCGCGAAGCGGAACGGTGAGGCGCTGCCCGCAGACACCGTCGAGGGCCTGCGCGAGCTCTACCGCTTTCGCGACTTCGACCACTTCATCGAGGTCTGGATCCTGACCACCAACTGCCTGCGAACCGAGGAGGACTTCCGCCAGGTCGTCGTCGACTACGCGGCCGAGGCGAAGCGGCACGGTGCCGTCTATCTCGAGGCGATCTTCTCGCCGATCGAGCGCACGTGGCGCGGCATCTCGTGGGACACGATCTTCGAGGGCTACTGCAGCGGCGCTCAGCTCGCGCGCGAGCTGCACGGCGTCGAGGTGCGCCTCAACCCGGACATCACCCGCCGCGGGCCCCTCGAGGACGCACACGCGCTCGTGCACCACGCCGCCCGCTACCGCGAGCGCGGGGTCGTCGCCGTCGGGCTGGGAGGCGAGGAGGCCTATTACCCGAACGGCCCGTTCGCGCCCGCCTTCCGGGCGGCTCGCGCGGCGGGCCTGGGCTCGGTCCCGCACGCCGGCGAGGTGGTCGGGCCCGAGTCGGTGCGCACCGCGATCGACGAGCTCGAGCCCGACCGCATCCGCCACGGGTTCCGGGCGATCGAGGATCCGGCACTCGTCGAAGAGCTGGCCGAGCGCGGGCTCGTCCTCGACATCACCCCGGTCTCGAACGTCCGCACAGGCGCGGTCGCCTCGCTGGAGGAGCACCCGCTCCCCGAGCTCGTCCGCGCGGGCGTCCGCTGCTCCGTCTCGACCGACGACCCGGTGATGTTCGACACGGACCTCACCCGCGAGTACCAGGCGGCCGAGGCGCTCGGGCTCGACCCGAGGACGCTGTACGAAGCGGCGCTGTCGGGCGCACTCTGCGACGACGAGACCCGGGAGCGGCTCGGGCGAATCGGCACGGCGCACGATTGGGAGTCGACGGCCGGCGAACGACGCTAGGCTGTTCTCTCGAACATGGCACGTGCCGCGGCAAAACGCCGGCCCCCTGCGCGTCGTCACGACACGGGCCGGAAGCACAAGGACTCGGGCGGGCAGCGCTACGAGGACACTCTGTTCTTCAACAGGCTGCGTACGCATGCCAAGTGGGTGTTCGTACTGCTGATCATCGTCTTCGGCGGCGGCTTCATCTTCCTCGGCGTCGGTTCCGGAGGGCTCGACCTCAATCAGCTCCTGGACGGCATCCGGGGTGGAGGCGGCAGCCCGGCGATCGACAAACCGCTGAAGGCGACCGAGAAGAACCCGAAGAACGCCCAGGCCTGGAAGGACCTGGCGACCGCGTACGACGCGAAGGCCGACTACGCGTCGGCGCTGCCTGCGTGGCAGCAGTACACGCAGCTGCGCCCGAAGGACGCGGACGGACTGACCCGTTACACGCAAGACCTCACCGTGCAGCTCCAGACCCAGGGAGCCGAGGCGCAGAACCTCCAGCTCGCGGCGCAGCAGTACCAGCCTTCGACCTTCGGACCGCCGGCGACCTCCCCGCTCGGCCGCGCGCTCGGTAGCCTCTCCGACCCGATCGGCCAGACGGCCGGCACGTCCGCGACCACCGCCTATCAGAACGCGCTCGTCGCGCTCCAGCAGACCTCGACGCAGCTGGTGTCCGCCTACAAGAGACTGGCCAAGCTGCAACCGGCCGAGCCCAGCGTCCAGCTCCAGCTCGCGCAGGCGGCCGAGACCGCCGGCGACGCTGCCACCGCGATCGCCGCCTACGAGCGGTTCATCAAGCTCGCGCCCGACGACGCGTCGGTGCCGCAGGCGAAGGCCCGCATCAAGACGCTCGAGAAGCAGCTGGCCGGCTCGTCCGCGACGACGCAGGGTTAGACTCCTCGCGCAGCGAGACGATCGCTCTTTCTCTCGTACCGCGAGCCCGAGGGGACGACGTGAACTTCGATTTCAACCGGGGTCCGACGCGCCGCCGCGCCCTCCTCTGGGCCGCGCTCGCATCGGCAGCGCTCCTCACCGCCGGCTGCGGGACCGGCGGCCTGCAGACGGGCGCCGCCGACAAGACACATGGCAAGCAGCTGTTCGTCGAGAAGTGCGGCTCCTGCCACACCCTCGCAGACGCCGGCACCCAGGGAAAGATCGGCCCGAACCTCGACGACGCGTTCTCCGGGCCTCGCGAGCAGGGTTTCGCCGAGTCGACCATCCGCAGCGTCGTCCACGACCAGATCCTCTTCCCGGTCACGAACCCGTCCGGGGTCGACGTCGGCAAGAACGGCATCGAGACCAAGGTGACCGGCATGCCGGCCAAACTCGTCACCGGCGACGATGCGAACGACGTCGCCGCCTACGTCGCCTCCGTCGCCGGGCTGCCCCCGGCCGGGGGCACGTCCACCGGTGCGGCAACGACGCCTGCCCCTCCACCGGCTCCGACGACGACCCAGGCGACCACGACCACACAGACGACCACGACGACCACCACCACCGGCGGCGGGGGCGGCTCCGCACTGGTCGCCCAGGGCAAGCAGGTTTTCGAGACCGCCGGCTGCACCAGCTGTCACACGCTGAAGGACGCGAACGCGACCGGGACGGTCGGACCCAACCTCGACGAAGCCAAGCCCTCCAGGGACAAGGTGGTCGAGCGCGTGACGAACGGCAAGGGCGTGATGCCGTCGTTCAAGGGCCAGCTCACGCCCCAGCAGATCGCCGCGGTCGCGGCCTACGTCTCCACCGTCGCCGGCATGTAGGCGGCAGCCGCTCCGCGGTGGCCCAGGCTACCCTGGACACATGGACTTGCGCACTCGCCGGTCGCCCAACGAGCGGCTCGTCGTCCTCGCCGGGCTCGGGGTCGCCTCGGCGCTGTGCCTCGGGCTGGAGCTCGTCCGCGAGCACCGCTACGGGGCGTACGACTTCCGCTTCCTGATCTGGAACCTGATCCTCGCCTGGATCCCACTGCTGCTCGCGCTCCTCGTCTACGACCGTTACCGCCGGGGACGGTCGGTGCTCGTGCTCGCGCCGGCGCTCGTGCTCTGGCTTCTGTTCCTGCCGAACGCGCCGTACATCGTCACCGACTTCGTCCACCTCTCGGCCGGCTCGCCCGCCCCGCTCTGGCTGGACGGGGTCGAGTTGTCCGCCTTCGCGTGGACGGGCATGCTGCTCGGCTTCGTCTCGCTGTACCTCGTGCACGCGGTCGCGCGGCACCGGCTCGGCGCCGTGCCGAGCTGGGTCGGCGTCCTCTGCGTGCTCGCGCTCGTCTCCGTCGGCGTCTACCTGGGACGCGTCAAGCGCTGGAACAGCTGGGATCTGCTCACGCAGCCGGGCGCTCGACTGGCGCAGCTGCACGCCCACCTCGGCGATCCCGCCTCGCTCACCCGGGCCGTGGGCATCAGCCTGGCGGTCACCTGCCTGCTCGCCGCCGCCTACCTCGTCTTCTACGTGCTGATGGCCGTGCGGCTCGAGGCGCCGGCCACCCGCCGGGCGCGGGACTAGCGCTCAGTCCGGGACGGCCTCGGCCTCGAGGTCGACGACGACGTGCGTGATCGGCACCGCGAAGCGCTCGCGGGCGGAGGTGACGACGCCGTGCTCGAGCCAGTTCGACCGGCCGGGAGGGTGCGTGGAGATGACGATCAGGTCGGGACCGAAGGTCCGGAGCGCGTCCTCGATCGCCTGGACCGGGTCGGCGTCCCCAACCTCACCCCTGGCCGGGATACCGAGCCTCTCCAGCTCCTCGATGCTGCGGCCGAGTCGCTCCTCGGCTGCGGCCCGGGCCTGGTCCTCGTCCGACGTCCAGTGCCTGAGCTTGCTGTTCAGGGCCGGGCTGACGACGAGCACGTTCGCTCGCCCGCCTGCCACCGCCTCCTGGACCGCCTCGCGCAGGGCCTCCCCGGCGACCGTCTCGTTCGCGACCACGAGGATGCGCTCCTCGTCGTCGGCCACGCGACGGCGCGGCGCGACGGTCGGCCGCTCGTGTGTCTCGCGGCGGAGGATCCAGACGGCCACCGCCGCGGAGAGCACCACGAAGACGCCCAGCCCCCACCAGCGCCCGCCGGCCACCGCCGCGATCGCGATCGCCCCGAAGTAGACGACCGCTCCGATGACCAGCCGAAAGGCGTCGGCTTCGCTTCGGAACGGGTTCTTCATCCGCGCCTCCTTTCCGGCGGCGGTCGCCTGCTGGATCCCGCTAGATGATGTAGACCGTGAAGTAGACGACGATCCACATTACGTCGACGAAGTGCCAGTAGATCCCGGCCAGCTCGACGCCGTGGTGGTGCTCGGGGGAGTAGTGCCCGCGGAAGGCGCGGATGATCGTGACCAGCAAGATGCTGAGACCGACGAAGACGTGGGCGCCGTGCAGTCCCGTCAGGCTGAAGAAGATCGTCGTGAAGGCGTTGTCGCGCGGGGCAAACCCGATCCGCGCGTACTCGGTGATCTGTGTGGCGAGGAACGTGAAGCCCATCAGGAAGGTGAGGACGAGGCCAGCCTTCAAGCCCGTTCGCTCGCCCCGCTTGATCGAGGTCAGCGCCCAGTGCACCGTGAAGCTCGACGTGACCAGGATCGCCGTGTTGACACCGGCGACGAAGACCGGCAGATGGAACCCGATCGGCGGCCAGTGCGGCGGGTTGTTGACGACCCGGACGAAGAAGTAGGCCGTGAAGAACGAGCCGAAGAGCATGACCTCGGACGCGATGAACATGAGCATCCCGAGGACGCGCGGATCGACACTCGAGCTCGCGTTCGCGGCAGGTGGGCCGTGGTGGTCGTGCCCGAGGTCCTGCGCCTCGGCGTGGGCGCTCATCAGGCGACCACTGCCGATTCGGGCTCGACCTCGACGTGCTCGACCGGCAGGCCGGTCGCGTCGCGCAGCCGCGTGACCACGTCCTTCCGCAGCCAGCTCGAGCGGGCCTCGCCGGGAAAGGTGGAGACGATGATCTCGTCGACGCGCTCGTCGTGCACGGCTTGCATGGCGGCCGTGTACGGGTCGGGGTGCGCGATCTGGCCGTGCGCGTCGATGCCTGCGCCGCGCAGGGCGGCCAACGCACGCCGCAGACGGCGCTCCGCCTCGGGGTGGTCGTGCCTCGCCGGATCGCTCTGCGGACAGATCAGCATGAAGCTCGCCGGCGGCTCCTTGGCAGCCCGGTCCTTGATCGTCTGCAGGAGCGTCTCGCCGAGCACCGTCTCGTTCGCGATCACGAGCACGTTCGCCTCGCCGCCCTGCCGCGAGAGGTCGACGACGACGTGCTCGACCGGGATGCCGCCCGCCGCCTTGCGGATCTCCTCCGGAACGTCTCGCCGCAGCCAGCCGGACTTCTGCTCGGGGTGGGTGGAGACGACGATCTCGGTGACCGGCGGCTCCAGCTGGGCGAGCGCGTCACGCACGGCATCGACCGGGTCGGCGTCGACGACGAAGCCGTCGGCCGCGATCCCCGCCTCACGCAGGTCGGCGAGCGACTTGTCGAGCCGGCGCCGCGCCGCCGCGCGCCGCGTGTCCTGGTAGACGACGTACCCCTCGCGGGGGGCGTTCACCGGACAGACCACCGTCACCTGCAAGCCCGGCTCCGCCTCCGCGTGCCGCGCGACCGCCTGGGTCAGCTCCTTCCCGGCCACGGTCTCGTTCGCGACCACGAGCAGATGGCTCATCGGCCAGCCTCCAAGGCTCCGTGAGCGATTTTCGCGGCCGCGACCGACACGGCGGGCGCGGCCCAGAGCCGCTGCTGAGGTCCGCGCGCAGTTGGGGAGGGGGGCTCACGGGGGCGCCTCTCTGCGCCCCAGTGGGGGCTCTGCTGGCCTTGCACGCTTCGCGTGCGGGTGGCCGTTCCCCCCGTGCGAGCGAGCCGAAGGCGAGCGACAATCACGAGTGGACCTCTTCGAGCTGGGTCGTCCGGTCGCCGTTGAACACCGCGTGCCGCGCGTCGGGGACGCCGTATTCGTACGGGCTGCCGACCACCTGCGGCAGCTCGTCGAAGTTGAAGTACGGCGGCGGCGACGAGACCTGCCATTCGAGCGTCCGCGAGCGCCACGGATTCGGCCCCGCCTTCGGGCCTCGCGCCCAGCTGACGATCATGTTGTAGAGAAAGACGATGATCGACGCGCCGAGGAAGAACGACGCGATCGAGATCAGCATGTTCCAGTTGCCGAAGCGCGGGTCGTAGTCGGACACGCGGCGGGGCATCCCCTGCGTCCCCAGCCAGTGCATCGGGAAGAAGGTGACGTTGAACCCGATGAACGTCATCCAGAAGTGGAGCTTCCCCAGCCGCTCGTCGAACATGCGGCCGGTCATCTTCGGGAACCAGTAGTAGATGCCGGCGAAGATCGTGAACAGGGAGCCGCCGAACAGCACGTAGTGGATGTGCGCGACCACGAAGTACGTGTCGGAGACGTGGATGTCGATCGGCACGGCTGCGAGGTAGATCCCGGAGAGTCCGCCGATCACGAACATCGACACGAACCCGAGCGCGAACAGCATCGGCGTGGTGAAGTGGATCCGTCCCTCCCAGATCGTCGCCAGCCAGGAGAACACCTTGATCCCCGTCGGCACCGCGATGATCATCGACGTGACCATCATCGGAATCCGCAGCCAGGGCGCGACGCCGGCGACGAACATGTGGTGCGCCCAGACCGAGAAGCCGAGCACGAGGATGGCCATCAGCGACAGCGCCATCAGTCGGTAGCCGAAGATCGGCTTCCGGGCCATGGTCGATATGACCTCCGAGGCTATGCCGAAGCCGGGCAGCATCATGATGTAGACGGCCGGGTGCGAGTAGAACCAGAAGATGTGCTGGTACCCGAGCACGTAGCCGCCCTCGGCCGCGTCGAAGAAGTTGGTGTGCATGATGCGGTCGAACATCACGAAGAACTGCGAGCCGGCGATGAACGGGGTGGCGATCACGACCAGCAATGACGTGGTGAAGTTCGCCCAGACCAGCAGCGGCATCCGCCAGAAGGTCATCCCCGGCGCCCGCATCGTGATGATCGTGACCAGGAAGTTGAGCGCGGTCATGATCGACGACGCACCCGCCCACTGGACGCCCATGTTGAAGAACACCTGCCCCAGCGGCTGGTCGGTCGCGAGCGGCGCGTAGCTCGTCCAGCCGGTGGCGAAGGCGCCGCCGGGCACGAGGAAGCTGAGCAGCATCATGAAGCCGGCGATCGGCAGCAGCCAGAACGACAGGGCGTTCAGCCGCGGGAACGCCATGTCCGGCGCGCCGATCATCAGCGGGATCACGTAGTTGCCGAGCCCGGCGAACGCCGGGATCACGAACAGGAAGATCATCAGTGCCGCATGCACCGAGACCAGGCCGTTGAAGGTCTGGTTGTCGACGAACTGCATCCCCGGGCCGCGCGAGCTCGGCGCGGAAGAGCATCGCCATCATCCCCGCGGCGACGAAGAAGAAGATCGTCGTGACGAGGTACTGGATGCCGATCACCTTGTGGTCGGTGTTCGGGCGGAAGTAGTCCTGCCACGTGCGCCCGCCGTGCGTGGAGTGGTCCTCCGGGATCGTCGGCGCGCCGGCCGCGTAGCGCACCCAGTAGTCGAACGCGCCGAGCCCGGCGAGGAAGCCGAGCGGCGCAGCGGTCAGCGTGGCGACGACCGTGATCACCGGCCAGTCCCAGAGCGGCTCCCAGCCGGCCCACGCGCGGAAGATCAGGACGATGCCGCAGCCGATCCACCAGAACAGGCACGTCATCCACGCGGCCCGGATCCAGCCCGCCTTCAGGAAATAGTCGCGGACCGTCTTCGGCGGGCGAGGCGCGCTGACCGGGGCGTGGGGCTCGGCGACCGCGGTGGTCACTGCCCGCCTCCCTTGCTCGAGTCGACCAGGAAGGTGACCAGGGCGTCGAGCTGATCAGCGGGCAGCGTCGAGAAGGACGGCATCAGGTTCTTCGGAAAGCCCGGCTGGACGTAGACGTTCGGATCGACGATCGACTCTCTGACGAAGTCCTCGAGCGGCTTGCCCGCCTGCTTCGCGTACGCGGGGAGCTTATCGAGGTCCGGCCCGGCCGTGCCCGTGGCGTTTGCCGCTTTCAGTGTGTGGCAGCTGGCACAGCCGTTACTGGTGAAGACGGCCTGTCCCGCCTGCCCGGGCGGCGCCTTGGCCGCGTTCTGCTGCTCGTGCACCCACGCCTGGAACGCCGCGGGCTTCATCACGATCGCCGAGGAGCGCATCAGCGCGTGCCCGAGCCCGCAGAGCTCGGTGCAGATCACGGGATAGGTGCCGAGCTTGTTCGGCGTGATCACGAGGCTCGTGTCCTGCCCCGGGACGGCGTCCTGCTTCTGGCCGAACTCCGGGACCCAGAACGAGTGGATGACGTCGAGCGCGCGCAGGTGGAGCTTCACCGTCCGGTCGAGCGGCAGACGGAGCTGCGCCGAGGTCAGGTCGCCCTGGCCCGGGTACGAGAACGTCCAGGCGAACTGGCGGGCGGTCACGTTCACGTTCATGGGGTTCTTGCCGGCATCGTCGTTCTTGACGAGGGCGATGCTGGAGACGATCGAGATCGCGGTGACCAGGATCGCCGGCACCGCTGTCCAGACGATCTCGACGCCGGTGTGGCCGTGGATCGGCGGACCGTCGGAGTCGTCGTCCGGCTGCACGCGGAACTTGATCAGCGAGTACGCGATCACTGCGGCGACCGCAGCGAACACGGCGATGCAGATCCCGGTGGTGAACCAGAAGACGAAGTCGATCCGGTCGCGCTGCTTGGAGGCGACCGGCGGCAGCCAGGGGATCAGCACCGCGACCAGCGTGGCCGCGCCGCCGAACAGGACGCCCAGCCCCACCAGCTGGAGAATCGAACCCCTACGCACGGAGTACCGAGACTAGTGAATTCCGACCCGCGGCGCGGACCGTACCCCTCGGCCTCGAAAACGGGAGAGGGAGGGCTTTCGCCCTCCCTCTCGAGACCGCGGTCGCGGGTCGGCCTAGGCGGCCTTGACCAGCGACGACGGTGGGCGGAGCACCGTGTAGTCCGTGCTCTTCCCGGCCTTGATCAGGTAGACCGCGACCGGGCCACCCTGGACGTCGCCGCTCGCATTGAACGAGACCGTGCCGGTGATGCTGTTCGGCAGGTTCGTCTTGAAGATCTGCTGCGTCACGCTTCCGCGCGTGCCGTTCGACTTCGAGATCGCGTTCAGCAACACGATCGCGGACTGCGCGGCGTACACCGCGTACGGGTCGGGCTGGGTCCCACCCAGGGCCTTGGTGAAGGCGACCAGGAATGCCTTCCCGGCGCCCTTGAGCTGCGAGTTCGGAACACCGGCGACGCTGACGTACGCGCCGTTGGCGGCCGCACCCGCACCCTGGGCCACGGCCGAGATCGGCGTGAACCCGTCAGGCAGGAGCAGCTTGACCTTGGGACCGAGCGTGGACCGCATGTCCTTGATCAGCTTGCCGCCGTTCTCGCAGATCAGGCCGCCGATGAAGAGCGCCCCGGCACCCGTCCCCTTGATCTTGGTGGCGAGCGCCGTGTAGTCCGACGCCTTCGGGTCGAACGCGGCGAACCCGGTCACCTTGATGCCGAGCTTCTTGAGCGAGTTCCTCATGTTCGAGGCGACGCCGAGACCGTAGGCCTCCTTGTCGTTGAGGATGTACACGCTCTTGACGCCGAGCCGCTTGGCCAGCATGGCATCGGCTGCGCCCTGGTACTGGTCCTGAGCCACGACGCGGGCGTAGTTGCGCTTGCCGGTCGGGTAGTACTTGCCGGGCTCACCCGGTGCGGTTCCCGGACCGGTGGTGGTCAAGCCGGTGTAGGTGTTGGCCGGGCTGACCATGCCGACCGGACCGCCCGGAGCGCGGTTCAGGATCGGGACGATGATCTCGGCACAACCCGAGTTGAAGGTCCCGATCACGCCGATCACGTCCTTGTTCCGGGCGTAGGCATTGCCGTTCGCGGAGCACTTGGCCGAGTCCCACTTCCCGGCCTGGGCGGTCGAATCGTCGCAATCCTGATACGCGATCGTGTAGTTCCCGGCCTTCCACTTGGCCGAGCTCAGGACGAACTGGATCGCCTGCGTCATCTGGGTCGACTGCGACCGCTGCGCGCCCTGGCGAGGCAGGTCGGAGGCGATCAGGAACTTTGCCGTCCCCGATCCCTTGTAGACGAGCGGGGCACACGACGACGCGGGGAGCGGGCTTGCTTGCTTCTTGCTCGTACCGCCGGAGCCGACGGTGGTGAGCACGAGCATTCCGGTCACCGCGACCAGGAACGCTGCGAGAAGACGCTTCGTCACTCCTACCTCCTCCTTGCTTGCGAGTCTCGCGCTTTTCGAAGCAGGCAGTATCAAGCGAAGCGCTCCCGGTTTCAAGTGGGAAAGCGCCCCGCGAGCCTCACCCGCTCTTGGCTCGCGCCCGGGGAGCCCCACGAACGCGACGGCGGCCCCCGCGAGCGAGAGACCGACACAGAGCAGGATCCCGGCCCGGAACGCGTCTCGGGACGCCGCCTGCAGCTCGGGCGTCTCGTGGCGGGCGAGCGGAACCTTGCCCTTCGCGGCCTCGTGCCGGTGGAAGACCGAGGCGGCGACCAGACCCACGATCGCGATCGCGAACAGGCCGCCGAGACGGGAGACGGTGATGCTCACGCCGGCGGCGACCCCGGAGTGGCGCTGCGGCGCCGCCTCCATCACGACGGCGGTGATCGGCGCGACGATTCCGCACAGCCCGACGCCGAAGATCAGCGCTCCGGGGATCACCGTCGCCCAGCTCGAGCCCGGGCGGACGAGGAGGTAGAGCAGGAGTCCGACCGCGAGCACGAGCGGCCCGACCGTCAGCGGCAGGCGCGGCCCGCGCCGGTCGGCGAGCCGTCCGCCCCACGCGGCCCCGAGGGCCAGCACGACGCTCGTCGGCAGGCTGAGCAGACCGACCGCGAACGGCGAGAACCCGATCGCCTGCAGGTAGAGGTTGAACAGGAAGCCCGACGCGTACAGGGCGCCGTAGACGAGCACGGTCTCGATGTTTCCGAAGACGAACGCGCGACGCTGAAGGAGCTCGCCCGGCACGAGCGGGTGGGCGACGTGGCGCTCGACCAGCACGAACGCGGCGAGGAGCGCGACCCCGACGGCGAGTGCGAGCAGGACGCGGGCGTCGCCGAATCCGCGAGGGCCGGCCTCGACGAGCCCGAACGCGAGCGCTGCGAATGCGACGGCGGCCACCGCCGAGCCCGCCAGGTCGAGACTGCCCTCGGTGTTCCGCTCCTCGTCGATGTGCCCGGCGGCCAGCGCGAAGAAGACGGCGATGGCCGCGATCGGGATGTTGAGGAAGAAGATCCAGCGCCACGAAGCCCAGTCGATCAATGCCCCGCCGATGGGTGGGCCGGCGAGAGTGGCAAGGGTCGTGCCGGACGACCAGAGACCGATGGCCCACCCGCTGTCCCGGCCGTAGGTGGCACGCAGCAGGCCGAGGCTCGTCGGCGTCAGGAGACCGCCGGCCGCCCCCTGGAGCACCCGCCCCACGATCAGCATGCCCTCGTTCGGCGCGGCTCCGCAGATCACCGATGCGACGGCGAACCCGACCACGCCGACCAGGAAGACCGGACGCCGGCCGTACCGGTCCCCGAGCGCGCCGCCGGGGAGATACAGCGCCGCGAGCATCAGCGAGTACGAGAGGACGATCCATTGCTCCCCGGCCAGGCCGGTGTCGAAGTCCTTCTCGATCGCGGGCAGCGCGAGGTTCAGGACCGTGGCGTCGATGAACGCGATCGAGGAACCGGCGACGGTCGCGACGAGGATGAACCGGCGGGCTCGGATCGACCGACCAGCGGCGTGTCCGAATCGAGCGAGCCTAGATGGTCGACGCCAAGCGAGAGCCCGGGTGCAGAGCCCGGCTCTGCAGGGCGGCGCCAGCCGGAAGCGGCCCAGACGCCCCAGATCGCGCAGCGCCCGTCCGCGTCTGACTAACTCGTCAGCCGATCCGACGTCTCGGGGACAGGTATGGGCCTGTCCCCGAGGCGAGGCCGCGCCGTGGCCATAATCGTGTCGTGAGCACGGAGGTGGAGCGGCAGGTCGCGGGCAACGAGCAGCTCGCCGATGCGGCCGAGATCGCAGGGCGCCTGCTCGGGAACGTCGAGCGGGTGCTGCGCGGCAAGCACGACGAGATCAAGCTCGTCCTGGCCGCGCTCGCCTGCCACGGCCACGTCCTGTTCGAGGACGTCCCCGGAACCGGCAAGACCGTGCTCGCCCGCGCGATCGCGCGCAGCGTCGAGGACACCGCCTTCGCGCGCATCCAGTGCACGCCCGACCTCCAGCCGTCGGACGTGACCGGAGTGAACATCTACGACCAGAAGCTCCCGGACTTCGAGTTCCGGCGCGGCCCGCTGTTCGCGAACGTCGTGCTCGTCGACGAGATCAACCGCGCGATGCCGAAGACCCAGTCGGCCCTGCTCGAGGCGATGGCCGAGCGCCAGGTGACGATCGACGGGCAGACGTACGTGCTCCCGCAGCCGTTCCTCGTGCTGGCGACCGAGAACCCGATCGAGTTCGAGGGCGTCTTCCCGCTCCCCGAGGCCCAGCTCGACCGCTTCTTCCTGAAGGCTCGGCTCGGCTACCCGGGCGAGGAGGACGAGCTCGCGGTCGTCCTCGACCAGCAGGACGGCCATCCGCTCGACCGGCTCCAGCCCGGTGGTCGAGCGTCGCCGAGCTCGACCGCCTGGAGGCGTCGCTCGGGGCCGTCTACGTCGACGAGCTCGTCCGCCGCTGGACGATCAAGCTCGTGCGCGCGACCCGCGAGCTCCCCGAGGTGTCGATCGGCGGCTCGGTGCGCGGCAGTCTCGCGCTCGAGCGGGCCTCCCGCGCCTGGGCGCTGCTCGACGGGCGGGCCTACACGACCCCCGAGGACGTCGAGCGGATGTTCGCCCCCGTCCTCGGGCACCGGCTCGTCTTCTCGCCGTCCTTCATCGCCGAGTCGCGCGGCCGCTCCCGGGACGAGATCGTGAACGAGGTCTACGGACGCTGCGTCGAGCTGGCGCCGCCGCCCGATCTCGCCGACGTCGCGCGGCGCACCGACGGCGACGTGGACGTCGCCGAGCTGAGCTTCCCGCTCGTCCCACGCTGGCGACCCGTCGGCTCGGCCTTCGGCCGCCTGCGCGCCGCCCGGCGCGGGCATCGGGTCGAGCGTCGCCACCACCCGCTCGTACCGTGCCCGGCGACGACCCGGGCCTGATCGACTGGAAGCTCTCGGCCCGGCTGTCGTCGATCCGCGGCACGGCCGAGTTCATCGTCCGCGAGGACTTCGCCGACGAGGCGCCGCGTGCGGTCGTCGTCGCCGACCGCGCGCCGTCCATGGGTCTCTACCCGGACGACCTGCCCTGGCTGTCCAAGCCCGCCGCGCTCCGCTCGGTCTGGCAGGCGGTCGCGCGCCGCGTCGGCGCAGGAGCTCGGCCTCGCCGGCTACCTCGACACCGCGGCCGGCGACGGCTGGTTCGCCCCGCGGCCGAGAGCGCGGTTCGCCGAGATCGACGCGCGCGCACGCGCGGCGCGCGTTCGACGCGGACCCGGCCGGGCTCGAGGCGGCCTTCGAGCACCTGGGCCGCAGCCGCCGTTCGCTGCCGGCCGGCACCTTCGTCTTCGTCTGCTCCGACTTCCTCGCCCCGCCGCGCCGCAACGACGTGGCTGCGCGCCCTCGGCGTGCGCTGGGACCCCGTCCCCGTGGTCGTGCAGGACCCGGTCTGGGAGCAGAGCTTCCCGCCGGTGGACGGCCTCGTCGTCCCCTTCGCCGACCCCGTGACCGGCCGGCTCAGGCAGGTGCGAATCTCGGCCAAGGAGGCACACCGGCTGCGCGAGCTGCACGAGACCCGTCTCGCAGAGCTGCTGGCGGAGTTCCGCAGCCTCGGCCTCGACTACGTCGTCGTCGGCGACTCCGACCCGAACGCGGTCGTCCGTGCCTTCATCGACTGGGCCGAGGCCCGGATCGCCTACCGGCGGGGTGCTTGGCGATGAGAAGCCGGCCCTGGCTCCTCTACGCCGCTGCGCTGGCCGTCCTGCGTCGTCCTCTTCCTGGCGCTGGGCTGGCGGCCGGGGCGCGGCCACGAGACCCAGCCGGCGCAGCCGTTCGCGGCATCGACGTCGGTGTCGCCCACGGCCGTCTCCTTCGGCGACCGGCTCGGCGCCCGGCTGGACGTCGTCGTCGATCCCCGCGCGATCGACGTCGGCTCTGTCGAGGTGCGCCCGCGCTTCGGGCTGAACCGGGTGGTCGGCGCGACGCTGAAGCGGACGCACGGCGCCGGCGACCTGCTCTCGTACCGCTACGTCCTCGAGTGCCTGCTGCCCGGCTGCGCGCCGCAGGGCCGCCGCGTCGCGCGGCGCTTCCCGCCGGCACTGGTCTCCTACCGCACTGCGCGACGGCCAACTCGTCAACCAGCAGGTCCGGTGGCCCGCGTACCAGCTGATCTCGCGGGTGACGGAGGCCGAGCAACAGCACCCCGTGTCCAGCCTGCGCTTCGACGCGTCCCTGCCCGCGCCCAGCTACCGGATCGCGCCGGACACGCTGCGAGCGCTCGCGGTCGGCCTGGCCGCGCTGCTCGCGCTTGCCGCCGTTGTCTTCGCCTGGATCGCCCTGCGACCTCACGCGGCGACCGACGCGGAGGCCCGTCCGGCTCACGGCTCGAGCAGGCGCTCGCAGGCGGTGCGGGCGAGCACCGAGAACGGCCGACCTCGAGGAGCGCCGCAAGGCTCTCGGCTGGCTCGGCCGGGAGCTCCGCGCCGTGGAGCGACCCGGGGAGGCCGACGCGGCCCGGCGGCTCGCGTGGTCGGCAGAGCCGCCGACCCCCCGATCGACCGGAGACTTCGCGGCCGACGTCGAGAGCGCGGACGGAGCCGAATGAGGCGAAGGCCGTCGATCCCGCTGTCGTCCGTGGCGTCGCTCTCGCGCGGCGCGTGGTGGACGCTGGTTGTGCGGGCCGGCCTCGCCGCCGTTCTCGTCGCGGGCCTGGTCGCGACGTTCCTGCTCACGCACCACCACCGCAGGGCCGACGCCTTCCTCGAGTCGGGCAGAAGCCCGGTGATCGCCCTCGACCTCTCCTGGAGCGTCTCCTACGCCAACTCGAAGCTGATCGAGCAGACCCTCCGCGACGTCGCCGACTCGGACAGACGGGTGGGGCTCGTGCTCTTCTCCGACACCGCCTACGAGGCGCTGCCGGTCGGGACGCGCTCGGACGCGCTGCGGCCGTTCCTGCGCTTCTTCGCAGGTAACGGGCCGAACCCGTGGACGGCGACGTTCTCGGCCGGGACGCGGATCTCGGCGGCGCTCGACCTCGCCCACGGCGATGCTGCGGCGGGCGCACGTCGAGAAGGGCTCGGTCGTCCTGATCAGCGACCTGGACGACTCCCCGAACGATGAGGTCGACCTCGCCCGCAGCCTCGTCACCTACCAGCAGGACGCGATCCCGATCCGGATGATCGCGGTGAACCCGGTCCCGCAGGACGCCCAGTTCTTCCGCGACGCGCTCGGCTCCGGCGGCTCGGTGACGACGCTGCGGACGGCACGGCCCGTCGGCGATGGAGGACGGTCGTTCCCGACTCTGCTCGTGGCGCTGATCACGCTGATCGTGCTGGTGCTCGCGCTGAACGAGCACCTGCTCGGCCGGCTCGTCTGGGGCCGGCGGAGGAGCACGGCGTGAGGCGCAAGACGATCCTGCTGGCGGCGAGCGGAGTCTGCGCCGTGCTCGCGGTCCTCCTCGCTTTCTTCGCGCGCGACGTCGGGCGCTGGCCGCAGGCAATCCGCTCCGGCGACGTCGCCGCCTCCGACCCGGCGCGCCGCGCGGGCATCTCGTGGATCGTGGACGAGACGCTGCCGTTCTCGCCGGCCCGGGCCGCGCTCGGGCTGGGCGACGACCTCGCGTTCCGCCGCGCGGCGTTGCGCTTCCGCCGCGCCTACACGCGCGACCCGGAGCTGGCACGAAGCAGCGAGGGCACCCAGGCCCGCATCCGCGCCGAGACGGCCCTCGCCCGTGAGATCCGCGGCGACTCCGACCGGCGCCGAGCGTCCACCGCGTCCAACCTGCTGGGCATCCTCGCGGTCGTCGACGCCGCCACCGCGCCCGCCGGCAATGTCCCCATCGACCGCAGCGTGTTCGAGTTCCAGGACGCGGTCAGGCTCGACCCGGCCAACGAACAGGCGAAGACCAATCTCGAGCTTCTCTACCAGCAGAGCACGTACAAGTCCTCGGTCCGTGGACGCGAGCGCCTCCAGCGCTCCGCACATGCCGGCGCGAGCGCGTCGGCTGCCGGGCACGGCTACTGATGATCCACTTCGACACCCCGACCGCCGGGCTGGTCGCCCTCGTCGGACTCGTCCCGCTGGCGCTCGTCCTCGCCGTCGAGCGGCGGAACGAGCGCGCCCGGGCCCTGCTGGCGCTGTCCGGACCGTCTCCCGGGTCGCGGTGGACGCTGCGGGCAGCGGTCGTCGCGATCGCCGCCCTCCTGGGCCTCGCCGCAGCGCAGCCGGTCCTCAGCAGCACGACCCCTCGCCTGGCCCGCGTCGACGCCGAGGCGCTCGTCGCCGTCGACACCTCGAGGTCGATGGACGCGTCGACGACGGCGGAGTCCGACGTGCGCCTCGACCGGGCCCGCCGGGTCGCGCTGCGGATTCGGGGCGCGCTCGCCGATGTCCCCACCGGCCTCGCCACGTTCACGGACCGCCCCCTTCCGCTGCTGCTCCCGACCACCGATCGCGACGCGTTCGCCGCCGTCGTCCAGAAGTCCCTCGGTATCGAGCGCCCACCGGGTCTTCAGAGCAGCACGACGATCTCGAGCTTCGACGCAGTGGCACCCTTCCCGCTCGAGGGGTACTTCAGGCGCGGAGCGAAGAAGCGGCTGCTCGTGATCCTCACCGACGCGGAGAGCACGGGGTTCAACGAGCCCGGCGTCCGCAAGAGCTTCGAGGCGAAACCGCGGACGGCCGTCGTCCTCGTTCGCATCGGCCGGTCCGGGGAGCGTGTCTTCGGGCCGAGCGGCCAGCCGGAGAGCGCCTACATCCCGCCCCCGGCGACCGGCGAGACGCTGCACAACTTCCTCGCCGCGACACACGGCCTCGCCTACGGCGAGGACGACGTCGCCGGTGCGGAGACGGCCGCCGTCAAGGTGCTCGGCTCCGGGCCGACCGCGAACCTCGGCTCGACATCCGCGAGACACGACCTGGCGCCCTGGCTGGTCGTGGCGGCCGTCATCCCGCTGGCGGTCGTCCTCCGCCGCCGGAACCTCTAGGCATCGATCGTCTAGCCTGAGGGGCGGCATGAGCGGGGCCGTGACCTGGCTCGGGCACGCGACCGTCGTAGTCGACCTGGACGGCGAGCGCATCGTCACCGACCCGGTCCTGCGGCGCCGCGTCGTCCATCTCCGGCGAGCCCGCGCGGCCGCCGTCCCGGCAGGCGCCACGGCAGTGCTGGTGTCCCACCTCCACTACGACCATCTCGACGTTCCCTCGTTGCGCGCGTTCGCACGCGAGTTGCCGGTCCTGCTGCCGCGCGGAGGTGCGCGGCTGCTCCGTGGCTTCGGAGATCTGAGGGAGGTCGAGCCCGGCGACAGCGTACGGATCGGCGAGCTCCGGGTGGACGTGGTCGAGGCCGACCACGACGGTCGACGCCGGCCCGGAGGAGCCAGGGGGCCGGCGCTCGGCTTCGTCCTGCGTGGCTCGCGGTCGGTCTACTTCGCCGGCGACACCGACCTCTTCGCCGGGATGGCCGAATTCGCGCCGCTCGACGTCGCGCTGCTACCGGTCGCAGGCTGGGGAAAGAAGGTCGGGCCCGGCCATCTCGACCCGTACCGGGCAGCGGCTGCCCTGGCCCTGCTGCGCCCGGCGGTGGCGGTGCCGATCCACTGGGGCACCTACCGGGTGGCACGACAACCGGATGACATCGGCCGGCCCCGCGGAGGCCTTCGCGCGTGCCGCCGCCGAGCTCGCCCCCGAGGTGGACGTCCGGATCCTCGCGGTCGAGGCCACGCTCGCGATGGACTAGCGTACGATCCCGGCGGCTCTCCCCTTCCCCCAAGAAAGGAACTGCATGCTCGCAACGTCCTTCACGACCTTCCTGTGGTCGCTGATCGTGATCTTCTTCATGGTCGTCTACTTCATGATGCTGTTCAGCGTCATCGTGGACATCTTCCGCCGCCACGACGCCAGCGGCGGCAAGAAGGCCCTGTGGCTGATCTTCATCCTGTTCGTCCCGCTGCTCGGGCTGCTGGCCTACCTGATCGTGAACGGGCACGGGATCGCCGAGCGCCAGTCGAAGGACGTCCAGAAGTCGCAGGCGCGAGTTCGACCAGTACGTCCAGAGCGTCGCCGGCGGGTCCGCCGACCAGATCGCCAAGGCGAAGGAGCTCCTCGACGCCGGCACGATCACGCAGGCCGAGTTCGACCAGATCAAGGCGAAGGCGCTCGCTTAGCCGCTCGCCGCGCGCTTCGCGCGCGTCGCTCTGACGGGGGGAACAGCCGGTTCCCCCCGTTGGCCCCCTCCCCAACTTCGTTCGCACCTCAGTGACGGCTCGGGCCGCGCCCGCCATGTCGGTCGCGGCCGCGAGCCTTCGGCTCGATCGATCAGGCGGCCGGACGGAGCGGGACGGCGTCGTCGCCCTGTAGCGCACGCCGCCAGCCGGCGAGCACGCCGTGCACGGCGGCCGCGCCGACGATCGCGCCCTCGGGCGCGGGCAGCTCGGCCGGATAGAGGACGAAGGGGCGCGTCTGGGGGCCGCCGAGGCCCCCGTGGAACGAGATCAGCTCCTCGAACGCGCAGCCGTCCTCGAGCTGGGGGTCGTAGAAGCTGCCGACCATGATGTCGGCCACGTTCGCGAACCCGTCGGTGCGCAGCAGGTGGTCGGCCGCCGTCGGCGCGAAGACGGCGAGCGGGTCCTCGCCCTCGACCGTCCCGCCCTCCAGGATGCGTGCTCCCCGCGCGCCGAGCACGACCGCGCCCCGGTCCCGGGAACGGACGAGCAGCCAGCCCACGTGCGGATGCGCGCGCAGCTCCGCGATCAGCCGTGGATGGCGTTCGTCGATCTCTTCCAGCGTCAGCCGCCGCGGCTCGTCCATCAGGTAGACGAGCCCCAGGTTGCCCGAGCCGAGCACGACCACCTGGCGGTCACCGACCTTCCCCTTTGACGACTTCGGCGGCTTCGCCGTCGCACCGACCGCCTCGCCGAGCGCCAGACCGGTCATCGCCTGCTGCTCGTCGCCGCCCTCGATCGCCTCGACGCGGCCGTCCTCGAGCGAGCGCTCGACCAGCTCGTCCAGCCCGTAGCCGTTTCGCTGTTTGAAGGTCGCGCCCTGCGTCTGCCCGTGGTCCGAGAGGACGACGATCAGGTAGGGACGCGCCGCGAACTTGCGCGCCCGGTCGATCCGGTCGAACTGCTGGTCGAGCTTGCGCAGCGCCTCCAGGGTGTCGGGCCGCTCCAGGCCCGAGTGGTGCGCGACCTCGTCGTAGCTCGAGAAGGTCGAGTAGACGACGGGACGGCCGAACATCATGTCCGAGATCACGCCGTAGACGATCAGGTCGCGGACGACCACGCACATGGCCGCGCGCATGAACGGATACAGGCCGGCGCGATGGCCGCGCGGGCGCACGTCGCGGCGGGCGGCGCGCAGCGCGGCCGTCCACTCGAGCACGACCTCCCAGAAGAAGAGGACGAACGTGCGGGCGACGTTGAGCCCGTTGGCGAAGAACGCCCGGTAGCCGGGGTTCGCACGGGTCTCGGCGCCCATCCTGCTGCACGTGAGGATCACCTCGTCGGCCTCTCCGGACAGGAGGTTCCCGCGGCTCGAGCCGCCGTTGACGAGCAGGCCGATCCCGGTCGCGTGCTGCCTGCTCGATCTCCGCGCAGTCCTGCGGGCCCGGAGCAGGCCACCACCCGCCCGGTCTCCTTCACCACCCAGCGGAACGCGGGGATGTCCTGGTTCGAGCCCAGCAGGATCCCGGCCTGGCTCGCCCCGGTCTGGGAGGAGAGGTCGGGCTCCCATTCGACCAGCCGGTGGGATCCCTCGTCGACCCAGCGGGCCAGCGTCGGCGCCGAGCCGTCGCGCATCGCCCGCTGGAGCACCGGCAGGGCGAGGCCGTCGATCTCCAGGAAGAGCAGGCCCGGCACGTCGGTGACGGCGCCGCCGCCCTGCCGTCTGGCGATGCGCCGGGTCATCCGCAGCATGTACGTGTCGTCGTCGTTCGTCCCCAGCAGCACGGACAGGGCAACACCGATCGCCGACGCCACCAGCGCGGCGAGCAGCGCCCACCCGAAGTTGTCGACGGTGATGGCGGCGGCGTCGATCCGGGAGGCGAGGAGCAGCATGACCGCGTTCAGGAAGAGGGCGATGAGAAAGCCGAGCACCGCCATGAACGGGATCCGCAGCGCCGCCGCGATCGGCGGCAGCGCGGCGTTGAGGATCGCGATCAGGAGCGCCGTGACGAGCGCGCCCCTGAAGCCGTCGACCGAGATGCCGGGGAGCAGCCAGGCGGCGACGAGCAGCGACGCCGCGGTCTCGACCCACGTCAGCAGGACCGGCAGCGGCCGGTAGCGCAGCCTCGCAGGCTGCCAGCCGGACTGGGCGCTCATGCGGCCGGCGTCACCACGGCCTCTTCCGGCGCCGGATGCTCACGTGCAAGCTGCCGCCGCACGACCTCCGTCCCGATCATCAGCACGACGAAGAAGATGATGATGTTCACCCAGTAGCCGAACTGCGGCGTCGGGCGCCACCAGAGCAGGAGCAGGAAGCCGCCGATCGTCGCGCCGTAGATGCCCGCTCCGCTCAGGTGCGGCGCGAGGAACCTCCTCGCCGACTCGGCATGACGGCCCGGCCCTGTGAGCCAGGCGCCTGCGAGCGCGACGGCGCCGATGATCACGGCGGTCCACCCTGCGCCCTTGAGCAGGCCGGTGAGGATCGCGTAGGCGTCCGTCGCGGAGGGACGGACCGTGTCCGACTTGACGATGTTGTCGACGAAGTAGCGGCCGGCCGAGTTGCGCACGATCAGGATCAGGAAGCCGGCAGCGAGGATCCCGATCGCCATCGCCCGGACCTCGAGCCGCCGCCGGCCCGGCACGAGCAGGATCGCGACGATCCAGGCGGCCAGGGCGAGGGCCCAGATCCAGTTCGCCACGAAGCGGAGCGCCCTGGTCGCCCGCTGGCCCGTCTTCAGCTGGTCGGACTTCAGGATGGTGATCCGACCGGCGTCGGGGGGGATCTGGTCGGCGACGATGCTGAACCGGTCGCCGAGCCTCGTCAGGATCGGCCGCAGATCGAGGACGACCTCGCCGTTCGTGGTTCGCAGGACATCCTTGTCGTCGTTGAGCAGGGCGACGAACTGCCGCTGGGCCAGGGAGGTCGCGTTGACGAACAGGTTCTGGACCCGCGGCCGGGCGAGCAGCTGCTTGGCGGCGCCCTCGGTGGCGTTCTGCACCAGCCCGGCGACGGGCACGGCCAGCGGCTGGAGGTTGTCCGGCAGCTTCTGCTTGAGCGTGGCCGCGATGTCCGTGTTCGAGTAGAGCTGCTCGACGAGCGTGGAGGCGACCTGGTCGCGGATCTTGTCGTCCGCGATCAGCGCCCGCGCGGTGTCGCGGAAGTTCCCCTCGTCGAGCGCCGTGCGCTTGACGTAGTTGGCGAGCACGGAGACGACCAGGAGCAGGATCCCGACGACCGTCAGCGTGCGCGCGGTGATGATCCGCCAGCGCGCCGGGCCTGTCTGCGGCGGCGAGGCGGGAGGAGGGGCGGTCTCGCTCATCGGATGGCTCCCTTCGTGGTGGACCGGGCGGTCGTGTGCAGCATTTCACGCCGGGGCGGTCACGTCATGACCCGCACGGGGTGAAGTTTGCAGCGCCGCCGGCTGCTCCCCGGCCTGCCGGCGCCGGAGGTCGTAGAAGAGGAGGGTCATCGCGATGGCGGCGTACGGCACGACGAAGGCGTAGACGAGCGAGCTGATCAGGTTGATCAGCGAAAGCGAGCCCGAGGTCAGGAACAACACGGCGACGCCGACGATCGGGCCGAGCAGGAACGCGGTGACGTTCACGAGCGCGCTGATCGCGAGCACGCGGAGCCCGTGCCCGGAGACGAGCTCGCTGCTCCGGCGCAGGGCCGGCGTCGCGTGCAGGTCCTCGAGCACGCAGGCCTGGCTGAGCACCGCCTTGCGCACGAGGTAGACGACCGCCAGGGGGATGCCGACGATCGTCACGGCGAGCAGGCCTGCAACCAGGATCACCCGGAACCACGCCCAGCCCAGCGAGCCGAGGCGCGGGACGATCCCGCGGAAGGCGGCGAGCGCGTCGGGCTGCTCGCCCTCGTGGATCTTGCCCAGCGCGCAGGCGACCGCGGCGGTGACGGCGATACCCGCGAAGATCGCGGAGAGCTCGCCGAAGAGCAGTGCGCAGATGCCGCTGACGATCGGGTCGGTCTGCGTCTCGTCGAGGAACGTGCCGACGCCGGTGGTGCGGGTCAGCACCTGCTGCAGCAGCACGCCGATCGCCGACAGCGGCACGAAGATCAGGCCGATCCCGATGAACAGCAGCCGGTAGCGGCGGTAGAGCTTGAAGGCGGCGCGGTAGATCTGCCCGCCGGAGCGGGCGCGGTCGATCGGGAAGGGCTCGTGGGGCGACCAGGCCGTCCGCCGGCTGAGCCAGACGCCGAGCAGGGTGACTGCGGCGAGTGCGCCGAGCACGAACCACGGCGTGCGCAGGAATTCGAGGTAGAGCTCCGACCCCGTCGCCACCGCCGCGCAGAAGAAGCTGGTCGCGCTGACCCCGAGCGTCGAGCCCGAGGGCACCTTCGTGCTGCTGTCGCGCCACTTGTCATCGACCCAGCTGACCGGCTCAGTCCACTGCTGCTTCGTGTTCGGCCCGGTCGGGCCCGTGTTCGGACCGCTCTCCTTCTGGCCCCAGTGACCGCCGAAGGCGAGCCAGGCGAACGGTGCCGTGGCCGAGGCGGGCGGCTGGTCCGGAAAGAGGACGGCCTGTGTCTGCACCTTGCGGGACGGCGCCGTCGTGTTGTCGCAGCCGAAGCCCTCCTGCGCGCTGTGGCCGAGCCAGACCGCCTGCTCGAAGTAGTTCGCGTGCGAGCCACGGCCCGGGAAGACGACCGGGTGGGTGCCCTTCTTCTCGAGCTTGTCGTCGTCCCAGGAGGCCCGCTCGGCGCCCTCGTGCTGGGAGTACCCCACCTCGGTCCGGTCGACGCTCGAGCGCCTCCTGCACCGTGGAGGCGTCGAACATCAGCTGGACCATCTCCCAGTCGGACTCGTGCTTGTTGTTCCAGTCGTTGAACGGGTAGTAGAGCCAGTACTGGAGGGCGAGCTTGCCGGGCTTGCCCGGCTGGGCGACGACGTGGGCATACGCGGTGGTGGGCTTGCCGGCGAAGACCTGGTCGGCCCACTGCTCGTAACGGCAGCCGGGGTCGAGCGGCGAGCCCGGGAGGTCCAGGTACGTCTGGTCGTCTCGCCCGTACAGATCGGCCGCCGTCGGCGCCGTCCGGATCAGACGGCCGCTCGAGTCGACCAGGCGGACGTCGGAGCGGCCCAGGACGAGGTCGGCCGGAACCGGCCGGTACGGCTCGCCGTCGGAGCTGCAGGGCTCGGACTGCTGCTTCAGCGCGACGACCGGCGCGTAGCGATCGGCGAGCTGCTGCTCCGGCGAGGCTGCCGCGGCCGCGGTGGGCACCGCGACGCCGAGCAGGACCAGCGCCGCCAGCGGCGCGGCTCGGCGCACGGCGCTCAGGAACCGGGCCCGCGCAGCGCCGCCTCCAGGCGCTCGAGCTTCCGGTCGAGCTCGTCGAATCTGGCCTCGATCCTGCGGAGCTCGGTCAGCTCGTCCTTCGACTCGTCCGCGTCGTGCTCCTCGGTCGCCCGCGCCACGAAGGTGGAGGTGATCGCCGCGGTGACGATCGCCAGGAAGGCGATCCCCTGGAGCATGACGAACGCGGCGATGATCCTGCCGACCACGTCGACGGGGGTCACGTCGCCGTAGCCGACCGTGGTCACGGTCTGGATCGCCCACCACATCCCCAACCAGACGTTGTCGAACTCCCGGTGATCGAACACGCTGATCAGCACGCCCGAGATCACCACGACCGCGCCGGTGGCGAAGACGATCGTGCCGACCGCGCCGCGCACCGTCGGCGGCTCGCGCAGGAACTTCGCCATCCGGCGCTCGATCAGGTTCGGACGCGCCATGGCCGAGACGTTACGCCAGCGGCCGGATCGTCTACGGGCGCCGAGCGGCGCAGGATGTACGGCTAGCCGTACTTCGTGACGCCTGGTGGCTGCACTGACCGCAGGCCCCGGCCCCGACATGCTCTCGAGATGCCCAGCACCATCGCATCCACCGCTCCGACCGCCGCTCGATCGGCCCCCGTCGTGGGCGGCGAGACCTACCTGATCGGACGGCGCGGCTCGCCGCACGTCCACGAGTACCGCGACTTCCTGGAGCGCAACCGGGTCTCCTTCCGGTGGATCGACGTCGACCGGAACCCGCTCGTCCGGCACCTGGAGGCAGCGCCCGCGCTGCGGCGGCGGCCCCTTCCCTTCTTCCTGTTCGCGGACGGCAGCCATCTCCAGCCCTCGACCGGGCCGGACCCGGATCTCGCCTTTCTGCGCACGCGGGCCGAGCTCGCGGCTCGGGTCGGGCTGCACGCCGCGCCTGACGGCGAGCGCTACGACGTGGTGATCATCGGCGCCGGGCCGGCGGGGCTGACGGCAGCCGTGAACGCGGCGTCGGAGGGCCTGCGGACGCTCGTGATCGAGCGCCACGCTCCCGGGCGGCCAGGCGGGAACGAGCGCGCGGATCGAGAACTACCCCGGTTTCCCGCAGGGGATCACCGGCAGCGAGCTCGCCAGATTGACGCACGACCAGGCCGTCCGGCTCGGCGCGGAGATCGTGGTCGGCTCCGAGATGGTCGACGGCTGGCCGGAGGCCGACGGTTCGATCGCGTTCGAGCTCGCCGACGGAGCGGTCGTCCAGGGACGAACCGTGATCGGGACGATGGGCTCGCAGTACCGCCGGCTCGAGGCGGCCGGAGTCGACGAGCTCGTGGGCTCGGGCGTCTACTACGGATCGGCGCCGAGCGACGTGCTCTTCCACCGCGACGGCGACGTGTTCATCGTCGGCGGCGCCAACTCCGCGGGCCAGGCCGCGCTCCACGCGGCCGAGTTCGCGCGGTCGGTCACGCTGCTCGTCCGCGGGCCGTCACTGGGCGACTCGATGTCGCAGTACCTGGTCGAGCGCTGCGACCAGCATCCGCGGATCGCGATCCGGACGAACACAACGGTCACGCATGCGTTCGGCAACGGAAGGCTCGAGCGCATCGTCGTCCTCGACCGGCAGAGCGGCGCAGCCGAGGAGCTCCGCGCCGACGCCCTGTTCGTCCTGATCGGCGGCGAGCCGACCTCCTCGTGCGCGCGCGACTGGCTGCGACGCGACGAGCATGGATTCCTGGTCACCGGCCCGGACGTCCGCGAGGGCAAGGGCCTCAGCGAGTGGCCACTCGAGCGGGAGCCGCACTTCCTCGAGTCGAGCCAGCCCGGCGTGTTCTTCGCGGGCGACGTCCGCCACGGCTCGGTGAAGCGCGTGGCGTCGGCCGTCGGCGAGGGTGCGATGGCCGCGCAGCTCGTTCACCGCTACCTCGCGGAGGGGTCGCGATGAACACCAGGATCTGCCCCCCGGCCCGGCTAGCTGTCCGGGCCGAGATCGACGACCAGCTGGATCAGACCGAAGACGACCGACGCGACCGAGACGGTGTCGTCACCTGTCTGCGTCTGGATGCGAAGGGTGTCGGTCAGGGGCTCAGCCCCTGCGATCCGGGTCCGCGCCTGGAGGCCGGCGACCTGGATCTTCCCGCTCGACTGTGACACCTTGACCTTGTCCGGGCCGGCGGTCCCGTTGACGACGACCGTGTCGGCCGCGGCGTCTCCACCGCCGACCTGGGCGGCGAGATCGGCGTCGACCTTCTCGACGTCGGTCCCGGCCAGGTCGTTGACGGTCACCATGTCCACGCCGCCGAACGCGTGGAAGACGATCCCTTCGACGTCGTCCAGGTCCATCGTGACGTTGGCGATGTCGCGGCTGAATCGCACGCGCCCGCCGTTCGCCGAGATGTCGATGCGCTCGGCGATGTTGGCGCCGTTGAAGTCGAGGGTGTCGAGCCCGTCCTGGCCCTCGATCGTGTCGTTCGCGTCACCCGGGTCCCAGTGGAACGTGTCGTTGCCCTCGCCCATCAGCGCGAGGTCGTCACCCCGGTTGCCGTCCACGAAGTCGTTTCCCGGCCCTCCGATCAAGAAGTCGCCGCCGTCGCCGCCGAGCAGCGTGTCGTTGTTCTTGCCGCCGTCGATCACGAGCGAGGTGATCGGCGCCAGCCCGATTGCGCCGACGATCGTGTCCGCCCCGCCCAGGCCGGACACCACGACCTGTTCGGCGGCCGAGTTGACGACCGCGCCGGAGGCGGACGGCCCGAGGACGGCTGCCAGGGTCCCGTTCGGGACGACCTGGATCGTGTCGGGCGCCTTCGTTCCGTCGACGTGGGTGGAATCGAGGTCGGCACCGCCGTCCACGCCGAGGGAGGCCAGGCCGGTGATGCCGCCGTGCACGGTGACGACGTCGTTCCCGCTCTCGCCGTTCAGCTGGAGAGTGTCGTTCACGGCCTCCCCACCGGACACGGTGACGGTCGCCGGGAGCCCCGAGACCACGGGCTTGCCGTCAACCAGGGATATGGCCGCCGCGTCCGGGCCGAGCGTGCCGTTGACGATGACCGAGTCGGCCGCGGCGTCCCCGCCGCCGGCCTGGGCGGCGAGATCGGCGTCGACCTTCTCGACGTCGGTCCCGGCCAGGTCGTTGACGGTCACCATGTCCACGCCGCCGAACGCGTGGAAGACGATCCCTTCGACGTCGTCCAGGTCCATCGTGACGTTGGCGACGTCGCGGCTGAATCGCACGCGCCCGCCGTTCGCCGAGATGTCGATGCGCTCGGCGATGTTGGCGCCGTTGAAGTCGAGGGTGTCGAGCCCGTCCTGGCCCTCGATCGTGTCGTTCGCGTCACCCGGGTCCCAGTGGAACGTGTCGTTGCCCTCGCCCATCAGCGCGGTGTCGTCGCCCCGGTTGCCGTCGACGAAGTCGTCTCCCGGACCGCCGAAGAAAACCTCGGCGCCGTCGCCGCCGAGCAGCGTGTCGTTTCCGGGCCCGCCGTCGATCGTGACCGCCTCGTCGGTGAAAGCGCCGTTCACCTGGTCGATGCGGACCCGATCGTTGCCGCCGCCGGCGCTCACGCCGATCGCCGTGAAGAGGCTCCGGTCGAAGGAGGCGTCTGCGGTGCCGTTGTCGCCGACGTCGACCTCGAGCACGGTCGGCACACCGGACTGAAGCCGCAGCGAGAGCTTGTCGCTCGCCGCGTTGCCGGTGACCTGGAGCGCCCCACCGACGATCTGCGCGGTGTAGGAGGCCCACGCAGGCCCCGAGCCGAAGGCGAGCACCGCTACGACCGACGCTGCGCACACGAGGCTTCGAGTCAACGCCTTACCCCACATCGAGAGCGAGTCGCCCCTCCCGGACGCCCTGCACGGACGACGGGATACTAGTCCCGGGATCGATCCACCGCCGGGGGCTACCGCCTACCGAAGTGGTCAGGTTTGATCGTCGCTCCGCTTTGCGTCGGTGCCGGGCCGACGTCGCATACGGTCGAGCGCGTTCCGACTGGCAACCGCGACCAGCGTCATCATCGCCGCGCCCGCCGGCACGAGTTGGAGGACGCTCTCCTCGACGGGGAGCCCCACGATGTGGGCAATCACGGGAACACCTCCGACGTCGAGCCGTCAGCTGTAACAGTACGAGTCCGACGAGGCGTCGCCGCCCTGCAGCCGGATCTGGTGCACGCGTAGGCCGCGGAACTCATCGCCGTGCGGGAAGGATCTCTCGTCGATGCTCAACCCACCATCGGTGTCGAGCTTCGCCATCCAGGCGCCGACGCCGTCCGGGTAGAACTGGTCGTCCCACGCGCCGTACAGAGAGTTGGTGAAGTAGACCCGTTTGCCGTCGCGGCTGACCTCGACCATCTGCGGGCCGCCAGAGAGCGGCATGTCGGCCCTGGCCGGGTGCGGAGTGCGGTTGACGATGCCGCCGAGCCGCACGGATCCCGCCTGCTTCGGGTTCGCCGGGTCCGACACGTCGAACTGCTTCATTTCGCCGGTGCCCCAGCAGGAGACGTAGAGGAACCGGTCGTCGACCGAGAGGTCGATGTCGGTGATGAGCGGCGGCACCGCAGAGAAGGGCTTCAGCGCGGGCGGCAGCAGATCCGGGTCCGCGGGCTCGGCGGGGATGCTGATGACCTTCTCGGCCTTCCAGTCGCCGCCGTCACGGAACCAGCGCCAGACCGAACCGGAGAGGTCCTCGGTGGAGATCACGACGCCGACGAAACCCCAGGTCGCCTCGGGGTCGTGGGACGGGCGGAGCTCCAGCGCCATCTGGTGCTGCGCGCCGAGGTCCACCCGCTCGACGTGCTTTCCAGCTGCGAGGTCCCAGAAATGGATGGCGTGGCCGTACTTCTGGCCCAGCAGCAGCTCCGGCACGATGCCGTCCTCGATCATCGAAGGGCTGCCCCACTCGCTGGAGATCAGCACGTTCTGATGGAGGTGCCACCAGGCGTCGTAGTGGAAGTGCTGCGGTCCGCGATCCGTCTCCCAGGCGCGCAGGACGTCGAACGTCTCGTGATCGAGCAGTGCTATCCCGCCCGGCCCGTCGTCGTCGCCCTCGGCGCCGCCCACGCAGGTGAGGAAGACCCCGTCGGGCCCGCAGTGCAGGGTGTGCGGACGGGAATAGCCGGCCTTTGTAGACAGAGTCTCGGCATCGATCGTCTTGACGAGCGTCGGCTGACGCGGGTCCGGCCCGGTGTCGAGCACCTAGATGTTCGACGAGCGCAAGCCCGGCACCAAGAGGTAGCGGCGCGCGAGGCCGTCCATATTGTGGCCCTCATGCTTGAGCGCGCTGCTGCAGGCGTTCCAGCCGAAGTGGTGCAGCTCGTTGCCGAGTCCCGGAACGTCGGTCCAGCCGACCACCCGCCCGTAGCTGTCGGAGCCCGGATTCACGTCGACGACCGTCATCGCGTCGTTTCTCTCCGCCGCCCGGTCGAAAGCCGCCACATAGGCGAGCTGTTCGACAGGAGCCGCGGCAGCCTCCGCAGCCGTCCGGTAGAAGGTCGGATCGATCGTCGGCTCGGCCATACGAAACCTCCTCGCCGGGACCCCGCTGCTCCGAGCATATCCGACCGACCGCTCCGTTCAGTTTCGCTCAGAACAACGCGGTATCAGCTCCACCCGATCCGGAGCGAGCCGCCCGAAGAGCACTCCCTTCTGCGCTCTGCCGGTCGCCAATAGGGCGTAAGGCCGATGGTCTCCTGGGCCAGATGCTTCCAAAGGACAGGCCGAACGGCCCATAGCCATGCGGCCACTCTGTGGCCATCCTTCACAGTGGCGTGAAACTCGTGCTGCTGACGATTTTGGTGCTGCTCGTGTTCTCGGTTCCGTCCGGCTCGGGCTCGACGCACGCGCAGCCGATGTGCACGAGCGCCGCCTCTTCCGCCAGCTTGGGAGAAGAGTCCGTGACGACCTGGTATCCGGTCGGCTGCCTTCACCCGTAAGCTCGACGACCGAGCTTGTCAGACGGCGAGTGACTGCAACCGCTCGCCCAGCGCCTTGATCACGCTGGTCTGCATCTTGGGCGTCCGCTCGAGGAGCTCCCAGAATTGACGTTCGGTGACGACGAGGAGAGACGAGTGCCGAGTCGTGGTCACCGTGGCGTTGCGCGGAGCCCCCGAGATGAGCGCCATTTCTCCGATGAAGTCCCCGGGGCCGAGCGAGCTGATCTTGCGGCCCTTGCGCTTCACGTCGACCGCCCCCTCGACGATCACCATGCATTCGCGTCCGGGCGCGCCTTCACGAATCAAGACCGCGCCCTCGGGTAGATCGATGAGGTCGGCGAGGCTTGCGATGGCCGCGAGCTGCTTCTTGTTGCACTGCGAGAACAACGGGACCTTCTTCAGCAGCTCGATCTTGCCGTCCTTGCGCAGCATCGTGCGATCTTAGAGCACTCGAGTCGAAGGGAGTTCAACGCCGGAACGCCAGGGCAGTGGTCGTCGTAGCGCTAGCGAGCCTGCTCGGGCTCGACATGGAGGGTGAGCCCCTCGACCGAGCGGATGCGGACACGGGCTCCAGGCGCGGCGGCGACCTCCGAGCAGGCCCGCCAGGTCTCGCCCTGGAGCCTGACCCGACCCCAGGGTGCGCAGGGCTCGACCACAACCGCCCCCCGCCCAAGGAGTGTGTCGGCTCCGACCAGCGGCGCCTGCCTCTTCGACCACCGGAGGCCGTACAGAATCGCGACGATCTCCCAGACGATCGCGGCCGCCAGCCCGACACCGTTCCACGGATGCGGGAGCAGGAGGAAAAGAGCAAGCCCGACCAGCAGTGCAGGCACAGTTCTCCTTGTACCGGAAAGGACGCACCGCACGCTCGGAGGATCGGCGGCCAACGCCGACGGAAGAGCGCCGTCGACGTGATTCGCGACGTGGACACGCGTCAGCCCTCTCCGGACGCTTGCGCGCTCGGCGCGACGCCTGAGAGACTCATCACCTGAACGTCGACGAGCTGCCGATCGGCACAGTCACCTTCCTGTTCACGGACATCGAGGGCTCGACTCGGCTGCTCAAGCTCCTGCGCGACCGCTACGGCGAAGCACTCGCGGATCATCAGAGAATCCTGCGCGAGGCCTTCGCCGAACACGGCGGCCACGAGATCGACACGCAAGGAGACTCGTTCTTCGTTGCGTTCCGGCGGGCCAAGGACGCTGTGTCGGCTGCGATCGCGTGCCAGCGCCGACTCGAGGAACATGCCTGGCCGGAAGACGCCCAGCTTCGTGTCCGCATGGGTATCCACACCGGCGAGCCCGCCCTCGGCGGCGAGCGTTATGTCGGCCTCGGTGTGCACCGCGCGGCTCGTATCTGTGCCGCGGGGCACGGCGGTCAGGTACTCGTCTCGCAGACGACCCGGGAGCTCCTACGGGACGATCCGATCGCGGACGTCTCGCTGCGCGACCTGGGCGAGCACCGCCTGAAGGACATGGACGAGGCGGAACGGATCTACCAGGTCGTCGCGCCCGGGCTCGGCCAGGACTTCCCCGCGCTCAAGACGGCTGAATCGACACCGTTCGAAGGGCGCGAGGGCGAACTCGCCGAGGCCGCTGCGGAGGAGATGGCGAAGCGCTGGCGGCGACCGAGTCGGGGCGTTCTGATCGCGGCGACATTCGCGGCGGCGGTCGTGGGAGCGATCCTCGGGGTTCTCTTGACGCAGGGTGGTGGATCGTCGGCGAGCGCGTCAGTGAGCGCGAACGCCGTCGGCGTGATCGATCCGAAGGGCGCCATCGCCGGTGAGATCCCGGTCGGCGTTGCCCCGGGCGGGGTCGCGGCCGGCGTGGGGGCGGTCTGGGTCTCGAACACCGGCGAGAACACGGTCTCCCGCATCGATTCCGTCGACGAATGACGTTCGACAGACGATCCCGGTCGGCGGCGGGCCGAGTGGAATGGCGGTCACGCAGGGTGCCGTGTGGGTCGCGAACGGACTGGACGCGACGGTGTCTCGCATCGACAGCCAGACGAACCAGGTTTCACAGGTGATCGCCGTCGGGAATGGACCGACGGGCGCGACGGCCGGGGAAGGCGCTGTCTGGGTCACGAACTCGACCGACGGAACCGTCACACGCATCGACCCCGCTTCCGGCCGGGTGACGAGGACGTTCCCCGCGGTTCTAGGTGCGTCGGGTATCGCGGCCGGCTTCGGACGCCTCTGGATCGTGTCTCCGCCCTCTGCGAAGGTGGTCGCCCTCGACCCCGCTTCCGGCCGGGTCGTGAACGAGATCGGCATCGGCGTCGATCCGGCAGCGATCGCCGTCGGAGCTGACGCTGTTTGGGTCACGAACCGCGCTGACGGCACCGTCTCGAAGATCGAGCCGCGCACGGGCGCCGTGATCGGAACGACGGCGGTGGGCCGAGGACCGACGGGCATCGTGGCGGGCCCCGATGCGGTGTGGGTGGCGAATGCGGGTGACGGGACGTTGTCGGAAGTCGATCCCGCGACCGTCAAGGTCGTGAAGTCGGTTCCGCTGGGGAACCCGCCGAGAGACGTGGTGCGCGTGCCCCACGGGGTCTACGTCACCGTCGGATCGAACGGCAGCGAGCATCGAGGAGGAAACCTTCAAGTCGCCACGTCCTCGAGCCGGACTTCATCGACCCCGCCCTCGCCTACACCGGGATGACCTGGTCGATGTTGACGATGACGAACGACGGTCTCGTCGCCTTCCGAAAGGTCGGCGGGGTCCAGGGGATCCAGCTCGTGCCCGATCTCGCCATTTCCCTGCCGATTCTCACCGAGGGCGGGAAGGCGTACACCTTCCAGCTGCGCCCGGGCATCCGGTACTCCAATGGAACGCTCGTACAGCCGGCCGACTTTCGGCGGGCCATCGAGCGGGTGCTCGAGCTCGGCTCGCCCGGCGCCCTCTTCTACACGGGAATCGTCGGTGCCGATCGATGCAGGAAGGGGAAGCGGTGCGATCTGTCTCGAGGCATCGTCACCGACCGCGAGGCGAGAACGGTTACGTTCAAACTGACTGCGGCCGACGGTGACTTCCTCTCGAAGCTCGCTCTGCCGTTCGCGTTCGCCGTACCCGTGTCGACACCGTCCCACCCCGTCGGAACGCGTCCCGTCCCGGCCACGGGGCCTTACCGGATCGCCACGTACCGGAAGAAGACCAAGGTGCTCCGCCTCGTTCGCAACCCTCGGTTCCGCGAGTGGTCGGCCGACGCTCAGCCGCGAGGCTTCCCCGACACGATCACCATCTCGTGGGCCGTATGGCCTCTCCGACCCGTCGAGTCGTGTGCGAGCGGTGAAGCGCGGCCACGCTGATGTCACGCGCGTTGGGACAAGGCCCCCCGCTGGCGAAGGAGGAGGTCGTCCAGCTCGCGGCCCAGTACCCGGCCCAGCTTCACTTCAGTACGGCCTTCAACACCGAGTACTTCTTCCTCAACACCCGCATCCCGCCGTTCGATGACGTCCGTGTCCGCCGCGCGGTCAACAACGCCTTCGACGCGCACGCGTTCACGGCGAGTGAGGGTGCCGAGTACGCGCCGACGTGCCGAATCCTGCCACCCAACTTCCCCGGGTACGAACCGAGCTGCCTCTACGCGTCCGGCGGGATCCACGGCATCGACCGCGCCCGAAAGCAAGTCATGCGCGCCGGCGCGGCAGGGCCCACGTCACCGTGTGGACGCTGAGCCGGAGCCGCCAGCGCGGGGAATACATGGCGTCCCTCCTCAGGTCGATCGGATTCCGCGCGGACGTCAAAGCGATCACGCCGGGGCCGTCTGGCCCGAGCAATTATTTCAGCGCGGTCGCCGATCCCCGGAACCGGGCCCAGATCGGCTACGGCGGATGGTTCGCGGACTATCCGTCCGCGGCCGGCTTCATCCCCCCGCTCCTGAGCTGCGCAGCGTATGTCCCGACCTCACCCGAAACGAGCAGCAACCTCACCGGCTTCTGCGACCCCTCGATCGACGCGAAGATGGCCCGAGCGACAGCATTGCAGGCGACGAACCCTCCCGCCGCAACGCTCCTCTGGCAGCAGATCGAGCGCGAGTTGCTCGCCCAGGCGCCGCTCGTGCCGACCGACAATCGGCGCAACGGCGACTTCGTCTCCAAACGCGTCGGCAACTACCAGTACAACCCGCAATGGGGAGTCCTTCTCAGCCAACTCTGGGTCAGGTAGACCGGGTCCGCGCTTCGCGGCTACTTCGAGCGCGAGGTCGGGGCGGCATTGGCCGAGCTGTGGTGGTCGATCGCCCAGGACCCGATGCAGAGGACATCAGACCGGCTCGAAACTTCCAAGCTCCTGGCCGACCGGGCTGGGGCAAGGCGGCGGTCTACGAGCAGTTGGTGGGCGACCACTCGAAACTGGGAGAACGTCGAGCAGGCGGCGGAGGAGTTCAGGGCGAGGATCATCCGGCTGGCTGGCGAAGCGGATCAGAGCTAGGACTGGCCGGACCGCTCACTCGCCCTCTCCCGAAGCAGGCCGTCCGGGTGCCCCACCCGGCCGACAACTCACCGTCGAGGCAGGCCGGATACGGACCGGCCGGGCCGTCTCAGTAGTCGAGGAGCGGGGATGGAGGCGGAAAGACGAGGAGTGGGAAAGAGACCTCCGCTCAGTCCCCTTCCGACAAGGTGCCAAGCTCGGCAGCGAAGAACTCGAGTGCTGTCTTAGTCTTGGTCTGTTGCTCTGCTGACAGGTCTAGACCTTGGCTCTCCAGGTATGCGCGGCTCTCGACGCCCACCTGGAACGCCTCGCTGGGCAGGCATTTCGTCGACAGTTCGAAGATCCTCGACCCATCCGGGTACAGCCACAGCTCTGCGACCATCTTCCGCTCGAACTCGCGAGGCTCGAACTTCAGCTTCAACACGAAGATCGGGCCGAGAATGGATAGCTCGTTCAGCTTCACTCCCTCCGGGGCGTGAGCGGCCAAGAAGGAGCGCTGCTCCTTCGAGAACAGCTTGCTCACGGGACTCGCTCCAATAACGGCCTCGCGAATGTCGGCGTTCGCAGCCTTCCCCTTCATCGACGCCGAACACACGTAGCCGCCCGGCATCGCATCGACTTCCACGCCAACGGCCCCCGAGCGACGAAGGTCGTCTGGAAGCTCATCCGGAACCACCGGTCGGAGCTTCACGACCGTGTCACCGGTGGCCCCCTGAACTCTGCGCGCGCGAACCGCGACGCCGTTCCCATTGAGCACGAGGTCGGGGGTGTCGAAGAAGAACACCTGTCTGATCTGAGCGTCCAGCGGATCGAGCTTCAAAGCGGCGACCGTTGATCGCTGCGCACTCTCCGGGATCGTCAGCTTCAGCTCGACGGTGTCAGCGCCGCCGATGAGCGAGACCAGCGTCGCAAGCTCATCGCCGGACAACTCGGTCAGCCTTCGTGTCTTGGTTGCCAAGAAGCCTCCCTAGGTCGAAGATCCCCTAGTCTCGCACTTCGGCGTCATCGCAGTCCCGGCGTCACGTCGACGCGGCCCGACGCCGGCTCTTGCAGCTCGCGGCCGGGTCCCCTCGTGCCCACCGGTCTCTAGGGGTAATCGGGCTTCCCTGCGCCAGACCCTATGAGCACCGCACGTGGACCCCTTCGTGGCCCCGAGGACTTGCCCCGTGTCTCGCCTGAGACGAGAAAAGCCCCGTTGCAGGGGCTTCCGGATGGGCCGTGAAGGATTCGAACCTTCGACCTTGGGATTAAGAGTCCCCTGCTCTACCAACTGAGCTAACGGCCCGCGGGCTGCGTAGTGTAGCCCGAGTGAAAGTGCTGTCGGTTGTGGGCAACCGCCCGCAATTCATCAAGTCGGCGCCGCTCTCCGAGGCGCTTCGCGAGCGGTTGATCGAGGAGGTCGTGGTCCACACCGGGCAGCACTACGACCCCGAGCTCTCGCAGGTGTTCTTCGAGGAGCTCGGGCTGCCGGAGCCGCGCTATCGGCTCGATGTCGGCGGACTGGGGCGCGACGAGATGCTCGAGGCGCTACTCCCGGGCCTCGCCGACCCGATCGCTGCGGAACGGCCCGACTGGGTGCTCGTCTACGGCGACACGAACTCGACGCTCGGAGGCGCCCGGGCGGCGATCGAGGCAGGCGTGCCGCTCGCCCACGTCGAAGCGGGGCTGCGCAGCTACGACCTGTCGATGCCGGAGGAGCACAACCGGGTCGAGACCGACCGGCTGTCGCAGGTCCTGTTCGCCCCGGACGAACGCTCGCGGGCGATCCTCGAGGGCGAGGGCGTCGCCGGCCGGGTGGAGGTCGTCGGGGACGTGATGATGGACGCCAACCTGCGCCTGGCTCCGATTGCGCGGCAGCGATCGTCGATTCTGGACATGGCACGGGTCAGCCCCATGAACTACATCGTCACGACTCTGCATCGAGAGGCGAACGTCGCCGAGCCGCGCCTCCTGCGCATCCTGCAGGGACTTTCCAGGATCGAGCTGCCGGTCGTCTTTCCTGCGCACCCTCGGACAGCAGCCGCGATCGCCGATCGCAAGGGTCAGACCCCCGACAATGTCCGGTTGATCCCACCGCTCGGCTACCTCGACCTCGCCGCCCTCGCATCGCAGGCTCGCGTGATCGTCACCGACTCCGGCGGCCTCCAGAAAGAGGCCTACTGGTACGGAGTGCCGTGCGTGACGACACGACCGTCGACGGAATGGGTCGACACCGTCGAGGCAGGCGCGAACGTGCTCGTCGACGACGACCCCGAGCGGCTCGTCGAGGCGGTTGCGAACGCCCGCATGCCGGCCGAGCGGCCTCAGCTCTACGGCGACGGGCACGCCGCAGAACGCATCGCGGCGGCTCTGTACCCTTCCCGGCCGGAATGAGCGTGGACGCCCGCTACGACATCGCCGTGATCGGCGCCGGCTACGTCGGCATGCCGCACGCCCAGGCCTTCGCCGAGGCGGGCAAGAAGGTCGTGCTCGTCGACGTGCTCGAGCACGTCGTCGACGCGATCAACCGCGGCGAAAGCCACATCGGGGACGTCCCCTCCGACAAGCTGAAGCCGCTCGTCGAGTCGGGAGCGATCGCCGCGACCACCGACTTCTCCGTGGTCGCCGACGCCGACGCCATCGTGATCGCGGTGCCGACGCCGCTATCGGTCCAGCGCGAGCCGGACCTCTCCTACATCGAGAGCGCCGCCCGCTCGATCGGCCCCCACCTCCGCGAGGGCCACCTGGTCGTGCTCGAGTCGACCACGTATCCGGGGACGACCCGCGACGTCCTCCGTCCCCTGCTCGAGGAGGTCAGCGGCCTGAAGGCGGGCGGCGACTTCCACCTCGCCTTCGCGCCCGAGCGCGTCGATCCGGGCCGCGAGGACTTCACGACGCGAACGACCCCGAAGGTGGTCGGCGGAATCGACCAGGCCTCGACCGAGGCGGCCGCACGCCTCTACGAGGGCGCGGTCGACGACGTCCACATGGTCTCGACCGCAGAGGCGGCCGAGCTGACGAAGCTGCTCGAGAACATCTTCCGCTCGGTCAACATCGCGCTCGTCAACGAGCTCGCGCAACTCTGCGACCGGATGGGGATCGACGTGTGGGAGGTCGTGGACGCCGCCGCGACCAAGCCGTTCGGGTTCATGTCGTTCAAGCCCGGCCCGGGCCTCGGCGGCCACTGCATCCCGCTCGACCCCTTCTACCTCTCCTGGAAGGCGCGCGAGTACGACTTCTCGACGCGGTTCGTCGAGCTCGCCGGCGAGATCAACGCCAACATGCCGTACTTCTGCCGGTCGGTGATCTCGCAGGCCCTGAACCACGGCGCCAAGAAGTCCCTGAGCGGCTCGAAGATCCTGCTCCTGGGCGTGGCGTACAAGTCGGACATCGACGACGTCCGCGAGTCGCCGGCCGAGAAGCTGCTCCTGCTCCTCCGCAACGCGGGCGCCGAGGTCTCCTACCACGATCCGCACGTGGCCGAGTTCGACGGCCTCAGCTCCGTGCCGCTCGAACCCGAGAGCTACGACTGCGTCGCGATCGTCACGGCGCATTCCGGGATCGACTACGGCGGACGTCGTCCGACGGGCCAACGTGATCGTCGACTTCCGGAACGCGACCAAGGGCAGTCGAGGCGGACGGGAAGGTCTGGAAGCTGTGAGAGACGAAGCCGAGCACAAGGGCGACAGCGCAGCCGGCGGCCTCGGTGCGAGGCGACGTCGTGACGCCGAAGGCGTCACGCGGGTCGGCGTGGCCGGACTCGGCTACTGGGGCCCGAACCTCGCGCGCAACTTCGACGACCTGACCGACCTGGCCTGGATCTGCGACGAATCCGCCGAACAGCTCACGCTGTTCAGCGGACGGTTTCCGCAGGCGAACGCGACACAGCAGTTCGGCGAGATGCTGGCGGACGACCTGCTCGACGCGGTCGTGATCGCGACCCCGGTGCCAACCCACTACGACCTGGCAAGGCAGGCGCTCCAGGCCGGCAAGCACGTGCTCGTCGAGAAGCCGCCGGCGATGCGCGCCGCCGAGACGGACGAGCTCGTCGCGCTCGCGGCCGAGCGCGACCTCGTGCTGATGCCGGGGCACCTGCTGCTCTATCACCCGGGCGTCCAGAAGCTCAAGGAGCTGATCGACGGAGGCGAGCTGGGGGAGGTGCTCTGCGTCTACGGCAATCGCCAGAACCTCGGAATCGTGCGCACGAACGAGAACGCGTTGTGGTCGCTCGGCGTCCACGACCTCTCCGTGATCCTCTACCTGCTCGACGAGGAGCCCGAGGAGGCGACGGCGCACGGCCGCGACTTCCTCACCGAGGGCGTCGAAGACGTCGTCTTCTGCTACCTCCGCTTCCCGTCCGGCAAGATCGCGCACATGCACCTCTCCTGGCTCGACCCGCACAAGATGCGGCGGATGACCGTCGTCGGCCGCGACAAGATGGCCGTTTTCGACGACATGGAACTGGAGCGCAAGGTGACGATCTACGACAAGGCGCCGTGGAAGCGCGCCGAGACGTACGGCGAGTGGCAGACGCGGAGCGGCGACATCTTCATCCCGAAGATCCCGACCTCGGAACCGCTGCGGCTCGAATGCGAGCACTTCCTGCGCCTGGTGGGCGGCGACGGCGACCGCCAGAAGGTCGCGCGAGACGGGGCGATGGTCGTGCGCGCGCTGGAGCGGCTGACCGACTCACTCCGTGACGGCTGAGATCCACTCGACCGCGATCGTCCACCCGGGCACGGTGCTCGGGGAGGGCGTGCGGGTGCTCGAGTACGCAGTCGTCGGCAAGCAACCGGTTCTGTCGCCGCGCTCGACGGCGAAGCGAGAGGACCTCCCGCCCGCAGCGATCGGCGACGGCACCGTGATCTCGACCGGGGCGGTCGTGTTCGCCGGGACCACGATCGGCGCCCGGGTGATCGTCGGCGACCAGGCGTGTATCCGCGAGCGGGTGTCGCTCGGAGACGACGTCGTCGTCGGGCGGGGCTCGCTGGTCGAGAACGACACGACGGTCGGAGAGATGACGAAGATCCAGGCCGATGCCTACATCACGGCGTACTCGACGCTCGAGGACCACGTTTTCGTCGCGCCCCGCGTGGTGACCACGAACGACAACTTCATGGGACGTACGGAGCGCAGGCACGAGCTGATCGAAGGCCCGACGATCAGACGCGGTGCCCGGATCGGCGGCGGCGCCATCCTCTGCCCGGCGATCGAGATCGGCGAGGAGGCGTTCGTCGGAGCCGGCGCGGTGGTGACGAAGGACGTGCCGGCGCGGGCAGTGGTCGTCGGCAACCCCGCGCGCCGGATCCGCGACGTCCCCGAAGAGGAGTTGCTGCCGTGAGCGGCTACGAGACCGCTGCGCCTCGAGGACCTGCGTCGTGACGACGGCTGGGCGCCGATCCGGCTCGCCCTCGACATCCGCTCGTTCGGGATCAACAGCTGGACCGGCCTCGACGCGGGCGACACTGTCATCCCCGAGCACGACGAGGTGCCCACCGGCCACGAGGAGCTCTACCTCGTCACCGCCGGCCATGCGACGTTCTCGGTCGGCGGCGAGGAGATCGACGGGCCCGAAGGCACGATCGTGCTCGTCCGCGACGCGGCACTGTCGCGCGGCGCCGTCGCCCGCGAGCCCGGGACTACCGTCCTCACCGTCGGCGCGAAGCCGGGCGAGCCCTACACGCCGATCCCGTGGGAGACGAGCCGCGACGTCGTCGCCCTGCTCGACGGAGGACGACCGGCGGAGGCAAGGACGCTGTTGCTCGACGCGCTCGAGCGCTACGAGGACAAAAGCGTGCTCCTCTACAACCTCGCCTGTGCGGAAGCAATGCTCGGCGAGGCCGACGAGGCGCTGGGGCATCTCCGGCTGGCCATCGAGAGCCGGCCCGAGGCGGCCGAGTGGGCACGCGAGGACGCCGATCTCGCGTCGCTCCGCGACGACCCACGGTTCGCGGAGCTCCTAGGCGGCTAGGAGCGACCCGATCGTCTCGATCGACGATTCGGTGATCGGGCGCAGGATCAGGATCGCCTCGTCGGCGCCCGCCTCCTCGAGTCCGCGCAGGTGCTGCTCCGAGACCGCCCGGCGTCACCGGCTCCATCCCCTCGTCGGAGCGCGGCCGCCGCACCGCATCCGGCTCGAGCTCGACCAGAACGCACGCGCTGCGCTCGACCTCCGCCGGGTCACGGCCGGCCCGCGTTGCGGCGGCGCCGATCCGCGCGTTCAGCTCGGCGAACCCCTCGACCGTGTTGCCGTAGCCGGCGTACCACGTGTTCCAGCGCTCGACGTGCGGCAGCGCGGCCGCCAGCATCCGCTCGCCGTTCGAGCCGATCATCAGCGGCACCCGTCCCGGCGGGCGCGGCAGCAGGACCGCGTCGTCCGCCTGCCAGAAGCGGCCGGCCAGCGTCGCGCGCTCGCCGGCGAGCAGCTTCCGGACGATCTCGAAGGACTCCTCGAACCGCGAGACGCGGTGGTCGTAAGGCAGGCCGAAGGCGCGGTACTCGGTCTCGTTCCAGCCGGCGCCGAGGCCGAGGACGAAGCGGCCGCCGCTGACCTCGGCGATCGTCGCCGCCATCTTCGCGAGCAGGCCGGGCGGGTGGAAGCTCGCGCAGGCGACGAGCGGGCCGAGCGAGACCCGCTCGGTCACGGCGGCGAGTGCGGCGAGCAAGGTCCAGGCCTCCCACGGGCCGCGCTCGGGGCGACCGTCACCGCGGTAGAGGAGATGATCGCCGAGCCAGATCGAGTCGAAGCCGACCGCCTCGGCGGCCCGGGCCATCGCGACGTACTCGGACCACCGTGCCTCGCGCTCCACCTCCGGCAGCTGGACCCCGACGCGGATCACGGAGCGGTTTTTGTGATGTGCAACCGGTACTGCCCGGAGCCCTGCGTCGTCAGCTTGACCTCGACGTAGTACCAGCCCGAGACGCGTGCCCGGTGCAGGAAGTGCTCGTTCGGACCGACGTGCGCCGACTGCGTCACCCGCCGGGCCTGGAGCGCCGCCTGCTGGCCGATCGACGGCGCCTCCACCACCTGCGTCCCCGGCCGCCAGAGGATCAGGTTCGTGTCCATGCCGGACGGCCCCCGCAGCCAGACGGACACCGTCTGTCCCTTGCGCAGCCGCACGCGGTAGACGTCGATGTTGTCGTCCCAGTAGTCGAGGGTCGCCTTGACGTTGATCGTGGTGCCGTAAAGCGTGAACGCCTCCTTGCCCGCCTCGTCGTTCCCCTCGTAGCGATCACGCAGAGGGGGCGGCCCGGCGAGCGCCTTCAGCGCGGCGGAGACGTCGAGTCGCCCCCAGCCGCTGTACCAGTCGCGGCCGAGCGGGCAGCGCAAGCAGCCGGTGGCGGCGCTGACATCGTCGGCCGAGTGCTCGAGCAGCGACATCACCTGGTCGGGCGCCAGCGAAGGCCGCGCCGCGATCAGGAGCGCTGCCGCCGCGGACACCTGGGCCGCGGCGTACGACGTCCCGTCGGCCGGCCGGAACTCGGGCGGCCCGCAGATCGAATAGCCCTGGTCGGGGCACGCCGGACGGGAGACGGTCAGCGCGCGCGGCAGCGTCGAGACGATGCCGACCCCCGGCGCGGAGATGTCGTTGTAGACCTTGTCGCGGATCGAGAACAGCGGCACCGACCCGTCGGCGGCCAGTGCGCTCACGCCGAGCACGTGCGGGAGTGCGGCCGGGTAGCTCGCGTAGTGCCACGGCGTCCTCGGTGCCTCGTCGGCGTTCCCGACGGCGGCGACCACGACCGCACCCTTGGAGTAGGCGTAGGCGATCGCGCTCTGCTCTGCGGCCGAGAACGTGTCCTCGCGCGGGTCGAGCGGGTCGCGGAGTCCTCCCAGCGAGAGATTGATCACGCGCGCTCCGTTGTCTGCCGCCCAGCGGATCGCCTTCGCCTCCGCGGCGGGAGCGATCGTCCCGTCTGCCCGGACGACCTTGGCGATCAGCAGCTGTGCGGGAAAGGCGATGCCGGCGATCCCCGCGCCGTTGTTCGGTGTGGCGGCGATGATGCCCGCGACGAACGTGCCGTGGCCTTGCCGGTCCGTGACGTCGCCGCCGACGAAGCTCTGCTCGTTCAAGATCCGGCCCGCGAACTCGGGGTGGTCGAGATCGATGCCCGAGTCGATGATGGCGACCCGCACCGGTGCGAGGTCGTTGACCGGATCCTCGGGCCAGAAGTCGAACGCGTGGATGGCGTTCAGGTACCACTGCCGGACCGCGAGCGGGTCGTTCGGCACGAAGGTCGCACTCCCGGCCGCTGCCGCGGGCAACGCCAGGGCGAGCGTGGTGAGCGCGATCGCGAGCCGCCTCATGCGGCCGCGACCGCCACCTGCAGGACGGCGCTCTTGATCGTCCCGGACGAGAGCCGGTACTGCATCGTCTCCGTCGGCGCGACGTCGACCGAGAAGGTGCCGTCGGATTGCATCGACAGGCTCGGCCCGGGCTGCCACGCGCCGCCCGCCACGGGCCGCTGCTCGAGAGCCGGCTTCGGCACCTTGGTCGCCTTGCCGCTGATCGTCACCGATGCCTCCGGCGCGAGGACGCCGACCGGGCGCGACAGGGACAGGACGCCGACGCTCATCCACGTCGAGCGAAGCCCGAGCGCACGCCGGACGTCCGAGGCGGGCACGGTGACGTCGCCGTTGCGCCCGGTGACGACGACCGATTTCGCGTGACCGCTCGCGGGCACAGGCTGGAGCGCGTCGGCGCCCGCGATGCCGAGCAGCTTGGCGGCCGAGGCGCCCGCGACCACCACGGGCCCCCAGTTGTGGTACGGCGAGTACGTGTCCCAGGGGTCGGGGACCGAGACCAGGTACGGCGTCGGCTTCGCGCCGGTGAAGACGTCGGTGACGGCGGCTGTCCGCCCGCCCGAGCTCGAGAAGAAGAACGTGTTCGCGACCTTCCCGGCGTAGAGCAGCACCTGGCGGCTCGTTCCCGCCACCGCCTTGTCGCCCACGGGCGTTTCGGCCGCGATGCCGCCGTAGACCTGGTCGCGCGTGTCGTTGTAGACGTCGAAGGCGCCACCGCGGCGGTGCGCGAGCGCGTAGGAGCGGGCGGCGACCGCCTGCGCCTTCACCGCCTCCACCGGCCAATCGTGCGGCATCTCGCTGGAAACGACCCCCCGGATGTACCCCTCGAGGCCGACCGTGTTCACCACCGTCAGGTTCTTGCCGTCCGACGACACGGTGAAGGAGCCGCGGTACGGGTTCCGGAGCGAGAGCGGGCTCTTACCGGGAACGAAGGTGAGCGGTCCCGGCAGCTTCTTGGCCGGGCGGGCCGGGTTCAGCACGACCCCGAGAGTCGGGTCGACCGCGTGCTCGCCGGGCGCCAGCTTGCGGACTGCGCCTGTCGCGTCCTCGACCTCGAACGCCGCCGGGGACGAGACGACCACCCGTTTCGCCCCCTCCACCAGGAGGACCTTGATCTTCGTCACCGGCGCAGGCGCGAGCGATGTCCCGGGGTAGTAGTGGGCGAGGATCCTGTCGTACGTGACACCGTGCTTCGCGTAGCCGTACGCCCCCCACTGGGCCATGCCGACACCGTGTCCCCAGCCGTGCCCGGTGATCACGAACGTGGTCACGTCGACCGTGGTCGGCTTCACCACCTGCGGGCTGGCCCCGGCGGGGCCGAGCAGGGCGGCCGCGAGGACGGCGAGAAGGACGAGGCGACGGCTGGGCATAGAGGCGGGCAGAGCCGGCACCTCAGGCTAGCTGACCGCGGTGCCGGTTTACAGGGATTTAACCGAGCCGGGCGCCGTACTGCTGCTCGTAGTAGCGCCGATACTCGCCGCTCTTGATCGGCTCCCACCAGACGCGGTTGTCCTGATACCACGCGACCGTCTCGGCCAGCCCCGTTTCGCCGAACGAGTGCTGGGGCGACCAGCCGAGGCGGCGGACCTTCGAATCGTCGAGGGAGTAGCGGCGGTCGTGGCCGGCTCGGTCGTCGACGTAGCGGATCAGCTCATCACCCGCGCCCGTCAGCTCGAGGATGCGGCGGGTGACCTCGATGTTCTCGAGCTCCTCGCCGCCGACGTTGTAGATCTCGCCACACTCCCCCTGGCGGAGGACGAGCTCGACCGCGGCGCAGTGGTCCTCGGCGTGCAGCCACTCGCGCCGCTGGCGGCCGTCGCCGTAGACGGGCAGCGGCTCTCCGTCCATCGCGTTCGTCACGAACAGCGGGATGATCTTCTCGGGGTACTGGTTCGGCCCGTAGGTGTTGGCGGCGCGGGTGATGCACGCATCGACGCCGAAGGTGCGGACGGCCGCGAGCACCTGCAGGTCGCCGCCGGCCTTCGACGCCGCGTACGGACTCGAGGGGCGGAGCGGGTCGGTCTCGACCGAGCGCTGCCCCTCGGGGATGTCGCCGTACACCTCGTCGGTGGAGACCTGGACGAGCCGCACGGCTGCGTCGCGCGCCCAGCCGAGCAGAACGTAGGTCCCGTGGACGTCGGTCTCGATGAACTCCGCCGCGCCGAGGATGGAGCGGTCGACGTGGGTCTCGGCGGCGAAGTTGACGACTGCGTCGCAATCCGTTCCAGCCTCCGCGACTGCGCCGGCGTCGCAGATGTCGCCGACGACCAGCTCGACGTCGGTGCCCTCGAGGTTCGCCCTGTTGCCGGAGTAGGTCAGCTTGTCGAGGACGACGACCTCGTCGCCGGCCGCTGCGAGCCGCTTCGCGAAGTGGGAGCCGATGAATCCGGCCCCGCCGGTGACGAGCACCCTCATTCGTCAAAGCGTAGTGGAGAAATTGTCACATTTCCGTAGAGGTCTGTCCCCGTACGGAAACGTCACGGACTATCCGCGGGCAGCAGGCGGGCGAGGCATTCGCCCAGGCCGTCGCGCCAGTGCGGGAGGTGCGGCGTGCCGGGCCGCTCGGAGCGGAGCACGGAGTGCGCGGGACGGGGCGCGACCGCTCCGAACTCGTCCGTGGTGATCCGGCGGACGCGGCAGTCGAGGCCGGCCTCCTCGAAGATCGCTTCGGCGAAGTCGGCCCACGTACAGTCGCCGTCGGCGGCCAGGTGGTAGAGCCCATGGGGCAATTCGAGGACCTCGGGGATGGCGGACGCAAGGTGTCCGACGTAGGTGGGGCAGCCGCGCTGGTCGTCGACGACTGCGACCTCGTCGCGCTCGGCGCCGACACGCAGCATCGTTCGGACGAAGTTGTGGGACGTCCACCCGAACAGCCACGACGAACGCACGATCCACCCCTCGCGTACCTCGCGCTCGCCGGCCAGCTTCGTCCGGCCGTAGACGGAGAGCGGATTCGGTTCGTCCGACTCGACGTAGGGTGCCCCCTTCGCGCCGTCGAAGACGTAGTCGGTCGAGAAGTAGACGACGGGCGCGCCGCCGGCGACGACGTTCCGCGTCCCCAGCACGTTCACGTCCTCGGCCGCGTTCTGCTCGGCCTCCGCTCCGTCGACGTTCGTCCACGCAGCCGCGTGCAGCACGAGGTCGTACGCCTCGGGCACCTCCCGGACGACGTCCAGCTCCAGCCGGGCCAGCGCGTGCGCTTCCGGGAACACCTCGGCCAGCGCCGACCCGAGCTGGCCGCGGCCGCCCGTGATCAGGACGCGGGCGTGTCTCTCGCGGACAGGATCGGCGATGAGGTGCTCCAGAGGTGCTTCACCCGCGGATCGTCCCACGCGATCCCGTGCTCGTCGGGATCGTCCGGGTCGTACTCCGCGGTCACCTGGTAGCAGAAGACGAGATCGGTGAGCGCCTCGAAGCCGTGCGCGTGATGACCCGGGATGTAGAGCGCGACCGGATTCTCGTCGCCGATGTCCTCGGTGAACGCCTGGCCCGTCTTTCGGTCGAGGACGACTACGCGGGCGGTACCGCGCAGGCAGCAGAAGAGGTCGTCCTGGCGCTCGTGGTAGTGGAGGCCGCGGATCACGCCGGCGCGCGAGAAGGAGACGTTCGTCTGGCGCGTCGGCTTCGGCAGCGTGCTCTCGCGCCGGATCTCCATCAGCCAGCCGCGCTCGTCCTCGTACCGCCGGAGCGGGATGCGAATGATGCCTTCGGGAATCGCCATCAGTCGTGGTTGGCGCCGCCGGAGCGGACGAAGTCGTTGACCACGTAGTACGCGTCGATCGATTCGCCGGCGTCGCCCCAGAAGCCCTCGAGCACGTCGTACTCCATCGTCGCCTGGCCGACGAACCAGTTGTTGACGTCCGTGATCTCGAGCTCCCCGCGGCCGGACGGGACGAGCGTCGGCAGCACGTCCCAGACCGTCTCGTCGTAGAAGTAGATCCCGGTGACCGCGTACTCGCTCGGCGGCTGCTCCGGCTTCTCGACGATGCTCGCGATGCGACCGTCGCCGGCGAGCTCGGGGACGCCGAGGTGGCGGAGGTGCTCGGAGTCGTATTCGCGCGAGAGCAGGACGCGCGCGCCGCGCTCCTGCGCGGCGAAGCGCTCGGCGGAAGGGCGGAACGACCGCTCCAGCACGTTGTCGGCGAGCATCACGCACACGCGGTCGCGGTCGACGAACCGCTCGGCCAGGCCGAGCGCCTCGGCGATCCCACCCGGCTTCTCCTGGTACGCGTACAGCAGCTTGTCGATGCCGTGCTCGTGGCCGTTGCCCAGCAGCCGGAAGAACTCACCCGCATGCATGCCGCCGGTGACCAGCATCAGCTCGGTGATCCCGGCCCGGACGAGCGCCTCGATCGCATACGAGACCATCGGCCGGTCGTTGATGGGCAGCAGGTGCTTGTTCGTGATCCGGGTCAGCGGATGGAGCCGCGACCCGGTGCCACCCGCGAGGATCACGCCCTTCACGGGATGCGATGCTACAGGCATGCGGATCGGAATCGCGCTGTTCGAGGACGCGGAGGAGCTGGACTTCGCCGGGCCCTGGGAGGTGCTGGCAGCGTGGTCGGGCCAGTGGCCGGACGACGGCGTCGAGGTCCTGACCGTCGCCGACACGCTCGAACCGGTTCGCTGCGCCAAGGGGTTGCGGGTCCTGCCGGACACGACGTGGGAGACGGCAGGACGCCTCGACGTGCTCGTCTACCCCGGCGGGATGGGCACGCGGCCACAGCTCGGCGACGAGGAGATCCGCGGGCGGGTGCGCGACCTCCACGGCAGCGGGACGCTGATGACGAGCGTCTGCACCGGCTCGCTGGTCTACGCCGACGCGGGCCTGCTGGACGGCCGGCCGGCCACGACTCATTGGGCGCAGCTCGACCTCCTGCGCTCGCTCGGCCGCGACATCGACGTCCGCGCCGACGAGCGCTTCGTCGACGACGGCGAGGTGATCACTGCCGCGGGAGTCTCAGCCGGGATCGACATGGCCCTCCACCTCGTCGCCCGCCTGCACTCGGTCGACGCGCGCGAAAGAGGTCCGCCGCTACATCCAGTACGACCCGGCACCGCCTGTCTAGATCGCCGCTCGCGACCGACCTGCGGGCGCGGCACTCGGCGGGCGCGGCCTGGCAGGGTCCACGCGCTGTGGCCGTTACCCGCGCGAAGCGAGCGGAGCGAGCGTCAGACCCAGCCGCGCTGGCGGGCGATCTTGCACAGCGCCCGCCGCTTCGCGTAGGGCGAGCCCTCCGTCAAGCCGGCCTTCGCGTACGCCCGCCGCAGTGCAGCCTTCACCGTCTCGGTCGCGCCGGGCGTCCCGAGCCGCGCGGCGATCTCGTCGTTCGTCGGCAGGTCGTCCAGCGAGCCGCCGGCGAGCCAGCCGGCGCAGAGCGCCTCGACCACCTGCCGCTGGAACGGGGAGAGCGGCCGGGTCAGCGCCGGCCGCCCCACCTGCAGCGCGGTGGTCACCTCGGGGTCGATGAGCGAGCCGGGTGCCGAGAAGACGACGCTCTCCGCACCAAGGCCGATCCGGTCGCCGTGCCGCAGCGGCATCTTCGAGCCTGCCTGAATCCGGGACCCGTTCAGGAAGGTGCCGTTGAAGCTGCCGCGGTCTTCGACGAACCACCGGTCGCCCTCCTCGCTGACGACCAGGTGGTGCCGGCTGACCGTCGGCTTCTCGATCGTCAGGTCGTTGTCCTCGGCGCGGCCGACCGCGAACTCGGGTGCGAGCGCTCGCTCGGTCCCATCGGGCAGGATCAGACTGGCCGACTCGGCCACGCGGAACTTGTACCACGGTCGCGGAGCGGCGAGGGCCGGACTCGGACGATCCTCGCCACTCCCGCCGGCAGCCACCAGTTGTACCTCCCCATCACCGCCATCAAAGCGGGCACCATCATCGCCCGCACGATCGTGGCGTCGAGCAGGATGGCGACGGCGAGCCCTGCCCCGAACTCCTGCAAGCCGACGATGCTGCCGGCCATGAAGCCGCAGAAAGCGGCGACCATGATCACGGCTGCCGCGGTGATGATCCGCCCGGTCCGCTCGAGGCCGAGGGCGACCGCCCGCTCGTTGTCGTGGCTCTCGTCCCACTCCTCGCGCATCCGGCTGACGAGGAACACCTCGTAGTCCATCGAGAGGCCGAACAGCATCGCGAACAGGAAGATCGGGATCCACCCCTCGATCTGCGGGAACTGGTAGAGGCCGAGCAAGTCCTTCCCGAGCCCGAATCGGAAGACCACGACCAGGGCGCCGTAGGCCGCCGCCACCGAGAGGAGGTTCAGCACCACCGCCTTCAGCGGCAAGACCAGCGACCGGAACGCGCGCATCAGCAGCAGGTAGGTGAGCAGGAGGACGGCGGCGACGAGCCACGGGAACGTGCCGTAGGCGACGTGCAGGAAGTCGACACCCTGGGGCGATGCGCCGCCTGCCAGCACCACGGCCCCGGCCGGGAACGCCGCGGCCGGGATCAGCGCGTGGCGCAGGCGATCGACGAAGGCCTGCGCCTCCTCCGAGCCGTACTCGTGCCTCGTCGCGACGATCACCTGCGCATACCGGCCCGTGCGGTCGACGAAGCGCCCGCCGGGGAGGTAGTACGTGGCCGCCGCCTCCGGATCGCCCTTGACCCGCGCGACCAGCCGGCCGATCGCGGCCTGGACGGCAGGGTCGGACACCCCGCCCGACCTGCCGGTGTCGACCAGCACCTGCGCGGGCGCGATCGCGCCGGGCCCGAGCGCCGTCTTCAGCGCGTTCAGCCCGCGTACCGACTGCGGGGACTGCGGGATGCCGGCGGTCGCGCCCGGCGTCAGCTGGAGCCAGGCGACGGGCACGGCGAGGGCGAGGAGCAGCGCCGCGGTCGCGAGCACGTAGCGCCACTTCCGCCGCATGATCGAGTGCGCCATTCGCGCCCAGAAGCGGTGCTCGACGTCATCCGACTGGTCGGCGACGCCAACGGGCAGCCGCAGGCGATCGCGGAGGAACGCTGCCATCGGGAAGCGGTGCATGCCGCGCCGCCCGAAGATCGAGAGCAGTGCCGGTTGGAGCGTGAGCAGCCGCGAGGAGGGAGACGACCGGGAGCAGGAAGCCGCCGATTCCGATCGCGCGGATGAACGGGAGCGGCATGAAGATCAGAAGCGCAAGCCCGATCGCCACCGTCGCACCGGAGAAGACCACCGCCCGCCCCGCGGTCTGCATCGTCCGCACGATCGCGGCCTCGACCTCCAGTCCGTGCGCCAGCTCCTCGCGGAAGCGATAGACGATCAGCAGGGAGTAGTCGATCGCGATCCCCAGCCCGATCAGGTAGATCAGGTTGGTGACATACGTCGGCATGGTGATGAAGTGCGCGATCACGTAGACGAGCGAGAGCGTCCCCAGCACCGTGCTGGCCGCGAACAGGAACGGGATCAGCACCGCCCACGAGAGTCCGAAGACGAGCAGGAGGACGACGAGCGCGATCGGCAGGGCGATCGACTCGCCCTTCGCCAGGTCCCGGCTGAAGATCGGGTCGAGGTCGTGCTGGATCGCCGGGGCGCCGGTGACGTACGCTCGAGTGCCGACCGGCTGTCCGATCGCGCGGACGAGGTCGTCGGTTCTCGTCTTCGCGCCGGCCAGGTCGAGCGTAGAGATGACGTTGCCGTACAGCACGTGTTGCCCGGCCGGTAGCAGCGCCGTCCCGCGACCGCTCGGGATCGCGCGGGCGCCGCGGTCGAGCACGCGCTGGAGCCGAGCGCGCACCGCCGGATCTGCCGAGTCGCCGACGCGAAACACGACGGTGAACGCACCGTCGCTGCGGTCGCCGAAGCGGTGCTGGAGCACCGACCGCACGTGCTCCGCGTCCGTGCCTGGAACCGTGAAGACGTTCGACTGCAGCGAAGACAGGCGTCCCGAAGCCCAGAACCCGACGACCACGACGACGAGCCAGGCCGCCACGATCGGCCAGCGCAACCTCATTGCGAGTCTCGTCGACGCCCTCATCACGTTAGTACTTGCTAACTTAGTGACTGCTAACCACGTTCCACACCACCGACCGAGGGTACTCTAGAGACCCATGGAGAAGCGACGTAAGGTCAGATCCGAGCAGCTCGAGGACCTGTTCGCGGAGCTGTGGCAGCTGCCCAGCTTCACCGCCCGCCGCGGCTTCCGGCCGCAGGTGGACTGCTACAGATCCGATGATCCGCCGGCCGTGACCGTCGTCGTCGACCTGCCCGGCATCGAGCCGGACGACGTCGAGATCACGCTCACCGAGCGGACCGTGAACATCGTCGGTGAGCGACGGCGGCCGCAGCGCGAGACCCGCCTCTCCTACCGGCAGATGGAGCTCGAGTACGGGCCTTTCCAGCGACGTGTCTCGCTCGCCGAGGATGTCGACCCCGACTGCGCCGAAGCGCACTACGAGCGTGGTCAGCTGACGATCGTGATGCCGCTGGCCCGGAAACCGGCCGTCGGCCGGGTCTTGATCGTGCTCGGCGAGAGGCGAGGCGAACAGTGAGCGAGTTCGAGCAAGAGCTCGTCGTCGACGAGGAGGAGATCGAGGTTCCCTCGACCCTTCCCGTTCTCCCGCTGAAAGAGACGGTGGTCTTCCCGCAGTCGATGACACCGCTCGCGATCGGCCAGGAGCGCTCGATCGCACTGGTCGACGAGGTTGCCTCCGGCGACCGGATGCTCGCCCTCGTCGCTGTGCGCAACGAGGACGTCGAGACGCCGGGCTGGGACGACCTGCACGAGATCGGAACGGCCGCGGTCGTGCACAAGCTGATCCGGATCCCGGACGGCACGCTGCGGATCCTCGTCCAGGGCGTGAAGCGGATCCGGCTCGACCGCCGGGTGCAGGAGGAGCCGTACCTGATCGGCGAGTTCGTCGATGTCCCCGAGGTCGTCGAGGAGTCGAAAGAGCTGGAGGCGCTGACGCGCAACGTCCAGAACCAGTTCGCGGGCATCATCGCGGCGGTCCCGTACCTGCCCGAGGAGCTGCAGCTCGCCGCGGCGAACATCGAGGACCCGACCGTCCTCTCCTACCTCGTCGCATCGACCATGCGCCTGAAGGCGGGGGAGAAACAGCAGCTGCTCGAGACCGCAAACGTCGAGGAGCGCCTCCGGGCGATCTCGGCGATCCTCAGCCGCGAGCTCGAGGTGATCGAGCTCGGCTCGAAGATCCAGTCGCAGGTCCAGTCGGAGATGGAGAAGGGCCAGCGCGAGTACTTCCTGCGCCAGCAGCTGAAGGCGATCCAGGAGGAGCTCGGCGAGGGCGACGAGCAGCAGGCCGAGGTGAACGAGCTCCGCTCCCAGCTCGCCGAGCTGGAGCTGCCCGAGGATGTCCGCAAGGCAGCGGAGCGCGAGCTCTCCCGGCTGGAGAAGCTGCCCCCGGCGGCGGCCGAGTACGGCGTCATCCGCACGTACCTGGACTGGATCATCACGCTGCCGTGGGACAAGGTCACCGAAGACAACCTCGACCTCGAGCAGGCGCGGCGCATCCTCGACGAGGACCACTTCGACCTCGACAAGGTGAAGGAACGGATCGTCGAGCACCTCGCCGTCTCGAAGCTGAAGGGCGACGTCAGTGGCCCGATCCTCTGCTTCGTCGGACCGCCCGGCGTGGGCAAGACCTCGCTCGGCCAGTCGATTGCGCGCACGCTCGGGCGGAAGTTCACCCGCATCTCGGTCGGCGGCGTGCGCGACGAGTCGGAGATCCGCGGCCATCGGCGGACGTACATCGGCGCTATGCCGGGCACGATCATCCGCGCGATCCGCGACGCCGAGTCGAGGAACCCGGTCTTCCTGATCGACGAGATCGACAAGATGGGCGCCGACTGGCGCGGCGACCCGGCCAGCGCGATGCTCGAGGTGCTCGACCCGGAGCAGCACTCGACATTCCGCGACCACTACCTCGACCTCCCGTTCGACCTCTCGAAGGTGCTGTTCATCTGCACCGCGAACCAGCTGGAGACGATCCCCGGGCCGCTGCTCGACCGGATGGACGTGATCCAGCTCTCCGGCTACACCGAGGACGAGAAGGTTCAGATCGCGAAGCGCTTCCTGGTGCCCAAGCAGCTCGAAGCGCACGGGCTCTCCGCGGAGCACGTCGAGATCGACGACGATGCGCTGCGGACGATCGTCCGCGAGTACACGCGAGAGGCGGGCCTACGGAACCTCGAGCGGCGGATCGCGGACGTCCTGCGCAAGACCGCCCTCCGGGTCGCCGAAGGCGAGAGCGGAGACGTGCGGATCGACGATGCCGCCGTACGCGAAGCACTGGGACCACGGCGGTTCTCGGGCGAGGCGCGCAAGCGCACTTCCGATCCCGGCGTCGCCACGGGGCTGGCGGTGACCGCGGTGGGCGGCGACGTCCTCTTCATCGAGGCCACCGCCTATCCCGGCAAGGGCGGCCTGCGCATCACCGGCCAGCTCGGCGAGGTCATGCAGGAGTCGGCCCAGGCGGCGCTGTCCTGGGTGCGCAGCCATGCGGAGCGGCTCGGAATCGACCCGGAATGGTTCGCGGAACACGACATCCACATCCACGTTCCGGCCGGCGCGGTGCCCAAGGACGGGCCTTCGGCCGGCGTGACGATGGCGACCGCGATCGTCTCGCTCGCCACCGGACGAACCGTGTCCGAGGAGGTCGGGATGACGGGCGAGATCACGCTAACCGGCCAGGTGCTGCAGATCGGCGGCCTGCGCGAGAAGGTGCTGGCGGCGCAGCGGGCCGGCCTGAAGAAAGTGATCCTGCCGCACGAGAACGAGGCGGACCTGAGCGAGTTGCCCGACGAGACGCGCGAGGAGATCACGTTCGTGCTTGCCGAGACGGCCGACGAGGTGCTCGAGGCAGCACTCGGGAACGGCGCGTCTGCCCGGCCGCACCCGGCAACGGAGCGACAGGCGGCATCTGGTCCGTAACGCAGCCGGGGCACGGCCCGGCCGCGTACGAGGGCGGCTGGGCTAGCGAAACCGGAAGCTGGCTGCAAGCTGCGCGCAGGCGTCGGGCTCGCCGTCCGGTTTGCGCCAGCGACAGGTGAGCTGGTAGCTCCGCCGCCCGCGCAGCACGAAGGTGATCAGGTCGACGAGGTCGCCGTGGGCGATCCGGTACTCGCGCGCCTTCCGGCCGGCGACTTCGAGCGTTCGCCGTGAGGTCACGGTGCCCTTGAGGTTGGCCGCATATGTGTCGGCGACCCGGTCGAGCTCCTTCGCCACCTGCGGGAAGAGCGCAATGCGGTACGCCTTCACCAGCGGCAGCACGATCACCGAGACGAGGGTCGACGGGTCCCGTTGCGCCGATGCAGAGGTCGCCCGGACGGTCTTCTGCCAGTCCTCGGGGGCACGGAACACGAAGCCGGTTCCCCCGACCTCCTGACCGCCGGCCGCGGTCGTCGCCGACGTTCCGCCGCCTCCTCCGCCGCAGCCGGCAGCCGCCAGGAGGAGCAGGAGCGCGCCCGCGACGACCGCAGGTCGTTTGCGCCTGTTTCTCTGGGGATACACTCGGCTCGGATCGACGACCGAAAGGACTCGGAACATGCCGAAGACGACGGACAAGGTGGCCTCGATGGCCGGGACAGCGAAACCTTACGTGGATCGTGCTCTGAACGACGAGGAGCTCCGCGACCACGTCAAGCAGGCGTACGCGGTTGGGCGCTCGATCTACGACGAGCTGATCGCCCCGCGCGGCGTGGTCTCCGTGGCCCAGCGGGTGGCCTCCGACCAGGAGCTTCAGGACAGCATCCGCGTCGCGGCGGCGGAGCTGCGCGAAGCCGCTGCCCGGCTGCAGGGGCGCAGAGAGAAGCATTCAGGGCGTGCTTTCCTGCTGCTGATGGGCGTTGCGGTGGGCCTGCTCTTCAACCCGTTCACCGGCTCGGAGACGCGCCGCTGGCTGAAGGACAAGCTGTTCGGCGGCTCGGACGAGTTCGGCTTCGACGACCCGCCCCAGTCCGGAAACGGCGGGATCGGCGCGGCCTAGAGCGCGGAGGGCCGGCCGCGGGTGATCTGACCGCAGCCGGCCTTTCCCCGCGCGCTCATGCTCGGTCGAGCACCGGCAGCGGCGTCGGCAGCTGGCCGATCGAGCTGCCGCGGCTCTCGACTGCGACGGGAGCGCGCATCGCCCGGCGGAGCGACCCGGGATCGAGGCCGCTCGCGGTCGAGATGTCGCTCGACTCCAGCAGCATCGCGCCGGGGGCCGGGGCGCTGGACGCCGCTCCTGCCTGCGACTGGGTCGCGTACAGGGGCACGGCCGGGAGGATTCTGATGTCCTCGAGCCGCTTCCAGGCGTCGAGGTACTTGGTCGGATCGACCGCTCCGTCGTAACCCAGGAAGAGCATCGAGACCGGGTGCACCTCGAAGTGGAGGTGGAAGGGCGTGCCCTGGGCGTCCCCCGTGTTACCGACGAAGCCGAGCACCTGGCCGGCGGTCACGTGACGACCGTTCACCGCGAGGCTCGTGTAGGCAGAGAGGTGGGCGTAGTAGAACTCGTTCCCGCCGCTGTCCCTCAGCCAGAGCCGCCAGCCGCCGATCTCGTTCCAGCCGACCGAGAACACCGTGCCGCTCGAGACCGCGAGAATGGGCGCGCCCAGGGGCGCGAAGATGTCGTCGCCGTGGTGCCAGCCGCCGGACACGTCTCCACGCGGCGCTCCGAACGTGTCCCCGTAGCCCGACGGCCCATAGACCGGAAAGACGTAGCCGCCCGAGGTCAATTTCGGGGTCACGGTCGGCGGCGTGAGCACGAGGGGGCCACCTCGCTTGGCCTTCTTCTTGAGTGACTTCGTCTTCGCACCGGCGCCGGGCGCGAACGAGGGCGGCGGCATCTGCGCCCCCCGTGGGCGGTGTTCCGCCCGCGACGGCCTGGTAGTCGTCGTCGTTTTCGTCGTCGTCGTGGTCGCGGGCGGAGCCGGCGGGCGCGCGTAGGCGTCGGCGTAACCGATGCGGATCTCGCTACCCGCGGTCAGACCCCCGTGGTCGGCGTCTAGGTGGACGACCAGCGCGGTCACGGTGCCCCCCCACGACGGAGAGGCCGAGCCGCCCGTCTTCGTCGACTCCGCGAGCAGCACGGCGTAGCCCCAGTCGGCCAGCGGGATCCGCGCATTCGGAGTCGCGGTCACGGGGGCACCGAGCACGACCAGGTTGGTCAGCCCGGAATCGCCGAGGTCGCCGACGGTCCCTGCCGAGCTGACGGAACCCTGCACCGCGTCGGCTGTGATCTCGCCCTGGAACAGCGAAACCCCGGACAGGCTCGAGGTTACGCTCGCCGTTCCGTCTCCCTCGCTGGCGGTCGCGTTCACGGACGTCGACGCGGCCGAAACGACCGAGCCGTCCGCCGGGTACGCGAACGACGTCTGCGACGGAGCGGCATCCGGCGGAGCGCTCGACTGCGAGGTCGCGCCGACGAGGGTCTGGTCCGCGGCAACGATCTGGACCGCGAGCCCGGTCGCAGTGGCCGGGGGGCCCGGCGCGACCGGCGGCGAGCCGGAGGCACCCCCGACGACGGCCGCGCACGTGACGACCAGGCCGAGAGCAACGCTGAGACGCCCCTTCACCGCCCCTGCATTATGGGGAATCCCCCGGGACGCGGCCGGTTGGGAGGGCTATCCGGGCCGCCTGGCCCGCCAGGCCACCTGTGCGGCGACGACGATCATCAGGGCTCCGAAGAGGCGTTCGAGCACGGCCTCGGGAAGGTTCTCGGCGACGACCACGCCGGCCTCCACCCCGCCGATCGCTGCCAGCCCGATGACGATCGCGGGGCGCCAGCGCACGTTGCCGTACCGCTGTTGGCGCCAGGTTCCGGCCGCAACCGTGGGGATGATCGCCAGCAGGGATGTGGCCTCGGCGTGCAACTGCGTGAGGCCGAGCCCGAGGGCCAGCGTCGGCACGAAGAGGATGCCGCCGCCGACGCCGAACAGACCGGCGAGGACGCCGGCGAGCGCGCCGAGCCCGATTGCGAGCAGGGCGACGTCCATCAGACGAGGAGCTTGACGCCCACGCCCGTGAGCATCACGGCAAAGAGGAGCGAGAGGGTTCGGCCCGCGAGCCGTTGCTGGAGCGCCGTGCCGGCGATCGCCCCGGCGGCAGCGGGCAGACCGACCAGCGCAGCGGCGCCCGGCTTGAGCTCCCCGTGGATGCCGTACGAGATCGCGCCGGCCAGCGCGATGATGCCGATCGACGCCAGCGAGGTCGCCATGGCGGGGCGCTCCTGCCAGCGCCCGAGCAGGAGCAGCAGCGGAACGACGACCACCCCGCCGCCGACGCCGAAGAGGGCACTGAAGAAGCCCGCCGCGACCCCGATCAGGACCAGCTGCACCACCTTGCCTATTCTCCACGGATGGGCGACACGACGGCCCTGGTCGCGCGCCTGGCCGAGCAGCCCGAGACGGCCGGCCTGCTGCTCGATGTCGACGGCACGCTTGCGCCCATCGTCGACCGCCCGGACGAAGCGGCCGTACCCGAGGACACACGCGCCGTGCTCCACGAACTGGCCGCCCGCTACGCGCTCGTCGCCTGCGTCAGCGGACGCACCGAGGACGACGCACGCCGGGTCGTCGGCGCCGACGAGCTCGTCTACATCGGCGAACACGGGATGGGCCTCGACCGGCGGGCGGAACAGTGGTCGGAGGAGCTGGACAGCCTGGTGGAGGAGAGCGGCTGGGAGCCCGAGCGGAAGAACTACTCCGCGGCGTTCCACTTCCGTACGGCGGACGACCAGTCGGCCGCGGTTGCGTCGCTCCGCAAGGTCGAGCGAAGAGCGGTCGAGCTGGGGCTCCGGGCCCGCTGGGGGCGAAAGGTACTCGAGGTGCTGCCGCCGGTCGACGCGAACAAGGGGACGGCCGTGCGCGCGCTCCTCGCGGGGCGCGGCCTCCGTCGTGCCCTCTACGCGGGCGACGACGCCACCGATCTCGAAGCATTCCGCGGTCTGGACGGCCTGGAGCTCGCGGTTCGGATCGCGGTCGTCTCCGACGAGGGGCCGAATCAGCTGGGCCGCGAGGCGGACGTGATCGTCGGGGGAACCCCCGAGCTGGTAGAGCTGCTCCGGACGCTCTAGAGGAGGCTCATGCACCTGACCGACGAGGTGCTCGCACCGATCCGCGCGCAGTACGGCGAGCCGACGCTACTCGAGTGGCAGGGTGAGATCACCGATCAGGAGTACGGGATCGCGACGTATGACCCCTTACGCACCCACGACGTCACGCTGTTCATCCTCAACGGCGATCGGCTCGCCCTGATCCGGAAGCATCCGTTCCCACCCGACGTCTGGCGTCCGCCCGGCGGCGGGGTCAAGGAGGGAGAGGAGTTCGTGGAGGCCGTACGCCGCGAAGCGCTGGAGGAGACTGGTCTCCGGGTCGAGCTGGAGCGCTACCTGGTCGAGACGCGCGCGCGGTTCGTCCACGACGGCCGTGCACTCGACTGGCGGACCCACGTGTTCTCGGCGACGACCGGGGACGAGGCGATCGCCGCGCTGGACACGGTCGAGATCGCCGAGGCGCGCTGGGGAACCCTGGACGAGCTGAGCGGCCCGCTGCGCGACCGCCTGCTCGCCACGGGACGGGCGTTCTGGCGCTACCGGGTTGCCTTGCATGACGCGGCGATCGCAGCGCTCCGGAGCGGCCCCACCGGCCTCCCAAAGCCCTTGTAACACTCTGTTACTTGCTGCTCGAGCGGTCGAGCGCGTACCAGACCACGTCGAAGCCGTGCCAGTGGGTTCCGCCGCGATGAGACAAGCCGAGGCGCTCCATCACTGCTCGCGAGCGCCGGTTGTCGGGCGCCGTGAACGAGTACAAGCGCGGCTCGTGCGGTAGGCACTTCCGCCACGCGTCGACACCCGCCTGCCCGCCTTCGGTGGCGAGGCCGCGGCCCCACCAGTCGCGATGCAGCACCCACCCGGCCTCGGGAACGGGACGCTCGGCGAGAGGCCAGTCGCGGTGGGACTGTAGGCCGATGCGGCCGATCAACTTGCCGGTCGCACGCTCGCACGAGGCCCAGTGGCAGTAGCCGTCCTCCTCCCACGCGCTCCGGAGCCAGTCGAGCTGGGCGCGCGTTTCCTCGAGCGTCTTCGCCGGCATGGTCGCCAGGTACTCCGGCTGTTCGTAGATTTCGTGCAGGGGCTCGACGTCCTCGTCTCGCCATTGCCTCAGCAGCAGGCGATCGGTCTCGACCTCGCGGGGGACCATCGCTTCGAAGGCTAATTCGGCGACGTAGCCCGCAGGACGTCCCACGCGAGGCGGACGTCGTCCTCGTTCGTGCGGTCGCTGCCGATCGCGAGGCGGAGCACGTAGCGACCGTCCAGCTTCGTGTGGGAGATGAAGATCTCGCCGCTCGCGTTCACGCGTTCGAGAATCGCTGCGTTCTCCTCGTCGGAGCCGTCGCGCCGGAAGCAGACGGTGGAGAACGGTCGCGGCGCGCACACCTCCCACCCGGGTTCATCCCCGACCCAGCCTTCGAACAGCTCGGCGAGACGGATCGCCTCCCGGATGCGGCGGCGAAGCCCTTCGGCGCCGTAGCAGCGCAGGACGGCCCAGAGCTTCAAGGAGCGGAAGCGGCGGCCGAGCGCCGGGCCGTACTCGCTCAGGTTGAGCACGCCTTCGTCGGTCGTGCGCAGGAACTCGGGGACGAGCGAGAATGCGTCGCGGAACTCCTCTGGGCGGCTGGTCCAGAGCAGCGAGCAGTCCATGGGCGTGAACATCCACTTGTGGGCATTGACGACCAGCGAGTCGTGCGCGGTCGACACCCTCGAACGCCCAGCGCAGCTCGGGGCAGACCATCGCCGAGCCGGCGTAGGCGGCATCGACGTGGAGCCACGTGCCCGCGGCCTCGCAGCGGTCGGCAATCGCCGCGATGGGATCGACAGACGTCGTGGACGTCGTCCCGACGGTGGCGACGACCGCGGCGACGTCCTCGAGCTCGAGCAGGTCGGCGCGTAGACGGAACGCGTCGTCGGCCGGGATCTTGCGCAGCTCCATGCCGAGCATGCGGGCGGCCTTGTCGGCGGCGGAATGGGCGTGCTCGGAGCAGACGACCACGCTGCGTTTGGTCGTGTGCCGCGCGGCGATCAGCGCGGCGAGAGTCGACGTCGACGCGGTGTCCTCGATATGGCCGTGCCAGCCCTCGGGCAGCCCGATCAACTGCGCGACCCAGTCGCACACGAGCAGCTCGAGCTCGGTCGAGGCCGGCGCCGTCCGCCACAGGAAACCGACCGAGTTCAGCGTCGCGGCCAGCAGCTCCGCCAGGATCCCCGGCTCGGCGCCCGTGACCGCGAAGTAGGCGAAGAAGCGCGGGTGCTGCCAATGCGTGACTCCGGGGAGCAGGATCTCGTCGAGGTCGCGCAGCACTGCCTCGAACGGCTCCGGCTCCTCGGGCGGCGTCTGCGGCAGGCGCGCGCGGATCTCCCCGGGCCGGACCTGCGCGAGCACGGGCCGCTCTGCCACCCGCTCGAGGTAGTCGGCGGCCCAGTCGACTGCCCTGTGACCATCCTCGCGGAACGTACTGACGGCTTCGTCTCTCACTTCTTGACCCGCGACCATGGCCTGGTGTTGACGATCTGCTCCTTGGTCAGCCAGGCGCGGCGTGCCTGGCCGATGCCCAGCGTTGCGTAGCCAAGCGCGGCAACGGAGTGGGCGTCGGTCGAGACGACGATGCGGACGCCGCGCTCGCCGGCGAGACGGGCGTCGGCGTCGCGGAGGTCGAGCCGGTCGGGCTGCGAGTTGATCTCGACCGCCGTCCCGGTCTCCAGCCCCTTGGCGAACACCCGCTCGAGATCGACGTCCATCGGCGCGCGCTTGTTGATCTTCCGGCCGGTGAGGTGGCCGATCACGTCGACGTGCGGGTTCTCCATTGCCGCCAGCACGCGCTCGGTGGGCGAGGTGGAGAACGCCGCGTGGATGGACGCCACGACCCAGTCGAGGCCGGCCAGGGTCTCGTCGGGCACGTCGAGGGTGCCGTTTGCACGGATGTTCACCTCGACCCCGTGCAGCAGCCGGAACGGCTTCAGCCTCTCGTTCAGCGCCGCCAACTCCTTCGCCTGGGCCTCCAGCCGCCCCTCGCGCAGGTAGTGCGAGTGATCGGTGATCGCCAGGTACGAGTATGCGCGCGCCTTCGCGGCGAGCGCCATCTCCTCCATCGTCGCCTTGCCGTCCGCCGACCAGGTCGTGTGCGCGTGCAGGTCGCCGCGCAGATCGCTCTCCTCGACCAGCGCCGGCAGCTCGCCGCGCCGTGCCGCCTCCAGCTCGCCCGCCGCCTCCCGCAGCTCGGGCGGCACGAACTGGTATCCGAGCCACTCGTACAGCTCCTCCTCGGTCGTGAACGTGCGCACCTCGCCGGACTCGACCTCGGTGATCCCGTACTCGGAGATCGAAAACCCGCGCCGTTGGGCCTCCTCGCGCATCGCCACGTTGTGACTCTTCGAGCCGGTGAAGTGCTGGAGCAGGTTGCCGTAGCACTCGGGCGGCACGACCCGCAGGTCGAAGCGCAGCCCCTCGTGCGAGATCACCGTCGCCTTCGTCCCGCCCTTGGCAGCGACCTCCGCGACCCAGTCGAAGCCGGTGAAAGCCTCGATCAGCGCCTTTGCGTCGGTGGCCGTGGCGATGATGTCGAGGTCGCGAAAGGTCTCGCGCCGGCGGCGCACGCTGCCCGCTTCCGACACCTGCTCCGCCGCGGGGTGGGCGCGGAGCGCCTCGACAGCAGCGATCACCGCCGGAAGCCCCTGACCGAGCAGCGGCCGCGCCGGCGTCTTCGGTTTCGCGCGCTCCTTCAGCGCCTTGAGCACGTTCTCCTCGACCTTCGGACCGAGCCCGGTCAACGTCCGGAGCCGCTGCTGCTCGGCCGCCTCGCGTAGGCCTGTGAGCGTGGTCACATCGAGCTCCAGCCAGATCCGCCTCGCCGTCTTCGGCCCGAGCCCGGGCAGCCGCATGAAGGCGACCACGTCGGGCGGGACCCGCTCGCGCCGCTTCGTCAGCGCCTCGATCTCGCCCTTCTCGACGATCTGGACGATCTTCTCCTCGATCGTCTTCCCGATCCCCTGGAGCTGCTTGGCCTTTCCGTCGAGCGCGAGCTGCGCGATCGAGCCACCGGTCTCGCCGATCCGCTGGGCGGCGCGCCGGTAGGCGAGCACGCGGAACGCCTCGGTGCCCTCGAGTTCGAGCATGTCGGCGAGCAGCTCGATCTGCTCGATCACCTCTGCGTTCCTCGGCAACGCCACTCCCGCGATCATAGGCCGCGTGCCGAAGGCCACCGTCTGCCTCCCCACCTACAACGAGCGCGAGAACCTCGGGCCCATGGTCACCGCGCTGCTCGGGCGTCTTGGCCCCGACGACACGATCCTCGTGATCGACGACCGCTCCCCCGACGGCACGGGCGAGCTGGCCGATCGACTCGCCGCCGAGCACAACGGCCGCGTCGCCGTTCTCCACCGACCGGTCAAGGAGGGCCTCGGCCCCGCCTACCTGGCCGGCTTCCACCGCGCGCTGGCAGACGGCGCGGAGCTCGTGCTCGAGATGGACTGCGACTTCTCCCACGACCCTGCCGACGTCCAGCGCCTGATCGCCGCCGCGGCCGACGCCGACCTCGTGCTCGGCTCGCGCTACGTCGGCGGCGGCCGCGTCGAGAACTGGGGCGCCGGGCGCCGCCTCGTGTCGCGGGCGGGCTCGCTGTACGCGCAGACGCTGCTCGCCACCCACGTCCGCGACCTGACCGGAGGCTTCAAGTGCTACCGGCGCGAAGTGCTCGAGGGCATCGACCTCGCCGCGGTCTCGTCCCGCGGCTACGCGTTCCAGATCGAGACCACCTACCGCGCGCTCCGGGCAGGCTTCCGGGTGGTGGAAATCCCGATCGCCTTCACCGACCGCGAGGTGGGCACCTCCAAGATGAGCCGCTCGATCGTGCTCGAAGCGATCTGGCGTGTCCCCTACCTCGGCCTCCAGGCCCTGACGGGACGTCTACGCTGACAAAATGCCCGATCTTCGACCTGCGGAGGTGCCGGCTTGGCCGGCACCGGAGCAGAGCTGATCGTGTTCGAGGTGACCGACGAGACGTTCGCCGCCGACGTGCTCGAGGCGGACCGGCCCGTGGTCGTCGACTTCTGGGCGCCCTGGTGCGGCCCTTGCACCGCGGTCGGCCGCGCGCTGGAGGAGCTCGAAACAACCCACGGCGAACGCGTCGCCTTCGCCACGGTGAACATCGATGAGCACCCGCTCAACGCCGCCGACCATGGGGTGCTCTCGCTGCCGACGGTGATCCTCTTCCAGGGTGGCACGGCCCGGCGGACGGTGGTCGGAGCACGCTCGCGGAGCCACTTCGAGCGCCAGTTCGCCGGCTGGCTCGGCTAGGCCGGCAGCGGGTCCGGCCGGAGCTTCACGAGCGGGTCGATCGCGGCCGGACACCCCATTCGCTCTCCCCTTCGCGCGCGGCGAAGCCGACGCAATCCTCCTGCAGCGTCTCACCGACCGTGGCCCTGATCATCCGCACGTAGAGCGCGGGCCGGAGAACTGCCGCCGCATCACGTAGAGGGCCATGGCTCAGCCGCGACCCCGTGGCCTGAAGTGCTCGTAGCCGCCCAGCTCGACGGGTCGGCCGCGCAGGCGCAGCTCGACGCCTTCACCCTCCTGGCAACATCCGATCTCGGCGAACGCGGCGCTCCCGTGAGGGAGCGCCGCCAAGAGCTCGTAGTCCTCGCCGAAGCCGAGGTCGTCGACCTCCGCGCCGGCGGCCAGCGGGACCCGGTCGAGATCGATCACCAGGCGGCAGCTCGAGCGGCGGGCGATGTGACCGGCGTCGAGAGCGAGGCCGTCGGAGAGGTCGAGCATGGCGTGCGCGCTGGCCGCGAGCTCCCGGCCCTCCTCGAGGCGGAGCGGCGGCCTCGCGTACCGCCCGGCGCGGAACGCCGCTCCCCCGGCGCCGAGCGGCCCGGTCACGACCAGGACATCGCCCGGCCGAGCGCCTGCCCGGCCGGGAACGCGGGCGGAGCGGCCGATCGCCGTCACGCTCAGCAGGAGCCGGTCGGCGGAGGTCGTGTCACCGCCGATCACGGGCACGCCTGCCTCGCCGAGGCCCTCATACAGCTCCACTACGTCGGCGACAGCCGTCTCGGACGGCGCCGCAAGTGTGACCACGAGCCCTTCGGCCTCCGCGCCGGACGCCGCGAGGTCGCTGAGGTTGACCGCAGCGGCGCGGAACCCGAGCTCGCGCCAGGAGATCCAATCGAGGCGAAAGTGGACGCCCTCGACCAGCGCGTCCTGGGTGACGACGCGCCCTCCGGCCAGCTCGGCCGCGTCGTTCTCGATCCGCACCGCGAGGCCGCGCTGCTCGAGCTCGGCGAGCAGGCCGAGCTCGCCGACGTCACCGAGCCGCACGGATCCCCAGCACGTCGACGGGACCGTCGCCGGAGCCGATCTCCGGCAGGCCCTGCGCGACGGCACGCGAGGCCGCCAGCGCTGCGGCGCGAGCCGCTTCCACCAGGGACAGCCCTCGAGCCAGGCCGGCGGTGAGCGTGGCCGAATGCGTGCAGCCGGCGCCGTGCGTGGCGGCGACGTCGTGGCGCTCGACCGGAATCTCCACGTGCTGTTGCCCGTCGAAGAGGTGGTCGACCGATCGGTCGGCGTGACCGCCGGTGACGATCACCGCCGGCGCTCCGAGAGCGTGAACGCGCTCCGCCAGCAGTGACAGGCTTAAGCCTGTCACTGCCGTGAGCGCCCGGGCCTCGGGGACGTTCGGAGTGACGACTGCCGCGAGTGGGAAGAGCCTCCCGACCAGCGCCTCCACCGCGTCGCCCTGGAGCAGCCGCGCGCCCGAGCTCGCGACCATCACCGGGTCGACCACGAGCGGCACCGGGTGATCGCCCAGGAAGTCCGCGACCGCTTCGATCACGGCCTCCGAGAACAGCATCCCCGTCTTCGCAGCGTCGACCCCGATGTCGGAAAACACCGCCTCGAGCTGCGCCCGGACGAACTCGGGCGGCACCTCGAGCACGTCGGTGACGCCGACCGTGTTCTGTGCGGTCAGGGCGACGATCGCGGACGTGCCGTGGCACCCCGCGGCGGCGAACGCCTTCAGGTCGGCCTGGATGCCCGCCCCGCCTCCAGAGTCGGAGCCGGCAATCGTCAGGCAGCGCGGAACCGGCGAGTCGGCCATTCGCGGTTAGCATCGTGTCACGGTCACCGCTTTCCGTGGAGGTGCGATGGGAACGCGTTCACGCACACGACCTGGCAGGTGAGGCCCGGCCTCGAGGACGAGTTCGTCGAGCGTTGGCGCGAATGGGCCGAGTGGAGCCACCGGCAGGGACTCCGAGCGCACGCACGACTGCTCCGCGACGTCGAGAGCCCAGGGACGTTCGTCAGCTTCGGCCCGTGGGAGACGATCGCAGCAGTCCGCACGTGGCGAGGCGAGTCGGGCTACCACGAGCGGGTCGCGGCGCTCCAGGAGCTCGTGGAACGCTTCGAGCCCAGGACGCTCGAACAGGTCGCCGAGATCTAGTCCGCCCATCCGACCGCTACGCTCGCCGCGTGGCGGTCGAGACTGCTCCCTGGGCCGGCATCCTCGAGGGTGAGGAACTCGCACACGTCGTCGCGGAGCCCGCGCGGGGGGCGCGGACGGCCCCGTTCCCCGACGAGCTCTCCCCGAAGGTGCGCGGGCCGCTCGAGGCCCTCGGCGTCCACGAGCTCTACGAGCACCAGGCGGACGCCTGGGCGGCGGCGCAGCGCGGCGAGCACGTCGCGATCGTCACCGGCACGGCGAGCGGGAAGTCGCTCGCCTTCAACCTGCCCGTACTCGACGCGCTCGCACGCGAGCCGAAGCGGCGCGCGCTCTACCTCTACCCGACGAAGGCGCTCGCCCAGGATCAGCTCCGCTCGCTGACCGGCCTGAAGGTGCCACGCGTCCGGCCGGCGATCTACGACGGCGACACCGAGGTCGAGCGCCGTTGGCAGATCCGCAAGTGGTCGAACCTCGTGCTGTCCAACCCCGACATGCTGCACGTCGGCGTCCTTCCCCATCACGACCGCTGGGGCGACGTGCTCGCGAACCTCGCCTACGTGGTGATCGACGAGGCGCACGTCTATCGCGGCGTGTTCGGCTCGCACGTCGGCAACGTCCTCCGCCGGCTCCGACGGATCGCGCGGATCTACGGCGCCGAGCCCCAGTTCCTGCTCGCCTCCGCGACGATCGCGAACCCCGACCGGCTCGCGCGCTCGCTGCTCGGCGTCGACGTCACCGTGATCGGCGACGACGCCGCGCCGCGGGCGGAGCGGACGATCGCGCTCTGGAACCCCGAGCTACTCGATGAGGAACTGGGCATCCGCGCAAGCGCGCTGGGAGAGGCGTCGCGCCTGATGGCGGCGCTCGTCGAGCGTGGGCTGCGGACGCTCTGCTTCGCGAAGAGCCGGAAGTCGGCAGAGTTGATCCACAGGTTCACCGTCGATCGGCTCGGCTCGGAGTACCGCGACCGGCTCTCTCCGTACCGGGCCGGGTACACGCCGGCACAGCGGCGGGGCATCGAGCAGCGGCTGGCCGCCGGCGAGCTGCTCGGAGTGGCCGCGACCGACGCGCTGGAGCTCGGCATCGACATCGGGCTGCTCGACTGCGTGATCTCGACGGGCTTCCCCGGCACGGTCGCGAGCCTCCGCCAGCAATGGGGCCGGGCCGGGCGGAGGGGCCACGGCCTGGCGGTTCTGGTCGCGAGCGAGGACGCGCTCGACCAGTACTTCATGCGCGAGCCGGAGGCACTGCTCGGCCGGCGGGTGGAGGCGGCGATCCTCGACCACGCCAACCCGCGAGTGCTCGACGGCCACGTCCGGGCGGCCGCCTTCGAGGCCCCGCTCGACGACGGCGACCGCCACGTTCTCGGCGACGTGGCACTCGAGCGGGCGGCGCTGCTCCCCGAGCTCCGCCACACGCGGGCGGGCTACGTCTGGGCGGGTCGCGACTACCCGGCCGCCCGCGTTCCGCTGCGCTCGACGAGCCCCGATGCGTTCTCGGTGATCGACACGTCGACCGGATCCGTCCTCGGTCTGGTCGAGCGCGAGCGGGCCTACTCGACGGTGCACGACGGCGCCGTCTATCTCCACCTGGGGCAGTCCTACCGCGTCGCCGAGCTCGACCACGACGCCCGCGTAGCGCTCGTTTCCCCCTTCGACGGCGACCTCTACACGCAGGCGAAGAAGGACACCACCACGGCGATCGAGGAGCCACAGCGGGTCGAGCCGAGGCTCGGGCTCGAGCTGACCTGGGGACGCGTCTCCGTGACCGAGCAGGTCGTCGCGTACCAGCTGAAGAAGGCGTCCACACAGGAGACGCTCGACCTCGTCGCGCTCGACCTGCCCGCGACCACGTTCGAGACGGAGGCGATCTGGTTCTGCCCGGAGGAGTGGATGCTTGAGGGGATCGACCGAATGCCGGCCCTGCTCGGCAGCCTGCACGCGGCGGAGCATTCGCTGATCGCGCTGCTGCCGCTCTGGGCGATGTGCGACCGCTGGGACATCGGCGGCCTCTCGACCAACGTCCACTTCCAGACCGGTCGCCCGACGATCTTCGTCTACGACGGCCACCCCGGCGGGGTCGGGATCACCGAGCGCGGTTTCGACGCCTTCGAGGGCTGGGTGGCGGACACGGCGAAGATGCTCGCCGGCTGTCCCTGCGAGCACGGCTGTCCCTCGTGCGTCCAGTCGCCGAAGTGCGGCAACCTGAACGACATGCTCGACAAGGCGGGAGCGCGCAGGCTGGTCGAGCGGATGCTGTCCGCCGGCTAGGCGGCAACGACCAGCGCCCGGTCACGCTGCCCTGCGCAGCAACTTCCGCTCGTGCCCGTGCGACGGCGTGCGACCGCTCGCGGCCGACCACGACGATCTCGGCGTCCTCCTGCTCGGCAAGCTCGAGGATCGCCGACGCCGCCTCGCGTGCCCGGATAACGTGCGGCACGAAGCGAACACCGCAGGCATCGGCGACCGCACGCGCCCGGGCGAGCAGCATGCGAGCCGATGCTTCCTCCTCGTCCATCCGAGCGTCGAGCGGGAGGAGCGGCGAGATCTCGATGACGACGACCGCGTCGACGGTGCGCCGTCCGCACCCGCGAGCGCGCAGGCGGTTGCCACCGTCTGCTCCGGATCCGGTGACCCCAGCAGTGGAACCACCAGGGTGTGTGGCGCGGAGCGCCATGCCTCCACGCTAGAGACGCGCCCCCGAAGCCGGGCTGAAAAAGGGTCAGCCGGTCTTAACGACGTCTGAATCGGGCGCGACCAGCCGGTAGCCGACGCCCGGCTGCGTGAGCAGGTAGCGCGGCCTGGCCGGATCCGGCTCGATCTTGCGGCGGAGATGCGAGACGTAGACGTGCAGGTAGTTGGACTCCTCGCCGTACGCCGGGCCCCAGATCTCGCGCAGGATCGTCGGGTGGGTGAGCAGCTTGCCCTCGTTGCGCGGCGAAGAGGCGCAGCAGGTCGTACTCGATCGGCGTGAGCGAGACCGGCTCGCCGGCCATCGTCACCGAGCCGCTTCTCGAGGTCGATCCGCAGCTCGCCGACCTCGACCACCGGCCGGCCGGCCGGGGCCCCACGGCGAAGCTGCGCGCGGACGCGGGCGAGCAGCTCGTCGCCGCTGAACGGCTTCGTCACGTAGTCGTCGGCGCCGGCGTCGAGCGCAGCGATCTTCTCCTGCTCCTCGCCGACCGCCGAGAGCACGACGATCGGCACGGCGCTCCACGTCGCGCAGCTCGCGGCAGACGTCCGTGCCGCTCCCGTCCGGGAGCAGGAGGTCGAGGATGATCGCCTCCGGCGGCCGCATCGCCGCCTTCATCAGCGCCTCGTCCGCCGTCGCGGCCGTCTCCACCGCGTAGCCCGCAGTTCGGAGCTTCAGCTGCAGCGCACGCAGGATCTGCGGCTCGTCGTCGACGACCAGGACGCGCGCCCCGCTCATGCCGGCACCCGCGCGTCGATCTCGACCGCGGGCAACGCGAGCGAAGAACGTCGCCCCCTGCCCGGCTCCGACTCGACCCAGAGCGCGGCCGCCGTTCAGCATCGCGAACCCCCGGCGATCGCGAGCCCGAGCCCGGTCCCCGCTCGCCGGCGCCCGGGCCGCGGCTGAAGGGCTCGAAGACCGACGCCTGCTCCGCTGCGCGCGAGCCCCGGCCCGCGGTCGACCACCGAGATCACGACGTCGCCGCCGACGGCCGACGCTCGCACCTCGACCGGCATCGGCCGGCGACGAGTAGCGCAGGCGTTCTCGACCAGGTTGACGAGCACCCGCTCGAGCTGGGCGGCGTCGACCCGCACCGGCGGGCAGCTCCGCAGGCAGCGACGACGATCACGCGGTCGCCGCCGGCGCCGATCGCCTCCAGCGCGCGGCCGACCAGCTCGTCGACGGTCCAGAGCTCGGCGACGGGCTGTGCCGCTCCGGCCTCGAGCCGCGAGAGATCGAGCAGGTTCGCCGACGAGCCGGTCGAGCCGCCGCGCCTGCTCGCGGATCGAGGCGAGCAGCTCGTCGCCGGTCGGCGGCCGAGAGCAGCTCGCCGGGCTCGGCCAGCATCTCGCTCGCGGTCGCGATCGCGGTCAGCGGCGAGCGCAGGTCGTGGCTGACCGAGCGCAGTACCGCGGTCTTGGTCGCGTCGCTCCGGCTCAGCTCCTCCCGCTCGATCGCAGTCGCCAGGAGCGACGAGAGCACGGCCAGAACACGCGCCGTCAGCGCCTCGTCCGGCGAGCGCTCGATGCGTCCAAGTAGATCCGGCCGAGCTGCCGGCCGCCGGCGTCGAGATCGCGCGAGCCTGCTCGTCGGCGTCCGGTTCGCGCGTCGACCCGAGCTCGATCCAGCAGTGCGAGACGCCGAGCAGGTCGGCCGTCCGGACGGCGATCTCGGGCAGCTGCGACTCGACCGACGGCTGCTCCGAGCAGGAGCGCCGAGCAACGTCGGCGGCGAAGGCCGCCTCGCGCCGCTGCTGCTCCGCCTCCGCGGCGCGGCGCCGGGCGCGCGCGGCGAGCGCGCTGACGCTGACCGCGACGACGAGGTAGACGGCGAGCGCGACCCAGTCCTCCGACTCGGCGAGATGGAACGTGTGGGTCGGCGGCAGGAACAGCCAGTTGAAGGCGAGCATGCTGACGACCGAGACACGACGACCGCGAACCGCAGCCCCCAGATCGCCGCCACCGGGAGCGACGGCGAAGAGGTAGAGCACGCCGAGACCGAGCACCGGCGCGACCGGATCGAGCGCGTAGACCGCGCCTGTGACGACGAGCGACGCGCCGCGGCGCTCGCCGCCGTCCCGGCGAGGAGACGGCGTGCGCATGACCACAGCATAGGCTCGCCGCGAGCCGGCTTAAGAAGCCCTCAAGATCGCGCTAGCCAAGCCGTTTCCGAGCCTCTACGCGGGGCTAGCGTGGAAGGCGGAGGCGGCGGCGATGATCACCACCGAAGAGAACAGAAACCGCCGCAGACGCCGAACGGGCGGCCGGACCGGCTCGACACGGTCAAGCGGGCCGTGATCGGACGGCCTCGCGCGACCGCCGAGCTGGGCGAGACGCTGCTCTCGAAGAAGCTCGCGCTGCCGATCTTTGCCGCCGACCCGCTCTCGTCCGTGGCCTACGCGACCGAGGCCGCGCTGCGTCGTCCTCGCTCGGCGCCTCGATCAGCGCGGCGCACCTCGTGATGCCGGTCTCGATCGCGATCGCCGCGGTCCTCGGGATCGTCGTCCTCTCCTACACCCAGACCGTCAAGGCGTACGAGACGAGCGGCGGCGCGTACGTGGTCGCGAAGGAGAACCTCGGCACGCTGCCCAGCCTGGTCGCCGCGGCCGCGCTGATGGTCGACTACGTGCTCGACCGTCGTCGGTCTCGGTCGCTGCCGGCGTGCTCGCGATCACGTCGGCGGCGCCGTCGCTCGCGTCCCACAAGGTCGGGCTGTCGCTGCTCGCTGATCCTGCTCCTGACGGTCGTCAACCTGCGCGGGGTCCGCGAGTCGGGCATCGCCTTCGCGCTGCCGACGTACTCGTTCGTCGCGGTCATGTACGTGATGATCGGAACCGGGCGTCGCGAAGTGCGCGGTCGAGCGGCTGCCCGCAGGCCCACGTCCCCGATCCGATCACGGTCGGCGCGGCGGGCAGCGTCGGCGTCCTCGTCGTCCTCCGGGCGTTCGCCTCCGGCGCTGCGGCGCTGACCGGCGTCGAGTCGATCTCGAACGGCGTCGGCGCGTTCAAGCCCCCGCAGGGCCGGAACGCCGCGACCACGCTCCTCGTCATGGGCGGGATGGCGATCTCCCTCTTCGTCGGCGTCTCCTAGCTCGCGGTGCACATGCACGCGCTGCCGAGCAACTCGGTGTCGGTCGTCTCGGAGATCGCGCGGGCGACCTTCCCCGCCGGCTCGCCCGGCTCGGTCTTCTACTACCTCGTCCAGGGACTGACCTTCGCGATCCTCGTCCTGGCGGCGAACACCTCGTACCAGGGCTTCCCGCGGCTGAGCGCGATCCTCGCGCGCGACCGGTACTTCCCCCGCCAGTTCGTCAACCTCGGCGACCGGCTCGTCTACTCGAACGGGATCGTCGTCCTCGCCGGGATCGCGTCGCTGCTGATCTGGGCGTTCAAAGCGGACGTGAACTCGCTGATCCACCTGTACGTGATCGGCGTCTTCACGGCCTTCACGCTCTCGCAGACGGGCATGGTGCGGTACTGGTCCGCGCCGCAGACGCCCGGGCTGGCGCAAGTCCCTCGTCCTGAACGGCGCGGGCGCGATCGCAACGACGCTGGTCGCGCTGCTCGTCGTCGAGACGAAGTTCCTCGAGGGCGCGTGGGCGGTCGCAGTCGCGATCCCACTGCTCGTCGCCGGCTTCTACGCGATCAACCGCCACTACCGGAAGGTCGGCGCGCCGCCTCCGGGCCGGGATCGCGGCGGTCGCAGCAGCGCCACCGGCGACGAACCAGCGTCGTCCTCTACGTCGAGTCCTACGACGCCGCCCTCCGCGAGGCCGTCTGGTACGCGCAGCAGATCGCGGGCGACGACTTCCGGGCGATCCACGTCCCGGGCCCGCACACCGACACCGGCATCCGGCCGCGTTTCCGCCAGCTCACCGGACATGCGCCCCGACCTGGAGATCGTCGCAGCCGGAAGGAAGCCGCGTGGACGCTGTCATCGACGACGTCTGGGGACTCCCCCGCGGCGAGTCGAGCTTCGTCACGGTCGATCATCCCGGAGGAGTTCCGACGGCCGTCGCTGCTCGACGCCGCTCCGCCGCCGGACCGAGTTCTCGCTGAAGCTGCACCTGCTGAAGCGAGCCGGGCGTAGTGATCAGCGACGTCCCGGTGCTCGCCCGGAAGCACGCCGAGTGGCAGCCGCCGACACGCGCCGTCTGCCGCGTGCTCGTCTCCGGCGCCCACGCGGCCACGCTGCGCGCGGTCAACTACGCGGGCGACGCTCGGACTCGAGGACACGCGGGCGGTGTACTTCGCCTTCGACGCACGACGACGCCGACCGGATGCGCAGCGAATGGGCCGGCCGGCCGATGCGCCTTCCGCTCGAGGTCGAGGAGGCGCCACTACCGCGACCTCGGCGACCCGCTGCTCCGCTACCTCCGCGGCATCACCGCGGACCCGGAGACCGTCGCCGTCGTGGTCATGCCGGAGCTGATCTTCAGCGGCGCCGCAGCGCCTGCTGCACAACCAGCGCGCGCTCTACATCAAGCGGCTGCTGCTCTTCGAGCCGCGGGTGATCCTGACCAGCGTCCCGTACCGGCTGAGCTAGCGGCGAGCTCGCGCTTGCCGGCTAACGAATCCGCGGCCGGCGCTAGTCTGAATCCGTATGCGCGGCCGCTGTGTCGTTCGCCGCCGTCGCCGCGGCCGCTCTCGCCTTCCCGCAGTCGCTCTCCGCGAGCGGCGGCCCCGGCGACACGGCAGTTCGGCAACGGCAATATCCGCTCGAGTCGCGGACCTTCGCGGCTGCAAGCGCTTCGAGGCGACGTTGCCCGTTCTACCGCTCGTGCCTGATCGACCAGGCGACCCTGCTCGTCGAGCACACGAACGACCCGGCGAACGAGCTGCCGCGGATCGACGCCTACGTCCACTCGGTCGGCGGCTGGCTCCAGGGGAACTGCCACGTGATGATGCACTCGGTCGGCCGTCGGTACGGCAAGAAGGAGCACGTCACGCTGACGAACCTCCTGAACTACCTGCCGAAGACGAACGACCCGGGCTGCTCGGCCGGCTTCGCCCACGGGATGCTGATCGCGCTCGGCCCGCAGATCCAGAAGCTCGGCCCGAAGGGCGCGGCGGCCGACTGCCACCGCGCTCCCACCCGCTACCAGCGCTACAGCTGCATCCACGGGCTCGGCCACGCCTACGCGCGGCAGTTCAACGACTTCGTCGACCCCGCGCTCGCCTCGTGCGGAAAGCTCGGCAGGACGACGTCGCTCGACTGCGCGCAGGGCGTCTTCCACGACTACTGGATCGCCGTCGCGGGGCTCGACGGCACGCGGCGGCCGACCGGCACCGTCACCTCGCCCCGGAAGCTCTGCGCCGCGCAGCCTGCTCGCTACGTGCGCGTGTGCTGGTACCGGGCGCTGCTCGAGCGGCCGCCGCCGAAGCTGCCGACCTCTGCGAGCGGGATCCTCGCGACGTGCAGCGGGCTGCACGCGCTCCAGTTCTCCGGCTGCCTGACCGGAGCGTCGCTGATCCGCTCCGACGATCCCCTGGAGCAGCTGCGGACCTGCGCAGGCCTCGACGGCTCGGAGGCCGCCGACTGCCTACGCGGGCTCCGCGTCCAGACCTACGCGCTCGCTCCGTTCTCGACGAAGCTCGGGCTGATCCGCGCCTGCGCGAACGTCCCTACTGCGCAGGCCTTCTGCTACGAGTGGCTCGGGAAGACGCTGAACGTGATCACGAACGGCACGTTCGAGACGAAGGGCTGTCGCCGACTCCGCTTTGCGGCGACCCGCGCGGCCTGCGCCCGCGGCGCGCGCTCGTACGAGGGCGCACTCGAGACGTTCTCCTAGCCAGGGATAAAGAGCCACGGGGGCCCGTCTAGCGCCCGGCCTACTTCGGTCCGTCGGGAACGAACTCGGCCGCGAGGCCACGATCCCTGAACCAGCCGAGCATCTCCAGCTGCGGCGGCTTCTCCATGCCGTAATGCATTGCGTCGACCAGCGTGACGCCGGCCGCGTCGGCACGCTCGCGGAAGGCCCCGACCTGCTCCTGCACGAAGTCGAGCCGGCAGTTCGTCGCCGCGTTGCCGGTCACGTAGGTGTCGCAGCCGCGCTCGAGCGACGCCTCCAGGATGTCGACGACCGCGCCGCCGCCCGCGACCATGGCCACGCGGCCTGCCTCACTTCTCGATCGCGTCAGCACGTGCACGAGGATCTCCGGGCCGAGGTACGAGCGCAGTGCGTCGGCCAGCCCGTCAACGGTCAGGCCGCTTTCGCCGATGACCGCCGCGCCGCCGGGGATGCCCTCGCAGATCGGGAAGTACTCGACGAGGCTCTCCAGCCCGACGCCGCGCGCGCAGAGCCGGGAGGGCGAGACCTCGGGGTGCATGTCCAGCGGCGCGTGGACGTTGTAGAAGCTGATCCCGTCCTCCCGCATGCGCTCGAACGACGCCGGCGAGAGCGGCAGGAACCCGGGCTCGTCCGCGAAGTCCAGCGGATGCTCGGAGAACAGGAACGTCCCGGGCGCGAGCCCCGCCACGATCCGGTCGCTCGGGAAGACGCAGGTGACCGCGCGTCGCACGTCGTCGCCTCCGCGGACGGACAGCCCGTTCCACCGCCCCTCCCAGCCCGGCTCGACGTAGTCACGCCAGTAGGGCTCCGGGTAGACCTGCTCGAACGCGTCCGACCAGTCGTCGCCGCGGACGTCGGGCACCCGGAAGTAGGCGTCGAGCTCGGCGACGAGCTCCGCGAGCTGCACGCGTCGATGCTAGAGCCGGCCCCGTGCCCTGTCGAGTGCCTGTCGTAACGAATCCCGCGAGGTCGTAGACTCAACCGGCAACGAACCGGAGAAGGAGGTCGAGGATGAGCACCACCGAGGCTGCCCGTCAGGAGCTGAGCGCAGGGTTCGAAGGAGAGGTGATCGGCCAGGAGGACGCGGGTTACGACGAGGCGCGCGCGCTGTTCAACGCGATGATCGACAAGCGCCCGCCGCTCATCGCCCGCTGCGCCTCCGGCGACGACGTCGCCCGCGCGATCGCGTTCGCGCAAGACGCACGACGTCCCGCTCGCGATCCGCGGCGGCGGCCACAACGGCGGCGGGCTCGGCAGCGTCGACGACGGCGTCGTCGCCGACCTCTCGCTCCTGCGGTCGGTGTCGGTCGATCCCGAGAGCCGCACGGTCAAGGTCGGCGGCGGATGCACCTGGGACGAGGTCGACGTGGCCACCCACGAGCACGGGCTGGCCGTGCCGTGCGGGATCATCTCCACCACCGGCGTCGGCGGCCTGACGCTCGGCGGCGGCATCGGCCACCTGACGCGCGGCTACGGCCTCACGATCGACAACCTGCTCGCTGCCGAGGTCGTGCTGGCGGACGGGCAGCAGGTCACCGCCAGCGCCGACGAGAACGCCGACCTGTTCTGGGCGCTGCGCGGCGGCGGCGGCAACTTCGGCGTCGTCACCGAGTTCACGTTCCAGGCGCACCCGGTCTCCGACGTCGTCGGCGGCCCGACGTTCTGGCCGATCGAGCAGACGGACGAGGTGCTCTCCGCGTATCGCGAGTTCCTGCCGACGCTGCCCCGCAACGCGACCGGGTTCTTCGCGTTCCACACCGTGCCGCCGGGGCCGCCGTTCCCGGAGGAGATCCACCTGCGCAAGGTGTGCAGGATCGTCTGGTGCATCGTCGGCTCGGACGAGGAGGCGGAGAAGGCGATGGCCCCGATGCTGGCCGTCGGCACGCCGCTCATGCACGGCGCCGGGCGCGTGCCGCTCCCCGGCCTGAACAGCGCGTTCGACGGTCTCTACGGACCGGGCGACCAGTGGTACTGGCGCGCCGACTTCGTCGAACGAGATCCCGGACGAGGCGATCGCGCTGAACGAGGAGTGGAACGAGAAGATGCCGAGCTGGAAGTCGGGCTCGCACATCTACCCGATCGACGGCGCCGCGCACGACGTCGGTCCGGACGAGACCCCGTGGGCATACCGCGACACGCGGTGGTCGCAGGTGATCATCGGCGTCGACCCCGAACCGGCGGCAGCGACCGCCGCTGCGCGACTGGGCGGTCGGCTACTGGGAGGCGCTGCACCCGTACTCCGCGGGCGGCGCGTACGTCAACTTCATGATGGACGAGGGCCAGGAGCGGGTGCAGGCGACGTACGGGGCGAACTACGAGCGGCTCGCGAAGATCAAGGCGCAGGTACGACCCCGAGAACGTCTTCCGCGTCAACCAGAACATCCAGCCGGCGGCCTAGGAGGCGTCGGACCGAGAACTACCGAACCGCGGCGAGGGCCTTGCCGAGAGACTGCTTCTCGGCAAGGACACCCTCGAACAGGTCGCCGTGCTGCTCGAGGCGGGCCAGGACGGCGTCCGGCCCGAAAGCCTTCGGGTCGAGCCCCTTTCGGACCTCGTCCCAGCGCAGGGGCGTCGAGACCGGGGCACCGGGATGCGGCCGCACGGAGTAGGCCGACGCGATCGTCTTCCCCTCGCCGTTCTGGTTCGCGTCGATCAGGACGCCGCGTCGCTTCGCCTTGCTCCACTCGGTCGTGACCAGCCCCTGGTGCGTACGCGCGAGCGTGCCGGCGACGATCTCGGCGAACTCGCGCGTCTGGTCGTATGTGTACCGCCGCTCGACCGGCACGAGCACATGCATGCCGTCGCTGCCGCTCGTCTTCGCGAAGCCGGCGAGCCCGAGCGCGTCGAGCACCTCCTTGACGAGCAGCGCGACCTCGACCACCTCCGCAAACCCGGCGTCGGCGGCCGGGTCGAGGTCGAAGAGGACGAAGTCCGGCCGCTCGGGCCTGTCGACCCGCGAGTACCACGTGTTCAGGTCGATGCAGCCCATGTTCACCATCCAGAGCAGCGCCAGCTCGTCGTTGACCATCGGCGCCTGGATCTTGCGGCGACGCCTGGGCGCGTCGCGGGTCGAGACCTCGAACTCCCGTGTCGGGATCCAGTCCGGCATGTGTTTGGGCGCGTCCTTCTGGAAGAAATGGCCGCCCGAGATCCCGTCGGGATAGCGCTTCATCGTGAACGGCCGGTCCTTCAGGTGCGGCAGCAGGACGGGCGCAACCGAGCGGTAGTAGGCGAGCAGGTCGCCCTTCGTGATCCCGTCGTCCGGGAAGAAGATCTTGTCGAGGTTGGACAGCTTGAGCGCGCGGCTTCCGCGGCGCAGCTCGGTCGGGAGCGGCTCCTCGCGGTGGACCTCCCTCGCGGTCTTGTCCTCCCGCAGCCCCTGGAACGACGGGGCCCGCAACCGGCCGTCGTGCGTCCACTCGACGAACTCGACCTCGCAGACCAGCTCCGGCCTCACCCAGACCACGTCCGCCTTGCGCACCTTCGGCATCTTCGGGACGACAGGGAAGGGGCTCTCCTTCTGTTCGAGCGGCCGCAGCTTCGCCAGCAGGTCGTCGATCACCCTGTCCGTGAAGCCGGTGCCGACGTTGCCGGCGTAGGCGAGCTCGCCGCCGCGCCGTACGCCGAGCACGAGTGAGCCGAAGCGGCCCGACCGCCGCCCCTGGCCCTTCGTGTAGCCGGCGATCACGAACTCCTGCCGGCCGTGCGTCTTGATCTTCAGCCACTCGCGCGTCCGCCTTGCCTGCCGGTACGGCGAGTCCGCCCGCTTGGCGACGATCCCCTCCAGGCGCTGCTGCCTGGCCGCCTCGTACAGGGCGTCGCCGTCCTCGAACGCCTCGGAGAGCCTGACCGTCGTGTACCGGCGGTCCAGCAGCTGCTCGAGCCGTGCCCGCCGCTCGCGCAGCGGAAGGTCGACGAGCGGCTCCCCGTCGACTTCGAGCAGGTCGAAGGCCTCGTAGACGATCGGCGTGCCGGGCTTCCCTTGCTGCATCGCCGAGAAGCTCGGCCGGCCGTCCTCGTCGAGCGCGCAGACCTCGCCGTCCAGCACGCAGTCCGGAGTCTTCAGGGTCCGCGGAATCGCGTCCGCGATTCCGCGGAAGCGCTCAGTGAGATCGTTGCCGTTCCGGCTGACCAGGCGAACCTCACCCCCGCGGAGGTAGGCCAGCGCGCGGTATCCGTCCCACTTCACCTCGAACAGCCAGGCATCGCCCTTCGGCACGTTTTCGTCCAGAGTGGCCAGCATCACCTCGTAGCGGCGGCGCGCTCGGCCGTCGCTCTCCGCGTTCTGCACGTCGTCCCGCTTCCGGATCAGCAGCCAGTTCTTGGGATTGCCGTCGAGCTTCGCCGGAATCAGCGTCCACAGCCCCTGCAGACGAGTGCCCTCCAGCCGGACGGTCAGCCCGCCGTCCTTCTTCTCCTCGACGAGCTCGTACGTGCCGCTGTCCCAGATCTCGACCGTGCCCGCGCCGTATTCGCCCTTCGGGATCTCGCCCGCGAAGGTCGCGTAGTCGAGCGGGTGGTCCTCGACGTGGACCGCGAGCGCGCGCTGGCCGGCCTCGAGCGGCACGCCCTTCGGCACCGCCCAGCTGGCGAGCGCTCCGTCGCGCTCCAGCCGGAAGTCGTAGTGGAGTCGCCGGGCGTCGTGGCGCTGGACGACGAAGACCGGCTTCGGCTGTCCCCGCCGCGCGCGCGAACGACCCGGCATCGGCTCGGAGGTGCGCGCGGCATCGCGCTTGCGGCGATACTCGGTCAGGTCGCGCTTCGCCACCAGGTGCTCCTGCCCTGAATTCCCGGGCGCGAACCGCACGTCCCCGAGTCGAAACACATGTGGAAACAGTGGAAAACTCGTGCCTCCTCCCGGGGAAAAGCCTGTGGAGAGTGTGGAATATCCCAGGAAATCTGGGGTAGTTACGCGAAGACGCCCATACTTCGAAACTTAACCCGCCTGCGCCGGACGAGCTCGTCGCCCGACAGCCCCGCCAGATCGCTCAGAGCATCGACGAGCGACTCCTTCAACAGCCTCGCCGCCTCCTTCCAGTCGTTCTGGGCACCTCCAGCCGGCTCCGCGACGATCCCGTCGACGACGCCGAGCTCGAGGCAGTGCGCGGCATCGGGCTTGAATGCGGCGGCGGCTTTCCTGGCCTCGCCGGCGTCGCGCCACAGGATCGCGGCGCAGCCCTCCGGCGAGATCACCGAGTAGATCGCGTTCTCCTGCATCAGGACCCGGTCGGCGAGCGCGATCGCGATCGCGCCGCCCGAGCCGCCCTCGCCGATCACGCACGCCACGATCGGCACCTCCAGCCGGGCCATCAGCGACTGCGAGGCGGCGATCGCGCCGCCCTGCCCGTGCTGCTCGGCGGCCACGCCCGGGTAGGCACCCGGCGTGTCGACGAGGCTGATCACGGGAAACCCGTGCCGGTCGGCGAGTTCCATCGCGCGTATCGCCTTGCGGTAGCCCTCCGGATAGGGCATCCCGAACTGGCGCTTTGTCCGCTCCTGGATGTCCCGGCCCTTCTGCATGCCGACCAGAACGATCGTCTGGCCGTCCAGGCTGCCCAGCCCGGCCACCATGGCGCCGTCGTCGGCGCGGCCGCGGTCGCCATGCAGCTCGACCCAGTCGTCGAGTATCCGCTGGACGTAGTCGAGCGTGTACGGCCTCTCGCTGTGGCGGGCGAGCTCGACGGAGCGCCAGATGTCCTCGTCGGTCGGCTCGGCCTCCAGCTGGTCGATCTGACGCTGGAGACGCTCGAGCTCCCCCGAGAGCTTCGTCCCCCCGAGGAGGGGCAGAGTCCTCAGCCTGGCCAGCCGGTCACGCAACCGGCGCTCGGCCTCACCCGCCATTCGTGAACAGCCGCAGGACGCGCGCGAGGTGGGTCCGTAGCCCGGACCGCGGCACGATCGCGTCGAGGTGGCCGAAGCGCAGGTTCGACTCGGCGAGACCGAAGTCGTCGGGGAGCTTCTCCCGGGTCGTCTGCTGTACGACTCTCGGGCCGGTGAACGAGATCAGCGCGCCGGGCTCGGCGACGGTCACGTCGCCGAGGCTGGCGAAGCTGGCGAGCACCCCCGCCGTGGTCGGGTGGGTGAAGACGTTGATCAGGGCACAGCGCGCGTCGTGCAGGTCCTCGACCGCACAGACGGTCTTCGGCAGCTGCATCAGCGACAGGATCCCCTCCTGCATGCGCGCGCCGCCCGACGAGGTGACCGAGACGAGCGGCAGGCTGCGCTCGGCGGCCGCTTCGCACGCCCGCGCGAATTTCTCGCCGACGACGCTCCCCATCGAGCCGCCCATGAAACCGAAGTCCATCACCGAGAGCTGACAGGCCACGCCGGCGATCTCGGCCCGGCCGGCGACGATTGCGTCGCCCTCTCCCGTCTTCAGCTCGGCCTCGGCAAGCCGCTCCGTGTACGGGCGCAGATCGAAGAACCCGAGCGGATCGGAGGAGCGCAGGTCGGCGTCCTCCTCGGCAAACGATCCCGGGTCCGTGAGCTGCTCGATGCGCTCCCGCGCCCCGACCGGGAAGTGGTGGCCGCACTGCGGGCAGACTCCGAGGTGGGAGTCGAGCTCGTCGTCGCGGTAGTGGGAGCCGCAGGACGGACAGGTGTTGGGGTGCTTGCGGGCCTCGCCGGCGTCCGGCGCAAGACCCTTCTGCTCGATCGAGACATCGATCCTGGTGTCCGTCATGGATCTGGATCTTAGACCCGCCCCGGGGGCGGGCGGTTACAGGCCCACGGCGACGCAGAGCCGTGTCGCGGGCTCGACGTTCTTCGCATCGGCGAGGAAACCCGACAGGCCCGCACCGGCGACGGTCGAGTTCGCGGCGACCCAGGCGAGTTGGTCGACCGTCTCGGCCACCGAGAGGCCGCCGGGCACCGGCATCCAGGACGCCACCTCATCAGGGTCGAGCCCGTCTCCGTCGATCGCGACGTAGACCGCCTGGGCACCGTCGAGGGCGCGCACGACGGCGTCGTCGCCGGTGTGCAGGCCGCTCGACTCGATGAACTCGATCTCGGGAGGATCGAGGTCGCGGGCTCCGAGCAGCGCGACATGCTCGGGTTCGACGGCGCGGCCGTCGAGGATCATCCGCAGCGGCATCCCCCACTCGTTCCCGGACGACGACGTGTCGGGCGTGTTCAGATCGCCGTGCGCGTCGATCCAGACCACCGCCAGGCGCTCGTACCGGGTCGCGAGCCCTTCCACGGCACCGATGTGCGAGCAGCAGCAGCCGCCGAGGATCAGCGGCCGCTCGGGTAGCTCCGACGCGAGGACGAGGACCTGGTCGGAGAGCGTGTCCTCGGCCACGACCCCCGCTTCCGGGTACGGCAACGTGAGCTCGTTCGCCGCCTCGACCATGCCCGCACCGCTGTCGAGCGTGTGTCCCCAGGCGCGAGGCACGCGGACCAGCCCTGCGCCGAAGGTGCGGCCGCAGGCGTGGCACTCGTACTCCGGCCCGATCGCGACCGCGGTGTTCGTCTTGCAGTCCGGACACTTCGCGCGCAGCCGCGACATCGCCCTCAGGCTATCTGCAGGCGCTTCTCGTACACGTCCGCCTGCCAGACGACCCGCATGCCGACGCTCTCGTAGAGATGGGTCGCGCCGGTCTCGTTGCCAGCGTCGACCGCGAGCGACACCCGGCTCTCCCCGCGGCGATGGAACTCGCCGAATCCCTCGAGCAGCAGCGCCCGGCCGAGCCCACGCCCGCGCCAGGGCTCGAGCGTGCCGATCGTGCCGACCCAGCCACCGCCGAAACGCACCGCGTTCACAGCAGCGGCCACCACCTCGTCTCCTTCGCGGACGAGGTAGACGAGCGAGGGGTCCCACCACGGGGCCTCGAACGTGTGCTTCCGCCAATCCTCGAGGTCGCGCTCTTCATACCCCCAGTGCCGGGCGAACGCCTTCTCGGTGACCGCGTGAAGGATCGCCTCGTCGCCCGGCAGAAACGTCGAGACTTCGAAGCCCTCCGGCCACTGAGGCGCGGGCGGCAGCGCGTCCAGGTCGATCGCCATCCGGTAGAAGCGCCTGACCGCCTCGTAGCCTCGGCCGTGCAACAGCCTGCCGGCCGCCGAGTCGGCGGTCAGGGCAGCAGTCTGCGCACGCTCGAGGCCGCGCCCGACCGTCTCCTGCTCCAGCCAGTCGACCATCGCTCCACCGAGCCCTCGCCCGGCGTGCTCGGGGAGCACGTAGGCGTCGAGATCGAGCTTCCCCTGGTTCCGGTCGGAGAGCGTTGCGACACCGGCCAGGCGCCCGTCGGCGGCGACATAGAGGCGCGAGTCGCGCTCCGGAGCGAGTCGCGCCCACCAGCCGGCGACCTCTTCCGCGTCGACCGTGTCCGGCTCTTCGACGTACGCACGCTCGAAGGCGTTCACCAGGTCGGCGACGGCGGTCGCGTCGGCAGGTGTCGCCGGCCGAGTCGTGAAGCCCTCGGGAGACGTCACGCCGGAACGAGCTGGTCCAGCACGTCCGGGAGCTCGGCCAGGTCGGGAATCTCCCGGGTCGGCGCCGGACCCGGCGTCTCACCGAGCCGGTTCACCCAGACGCTCTCCAGTCCGAGCTCGTTCGCAGGCACGATGTCATGGAAGAGGCTGGCGGCCACGTGGACATGGCGGTCGCGGTCGGCGTGGGTGCGCGCGAAGAACTCCGTCCAGTGCCGGTGCCCTGGCTTGTAGGAGCCGATCTCGGAGGCGACGACCGTCTCGTCGAACGGCACGCCGATCCGCGCCTTGGACGCTGCGATGAAATCGCGGTCGGTGTTCGACAGGATGGCGAGCCGCCAGCCCCGCTCCCGTGCTTCCTCGAGCGCGGCCGGCACCTCGGGGAACGGAGCCCAGGCGGGCAGCGATCGCGCGAGCGCGTCGTGCTCGCCGTCGGACAAGGACAACCCGTCGGTCTCGACGATCCGCTCGAGCGTCGCGGTCAGGACGGTGCGGTACGTCCGCTCGGGGTCCTCCGCCTGCACCTGGGGCTCGAGCTCGTGGTAGCGCTCGAGCAACCTCCGTGCCTCCCCGTCGCCGAACAGCCGCCCGAGCTCGCGCGCGATCCCGCCGTTCCAGTCGATCAGCGTGCCGTAGCAGTCGAACGTCGCCCAACGATCGGGCACTAGCCCTCGTATCGCGTGAGCACGATCGAGGCGTTGTGGCCGCCGAAGCCGAAGGAGTTCGACATGGCCGCGTTCACCTCGGCCGGGCGCGCCTCGTTCGGGATGCAGTCGAGGTCGCACTCGGGATCGGGATACTCGTAGTTGATCGTCGGCGGGAGCATCCCCTCCGAGATCGCCAGCGTCGTGAAGATCGCCTCGACCGCACCGGCCGCGCCGAGGCAGTGACCGGTCGAGCCCTTCGTCGAGGAGACCGGTGTGTTGCGGGCGTTCTCCTCGCCGAGCGCCAGCTTGATCACGCGGGTCTCGCTGGCGTCGCCGAGCGGCGTCGACGTGCCGTGCGCGTTGATGTAGCCGATGTCGGCAGCGTCGATGCCGGCGTCTCCAAGCGCCATCTTCATCGCCCGCGCCGGGTGGACGCCGGTCGGGTCGGGCTCGGTGATGTGCTGCGCGTCAGAGGACACGCCGTACCCGGCGAGCTCGGCGTAGATCTTCGCGCCGCGGGCCTTGGCCCGCTCGAGCTCCTCGAGGACGAGCACCGCGCCGGCTTCGCCCATCACGAATCCGTCGCGCTCGATGTCGAACGGCCGGCTCGCGTGCTCGGGGTCGTCGTTGCGACGCGAGAGCGCGCGCATCGCCCCGAAGCCGGCGATTCCGACCTGGGTGACCGGGGCCTCCGTGCCGCCGCAGAGCATCACGTCGGCGCGGCCGAGCCGGATCGCGTCCATGCCCTCGCCGATCGCCATGTTGGACGCCGCACACGCCGTGCACGGAGCGCTCAGCGGCCCGCGGGTGCCGAGCTCGATCGACAGCCAGCCGGCGCCGAGGTTGGGGATGATCGCCGGAATCGAGAACGGGTTGACCCGGTCAGGCCCACGGTCACGCAGCTGGGTGTGGCAGTCCTGGAACGACTGGAGCCCGCCGATGCCCGTCGCCACCGCCGCTCCGATCCGGTCGGAGTCGGGTGCGATGTCGAGCCCGGAGTCCTCCTCCGCCATCCGTGCAGCCGCGACCACCATCTGCGCAAACCGGTCCATCCGCCGCGAGGTCTTGTAGTCGATCCAATTCGTCGGCTCGAAGTCCTTCAGTTCGCAGGCGAACCTCGCGAAGTAGCCGTCCGCGTCGAACTGCGTGATCGGCCCGGCGCCGGACATGCCCGCGCAGAGGTTCTGCCAGCTCGTGGGCACGTCGTTGCCCAGGGGCGTCACCGCCCCCATCCCCGTGATCACGACTCTCCGCCGCCCGTTGACGCTCATCTACATCCCCAGTCCACCGTCGACGAGGAGCACCTCGCCGGTCACGAACGACGCCTCGTCCGAGCAGAGGAAGCGTACCGCCCCGGCGACGTCCTCCGGCGTTCCCAGCCGGCCGAGCGGCGTGTTGGCGAGGATCGCCTGCTGCACCTCGTCCGGGAGTACCTCGGTGAGCGCGGTCTGGATGTACCCGGGAGCGACGGCGTTGGCGCGAACCCCGCGCGACGCCATCTCCTTCGCGAGCGACTTGGTGAAGCCGACGATACCCGCCTTCGAGGCGGCGTAGTTCGTCTGGCCGGGGTTACCGTGCAGGCCGACGACGCTGGTCAGGTTGACGATCGCCCCGCGACGCTTCTTCATCATCCCGCGCGCAGCCGCACGGCATGTGTGGAAGACGCCGCCCAGGTTCGTGTCCAGCACCCTCCGCCAGTCCTCGTCGGACATCCGCAGGATCAAGCCGTCCCGGGTCAGGCCCGCGTTGTTGACCAGGATGTCGAGGTCGCCCGCCTCCTCGACGAGTCGGGCGGCCTGCTCGGGATCGGCGACGTCGGCCTGGACCGCGCGCCCGCCGATCTCCGTCGCCAGCGCCTCCGCCTCCTCGGCGCCGCTGCGATAGCCGACCACAACCGACGCGCCGGCGCGCGCAAGCTCCGCCGGCGATCGCACGGCCGATCCCGCGCGATGCGCCGGTGACGAGCGCCAGCCTCCCCTCCAGCGAGCAGAAAGCGCCCGCCTCACTCATCGGGTCGACTCCAGAAGGTTTCCGCGGCCGCGACCGACATGGCGGGCGCGGCCTCGAACCGCTGCTGAAGTGCGAATGTCGTTGGGGAAGGGGGCTCGCGGGGGAAACCGGCTGTTTCCCCCGCGCGAGCGAGGCGAAGCCGAGCGACGGTCACGCGGTGTGCAGGAGGTCCTTGAGCTTCTCGACCGAGGCGAGGTCGTTGACCGGGATTGTCTTCACGCTGCGGTCGATCCGCTTCATCAGCCCGGAGAGCACGTTGCCCGGGCCGACCTCGACGAACGTCTTCACGCCGTCGCGCACGAGTTCGGAGGCGGCCTGCGTGTACCGCACCGGCGCGGTCAGCTGGTCGACGAGCAGCGCACCCATCCGCTGGGCTTCCTCGAACCTGGCCGTGACGGTGGACATGAACGCCGCCTGCGGCTCACCGAACTTGACCGACTCGATCGCCGGCCGCAGCCGTTCGGCCGCGCGCGCCACGAGCGGGGAGTGGAACGCGCCCGAGACCTTCAGCTTCACCGTGCGGCGCGCACCCTCCTCCGAGGCCTTCGCGCAGAGCTCGTCGACGGCGTCGTTCTCGCCGGAGACGACGATCTGGCCGGGACAGTTGTAGTTGGCAGGCCAAACGCCGAAGATCTTCCGGCACAAGCGCTCGACCACCTCGTCGTCGAGCCCAAGGATCGCTGCCATCGAGCCGGGCCGCTCTCGCGCCGCCTCGGCCATCGCCAGGCCGCGCTCGCGGACGAGCGCGATCGTCTCCACCACGCCTACCGACCTGGCCGCGGCGATCGCGGCGAACTCGCCGACGGAGTGGCCGATCACGTAGTCGGGGTTCACGCCCCTAGCGCGCAGCGCAGCCAGCATCGCCAGACTGGTCGCGACCAGCGCCGGCTGCTGCACTTCCGTCTCGACCATCTCCTCGAGCGGCGCGTCGAAGCAGAGCCGCTTCAGGTCGAGGCCGCACGCCTCGCTTCCGCGCTCGTACACCTCCATCGCCTCGGGCACCGCGGCCGCGACGTCCCGGCCCATGCCCTGCGCGAGCGAGCCCTGGCCGGGGAAGCAGAAGGCGATCTTCATACGGGAGCCGTCCAGCGCATCACGGCGGAGCCCCAGGTCAACCCGGCGCCCATCCCGGTCATCAGGACGGTGTCGCCCTGCCGGACGCGGCCGGTCGTGACTGCCTCGGCGAGCGCGAGCGGGATCGAGGCAGAGGACGTGTTTCCGTACCGGTCGACGTTCACGATCACCTTCTCCTTTGGGATTCCGAGCCTGGCCAGTGCATGATCGATGATCCGGACATTGGCCTGGTGGGGAACATAAACGTCCACGTCGTCCACCGACAACTCGCACTTCGCCAGGACTGCCTCGGCGGAGCTGACCAGGACGCGCGTTGCGAACTTGAAGACCTCGCGGCCGTTCATGTGTACATAGTGAGCGCCGCTGGCGACGGTCTCGGCCGTCGTGGGCGTCCGCGAGCCACCCGCCGGGAGGTAGAGATCCATGCCGCCGGCCCCGTCGGCGCCCAGCTCGAAGCCGAGGAAGCCCTCTTGCGCGGCGGGCTCGACGACGACCGCGCCGGCTCCGTCCCCGAAGAGCACGCAGGTCGAGCGATCGGCGAAGTTCATCAGCTTCGAGAGCACGTCCGCCCCGACCACGAGCACACGGCGGCTGAGCCCGCTCTCGACCATGCCGAACGCCTGCGCGATCCCGTACATGAACCCGGTGCAGCCGGCGGCGAGGTCGTAGGCTGCGGCGTTCCCGGCGCCGAGCACGTCGGCCATGATCGCCGCAGTCGAGGGGAACTGCATGTCGGGCGTGACCGTCGCGACGATCAGCAGGTCGATCTCGGCGGCACGCACGCCCGCCTGCTCGAGCGCCGCTCGCGCCGCGGGCAGCGCGATGTCGGAGAGCGCCTCGTCCTCGGCCGCGAAGCGGCGCTCTCTGATGCCGGTGCGAGCGACGATCCACTCGTCCGACGTGTCCACCAGCCGCGCGAAGTCGTCGTTCGTGACCACCCGGTCGGGCACGTGCGTCCCCAGCCCGGTGATCGAGACCGGTGTTCCGTTCGCCGCGCCGATCATGGCCGTGCCGGTCTCATTGGGCCGCCGTCGCGAAGGTGAGCGTGCCGCGTACGGCCAGCTCGTCGCCGACCGACGCCCTGGCCTTCCCCCTGCCGATCGGCCCGCGTACGGCCTCGAGCTCGCAGGTGAGGGTGAGCTCGTCACCCGGCTCGACGATCCGCTTGAAGCGCACGTCGTCGATCCCGGCGAAGAGCGCCAGCTTGCCGCGGTTCTCCTCGAGCGAGAGCGCGGCGACCGCGCCGGCCTGCGCCAGGGCCTCGACCATGATCACGCCGGGCATGATCGGGCGGCCGGGGAAATGCCCGGGGAAGAACCACTCGTCGCCGCGCACCCGCTTGCGGGCGACGACCCGGACTCCCGGCTCGAGCTCCAGCACCTCGTCGAGGAAAAGGAACGGGTCACGGTGCGGGATGATCTCCTCGATCACCTCGCGGCCGAACGGGGCCGTGGGTGTCATCGGGCGAGCCGCTCGCGCAGCGAGCTCCGCCCACGGTGGGCGTAGCACTTGGCCGTCCCGACGGGCATCCCCGATCGTGCGGAGATCTCCTCGAACGACCAGTCGAGCGCGTCCTTGAGCACGACCACGCGTGCTTGATCGGCCGAGATCGCGGCCAGCTCGCCGGCCAGCTCCGAGCGCAGCTCCGACAGGACGAGCGCGCGCGCAGGATCGGCGTCGTCGCCGCCGATGCGCCGGTCCTCGAAGAGCGGCTCGCACCGGCGCGACCGCTGTCGGGTGGCCACGTCGCGGCAGGTGTTCACGACCAGGCGGTGGAGCCACGTCCCGAACTGCGCGTCGCCGCGGAACTGGCGGATGCGTACGCAGAGCTTCGCGAGCGACTCCTGGGCCGCGTCGCGTGCGTCCTCCGGATCGTGCAACAGATGACGGGCGAGCCGCTCCACATGTGGGGCATGCCGCTCGCACAGTGCGGCGAGCGCCGCACGGTCGCCGTCCTTCGCTCTGGTCACCAAGATCGGATCGCTCAACCTCTCGTACGCGAGCGGCCGGGCGGGCCGCAGCTCGACACTCTGACGGCGGCGCCGGCGCGGAGGTTGCATGCCGGGAGTCTATTGGTGGCCCTGGAGGCGCCTAGCGCGCCAGCGTGAACGATGCGGCATGCCGGGTCCGCCCGAACGGACCGTCCACGAACACGGCCACGTCGTACGTTCCCGCCGGTGCGGGACCGGAGGGCGTCGTCCCATCCCACGTGAGCTGCGCAGGTCCCGCCAGGAGCGACCCGCTGAGCAGCGGAGCGACGACCGCACCCGCCTGCTCGATCTGGACCACGACGTTCGCAGCGGCGGCAAGCGTGAAGGAGACGCCGAGCGTGTCGTCCACTCCGTCGCCGTTCGGGGTCAGCGTGGACGTGCTCAGCGCGAGCCCGGAAAGAGTCCGGTCGACGGCGAAGGGTGCCTCGAGCCTGCCGGTGCGGCCGTCCTCGCCGACGGCCGAGACGATCAGCGTGTACGAGCCGTCCGCGAGCCCGTCCGCCGGATAGGTGAACGACTGCCGGCGCGCCCCCTGGAGCTGGGCCGCGAACGGCGTCGCCGCCACAATCCCGGTCGCATCGACGACGGTCGCCGTCACCGAAGCGCGGGCACCGAGGGCGTACGAGATCGCGAGCGCGTCGTCGATCCCGTCCCCGTCGGGCGAGGTGACGGGCGGCGTCACGGTCAGCCCGGTGACGAGCGCAGCAGTCGGCGGCGGCGGGACCGGCGGCGGCGCCTTGCCGATCGTCCCCGATGCCGGTCGCGTCTGCGTACCCGCCTCGATCGTCCACGTGTACGAGCCGTTCGCGATCCGAGCAGCGTTCCATGTCCAGGCGACCGCCGTTCCAGTCCCGCGGCCGCGCGCGGTGACGGCGCCGGAGGCGCCCCTGACCGTCACCGTCCAGGCGGCGGGAGCGGAGAGCCTGGCGGTGAACCGGACCGAGCCGCCGAGACCGCCCACCACCTGGGGCGCGTACAGCTTGGGCAGCCCGGTGAGCGCGACCGCCCGCGCGATGTCGGGCAGCCTCGAGTACAGGGCGGCGCCGGGGCAGCTGGTCGGTCCGGTGTCGCGATGCCCTGAGATCGCCCGCAGCTTCACCTCCTTGCCGGCCCGGTACCCGGGGTTTCCTCCCGATCTCCATGTCAGCGTGCTCAGCGGGTCGACGTGGGCGACGTCGAGGCGCCACGCCAGCAGGCCGACGAGCGCGTGCAACGCAGCAGGGGAGATCCTCGTCGCAGAGTAGTTGCCGATCACGGCAACGCCGGTGGAGCCGGTGTTGAACCCCTCCGCGTGCGCACCGATCACGTTGCGCTCGATCCCGCCGGCACGGCCTTCGAAGACCTGGCCGTATTTGTCGACGAGGAAGTTGTAGCCGATGTCGTTCCAACCGTTTCCGCGGACGTGGTACAGCTCGATCCCGCGCACGATCGCGGCGGACTGGCTCCGGGTGTAGGCGTTCGAGCCGGCCGTGTGATGCACGACCGCAAACGCAACCGAGCGCGCGTACCGCGGGGCGCCGCGGGTGATCTCCTCGTTCGCCCCCCACGCCCGTCGCGGCACGATCCGGGGCGTACCGGTCATGGACGGCGCCCGGAGCGACGCCCGCTCGACCGGGCTCCACACGTACCAGACGCGCAGCCTGCGCACATCGCCCACCACGCGGTACGCCACGCGGTCGGACGCACCGACCCAGTAAGGACTGCCGAGCCGCCAGCCCCTGCGGATCCTCGTCTCCCGGCTGCCCGGGTCGGGCAGGTCCTCGGCCTCGGGAGCCACCGGCCGCCACGAGCTCCAGCGACCGGCGACGGCATGGGTGCGGAAGAGCACCGCTGCCGGCGCCCTGCCAGTGGAACCCGACCAGGTCGAAGACGGACGGCGCCGACGCGGCCGCGGTCGTGCGCGCGTCGCCGACCGGCAGGTCCCTCGCCACGATCGTCGCCCCGTCCGCGGCCCTCGCGACCGCCGGGGCGACGAGTGCGAGCAGGGCTGCGAGGAAGAGCGCTCTCATCCGGTTCCGCCAGTGTGCCCACGCGCGCAGGGCCGCACGAGGGCGTTGATAGAATCCTTACGGCTGTGAAAGCGGCTTTCCTGCGGGGACTTCTCGCCGTTTCGGCGGTCCTCGCAGTGGCGCTGACGACGGGCGGCGCAGCGCAGGCGGCAACTCCGCGCGTCCTCGCGGTCGAGTTCGAGAACGACGTGAACCCGGTCACCCAGGGGTACCTGACCGACGAGATCTCCCGGGCGAACAAGGGCGGCTACGACGCGGTGGCGATCGTGATGGACACCCCGGGTGGTTTGTCGGAGTCGATGCGGAAGATCGTCAAGGCCGAACTGGCCTCCAAGGTGCCGGTGATCGTCTACGTGTCGCCGGACGGGGCGCGCGCCGCCTCCGCCGGCGTGTGGATCGGCCAGGCGGCCGACATCCTGGCGATGGCGCCCGTGACCAACATCGGCTCCTCCACGCCGATCAACCTCGGCGGCACGAACATCCAGAGCGACCTGCGCCGCAAGGTGGTCAACGACGCCGCCGCATCGCTCGTCGCGCTCGCCGCGTCACATGACCGGAACGCCGTCTGGGCCGCGCAAGCGGTGCGGGTCGCTTCGAACCTCCCCGCCCGCACGGCGCTGCGGAAGAACGTGATCGACGTCGTCTCGCCGAGTTTGCCCGCGCTGCTGAACCAGATCGACGGCCGCAAGACGATCCCGAAGGGCATCGTCATGCACACAGCGGGAGCGGAGATCACCACGGCCAAGATGGGCCTCTGGCGGCGGGTGCTCGACTTCCTGATCGACCCTAACCTGATCTCGCTGATGCTCTCGCTCGGCGTGCTCGGGCTCGTGGTCGAGCTCTGGCACCCCGGCCTGATCTTCCCGGCGACGTTCGGGATCCTCTGCCTGGCGATCGCCTTCTTCGGCCTCGACGTGTTACCGATCGACTGGGCCGGCCTGATCCTGATCGCCGCCGCGTTTGCCTTCTGGATCGCCGAGCTGTTCGTCGTCTTCAGCCACGGCGCGCTCACACTGGCGGGCGCCGCGTGCTTCGTCTTCGGATCGCTGCTCCTGTTCCAGCCGGCAGGGTCCGGCTACCAGGTCTCGCTGGGCGTGCCGCTCGCGATCGCGCTCACGTTCTCGGCGTTCTTCGCCTTCGTGCTCGCCAAGGTCGTCCAGGCCAGGCGACGCCCGGCCTCGGTGGGACCGCAGACGATCGTCGGCACGCATGGCCAGGTCGGCCGCGACGGGCTCGTCTCGGTGAACGGCGAGCTGTGGCAGGCGCGCGAGACGGACGGCGAGCGGCTGACCCTCGGCGACGACGTCGAGGTCGTCGGCCTCGAAGGCATCGAGCTGGTCGTGCGGCGAATGAGGACCGCCGCTCCCGTGTAGGGTCCGGACATGACTGCCGCCATCGTCGTCGTCGTCATCGTCCTCGTGCTGGTTCTGCTCTTCCTGTTCGCCGCAGTCAAGGTAGCGCGCGAGTACGAGCGGGGGATCATCTTCCGCCTCGGCCGCCTCCTCCCTGAGCCGAAGGGTCCAGGCCTGTTCCTGCTGATCCCGATCGTCGACCGGATGGTCAAGGTCGACCTGCGAACGATCACGCTGAACATCCCGCCGCAGGAAGTGATCACGAAGGACAACGTCCCCGCGCGGGTGAATGCGGTCGCCTACTTCCGGATCGTCGCGCCGAAGGACGCGATCGTGCAGGTCGAGAACTTCATGGTCGCAACGTCGCAGATCGCGCAGACGACGTTGCGCTCGGTGCTCGGTCAGCACCTCCTGGACGAGCTGCTCTCGGAGCGCGACAAGATCAACGCGATCCTCCAGGAGATCATCGACCAGCAGACCGCGCCGTGGGGGATCAAGGTCTCGATCGTCGAGGTCAAAGATGTCGAGATCCCGCAGGGAATGCAGCGCGCGATGGCCCGCCAGGCCGAAGCCGAGCGTGAGCGCCGCGCGAAGGTGATCAATGCCGAGGGCGAGTTCCAGGCCTCCGAGCGGCTGCGTGACGCCGCGGCGGTGATGGCCCAGGAGCCGATCGCGATCCAGCTCCGCTACCTTCAGACACTGCTCGAAATCGGAGCGTCGAACTCGTCGACGATCGTCTTCCCCGCGCCGATCGACCTGATCCAGCCGCTGCTCGAGCGCGCGGTAGGCCCGGCCAAGCCCGCCGGCGAGCAGGAGAGCTAGAGGAGGGTCGCCGGCCGGTTCTGCTCGCGGAACCGGTGAGCCGCGTCGATCGCGGCGCCGAGGTTGAGGCCCTTGTCCTTCGCCTGCTTGATCAGCATCACCGTCTCGACCGCATCCATGTCGTAGATCCGCTGCTTGCGCCCCTTGGTCGGGATCTGGGCCTTGTTCGTCCAGTAGTCGAGCTGCATCTTCGAGATCCCCGCCATCTGGCACACCTGGCCGAGGTAGAGCTCCAGCTTGTCCAGATGCTCCGCGAGGTCTACCGGTTCCAGGAAGTCGACCTGCCCGCTGAACGCCATACCAGCATCCCTTTCGATCGGCACGCCGTCACTTGCGGGCGCTTCTCTATCACGTTCGCCGCCGCTTGTGAAGGCCCGCGTTTCGACTATTCGGAGGGCTGCTCGGCCGGCTCGCCGACAACGCCCTCGACAACGCCCTCGACGTCGTCCGAGTCGGCGACCGGCGCGAGGCTCGAGACCTTCTCGCCGTCCCGCAGCCGAACGACGATCACGCCCTGGGTGGCGCGGCCCAACCGTTTGATCTCGTCGACCGACATGCGAATGACCGTCCCCCCGGTGGAGATCAGCATCAGCTGGTATCCGTCACGGACGACCCGGGCGCCGGCGAGCTTGCCCTTGGCGTCGGTGAGCTGCACCGTCTTGACGCCGAGGCCGCCTCGCCCCTTGCGTGGATACTCGTGCACCGGTGTGCGCTTGCCGTAGCCCTGTTCGGTGACGACGAGCAGGTCGTCCGTGTCGCCGGCGACGGCGAGTTCGATCACCTCGTCGTCCTTGCGCAGCCGCATGCCCTGCACGCCTGCAGTCGCGCGGCCCATCGGGCGGGCTGCCTGCTCGTGGAAGCGGATCGCCTGGCCGCTGCGCGAGACCATCAGCACGTCGTCCTCACCGGTCGAGTGGCGGACGCCGATCAGCTCGTCGTTCTCACGGAGATTGATCGCGATGATCCCGTCGGCCTTCAGCGGGGTGTTGTACTCGGCCAGCCTCGTCTTCTTGACCATGCCCTTCTTGGTTGCGAAGACGAGGAACTCGGACTCGCCGAAGTCACGCGTCTGGACGACTGCCCGGATCTGCTCGTCCTGCCGGAACGGGAGCAGGTTGACGACGGCGCGTCCCTTCGACTGGCGAGAGCCGAGTGGAAGCTCGTGCACCTTCAGCCGATACACCTTGCCGACCGAGGTGAAGAAGAGCAGGTAGTCGTGAGTGGAGGCGACGAAGAGGTGCTCGATGTAGTCGTCCTCCTTCAGGTCCATCCCCATCACACCGCGGCCGCCGCGGCGCTGCTCGCGGTACGTCGTCACCGGCAGGCGCTTGATGTAGCCGGAGCGCGTGATCGCGATCACCATGTCCTCCTCCGCGATCAGGTCCTCGAGGTCGAGCTCACCCTCCGCCGCCACGATCTCGGTGCGGCGGCTGTCGTTCTTGCCGTAGATCTCCTTCAGCTCGAGCAGCTCCTCGCGGATCAGCGCCATGACGCGGGACTCGTCGCCGAGGATCGCGCGGAGCTCGGTGATCCGCTCCCGTAGGTCGGCGTGCTCCTGCTCGACACGCTTCCGCTCCAGGGCGGTCAGCGCACGCAGGCGCAGGTCGAGAATCGCCTGGGCCTGGATCTCCGAGAGGTCGAACTTCTCCATCAGCCCCTCGCGCGCCGCGTCGGTGTCCTCGGCCGCGCGGATGAGTGCGATCACCTCGTCGAGGTTGTCGAGTGCGATCAGGTAGCCCTGGAGCACGTGCGCCCGCTCCTCCGCCTTGCGCAGCTCGTACTTCGACCGGCGCACCACGACCGTCCGCTGGAACTCCAGGTAGTGGCGGATGAGCTCGAGGAGCGACAGCGTCTTGGGCACGCCGTCGACGAGCGCGACCGCGTTGTAGCCAAACGTGGTCTGGAGCGACGTGTGCTTGAAGAGCTTGTTGAGGACGACCTGCGCGATCGCGTCGCGCTTCAGCTCGACGACGATGCGCATGCCCGACTTGTCCGACAGGTCACGAAGCCGCGAGATCTCGGAGAGGACGCCCGTCTTGACGAGCTCGGCCATCTTCGCGATCACGCCCTCGTCGCCGCCCTTCTTGACGCCGTAGGGAAGCTCGCTGATCACGATCGCCATGCGGCCGCCGCGCTGCTCCTCGGCGTGCGCGCGAGCGCGCATGACCACCCGGCCGCGGCCGGAGCGGTAGGCCTCCTTGATGCCCTCGCGGCCGACGATGATCGCGCCGGTCGGGAAATCGGGGCCCTTGATGTACTTGGACAGCTTCTCGACGTCGGCGGCCGGGTCGTCGATCATCGCGACGATCGCGTCTACTACCTCGCCGAGGTTGTGAGGCGGGATGTTCGTCGCCATCCCGACGGCGATGCCGGTGGAGCCGTTCACGAGCAGGTTCGGGAAGCGCGACGGGAGTACCTGCGGCTCCTTGCGCGACTCGTCGTAGTTCGGGCCGAAGTCGACCGTGTCCGCGTCGATGTCGCGCAGGAGTTCGCTCGCCATCTTCGCGAGCCGACACTCCGTGTAGCGCTGGGCGGCAGCCGGGTAGCCGTCGATGTTGCCGAAGTTCCCCTGCCCGTCGATGAGCGGGTAGCGCAGCGAGAACGGCTGCGCGAGGCGGACCAGCGTGTCGTAGATCGCGGCGTCGCCGTGCGGGTGGTAGTTGCCCATCACCTCGCCGACGACGCGTGCGCATTTGACGCGCGGGCGGCCCGGCTGGAGCCCGAGCTCGGCCATCGCGTACAGGATCCGCCGGTGTACAGGCTTCAGGCCGTCACGCACGTCGGGCAGCGCGCGCGCGACGATCGTGCTCATCGCGTAGTCGAGGAAGCTCGAGCGCATCTCCGCCTCGAGCTCGCGTGACTCGATGCGGCCGGCGCCTAACGGTTCGACGACGTCAGACAGCGCTGCCTCCCCATCCGCGGCCTGAGCTCCTATACATCGAGGAACTTCACGTCCTTGGCGTTCTGCTCGATGAACAGCCGCCGCGGCTCGACCTGGTCGCCCATCAGCGTCGAGAAGATCAGGTCAGCAGTGGCGGCATCTTCGACGTCGACGCGAACGAGGAGCCGCTTCGCGGGGTCCATGGTCGTCGCCGCGAGCTCCTCCGCGTCCATCTCGCCGAGGCCCTTGAATCGGCTGACCTGGATCCCTTCCTTGGCCAGGTCGATCGCGCGCGAGCGCAGCGTCTCGTAGGTGTCCGCCGACGCCTGCTTCTTGCCGAGAGCGATCGTGAACGGCGGCGTCCCCATCGTCTCCTGCAGACGTGCGTAGCTCTTGCGGAGCCCCGCGTAGATCGGCGAGGCGAGGAGCGCGGCCGGGACGACGATGTGCTCGGCCGAGCTCGTCTCGCGCTCGACCACCTTCACCCGGACGGCGTCGCCGTCTGTGTCGATCACCGAGACCTCGAAGCCGTTCGGCTCGATCGTGGCGAGCGCCTTCTCCATACCGGCAGCGTCCTCGGCGTCGGTCTCGACCAAGCGGTGCTCGACCACGAAGCTCGCGGCCGGCGCGCCGAAGTCGGTGCGTAGCCGCGTCGACCAACCCTCGAAATCGTGGAGTGCGCGCGTGAACCGCCCGTACTTCGCCTCGGAGAGCTTCTGCGGCTTCCCGGAGCGGTCCGTGACCTCCATGTTCTTGATCCGTTCGCGGACGAGGAGATCCTCGAACTGCGACTCCTTCTCCACGTACTGCTCCCGACCGCCGAGCTTGACGCGGTAGAGCGGCGGCACAGCGATGAACACGTGGCCGCGCTCGACGAGCTCGGGCATCTGGCGGAAGAGAAAGGTGAGGATCAGCGTGCGAATGTGCGAACCGTCCACGTCGGCGTCGGTCATGACGATGATCCGGTGGTACCGGAGCTTCGAGAGGTCGAACTCGTCGGCGATCCCGGTTCCGATCGCGGTCACCATCGACTGGATCTCCGTGTTCGAGAGCACCTTGTTGATCCGGTTCTTCTCGGCGTTGATCACCTTGCCGCGGAGCGGCAGGATCGCCTGAAACAGACGGTCGCGTGCGTCGACCGCCGAACCGCCGGCCGAGTTTCCCTCGACGAGGAAGAGCTCCGCGGCCTCGGGATCGCCGATCTCGCAGTCGGCGAGCTTGCCCGGAAGCGACGCGCCCTCGAGTGCCGACTTGCGGCGGGTCAGCTCGCGCGCCTTCCGCGCGGCCTGGCGCGCCCGCGACGCGTCGATCGCCTTCTGGATGATCTGCTTCGCGTCCTGCGGGTTCTCCTCGAAGTACTGAGCAAGCTTCTGATTGACGACCTGCTTGACGAGCCCCTCCATCCCGGGGTTCCCGAGCTTCGTCTTCGTCTGACCCTCGAACTGCGGTTCGGCGAGCTTCACGGAGATCACCGCCGCCAGCCCCTCGCGGACGTCCTCGCCCTCGAGATTGTCCTCCTTCTCCTTGAGCAGGCCCCGGTCGCGCGCCACCCTGTTCAGGGTCGCGGTCAGGGCCGAGCGGAACCCGGACAGATGTGAGCCGCCCTCGTGGGTGTTGACGTTGTTCGCGAACGTGAAGACCGACTCGGCGTAGGAGTTGTTCCACTGCATGGCGATCTCGACATACCCCTGCTCGCTCTCGCCCTCGAAATAGACCGCGTGCTTGTGGGTCGGCTCCTTCGCCTTGTTGATGTACGCGACGAAGTCGCGAATCCCGCCGGCGTAGTGAAATTCCTCGCGCTGCTCGTTTTCACGCTCGTCGACGAGAACGATGCGAAGACCCTTCGTCAGGAACGCAGTCTCGCGCAGGCGCTGGAGCAGCGTGTCGGCGTCCCACTCGGTCTCCTCGAAGATCTCTGCGTCGGGCTTGAAGCTGATCGTCGTGCCGGTGTCCTTGGTCGGCCCGATCGCCTTCATCTTCGTGGTGGGCTCGCCGCGGGCGAACTCCTGGCGCCACGTCTTGCCGTCGCGCTGAACCTCGGCGACGAGCCACTCGGACAGCGCGTTGACGACGGAGACACCGACGCCGTGCAGACCGCCGGACACCTTGTAGCCGCCCTGGCCGAACTTGCCGCCCGCGTGCAGCTTGGTGAGAACGACCGTCAGCGCAGGCAGCCCCTGATCCTTCATCACGTCCACAGGAATCCCCGAGCCGTTGTCCCTGACGGTCATGGACTCGTCTGGATGGATGGTCACCTCGAGCAGATCGCAGCGTTCGGCCAGTGCCTCATCGACCGAGTTCGCGACCACCTCGTAGGCGAGATGGTGAAGGCCTCGAGAGCCCGTTGAGCCGATGTACATGCCCGGTCGTTTCCGGACCGGGTCGAGCCCCTCAAGGACCGTGATGTCCTTTGCGGTGTAAGCTGCTTCTGCCATTAAGAAAAGCCCTGCAAATTGCCTATTTGCGGGCTGACAACAGTGTATCAGAAACGGTGGTCGGACGGGCCCTTCGAGAGGCCGAAAGCGACCGCTCTTTGCACTCGATTTCGCAACTCTTCGTCCTCGATCCCGGCAACGAGCTCGGCCGCCCGACGTAGGGCTTCCGAGGTCGGCTCGGGCACTGCCGTCCGCGCCTGTGCCGGCGCCTCCGGTGCCGGTTCGGGGAGATGTCCGACGGCGAAACGCAGCGCCTCCGGTGCGCTGTCCGCCGAGCTTCTCCGACAGCCGCTCGAGGATCTCGGGCGCGAGTTGCCCGAGCTCGAACGCCCAGGCAGACGACGACGTGTTCACGTGCAGCGTCCCGTCTCGCGCGATCCGGGCGGGCCAGGCGTTTGCGGCCACCATCGGCCCGACCGCCGCGGGCCAGGCGGCGAGCACCTCGGGCATGCCCGCCTGCGGCCCGAAGCGCGACAGCACCTCGCGGATCTCGCCGTCGAGCCCGTCCATCGCTCTAGCGGGCCGCCACCGCCCCCGGCGACACCTCGAGTAGCTGCGCCGGTTCGCCCGGCAACGCGTCCGCGGTAGTCGCGGTGATCAGCGTCTGACCGCCACCGGCGACCTGGTCGAGCAACACGCGGCGGCGTTGCGGATCGAGTTCGGAGAGCACGTCGTCGAGAAGCAGCAGCGGAGGATCGTCTCGGCGCTCGGCCAGGAGCGCCGCTTCGGCCAGGAGCAGGGCGAGCACGGCCGTCCGTTGCTCCCCCTGGGAGCCGAATGAACGAAGGTCGCGGTCGGCGGACACGATCGAGATGTCGTGGAGATGTGGGCCTGCGCCGGTCGACCCGCGTTCGAGGTCGCGCTCCAAGCGAGCCTCGAGCTCGCCTTGTGTGAGTCGGTCGCCCTCGTACGCGAGTCGGGCATCCGGGAGCCCGAGAGCGCCGGCGGACTCGGCAAACGACCCGGCCAACAAGTCGAGCAGCTCGACTCGCGTCTCCACCAGGGCCGAGCCAAGGTCGGCCAGTTGCGTGGTCCAGGGAGCGATCGTCGTTCGGTCACCGAACTTCAGCGCGGCGTTCCGCTGTGCCAGAGCGGCCGCATAGTCGGCCGGCAGGTTCGACCGCGCAGGCAGCAGACGGCTCAGCGAGCGGTCGAAGTACGCGCGCCGCGCGGCCGGGCCGGCCTTGACGATCGCCAGCCGGTCGGGCGTGAAGACGAGCGTCGCCGTCTCCCCGCGAAGTTGCTCGGCCGCCCGCAGGCGCGCACCGTCCAACTCGGCCCGTTTCCCCTCCGCCGTTGACAGCGCAACGCCGATTCGCACCGCGGTCTGTCCCCGGCGCCCCTCGAGTCGGATCCGGGCTGCTGACTCGCCGAACTGGATCAGCTCCGCGTCGGATCGCGTCCGCGGCGAAAACCCCTGGGTGCCGACGTGAAGCGCCTCCAGCAGGTTCGTCTTGCCTGCGCCGTTCGGGCCCACCGCAAGAACGAGCCCTGGCTCGAGCGCGAGCTCCAGCCGCGCGTAGGAGCGAAAGTTCGCCAGAAAGACCGACTCGACGATCAGCCGGCGAGACGGATCGGCATGATCAGGTACCAGAAGTCGTCGTTCGGCCCCTGGATCAGGCCCGGCCTCAGCGGGTCGATCAGGCGCAGGCGCATCTCGTCGCCCTCCGCCGACTCGATTCCGTCGCGCAGGAAGTCGGCGTTGAACCCGATTTCGAGCGGATCGCCGTCGAAGCGGATCGGAAGCGTCTCGCGGGCCTCGCCCACATCCTGCGTCTGCGCCCAGACGGTCACCTCACCCTCTGCGAAGCGCAGGCGGAGCGGCGAGTTGCGATGCGCCATCACCGACGTGCGGCGGACGACCTCGAGCAGTTCTTCGCGCGGCAGAACGACCTCGTGCGTGAACTCCTTCGGCCGTAGCTCGTCGAACTTCGGGAACTGCCCCTCGATGCGCCTCGTCGTCAGCCACGTGCCGTCGACCCCGAACAACACCTGGTTCTCCTGGACGCCGAGCTCCAGCGTGTCTCCGGCAGTCGCCAGCCGGCGGACCTCTTCGAGCGCTCGAGCCGGCACGATCGCTTCGAGTTCGGGGACGTCGCCCTCGATCGGTGTCTCCTTGTACGAGAGGCGATAGGAGTCCGTCGCGGCCATGATCAGCTTCCCATCGCCAAAGCGGACGAGGATGCCGGTGAGCACGGGCCGTGCCTCGTCGCGCGATACCGCCCGGCCGACCGAGGCAACCGTGGCAAGCAGCGATGCGGCATCGACCGTGTGCGTCGGCGCGGCATCGGAGTCGGGCAGCCGCGGGAAGTCCTCGGCGCTATAGGTGTTCAACCGGTATTCCGCCGGACCACACCGGACCTGTAGAACGTTCTCGTCCTGTCGGTATTGGAGCTCGACGTCTCCTTCCGGCAGCAGGCGCGACAGATCGGCGAAGAGCTTGCCGGGCACGACTACGGCACCGTCGCCCGAAACGGTGGCGTCGAGCGGTGTCCGGAGGGAGAGCTCCATGTCGGTAGCAGCGAGTTCGACCCGGCTGCCAGCTGCACGCAACAGGATCCCGCCGAGAATCTGCACGGCTGTGCGGGTCGAAACCCCACGGCTGACGAGTGCGAGCTTCTGCGCGAGCTCGTCTCGGGAAACGGCGATGTCGAGCTGGCCGTTCAGCGCGACCTCCTGTTCGACGGAAGCTTCTATATCACTCATGTTCTTTAAAAAACCCTTCGTAGTTCATAGGTGGTGTGAATTGCGTGGACTGAGGCCGAGCCCCGCTTGGACAAGCCATTTTCGGTGTGGGTTCGATCTGGGGAGAACAATGCGGGATTCACAGCTGCCGGTCGGGTCATCGCGCGAATCCACAGTTCATCGCACCTGTTTGACGCGTGCCGTCAGCTCTTGCACAAGGTTGTACACAGTTCGATCGGCTCGAATCATGTTCGTGATCTTCGTATTTGCGTGTAGGACGGTGGTGTGGTCCCGGTCTCCGAAGTACTTGCCGATCTTCGGGAGTGACGAATCGGTCAGCTCGCGCGAGAGGTACATGGCCACCTGCCGCGGATAGACGATGTTCTGTGAGCGCTTGTGGCTGCACAGTTCGTCCAGCGAGAGAGAGAACCGATCGCAGACCACCTCCTGAATCCGCTCGATCGTCACCTGCGCCACCTCACCTTGCGGGAAGACGTCCTTGAGCACGTCCTGGGCGAGATCGGCCGTCATCGGCCGGCCCGTCAGCGACGCGAAGGCGACGACCCGGGTGAGAGCTCCCTCGAGCTCGCGAATGTTGGTCGAGATCCTGCTGGCGATGAAGGTGAGCAGGTGCGGGTCGGCGATGTGGATGCCGTCGGTCTTCACCTTCTTGCGCAGGATCGCGATCCGCGTCTCGAGGTCGGGGGGCTGAATGTCGGTGATCAAACCCCATTCGAAGCGCGATCGCAGCCGTGCCTCGAGTGTCGCGATCTCCTTCGGTGGTCGGTCCGACGAGAGGACGATCTGGCTGCCCGACTCGTAGAGCGAGTTGAAGGTGTGGAAGAATTCCTCCTGGAAGCGCTCCTTGCCCTCGAAGAACTGCACGTCGTCGATCAGGAGCAGGTCGTAGTTGCGGTAGCGCTGCTTGAAGCCCTCGATCCGCTTGTCGCGAAGCGAGTTGATGAAGTCGTTCACGAACGACTCGCTCGTGACGTAACGCACGGACATGTTGCCCGGGTGCTCCATCACGTACTGCGCGATCGCCTGGAGGAGGTGAGTCTTCCCTAGCCCCGTCGAGCCGTAGATGAAGAGCGGGTTGTAGGCCTGTGCCGGGGCTTCGGCGACCGCGAGCGCCGCTGCGTGGGCGAACCGGTTGGACGAGCCGATCACGAAGAGGTCGAACGTGTACTTCGTGTTCAGCCCCGCCTCGCTGATCCGCTGTGCGGGCTTCGTCGTGTCGGGAACCGCGCCCGTCTCGGCAACCGTGAGCTGGATCCTGCGCTGCTGACCCGTGGCGTCGCGTACAGCGGCCCGTATCAGCTCGATGAAATGGCCCTCGATCCACTCGCGGGTGAAGTCGTTCGGGACTGCCAGGACGAACGTGTCGTCCGATACGTCCAGTCCTTCCACCTCCCCGAACCACGTCCGGTAGGTGGAGTCGTTGAGCGCCCCCTTGAGCCGACCCGCCACCTCGGTCCAAAGCGTCTCTGCGGTCAGCTCGATCGGTTGATCCACCCGGGGGGCCTGCTCCTCCTCAACGACAGCGAGGGCCGAGCATAGCAACGCAAGACGAGCCCGACAATGGCCTTTCAGTCCACTCCGCCCTTCCTCAAAAAGCCCAGATTTGCAGGGATTTCATTCGGTTCCACACCGCTCTCCACAGGTGTGGACAGGGTGTCTCGAAAGGGTGACGTGGCCCTGCAAAAACACCCTCTCTGCTCGCCCTTTCCCTGCCGCTGATTTCCACATTCAGCCTGTGGAGAACTTGTCGGCGAGACTGGAAGCGAAATTGGCGACAGGCCGCCGGGCCGGTCACCCAACGCTCGTCTATACTTGCGGCCCGCGGCCCAGGGGCCGCCGTTTTCGTGTTCAGGAGCCCCCGCGAAGTGAGCAACCACCCGTGAAGCGGACCTACCAGCCCAACGTACGGCGCCGGAAGCGCAAGCACGGCTTCCGCGCGCGCATGTCCACCCGCGCGGGACGCGCGATCCTCAAGCGCCGCCGCGCGAGGGGCCGGAAGCGGCTCTCCGCCTGACGCGGCTCGCGCGGTCGTGCAGCGTCGGTACCGCCTCTCCCGGTCACGGGACTTCGATGCCGTCTACCGCCACGGCCGATCGGTCTCGACCCGCTTCCTCGTCCTCTACTGGTTCCCTCGCGACGACGAAGGCGAGCCTCGGCTCGGGATCGCGGTGCCGAAGGGATCCGGCAGCGCGGTGGAGCGAAACCGCGTGAAACGACGACTCCGCGAGAGTTGGCGCGACCGCCTCGAGCGCGTGCCCTCCGGCCGCGACTACGTCCTGATCGCGCGTCCCGCCCTCGGCGAGGCTCTGGACGGCCGCGACGCCGGCTGGCTCGGCGACCGCCTGGACGAGGTGCTCGGGAAAGCCTCGGCATGAGGCATCTGAGCCTCGTTCTCCGCGCGTTCTTTCCCTCGCCTGGCGTGGCCGGCGCCCCCACCTGCAAGTACCACCCGACGTGCTCCGAATACGCCTCGCTTGCGTACCGCGAGCTCGGGCTGGTCCGTGGGACCGCAAAGACCACTTGGCGGCTGCTCCGGTGCAACCCGTGGAGCGGCGGCGGGGTCGACTATCCGGGGCACCTGCGGTGATCGTCGCAGGCGTCCTCAGCCCGATCGAGAACGCGCTCGCATGGCTGCTCGAGCATCTGCACGACACGGTCGGCCTCTCGTGGGGCTGGTCGATCGTCGCGCTCACGATCATCGTCCGGATCTGCCTCGTCCCGATCATGGTCAAGCAGATCCACTCGATGCAGCGCATGCAGGCGCACATGCCGGAGATGAAGGCGCTCCAGCAGAAGTACAAAGGCGACCGTCAGCGCCTCAACGAAGAACTGATGAAGTTCTACAAGGAGAACCAGATCAACCCGGCGGCCTCGTGCCTGCCGATGTTGGTGCAGATCCCGGTCTTCTTCGCCCTGTACTTCGTGCTCAAGAACTTCACGAAGCACGTTTCGGCACTCCCGAGCGAGCTCCACTGGCTGATCGTCCCGAATATCACCGCTCACGTCACCGAGCACTGGTCGGGTTACGTGCTGCTCGTCCTCTACCTCGGCAGCCAGGTCGGCTACGCCTACTTCGGCACGCCTCCGAACATTCCGAGGAGTCAGCGCATCCTGTTCATGGTCGTGCCCTTCTTCGTCCTGCCGTTCGTGAGCCGCTTCCCGGTGGGCCTGCTCTTGTACTGGATGACGACCAACCTGTGGACCGTCGGCCAGGGGATCATCACTCGGCGGATGGTGCCGAAGCCGGCTCCCCCGCCCAAGCGCTCGTCGCGCACAGCGCCCAAGGAAGACACGGCTTCGGCGTCTACGGACGGTGCTGCGGAGACGCAGACTCCCGCCCAGGCCGCCGCAGTCCGGTCGGGCGCGCCGATCGCCCCGCGTCGGGTCAAGCGTAAGAAGAGGAAGGGCGGGCGGTGAGCGAGGGGCACCAGGTCGAAGCGACCGGCGAGACCGTCGGCGAGGCGAAGTGGCAGGCCCTCCGTCAGCTCGAGCGGGTGGCGCCGGGGCTGGACAAGTCGGCGGTTCGGTTCGAGGTCGTCTCCGAGGGGGAACGTGGGCTGCTCGGGGTGGGCTATGCGCCGGCACGGGTGATCGCCAGCGTGGACATCGCCGCCGTCTCGGCGCCGGCACCGGTTGCCGACGGCGACGAATCGGCGCTTGCAGCCGACCTTCGCGACCTGCTCGCGCGAATCGCGGTCGCGCTCCGGGTCGACTGCCAGGTCGACGTCATCGAGGACGACGAGACGGTGACGGGCACGCTGAGCGGCGGTGATCTCGGGTTGGTGATCGGCCGCCACGGCCAGACGATCGACGCGGTTCAATACCTCGCCAACGCTGTCGCCTACCGGGCGTACGGCGACGATCGCAAGGACGTGGTGGTCGACGCCGCCGGCTATCGTGAGCGACGACGCGAGACGCTGGAGGCCCTCGCCGTGCGCAGCGCGCAGCGCGCGAGCTCGACCGGCGAGCCTGTCGAGCTCGAGCCGATGTCGTCGATCGAGCGCCGGATCGTCCATCTGCGGCTGCAGGACGAGCCGGGTGTGAGCACGCGTAGCGAGGGTGATGAGCCCTACAGGTTCGTGGTCGTCGAAGCTGACTGATGAAGGGACAGGCGCGGGCCTGTCCCTGCCGGACGCTCGGATCGAGCGCTGGCTCAACCGTCTGCTCGAGACGCCCGGCCTGACTGCGATCCGGGATCCGGCCGAAGCTCGGAAGGTCCACCTCGACCGGAGTCTGGCTGTCGTCCCGTTCGTCCGGCGCTACGGGGGTCCCGTGGTGGACGTCGGCTCCGGCGGCGGCGCTCCGGGCGTCCCGATCGCGGCGGCACTCCCCGAGCGCGAGGTCGTCCTGCTCGACGCGACTCGCCGGAAGTGCGACTTCCTTGCGTCGGTCTTGGCGGAGTTTCCGAACGCCCGGGTCGTCTGCGGCCGCGCGGAGGAGCAGCCGAACGAGCAGTTCGGCGTGGCCGTGGCGAGGGCGCTGGCCCCGCCTCCTGTCGCGGTCGAGTGGTGTCTGCCCCTGGTCGCCACGGGCGGCGCGGCGATCCTGCTCGTCGGCCCCTCGGCCGACGCCGACGCTGTCGGCAGGGCGGCGGCGCAACTGGGCGGCGGTCAGCCCGAACAGCATGACGGGATCCTCGTGGTACCGAAGCTCGCGCCCACGCCGCCGGGCTTTCCGCGCCGGCCGGGGGTCGCCCGCAAGCGCCCGCTCGCGTAGGAGAGAGCCGTCCGCCCGCGAAGAAAGAATGTTCGGGTGGCCGGGCGGGTCTACGCAGTCGCGAACCAGAAGGGTGGGGTCGGGAAGACCACGACCGCGGTCAACCTCGCCGCCTGCCTCGCCGAGGCCGGCGAGAAGGCGCTCGTCATCGACCTCGACCCGCAGGCAAACGCGACCTCCGGACTCGGCGAGGCGGCGAATGGAACGTCCAGCTACGACCTGCTCGACGGCGTGCCGCTCGAGCAGCTGGTGAAGCCGACACGATTCCGGAACCTGTGGCTCGTGCCCTCGAAGCCCGACCTCGCCGGCGCGGCGGTCGAGCTTGCCCGCCGTGACGACGGCGAGCGGTTTCTCGCCGACTCGCTGGAAGGTTCTGCGAACGGCTACTCGTTCGTCTTCCTCGATTGCCCGCCGTCGCTGGGCCCGCTGACCGTGAATGCGCTCGCCGCCGCCGACCGTGTGCTCGTCCCGGTGCAGGCCGAGTACTACGCGCTCGAGGGTCTTTCCCAGCTGCTGCGCTCGGTGGACATCATCAAGGCGCGCCTCAATCCGCGGCTCACGATCGCCGGCGTTCTTCTGACGATGGTCGACGGCCGGACTCGGCTCTCGGCCGAGGTCGACCACGAGGTGCGGCGGCACCTCGGCGAGCTGGTGTTCAAGACATCGGTGCCGCGGTCGGTGCGTCTCGCCGAGGCGCCGAGCCACGGCCTCCCCGCGATCGCCTACGATCGCCGGTCCGCCGGCGCCGAGGCCTACTGGAAGGTGGCGATGGAGCTTGTCGACCGTTCCTGACGACGTGAGACCTGGAAGAAGGGGACTTGGCCGCGGCCTGGAGGTCCTGATCGGCGGCGCGGGTGAGGCAGAGCTCATGCAATTGCCGGTCGAGATGATCCACCCCAATCCTCGACAGCCGCGGAAGCGCCACGATTCGGAGGCCGCGCATGGGCTCGCCGATTCGGTTCGCTCGCAGGGCGTGATCCAGCCGGTGGTCGTGCGCCGCCGCGTTGCAGGCGGCTTCGAGCTGATTGCGGGCGAACGGCGCTGGCGGGCCGCCCGTGAGGCCGGCCTGCCGACCTTGCCTGCGATCGTGCGGGATGCCGACGACGGCGATTCCCTCCTGCTGGCGCTGGTCGAGAACGTGGCGCGGGAGGACCTGTCGCCGGTCGACGAGGCCCGCGCCTGCGCGCTGCTGATCGACGAGTTCGGGCTCTCGCTCGGCGACGTCTCGGAGCGGGTCGGCCGCTCGAAGCCCGCCGTCTCCAACCGGATGCGGTTGCTCGACCTTTCCGACGACGTTCTCGCGCTGGTCGAGCGCGGCGAGCTCAGCGAGGGTCACGCGCGCGCCGTGCTGGCCGTTCCGGACCAGGAAGGCCGCAGGATTCTCGCGCGCGAGATCGTCAAGACCGGCATGTCGGTCCGGGCTGCGGAGCAGAGGGCTCGGTGGGCCGGGGCCAGGCAGAAACCGCGGATCAAGGCCGCACCGGTCGACCCGGCCCTGGCCGCCCGCGTCCGTGCGGCGGCCGAGCGCCTGACCGGGCTGCCGGTGCGGCTGACGCGAGGTCGCCTCGAGATCCAGTTCGCCGACGAGTACGAGCTCGCGGAGCTGGCCGAGGCGCTCGACCGCTACTCCCCTCCGGCGGCCTGACCTAGCCCGGGGTTTTCCAGAAGACGGTCGTGTCGCAGGGCCGCCCGTCCGGGTAGAGCGCGAAGTTCGGGATCACTCCGACCTTGTTCCACCCCATGTGTTCGTAGAGGCGTTCCGCGGGATCGCCGGTGACGGTGTCGAGCACGAGCAGTGTCCAGCCCTGCTCCCGGGCCTCGACCTCGGCCCGCTCCATCAGCAGTCGCCCGATCCCGCGATTTCGCGATGAGCGGTGGACGAGCAGTTTGGCGACGTCCGCGCGGTGCGGTTGGTTCGGTGGCCAGGCCGCTGCGACCTGGACGGTGCCGACCACCTCGTTGTCGAGGAACGCAGCAAGCAGCACACGCACGCCGGCGGCGATGTCCGGTTCGACCGAGTCGAAGAATGCCCGCGCTTCGTCATGCGTGAACGGCGCCATGAAGCTGACGGACGCGCCGCCCTCGACGCAGTCGACCAGAACGGCGGCGAGCGCGTCACGGTGTCGGCGGGCTCCGTTGACGTCCAGTCGTTCAACGGTGACCGGCTCCATGGCCGCAGCGTACGCGGCCGGGCCGGGAGTGCCGGGCATGGGCGATCGTGGATTCGAACCACGGACCTCCGCCTTATCAGAGCGGCGCTCTAACCGACTGAGCTAATCGCCCGCGACGCGGAAGTGTAGCGAGGGGCAGGGGCAAGCGGGCATCCTCGGTTTGGCCCTGGGATGCTGGGCTAAGATCAGAACCGAGGCCTGGGTCGATTGCATGAGATGCACATCTACGGCGTCAGCTTCGACATCGTCGGCAAGCAGCCGATCGTCCTCCTGAAAACGGCCGACGGGAACAAGTTCCTGCCGATCTGGATCGGCCATTCCGAGGCGGCGGCGATCCTGATGAAGCTCCAGGGCGCGAGCACGCCGCGTCCCCTGACACACGATCTCGTCACCTCGATGCTCGCCGAGCTCGAGGCCCGCGTGACCCGGATCACGGTCACCGAGCTCCGGGACAACACCTTCTATGCGAGCATCACCATCCAGCAGGACGGTTCCGAGATCGAGGTCGACTCGAGGCCGTCCGACGCGATCGCCCTCGCCGTTCGGGCCGAGGCGCCGATCTTCGCAGATGACCGCGTGATCGAGGAGTCGGCGATCGAATTCGAGGGCGAAGAGGTGAACGAGGAGGAGATCGTCGACGAGTTCCGCAAGTTCCTCGACCAGGTCACGCCCGACGAGTTCGCGGTCGAGGGCGAAGAGGAGAGCTAGCCCGGCGCTGCGGCGCGTATTAGGAGACCTCGCGTTTCGTCAGATCGAGGATCTCGGTGAACAGCTCGCGCAGCCCTTCCGCCGAGAGCGGCCCGCTGTTCGCGTCGACCAGCTCGCGGAGCATCGACCGCTCACGGGCGGGATCGAGGAAGTCGATTCCGCGCGACTCCTTGTACGCCTTGATCCGCGCGACCAGCTCCAGCCGGGTGTTGATCGCGTCCACGATCGCCCGGTCGGTGTCCGAGATCTGCTCGCGGAACTGGCGGAGGACGGGGTCGTCGGGGGCGTTCACGGGCGACCCTGCCACTGTACGTAAACGCGCTTCGAGGTCGCGGGGATGGTGATCAGCCGGTACGGCGAGGTCAGTCGCGGCACCGCGCGACTGCGGAGTGACGGCGTGGCCTCGCGTGCGAGCACGTCGATCGTGCTCCGCCGCTCGGTGATCCGGACGATCCTCACGCTGTAGCCCGTACTCGACCGCGGTCCGGCTGCGACCAGGATCAACCGGCGGCGGGCGAAGTCGAACGGCGGCACCCGGGGCGGTCCGAGCGGAAAGGTTCGCGCGAGGTAGCGGACGACCTGACGGCGCCGCCAGAACGACCGGCTCACGGACTTCGGCCAGAGCACGGACCCCATCCGGGCGGTGACGTCCTGCCAGGCGAGCTGTTTGTCGGCTCTGCCCTGGACCACCTGGGTCCAGATGACTCCGCCCGCAATGACGAGCGACACGGCGAGAAGCGCAGGGAGCTTCGCAATCACGGGACGGAACCCTAGTCGCCCGGATGTCCGAGAGATTTGCCGCCGGAGCCGGGCTGCGCCCGGCGGGAGGCACGCGACGGAGAGGCAACAGCGGACGTGTGACGACCGGCGCCGGCTCCGCTTGCGCAAGAAGACCGACTCCGCTCTCGAGGAGGGGGGTCACGGGGGAACCAGGGGTTCCCCCGTGCTAGTAGACGTAGACCGTTTCGCCGTACGGTTCGGAGCCGAACAGACGGTAGATCACGAAGTTGGGGACGCGTACGCATCCGTGCGATGCCGGGTACGGCGGCACGGACGGGTTGCCGTGGATGGCGTAGCCGCCGACGAAGTACATCGGGTCGAGGAGCACGCCGAGTGGGCTCGGGTCGTAGCCCGTCACCTTTCGGTAGATCGCGAACCGGCCCTCGGGCGTGTAGTAACCGGCGATGCCCGCCGTCGAGACCGGCGAGATCAGCGCGATCTTGCCGTCGCGCACGAGGTAGAGCACCTGGTGGGTCTTGTCGACTTCGATGTGGTCGGCCGGGCTCGCGTACCGCGGCGGCGGGATGCGCGGGCTCTCCAGCTTCGTCCAGAAGCCGGCGTCGACCGTGCCCGTGCGCTCGAGCCCCTGCACCTTCTGGAAGGCGTAGACGCTCTGGACGAAGTCCTCGCTGAACGTGGACGAGAACGAGGGGACGACGTAGTGCAGCGCCGCGAGGCGGTGGGCGAGTTCGGTCACCGCCGGGCTCGTCGTTCCGAGCGCAAGGTAAGGCGGCCGCAGGGTCGCGGTCAGCTCGCGGCTGACCGGGTCGAAACCGGGGCGCGGCAGGGTCGTCAACCGGACGCGGACCGTTCCGGTCTCCCGCGTGCCGAGTGCGACGCGTGCGCCGCCGGGAAAGCTCCGGTCGAAGCCGACCTCGCCGCCGCGGATCACCTGGACCCGGACGCGGCCGGCGCCGTTTGGCTCGAGCGTCGCGGCGAGCCGCAGCGGAGCGCCTGCGACCTGGCTACCGACCAGCGTGGCGCGAAGACGCGGCCTGATCCGGATCGTCACGTCGTTCGATCGGGCGGACAGCCAGGCGACGTGGAACGGTCCCGGGTTTGCGAGTTCGACCTTGAAGAGGAAACTCCCGTCACCGCGGGCCCTGGTGGTGGCCACTGTCGCGGCGCCGCGCATCAGCCGCAGGCGTGCGCCCGGTGCGGCGGGGCTGAGGCGGCCGGCGAAGTCGACCTGGTGCAGGTAGATGGTCGCCCCCGGCGCCCTCAGGGTCAGCGTCGGCGCGGCGGCTCCGGCAGAGGACGGCCAGACGAGGAGGAGCAGGGCCAGGGGGAGGGCTCGGCGCACGGCCGAGAGGTTAGACACGCGGGCCGGGACTCCTCCCGCTAGGTGGAAACCGCGACGATCAGCGCGATCGCGTTGAAGATCCCGTGGACGACCATCCCCGGGTACACACTGTCCGAGCGCTCGCGCAACCAGGCCAGGCCGCAGCCGAACACGATCAGTATCGGCAGCCCCTCCAGGAGCCCGTGGGCGAGGCCGAACGCCACACCGACCCAGAGGATGGCGGTGAGCCGTCCGAGCGGTGCGAGCAGGGAGTAACCCAGTCCGCGGAATGTCAGCTCCTCGACGAACGGGGCAACCGCGACGAAGACGACGAAGTTGACCGCGAACGGGACGGCCCGGCTCGAGTCCCAGCTCGTCGGTGTGAGGCCCTGCTCGCGCCCGGGGTCGCCGAAGGCCGAGACGACCGCGCTGGCCGCGTACACGGCGACGAAGACGATCACCACCGCCCCCAGGGTCCGCCCCCACGCCCGCGGCCGCCGCAGTGCGAGCAGCCACCACTCCGGCCGCGTGATCGCCAGGACGACGACGAGGATGATGGCGTACTGGACGAGTCCGCCGGCGGCGGTCGAGTACTGGTAGGCGGCGTCCTTCGGCGGCTTCCCGCCGGCCGCGCGGCTCGCGTAGCCGAGCAGGGCGAGCACCGCCACGAGGATCACCCAGGCAGTGAGCTTGCCGCTGCGCAGGACCGTCACGACCAGCCCGCGAACGCGGTCGCGAGCGGCGCCGGTGCGAACCGCACCCCGGCCGCCGCCGCTCCCTGCTCGTCCTCGTCCTCGTCGCCGACGTGGAGTGCCCGTGCGGGCTCGACCCGCAACCGTTCGAGCGCCAGATGGAGCACGGCCGGGTCCGGCTTGGCCGCGCCGGCTTCCGCGCTGGTCACGACCGCGGAGAACAAGTGGCCGACGCCGAGTCGCTCCAGGTGCTCTGCGAGCCCGACATCCCAGTTGGAAACGACCGCCAGGTCGAGCCCACGGCCACGGAGTTCCTCCAGCGTCTCGATCGCACCGGGAATTGCCTCGAACCGGATCGACGCCATGAAGTCGTCCACGAACGACTCCGCCTCGAGGTCGACGTCGGCCGCGTCGAGGAAGACGCGTGTGCAGTCGCAGCGGAGCCGGGCCAGCGAATCGGGGTCGCGCCCGCGCACCGCCTCCGGCCGGTAGTAGGCAACCTCGGCTGCGAACGACGAGCGCGACGAGCTCCCGGCTGCGGTCCAGACCGCGCTTCGCCAGCGAGCGGACGAGGCTCGGAACAGGGTCGAGGAGCCGGACGAGCGTCCCGTAGCCGTCGACGGTGACGGCGTCGAGCTCAGCGAAACGCATCCGGGTGCAGGAGGCGGGCGACCTGGTCGAGTCCGTCTCCGATGCGCGGGCCGGGGACGAGCAGGTTCTCGTCGAGCACGACGAAGCGACCTTCGCGGACTGCCCGCAGCCTGCGCGTCGCCGGGTTCTTCCGCAGGTCGGCGAGCGTCGTCATCGTGTCTGCGGTGACCACGTAGACGTCCGGATCGAGCCTCGCCAGGTCCGCGGGGTTCACCGGGCCGGCCTCGGCGGCGTCTCCGGCGACATTCCTGGCGTGCGCCTCGCTGAGCATGTCGCCGATCAGTGACTGGTCGGGCACCGTCGTCATCAGGCCGGTGTCGACGAAGACGTTGACGGTCGGCACGTGCGCGAGCGCGGCGTCGATCGCGCGGCGCTTCCGCTCGATCCTGCGCACGAGTGCCCGCGCCCGCACGGGTGTGCCCGTGAGCAACCCGAGCTGCGTGATCGCCCGCTCGACCTGTCTGATCGAGTCGCCGGGCGCCGAGTACACGTCGGCGTGTGTCGCCGCCGCGGCCCGTGACAGCGAGCGCTCGTCGACCGTGTCGGAGGCGACGATCAGGTCAGGTCTCTGGCGGCGCAGGAAGCTGACCGCCACTGAGGGCGTGACGGCAACGATCCGCTTGCCGGCCCCCAGCGCGCGGACGAGTTGCTCCGACGTCTGGTCGAGGAGCGCGATCCGGCGCGCGGGCTTCTCGATCGCGATCGGGCGGTCGCCGGTCGTGATCGTCACGGGATAGAGCCGGGCATCGGCGCCCGTCGGCTCCGAGCGCTCGCCGCACGCGGTCGCCCCGACCAGGAACGCCGCCGCCAGGACGGCGGCCGCTGAGGCCTGCCGCCCGAGAATCAGGCGACCCATTGCCAGAGTGCCCACTGCGTGACGGCGACACCGAGCATGATCGAGCTGACGACGAGGATGGCGGTGTGCACTCTCGGCCGTCCGCCGATCACGGCCAGAGCCATGAAGCACGGGAAGAGGACGAGCCCGAAGCGGGGCATCGAGAGCAACGGCCAACGGGTGCTCGGCGCGCTGAGCGGGATCGCCAGGCTGACCGCGCAGAAAAGGCCATAGGGGGCACCGAAGCGGCGCCAGGCGACCACCGTGAGCGCGATCAGGAGCACGAGGAACGCGAACGCCTCCAGGTTGACCGCCGCTGCGCGCATCGGGTCGGTGTCCTGAACGGGCGTCCAGTAAACGTGGGTGTGCGAGCCCGAGGCGAGCTGCTGGACGCCGGCCCAGGCCGAGCGCAGCCCATCCCAGATCCCACCGAACGGACCCGCATACGAGAGGTGGCGGTTCCAGAAGCCCTGCGACCGGGCGAAGGCCAGCGCGTCGCCGCGGGAAGCCGCGAGGTAGAAGGGGTACGCGGCGAAGACGAGCGGCGCGACGCACAAGCGGAGGAGCGCACCCCGCCGGTCCGGCCGCCGCCAGGCCATGACCACGAGCGCCGGGAGCAACGCGACCCCGGCGACGCGCGTGAGCATGGCCAGGCCGGTCACCAGGCCGGCGCCGACCCAGCGACCGCGCTCGGCGAGCAGGAACGCGCCGATCGCGAGTGCGAGGAACAGCGACTCGGAGTAGACGGCGCCGAGGAACAGTGCCATCGGGAATACGGCGAGGTAGAGGACCGCGCGGCGGGCGCCGTCCGCGCCGAGGCGCGTTTCGGTCAGCCGGTAGAGGAGGACGAAGGCGGCGAGCGCCGCGGCCAGCGAGACGACGATCCCTGCGGCGACGTAGTGCCCGCCGAAGACACGGCCGACCCCGGCGAGGGTGAGCGGGTAGAGGGGGTAGAACGCGGCGGCCACGCCGTGCGCCTCGCCGTAGCCGTGTACGGCGATGCGGAGGAACCAGACGCTGTCCCATCGCGCCCACACGTCGGTCACCCAGCCGAGGTCGCGGGTCAGGGTGGGGTCGTCCCACCGGGCGGCGTTCGGATGCCGGTTCGGCTCGAAGACCAGCCAGGCGAACAGCGCGCCTGCCCAGATCGCCGCGCGGCTCCAGAGGAAGATCCCGACCGCAGGCCCCCTGACCACCGACACGCGCAGCTCGGCGAGCCGTGCGCGGACGCGGGGCCCGCCTCGGATCCGCTCGACCTCGGTAGGAGCACCCACGCGGCCCGATCATACTTTTGGCTGGTGGAGCGGATCTTCACACCGGACGAGGCGAACGAACTGCTGCCGACCGTGCGGCCGCTCGTCGAGCGCATGGTCGAGGGCAAGCGCGCGCTCGACACGGCGCAGGAGCAGGCCGACGAGGTCTCGGTCCGGATCTCGGGCAACGGCGGCGGGCTGCCGCCTGCGCGGCTAGCCGAGGTGAGCGCCGAGGTGAACCGACGGGCGACCGAGCTCGCGCGGACAGTGGAGGAGATCCAGGCCCTCGGGGTGGTGGTGAAGGACCTCGACTCGGGCCTGGTCGACTTCCCCTCGGTTCGCGAGGGAGAAGACGTGCTGCTCTGCTGGCGACTTGGGGAGGACGAGGTCGCGTTCTGGCACGGATACGACGACGGCTTCGCCGGCCGCAGACCCATCTGAGGAATCGCCGTGCCCGGCGTCGAATAGCGGGTCGATGCCCTTCTGGGAGCGCGCAACCATCGCCGCGGTCGTGATCGTTGCTTCGATCGTGCTGGCGAAGATCGTCGACGTCGCGATGCGACGGGTGCAACTGCGCGCAGGCGCCGAGACGCGCTACCGCGTCCTGCGTCGGGCGGTGATGGCGGTGATCGTCATCGTGGCCGTCCTCTCGGCGCTGCTCGTGTTCCCGCAGGTACGGGCGGTGGCAGGCGCGCTGCTCGCTTCCGGTGCCGTGGTCGGGATCATCGTCGGCTTCGCCTCGCAGCGGACGCTGGGCAACTTCGTCGCGGGCATCCTGATCGCGTTCACCCAGCCGCTTCGCCTCGGCGACCGCGTCACGATCGACGGGGTCGAGGGGGTGGTCGAGGAGATCACCCTCACCTACACGTTCATCCGCGCCGACGACGACACCCGCCTGGTGGTGCCGAACGAGAGACTGGCCTCGGATACCATCCACAACGCGACCATCGTCAAGCGTGCCCAGCGTGCGGAGATCACTGTGCAGCTTCCATTGAGCTCCGATCTGGAGAACGTCATCGGCCTGCTGGGCGACGAGGTCGCGGACCAGCGCGAGCCGGAGGTCTTCCTCAGCAGCCTCGACGGCGACGCGACGATCACCGTCCGCGCACTGGTCGACGATCCGTCGAGAACCGAGCCGCTCCAGCACGACCTGCTCCTGCGCGCGCATCGGACGCTACGCGCGGCCGGGATCTTCGCGTGATCGTCGCTCGGCGCCGGCTCGCTCTCGCGGCGAAAGCCTCCCCGCAGATCTGGCACGAGAGGCCATGACTCCGTCACGGCCGCCGCAGAGGCGACGGAGCGTCGGGCCATCCGCCGGCCGGCGCAGGCGGGCCCGTGTCCGCGAGCGCCGCCACGGCCGTCGCAAGGGAGTCGTTCTCGTACTGCTGCTGCTCGTCGCCCTCCCGATCGTGCTCGGCCTCGGCGGCTACGGCGCCTGGGCGGGGTTCAAGAACAGCTGCTCGCTGTCGTCGCTCCAACCGGTGTCGATCGGGGAGAACTCGTTCGTCTACGCGGCGGACGGGACGCTGCTCGGGTCGATCCCGGCCGAGCGCAACCGCCAACCGGTCTCCCTGTCACGGATCAACCCGTGGATGGCGAAGGCGGTGATCTCGACCGAGGACCGCCGCTTCTACCAGCACGGCGGCGTGGACTGGTGGGGCATCTTCAGGGCGGCCTGGCGCGACGTGACCAAGGGCAAGGTGGTCGAGGGCGGCTCGACCATCCCGCAGCAGGTCGTCCGCAACCTCTACCCGGTCTCGCGTGAGCGGACGCTGCAGCGCAAGGTCAAGGAGGCCTGCCTGGCGGTCAAGCTCAGCAACCAATGGTCGAAGGACCGGATCCTGGCGACCTGGATGAACCAGGTCTACTTCGGCAACCACGCCTACGGCGTCGAGGCTGCGTCGCAGACGTACTTCTCGAAGCACGCCAGGGACCTGTCGCTCGAGCAGGCTGCACTGCTCGCGGGCCTCCCGCAGGCCCCGTCTCTGTACGACCCGATTCTCTTCCCCGCGACGGCGCTCGAGCGCCGGGCGCACGTGCTGAAGTCGATGTACGACAACGGCGACATCTCGTTCGAGCGCTATCAGGCAGCGCTCGCCGACCACAGCCTGCACCTGCGGCCGGGACGGCTGTACACGGAGATCCGCGAGCCGTACTTCTTCAGCTATGTCCGCGACCAGCTGATCGCCGAGTACGGTGCGCAGACGGTCCAGTCGGGCGGCCTCCGCGTGTACACGACGATCGACCCCGCGTTCCAGCGCGCGGCCACCACGGCGATCAGGGACACGCTCTACCTCAAGGACGACCCGGCGGCCGCCCTGGTCTCGATCAACCCCGCGAACGGCGCCATCCGGGCGATGACCTCGGTCTATCCGGGCCGGATCAAGAACGAGTTCAACCTCGTCGCCCAGGCGAGGAGGCAGGCCGGCTCGACCTTCAAGACGTTCGTGCTCACCCAGGCTGTCGACGACGGGATGAACCCGGCCTCGACCAGCTACGTCTCGGCGCCGTTCACCTGGCAGCCCGATCCGGCCGTTCCCCCCTGGAGCGTCTCGACCTACAGTCACAGCTACTCGGGCCTGATCTCGGTGCAGCAGGCGACGCTCCAGTCGGACAACACCGTCTACGCCAAGCTGACCCTGGACGTCGGGCCGCAGAACGTGGCCGACATGGCCCACAAACTCGGGGTGCAGAGTCCGCTTCAGCCCGTTCCCTCGATCGGGCTCGGCTCCAACGCCGTGTCGCCGCTGGACATGGCCTCGGCCTACGCCACCCTCGCCGCCGGCGGCGTCTACTCGCGGCCGACGGCGATCCGCAGAGTCATCCTCCCGAACGGCAAGGAGGACGACCAGGCCGGATGGGGCAGGCCCGTGCGGCGGCGCGTGATCCCCGACTGGGTGGCGGCGACGGTCACGGACGTCCTCCGCCAGAACGTCCTCTACGGGACGGGCACGGGCGCCAACTTCGGCCGGCCGGCAGCGGGCAAGACGGGCACGACTGACGACCATGCCGACGCCTGGTTCTGCGGCTTCCTGCCCAACCTCGAGGCGACGGTCTGGGTCGGCTATCCGCAGGGGGAGATCCCGATGGAGAACGTCCACGGGATCGCGGTCGCCGGCGGGAGCTTCCCGGCAGAGATCTGGCGCCGGTTCATGGAGCAGGCCGTGCGCTACTCGCCGCCGCAGGATTTCCTCGAGCCCTCGACGCCGCCACAATTCGGGTACTTCAAACAGGGCCCGTGGGCGTTCTCGGGCCTCGTTCCGGCCGAGACCACGAGCACGACGACCACCACGCAGACGGAGACGAAGTCGTCGCCTCCCACCACGACGGCGCCGACGAACACGGAACAGGCGCCCGCCGCGCCGGAGACGACGACGGCGCCTGTCACCACCGTTGCTCCCCCGCCGCCGGCGGTCACCGTGCCCGAAACGACCACGGCGCCACCCCCCGCTCCGCCGCCCACCGAGCCGACGACCACGATCGGCGGCCCGGTTCCGCCGTAGGAGTGCTGCGCTCGAACCTGGCCCTGCGGGCGACGGTGCTCGTCACCCCGCTCCTGCTCGGCGCGCTCGCGGTGCCGAGCGGCGGCCTGTTCCGCGGCGCGAAATTCCGCGACCTCCACCTCTACCGGCAGTACGGCGACGCGCTGCTCGGTGGGCACCTTCCCTATCGCGACTTCTTCGTCGAGTACCCGCCGGGAGCGATCCCGCTGTTCGCCGGGCCGTCGCTTGCCCCGGACGGCGCCTATGACGCGATCTTCAAGGTGCTGATGACGCTGTGCTGCGTCGGTGCGATCTTCTGCGTCTGCTTCGTGCTCGAGCGCACCGGCTCGTCCAACGCCGCGATCTGGACGGCAGCGCTGTTCCTTGCGCTGTCGCCGATCGCGCTCGGGCCCGTCTCGCTGAACACCTACGACGCCTGGCCGGCCTTCCTCACCGTTGCGTGCCTCGCCGCGCTCGTCACCGGCCGAGGCCGCCTTGCGCTGGCGCTGCTCGGCGTCGCCGCGGCGGCGAAGCTCTATGCCGTGCTGCTGGTGCCAGTCGCCGTCGTCTGGCTCTGGCGCGAGCACGGCCGCCGCGTGGCCCTGCAGGCGCTGGCCGTGTTCGCGATCGCCGCGGCCGTGCTGGTCGCCCCGTGGTTCGCGCTCTCCCCGGGTGGGGTCTGGGACAGCGTGCACGCCCAGATCGGCCGCGGCCTGCACACGGAGAGCCTCGGCGCCAGCATCCTGCTCGCTGCCGACCGCGCCGGCGAGTACCACGCGCACGTGGTCAGCACGGCGCCGGCGATCTCCCGTGACCTCGCCGGCAGCCTGCCTCGCTCGATCGCCGCAGCGAGCGCTGCGCTCGCCGTCCTCGCTGCGCTGGCGCCGGCGGTCGTGCTCCTGTGGCGGCGGGTCCACCCCGGTCTCGCGTTTGCGACGAGCGTTGCGGGGTTTCTCGCCTTCACCAAGGTGCTCTCGCCCCAGTACGTCGTCTGGTTGATCCCGCTGGCGCCGTTCGGGGGGATCGCGGCGATGCTGATCCTGCTGGCTGCTCTCGCGCTCGCGCAGAGCTGGTACTTCCACTACCACGACCTGTGGGCGGTCGGCCCGCAGGCGTGGACGCTGCTCTCCCGCAACCTCGTGCTGGTCGCCCTCTACGCCTTGCTCTTGTGGAAGACGAGCACGCCGTCCTCCGAGAAGACGAGCCGCCAGTCGGGGCTCTCGCGCAGCCGGACGAGCGCAGCGGCCGAGGGCAGCGGCGCCACTCGATCGGCGTAGCTCGAGCGCGTCTCGTCGGCGACTACCCAGGTCGCGTCACCGAGCTTGGGCAAGCTGAGGACGCGTCGCCTCGCGGACAGGTGGGCGCCGAGGACGTTCGTCGAGCTCACCACCGCACCCGGGGGGACGAGCGCAACCGCGCGGTTCGCGATCCGGTCGTGCGCGGTCACGTGCCAGTCGTGCGCTTGGAAGTCCTCGCCCCCGGGCACCGCCGTCCACAGCGGCACCGCGCCGAGCTTCCAGTTGGCCCCCACCGCGACCGCGACCGCGACGGCCACGACGACCCCGCCCCGGGCCGGGAAGCGTCGCGTCAGCGCTGCGGCTCCGAGCACCGTCGCCGCGATCAGCGGCGCGATGGCTGCGGCCGTGTAGTGGAAGTGGATCGAGGTCTGGGTCGGGGTCGCCGACAGCTGGTTGAGCGCGGCTTCGGGCAGGAAGGCGACGAGCACGAGCGGCGAGAGGACGAACAGGAACGAGAGGGGCACGAGCAGGTGCAGCAGGTAGTGCAGGTCGCGGTGCTGGAAGGCCTGCTCGAACAGCGTCCAGGGATGGGTGAACGCCGTCCTGACGATGCCACCCGCCGAGCCGCCGATCGCGTCGTAGCGTCCGTAGAAGGACGACTCCGCGCCGGCGTTGAAGTGCGGGATGACGACGGCGATCGCGAGCGCCGAGACGAGCAGCCCGGCTCCGGCGATCACCGTCCCCACGCGTGCGCGGCGTCGCACCGCGTACCAGATCCCGAGCCCGGCGACGACGAGCCCGACCTCCTCCTTCGTCGTCATCGCCAGCGCCGCGAACACGGCGAAAAGGAGCAGGCGGTCCTCGTCCAGGTACCAGAACGCGAACAGCAGCAATGGACAGGCGAGGGCAACCGGGTGGAACTCGTTCAGCGTCAGCCACTCGGTCGCCGGGTAGAGCAGGTAGACGAGTGCGAACGCGAGCCCGGCGCGGTCGCCGGCGAGATGCTTGCGCGCGAGCCAGAACACCGGTAGCGCGCCGAGGGCGACCGCGACCGCCTGGACGACGAGCAGCATCTCCGGGCTCGGCCAGATCCACCAGAGCGGCGCGAAAACGGCGAGGATCGGGTCGAAGTGCGCGGCCAGGCGCGAGATCTGCACTCCGTCGCCGCTCGTCATCTGCAGGAAGTGGCCGTGCGCCGTGTTCCAGACCGTCTGCACCATGTTCCCCAGGTCGTAGCGGCCGGTCGCATAGGCGCGGTGACGGAGGACCGACAGCGAGGCGAAGCCGGCTGCATAGGCGGCCATCGCTGTCCAGACCAACGCCTTGGGTCTCACAGGAGTGACGCGATCAGCTCGCGCCAGCGTGCGCCGAGCACGTCCTCGCTCGCATGCTCGCGGTAGGCGGCGAGCCCGCCGATCGAGAGTCGGCGCGCGAGCTCTTCGTCGGCTGCGAGCCGTCGCAGCGCGGTCGCGAGGGCATGAGGATCGCCCGGGGGAACGAGCAGTGCGCTTTCACCGTCGCGCAGGAGCTCTTGCGCGGCCGGCGTCTCGGCGGTGACGAGCGGCGTACCGCAGGCGAGTGCCTGAAACGCCTTGTTCGGAATCACCCGCGCCGCCTTGGCCGACGTTCCGAAGATGCCGAGCGCGCAGGACGTGCGGCACAGCTCGCCGGGCAGGAGCTCGTAGTCGACCCAGTCCAGGTGCTCGACGTTCGGCGGCCGGCGGTCGAGCAGCGGCTGGAGCTGGCCCGAGCCGACGACACGGAAGCGAAGCTCGGGCGCGAGCCGTGCCGCTCCCAGGATCGTCTCGAGCCCGTGGAGGGGAATCAGCTTGCCGACGAAGAGGGCGGTGAACTCCCCCTCGGCCGGACGCGCCCAACCCGGCATGAACAGCCGCTCTTCGGCGCCCACGAAGCAGATCTCGACGTGCCTCGCTCCCAGTGACCGGAAGAACGGCGCCTGCGCCGCCGTGTCGGCGACGACGAGGTCGGCCGCTCCGAACGCCCGCCGGTCGATCGTCTCGAGTGCGTGGGCCGCGGGACTGTGCGGCCGAAACCGGCCGCGATCGCCGACGAGCGTGTCGGCGAGGGAGACGAGCGGATTGAAGACCACGGGCCGGCTCTTCGCGACCCGCCTCGCCGCCGGCAGGTCGAGGTGCCCGGGGTAGCCGACGACGAGCGCGTCGAACTCGAAATCGCCCGCGCGGAGCAGGCGGACCTCTGCCGCAGCCAGGCGCAGAGCCGCTCCGGCACCGGCGCCGAACTTGTGCTCTCGTCCGTCCCAGACCGCCTCGTGACGCTCGGCCACTTCGACCCCGGCGCGCCGCAGGCACGAGATCACCTGGGCGTTACGGGGATATGACCGCTCGTACGTCCCGAAGTACAGGACTCTCAGGAGAGGATCTCCTCGACCATCGCCTCCGACCGCTCGCGCTCCGACACCCGTTCCTCGTGGTGGCTGGTGATCAGCTCGGTGATCAGGCCCAACGAGAAGAACTGGATCCCGACGACCACCAGGAGCACGCCGAGGATCAGGAGCGGCCGGCCGCCGATCGCGTGCCCGAGCGCCTTCACGACCGTCAGGTAGACCAGGATCGCTGCACCGGCGAATGAGAGAAGGAGCCCCAGCCCGCCGAAGAGATGCAGCGGCCGCTGTCGGTAACGGCCGATGAAGGAGACGGTGAGCAAGTCGAAGAACCCGCGCAGGTAGCGCTCCAGCCCGTAGCGCGAGCGCCCGTGCTCGCGCGGCCGGTGGTTGACCGGCACTTCGGCGATCCGGTAGCCGCGATGGTGGGCGAGCACCGGGATGAACCGGTGCAGCTCGCCGTAGAGCCGCAACCCTCGGACGACCTCGGCGCGGTAGGCCTTCAGGCCGCAGTTCATGTCGTGGAGGTGGACTCCGGAGACCCAGCCGGTGACCGCGTTGAAGAGGCGGGAAGGGATCCGGCGGCGGAGCGGGTCGCGCCGCTTGGTCTTCCAGCCGGAGACCAGGTCGAAGCCCTCGTCGAGCTTGGCGAGCAGCTTCGGGATCTCGGCCGGGTCGTCCTGGAGGTCGCCGTCGATCGTGACGATCACTTCGCCTTTCGCCTGCGCGAATCCGGCGGCGAGCGCGGCCGCCTTGCCGAAGTTCCGTCGCAGGCGGACGACGACCACGTTGGCCGCCGCGGCATGCAGGCGCGTCAGCGCCGCGTGGGTCCCGTCCGTGGAGCCGTCGTCGACGAACACCGCCTCCCACGGCTCGCCGAGCGGCTGGAGCGCCGAGTCGAGCTCGTCGTGCAGGAGCGCGACGCTCCGCTCCTCGTCGTGGACGGGAACGACGACGGAGATCACGGGCGCGAGCCTACCCCGGGGGGGGCGTGGGCGTCGTGGTGGTCGCTCCGGTCGTGTCGGTCGTCGCCGGTTCCGTCGTCGTAACGGTGGAGGTTGCGGGCTCGGTGGTCGTGGCGATGGTCGTGGTCGTCGACGACGGCGGCTGGATCGTCGTCGCGGGCAGGGTTGTCGCCGGTGCCGTCGTCGAGGGCGGTCGTCGCCGTCGCCGTCGTCGTCGTGGTCTTGGTCGAGGTGCTGGTCGTGCTGGTGGCGAGCGCGGTCGACTCCCTCGTTTCGGTCGTCGTCTCTGTGCTCACCGGCTCGCTCGGGGCGGTCGAGCCGGTGAGCTCGCGGTCGACGGCGCTGTCGTGACCGGTTGGGTGGTCGTCGGCGGCGCCGGAGCCGTGTCGTTGCCCGCCGTGAGCGCGATTGCCAGCCCTGCCCCGGCCGCGGCGACGATGGCGACGGCGAGCCCGGGCAGCAGTCGCCTGCGGCGGCCGTCCGCGGCGGGCGCGAGGACCACGGTGGCGGCTGTCGAGCCGCCGCCGCTCGTCTCGGAGACCGCGCCTGCGAGCTCGGCTACCAGCGCACTGCCGTCCTGCGGCCGGTCGGCCGGACTCTTGGCGAGCGACGCTGACGCGACGCTCTCGAGGAGCGGTGGCGCGTCGGACCGGAAATCCGACACGAGCGGGGGCGGCAGATCGCGGTGCATGGCGGCGAGCGCGAGGGCGTCCTGCGACTCGAACGGGAGCCGCGCGGTGAGCATCCGGAACAGGATCACGCCGAATGCGTAGACGTCGCTCGCGGGCGTCGCGGGCCTGCCCGCGGCCTGCTCGGGCGAGATGTACGCGGCGGTGCCGAGAACGGTCCCGGCCTCGGTCAGTCCCGTCGCTCCGGCCGCGCGCGCGATGCCGAAGTCGGCGATCTTCGCCCGTCCGCCGGCGTCGAACAGGATGTTCGCCGGCTTGAGGTCACGGTGGACGACGCCCCGCTCGTGGGCATGAGCCAGTCCGGCCGCGATCTCGCCCGCTATGCGGCGGGTGTCGTCGTCCGGGAGCGGCTTGCCGGTCGGCAGCCGGTCCTCGAGCGAGCCGCCGGGCAGATACTCGAGCACCATGAACCGCCGTCCCTCGGCCAGCCCGTAGTCGAAGACCGCGCAGACGTTGACGTGCGCGAGCGACGCGGCAGCCCGCGCCTCGCGGCCGAAGCGGGCGGGGTCGGCGTCGGCGGCGAGCAGCTTGACAGCCACGGTCCGGTCGAGTTCGAGGTCGGTCGCAGCCCAGACCTCCGACATGCCCCCGCTGCCGATCCGCCGCTGCAAGCGGTACCGGCCGGCGATGACCGATTCGACCACGGCGGTAGCGTATGCCCGGCGTGGAGCAGCTTCTGACTCTCGAAGCGGCGCAGGCCCTGTGCTCGAGCGGGTGCGTCCGCTCGACGCCGAGCGCGTGCGGCTGGAAGCGGCAGGCGGCCGCGTGCTCGCCGAGACGGCAACTGCTCTCGTCGACCTGCCGCCGTTTCCCAGCTCGGCGATGGACGGCTATGCCCTCCGCTCGGCGGACACGCCGGGGACGCTGCCCGTCGTCGCCCGGATCGCGGCAGGGTCGCCGGCCGGGCGGCCGCTCGCGGCCGGGGAGGCGATGGGGATCTCGACGGGTGGTGTCGTCCCCGACGGCGCCGACGCGGTGGTTCAGCACGAGTCTGTTGTCGAGAAGGACAACGCGGTAACGATCTCGAGCAGCGTTGTCGACGGAGCAAACATCAGACCCGTGGGTCGAGACGTCGCGGCGGGCGGGGCCGTCATCTCCGCCGGCACACGGCTGGGGGCACCCCAGATCGGCGCACTGGCCGCGGCCGGCGTGGCCGAGGTGGTCTGCGCGAGGCGACCACGCGCGGCGGTCCTGACCACCGGCTCGGAGCTCAAAGCGCCCGGCTCGCCGCTCGGGCCGGGCGAGGTGTACGAGGCGAACGGCGTCATGCTCGCTGCGCAACTCGAGGCCGAGGGCGCCGTGGTCACCAGATTGGCCGCCGTCGCGGACGACGAGTCCGCGCATCGCCGCGCCATCGAGCAGGGTCTCGAGCACGACGTGCTCGTTACCTCGGGCGGCGTTTCGGTCGGCCCGCACGACCTCGTCCGCCGGGTCGAGGCGGAGCTCGGCGTCGAGGAGGTCTTCTGGCGCGTCGCCGTCAGGCCGGGCAAGCCAGTGTCGTTCGGCATCCGCGGGCCCGCGCTCGTCTTCGGCCTCCCGGGCAACCCGGTCTCCTCGCTCGTCGGCTGCGAGCTGTTCGTGCGGCCAGCGCTCCGGGCGCTGCAAGGAGCGTCCGATCCGGGTCCGCGGTTCGCCGCCGGGCGTCTCGCCGTCTCCGTCACACGGAACGCGGGGCGCGACGATCTGATGCGGGCACGCTCGACGGTGACCGACGACGGCGTCGTGCTCGACGCCGGTCGGCGGCCAGGAGTCGCACATGATCGTCCGTGCCGCCGAGGCGGACGCACTGGTACTCGTCCCGCGCGGCGAGGGCGAACTGCCGGCGGGTGCGAACGTCCGCTACCTGCCGCTCTAGGGCTCAGGCGATCGGGCCGTTCGCGCCCAGCGAGTAGGGCTGCCCCTGCCGCGGGCTCACCTTGACGAGCTTCGCGTAAGCGAGGTAGCGGTGCGTCGCGAAGAAGCGGGGGTGACACGCCTGCAGGATCAGTTGCTCCTTGCCGTGGGAGCGCAGCACCGAGAGGTCGTCTGCCGGGACGATCCGGTGGCCGGTGACCTCGTACTCGAAGGTCCCGTAGGGAACGACGAAGGTGATCCGGTCGCCCGGACGCAGGCTGTCGATGTGCGCGAACGGCGCCAGATACGTGGTGCGGTGGCCTGCGACGTAGATCAGCTCGTTCTGACCCGGCATGTACGTGGACAGCTCCCGCCCTGGCCCACGGGTCAGGTCGTCGTGACTCGTCCCGTTGACGACGATCGACTTCAGTCCGAGGCGAGGCACGATCAGACGCCCGACCGGGTCTCCTTGCGGGAGCGATCGACGGTAGGCGGCTCCGGCTGCGGCGATGTTCTTCCGCTCGGCGGCGACCGACACCGTTCCGTCGGGCAGTGTGGTCACGGGCCGGACCGAGGCGGGCGGGCGGTAGTCGGCGAAGCGGTGGGCGAACTTCGCCGCCAGCTTGTGCTGCTGGTACTTCGTGTACAGGGCGGTGAACGGGTCCTGCCATTGCCAGACGACGACCACCCAGGCGACTGCGGCAACGCCGGCCACGATCATCAGCGACCCGGCGATGCGGGCGACGCGGCGCATCAGGCCTCCGCAGCCTCGTCGGCCGACGTTCGTCGGTGCCTTCGGTCGCCGACCGTGAGAACGGCGACTCGAATGGTGTTCCGGATGGGCCCGCGCGGGGGCCGCTCGGCCGCCGAGGGATAGGGCGCGTATCGTCCGAGTGCGATTGCGGTCAATTGGGCCGCCCCTGCCAGCCAGCAGAGGACGAGAAAGAGGGCCACAGTCGGGATGTAGCCGACGGCCGCCAGTTCCACAAGGTACCAGGGAGCGTCGAGCCCCAGGCCAAAGCGGAACATCATCGACCCGAGCAGGATGAAGGGCCCGACGAATCCCGCGAGCAGCAGCCCGAGCCGCGCGCCGGGCGTCCGGTTCCGCATGTGGGGGAGCCAGAGCCAGACGTGTAGACAGGGGAGCAAGAAGAGGAGGGCGAAGGGGTTGGTCGCGACCACGAGCAGCGCGACGAGACCGAGCACGAGCATGACCGCCGTGTGTCCCGCGAGCTCCTCCTCGGCGGTTGCCGGTCGCCGCGGCGCGAGCCGCGCGCGTGACACCAGCCAGGCGGGTAGCGCCAGCACTCCGAGGAGGACGATTCCGAGCACCGGCCAGTGAGTCGCCGCCCGCGTCTCCGGGTTCAGAGGAGCGGCGGCACCGTCCGGCCACACGCCGAGGGCGCCCAGGAACAGGAACATCAGGCCGGTCCAGAGCCAGACGCCGAGCCTGCTCCGGCATGCCCTGAGCGCGGGCAGCACCGGAATCCGGCGGCGGCGGCAGCGAGCGAACAGGTCGACGGCGGCGACCGCGAACGGCACGAGCATGGCCACCAGCGCCAGCTCGATCGCCCAACCGTGAACGAGGCGTTGGCCGAGATAGACGTAGCTGCGGCCGCCGTCGACGAGGCCGAACTCGTCGATCGAGCCGATCAGGTCCTGGGCGGCGCTGCCGATGTCGGTCAGCTGCTTGCGATTGGCATCGAGCCGCCCGGGAGTGTCGCCGAACGACGCCGGCGGGCGGTTGCCGGCGGTCGTCAGCGTGATCGCCGGAACGCCTCGTCCGACGAGCGGTGCCTGCTCGTAAAAGCTGAACGGGAAGCCGAGGTCGGTGAGCTGGCCGAGAGCGCTGGTCCTGCCGGGCCCGGAGCCGGTCTGCTCTGCGATCCGGGCCGCCGCCGTCGCGACGAGGCTCGCCGCGGGCGAGCGCGGTTCGTCACCCGCGATCTCCACGCGCGGAGGCCCTCGACCGGCAATCGAGTCGAGGTTGACGACCGCGACGATCCGGCTCGGGTCCGGGTAGCGCTCGACGAACCGCCTGGCTCCGAGGCCGCCGAACACGCCGCCGTCGGTGGAGAGGAAGATCAGCTGGTGGTTCGGCCCGGAGGCCTGCGCGGGTGCGCCGGCCGGCCGCCCGTACGCGCGTGCCAACTCGATCAGCGCAGCGGTGCCGGAGGCGTTGTCGTTGGCACCGGCGCCCAGACCGGAGTCGTCGCGGTGGGCCATCACCACGATCGCGTCGGCGTCTGCGGGGCCCGTCGCGAACGACACGTTTCGGAGAAGCGTCCGGCCCCGTCCCGGGATCGTCTCCTCGAACGCGTCCACCTGAGGGACGTACGAGTAGAGCCGCATCCTGTCGATCAGCCAGCGGCTCGCACCCAGCGAACCCGAGGATCCGGGCGCGCGGTCCGGGTACAGGCGCGAGAGCTCCTGTGCGAGGGCGAGCGCGGATGACCCGTCGAACTGTGTGGCCGGCGTGGTCGGCGCTGCGAGCGCGAGCCGGTCGGTGCGCTGGACGCTGAAGGCGGCGATGAGCAGCGGCAACCCGACGAGCAGCCACGTCCCGCGGTACAGGCGGCCGTTGACGGGACGCTCGGGCGATCCGCGCCGGCGCCGCCGGGGGCGGTTGACTGGCGCTTCGGTGGCGATAGCCGGGCTATAGTACGCGCGTCCCTCGGTCGGCTTCTGATGCCGGATTCAGCCACCATCCTGCTAGTCGACGACGAGGAGTCGGTCCAGAAGCTCCTGACCTATCCGCTCGAGCGCGACGGATACCGCGTCATCCAGGCGCGCGACGGGGACGAGGCCCTCGCCCGTTTCGCCTCGGAGCCCGTCGACCTCGTCGTGCTTGACGTGATGCTGCCGCGGCTGGACGGGCTCGAGGTCTGCAAGAGGCTCCGGGCGCGCAGCTCCGTGCCGATCGTGATGCTGACGGCGCGTGACGACGAGCTCGACAAGGTGGTCGGGCTCGAGCTCGGCGCGGACGACTACATCACGAAGCCGTTCTCGATCCGCGAGTTCCGGAGCCGCGTGCGGGCGCTGCTGCGACGCGCGTCGGCCCCGCGTCACCAGCCGCCCGGCGAGGAGGTGATCGAGGCAGAGGGACTGACCATCGACCCCGGCCGCCGCTTGGTCGAGCTCGACGGGCGGTCGGTTCAGCTCACCTACGTGGAGTTCGAGCTGCTGCGTACGCTCGCGGGCCGCCCGGGCCGGGTGTTCTCGCGGCAGGCGCTGCTGGAGGCGATCCGCGGCGGGTCCCAGTATCGGGAGCCGCGCACGATCGACGTCCACGTCCGCCACCTTCGCGAGAAACTCGAGCGAGATCCACGCGATCCGCAGTTCGTCCTGACCGTGCGCGGCGTCGGGTACCGCTTCCGCGAGCCGTGAGCAAGGCGTTCAGCGGGGTGGGCGCGCGCCTCGCGCTTGCCCTCCTGGTCGTGCTCGCCGGAGCGTGGACGCTCGTCTACCTGATCGTCGTCCCGTCCCTGGAGAACCGGCTGGTGGACGCGCGCGTCTCCGCGCTCGCCCGCGCGGCGCCGGGCATCGCCCGCGAGCTGCCGGCCGACCGGTTCCGGTGGCCGGACTTCGTCGAAGCCGCGTCCGCGAGCGCGAACGCGCGGGTGGTCGTGTACGACGCGGTGGGGCCGCCGACCGCACTCGTGGTCGCCGGCGACTCGCAGGGTTTCCGCTCGAGCGACGTCCAGCGCGACCCGATCGCGCTGCGGGCGGCCGAGCATCGCACCGGCCGGACCGGCACGACCACGCACGACGGCGAGCGGTTTGCCGAGGCCGCGGCGCCGGTGCCCGGATCAGCGTCCGTCGTGCTGGTCTCCTCGTCGCTGCACGAGGCCGAGGCGACCGCTCGGGTCGCCCGCGAGCGGCTCCTGCTGGCCGGCGGGCTCGCTCTCGTGGTCGCGCTGGTGTTCGGGTATGCGGGGGCGTGGCTGTTCGCGCGGCGTCTGCGGCGGCTGGAAGCCGCTGCGGAGGAGATCGCCGCGGGGCGGTTCGACGAGCCGATCACCGATTCCGGAGCAGACGAGGTCGGCGAGCTCGCGAGGGCCCTCGACCGGATGCGTCTTCGGCTCGCCCAGCTCGACCATGCCCGCCGCGAGTTCATCGCGAACGCGTCGCATGAGCTGCGCACGCCGGTGTTCGCCCTCGGCGGCTTCCTCGAGCTCCTGAGCGACGAGGAGCTCGACGAGGCCACGCGCCGTGAGTTCTTCGCGACGATGACCGAGCAGGTCGACCGGTTGGCCAAGCTGGCCACCGAGCTGCTCGACCTCTCGCGGGCGGACGCGGGCCGGTTGCAGGTGCGGCGCGAGCCGGTCGATCTCGGGGAGGTCGCCGGGACGGTCGTGGACGAGTTCACGGCGCGCTCGGCGGCCGGCGGCCGCCCGCTGGAACTCGACGCTTCCGAGAGCGGGTGGGTCATGGGTGACGAGCAGCGTGTCCTGCAGATCGGCCGTGCGCTGGTCGAAAACGCGCTCGTGCACACGCCCGAGGGAACGCGTGTGGAGGTGCGTGTGCGAGACGGCCTGCTCGAGGTGGAGGACGATGGCCCCGGGATCGCGCGCGAGGACGCCGACCAGGTCTTCGAGCGGTTCTACCGGGGCGACGGGCCGCGCGCCTCGGGTAGCGGGCTCGGTCTCGCGATCGCGCGGGAGTTGGCCATGGCGATGGGCGGAGCGCTGGAGCTCGAGTCGGAACGAGGAAGGACGGTTTTTCGGCTGCGGTTGCCTGCGGAGAGCCGTATTGCGGAACCGATGCGGAACTAGATCAGAAGTCTTTTCCCGGGAAATCGGATTCCGGTCAGCTCAAGTGCGCGTTCGAGGCGGCGGTTGGACAGCCAGCGGCACATGGATTGGAACGCGTCGAACACATCCTCCTCGAAAGCCGACCAGGTCCGGAATGGCTTTCGTCGATGTCCGTCGTTCTCGGAATTGCGATAAGGCGCGTACACATGCCCGCACCCGATAATCGAGTGAAAGCGTCGTATCACCCACTGGTCGGTGTTGCTGACCATGAGAGCGAAACGTCCGTTCACCTCCGTGACGCATCCTTCCCCTTCGAAGACTCCGGCGGCCCAAGCGAGCCGCTCTCTCTGTGTAGGCATTTGCTGCCAGTATGGACAACAACTCTGGCGGCTAATGTGACGAGAGTGCAACATCGCTTCCACAGCGGGGTGCTCGCCCTCGGTGCTGCAGTCGTCGGCGGCGCACTGGTCTTGATCGTGGCTGGGACTGCAGGGTGGCTTCACGGCGATCGCAAGACCGTCGTCCTCCAGGAGACGGCACCCGCCCAGGCGGCCGCTGCCTCCGTCCGGCCGGCAGTCGCGGGTGTCTTCGACCCGGCCCGGGTCTACGCGCGCCGCTCGCCCGGCGTGGTCACCCTCTACGCTGTGTTCTCATCTGGCAACAACACCAGTGCCTCTCAGGGCTCGGGCTTCGTGGTTTCGCCCGACGGGCTGATCCTGACCAATTCGCACGTGATCACGACCGCGGGCGAGGGTGACGGCAACGTCCGGCCTGCCGGCGACGTCTTCGTCGAGTTTCAGGACCGCGACCGCGTCAAGGCCACGATCGTGGGCTGGGACGTGTTCGACGACGTCGGCGTCCTCCGCATCGACCCGAAGGCGCACGAGCTGACGCCGCTGCCGCTCGGCGATTCCAGCCGCGTCGTCGTCGGCCAGCCCGTGGCGGCGATCGGCAGTCCGTTCGGGAACGAGAACTCGCTTGCCGTCGGTGTTGTGTCGGCGACGCAGCGCTCTATCGAGTCGCTGACCTCCCGCTACAACCTCGTCGACGCGATCCAGGTCGACGCGCCCATCAACCACGGCAGCTCCGGCGGCCCGCTGTTCGACGCGGCCGGCCGCGTGATCGGGATCAACGCCCAGATCCGCAGCGACAGCGGCAATGCCGAGGGCGTCGGCTTCGCCGTGCCGATCAACGCTGCGCGCCGATCGATGCGGGAGCTGGTCGCGACGGGGAAGGTCGCGTACGCGTACGTCGGGATCACGTCGGAGGACCTCACGCCCGGAATCGCCAGGCAGTACGGCTACCGGGTGCGCTACGGCGCGGTGATCACGTCCGTGAGGCCGGGCAGCCCGGGCGCGCGCGTCGGCCTGCGCGGCGGCGCCGAGCAGCGCGACTTCAACGGCTCGGCGTTCACGTACGGAGGGGATGTGGTCGTCTCGATCGGAGGCAGCCCGGTGAGAAGTGCATCAGACGTCGTCCGGGCGGTGACCGAACAGCTCCGTCCCGGCCAGACCGTGCCCGTGACGATCGTGCGTGACGGCTCGCGTCAGACCGTGCGGGTGAGACTGGCGAACCGGCCGCGCAATCCGGACAGCGGTCGTTAGATGGGTGCGGATCGCCGGCGGTTGATCGTCGTCTCCAACCGCGCTCCGGTCACCTACGGGCGGGACGCACAGGGCCGGACCGTCCGGCGCGGAGGCGGCGGGCTCGTCACGGCGCTCGGCCCTCTCGTTTCCCGCCACGAGATCACCTGGATCGCCAACGCCATGACGGATGAGGACCGCGCCGTTGCTGCCGAGGCGCGCGGTGCTTTCGACGAGACAGGTCGCGACGGCTCCCCGTACCGCCTTCGGCTCGTCACTCACGACCCCGTCGACTTCGACCGTTTCTACAACCAGTTCGCCAACCCTGCGCTCTGGTTTCTGCAGCACGGGCTGTGGGAGCTCGCCGGCGAGCCTCGTCTCGACGAGGCCTGGGAGAGCTACCGGCGTGTGAACGAAGGGATCGCCCGCGCGGTGATCGAGGAGCTCGCCACGGACACCGACCGGCCGGTGTGGTTCCACGACTACCACCTGTACGTTGCGCCGCCGCTCGTCCGCGCGGAGTACCTCGAGGCTCGGCTCGCGCACTTCGTACACATCCCCTGGCCTGACCCGGCTGCCTGGGCCGTGCTGCCGGACGAGGCTTCCCGCGCGATCCACGAAGGACTGCTGGCAAACGACGTGGTCGGGTTCCACACACAACGCTGGCGCGAGAACTTCCTCGCTTCGGTCGAGGCTGTTCTTGGCGCCGACGTCGACGTCGACGCGGAAACGGTCGAGTACGCCGGGCGCAGCACCCTTGTGACCGCGCACCCGATCTCGGTCGACACCGCCGAGTTCGACGAGCTGGCCGGCCGCGCCGACGTGCTCGCCCAGGCGCGCGATCTCGAGCGGATCCGCAGCGATCGGCTGATCCTGAGGGTCGATCGCACCGATCCGTCCAAGAACATCGTCCGCGGCTTCCAGGCATTCGGGGTGTTCCTCGCCGAGCATCCGGAAATGCAGGGGCGGGTCGGGATGCTCGCGCTGCTCGACCCGTCGCGGCAGGACATCCCGCAGTACGCGGCCTATCTGGACGAGATCCGCGCCGCCGCGCGTGAGGTCAACGATCGCTTCGCCCGGGATGGCTGGGACCCGGTGGTGCTGGAGGTGCGCGACGCCTTTCCGCGCTCCGTCGCCGCATACACGCAGTACGACGTCCTGTTCGTCAACGCGGTCTCCGACGGGCTGAACCTGATCGCCAAGGAGGCGCCGCTCGTCAACCACCGGGACGGCGTTGTCGTCCTTTCCCGAAACGCCGGTGCGTACGAAGAGCTGGCGCCGTGGGTCGTCGCCGTCGACCCGTTCGACGTCGCCGGCCAGGCGGAGGCGCTGCACGAAGCGCTCTCGCTCCCGGAGGACGAGCGCCGCTCGCGGGCCGAGTCCATCCGGGCGCATGTGCACGAGCACGACCTGACGGACTGGCTCGACCTCCAGCTCGCCGACCTCGACCGGGTCTCGGCCTTCACTTAGTCGGCAGCCGGCCCGGCAGAGCCCGGTCGGCGCCGGGCAAAGCAACAGAGCTAGCTACGATCGCCCTGCAATGGGCGACCTCTCGCATGTCGACGAGGCCGGCGGCGTCCGCATGGTCGACGTCGGCGGCAAGCCGCTGTCCAGGCGCCGGGCCGTCGCTGCGGCGTCCGTGCGTATGGCACCGGAGACCGCCCGCAGCCTCCGCGAGCTGCCCAAGGGCGACGCGCTCGTGACCGCGCAGCTGGCCGGCGTGATGGCCGCCAAGCGCACGGCCGACCTGATCCCGCTGTGTCACCCACTTCCTTTGTCGAACATCGACCTGTCGGTCGATGTTCGAGAGGACTCGGTGGAGATTCAGGCGGCTGTCGAAACAACGGCACAAACCGGGGTCGAGATGGAGGCGCTGGTCGCCGCGTCGGTCGCCGCGCTCACCGTGTACGACATGGCCAAGGCGATCGACAAGGAGATGATCATCGAGGGCGTGCGGCTGCTGGAGAAGACGAAGGAGCAGGTGTGAGGGCCGGTGTCCTGACCGTCTCGGACGGGGTGGCAGAGGGGACACGCGAGGACCGCAGCGGCGACGTCCTCGGCGAGCTGCTCTCCGCGGAGGGCTTCGAGGTCGAGCGACGGGTCGTTCCCGACGAGCGGGACGCGATCTCCGATGCGATCGTTGCCCTCGCCGACAACACGGAGCTGGTGCTCACCACGGGGGGTACGGGGCTCAGCCCGCGGGACGTCACCCCCGAGGCGACCCTGCAGGTGCTCGATCGCGCTGCACCCGGGATCGCCGAGGCGCTTCGCGCCGACTCGATTGCGAAGACGCCGCACGGACTGTTGTCGCGCGGCGCCGCCGGCGTGTGCGGTTCGACGCTGGTCGTGAACCTGCCCGGCTCGCCCGGAGGCTGCCGCGACGGCTTCGCGGTGCTGCAGCCTGCGCTCGCCCACGCGCTCCAGCTGCTCGCCGGCGACACGCGGTCGGGACACGAGCAGACGTGAGCACGTCGCTTGCCTTCGGCTCGCCCCCTTCTTCTAGAGGCCGATGTTCATGGGGGAACCTCCCGGTTTCCCCTGGCCCCCTCCACCGTGCTCATGAGCTAGAAGGCGGCTCATGAGCACGGTCGTGGCGTACCCGCGGCGGTTCGCCTCGCTCGTCAAGATCGAGCACACCGTCTTCGCGCTGCCGTTCGCCTACGTCGGCGCCTTCCTGGCGGTCGACGCCGTTCCAAGCACGCACGACCTCGTCTGGATCACGGTGGCGATGGTCGGCGCGCGGTCGCTGGCGATGGCACTCAACCGGCTGATCGACGCGGAGATCGACGCGCGCAACCCGCGGACGGTCGGGCGCGAGTTGCCTGCCGGCCGGCTCACCCGAACGCAGGTGATCCTCTTTTGTCTCGCCTCGCTGGCGCTGTTCCTGGTCGCGGTCTGGCAGCTCGACCCGATCTGCCGCTGGCTGTGGCCGATCCCGGTGGCCGGCTTCGTCGTCTACCCGTACCTCAAGCGCGTCACCTGGCTCGCCCACCTGTGGCTCGGCGCCGTCGACGGGCTCGCCCCGATGGGGGCGTGGATCGCGATCCGCGGCGACCTGCCCTGGCAGGCCTGGGCGCTCGGCGGCGCCGTCGCGTGCTGGGTCGCCGGGTTCGACCTCTTCTACTCGCTCTTCGACGTCGAGATCGACCGGGCGCAGGGCCTGCACTCGTGGACGACCCGCTGGGGCGAGCGCGGCGTCTTCCGTGGCGCGCGGGTGTTGCACCTGCTCACCGTCTGGCTGCTGGCGGCAGCCGGCGCCGGACTCGACGTCGGTCTCCTGTACTGGATCGGGGTCGCGGTCGTCGCCGGTCTCCTCTCCTACGAGCACTCGCTCGTCCACCCGGGTGACCTACGTCGCCTCGACGCCGCCTTTTTCACCATGAACGGCGTGATCAGCGTCACCTTCTTCGGTTTCGTCCTCGCGGATGTGCTCGTCCAGTGATCGCGGCGCGCAAGCTCGGCCGCACGTTCGGCGCGAAGCACGTGATCCGCGACCTCGACCTCGACGTCGAGCGCGGCTCCTTCCTGCTGCTCACGGGCCCCAACGGCTCCGGGAAGACGACGCTGCTGCGGCTGATCGCGGGACTGCTCGTGCCCACCGCGGGCGAGCTCGACGTCGACGTTCGGCGCGAGCGAATCGGCTTTCTCGGCCACGAGCCGCTGGTCTACCAGGAGCTGACGGCGCTCGAGAACCTCGACCTCTACGGCCGGCTGTACCGCGTGCCCGAGCGCCGCGAGCGGATCGGCATGCTGCTCGAGCGCTTCGGGCTCTGGGATGCTCGTAACCAGCGCGCCGACTCGTTCTCGCGCGGGATGCTCCAGCGGCTCGCGCTCTGCCGGACGTGGTTGCACGACCCCGAGCTGCTCGTGCTGGACGAGCCGTTCAGCGCGCTCGACGAGGAGGGCGCCACGCTGCTCGACCGAGAGCTCGGCGAGCTACGGGCGAACGCGACCTTCGTGGTCTCGACCCACGACCCGGCGCGGCTCGAGCCGCTCTCTTCTCAGCGGCTCGCATTCGTATGAGTGCCTACTTCGCCGACGTGGCCACGCTCGCGCGCAAGGACCTCCGGTTGGAGCTCCGGGCACGCAGCGTCGTCCCCGCGATGCTGCTCTTTGTCGTCGCCGCGCTCGTCGTCTTCCACTTCGCGTTGCCGTCCGGGAGCTCCGACCTTGCCGCGAAGGGGCTGCTCTGGGTGGCGATCGTCTTCACGGCGCTCCTCGGCCTGACCCGCGCGTTCGTCGCCGAGCGCGAGCAGCGGCTGCTCGACGGGCTGCTGCTCGCTCCATGCGACCGCAGCGCGATCTGGCTGGCGAAGACGGTCTCGATGCTCGGGTTCCTCGTCGTCGCCGAACTGGTCGCGCTGCCGGCGTTCGCGCTCTTCTTCTCCGGCATCGACGGGGCGACGGTCGCCGGCGTGGCGCTGGCCGATCTCGGGATCTGCGCGGTCGGCACCGTGCTGGCGGCGATGGCGGTCGCCGGGCGTGCGCGCGAGCTGCTCCTGCCGCTGCTGTTCCTGCCGCTCGCGATCCCGATCGTGATCGGCGGCGTGGGGGCGAGCGTGGTGGACGAACCCGCTCGTTACCTGGGGTTTCTCGCTCTCTACGACGCGGTCTTTGCGATCATCTCCTGGGCCTCCTTTGAGTACGTCGTTACGGAATAACCAGCTCGCGCTGTCAGCGACGCTCGCCGCCGTGCTGGTGCCGACGGCGATCGCGCTCGTGTTCTTCTACGCGCCGGTCGACGAGGACGGCCTCAACCAGAAGATCTTCTACTTCCACGTCCCGATCGCGTTGACTGCCTACGCGTGCTTCGGGTGGGGCGCCTGGAAGGGGCTCGTCCATCTGTGGAAGGGCAAGCCTGGGGCGGATCTGGAGAGCTACGTCGCCATCCATCTCGGCGTCATCTTCGGCGCGATGACGCTGCTCACCGGCTCGCTCTGGGCGAAGTTCCGCTGGGGCCACTGGTGGCTCTGGAGCGAGCGGCAGCTCGTGCTCTTCCTCGTTCTCTTCCTCTTCTACTCGGCGTACTTCATGCTCCGGTATTCGGTCGAAGCCGGACCGCAGCGGGCGAATCTCTGCGCCGTCTACTCGCTGTTCGGGGTCGTTCTGATCCCGATCAGCTTCCTCGCGATCCGGCTGGCGAACCAGTACATCCATCCGGTCGCGTTCAACCGCCACGGGCCGCAGATGGCCGGCTCGCAGTTCTTTACCTTCTGCGTCTGCTTGGCCGCGATGCTGGCGTTGTTCGCGGCGCTCTACCAGTTCGAGCTCGCCGGAAAACGCCTCGACGCGCGCCTGAAGGAGCTCCGGGAGCTGCTGGCGTGACTTCGCTCGCCTTCGGCTCGCTCGCGTGGGGGAAACCATGTTTCCCCCACAGACCCCTCCCCACTCATCGGCCAGAGGCCGGCCGATGAGCAACGAGGAGAAGTACGTCGCCGCCGCCTACCTGGTGGTGTTCGCATTCGTGCTCGTCTACTTTCTGATCATGGCGCTGAAGCTCGCGCGGCTCGAGCGCGAGGTGGGGGAGCTGACCGACCTGGCGCGCAAGCGGGCGGATGGCTGAGTACCTCTTCGGGTTCGCCTTCCTGGCGTACGCCGCCGCGGCGATCGCGTATGCCGTGGACGCGAGGCGTCCAGGGCCGGCCGGTCGGGTCGCCACCTGGGGCGTCCGACTCGGGTGGCTCCTCCAGACAGCGCTGCTCGTCGTCGAGGCCGCACGCGCAGACGGGTTCCCATGGTCGACGTGGGCCGGTTCGCTGAACCTGTTCGTCTGGCTGGTGGTCAGCGTGTACCTGGTCTGGGGCTGCCGCAGCCGCTACCGGCTGCTCGGCCTCGCCGTGATGCCGCTCGCGGCCGGGCTGCTCGTGCTCGCGCGGCTCGGCGGCGGCATCGGCGGCGACAAGACGAGCGGCTACTCGACCACGTTCCTGATCATCCACGTCGGCCTGCTCTCGTTTGCGTTCGCCGCCTTCACACTCGCGGCCGCCCTCTCGGGCCTGTATCTGTGGCAAGAGCGCCGGCTGAAGAGTCACCGGCCCGCGGCGCTGCTCGGCCGGGCCCCGTCGCTGCTCACGCTCGAGACCCTGACCAGTCGCACGATCCTCGTCGCGTTGCCCGCGCTGACCGCCGGGATCGTCGCCGGCCTCGTTCGCCTCAGAGACCAGGGCGCCTCGGTCGACGCGCTGATGGCCGTCACGCTGGGGACCTGGGCGGTCTACGGCGGCTATCTCGTCCTGCGCTACGAGGCAGGCTGGCACGGCCGCCGCGCCGCCTACCTGGCGCTCGCCGGTTTCGCGCTCGTAGCGGTCGCCCGCCTCGGACTCCAGGTGAACCACTTCTCGTGACACTGACGCTGGTCGGGCTCTCGCACCGTGGTACGTCCGTCGCCGTCCGGGAGCGGGCCTTCGTGCCGTTGCCGCAGGCGGGGGAGCTCGCGGCGTCCCTCGCCACGGAGGGCGAGGCAGTGTGTCTCTCGACCTGCAACCGGACGGAGCTCTATCTCGTCGGGGAGGATGCGGAGGAGCGGGCCCTCGCCGTCCTGGAGTCGATCAGCGGCCTGGCGGGCGAGCAGCTGCGCGCGGTCGTCTACCGGCTGGCGGACGAGGCTGTAGCTCTCCACCTCTTGCGGGTCGCCGCCGGCCTCGACTCGCTCGTTCCGGGCGAGGGCGAGATCCTCGGCCAGGTCCGGGCGGCGTTCGAGGCCGGCACGACCGGACCGGTGCTAGACCGGCTCTTCCGCCAGGCGCTGCACGCAGGCAAGAAGGTGCGCGCCGAGACGGCGATCGCCGAGAGCCCAGCTTCGGTCTCGTCGGCCGCGGCGGCACTGGCCCAGCAGGTGTTCGGCCGGCTCGACGGGTGCCGGGTGCTGCTCGTCGGGGCCGGTCACGTCGCGGAGCTCGCCGCGCGCAGCCTCGCCGCGCGTGGCGCCTCGATCGCCTTCGTCGCGAATCGCTCGCCGCAACGCGCCGCCGAGCTCGCTTCCGGTTTCGCCGGCGAGGGAATCGGACTCGAGCGCGCCGCCGCCGCGCTCGGGGAGATCGACGTGGTCGTCTCGTCGACCGGCTCGCCTGGCTGGGTGCTCCTGCGCGACGAGGTGGAGGCGGCGCTCCGTGGCCGGAAGGGGCGACCGCTGTTCCTGATCGACCTGGCCGTGCCGCGCGACCTCGATCCGGCGATCCACGAGCTCGACGCGTGCTACCTCTACGACATCGACGACCTCGAGTCGGTGGTCGCTTCCAGCCTTGCCGGACGCCGTCGTGAGGCGGCGCGTGCCGAGGCGATCGTGGCAGAGGAAGCCGAGGGCTTCCGTGAATGGCAGGCATCCCGCGAGGTCGTCCCCGCGATCGCGTCGCTGCGCGCGTGGGCGGAGGAGGTCCGCGCGGGTGAGCTGGCGCGCGTGCGGGGGCGCCTCGGGCTTTCCGAGTCGCAGGAGGAGGCGGTCGACTCGATCACGGCGCAGATCGTCAACAAGCTGCTCCATCCGCCGACGGTTCGGCTGAAGGAGGCGGCCGCCGGGGCCGACGGCGGCGGCTACGCCCAGGCCGTCCGTCACCTGTTCGACCTGCGCGACCCCGACGAGTAGTGCTTTTCCGGCTCGGCTCCCGCGGCAGCCGGCTCGCGTTGACGCAGGCCGCGCTGGTCGCCGAGCGGCTCCGTGCCCCGGGGCGGGAGATCGCGCTCGTGCCGATCACGACCGCCGGCGACCGCGACCGACGTAGCCCCTTCGGCGAGATCGGCGACCGCGGCGTCTTCGTGAAGGAGCTCGAGGAGGCCCTGCTCGACGGGCGCATCGACGCCGCCGTCCACTCCGCGAAGGACATGACCTCGAGTGACACGGCCGGGCTGGCCGTCGGCGCCTACCTCGTGCGCGACGACCCGCGCGACGCGCTCTGCGGCGCGATCCAGCTTCGCCCGGGGATGCGCGTCGGCACGGCCTCGGCGCGGCGCCGGGCCCAGCTGCTCGCACTCGAGCCCACACTCTCGATCGAGCCCTTGCGCGGGAACATCGACACCCGGCTGCGCAAGCGCGGCGAACGGAACCTCGACGCCGTCGTCCTCGCGGCCTGCGGGCTCGATCGCCTTGGTCTTGCCGCCGAGGTCGGACACCGGTTCGACCCGGCGGAGATCCTCCCCGAGGCGGGCCAGGGAGCGCTGGCCGTCCAGGTCCGTGCCGGGGAGGAGGCTCTCGTCGAGGCGGTCGACGACCCGGAGACCCGAAGGCGGGTCGCTGCGGAGCGTGCTCTGTATCGCCGCCGTCGGGGGAGGGTGTCTCGCGCCGGTCGCAGCGCACCACGACGGATCGATGCTCGCCGCCCTCGTCGCCGACGAGGACGGACGCTGGATCGTGCGCCGCTCGGGGGACGACCCGGTCGCGCTCGGAGAGGAGCTCGCACGGCTCGCCGCACGATCGTCCTGACCCGTCCGGAAGGGCGGAACGAGCAGCTCGCCGTGCGGCTGCGCGCGCTCGGCTACGCGGTCGACGTCCGACCGTTGGTGCAGATCGAAGTGGTGGAGACGGGCCCGGTCGACCTCAGCGGGTACGACTGGCTCGTGCTCACGAGCGCGACCGGTGCCCGGGAGCTCCGCCGGCGGGCCCGCGGGCGAGCGGCTCGGGTCGCGGCTGTCGGGCGGGCGACGGCCGAGGCCTGGGGCGAGGTCGATCTCGTTCCAGCGGTGTCCACCCAGGAGGGCCTTCTTGCCGAGCTGCCGCGTCCGGCAGGCCGGGTGCTCTTCGCCGGCGCGGAGGGAGCACGATCACTGCTCGCCGACGAGCTGGCCGCGGACGTGGTCGTCCTGTACCGGGCCCGGCCGGTTTCGGCCGCGATCGAGGGCGACCTCGCCGTCGTCGCCTCTCCGTCGGCCGCGCTCTCGCTCGCGGCTGCCAATCCGGCGCTGCCTGTCGTTTCGATCGGCCCGGAGACGACGGCGGCCGCGCGGGCCGCGGGGCTGCGGGTGGCGGCCGAGGCAGAGACACCGGACGTCGAGGGCCTGGTCGCCGCCGTCGCCGCGTCGGAGTAGCCTGCTGCCGTGTTCATCACGTTCCTGTCCGACTTCGGACTCCGGGACGATTTCGTCGGAACGTGCCACGGCGTGATCGCCCGGATCGCGCCGGAGGCGACCATCATCGACATCACCCACGGGATCGAGCCGCTTGCGGTGCTTCAGGGCGCGCTCGTCCTCGCGAACACGATCCCCTATATGCCGGAGGGCGTGCACCTCGCCGTGGTCGACCCGGGAGTGGGCAGTGACCGGCGAGCACTCGCGGTGCGCGACACCTCCGGGCGGATCTATGTCGGGCCCGACAACGGCCTGCTCGTTCCCGCCGCCGAGAAGCAGGGGGGTGTCGCCGACGCCTGGCAGCTGAACGACCCGCGATACATGCTCGATCCGGTCTCGAGGACGTTCCACGGCCGCGACGTCTTCGCGCCTGCCGCGGCCCATCTGGCCCTCGGCCTCGACCCGGCGGAGCTCGGCCCGACGGTCGACCCGGACTCGCTCACCCGCCTCGAGCTGCCCGAGCCGGAGGTCGGCGGGTCCAGGATCGGCGCCACCGTTCTCTACGTCGACCGCTACGGGAACGTCCAGCTCAACTTGTCACGGGCGGACCTCGAGCGGGCAGGAGTCGTTCCCGGTCGCCGCGTCGAGCTCGACCTGGGCGTCGACCGCTACTACGCGATCGCCGCCCGCGCGTTCGCCGACGCCCGCCCCGGCGACATCATCCTCTACGAGGACTCGTACGAGAACATCGCGGTCGCGATCACCGACGGCAACGCCGCGGAGATGTTCGCGATCCGCGCCGGCCAGCGCCTGACGATTCACGTCGCCGATTGAACCGGCCGCTTGACGCCGGAACCCCGGCCGTTTAAGTTCGCCCCCACAGGACGTTCGCGGCGCGGCGACACCGGCCCGGACGTCCTTTTTGTTGCGTGCCCGCCGCTCAGTCGCGGCGGGCGTATGGCGAGGGCCGGAATCGAACCGGCGACACCACGGTTTTCAGCCGTGTGCTCTACCGACTGAGCTACCTCGCCGCGCGGGGGAGTGTAGCCGAGAGAAACGGCGTCAAGGCTAGCCGGCGACGAGCCGGCGAGCGCGAACTGGACGCGGTGTCGCCGGTTCGATTCCGGCCTTCGCCACTAGCGCTCGCGGGCTTTTTTGAGGCGCTCGACCAGGGCTTCCAGCATCTGGCCCTTCACGAGGACGTCGTCTGCGCCGGCGTTCGTTGCTTCGTCGTGGATCGCCGGGCTCTCGTCGCCCGTGAGGGCGATCAGGCAGACGAGCGGATGGGCCTCGCGCAGCTTGCGGATGGCCGTGACGCCGTCCATGTTCGGCATGTGCAGGTCGACGACGACGGCGTCCACGCCCAGTTCGTCGGCGAGCTCGAGCGTCTCGAAACCGTCGTAGGCCAGGGCGACGACGGTCAGTTCGGGCTGCTCCTCGATCAGGACGCGAAGAGCCGCGGCGTACCGCTTGTCGTCATCCGCGAGTAGGACGCGGATCGTTCCGAAGTTCGAGCCGGGGGTCACTCTCCATTAGTTTGCCCTACGTGGAAACACGACAAACGCTTCCACCGATCGCCGTCATCGGCGCGGCCCTCGATCTCGGTGCCGGCAGGCGGGGCGTGGACATGGGTCCCTCGGCGATCCGCTACGCCGAGCTGGAGGCGCGGATCCGTGGGCTGGGACGCGACTGCGTCGATCTGGGGAACGTGCTGACCGCGGTCGCCGAGGCTGCGCCCGTCGGCGACACGCGGACGCGCTACCTGCGGGAGATCCTCACCGCCTGCGAGCAGGTCGCCGAACGGGTCAGGGCTGCGCGGGACGAGGGGAGGATGCCGCTCGTCCTCGGCGGCGACCACTCGGTCGCGCTCGGCACGCTCGGCGGCCTCGTCGACGGGTCAGGTCCGGGCGGCGTCCTCTGGATCGACGCCCACGGCGACCTGAACCGCCCCGAGACGAGCCCGAGCGGGAACGTCCACGGCATGGTGCTCGCCGCCTCGATGGGGCTCGCCGGGCCGGCGTTCGGGGGCTCGAGCCTCCGGATCCCGTCGGTCGACCCGAGCCGTGTTGCGATCGTCGCCGTCCGCTCGCTCGACGAGGGTGAGCGCGGCCTGCTCCGCGATCTGAACGCGGCCGTCTTCACGATGAGCGACATCGACCGCCTCGGGATCGAGCACGCGATCACCGAGTCGCTCGCGAAGGTCGACGGCCCCGGGTTCGTCCACGTCAGCCTGGACATGGACGCACTCGACCCCGACGTCGCCCCGGGCGTCGGCACGCCCGTTCGCGGCGGCCTCTCCTATCGCGAGGCCCATCTGGCGATGGAGCTCGTCGCCGAGTCGGGGCTGATGAGCTCGCTCGAGATCGTCGAGGTGAACCCGATCCTCGACCGCGAGAACGAGACCGCGGAGCTCGCGGTCGAGCTGGTCGCCTCGGCGCTCGGCGCTCGGATCCTCTAAGTCGCTCGCGCCCCGCAATGTCGGGGCACGGCGGCGACCGACTCAGGGCAAGAACGCCTCGATCGCCTCGCGCGTTTCCTCGAGCGCGTCCCAGTAGACGGTGTGGCCGCCCGGGACCGTCACCACCTCGACGAGATCGCCCAGCGCGGCCTGGTACTTCTCGATCTCGTCGGGCACCGTGAGCCACGAGTCGGCGCCCAGCACGAACAGCGTCGGTACCTTCGCCGGCGCCGGCGGTTCGCTCGCCATGACGCTCCAGGCCGCGATCACCGCGCTCTTGCAGTAGCGGTAGCGGAGGCGGCCGTCGGGGCCGGGCTCCATGTGGCCGCGGTCGGACTCGATCACCAGCTCGCGGGGCGCGAGGAGGACCCGGCCGTTGTCGTAGCGCACCTGCACGGCCTCCTCGACGGTCGCGTAGGAGACGTCGGAGCGCTCGAGCTCCGCCAGGTCGAGTGCGACCTGCGGGAGGACGCGCAACGCGGGGTCGAGCAGGACTACCCGCTCGACCCGGTCCGGCTCGCGGGCGGCGAGCTCGGCAGCGAGACGCCCGCCGAAGCTGTGCCCGATCCAGATCGCCGGCCCGTCGGGGACGGTCGCCAGGATCGCGTGCAGGTGGGCGTCGACGTCCCAGGGCGGCTGCCATGGCGAATGACCGTGTCCGAGCAGGTCGAGCGCGATCACGTGGTAGCGGTCCGCGAGCGGCTCGGCCAGGCCGTCGAACCTGCCGCCGTACGAGCTGACGCCGTGGAGACAGACCACCGTCGCCGTGTCCGGCTCGCCCCATACGTACGCGTTCAGCGTCAATTTCCCACCCGTCCGAGCATGCCGTTCCACGGGAACCAGGAGCCGTTCACCTCGGTCCCGAACTCGACGATCAACGGCGTGCCGAACGTCTGTGCCGCCCGGCCCCATGCACGGAAGTTCATGGTGAGGGGGCCGCCGAGGACGTCGCTCCGACCAGGGCGAGAGCGAGCGCGAGGAGGACGAGCGCTCTCACGGCCGGTAGTACGTCCGTCCCTTCAGCTCGTCGGGCAGGTGGTCGAGGTCGAACCCCGCCGGGTCGTCATGGGGATAGATGTACCCCTGACCATGGCCGAGCTTCTTCGCGCCGGGGTAGTGGGCGTCGCGAAGCTCCTTCGGCGGCCGGACGTTGCCGATCTCGCGGACGTCCCTGCGGGCCTCGCCGAGCGCAACGGTGACCGCATTCGACTTCGGCGCGAGCGCCAGGTAGATCGCTGCCTGGGCGAGGTTCAGCTGCGCCTCCGGGAGCCCCACGTGCTCGACCGCCTGCGCTGCTGCGACCGCGACGACGAGCGCCTGCGAGTCGGCATTGCCGACATCCTCGGAGGCGAGGATGACCATCCGCCGTGCGATGAACCTCGCGTCTTCGCCGCCCTCGAGCATCGCGGCCAGGTAGTAGACCGCCGCGTCGGGATCGGAGCCGCGCATCGACTTGATGAACGCCGAGGTGAAGTCGTAGTGGGCGTCGCCGCCCTTGTCGTAGACCAACGGTCGCTTGCGGGCCGCGTCTTCGACCATCTCCTCCGAGACCGGCTCGTCACCGGCCGTGGCGGCCGCCGCCTCCAGGATGTTCAGGGCGTTTCTGGCATCGCCCCCGGCTCGCCTGGCGACCAGCGTTCGGAGGTTCTCCGAGAGCGTTATTTCGAGGGCTGCCTCGCCGCGGGCGATCACCCGCTCGAGCTGGACGATCTCGAGTGGAGCGAGCTCGTAGAGCTGCACCCTGCTGAGCAGCGCTGAGTTGACCTCGAAGTACGGGTTCTCGGTGGTCGCCCCGATCAGGGTGACGAGGCCCTCCTCGACCGCGGGCAGGAGTGCATCCTGCTGCGCCTTGTTGAACCGGTGGATCTCGTCCAGGAACAGGATCGTCCGGTGGCCGTGTGCGCCCAGGCGCTCGCGCGCACGGGCCAGCACGCCGCGGACGTCCGCAACCGAGGCCGAGACCGCGGACAGCTCCTCGAACTCGGCGCCGGTGGTCGCCGCGATGATCCTGGCGAGTGTGGTCTTCCCGCTCCCGGGCGGGCCGAAGAAGATCGCCGAGCCGACCCGGTCTTCCTCGATCGCGCGCCGGAGCGCCGATCCTTCACCGAGCACGTGCTCCTGCCCGACGAACTCGTCCAGCGAGGCGGGCCGAAGGCGCATGGCCAGCGGAGCGCTGTCCCTCGTCCGCTTGGCCGCGGCGTCTGCGAACAGGTCGGACACGCCCGAAGTATGCTCAGCGCGTGTCCAGGCAGGAGCAGACCGGCCTCGCGGACGAGTTCGAGCCGATCCTGCCGGGGCAGGGTGCAAGCGACTACGAGCGGTACCTGCGCACCGACGAGCTGCTTGCACTCCAGAAGCCGCCGGCGGACCGCGCGCACCATGACGAGCTCCTCTTCCAGACGACGCACCAGGCCTCGGAGCTCTGGCTGAAGCTGGCCGGCGAGGAGATCGAGGTCGCGACCGAGCATCTCGGGCGGGGCGAGATCCGGCCTGCCCTGCGCCTGCTCGGCCGCGCGACGCTCTGCTTCAAGCTCGTCACGCACGCCCTCGACATGCTCGAGCTGATGTCCCCATGGGAGTACACGTCCGACGTCCGGCCCGTGCTCGGCCACGGCAGCGGGTTCGACTCGCCGGGTTGGGGCCGTGTGCGGCACGCCGCACCGGCGCTCGGGCAGGCGTTCCACGAGCTGCGGCGGCGGGAGGGCCTGTCACTCGCCGACGTCTACACGCAGGGCCGCGAGCGCGAGGACCTGTACCAGCTTGCCGAGGCGCTGACCGACCTGGACGAGTGGGCTACGACCTGGCGCGTGCGCCACTTCATGGTCGTCGAGCGGACCATCGGCGGCGATGTCGTCGGCACCCAGGGGACGCCCGTGGAGATGCTCGGCAAGCTCGTTCAGCGCAAGCTCTACCCCGAGCTGTGGAAGGTGCGCACCGAGTTGACCAACCGCGCGATCGAGGGGGCGGACTGAGCTACACGGCCGACGCCTGGAGCGGTGCGAACTACGAACGAATCGCCGAGGCCTTCACGCCGATCCACGAGCTCATCGTCGAGAGGCTCGAGCTCGGCGCGGGCAAGAGGTTTCTCGACCTCGGGTGCGGCACCGGCGGCGTCGCCCTGATCGCTGCGCGCGTCGGCGCCGACGCCGTCGGGCTCGACATCTCGCCGGATCAGCTGACCAAGGCTCGTGCCGCGGCGGAGGGCGCCGGGCTGACGATCCGGTTCGACGAGGGCGACGCGCAGGCCCTCCCGTACGCCGACGCGAGCTTCGACGCGGTGGCTTCCGCCTTTGGAGTGATCTTCGCAGCCGACCACCAAGATGCCGCCGACGAGCTGACCCGGGTCTGCCGATCCGGCGCCCGGATCGCGATCACGTCGTGGACCGACGACGCGTGGTTCCGGCTGAATGAACGGTTGCGTCCCCAGTACGAGGGGCTCTCCTCGGCCCGGTGGAGCGATGAGGAGTACGTGACCGGTCTGCTGCCGGAGTTCGAGCTTCGGTTCGAGCGCGGAGAGTCGACGATCGCCGCCGGCTCGGACGAGGAGTGCTGGCAGCTGCTCGCGTCGTCGGTGCCGCCGTTGAAGGCGTGGCTCGACACCCTCGACGACGCCGGGCGCGAGGCCGCCGGCCGCGAGTACCTCGCGCTGATCGCGGACGGCGCGCTCACCCGCGAATACATCCTGGTAACGGGCGAGAAGCGATGAGCCTGCGTGACGAGGCAGTCGAGCTGCTCCAGCGGCTGATCCGGCTGGACACGGTCAACCCGCCCGGGAACGAGACCGCGGCGGCCGAGCTCCTGCGTGCGTACCTCGAGCCGTTCGGTGTCGAGTGCGAGCTCTACGCTCGTGTCCCCGAGCGGGCGAACCTGGTGGCGCGAATCCATGGTCGCGGCGACGGGCCGAGCCTGTTGCTGCTCTCGCACACGGACACCGTCCTCGCCGATCCGGCGGAATGGTCGGTCGACCCGTGGTCGGGCGAGCTGCGGGACGACTGCGTCTGGGGACGCGGCGCGCTCGACATGAAAGGCCAGGTGGCCGCAAGCGCCGTCGCGATCGCCTCGCTCGCGCGGGACGGGTTCGAGCCCGCCGGCGACCTGATCTTCGCCGCCACCGCAGACGAGGAGATGGGCGAGGGCGTCACGTACGGCCTCGAGTGGCTGTGCGCGGAGTACCCGGATGCGGTGCGCTGCGACTACGCCGTGAACGAAGGCGCCGGCGATCGCATCGAGCTCGGCGGGCGAGTGCTGTACCTCTGCTCCGCGGCCGAGAAGCGGAGCTCCCCGTTCGTCCTGCACGTCCAGGGCCGTAGTGGGCATGGGTCGATGCCGGCGATCGCCGACAACGCGCTCGTCAAGGCGGCCGGGCTCATCGAGCGGCTGGGCGCCTTCGAGCCCGTGCCGGTGCTGATCCCGGAAGCTGCGGGCTTTTTCGAGGCCGTGGCCGACTCCGTGCCGCCGGTGGCGAGCGCACTGGCCCTTGCCCGCTCCATCGACCCGGTTGCGGCAGAGATGGTCGAGCCGTTGCTCGGGATGACGGTCGCGCCGACGATGATCTCCGCCTCCGAGAAGCGGAACGTGATTCCGGGGCGCTGCGAGGTGACCGTCGACTGCCGGCTCCTGCCCGGCCAGACGGAGGCGGACGCGGACGCGCTCGTGCGGTCGTGGCTCGGCGAGGGCGACTACGAGGTCGAGTGGCGGGACAGCCAGGGCGGCACCCGCTCGGAGCTGGGAACACCGCTCTGGCAGGCGATCGAGTCGTTCGTCGCCGGGATCGAGCCGGGAGCCCGGCTCGCCCCGATCTGCGTCGCGGGGTTCACCGACTCTCACTGGCTGCGCGAGGCGTTCGGAACCGTCGCCTATGGGTTCTTCCCGATGCGCACGATGAGCCCGGAGCTGGCGGCGCGGCTGATCCACTCGGCCGACGAGCGGATTCCTGTAGACGACCTCGCGCTCGGAGTGGAGTTCCTGCGCCAGGCGGCCGCGTCGGTCGGCGGCAACCAGGCATGTCCTGCTACTTCGGTTCGCCCGGCCTCCTCCCCACCGCGAGCCTAACCGGAAGGTCGTCACGCGTGGGAAACGTGACCGCGCCGGTTGTGTGACGGGCGTAGGGCGGGGCGGGGTACTCTGGACGGCGATGGCGGAGCAGCAGGACAAGGTTCGCCTCGGCGGCATGGCGTTGCTGAACGGCGTGCTGGTCCACGGGCCGACCTCATGGGCGGTGGCGGTTCGCACCGGCCAGGGCGAGCTCCGCGTCACCTCGGGAAAGAAGAGCGTGCGCGGCGCCGGCGTCACCAATCCGTTGCTCCGCGGGCCGATCCGGCTGCTCGATGCCTTCGCGCTCCTGCCGCGGATCCGGCGCTCCTGCCCGGAGGCACGGCTGCCGTTCGAGCGCCCTGCCGTGCTCGGCTCGATGCTCGTCAGCGCGGTGGTCGCTCGGCGGTTGCGGAAGTCCACGCACCTCGGCCCTGCGCTGCGGGAGCTGCTGGGCGGCACTCTGTCACTCCTGCCGGCGACGCTGGCGTTGCGGGGCTCCGACCTCGCCGCCTACCACGGGGCCGAGCACATCTCGATCGGGACGTACGAGCACGGTGAGCCCCGCGGAAAGGAGCACGAGCGGTGCGGGTCGCACCTGATCGGGCCGCTGCTGCTCACCTCCGCGGCCGGCGCCGCGCTCGCCGCGAAGGCGCCGGATCGCGCGCGCGGCCCTGCGCGGCTGGCCGCGGCCGTCGGGAGCGTGGCGGCGGCCACCGAGATCTTCTCGTGGATGGTTCGGAACGCCGACCATCCGGTCGCCCGGTCGCTCGCCTGGCCCGGTCATCAGCTCCAGCACCGGATCGCGACCGCCGAGCCCGACACCGCACAGCTCGAGGTAGCCCAGGCGGCGCTGGAGGCCTGCCTGGAGCTCGAAACCCGCGCCGCCGACCACGATGGTCCTCAACACCCGGCAGCAGGGTAGGCGGCTCCCGCCCGAGATCTTCGACCTTCCCGTCGACAAGATGCGGGAGGGCTACTACACGGACGCGTACTTCAACCACACGCGATCGGCGCTGCTCGCAGACGGGCGCCACCCGCGGGTGGTCATGCAGGTGTTCCAGAAGCACCAGGCGGTGCTCGGTGGAATGGACGAGGCGATCGCGATCCTGAAGCTCTGCTCCGAGGACTGGGATGCGCTCACGGTCCACGCGCTCTTCGACGGCGACGGCATCGATCCGTGGGAGACCGTGATGACGGTCGAGGGCGACTACACGCTGTTCGCGCACCTCGAGACCGTCTACCTGGGCGTGCTCGCGCGGCGGACGCTGATCTCGACCAACGTCAAGCGCGTCCTGGAGGCGGCCGCCGGAAAACCGATCATCTTCATGCCGGCCCGCCACGACCACCACCGCGTTCAGACCGGCGACGGGTACGCGGCGCATGTCGCCGGGGCGCTCGTCGGCGCCGAGATCGGCGTCACCACCGACGCGCAGTCGTCGTGGTGGGGCGGCCGCGGCATCGGCACGGTCCCCCACGCGCTGATCGCCGCCTACGGCGGCAACACGGTGCTCGCGGCGACGAAGTTCGCCGAGTGGGCGCCGGACGACTTCAACATCGTCGTGCTCGTCGACTTCGAGAACGACTCCGTTCGGACGTCACTCGAGGTCGCCCGAGCGCTCAAGGACCACCTCTGGGGCGTCCGGCTCGATACGTCCGGACAGCTCGTCGACCGGGCGCTCTGGAACGAGATGGGCGACTTCGACCCGCGCGGTGTGAACGAGCGCCTGGTGCTGAAGGTTCGCGAGGCGCTCGACCGCGATGGGTTCGAGTCGGTGAAGATCGTCGTCTCGGGCGGCTTCACGGTCGACCGGATCCGGGCCTTCGAGCAGGCGGGAGTGCCGGTCGACGCCTACGGCGTCGGCTCGTCCCTGATCCGGGGCGAGAACGACTTCACCGGCGACATCGTGCTCACCGACGGCCGCGCGACGGCCAAGGTCGGACGGCGCTTCCGCCCGGGCACCCGCCTCGAGCTCGTCTCCTAGACCCCCGCCGCTTCGCGGGGCGAGTGCTCCGGGCGCGGCCAGGAGTCGATGTCCTGCGTCGAGCGGACGATGTGGACTCCACGAGCGGCGAAGCGTGCGAACGCCTCGTTGCCCTCGGCGGTGAAGTCGACCGAGCCCGTGGCGATCACCGGTGAGGTGCAGTCCTCGAGCAGGTAGACGCGATCGGCCGGGATGTCCTGGAGCAGGTCCTCGACGCTCCAGGCGACGCAGTGACTCTTCGCCTGCCCCGCGATCGCGACCGCGTCGAACGAGCTCAGCAGCTCGATCAGCTCCTCGTTGCGCCGACCTCCGACCTCGGGGCCGAGGACGGAGTAGTGCTCGACGCGGGGGTTTTCGCCCTTCACCTGGAAGGCGGCAGGCGAGTTCCGCGCGACCGAGTGGAAGAACACCGCCTCCTCGACGGCCGAGACCAGTGCATGCCCGATTCCGCCCAGCATCGCGTGGTACGGCCAGACGGTGAGGCGGTAGCGACCGCGTTCCGCCAGGCCGCGGACGTACCGCTCCAGGTTCCCCTGCTCCTCGGGGTCCGCCGAGCGCCAGATGCCTGCCTCGACTTCGTAGGTCGAAACGACGGTGTACGGGGCCGGATGCCGCCCCTTCGCGTCGACCAGCCAGGCGGCATGGAACACCTGCAGCGCGCGGTGCGTGTCGAGCGTCGGGATGATCTGGGTGATCGCGCCGAGATTGCGGTAGACGAACTCGCACAGCCGCCGGCTGTCGTCGGGCGCTCCCGGCACGAACAGCTCGAAGCCCGGCGTACAGAACGTGTTCTGGCAGTCGACGAGCAGCAAACCCACCCGCCGCTCGTCTTCGCGGGCCGTCCCGATGTCGTGTGCGTCCGCCCAGGCGGTCGCCTCGGTGGCGCGGGTCTCGTACGGGACCCGCCGGACATCCTCGATGCGGTTCGGGTCCCAGTGCGCTGGGAGGGGCAGCTCCATGCCATGAGCCTACTAATGCAGCGGTCCGCCACTGCCGATGCATGGTGCATGCCTCTCGCGTCGCTGGCGCACGAGATCACTCAGGGTGCGCTCACGTGGCTCCCGATCGCGTTCTTCGCGATCCTCGTCTTCCTGATCTGGCGCACGATCCAGCTGATGCCCCGGGTCAAGCCGAGCCTGACCCAGCCGAACTCGACGACGTCGGTGTCGTTCGCGGACGTCGCCGGGGTCGAGGACGCCAAGGCCGAGCTCGAGGAGGTGGTCGACTTCCTGAGAGACCCCGAGCGGTTCGCGCGACTGGGCGCACGTGTTCCGAAAGGCCTCCTTCTCTACGGCCCGCCCGGCACCGGCAAGACGCTGCTGGCGAAGGCCGTCGCCCACGAGTCCGGGGCGAGCTTCTACTCCCAGAGCGCCTCCGCCTTCGTCGAGATGTTCGCGGGGCTCGGTGCCTCCCGGATTCGAAAGCTGTTCGAGACGGCCCGCAAGCACGCGCCGGCGATCATCTTCATCGACGAGCTCGATGCGGTCGGCGCCGCCAGGAGTGGCCACGGCTTCAACCGGGAGCAGGACCAGACGCTGAACCAGCTCCTGGTCGAGCTCGACGGCTTCGCGACCGCCGAACAGGTGGTCGTGATGGGCGCGTCCAACCGCATCCAGGACCTCGACCCGGCGCTGCTCCGTCCGGGCCGGTTCGACCGCCAGCTCCTCGTCGCCCCGCCCGACCTCGCCGGCCGGGAGAAGATCTTCGTTGTGCACACGCGCGGGAAGCCGCTCGCCGACGACGTCGACCTCCAGTCACTCGCGCGGCAGACCGCCGGCCTTGCCGGTGCCGACCTCGCCAACATCTGCAACGAGGCGGCGATCTTCGCCGGTCGACGCAACCTCGACCGCATCGGCCAGGCCGAGTTCGAGGCGGCCCTGGAGCGCGTCGTCGCCGGCCTCCAGCAGCGGCGTGTGGTCAGCGAGAAGGAGAAGCGAATCCTTGCGTACCACGAGTCGGGGCACGCGCTGATGTCGTACCTGATGGGCGAGGCGCTGCCGGTGCACAAGGTGACGATCGTCTCCCGTGGCCAGGCGCTCGGCTACACGCTCAACCTGCCGATGGAGGAGCGCTTCCTCCGCACCAAGGAGGAGATGGTCGACATGATGAAGGTGTTCCTCGCAGGCCGGGCTGCGGAGCAGGTCGTCTTCGGCCGCGTCACGAACGGCGCTGCGAACGACCTGGAGAAGGCGACCGACCTCGCCCGCGCGATGGTGTTCGAGTACGGCATGGGCGACGCAGTCCCGAGCCGGACGATGCGGGCGGACAACTATTCGCTCTCGGAGGAGACGAAGCGTCTGCGCGACGCCGAGCAGGCTCATCTGACCGACGAGGCGTTCCACGAGGCGATCCGCCTGATCGAGAAGCACCGGGTGCATCTCGACCGCCTGGCGGAGGCGCTGCTCGAGCATGAGACGCTGAACAAGGACCAGCTCGACACGATGCTCGCCGACATCGAGCCCGAGTCCCGTGCCGCCGAGACCGTCGGCACCGTTCGCGTGGTGCGCTGAAGGAAGGTCGGAGCCGGGCTGAAGCCTGGCACCGACGCTGAGAGATAGCATCGCGGTCGATGGCCGCGAAGTGCATCCACCATCTGGGCGTCGCCGTCGACGATCTCGACGACGCGATCTCCACCTACGCGCGGCTCTTCGGGGCCGAGCTGGAGGGCCGGGAGGCGCAGGAGGAGCAGGGAGTCGAGGCAGCGTCCTTGCGCGTCGGGCCGAACCACGTCGAGCTGCTCGCGGCCCTCGGCGCCGATACGCCGGTCGGGCGCTTCCTGACGCGTCGCGGCCCCGGCATGCACCACGTCGCCTACGAGGTCGACGACCTTCCCGGCGAGCTGGCGCGTCTGGAAGGCGAGGGTGCCGAGCTGATCGACGCCTCGCCGCGGCAGGGTCTCTTCGGCATGCAGGTCGCGTTCGTCCACCCGGAGTCCTCGCACGGCGTGCTCTCGGAGCTGGTCGCCCGTGGCTGAGCGCATCCGCATCGAGATCGGCTTCGACGGCGGCCAGATCATGGGCGCGATGGTCGAGTCCGGTGCGGTCGACCGGCTGGAGCAGGCGCTGTCCTCGGGCGAGGACGGGTCGCTCGCACTGGACGTCGAGGACGGCCGTTACACCGTGGCGCTGCGGCGGATCGTCTACGTGAAGCGCTTCGCCCGCGAAGGCCGCGTCGGTTTCGGCGCCTGACCTCCGGCTGTGGCGCTCGAGGTCGGCATCGTCGGCCTGCCGGGGGCGGGGGCGACCCAGCTCTTCAACGCGCTGACGCGCGCCGGTGCCCAGGCGCACGACCTGAAGGAGCACGTCGGCATGGCGCCGATCGCGGACGAGCGGCTGGAGCCGGTCGCGGCCGTCGAGCATGCACGCAAGATCACGCCGGCCTCGATCCGAGTCGTCGACGTTCCGGGAACGGGGCCGCAGCTGCTCGGGAACCTGCGGCAGGTCGATGCCCTGCTGATGGTCGTCCGGGACCCCGGCGAGGTCGAAGAGCTGCGGCTCGAGCTGCTCGTTGCCGACCGGGATCACGTCGAGCGGCGGCTCGAGCGGGTCCGCCAGCAGGCGAAGTCGGGCGATCCGAAGCTGCGCAAGGAGGTCGCCGAGCTCGAGCGACTGCTCGCGCACGTGGAGGCGGGCGGTACGCTCGCCGACTACACCGAGGAGCTGCCGCCGGAGCTCGACCCGTTGACCACGAAGCCGATGGTGGTCGTGGCGAACGGCTCGGAGGCGGTCACCGAGGGGCTGTCCCTGACGATCGACCTGGCGCTGGAGGAGGAGCTGGCCGAGCTCGACGACGAGGAGGCCGCTGCGTTCCGGGAAGGCGGCCGCTCGGCGCTGGACGAGGTCGCCGGCCGGCTGAAGGACGCGCTCGACCTCGTCACGTTCTTCACCGCCGGTGATAAGGAGACCCGGGCCTGGACGCTCCGGCGCGGCCAGACCGCACTCGATGCCGCCGGGGCGATCCACTCCGACATCGCCCGCGGCTTCATCCGCTGCGAGGTGATCCGCTGGCGGGACCTGGTCGAGTGCGGCTCCCGGGCGGAAGTGGCAAAACGCGGACTCCAACGCCTGGAGGGCAAGGACTACGTCGTCGAGGACGGCGACGTTCTGAACATCAGATTCAACGTATGAGAACTGGTTGTTTTCGCCGCCGCGACCGACCTGGCGGGCGCGGCAGCCGACCGCTGGAGCGAGGGCGCGAATGCCGGCGCCGAAGGCGTCCGGCAGCGCGGGGGAAGGGGGTTCACGGGGGAAACCGGCTGTTTCCCCCGTGAAGCGAGCGGAGCGAGCGTCATCCAGCGCTGATCGCGGCCGCTCCGGCGACCGCCGCAACGGCACCTCCTCTTTGCACGACCGTGAGCCGTTCGTGCAACACGACTCGGGCGAGGATCGCCACCAGCACCGGGTAGAGGGCGGCGAGCACCGCCACCACGCTGAGCAGTCCCTTCGTGGTCGCCACTGCGAAGAGCTCCGTCGCGCCGCTGTCGAGCAGCCCGATCGCGATCAGCACGACCCACATCCCGGCCCGGCTGCGGCCGGGGCGAAACCGCAGGAGCGCCGCCAGGACGAGTAGCGAGGAGGCGATCCGGAGGATGAAGGTCGCCCAGTACGGGTCGTCGGCGGCAGCCGACTGGAGGGCGACCTGGGAGGACCCGAACGCGACGGCGGCCAGCAGGGCGAGGCCCGCGCCGGTGCTGAGCCGGCGCCGCGCACCCGGCGCACCCGGCTCCCATCCGGCGAAGGCGACACCGACGATCGCCACGCCGATGCCCACGAGCTGGACCGCGCTCGGTCGCTCGCCGCGCGCGAGGCCGACCGTGAGCGGGATCAACGGGGACGTCGAGGTGATCGGCGCAACGATGCCCATCGAGCCGACCGCGAGCCCCTGGTACAGCGCGCCGATCCCGACCGCGCCGCCGATGCCCGCGAGCACCGCCCAGAGGATCGGCAGGCCCTGTGGCGGCGCCTGCCAGCGGACGAGGACGATTGCGCCGAGCAGGACGAGCCCGGCCGGCTGCGAGACCGAGAGGACGGTGAGCACCGGCGCCGCCCGGGTCTTCAGGCCGCCGAGGAAATCGGACACTCCCCACGATGCGCTCGCGGCGAGCGCCAGCAGAACAGCGGCCATGCGGGCCTGAGGTCAGGTGCCGTCCACAGGCCGCGTGGCGGCGACCGCGTCGAGCTGGTTCGCGTGGTAGAGGACGGCCGCCTCGGCCGTCTTCGCAGCGCGGGCGTCGTGGTGACACGCGACCGCGTGGAGGAGCTCGGCCCGCGCATCCGGGGCAAGGGCGCCCGCGCGCTCCTCGATCAGCCGCGTGCCGAGGTGGACGTGGCCGAGAAGCCTGCCCTCGGCCGTCTGCCGGAACCCCGGGCCGGGCTCGAGCTCGACGGTGCGGCCGATGTCGTGCAGGAGGGCTGCGGCGAGCAGCAGGTCGGGACGGAGCCGTGGGTGCAGCTGGCACAGCTCGCGGCAGACCGTCGCGACGCCGACCGTGTGCTCCAGCAGCCCGCCGGCGTAGTCGTGGTGCCCGCCGGGTGCCGCCGGCAACGCCCGGAGGCGTCGCCTGATCTCGCCGTCGGAGAGGATCGCGGCGACGGTCGAGCGCAGCCCGTCGTGCGAGATCTCGCCGGCGAGGAAGTCGAGGAAGCCGTCGAGCTCGTCCGGGTCGCGCCGCATCGCGGGGGCGAAGCCGGCAGGATCCTCGCCGGGAGCGGCCTCGATGGAGCGCACCTCGAGCTGGAGCCGGTCGCGGTACCGCTCGACGCGCCCCAGCACGCGAACCGCGTCGCCCTCGTCGAACCGCGCATCGAGCAGCTCGACGTCGTTCCAGACGCGTCCCTCGATTCGACCGGACGGGTCGACCAGCTCCAGGGCGAGGTACGTCGACCCGCCCCTCGTCCGCAGCCGGCGCTTGCGCGCGACCGCGTAGATCCCCTCGACCACGCGATCCTCGGCCAGCTCGGCGATCGTGCTCATCAGGCGGAGTCTAGGCTCGAAAGCGGCTGCTAGGCTCGGCCGCGATGGCCGAGGTGAAGCCGTTCCGGGCGCTCCGCTACGACGAGCGCCGGGCAGGCCCGCTCCACGAGCTGGTGGCGCCGCCGTACGACGTGATCTCGGCGGAAGCCCGCGAGCGCTACCTGACGAGAAGCCCCTACAACGTCGTGCACGTGACGCTGCCGGACGACGAAGCGGACGCCGCCAGGGCGCTCGCCGACTGGCAGGCCGAGGGCGTCCTCGCGCGGGACGCCGAGTCCACGCTGTGGTGGCTCGCTCAGGACTACACCGGCCCCGACGGGATCCCCCGGCGTCGCGACGGGCTGGTCGCGGCGCTCCGGCTGGAGCCCTACGAGGCGGGTGTCGTCCTCCCGCACGAGCGCACCCACGCAGGGCCGAAAGAGGGCCGCCTGCGCCTCCTGCGCGCGACCAGGACGCACGTGGAGCCGATCTTCCTGCTCTACGAGGGCGCGCTCGTGGGACCGCAGGGCGAGCCGGCGGTCGACGTCGAGCTCGATGGCGTGCGCAGCCGCCTGTGGCGCGTCGAGGGCGAGGCGCCGCCCGTGCTCGCGGACGCGCCCTTGCTGATCGCCGACGGCCATCACCGCTACGAGACCGCACTCGCCTTCCACGCGGAGGACGGAGCCGAGGCGAGCGCGTGGATGCCGGTCGTGATCGTCCCCACCCGCCAGGACGGCTTGACGATCTTCCCGACGCACCGCATCGCCGCGCGCACGAAGCCGCTGCCGCCGCTCGAGACGTCGTCGAACGGCGACGACCGCGCCGTCGCCGAGGTGTACACGCGCGGCGGGTCGGGCTATCTGCGCGGCGAGCCGGGTGAGCTGGACGCGGAGCTGGTCGCGCGGTACGCGTCCGATGTCGGCTACACGCCCTACGCAGACGAGGCGCGCGCCGCCGTTGACGCCGGTGACGCGGAAGCCGCGTTCCTGCTCCGGCCGCCCACCGTCGAGCAGGTCGCGGCCGTCGCCAAGGCCGGCCGCACGATGCCCCAGAAGAGCACGTTCTTCTATCCCAAGCTCACCTCCGGGCTCTTCTTCCTGCCCCTTGACTGACTGGCTCGCGACCTGCCGCGCCGCGGTCGAGGACGTCCGCGGCGTGCTGGCGGAGCTGCCCTCGCGCTCGGATCGGGAGCCGGTCGTCGGTGCCGGGATGGGCGGTGACGACACCACGGCGATCGACGCTGCGGTCGAACGGGCGGTCGTGGCCCGCTTCGACGCGGCCGCGGAGGGCTTCACCCTCGTTTCAGAGGAGCTCGGGGTCCGGGTCGGCGGCGATACCCGGGTCGTGCTCGACCCGATCGACGGGTCGATCAACGCAAAGCGCGGGCTGCCGTTCTTCTCCCTGTCGGTCGCCGTCGCCGAGGGAGGGACCATGGGCGACGTGACGTTCGGCTACGTCTACGACTTCGGCACCGGCGAGGAGTGGACGGCCGAGCGGGGAGGCGGCGCGAGGCTGAACGGCTCACCGTTGAGCGGCGAGCCGCCCAAGGACCGGATCGAGATCCTCGCGCTCGAGGCAACGCGGACGGATCTCGTCGCCCGCCATGCTCCGGCACTCGTCGGGCTGGTCCACCGGTTGCGCGTCTTCGGTTCCCTCGCGATCTCGCTCTGCCATCTCGCCGACGGCCGCCTCGACGCGGTCTGTTCGCTGAAGGCGGCGCGTGCGGTCGACATCGCCGCGGCGCAGTTGCTCGTCCGCGAGCGCGGCTACGCGATCGACCTGCCCGAGGCCCCACCGTTCGAGGACGCCCCGCTCGACCTCGAAGGACGTTCGCGCGTCGTCGCAGCGGGAACAACCGAGTTGTGCGCGACGGTGGCGGCGGCATTGTCCGCATAGGCTGCTCCAGCTGGAACGTGGGCCGCTGGTACGATCGCCCGCGATGGCGGCCCAACCGATGCTGGCCGAGATCAGGGCGAAGGTCGAGGCCGCGGAGATACACCGCGACCCGTTCCCGCATGTCGTGGTCGAGGATCTCCTGCCGGAGCCCTTCTTCCGTGAGCTGGCGGCGACGATCCCGCCGATCGACTACTTCAAGCAGGCGAAGAACGGCCGCAAGGCCGACCTGCCGATCATCGCCGCCAACAAGACCTTCCTCGAGACGCCCGAGGACTTCCGCGCCACCTGGGGCCGGCTCCGCGACGACGTCCTCCACGACGCCGTCGCGCCCGTGCTGGCCGAGCGGCTCCGTGACGACGTGCGCGACAAGTTCGCCGACCTCTTCAGTCCCGAGATCGCGGACGAGGTGATGGGCGGCGGCCTGGTTTCCAGCGCCGGTCGGATCATGCTGCGGAAGCCCGGCTACAAGCTGGGGCCGCACACCGATTCCGCGATGTACGCCATTACCTGTCTGCTCTACTTCACCGAGGCGGACGAGGAGTCGTCGGGCGCGCTCTGCCTCTTCCGGCCCGAGCGCCGCCCCGAGCTCAAGCACGTCTCCACGTACTACCCGGACGAGGAGGAGGGGATCGAGGCCGAGGTCGCCAAGGTGATCCCGATCCGCGAGAACCTCTTCGTCGCGTTCGTCAACGGCCAGGAGTCGCTGCACGGCGTACGAGTCGACGCCGACCAGCCGACGAACGAGTTCCGCATGACCTACCAGGCACATCTCGTGTTGGAGCACGATCCGCGCAAGCAGGTTCCGTCCTATCTCGAGGACGACCGACTGGCCGACCCGGCTGCACGCGAGCGCTGGGAACGCTACGCGGCGGAGCGCCGCGAGGCCGAAGCCGCCGCCGAGCGGTAAGTCGGCCGAATACCATTCGCCGCGTGAAGGGTCGCGTCTGCGGGCTGCTCGTCCTCGCGCTCCTGCTCGTCCCTTCGGCGGCTGCGGCTCCGCCGAGGGTCGTCTTCCACGCAACGACACACACGCCGAAGGTCAATGCGCGCTGGCCGTGGTCGGTGGTCGTGACCACGGCCGCCGGCAAGCCGCTTGCCGGGCGCGTCTCGGTTGCGATCGTCGATCCGATCGGCGGTGTCCATCCGGTCGACTATGGCTGCTGCGACGGGAAGTTCATCACCAACGTGAAGTTCAGGGGCCGCTTCGCCGACTACGTCAAGTTCCCGCTCTCGTCCAAAGGGTTCCGGATCGTGTTCCGGGTGACCGTGCGCTCGGCGCTCGGAACGCGTGTGGTCAAGTACTGGGTCGAGGCGCGGTGAGCCCGCGCACGGGCGGCGCCGAGGTGGTCGTCGACCACGTCTCCCGCTCGTTCGAAGACGGAAGCATCGCCGCGCTCGTCGACGTCACCTTTCGTGTAGCCGAGGGCGAGTTCATCGCCGTCACCGGGCCCTCCGGCTGCGGCAAGAGCACGCTGCTGAACCTGATCGGTGCGCTCGACCGGACCGACTCGGGCGAGATCGACGTCGCGGGCGAACGCGTGTCCGATGTCGACGGCGCCGCCTACCGCGCGTCGGTCGTCGGCTTCGTCTTCCAGTTCCACAACCTGATCCCGACGCTGACCGCCGCCGAGAACGTCCAGCTGCCGATGCTCGGGCGGGGGATCGGACGCGGAGAACGCGTGGCCCGCGCGCTTGGCCTGCTCGACGAGGTCGGCCTCTCCGAAAGGCGATCGGCGTACCCGACGACGCTGTCCGGCGGGGAGCGCCAACGGGTCGCGATCGCCCGGGCGCTTGCGAACGAGCCGCGGCTCCTGCTGGCCGACGAGCCGACGGGAGCCCTCGACACGGCGACGGGTAGGCAGATCGTCGAGCTGCTGCAAGGTGTCCGTGGCCAGCGGGGAACCACGATCGTGCTGGTCACGAACGACCCGGACGTCGCCCGCGCCGCCGACCGGACCCTGCGGATCCGCGACGGGCGGATCGCCGAGATCACTCCCGCCGCAGCGCCTCGATCGGCGTCAGCGTGACCGCCCGCCAGGCTGGGTAGAGGGCGCCGAGCAGCCCGACGCCCAGCGCGAACGCGAGCCCCCAGGCGAACACACTGCCGGTGAAGTCGGCCTGAGTGAGGGTCGACAAGGAGCTGTGCTCGGTCAGGAGCACGGCCGCGGCCCAGCCGCCGAGCAGCCCGAGCCCGAGCGCGAACAGGCAGATCGCCAGCGCCTCGCTGACGATCAGCGCGGCGATCCGCTTCGAGGTCCACCCGACCGCGCGCATGATCCCGATCTCCCGCACCCGCTCGAACACCGACATCGCCATCGTGTTGGTGACGCCGATTCCGCCGATGATCAGCGCGAGCAGCGAGAAGATCCAGCCGGCGGTGACGAGCAGGCGGCTGGAGGTGTCGATCCGCACCGCCTGGCCCGGCTCGACGACCGCGGTGACGCCGGGGAAGGTCGCCTCCAGGCGCTTCGCCACGTCTTTCGGGTTTGCGCCCGGCTCGACGGTGACCCCGATCGTGGTGATCTCGTGCGGCCGCTGCGCGAGCGACTGGACGATCGGCAGCGGCAGCACGGCGCTGAGGTCGACGAACCGGTCGCCGGAGTGGTAGACGCCGGCGATCGGGAACGCGCGCTTCCCGACCTGGAGCAGGTCGCCAGGCCCGAGGTGGAGCGCCTTGGCCGCCTCGTCTCCCAGCATCGCTTCGCGCCCGTGGGCCCGGTGTCCCTCGATCACGACGTTCCGGCGGTCGGCGAACTCGCCCGGCGCCGAAGCCGAAGAGCAGGAACTCGTCCTGACCCTCGACGGTGCCGACGCGGATGAAGATCTGAGCTGCGTCGGCCACTCCCGGCTCCGCCTTCACCTTCGCGACCAGGCTCTGGGGGAGGACCGAGCGCGTCAGGTCGGAGGCGCCTTGCTGGAAGAGCCCGAAGTCGGAGCGGCCGACATGGATCAGCTGGTTGGCCGTCTTCTTGACGCCGGCGGTGATCGAGAGCAGCGCGACGATCAGTCCCACGCCGATCGCCACACCGGCGACCGTGAGCGCGGTGCGAGCCTTGCGCCGCAGCAGGTTCTTGAGCACGAGCCCACCCCAGGTCACGAGGTTATTGTCCCAGGCGTGCCGCGGCCGACCACGTATGCGGCTCTCCTCCGCGGCGTGAACCTCGGCGCGCACAACCGGATCCGCATGCCCGAGCTGCGCGCGCTCGTCGAGGACCTCGACTGCACGGACGTGAGCACCTACGTCCAGAGTGGGAACGTCGTCCTCCGCAGCGATCGTGCCGCCGATGGGATCGCGGCCGCGATCGAGCAGGGCATTCGGCGCGAGCTCGGCCTCGACATCACCGTCGTGATCCGGAGCGGGAAGCAGCTGGGGCGGCTCGTGGCCGGCAATCCCTTCGGCCGTCCGAAGGGGAAGGAGAACACGCTCTACGTGACATTTCTCTCGGAGAGGCCCGACGCCAAGCGGGTCCGGCGGCTCGGAGAGGAGAGCTTCGAGCCTGAGCGCTTCGAGCTCGCCGGCGAGGACGTCTACCTCTTGTTTCCGAACGGCTACGGCCGGAGCAAGCTGAACAACGCCCTCCTGGAGCGCCGGCTGGGCGTCGCGGCGACGACGAGGAACTGGCGGACGGTGACGGCGCTGGCCGAGCTCACCGCGTCCGCGGGCTAAGCGCCCGAAACGGCTACGCTCAGCGAGATGACTCCCGACCGCGACGCGATCCTGAAGGCGCTCGAGAACGTCATCGACCCGGAGCTCCAGCGGCCGGTGACGGAGCTCGACATGGTGCGCGACATCGAGATCGACGGCGCCGACGTCTCGGTGACGATCGCGCTCACCGTCGCCGGCTGTCCCCTGCGGGAGAGCTTCCAGAGTCAGGTAGTGGAACACGTCGGCAAGGTTCCGGGCGTCGGGCGGGTGCGGCTCGGCTTCGACGTGATGAGCGCAGAGGAGCGCTCCGCGCTGTCGGTGAAGCTGCGCGGCGGAGTCGAGAGCCGCAGCAAAGGCATCTCCGTCGACCGGGGGACGCGCGTGCTCGCGATCGCGAGCGGCAAGGGCGGCGTGGGCAAGTCGTCGTTGACCGTGAACCTCGCCGCCGCCTTCTCGGCCCTCGGCCATCGCACCGGCGTCCTCGACGCCGACATCTACGGCCACTCGATCCCCCACATGCTCGGCGTCACCCAGCGGCCGGTCGTCGTCGACAAGATGATCGTCCCGCCCGTCAAGGACGACCTGAAGCTGATGTCGATCGGCTTCTTCCTCGACGACAACGCGCCCGTGATGTGGCGTGGGCCGATGCTCCACCGAGCGCTCGAGCAGTTCCTGTCCGACGTCCACTGGGGGGAGCTCGACCTGCTGCTCGTCGACATGCCTCCCGGGACCGGTGACGTATCGATCTCGCTCGGCCAGCTGCTGCCCCGTGCGGAGGCGGTGATCGTGACCACGCCGCAGCCGCTGGCTCAGGAGGTGGCGTCGCGGGCGGCGACGATGGCTCAGAAGACGAACATGCGGCTGATCGGGGTGGTCGAGAACATGACCTCCGACGTGTTCGGCACGGGCGGAGGCGAGCGGCTCGCGCGCAGATCGGGGTGCCGCTGCTCGGCAAGGTCCCGCTCGATGTGCGGCTGCGCGAGTGCGGCGACGAGGGCGAGCCGCTCGTCTGGGCAGAGCCCGATTCGGAGACGTCACACGAGATCGTCCGGATCGCCGAGGCGATCCATGCCGGTCGGCAGACGTTCAAGGCGTTGCCGGTCCTGAGCTGAGCACGCCGCTCGAGCGACTCCGCGCCCTCGGCTTCTCCGAGGCCGACGCAGCCACGCTCGCCGACCACTTCCTCGACGCCGAGCGCCGCGGCAAGTCGAGCCACGGTCTGGCACGCATCGACTGGCTCGAGACGCTGCCGGACGTCGACCCGTCTGCTCGTCCGGAGCGGGTCGTCGCGGAGCCCGGCTACGAGCGCTGGAACGGTGGCGGGGCACTGGGGTACCTGACACTGGCGGCGATCTGCGACGCGGTGCTCGCCGAACCGCCCACCAACGCCCGCGTCGTTGTCGCCATGCGCTGCTTCCCGACCGGGTCGCTCGGCTACTGGGTGCGACGCCTGGCCGAGGGCGGTCTCGCAGCGGCCCTGACGGCAACCTCGCCGAAACGGCTCGCCTCGCCCGACGGGGGGCCGCCGCTCGCGGGGACGAACCCGATTGCGATCGCCGTGCCGAGCTCGGAGGGCGAGCCGCTGGTTGCGGACGTCTCCATGGGTCGCGTCACGCACGGCGACGTCCTCGCCGGGCTGGCGGCGCCCGAGGAGCTCGTTCCCTTCGGCGGTGACAGGGCGTACAAGGCGTTCGCACTGGCGGTCGGCCTCGAGATGCTCGTCACGGCGCTGGCCGGCGAGGAGCACGGCGCGCTGCTGCTCGTGGCGCGCCCGGATCACGACCCGGTGCCGTCGCTGCGAACCCTGGCCGGGCCCGTCCGGCTGCCCGGGGATGCCCGGCTCGCAGGCTGAGGCCGAGCGCAGGTTTTTCGGCGATCCGGGCTCTCTCCTGGTGCAACCCAACTCCCTCCGGAGGTCACATGCGCACCAGGATGATGGTCTCGCTCCTCGCCGCGGCCGCGCTCGCGCTGCCCGCGGCCGCCGTCGCCGATCACGGCGGCGGTGGTGACAACAGCGGCCCGGGCCACGGTGGTCACGGGCTACGCCTCGACACGTACAACTTGAAGGGCACGCTCTCCGGCTTCACCGCGGCCGTGGGCACGACACCGGGCTCGATCACGATCCAGGTCATGAAGGGGAATCGGGCCGGTCGGCCGTTCGTCGGCATGACGCTGACGTTCATGCTGACAACTGCAACGAAGATCGAGCCACGCGGCGCCGTCATTCTCGACGGTGACCGGGGCTCCGTCCAGCTCAAGGCGGCCGAGAGGCTCGACGCCGCCGGTCTTCAGGCGGTCACCCCGAAGAAGGTCGAGGACGAGTTCGACGACGACTAGGAGAGGCGACGGGGCCGGGGGTGAGCGCGCTCCCCCGGCCCCGTTCGGTCAGCCGCCGGCGACGGCCTTGTACCGCGGGTCGTCGCGTACGGCGTCGAAGTCCCCGTCCTTCGCCGCCGCCTCGGAAACGCGCTCGGGCTCGAGCTCGTACGCCCGCTGCAGGTGCGCGATCCCGGCCTCCTTGTCCCCGTAGAGCACCTCGAAGCACGCAGCGTTGTAGTGTCCCTGCCACTCGTCGGGCCGCCGCTCGATCGCGCCGCCGATCATCTCCCGAGCCCTGTCGATCTCGCCCTGCTCCGCGTAGGAGAACGCGGCGAAGATGTCCTCCCACGGCGAGGGCTCGAAGACGACGCCGGGCTTCGCGCCGACCGCCAGCACGGCGGTGTCGTCCTCGGCTGCGATCGCCCCGCGCTTCGTCCCCGGCCGCGCGAAGACGATCGTCCCCGCGGGCGCGTCGACCTCGTCGTCGCCGAGCGTGAACGTCGCGCGGCCGCGGAGGACGACGTACATCTCCTCGTGCCCGTCCTGCTCGAAGTGCTCCTCGACCACCCGCTGACCCGCCTTTGCCGTGTAGGCATTCGTCCCGAACGCGCTGATCCCGAAGCGCCGCCGAACGGGACGCCAGACGAACTCGCTCTGGTTGATCGGCAGCTCCTCCAGCTCGTCCACGTGCGCGACCTCGTACCCCTGCGTCATCACGCCTCCCTGAGGGCTCGAAGGACGACCGGGTCGATCCGCTCGACGCCGTCGACCCGCTGTTCCAGGTTCTCGCTGCCGGACCAACGCGCGAACGCCGCCGGCAATTCCTCGTCGTACCCCAGTTGCGTGAGGCGCTCGCGAAGCTCGGCGGTGAGGACCGCGTCGACCTCGACCCACTCCTCGCGCGGCGTGCGTCCGAACAGCGCCTGGTGGATGCCGTACAGGCGCTGCACCTCCTCGATCGGGCGAGGGTGGTCGTCGACGCGGAGATCGACGAGGGTGTCGGTGAGCCCGGCATAGCCCGCGGCCTCCTCGACCACGAGCAGGGCCGCCGACTGCTGACCTCGCTTGTCTCCTCCCGCCGTCTGGGCGGCGGCGAGGCAGTCGACGAGCCGCTCGGCGAGCGGCGGTCCGGCCGTCGCCTCGAATGTCTCCGCGAGCGCGTCGACGGTGGCTGCGGAGACGAGGATGTTCCCCTGTGCGGCGAAGCACGGGCCGGTGCGTCCGCCGGCCCAGTCGTGGCACCCCTTCCCGGTGTACGTGGCTGCGCCGCCGTGGCCGTCGACGATCCCGAGCTGGCGCTGGTCTCGGCCCTCGTCCGCGTCGGTCAGTCGCGCGACAGTGTCCTCGGCGGACAGGCCTTCACGCAGGAGCCGCAGTCCGTCGGGGCCGTAGCTCGGGTTCGCGTACGACTGGGTGGCGACCGCGCCGACGTTCGCCTCGGCCCAGGGAACCACCGAGCCGACGGCGAGGAACTTCGACTGAGTGGCTACGCCCCACTGCCCCGCCTCGAGGTCGCACGCGACGATCGAGTACGTCGCGACGATCCGTTCAGCCATAGGTGAGCGCCGTCAGGTCGAGGTCCAGCAGCTCGCGCCGTTCGGGCGGGACGAGCACGCACGCGACCTCCGGATGGGCGAGCGCAGCCTTGACTCCTTCGGGCGTGTCCGCATGGGCCGCGACCGGCCGCCCGGACTGGTGCGCCGAGTGGAGCTCCTCGGCGCTGACTCCCTCCAGCCAGAGGACGTCGATCGGGAGCTCCAGCTCCCCTTCGACGGCGATCTCGGGCACCCGGATGCCGGTGGCACCGAGCCAGCGTTCGCGCATCAGAGCTCGACCGTCTCGCCCGGCTCGGGCACGATCACCTCGACCTCCGGCGCCAGCTTCCGCAGCTCGTCCGGGGTGCCGGTCAGCAGCGGGAACGTTCCGTAGTGGCACGGCACGCAGCGTTTCGTCGCCAGCAGCTCCAGGGCCACGGCAGCCTCCCGCGGTCCCATCGTGAAGTGGTCGCCGATCGGCAGCACGGCCACATCGGGCTGGTAGATCCGCCCGATCAGCTGCATCGACATGAAGACGTTCGTGTCGCCGGCGAAGTAGATCGTGAAGCCGTCCTCGAGCTCGAGCACGAGCCCGGCGGGCTCGCCCAGGTACGCCCCGTCTTCCGTGCTCGACGAGTGGTTGGCGTCGGTGAGGGTGATCCCGATCCCGTCGACGTGGGCTGTGCCGCCCTTGTTCGGCGCGTGCGCCATCTCCTGCGGAAGTCCTTGGGACGAGAGCCAGCCGCGCAGCTCGACGAGCGCGACGACCGGCGGCTGGAACTGCTTCCAGAGCGCAACGGTGTCACCGACGTGGTCGCCGTGGCCGTGGGTGAGCGCGATCAGGTCGATTCGGTCGGGCGTCTGCTCGGCCTCGGGGCACTTCGGGTTCCCGGTCAGCCAGGGGTCGACGTAGATGCGCTTGCCGCCCGGGCTGTCGAGCCGGAAGCTCGCGTGTCCGAGCCAGGTGAGAGGAATGGTCATGGGGCCGGAATCTAACGAAGGAACGTCCGGCTGGACGGCGAAGCTACAGGCCGTGACGCGTCGTGAGCTCCTCCCGGTGGCGCTCGTCCTGCTCGCGATCGTCACCGACGCCCTGAACGCGCCGACGCTCTCGTTCTATCTCCTGCTCGCAGCCGTGCCCGCGATCGTGGTCGCCGGCCTTGCTGCGGTCGAGGAGCAGCTCCAGCCGGACGCGATGCCACACCGTCGCGTGGTGGCGATGCTGCACGTCGTCACCCTGCTGCTCGTGCTCACCGCAGCGGCTCTCCGAGCACCGCTCCGCGCCGAGGGAACGGTGCCGCAAGCGGCCGTCTCCGCGCTGATCGCGTGCCTGGTCGTGTTCGGCGTCCAGGCACTGATCGGGTCGCTGCCGGCGCTCCGACGTGCTCTTCGCACGGCTCACCCGCGGGCCACCGAGATCTCGTCTCCGCAGGCCTAGCGGGAGCTAGAGTGCCGCGGTGCCGGTCGGCACCTCCACGTCGGTTCGTCTGGCCGAGCTGGTGGCGACCCTGTCGCTGGCCGCCGACCTGGGTCTGGGCCAGCCGATGGAGCACTCCCTCCAGCAGACCGTGATCGCACTGCGTCTCGCCGACCGGGTCGGGGCAGGCGAGTCGGACGTCGTTGCGACCTACTACACGGGGTTGCTCAGGCATGTCTACTGCCACGCGGACGCGCACGAGCAGGCGAAGTGGTTCGGCGACGACATCGCTCTCAAGGCGTACGGCCTCGAGGGCGGGGTCGAGTCGGTAGCCGGGGTGCTGCGCCTGGTCGGCTCTGGAAACCGTGGTCTCGCGCGCGCGGGGGTGATCGCGTCGTTCCCCGTGAGTGGGATGAAGGAGATCCGCGCATTCCTGCTCACCCACTCGACGCTGGCGGCGGAGTTCGGACGCAGGATCGGGCTCGACGCGGCGTCCTGCGTTGCGCTCCAGGCTTCTTACGAGCGCTGGGACGGCAAGGGTGAGCCGAACCGGCTCGAAGGGGATGCGATCCCGCTGGCGTCGCGCCTGGTCTCGCTGACCGCGTCGGCCGAGGTCTACAACCGGCTCGGCGGGGCTGGTGCCGCCCGCGAGCTCGCGCGCAAGCAGCGCGGCAAGCAGCTCGATCCAGCGCTGGTCGACGAGTTCTGTCGCAGCGCCGACGAGCTCCTCGACGGCCTGGGCGAGGCGTCCAGCTGGGATCTCGTCCTCGACGCGGAGCCGCGCCTCTCGCGGATCGTCAGCGGGGCAGAGCTCGACGACGTCCTGGAGGCGATGGCCGACCTCGTCGATGTGAAGGCGCCGCACACGGCGGGCCACTCGCGCGGGGTCGCGAACCTCGCCGCCGAGGCGGCCCGGCTCGCCGGCCTGCCCACGCCCGAGGCGGCCGTTATCCGCCGGGCCGGCCTCGTCCACGACCTCGGGCGGCTCGGGGTCTCGAATGCGATCTGGGACAAGCCGGGACCGCTCACGGACTCCGAGTGGGAACGCGTGCGGCTCCACCCGTACCTCACCGACCGCATGCTCGCGAACGTCGAGCCGCTCGCTGGCGCCCGGGAGCTCGCCGCCCGCCACCACGAGCGGCTCGACGGCTCGGGCTACCCGCGCGGCTTGACCGCCGTCGCGCTCACGTCCGCCGACCGCATCCTCGCGGCCGCCGACGTCTACCACGCGCTCAATGAGTCGCGGCCGCATCGTCCCGCGCGCACGCCGGACGAGGCGGCGGCGGAGCTGCGCGCCGAGGCGAAGGCCGGGCGGCTCGACGGGGACGCGATCAACGCGGTCCTCCGGGCGGCCGGTCACCGGGCTCCGGTGCGCCGCGACTGGCCCGCGGGGCTCACGGCCCGCGAGGTCGAGGTGCTCGGCCTGCTCGCGCGCGGCGACTCGAACAAGGCGATCGCGAAAAAGCTCGTCGTCGCGCCGAAGACGGTGTCGAACCACGTCGAGCACATCTACGCCAAGATCGGTGTCTCGACCCGCGCCGCCGCGGCGATCTTTGCGATGCAGCACGGGCTCGTCGGCAGCTACGAGCCCGGCCGGGCCGCCTGACGAAGATGGGGTGAACGCCCCAGGCGGTCTCGCGCCCCGCCCCTACGCTCGTGTCCACAGCCACGGAAAGGAGCTGACGTGCCGAAGGTTTCCAGGGAGAGCGCGACGGGAGGACAGAGCGTCGACGGGATGGTCGACGACCGGGCGGAAGAGCTCGACGGCTACGTCGTCGGCTTCACGTCGTTCGCCTGCGACATCGACGGGACAGCGTTGATGCGCGGTCTTCCCGGCGACCAGTGCCAGTGCCCACACTGGGGTTACGTGTTCAAGGGCAAGATCGTCTTTCGCTTCGGCGACCGCGAGGAGACCTACGAGGCGGGCGACGCCTACTACGTGCCCCCAGGCCACGTGCCGCTGGCGTTCGAGGGGTCGGAGATCCTCCAGTTCCAGCCCGCCGACGAGTTGGCGAAGACGGAGGAAGTGATGGCCCGCAACATGCAGGCCGCGGGAGCGCCAGGCTAGAGCGACGCGATCGACTTCGTGGCCAGGTCGATCAGCGGCTGCACCGCGAAGAACGAGCCGACCACGACGACGACGCACGCGATGGTCCCCGCCTGCAGCAGCGTGTCCCGCGGCGGCTGGCCACCGGCGGCGAACTGGAGCTCCGCACTCGGGCGCAGGTACAGCGCGCGGATCACGTTGAGGTAGTAGTAGAGGCTGACCGCAGTCGCGAGCACGCCGACGATCACGAGCCATAGCCAGCCGTGGTCGTACGCAGCCGAGAAGACGTAGAACTTGGCGAGGAAGCCGCCGGTCGGCGGCAGGCCGGCGAACGAGAGCATGAACGTCCACATCGCAGCGCCGAGCAGGGGCCGCTCCCAGCCCATTCCGGCCAGGTCGTCGACGGTCACGTCGTGGCCGAGTTCGCGCTCGCGGGCGGCGATCACGGCGAAGGCCCCGATCGAGGCCGCCGCGTAGGGAATCAGGTAGTAGAGGAGCGCCCGCCCGCCCAGCGCGCTGTTCGCGGAGACGGCGATCAGCATGAAGCCGGCGTTCGAGATCGACGAGTACGCGAGCAGCCGCTTCAGGTTCCTCTGGACGAGCGCGGCGAAGTTGCCCAGCACGAGCGAGCAGACGGCGATGACCGCGACGGCGATCGTCCAGAGACCGTCCTCCTGCGGGAACGCCGTGACGAGGATCCGCAGGGTGAGCAGCAGTGCCGCCACCTTGGTCGCGGCCGCCATGAACGCCGTCACCGAGGTCGGCGCTCCTTCGTAGACGTCGGGTGTCCACATATGGAACGGGGCCGCCGACGCCTTGAAGCCGAGCCCGACGATGATCATCGCCAGCCCGGTGAGGAGCAGCGCGTCGTGCTGGAGCCCGCCGGCCGTCACTGCCTCGGCGATCCCGTCGAAGGTCAGCTTCCCGGTCGCGCCGTAGACGAGCGCCGAGCCGAAAAGGAGCACGGCGGAGCCGAACCCGCCGATCACGAGGTACTTGAGCCCCGCCTCGAGCGAGCGCTCCCTGCGGTAGTCGATCGCGCAGAGGATGTACAGCGAGATCGAGAACCACTCCAGGCCGAGGAACAGCGTCATCAGCGAGTTCGCCTGGGTCAGGAACATCATCCCGGCCGCGGCGGTGGCGAGCAGGGCGTAGTACTCGGCGACGTGGCCGTGCCGATGCTCGGTGTACGAGACGAGCACAGCGACCAGCCCGACGGCGGCGAGGATGATCGCGGCGAGGGCGAAGAAGCGGTCGCGGCGGACGGTGTCGGCGTACACGCTGAGGCCCACCGGTGTCCGGTCGTACAGCAGGATCGCCGCGACGAAGGCGCCGACGAAGCCGCCGGCGGTAATCGTCGCCGCGGTCGCGCGTCGGGCCGTGTCCGGGACGAGGACGGCGACCATCAGGCAGGCTCCGGCCGCGAGCAGCAGGATCAGCGACGGCGAGATCGCGAACCAGTCGACCGGGGGGCGCGGGACGGCGGCGATCATTTCGACTCACCCGCCGCCGCGGTCGTCGAAGTCGGCGGTCCGGTGGTGACGCGCTCGGTGATCGCCGCGGGCCAGGCGGACAGGAACAGCAGGATCGCGATCAGCGGAACGAGGATCGCCAGTTCCGCCGGTCGCAGGTCGAGGGCCGCATCGTGCACCGCCGGGCCTTTCCGGGCGTGGAGCACGCCGGAGATCATCCGCAGCACGTACATCGCTGCGAGCACGATCGCGACCGCGCCGACGACCGCGTAGAGCCAGCCCTGCTGGAAGACCCCGGCCAGGATGGCGAACTCGCCGGCGAACGCCGTCGAACCGGGCACGGCGAGCGTGATCACGCCGGTCGCCATCAGCACCGTCGCCAGCGCGGGCCGGCCCTTCGCCATCCCGCCGAGCGACTCGAAGCGACCGGTCGCAGCCCGCCGCTCGACCGCGCCGGCGAGCATGAACAGCACGGCGGAGATGAGTCCGTGGTTGACCATCTGCAGCACGGCGCCGTTGATTCCGAGCGAGTTGGTCGCGAACAGGCCGAGCAGGATCAGGCTCAGCTGCGCCAGCGACGAATAGGCGACCACTCCGCGGATGTCCGGTGCCCGGAAGGCGAGCAGCGACCCGTAGATGAGCCCGATCGCCGCCAGCACCAGGATCGGCGTGCGGAAGTCCTGCACTCCCGCCGGGAAGAGGGAGAAGCAGATGCGCAGGAAGCCGAACGCGGCCGCCTTCGAGATCACGCCCGACAGCACGGCCGAGACCTCCGCGGGCGACTCGCGGTAGGCGTCCGGCAGCCACCCGTGGAACGGGAAGAGCGGTGCCTTGACGACGAACGCAGCGGCGAAGCCGAGGAAGATCCAGTCACTCGCGTTCGTCCCGCCGGCGATCATCGAGAACGTTCCGGCCTGGAGGCCGTAGACGATCACCGCAGCCAGCATCAGCAACGAGCCGACCATGGTGTAGATGACGAACTTGATCGTCGCGTTCAGCCGGCCGGGCCCGCCCCACGCGCCGATCAGGACGTACAGCGGGATCAGCATCGCCTCCCAGAAGACGTAGAAGAGGAGGAGGTCCTGGGCCGTGAAGACGCCGACGATCGCGCCGGTCAGGAACAGCATCAGCCCGTAGTAGGCGCGCGGCCGGTCGCGGCCCATCCAGGCGCCGTAGGCGATCGAGGCGGCCATGACCACGGTCGTCAGGCCGACCAGCCAGACCGAGAAGCCCTGGTAGAAGCCGACGGAGTACGAGACGCCGAGGTCTTTCAGCCAGGTGGCGTGGTTCCACTCCTGGAGCCCGCCGCGGTCGAAGTCGTAGCGGACGAGGGCCTCGATCCAGAAGCCGACCTCGAACAGCGAGACGAGCAGCGCCGCCGGCGCGACCCACACCCGCGGCATCGGCACCACCCAGATCACGACCGCCGCGATCAGCGGCAGCATGACCATCGTCGTGGTGATCCAGCCGTGGCTCGTCATCTGACGGTGATGAAGACGAGGACGAGGACGGCGAGCCCGGCGGCGACCGCGAACGCGTACACGCGGACGAGGCCGGTCTGGAGCTCGCGGAACCAGCCGCCGGCGCGACGGGTCAGGCCGGCGACGCCGACGATCGAGCCGTTCACGACCGGGCCCTCGACCGTCCAGTCGAGGACGCGCGAGAGCGCGACCGCCGGCCAGTAGAAGAGCCCGTTGTACAGCTCGTCGAAGTAGAACTTGTGCTCGAGCACGGCCCACGGGCGTGGAGCCTTCGCCCGGTGCGCCGAGTAGATCCACCACGCGACGCCGATACCGGCGAGGCCGAAGGCGACGGCGCAGATGCTCGCGATCGCCTCCTGGCCTCCGGTCGCCTCGACGAGGGGCTCGGCGACCGGTGCGAGCCAGTTGGTGATCGGCGTCCACACGTTGGCGAACTGGATCCACCCGCCGAACGCTGCGAGCACGGTCAGCACGGCGACCGTCACCCCCATCGACCAGTCGACCAGCCGATCGTGGGCCGCATGGGGCGGATGCTCCCGCACGTACGCGGACTGCTCGCCGCCGAAGACGACGAACAGCATCCGGAACGTGTAGAGGCCGGTGAAGAACGTGCCGGCGATGCCGGCCGCGAACAGCACGTAGCCGAACCAGTCCTCCCGTCCGAGCGTCGCGGCGAGGATCGAGTCCTTGGCGAAGAACCCGGAGAGCGGCGGCATCCCGGCGAGCGCGAGCCCGCCGATCAGCATCGCCCACCACGTCTTCGGCATCAGCCGCCGCAGGCCGCCCATCTTCCGGATGTCCTGCTCCCCGCCCAGCGCGTGGATGACGATCCCTGCGCCGAGGAAGAGCAGCGCCTTGAAGAACGCGTGCGCCATCAGCAGGAACATCGCGTTGGCATAGGCGCCGATCCCTGCGCCGAGGAACATGTAGCCGATCTGCGACATCGTCGAGTACGCGATCACGCGCTTGATGTCCGTCTGGACGAGCGCGATCAGTCCGGCCATCAGCAGCGTCAGGGTGCCGAGCACCGCCGCCGTGTCCTGGACGTTCGGCGCCAGCTCGAACAGCGGATGCGTGCGGACGATCAGGTAGACGCCGGCGGTGACCATCGTCGCCGCGTGGATCAGCGCGCTGACCGGCGTCGGCCCCTCCATCGCGTCCGGGAGCCAGGTCTGGAGCGGCAGCTGCGCCGACTTGGCGACCGCCCCGCCGAGCAGCCCCAGCGCGACCAGCACCAGCACCGTCTGGCTCAGCCCGTTCGCCTTCGCGAACACGACGTCGAAGTCGAGCGACCCGGTCTTCTGGATCAGGAGGAAGAACGCGAGCGCCATGGTCGCGTCACCGAACGCGTTCATGATGAACGCCTTCTTGGCGGCGGCGACCGCGCTCGGCCGCTCGTGGTGGAAGCCGATCAGCAGGTACGACGAGAGGCCGACCAGGCCCCAGCCGATCAGCAGGAACAGCAGGTTCCCGCCCTGGACGAGCATCAGCATCGAGAAGACGAACAGCGACATGTACGCGAAGTACCGGCGCTCCTCGTCGTCACCGTCCATGTAGCCGAGCGAGTACGCGACGATCAGCGAGCCGACGCCGGTGACGATCAGCATCATGAACACCGACAGGGGGTCGGTCAGGATCGAGAAGCCGACCTTGAAGCTGCCGGCGACGAGCCAGTTGTACGCGGTCGAGGTTTCCGAGCGGTCCCCGGGAGACCGGCTCAGCATCTCGACGAAGACGATCACCGCGGCCGCGAACGCGGCGCCGGACGTGAGTGTGGAGATCCACCCCGCCGTGCGCCGCGAGATCGATCCGCCGAGCAGGGTGATCAGCACGGTCGAGCCGAGCGGCAGCAGCAGGCAGATCCAGGCGGCGGCGGTCATCCGCGCAGCGACGAGAGCTTGTCGACGTCGAGGTCGAGGCGCTTGCGGGCCATCGCCACGATCAGCCCGAGCCCGACGACGACCTCGGAGGCCGCGACTGCCATCACCGCCAGCGCGAAGATCTGCCCGTCGCCGTTCGCGAAGTGCCGGGAGAAGGCGATCAGCGCCAGATTCGCCCCGTTCAGCATGATCTCGAGCGAGAGCAGCACGATCAGCGGGCTGCGGCGGATCAGCACGCCCAGCGCGCCCGTCGCGAACAGGAATGCGGCGACGATCAGATACGCGGCGGTGTCAGGCCCCAGCATCGTCGCCCTCCGCCGTCGACTCCCCGCGCGAGTGGCTGCCGAGGATCACGCCGCCGACCGCGGCGACGAGCAGGACCACCGAGATCAGCTCGAAGGCGAGCAGCTGATCGGTGAGGAACAGTCGCCCGATCTCGTTGGGGCTCCCGAACGCGTCCGTGATCTCCGCCGCCTTCGACAGGTGCCCGTCGGCCTGGCCGGCGATCACGATCACGATCTCCACCAGCAGCGCGCCCGCGGCGACGATCGCCGCGATCGTCTGGACGGGGAGCTGTCCGGTCCAGGGCGCATCCGCCTTCCCGCCCAGGTAGGCGATCACGAACAGGAACATGACCATCACCGCGCCCGCATAGACGAGCACCTGCGCGGCGGCGACGAACTCCGCCGAGAGCAGCAGGTAGAGCACGGCCAGCGAGCCGAGGTTCCCGATCAGGGCCAGCGCCGAGTAGAACGGGTTCGAGAAGCTGATCACCGCCACGCCCGAGCCCAAGCACGCGAAGGCGGCGGCAACCCATACGACCCAGACGAGGATGTTCGAGGCCGAGGCGAGGATCATGTGCCGTTCACGCGGGAACTGCGCAGCATTTTCCGGGTCTTCACGATGAGGTCTGGTAGTAGGGGATCGGCGTGTCGAACTCGTCCGGGTCGGCGACCGGCACGCGCTTGATCGGCTGGGCGAGCAGCATGTCCTTCGTGTAGATCAGGTCGTCGCGTGAGTACTCCGAGATCTCGAAGTCGTTGCCCAGGGTGATCGCGTCGAACGGGCAGGCGAGCTCGCAGTAGCCGCAGAAGATGCAGCGGCTCAGGTTGATCTCGTAGATGCGCGCGTACCGCTCGCCCGCCGAGACGCGGTTGTCGGGCGTATTCTCGGCAGCGACCACGCGGATGCAGTCGGCCGGGCAGGCGGCGGCGCAGAGCGAGCAGCCGACGCACTTCTCCAGACCGTTCTCGTGCAGGTGCAGGCGGTGGCGGCCGCGGAAGCGTGGGTAGACGGGCCGCTTGTACTCGGGGTACTGTTGCGTGATCGGCTTCTTGAACAGCTGGCCGAAGGTGACGGCGAAGCCCTTCAGTGAATCGAGCGGCTGCGGGCTCAAAAGATCACCACGAAGAGCGCCGTCACGACGGCGTTGATCGTCGCCACCGGGAGCAGGACCTTCCAGCCGAAGCGCATCAGCTGGTCGTAGCGGAGCCGCGGCAAAGTGGCACGCAGCCAGATGAAGACCGAGATCGCGAGCACGAGCTTGATGAAGAACCAGAGCGGCCCGAGCGGGGCCCAGGGGCCTTCCCAGCCGCCGAAGAAGAGCGTGACCGCGAGGGCGGAGAGGACGATGACGTTCACGTACTCGGCCATCTGGAACAGCCCCCAGCGCATCCCGGAGTACTCGGTCGAGTAGCCGCCGACAAGCTCGGTGTCGGCCTCGGGCAGGTCGAACGGCGGACGGTTCGTCTCGGCGACGCCGGCGATGAAGAAAATGACGAGACCGACGAACTGCGGTGCGGCGTACCACCAGTCCTTCACCTGCGCCTCGACGATCCCGGAGAGCGACAGCGTGTGCGCCATCAGCACGACGCCGAGCACGGACAGCGCGAGCGCGACCTCGTACGAGACCATCTGCGCACACGTCCGCATCGACCCGAGCAGCGAGTACTTCGACTCGGACGCCCAGCCGCCGATGATGAACCCGTAGATCCCCAGCGAGCCGAGCGCGAAGATCAGGATCAGGGAGATCGGCACGTCGGCGATCTCCCCGTTCACGTGGTAGTGCCAGATGTCCCAGCCCTCGCCCCAGGGGATCACGCTGAAGGCGGTGAGCGCGGTGAAGGCTGCGAAGGCCGGCGCCAGCAGGTAGAGCGTGTCGATCGCCGCGACCGGCGCGAACGCCTCCTTGCGCACCATCTTGATCAGGTCCGCGAACGGCTGGAGGAGCCCCTTCGGCCCGGCGCGGTTCGGGCCGAGGCGCCGCTGCATGCGTGCGAGCAGCTTTCGCTCGTAGAGCGTGAGGAACGCCATCGAGATGAGCAGGACGTTGACGAAGATCACCGCCTTGATCAGCCCGATCCACCAGGGCTCGCCGTTCAGACCGGATCACCTCCTTCGGAGCTGATCCGGGGGGAGCCTGCGAGACCTCCACTGCTCCTTCGAGCGTCCGGACGTGTTCCTCCGCGGCGCGCACCGTTCCTTGGACGAGTTGCTTGTTGATCCTCGCTCGGAGCGTGACCGAGGTGCCGTTCGACCGGACGACGACCTCCTCGCCGGCGGCGATGTGGCGTGTGCTCGCGTCGCGGACGGAGAGCTCGATCTCGCGCTCCGGCCGCTGGAACTGGAGCTCGGGCACGCGCTCGACCGCCGGTCCCGAGAACAGAGAGCGGTAGCGGACGAGCTTGAGCGGGCCGCCCTTCGCCGTCTGTGCCCGTGGCGTCTTCGGCAGCTTCACCGGCTCGGACTCGGCGCGCGCAGGCAGCTTCGCCCACTCCTCGGCGACGAACGCGCGTGCGTGCGGGTCGACCACGACGCCGAAGCGCTCGGCCAGCTTCGCGATCCAGGCCACCTCGTCCGGCGCGGGCGGAATCACCGCGCGGCGCAGGCGCTGCGGGCGGCCCTCGAGGTTGACGATCGTTCCGTCGCGCTCCAGGTAGCTCGTCCCCGGCAGCACGAGATCGGCCGAGCCCCGCACCGGGTCGGCGAACATCGTGATCGCGATCACAGCGTCCGCTCGCTCCGCGAGCGACTGGACGCCGGGATCGGCGGCGGCATCGTCCCCGGAGATGAGGAGGACGCCGATCTTTTCGGGCGCGACCGGCTCTCCATCGCCGGCCGCGTGCCAGGCCTCGACGACCGCGCGGCCGTTCGGGGTCGAGGGCAGGTAGAAGGCGGCCGCCGCTCCGAGCTCCTCGGCGAGGGCGGCGACGGCGGCGCCCCCGGCCCCGCCGGGGCCCGACCAGATCAGCACCGCGCCCCGTACCTGCTCGCCCAGCGCGCGCACGGCGTCGGCCGCCTTGCCCGGGGCGGTCGGGTTCGTCCCGGCGGCGCCGACGATGACGATCTCCGCGGCGGCGCGCCGAGCCGCCCTGATCCAGAGCGCGACGACGGGAGCCCGCTCCTCGACCGGCTCGTCGCCCACGACGATCACACGCTCGGCGTCCCGGATCGACGAGAGCGGCGCCCGGAAGGCGTCGATCGCGGGCGAAGCCTGCTCGGGCAGCACGACGGCGTCCGAGCCGAGGCCCTGCCGCACCAGCCGCGCCAGCGCCTCCGCCTGCTCGACCGTCTCCGACCCCGACAGCGCCAGCAACACCGGCCCCTGTCGCAGGAGCGATTCGGCCTGGTCGAGCGCGTCGTCCCACGAGATCTCCTCGAAGCGGCGCTTGCCGACCTTGCGCAACGGATCCTTCACGCGGTCGTGGGCGTAGAGGTGCGAGTAGGCGAAGCGACCCTTGTCGCAGAGCCAGCCCTCGTCGATCTCCGGATGGTTCCGCGAGAGGATCCGCTTGACCTTCCCCTCGCGCGTGGTCGCGCTGATGTTGCAACCGACCGGGCAGAGGCCGCAGACGGTCGGGATGTTCTGGATCTCCCACGGGCGCGCCTCGAAGCGGTACTGGGTCGACGTCAGCGCGCCGACCGGGCAGAGCTCGATCACGTTGCCGGAGAACGGCGCGCGGTAGGGCTCGTCCTCGAACGTGGCGATGATCGAGTTCGCCCCGCGGTCGCGGGCGACCAACTGGCCGTCCTCGGCGACCGCCTCCGAGAAGCGTGTGCAGCGGTAGCAGAGGATGCAGCGCTCGCGGTCGAGCGCGATCGTCGGAGAGATCGGGATCGGCTTCTCCAACGTCCGTTTCGCGAACGTCATACGCGTGTTCCCGGGGCCGTAGCGGAAGGTGAGATCCTGGAGCGGGCACTCGCCGCCCTTGTCGCAGACCGGGCAGTCGAGCGGGTGGTTGACGAGGATGAACTCGAGCGTCGCGTCCTGCGCCTCGGCGGCCATCGGCGACGTGGCGGCCGTCTTCACGACCATGCCGTCGGCCGCGGTCAGCGTGCACGCGGCCTGCGGCTTCGGCGGCCCCGGCGCGACCTCACAGAGGCACATGCGGCAAGCGCCGACCGGCGGGCCGAGCCGCGGCTCGTAGCAGAACACCGGGATCTCGATCCCGGCGTAGAGGGCCGCCTCGACGAGGCCGATGCCCTTCGGCACCTGGAGCTCGACGTCGTCCACGGTGATCGTGACCAGCTCGGGCTGGTTGCCGTTCGTGCTCACGCGATCACCGCCAGGGGCTTCTCGACGTGTGCGGGACCGTGATGTTGCTCGGAGGGTGCCAGGATCCCTTCGATCGACGAGTTGCCGTCGTACGGGCAGCGGCCCTGCTGGATGTGGGCGACGAACTCGTCGCGCCAGTGCGCGATGAAGCTCGAAACCGGGTAGACGGCGAACTCGCCGAGCGCGCAGAGCACCTTGCCGAGGATCCGCCCGTTGATCGACTCGAGCAGCTCGAGGTCGGAGAGCTCCCCGTCGCCGCGCTCGATCTTCTCGAGTATCTGCACCATCCAGCGCGTTCCCTCCCGGCACGGTGTGCACTTGCCGCACGACTCGTGCATGTAGAACTGGGTCGAGCGCAGCGCGAGCTGCACCAAGCAGCAGCGGTCGTCGACCACGATCAGCGACGCCGCGCCGAAGAAGGTCTTCAGCTCTGCCAGCGAGTCGTAGTCGAGCGGCACGTCGATCTGGTCCGGCGTCAGCGCCGGCACGGACGAGCCGCCGGGGATGACGGCCTTCAGCTTCCTGCCGCCTGCGATGCCGCCTGCGTGCTCGTAGATCAGCTCCCGCATCGGCGTGCCCAGCTCGAGCTCGTAGTTGCCGGGCCTCTCGACGTTGCCCGAGATCGAGAAGATCGCCGTGCCCGGCGCGGTCTCCGCGCCTGTCTCGGCGAACTTCTCCGCGCCCATCGCGATCACGATCGGGAGCGTGGCGATCGTGCAGACGTTGTTCACCTGCGTCGGCGCGTTGTAGAGGCCCTGCACGGGCGGGAAGGGCGGCCGCGGACGCGGCTGGCCGCGCCGGCCCTCGAGCGAGTCGAGGAGCGCCGTCTCCTCCCCGCAGATGTAGGCGCCGGCGCCGCGGTGGACGATCAGCCGCACGTCGTCGAAGAGACCGGCCGCGTCGGCTTCGTCGACCGCCGCCTGGAGCACCTCGTACTCGGCCAGGTACTCGCCGCGGATGTAGATGAAGACGTCCTTCGACTCGATCGCATGTGCCGCGATCAGGGACCCCTCGATCAGCCGGTGGGGCACGCTGTTCATCACCTGGCGGTCCTTGAAGGCGCCCGGCTCCGACTCGTCGGCGTTGACGACCACGTACTTCGGCTTCGGGGAGTCTCGCGCGATCAGCGACGCCTTGCGTCCGATCGGGAAGCCGGCGCCGCCGCGGCCGCGCAGGTTCGCCTTGCCCATCTCCTCGATCAGCGCGTCGGGCGTCAGCTTCCGCGCCTTGGCCAGGGCCTCGTAGCCGCCGATCGCCCGGTACTCGTCGAGCCGGGTCAGGTCGCGCTCGTCGGCGCCCTTCAGGAGCGCGTCAAGCAGCGCCACGGATCTCCTCGACGATCGCGGCCGCGTCCTCCGGCTCGACGTTGTGGCGGTAGCGGCTGTCCACTGCGACCACCGGCGCGTAGCCGCAGCCGCCCAGGCACTCGACCGCGCGGAAGGTGATCTCGCCGTCCTCGGTCGTCTCGCCGGCCTTGATGCCGAGCGTCGACTCGAACGCGTCGACCACCCGCTGCGCGCCGACCAGCGCGCACGAGAGGTTCGTGCAGATCTCGACCATGTGCCGGCCCACCGGCTCCAGGTGGAACATGTCGTAGAAGGACGCGACGGCCTGGCAGTACGCCGGCGTGAGGTCGAGCGCCTCACCCACCTCGCGCAGCGCCTCGACGGGGAGCCAGCCTTCATGTCGCTCCTGCGCGAGTCGAAGGGCCGGCAACACGGCCGAACGCGGATCGGGATACCGCGTCGCGATCTCCTCCACCTCTCGCCGAAACTGCGCCCGGCATTTCAGCGATCGACCTCGCCCATGACGGTGTCGAGCGAGCCGACGATCGCGATCATGTCGGCGACCAGCGAGTCGTGGACGCAGGTCGCCGTCGCTTCGAGCGCGACGAACGACGGGGCCCGGAACTTCACGCGCCAGGGCTTCGGCCCGCCGTCCGAGACGAGGTAGCAGCCGAACTCGCCGCGCGGTGACTCGACCGCGACGTACACCTCGCCTTCGGGCACGCGATAGCCCTCCGTGACGATCTTGAAGTGGTGGATCAGCGACTCCATCGAGGTGTGGAGCTCGTGCCGGGGCGGCAGCACGACCTTCCGGTCGTCGGCGATCCAGTCGCCGCCCGGCATGCCCTCGAGGCACTGCTGGATGAGCTTCACCGACTCGCGCATCTCGTCGACGCGGATCCGGTACCGGTCGTAGACGTCGCCGTGCTCGTAGACGGGTACGGCGAAGTCGAGCTGGGGGTAGGCGAGGTACGGCTCGTCACGACGAAGGTCCCAGTCGACGCCGGAGGCCCGCAGCACCGGCCCCGACTGTCCGAGCGCGATCGCGTCGTCGGCGGAAAGGAGACCCAGGTTGCGTGTTCGCTCCAGCCAGATCTGCTGCTTCGTGAGCAGCTGCTCGTACATGTCGATCGTGTCCGGGAACCCGTCGGCGAACTTCTTGCACTCCGTGAAGAACCCGGGCGGGATGTCCTCCGCGAGCCCGCCCGCCTGGAAGTAGCGGGTGTGCATTCGCGCCCCGCCGACCAGCTCGAAGAGGTCGAGCACGTCGTCGCGGGCGTTGAAGCAGTACCAGAGCAGGCCGATCGCGCCGATCTCCAGCGCGCCCGTGCCGAGCCAGATCAGGTGCGAGTGGATCCGGTTCAGCTCGAGCAGCAGCGTTCGCATCCACACCGCCTTGGGCGGCACCTCGATCGCGAGCAGCTTCTCGACCGCGGCGACGTAGGCGTACTCGTTCGCCTGGAAGGCGAGGTAGTCCATCCGCGGCGCGTACGTGACCCCCTTCCAGTAGGTCTTCTGCTCCATGTTCTTCTCGAACCCGGTGTGCAGGTAGCCGACCACGGCCTCCAGCCCCATCACGTCCTCGCCGTGGAGGTCGACGATCAGCCGCAGCACGCCGTGCGTGGAGGGATGGTTCGGGCCGAAGTTGACGGTGAGGACGTCCTCGAGGCCCGGATCCGGCTGCAGCATCGTCGGGATCGGGCTCGGGATCCGTGTTCCTTCGTAGATCGGCGCCCGGGACGCCCCTGCCTTCTCCGGCGCGATTGCCACCTACTCCTCCCCCGAGAAGCGAACCGGCTCGCCGCCGAGCGGGTAGTCCTTGCGCAGCGGGTGACCCTCCCAGTCGTCCTCCATCAGGATGCGCCGGAGATTCGGGTGACCCTCGATCCGGATGCCCATCATGTCCCAGGCCTCGCGCTCGTGCCAGTCGGCGGTGGGCCAGATCGAGACGACGCTTTCCACCGGCTCGCCCTCGTCCAGCCAGACCTGCACTCGTACCCGGGGCGCACCCCGCTCGAGCCGCAGCAGGTGGTAGTTCATCGCGAAGCGCTTCGGCTTCGGGCGCGGCGCGCGCGCGAGGCCTGCCGAGCCGGGCGCGTTCAGGTCGCGGCCCAAGGCGGTGCCGATGTAGCCCGCGATCGGTCGTTCGTTCCAGCCCAGGTAGTCGGTCGGGGTGATGTCGGCGAGGAAGCGGAACCCCTGGTCGTCGCGCAGGTAGCGGCATGCCTCGATCAGCCGCGCCGGGTCGACGACGAGCGTCGTCTCGCCGTAGGCCTCCCGCGTCTCGACCAGGCCCGGGACCCCGTCGTACCTCACGATGCGACGCCCCGGATCTCGTACGCCGGCGGCACGCCGGCGAGCACCTTCTCGTGCAGGCGGACGATCCCCTCCATGAGGCCCTCGGGCCGCGGCGGGCAGCCGGGCACGTGGATGTCGACGGGGACGATCCGGTCGACACCCTGGAGGACGGCGTAGTTGTTGAACATCCCGCCCGAGCTCGCGCAGGCGCCCATCGCGATCACCCACTTCGGCTCGAGCATCTGGTCGTAGATCTGCCGGAGCGGTGGGGCCATCTTGTGCGCGACCCGGCCGGATACGATCAGCAGGTCGGCCTGGCGCGGCGAGGCGCGGAACGCCTCCATTCCGAAGCGCGCGATGTCGTACCGCGAGTCGACGATCGCGATCATCTCCATCGCGCAGCACGAGAGCCCGAACTGGTCGGGCCACATCGATTTCGTCTGCGACCAGGCGACCGCCTTCTGGAGCGTGGTCAGGCCGAGCTTCGACTCCAGCTCCTCGACGCCGAGCTCGCGCTCGAAGACACCCGGGCCCTTCGTCGGCCAGAGCAGGCGCTCCGACTGCAGCCCGTAGTCCTTCAGGCGCTTTACCGCCATTCGAGCGCTCCCTTCCGCCAGATGTAGACGTAGGCGACCGCGAGGACCGCCACGAAGATCAGGAGCTCGAAGAAGGCGAACCAGCCGAGCGCGTTCAGCTCGACTGCGAGCGGATAGAGAAAGACGATCTCGATGTCGAAGACGATGAAGAGCATCGCCGTCAGGTAGAAGCTGATCGTGAACCGCTGCTGCTGCGGCGGCCCGGTCGAGACCCCCGACTCGAAGGGGATCACGCGGGCGCGAGTCCGCCGCTTCGGCTTCTGCGAGAACACGAACGAGAAGGCGACCATCGACAGCGGAATGGCGAACGCGAGCAGCCCGTAGATCAGGAACGGCAACCAGCTGTCCAGCAACGCCCTGCTTCCTCCTCCGTCGGCCTCGCGTGGCGGACACTAGCAAGTCGCCCTCGGCCGCACGAAGCAAGCGAGAAACCGCGCAACGATGCGTGCGGCGGGTGTCACAAAGTCGTCCCGGAACGGCGATTCGTCGGCGCCGGGCGCACTGCTACGATGGGCCCATGGCCACCCTCGAAGAGCCCACCACCGTCGTTTCGCTCACCGAGCGCGCGGCCGTCAAGATCAAGGAGCTCCAGGCAGACGAGCCGGACGGCGACGCCGGGGTGCTGCGGATCGCCGTCCAGGGCGGCGGGTGCTCGGGCTTCGAGTATGCCCTCGGCTTCGATCGTGGCGCCCAGGAGGGCGACCACGAGCTCGAGGCCTTCGGGGTCCGGGTGGTCGTCGACCCCTTCAGCGCGCCGTACCTCCAGGGCGCGAGCATCGACTTCCTCGACGGGCTCCAGGAGTCCGGGTTCAAGATCGAGAACCCGAACGTCTCCTCGGCGTGCGGCTGTGGCCACTCATTCCAGGTCGAGGACGACACGCCCACCGACGCGGTCGGCGGCTGTGGCTCCGGCTGCTCGCACTGACGCGCGGTAGCTCGCTCTAGGATCGACGCATGACCTTGCGCGTCGCGGTCGTCGGCTCCGGCCCGGCGGGCTTCTACGCCGCAGGACACCTGCTCGGCGCCGACCTGCCGGTCGAGGTCGACATGCTCGAGCGCCTGCCCACGCCCTGGGGGCTCGTCCGCCTCGGGGTCGCTCCCGACCACCCGAAGATCAAGGCGGTCTCGAAGGCCTTCGAGCGGATCGCCGCCCAGCCCGGCTTCCGGTTCCTGGGCGGGGTCGAGGTCGGCCGCGACCTGACGCACGACGATCTCGCCGAGCTGTACGACGCTGTCGTCTACGCGGTCGGCGCGCAGACCGACCGGCGGATGGGTATTCCGGGCGAGGATCTCCCCGGCTCCTGGGCGGCCACCGAGTTCGTCGCCTGGTACAACGGGCACCCGAACTACCAGGAGGTCGCCTTCGACCTCTCCGGCGAGCGGGCGGTCGTCGTCGGTGCAGGCAACGTCGCGCTCGACGTCGTCCGCATGCTCGCACTCGCGCCGGAGGAGATCCGCCCGACGGACACGACCGATGAGGCGATCGAGGCGATCCTCGGCTCCGGCCTCGAGGAGATCGTCCTCCTCGCCCGCCGCGGACCGGCGCAGGCGGCATTCACGACGCCGGAGCTGAAGGAGCTCGGTGAGCTTGCCGACGCCGACGTGCTCGTCGATCCGGCCGAACTCGAGCTCGATCCTGCGAGCGAGGCGTCGCTCGAGCACGACACCAACGCGCGCCGCAACGTCGAGGTGCTGCGCGAGTACGCGCAGCGGCCCGCAGCGGGGAAGCGGCGCGCGATCCGGCTGCGCTTCTGCGTCTCTCCGGTCGAGATCGTCGGCGAGGGTCGGGTCGAGGGGATCGAGATCGTCCGCAACCGGCTCGTCGCCGACGACTCTGGGCGCGTGAGCGCCGAGCCGACGGACGAGCGCGAGACCATTCCGTGCGGGATCGTCTTCCGCAGCGTCGGGTATCTCGGTGTCGAGCTGCCGGGTGTCCCGTTCGACGCTCGGCGCGCGACGATTCCGAACGAGGACGGACGCGTCGCCGCCGTTCCCGGGGCCTACTGCGCCGGCTGGATCAAGCGTGGCCCGAGCGGGGTGATCGGCACCAACAAGAAGGATGCGACGGAGACCGTCGACCTCCTGCTCGAAGACGCGCGTGCCGGACTGCTGCGGCGGGGCGATCCGGCGGCGACTGCCGAGACGGTGGAGCAGCTGCTCGTCGATCGCGGTGTCGAGCACGTCACCTATACCGGCTGGGAGGCGATCGACTCCGAGGAGCGCGGCCGCGGCGAGCCGGAAGGCCGCCCCCGCGTGAAGCTCGTCACCTGGAGCGACCTGCTCGACGCGGCTCGCTCCAAGTCGGGCCTGGCCCCGTAGGGGCTCGACCAGCAAGAGGCGTCCTCGGTTGGCTGACTGCGGTGCGGCCGCGTATCCCTCGAATGGGGGACACGCGCATCGGGCGGCAGCGCCGATCCATGTCGCATGGAGATCCGTCTCCGGCAGGTCGAGTGCCTCAACTGCGGGCACCGCAGGTCGGTTCGCGAAGCCGAGCCACGTAGCGGCGCAGCCGAGTGCCCGCGCTGCCGGTACGTCGGCTGGGCATCGAGCGCCGAGCTGTCCGAGCGCACCCGACGGCAGCTGCGGAACCGGCCCGTGCAGCGGCGCCACCTGCGCGCAGTGTGAAGCTAGACTCGGTCCGTGGCCCGGACCGAGGAGCGGCAGGAGCTCTGGGGCGGCGAGACCGCCAAGGCGATCGCGAACTTCCCGGTCTCCGGCGAGCCGATCCCGGCGCCCGTAGCTCGGTGGCTCGGCCGGATCAAGGCGGCCGCCGCCCGCGTGAACGCCGAGCTGGGCCTGCTCGACGCGGAGAAGGCGGAGCGGATCGCGGCCGCCGGGGACCGCATCGCCGCGGGCGAGCTGGACGACCAGTTCCCGATCGACGTCTTCCAGACCGGCTCGGGCACGTCTTCGAACATGAACGCCAACGAGGTGATGGCCACCCTCGCGGGCGAGGCCGTCCACGCCAACGACGACGTGAACATGGGGCAGTCGTCGAACGACGTCTTCCCGTCCGCCGTGCACCTCGCGGCGCTGGACGAGCTGGTCAACGATCTCGCTACCGGCGCTCGGTCGGCTCGGCGACTCCCTGGCTGCGAAGGCGAAGGAGTTCGACGACGTGGTCAAGTCGGGCCGCACGCACTGGATGGACGCGGTTCCCGTGACGCTGGGCCAGGAGTTCGGCGGCTATGCCGCCCAGGTCCGCGAGGGCGCGGCCCGCGTCGAGGGGACGCTCGAGCGCGTCGGGCAGATCCCGCTCGGCGGTACCGCGGTGGGCACCGGCCTGAACACCCACCCGGAGTTCGCGGCCCGCGTCCGCGAGAAGCTCGCTGCTGACTCCGGACTGACGATCCTGCCGCCGGCGGACCCGTTCGAGTCGCAGGCCGCGCGCGACGCCCTCGTCGAGGCCTCCGGCGCGCTGAAGACCGTCGCCGTCTCGCTGACCAAGATCGCCAACGACCTCCGCTTCATGGGCTCCGGCCCGCGCGCCGGACTGGCCGAGATCTTCCTGCCGGAGCTCCAGAAGGGAAGCTCGATCATGCCCGGCAAGGTCAATCCGGTGATCCCCGAGGTGGTCACGCAGGTGGCCGCGCAGGTGGTCGGCAACGACGCTGCGATCACGGTCGGCGGGATGCAGGGGCACTTCGAGCTGAACGTGTTCGTGCCGCTGATCGCCCGCAACCTCCTGGATTCGATCAAGCTGCTCGCCGCCGCCTCTCGTCTGCTCGCCGAGAAGTGTGTGGACGGGATCGAGGCGAACAGGGAGCAGAACGAGCGCTACGCGGAACTGACCCTCTCGGCCGCGGCTGCGCTCAACCCGTACATCGGGTACGACAAGGTGGGCGAGATCGTCGAGGAGGCCGCCGCCTCCGGCCGGTCGTTGCGCGAGGTCGCGCGCGACGCGGGCGTCGAGGAGTCCGTTCTGGACGAGGCCCTCGACTACCGCAAGATGGCCAAGCCGCACGGCGGCTGACCGCCCCGGACGCCGACCCTGCTTGACGCCGGGGCCTCGAGCCCCTAGGTTTCTGCAGCGTTCGAGGAGGGGCAGCAAGACACGTAAGGACATGCCGCACGTACTTGCCACCTGGTCTACGTGTGTCGAGGTGAACCGCCGTTGACGCCTTCAGAGCTCGATCGGCGGTTTCCGACCGACGATGCATGTCTGGAGTTCCTGAAGGAACGGCGCTACCCCAGCGGGACAGCGTGCCCCTCGTGTTCCAAGCGCTCGCGGTTCCACCGGATCGCGGGTCGCTCCGCGTACTCGTGCCAGTTCTGCGGGCACCACGTGTACCCGACCGCGGGCACGATCTTCCACAGGTCGCGCACGAGCCTGAAGCTGTGGTTCCGCGCGATCGAGCTCGTGCGCACGAGCGGCGACCAGGTCACCGCCCGCGCCCTCGAACGCCAGCTCGGCGTCAGCTACAAGACGGCTCTACGGATGCACCGGCGGGTCCGGATCCTGCTCGAGGAGGACCCGGATCCGTTGGCAGGCGGCGACGACGGCAGGACGCGCGGGCGTGTCCGGCCGTCGTCCGTACGGTCCTGGACAAGGAATCGAGCGGTTAGGGAACCGCGTGTCGACCCTCGCGTCGACCGCGTGGACAGGCAGCCGCGCCGACGGAGAGGAGGAGGGATGAGCAAGCGATTCGAGTGGCGGAAGCCGACGCACAGGAGGTATGCGCTCAGGGCCCTGGTGGTCGTGGCGATCGTTGTCGGAGCCGCACTCGGCGTGAGCCAGGCGCGCGTCTCGGAGCATCACCAGGCGCGTCCAAACAGCCCGCACTTCATGAGGGTGGGCGAGGGGCAGTTCGCGACGTCACTGAACGCCGTCAGGACCGGCGAGCCTGCCGGTGCGGACGGCCTGAACCAGGAGATCTATTCGAACCAGGCGTACCCGGCCCTGTCGATCGCGCCGGCGCAGCGTCAGGCGGCGGCGGCAGCAGCGGCCAAGATCAAGACGAAGCCCGCGAAGAAGAAGGCGGGCGGCTGGGTGCTGGTCGGCCCCTCGGGCGTCCCGGCGTCCGCGACCGTGGCGAGCGAATCCACGGCCGGTACGAGTGGGACCGTCTTCTCGGGCCGGACGACCGCGCTCGCGGTCTCGTCGGCGTGCACCTCGAAGACGTGCCCGATGCTGCTGGGAGCAGCCGGGGGCGGTGTCTGGCGCACGGACAACGCCATGGGCAAGAAGGTCAAGTGGGTCGAGTCCAACGGGTCCATTCCCTCCAACGCGATCGGCTCGATCGCGTACGACCCGAACGACACGACCGGCAATACTGTCTACCTCGGCACCGGTGAGCCGAACGGCTCGAGCGACTCCGAGGCGGGCGTCGGCCTCTACAAGTCGTTGGACGGCGGCCAGACCTGGACGCGCGTCTTCGGCAGCGTCGCCCCGACCGCGCCTTGCGCCGACGCTCCATTGTCGCTGACGTGCCCGGTCGCGACCGGCCGCTCGATCGGCGCCATCGCCGTCGACCCGGCCGACCCGACCACATCTTCATCGGCACCGACGTGGCGCGACACGGTTCCTCGTCGGTCAACGGCGGCCGCTTCACGCCGCCCGGCTCCGCGCAGGTCGGCCTGTACGAGTCGACCGACGGCGGCGCCATCTTCAGCCCCGCGCTGATCCTCGCCCAGGACGTCACCGACCCGACCTCGGCGACGGGCGGCGACTTCTTCCGGGGCGGGATCTCGGACATCCAGATCGACAAGGCTTCCGGTGATGTCTACGCCGCGGCATTCGATTACGGCCTCTACCGGCGGTCGATGGCCCAGGACGGGGACGACGACTTCCACCAGGTCTTCGCCTCCGCAGGCGGCGGAGGCGCAGGGACCTCGTCGACTCGCGGACCGAGTTCTCGCTCGCGCCCGACGGGTCGAGGCCTGCGCATCTACGTCGGCGACACCGGCAACGGCATGACCGCCGACTTCTACACGCGTCGACGACGCCAACGAGCCGGCGGCCACGCTGTTGACGGCGGACGAACGGCGGCTGGACGAAGAAGTCCGACTCCGACCAACGGCACGCCGGGCTTCGGCTCGTTCAACTACTGCGTCGGGCAGTGCTCGTACGACATGCCCGTGTACTCCCCGCCCGGGTTCCCGGACGTGGTCTACATCGGCGGCGCGATGCAGTACGACGAGATCTTCGGCGGTGATCCGATTCCGTTCCGCTCGAACGGCCGGGCGATCCAGCGCTCGCAGGACGACGGGACGAACTTCACCGACATGACGATCGACTCGAAGGGCATCAGCCTGCACCCCGACCAGCACGTGATCACCGGCGTGCCGTTCAGCTCCGACATCGTCTTCATCGGGAACGACGGCGGCATCTGGCGGCTCGACGGCTCGTTCGTCGACGTCGTCCGCGACAGTGCGCGTCGGCGCGTGGTCTCGTCCGCCGGCCGACCTGACCGACTGCCAGAACTGGCTGTCGAAGACTCCGAAGACGATCACGTCGCTGAACGACGGGCTCTCGACGCTCCAGTTCCAGAGCCTGTCCTCGAGCGCCAAGAGCCCGAAGGACATCCAGGGCGGGACCCAGGACAACGGGACGCAGGCGACGACGAACGGCAAGAAGTGGTCCGTGACCATCTTCGGCGACGGCGGCCAGTCCGGCATCAACGTCGCCAACTCGAAGATCCGGATGCACACGTTCTTCTCGCCGAACGGTGACGTCAACTTCAAGGGGAACGACGAGCTGGGCTGGGACTTCATGGCCGGCCCGCTGCTCGGCAGCGGCGAGGGCGCATCGTTCTACGTTCCGCTGATCGCCGACCCGAACCCGGCTGCCGCCAACACCTGGTTCGTCGGGCTGCAGCACGTCTGGCGGACGCAGGACAACGCCGGATCGCAGGCCCAGCTGGACGCCCAGTGCAACGAGTTCTTCGGCACCGGGCCGTTCGACACCACGTGCGGTGACTGGCAGCCGCTCGGCGGCAGCTGGCCGGCGACCTCTCGGGCACGTTCCCTGGGGCACGGACAAGAACCCCGGCTCGACCGGCTACGTGGTCGCCACCGAGCGGGCCCCGAGCGACACCGGGACGCTTTGGGCCGGGCTGCGCCGCGGCCGGGTGTTCGTGTCGACGAACGCCGACGACCCGACGGCCTGCGAGCGTCGTCTTCCACCGGATCGACAGCGCGTGCACGCCGGAGCGGTTCGTCAGCGGCATCGCCGTCGACCCGACGAACCCGAACCACGCGTTCATCTCGTTCTCGGGCTACAACGCATACGCGAACGCCGCCGGCACGGCGCCGGGACACGTGTTCGACGTGCTCTATGACCCGATCGGCCACACCGCGACCTGGAAGAACATCGACTACGACCTCGGCGACCAGCCGATCACCGACGTCGCCCTCGACACGAACGGCGACCTCTACGCGTCGACCGACTTCGGTGTCGACGTCCTCTCGAAGGGGACGACGGCGTGGGTTCCGGCCTCGACGGGCCTCCCGTCCGTGGCGGTCTACGGACTGACGATCGACAGGACGAACAGAGTCCTGCTCGCGGCCACGCACGGCCGCAGTGCCTGGCAGCTCGCGCTGAGCTAGCCGGGTGCGCGGGGGTGGGCCGGCTCGTGACCGTGCCGGCCCACCCCGTCCGCGCTACCCTTCAGGGCGTGCGGAGGTTCGCCCTGCTCCTCACACTCCTTGCGGCTACGGCGGCGCCCGCCGCGGCCGCATCTCCGCCCGCGCTGCGGGCTGTGACGATGGAGCCGCTCGCAGTCCACGGCGTCCGCTTCCGGCCGGCCGAGCGCATCACCGTCCGGGTCGCTGCTGCCGGCTCGGTCCGCGTCCACGTCGTCCGCGCAACCTCGACCGGCAGCTTCACGACCACCTTCACGGCGGTCGCGCTCGAGCGGTGTGCTCCCTACTTCGTCACCGCGCGCGGGAGCCGCGGCAGCGTCGCCACGCTCCGCCGGAGCCCGTTCCAGGACTGCTCGCCGCTGCGAAGCCCACCCCGCCCCCCAGCCGTCGCGGGCGCAGGGTCCCATTGACACGCCGGTAGAACGCACCATCGGCAAGATGCCGTCGTGCAGCGCTGTGGCTGGGCTCCCGAGAACGACCCCCTCTACCTCGCGTACCACGACCAGGAGTGGGGCGTGCCGTCGCACGTCGAGCGGCATCTGTTCGAGATGCTCGTCCTCGAGGGCGCGCAGGCCGGCCTCTCGTGGTCGACCATCCTCCGCAAGCGCGAGGGGTACCGCCGCGCCTTCGCAGGCTTCGACGTCGAGGCGGTCGCGCGCTTTGGCCAGCGCGACGTCGAGCGGCTGCTCGCCGACCCGGGCATCGTCCGCAACCGGCTGAAGGTCGAGTCGGCGGTCGCGAACGCGAAGGCGACGATCGCCGTCGGCGGGCTCGACGAGCTGCTCTGGTCGTTCGTCGGCGGAGAGCCTCGGGTCAACCACTGGCGGAAGCTCGCCGAGCTCCCGGCCGAGACGGACGAGTCACGCGCGATGTCGAAGGAGCTGAAGCGGCGTGGCTTCCGCTTCGTCGGCCCGACCATCTGCTACTCGCTGATGCAGGCGTGCGGCCTGGTCAACGACCACGTCGTCGCCTGCTTCCGGTACGCCGAGGTCGGAGAGAGCGGCCCGGTCAGCGCCGGATAGTAAGAACGACCTGGAAAGCGGGCGGCGCCAGGGGGCGCCGCCCGCTCGACCGGGTAGGGTTGCGCGTCGAACACGCCCAGTTGCGCCCGCCGGGGCAGGCGGGCGAGCCGAAGACGGAGGGGAAGACGATGCGTACACCGAGCCTGGTCCTCCTGGCCTGTCTGGCCGCCGTCGGCCCGGTCGCGACGGGCGCCGATGCGGCTCCCGCGGCGCCCGCGCCGGGCCGCTACATCGTGATCGCCCCGAACAAGGCGGCGTTCAACTCCGCGCTCTCCGGCGCGAGGGCGGGCACGCGCGTCGCGCTGACCATGGCGCCGGTGAACGCCTTCGTGGTCAACGCGTCGCCCGCGGTCGCGCGGGCGCTCGGCCGGCTGTCGGGAGCGGCGGTGGTCCCCGACCGGATCGAGTCGATCGACCAACCGGGCTCGGACGTCGGGACGGGCTGGGCCGATCCTGCCGACGTATCGGCGGCGACACTGGCCGGTCGGCTCGCGGCGCGCAGGCGGACGGCGAGCCCCTTCGCGATGCCGGCCGCGACGCCGTTCGGGATCCTGTCGGGCTTCACCGCGGACCCGGCGTTCGGGCTTGGCCCGCCGGGTCCGATGTGGAACGTCGAGCGCATCGGCGCACCTGCGGCCTGGGCGACGAACGGCGGTGACGACGGCGTCGTCGTCGCCGTGGAGGACACCGGGCTCGACTACACGCACGACGAGCTGAGCGGCAAGGTCACCGCGGTGGCCGACTTCACGACCACCGAGAACCCACAGCTCTGCAAGGACGTGCTCGGCTTCGGCTTCGGCGATGCCGACGTGGCGGCGGACATGTCGCTGCCGCAGGATCTCGACTTCAACGGCCACGGCTCGGCGATCGGCGGCGTGGTCGCCGCTGCCGTCGACGGCAACTCGATCAACGGTGTCGCTCCGGGAGTCTCGCTCGTCTCTCTGAAGATCGCCCAATGGTGCGGCTCGACGTACGACTCCGAGATCATCGCCGGCCTGCTCTGGGCGGCCGACCACGACGTCGACGTGGTCGCCGTCGCGCTCGGCAACTACCTCGACCGAGCGAAACCGGACGAGAAGGCAATCTACGACCTGTACGGCTGGGCCGTGAAGTACGCGGCGGTGCGTGGCACGACCGTGGTCGCCGCTTCCGGCAACGAGCACGCGCGGATCGGGACCGGCGGCAAGGTGCTCAGCCACGGGATCCTCAGCTTCCCGCCGGGAGGAAAGGACTTCATCGGCCTCTACGAGGTGCCGGGAGGAATCACCGGCGTCGTCGACGTCTCAGCGACGGCCAATGTCGTCAACGCGCCGGCGGCCACCTGCCCGGAGCCCGGCAGCACGACAGGCGACCGTCCTTGGTGCAAGCCGCAGAGCGATACTCACCAGCCGTTCGGTGTGGGCTCCCAGGATCAGCTGGCCTACTACAGCAACTACGGCTCGCGGATCGACGTCGCGGCCCCGGGTGGCTCCCGGAAGTTCAACCTGCCGACCGCCGACCGCGGCGGCTCGGAGGGCTGGCCGTTCACGGGCGCCGGTTCGTACGCTTCGGGAAACAATCCCGGGGGAGGCAAATCGGCGGCGGACGGCTTCGCCGCGTGGCAGGACTTCACGATCACCTCCAACAGCGCGCTTGTGATCCCGTGCGTGATCTTCGACGGGACGAGCACGGACCCGACCGACCCCGCGAACTACTACGGCGTGCCCATCCGGTCAGGGTTCGACCACGACCAGTGCTACACGGCGATGCAGGGCACGTCGATGGCCGTGCCCCACGTGGCCTCCGTGCTGGCCCTGATCGCCAGCGCGCATCCGGAGCTCGCGGGCCAGCCGGCGAAGCTGGTCAAGTTCCTGAAGTCCCGGTCGGTGACGCCGATCAAGTCCCTGGCGAACGCGACGCCGCCGCTCAGCCCCACCGACGTGTCGAACACGGACCTGACCGGCGAGGCGTGCCCCGGAGGCTACTGCCACCTGGGCGGGAAGGCGATCAAGGCGAAAGAGGCCTTCGGCGCAGGGCTCGTGAACGCCGCAAGAGCGGTTGCAGGCGGAGCCGCGGGGCCGTAAGCCCTACGGCCGCGGCGGCTCGGAGTCGCGCTCGTAGTCGGCCATGCCGCCGGCGATGTAGGCGCCGCCGATCGACTGGTCGTCCTTGAGGCTCTCGTAGTCCTCGACCGCGGTGTCCAGATCGGCCTGCTCCGGCCCGGCGGCCTCGGCTACACGCTCCGCGTCGTCCTTGCTCCACCAGGAGCTGATGCGCTGCCAGATGCCCATCGTCAGTACGCTACCGCGCCCCGGCCGGACTCGGCGGCATGGCGCTGCTCGTCCGCGCGGTAGCTCGAGCGGACGAGCGGGCCCGAGAACACCGAGCCGAAGCCGAGCGCCTCGCCCTGCTCTCGGAACCAGCGGAACTCGTCAGGGTGCACCCAGCGGTCGATCTGGGCGTGCTTCGGCGAGGGCTGGAGGTACTGGCCGATGGTGACGACGTCGACGCCGTGATTGCGCAGATCGCGCATCGTCTCGACCACCTCCTCGTTTGTCTCGCCCAGGCCGACGATGATCCCGCTCTTGGTCAGGACGGGATAGTCGGCGAGCTCCTTGGCTCGCGCGAGCAGCCAGAGGGCCTTGTCGTACGACGCTTTCGCCCCGCGCATCCGGGCGTGCAGTCGGCGGACGGTCTCGATGTTGTGATTGAAGACGTCGGGCCCTGCTCCGAGCACGGTTCGCAGCGCCTCCTCCTCGACACCGAGGAAGTCCGGGGTCAGCACCTCGATCGACGCCTGCGGCACCTTGCGCCGGAGCGCGCGGATCGTGGCCGCGTAGTGGCCGGCGCCGCGGTCGGGGACGTCGTCGCGGTCGACCGAGGTCACGACCACGTGCCTCAGTTCCATCTGCGCGGCGGTCTGCGCCAGCCGCAGAGGCTCGAGTGGGTCGGGCGGCGACTCCGGCCGGCCGGAGTGGACATAGCAGTAGCGGCACGCCCGTGTGCAGGTGTCGCCCAGGATCTGGAACGTCGCCGTCCCACGTCCCCAGCACTCGGCGATGTTCGGGCAGCGGGCCTCCTCGCAGATCGTGTGCAAACCCGCGCCGTGGATCAACTCGCGGACGTCGTGGTAGCGCGAGTCCGAGCGCGGCGCGCGCACCTTCATCCATTCTGGGCGGCGCGGCCGATCGGCGACCGGGACGGACGGTTCCATGGCCGGAGTCTAGTCTCCGGCCGTTTGCCGACCGCCGAACACGGAGCTCTCGACCACGTAGAGCGCGGCGATCGCCAGGTAGAGCAAGGCGCTCGCGGACGGGCTGGCGAACGCGACCAGAGTGGCGCCGAGGTAGATCCAGGGGCCGGGCATGTAGGTCCGGGTGATGCCGGCGACTGCTCGCGGATCGCAGTCGGCACGGAGCAGGCGGCCGCCGCGGGAGGCGTAGAGCCACACGGTATTGAAGAACACCGCTGTCGCCGTCAGGGTGAATCCGTAGGCGAGCGCGGCGCTCTCGGCTCCCGCACCGCGGATGTGTTCGGCCATTAGCCGGGTCGGGAAGGGGACGAACGCGATGCACATCAGCAGGCCGAGGTTGGCGAGCAGGAACCGCCGGTCGACGCGCTCGACCAGCGACATGACCGTGTGGTGGTTCAGCCACATGATCCCGATCGTCACGAAGCTGACCACGTAGCCGACGTAGGCCGGCCACGCGTGTCTGAGCTCCGCGCCGAGGCCGATCCCCTCGCCGCCGACCGCACCGTCCACGGTCAGGATCAGCAGCGTCGCGGCAATGGCGAACACGCCGTCCGCGAACGTCTCCAGCCTGCTCGGGTTCATGTCAGCGCGGGCCTGCGGCGATCGCCTCGTTCGCCATCCCGATCATGACCGTGCGCTCGCCCTTCGGCAGGTCCTTCACCTGCCAGCTGTAGAGCACGCCGCGGTGCGTGAACCAGAAGGAGTTTGGCGAGCAGGAGCCGCCGCAGCTGAACATCCGGAAGATCGCCTGGTCGCCGGAGGAGAGGCGCACGTTCGGCCGGCCGGGCAGCTTGCCGCCGCGCTTGCCTGCGAAGGTGGCGACGAAGCAGGCGTTGGCGCCCAGGCAGTTCGGGGCGCCCTCGAGCGAGAAGACGTAGGACGTGCGGGCGCCCGAGCCGCGTGAGTAAAGCTTGTACCGGCCTCCGAGCGGAAGAGTGCGCGGCAGCAGGATCGGCACGTTGGTGACGGCCTTCACCTTCGCCAGGCGGGGGCCGAACGTCCGGAGCAGGTCGACGTTCCGGGGCGCCGGGCCCGCGGCGAGCGCGGCTCCGGTGCTCGTGACGGCGAGCAGCAGTACCAGCGTGAGGCGCTTCATCGGGCGGTGAGCTGCTGCAGGTCGGCCGTCTCGACGAGCTCGAGGCCGAAGACCTCGGCCAGCGCAGCCGTGGCGGCCGGACGCACCTCGTCGACGGTGAGCGGCCTGCCGAGCTCGCGTGCCATCGTCGTGAACGCGGCGTCCTCGAGCCCGCAGGCGGTGATCCACTCCGTGAACGGCGCAGGGTCGAGATCGACATTCAACGCGTAGCCGTGCGTGGTCACCCAGCGAGAGATGTGCACGCCGATCGAGGCGATCTTCCTGGGCGGCGGGGTCAGCCACACTCCCGTGAGTCCGTCGATCTGGGTTCCCTCCAGTGCGAACGCTGCAAGCGTTTGCACTATCGACTCCTCGAGGTCGCGGCAGTACTTCCGCACGTCCCGGCCATGGCGGTTGAGGTCGAGGATCGGGTAGCAGACGAGCTGCCCGGGCCCGTGGAACGTCGACTTCCCGCCACGGTCGGTCTCGACCACTTCGACGTCGGCCTGCTCGGGCACGTGGAGCTCCGCTTCGTCCGTGCGCCTGCCCACCGTGACCACGGGTGGGTGCTCGAGGAAGATCGCGGTGTCCGGCGCCCTTCCCTCCTGGACCGCGGCCGCCACCTCCCGCTGGAGCGCCAGCGCCTCGAGGTAGGGCGTCTCGCCGAGGTTGAGGATCTGGGCACGCACGCTTCTGACTCTAGCCGGGCGTAGTACCGTGCCCGCGAGGGTCTATCGAGCCGCTTCGGGGTCAGACCCCGATCCGACACCGAGGCCGTTCAGCAGGGCCGTCCAGCCCTCGACCGACACCGTCTCGAGCATGCCGTTCAGCGTCCAGTTGTCCTCCCCGAGCCGGGCATGGATCGCGTCTTTCGACTCGGCTCGGACGACGTGCAGCACCTCGCGCTCGCCCTCGAGCGGGCCGCCGAGCAGGATGAAGCCCTCATCGACGAAGCGGTCCATGATCGCGGCGTGCTCGTCCCAGCCGTCCTGCCTGCGGAGGTCGCGTGACCAGTCCCAGGGCCCGCCGCGCCGGCGCCGGACGACCCAGAGGTGTTCAGCCAACGCGCTGACCGAACATCCAGCGGTGTCCTTCCGGATCTTCGGCCGTGTACGTGCGATGGCCGTGCCCGGGATCGCCGGGCTCGCGGAGGATCGTCGCGCCCGCCGCTCGTGCCTGCTCGTAGTGTGCGTCGAGATCGACGATCTCGACGAAGTGGCCGTCGATCACCCACGGGTTGTCGTATGCCCGCCGCGCGCTCTCCGACTCGCTGCGGAGCGTTCGCGGGCTTGCGTATCCGGCAGGGGTCGACAGGTAGATCGTGACGCCGTCGAGCTGGAGCTCGGCGTGCGTGATCGTGCCGTTCTCCTCGTGGTGTTGGCCGCTGTCCTCGCGAAAGCCGAACGCGCGCTCTAGCCATTCGATCGCGCCGGCCGCGTCCTCGTAACCGATGAACGGGACGATGCGCTGGCTCATCCCGGTCCTAGTAGTGGTCCTCGCCCCAGCTCTGGAGCTTCTCGCGCAGGTCGTGCAGAAACCGGCCGGCGAGCGCGCCGTCGACCAGGCGGTGGTCGTACGTCAGCGTGATGTTCATGATCGGCCGGATCGCGAGCACGTCGGTGCCGAGCTCGTCCTGGACGACCCAGGGGCGCTTGACCAGCGCGTAGGTGCCGAGGATGCCCGCCTGCGGCTGGCTGATCACCGGCGTGCCGTGGAACGTGCCGTAACCGCCCGGGTTGGTGATCGTGAACGTCCCGCCCTGGACGTCGTCGGGCAGGAGCTTCTTGTCGCGGGCGCGGGCCGCGATGTCGGCGATCGAGCGGGCGAGCCCGAGCAGGTTCAGCCCTTCGGCATTCTTGATCACGGGGACGATCAGGCCCTTGCCCTCGGCGAGCTCGACGGCGATCCCGAGGTTGACGTAGGGGCGCGTCACGATCTGGTCGTCGCGCAGCTCGCCGTTGACCCACGGGTAGTCGCGGAGCGTGTCGACGGCCGCCCGGCCGACGAAGGCCAGGTAGGTCGGGTTCACGCCGTAGTCCTTCTGATACGAGGCCTTGAGCTTCTCCCGGATCGCGACCACCCTCGACATGTCGACCTCGATCGCGCTCGTCACGTGGGCGGCAGTGTCGAGGGAGCGGCGCATGTGCTCGGCGATGCCCTTGCGCATCGCGCTCATGGGTTCCTGGTGTTCTCCAACCTGCGGTTGGGGAGCAGAGGGAGCAGATGCGACGGGCTCCTGTGGGGCAGCTGCAGCCGGCGCCGGTGCGGATGGCGGGGCGGGGGCTTCCGGGGTCGCAGGCGTCAACGCAGGTGCCGGAGTACCTGCGGCGATGTACGCGAGAATGTCCTTCTTCGTCACGCGGCCGCCCTGGCCCGTGCCCTCGATGGCCCCGACGTCGACGCCGTGCTCGGCGGCGATGCGCGCGACCACCGGCGAGACGAACGACTTGCCGTTCTCGCTCCCGGCCGCGACCGGCGCCGGCTGGGCGGGTGCAGGAGCAGGTGGTGCGGCAGGAGCAGGTGGCGCGGCAGGAGCAGGCGGCGCGGCAGGTGCCGGCGTCTCCGCGCTCGAGGGCGCGTCGGCCTCTGCGGCCGCCTCGGCTGTCGCGGGCTCCGGGGCAGCCTCCGGCTCGCGGACTCGGGCTCGGGCGCTGCGGCCGCGGGCTCGGCGCCCTCCGGCGCGATCTCGGCGAGCTTCGCGCCGACGTCGACCGTCTCGCCCTCGTGGACGAGGATCCTGGTGACGACACCCGTGCCCGGGCTCGGCACCTCGGTGTCGACCTTGTCGGTCGAGATCTCGAGCAGCGGCTGGTCGGCCTCGATCGTCTCGCCCTCGGCCTTCAGCCACTTGACGACCGTTCCCTCGGAGACCGAGACGCCCATCTGCGGCATGACGACCTCGATGATCGTGCCGGTGGCCATCAGTAGGCGGCCAGCTCGCGCAGCCCTGCTGCGACGGTCTCGACCTGCGGGATGAAGGCCTTCTCCAATGGGGGCGAGAACGGCACGGGCGTGTCCGGGGCCGCGATCCGCTTCACCGGGGCGTCGAGTGACTCGAAGGCCTCCTCGGCGATCGTGGCCGCGATCTCGGCGCCGAAACCACCGGTTCGCGTGTCCTCGTGCAGGACGAGCACCTTGGACGTCTTCTCGACGCTGGCGAGCACCGCCTTCTTGTCCCACGGCATCACCGTGCGCAGGTCGATCACCTCGACGGAGACGTCCTCCTTCGCGAGCTCCTCGGCCGCCTCGCCGGCGGTGTGCACCATTGCGCCCCACGTGATCACACTGATCTCCTCGCCCTCGCGGTGCGTTCGGGCCTCGCCGAACGGGATCGTGTAGCGCTCCTCGGGCACCTCGGCCTTCAGGCGGCGGTAGAGGTGCTTGTGCTCGAAGTAGAGCACGGGGTTGGGATCCTCGATCGCGGTCGCGAGCAGCCCCTTGGCGTCCTGCGGGGTCGCCGGGCAGACGCATTTCAGCCCGGCGATGTGCGCGAACGAGCTCTCGGGGTTCTGCGAGTGGAACGGCCCGCCGGAAAAGCCGCCGCCGGACGGGAGCCGCACCACCATGGGCACGGGCGTGCCCGCGCGGTAGAACTGCTTCGCGGCGACGGTGACGAGGTGGTCCCAGGCGCACGAGACGAAGTCGGCGAACTGCATCTCCGCCACCGGCCGCATGCCCATCAGCGCGGCGCCCGTGCAGCCTCCGACGATCGCGGTCTCGGAGAGCGGCGCGTCGATGACCCGCCACGCGCCGAACTCCTCCTGGAATCCGAGGGTGACCTTGAAAGCGCCGCCGTACACGCCGACGTCCTCGCCGATCACGAAGACGCGCTTGTCGCGGCGCATCTCCTGGCGGAGACCTTCGGAGATCGCCTGGAGGTATGTCCGCTCGGCCACTAGCGCGCGCTCACTTGTGGTGCGGAGTGTCGAGGTCCTCAGGAGCTGCGTAGACACCGTCCGCGACGGTTGCCGGGTCCGGCAGGGGCGACTCCTCGGCCCGCCTGATCGCCTCGTTCAGGAGCTTCTTGACGTCGGCCGCGAACTCTTCCTCCTCCTGGTCGCGGAGGTCGGCGTACTCCTTCAGCCAGCTCCGGAAGCGCTCGATCGGGTCGTGCTTCGCCCACTCCTCGAACATGTCCTTGGGCACGTAGAACGCGTCGTCGTGAACGGCGTGACCCTCCATGCGGAGCGTCATGCACTCGATCAGCGTCGGCCCGTCGCCGGCGCGGGCCTTCTCGATCGCGCGCTTGGCCTCACGGTAGACGGCGAGCACGTCGGTGCCGTCCACGACCACACCGTCGAAGCCGTAGGAGCGTGCCCGGTCGGCGATGTTCGGAGTCGCGAAGCCGAGATGGGTGGGCGTCGAGTACGCCCACTGGTTGTTGTCGCAGACGAAAACCACCGGAAGGCGACGGACGCCGGCGAGGTTCATCGCCTCGTGGGCATCGCCACGGGCGGCCGAGCCCTCGCCGAACCAGCCGACCGCCACGCGGCTCTCCTCGCGGATCCGGAAGGCGAGCGCCGCGCCCACGGCCACGGGCAGCATCGCCGGCAGGTGGCTGACCATCGCGATCAGGCCGAGGCGGGCATCCGCCATGTGGACGTTGCCGTCCCTGCCCCGGGCGGGGCCGTCCTCCTTGCCCATGTAGTTCGCGAGGATCCGCCACGGCTCCACGCCGCGCGTGATGTGGACGCCCATATCGCGGTGGAGCGGTGTGCCCACGTCGTCGGGGCCCATGGCCGTGGCGATGCCGACGGCCGCGCCCTCGTTCCCGCGGCCCGTGTAGAAGGAGCCCGGGATCTTCCCCTGCTTGTACAGGATGTGGCCGCGCTCCTCGATTCCGCGCGTCACCAGCATGTTCCGGTAGACGGTGAGGAGGTCTTCGCGGTCGAGGCCGGTGTTCTTCAGGTCGGCCTGCGCCGCGATCGGATCTGCTTCGCGCGCGATCGTCATGCGGCCGAAACTCTAGCGAGTGGTGTGGCCCTCGGGCATCGCCGCTGCACTACGCTGAGGTCGTGGGCAGCGCGTCGGACTGGCTGCGCGAGGAGCGGCGCAAGGTGCTCGGTGACTGGGTCGCCGTGTGCGTCGAGTGCGGCTTCGCCCAGCGGTACTTCGAGGACTGGGAGGCAGAGCTCCCGCCCACCTGCCCGCAGTGCGACGGCGAGCTGCGCTCGCGCTGTCCGGCCTGCGACGCACGTTTCTCGTCGGCGTTCGCGGTCGAGTGCGAGGCGTGTGGCGGCGAGCTGCGCCCGAACGAGCAGTTCGGCACGCCGATTCGCCGACAGAGCTAGCCCGCACCGCGCTCCACGTCCTGCTCGACCGTTTGTCGCCTAACCGGCAGTGTGCTATCAAGCCGCCGAGAAGGGCCTACCGTTGGCAGCCGTCAGAGGCGTCCGCGCCAAGCCGATCGGGCGAGAGCCGGAGCTTGTCCTGCTGCACGAGTTCCTCGAAGTTGGGGACGGCTCCCAGGCGTTGGTGCTGGTCGGTGGGCCGGGCATCGGCAAGACCACGCTCTGGGAGGCGGGCATCGCTGCGGCGAGTCGGCGGGGCTTCGCGGTGCTCTCGACCAGGGCGAGCAGCGCTCCGGCGCGGCTCGCGTTCGCGGCGCTCATCGATCTGTTCGATCAGATCGAGACCGAGCTACTCCTCGAGCTTCCGGCTCCACAGCGTCGGGCGCTCGAGGTCGCTCTTCTCCGCGTCGAACCGAGCGGTCGGCCGCCGGAGTCGCGTGCGATCGCGCTTGCCGCCCTGAATCTCTTCCGTGCCGTTGCTGTGCGGCAACCGCTCTTGATCGCGGTCGACGACGTGCAGTGGCTCGACTCGCCGTCGCGTGAGGTGCTCACGTTTGCGGCCCCCCGACTCGAGTCGGGACCGGTCCGCTTCCTGCTCTCCAAGCGCCCCGGTCGAGTGTCGCCGCTCGAGCGGGCCATTGGACCAACGGAGCTCGAACGCCTCGACGTGGGACCGCTGAGCCTCGGCGCGACGCGCCAGCTCCTGCTCGACCGCCTCGGCCTCAGCCTCCCGCGCCGTCTGGTGCGCCGCCTCGTCGACTCGACCCTCGGCAACCCGCTCTTCGCGCTCGAGGTCGGCCGGACGCTGGCCGAGGGCGACCTGCCGGGCGTCGGCGAGGACCTCCCCGTGCCCGACACGGTCGAAGACGTGCTCGGTACCCGCGTCGGCCGGCTTTCGCCGCAGATCCGCCGGCTGGTGCTCGCGATCGCCCTCAGCGCGGATCTGACAGTTGCCCAGCTCGCGGCGATCGGGGATCCGGCCGTGATCGAGGAGGCAGTCGAGGCCGGCGTCCTGGTCGTCGACGGAGATCGTGTGCGAGCCGCGCACCCGCTGATCGCCGCCGCCGCGAAGAAGCGGTCGAGCCCGGTAGTTCGACGCGAGCTGCATACCGTGCTCTCACGCGTTGTCGACGACGAGGAGCTCCGCGCCCGACACCTCGCGCTCGCTGCCGACACTCCCGACGGGGCCCTCGCCGCGACGATCGCGGCGGCGGCCCATGCTGCGTCGGCGCGCGGAGCCTGGCAGGCGGCGACCGAGCTCGGCGAGCACTCGTTGCGGCTGACGCCTCCAGGCGACCCGGAGCGCCCGAAGCGCGCGTTCGACGTGGGCCTGGTTCTCGCGATTGCCGGAGAGAAGCAGCGGGTGGCGAAGCTCCTCGAGACCGAGCTCGAGTCGCTCCCGCCCGGCCCTGGGCGGGCGCGGCTGTGGCTGCTCATGCCCGCCATGGTCGAAAACAACGACGAGCTCCGCGCCTACTTCGAGCGTGCGCTCGACGAGAGCCGAAGCGACCCCGCCCTGCATGCGGCGGTGCTCGGGAATCTGTCCTTCAACGCCACGGCCGTCCGGGTCGAGCAGATTCGTGAGGCGGAGGAGTGGGCGGAGCAAGCCCTCGAGCCGTCCCGGGCCGACCCCGAGATCGAGCGGTCGGTGCTCTACGCGCTCGCGTACGCGCGCGCCCTCCGTGGGCGGCCCTTCGACGACGTCTGCGAGCGCTTCCTCGCGATTTCCGACGCTGCGACGTACATCCTCGCGTGGCCGGAGCGGGTCAGGGGCCTTCGACTCGCCTGGCGCGGCGAGCTCGACCGTGCGCGCGAGGTATTCGCGCGGTTGCTGGCGCTCGCCGACGAGCGTGGCGACGTTCAGGGCTACGCGAACGTGCGCGACCACGTCTGCGAACTCGAGCTGCGCGCCGGACAGTTCGAACGCCCGGCTTCGCTGCTCGACGAATGGGCGGACTCGGCGGAGCAGGAGCTCATGGCGTGGCCGGCCTTCGAGCACTGCCAGGCGCACCTTGCGGCGGGGCGCGGGTTCGCGGCAGAGGCGGAGCGTTGGGCGAAGGAGGAGCTCGACCGCGCCAGGGTGGGCAGCGTCCCGTTCCACGAGCTCGAGGCGCAGCGAATCCTCGGACTGGCGAAACTGATCGCGCACGAGCCTGGCCCCGCGGTCGAGAGCCTGCATGCCGTCTGGGAGCACGCGGAACGGGCAGGCGTCGAAGAACCGGGCGTCTTTCCCGTGGCGCCCGATCTCGTCGAGGGGCTCGTCGAGCTGGGAGAGCTCGCGGAGGCGCGGCAAGTGACGCGCAGGCTCCGGAAGCTCTCGATGCAGCAGGAGCACCCGTGGGGGCTCGCGACCGCGAAGCGCTGTGACGGGATCGTGGAGCTCGCGACGGGCTACGCCGACGAGGCGGTCGGTGCACTTGAACAGGCGTCGGCCGGGTACAACGCGCTCGGGCTCCGCTTCGACGCGGCGAGGTCGCTGCTCGCACTCGGTCGGGCGCAGCGTCGGCACCGGAAGTGGGGCGCAGCGCGGCGGTCCCTCGAAACCGCCCAGGCTGTCTTCGGCGACCTGGGATCCCCGGGCTGGATCGAGGAGACCCGGGCCGAGCTCGCCCGCGTCGGCGCTCGCCGGCCGCAGCCGAGCGGTCAGCTCAGCCCGGCCGAGCAGCGGGTCGCCGAGCTGGCTGGAGACGGGCTCGCCAACAAGGAGATCGCCCTGGCTCTCTTCCTGTCCGTGAAGACGGTCGAGGGACACCTCTCGCACGTCTACGCGAAGCTCGGTGTTCGCTCGAGGGCACAGCTCGCCCGCCGGCTGTCCGGCGCCGGGTAGCCGCTCCCGAAAAGTCCGGGGGTTTCCCCCGTTTCGAGGCCGACCGGCGGCGCGTAACGTCGGCGCATGGCCGAATACCTCAGCCGGCGCGGGCGGCGGCCCGAACGGCCAGGCGGGGATGGCGGCCGACGTCTTTCCTGGCTGATGCATGGCCGGGCCTTCATCCCGTTCGCCCTCGCCGCACTCGTGTTCGTCGCGGCAGCGTCCGAGGGTCAGGCGAAGGGCGGGTCGCCGATCACCGCCTGCGGCCAGGTGGTGACGACGAGCGCGTTCCTGACCAGAAGCCTCGACTGCGCGGGCTCGCCAGGGGTCGTGGTCGGCGCCTCGGGGATCACCATCGATCTGAAAGGTTTCACCCTCCGCGGCGACGGCTCGTTCCATTTCGGCATCGACGACGACGGCGGCTTCGACCGGGTGACGATAAAGAGCGGCGTCCTGCGCAACTTCCAGCGCGGCCTGGACGCCGCCAACGGCGCGGACAGGCTTGCCCTCTCTTCCGTCGTCGTCTCGGGCAACAACGGTCTCGGCCTCTATCTTTCCGGCGACTTCGACTCGGTCAGGTCGTCGACCGTGACGGGAAACGGCGGAGGGGGCATCACCGTCGCCGGCAACTCGGCGTCGATCGTGTCTTCGACCGTCGTCGGCAACGGCTCTGCCGGCATCTTCGTCCTGGGCGACTCGGTCGCGATCTCGTCCACAGCTGCGCTCGCGAACAGGATTCAAGGCATTCTCGTCCCGGCATGAGCCCAGCGCGAGATTCGCCCCCACGATCGCCAGCGTCGCGACAGGCCGGGGCCGCTTTCGGCCTGGCCACGTAAGATCAGTCCGCCGGAGACGCACCATGGCCGCAGCGAGAAGCGTCACGGGCGGGCCTGTCGGGCGAGCGCCTGAGCTCGCCGAGGTCGACGAGTACCTCGGCGGAGGCACGGGCTCGCGAGCGCTCGTGCTGACGGGCGAGCCCGGAATCGGCAAGACGACGCTCTGGGAGGCCGCGATCGGCGCCGCGCGGGAGCGCGGGATCCGTGTCGTCTCGACCCGGGCCAGCGGGGCGGAGGCGCAGCTGTCCTTCGCGGGCCTGATCGATCTGCTCGACGGTGTGGATCTCCGGAGCCTCGAGGGCGTGCCGGCCCCCCAGCTCGCGGCGCTGGAGGTGGCGCTCCTGCGCGTGGAACCGGACAGTGAGCCGACCGACCGCGGCGCGATCTCGTTCGGCTTCCGGAACGCGCTGCGTGCGCTCGCGGCGGACGGCCCGTTGCTGGTCGCCGTCGACGACCTCCAGTGGCTGGACGCTCCCTCGGGCGACGCGCTCGCCTTCGCCGCGCGGCGCCTCGACGACAGCACCGTCTTCTTCGTGCTCGCCAGGCGGCCCGGCCGGACTGCCCCGGTCGAGCGCGCGCTCGCACCGCTGAAGCGGATGGAGGTGGGGCCACTCAGTCTCGGCGCAACTCGGCGCATGCTGGCCGAGCGGCTGGACCTGAGCCTGCAGCGGCAGCTCCTGCGCAGGATCGTCGACGCCACGCTCGGCAACCCGTTGTTCGCGCTCGAGCTGGGCCGCAGCCTCGGCGCCGAAGGCCTGCCTGCGATCGGCGAGGAGCTGCCCGTGCCCGACGCCGTCGAACACCTGCTCGGCAGACGCGTGGTGCGCCTTTCCGGCGGGTCACGCCGGCTGCTGCTGGCCGTCGCTCTCAGCGGCGACCTGCGGGAAGGTCAGGTGTCGGCGCTCGCCGACCTCGACGCTCTCGACGACGCCGTCCATGCGGGCGTGCTCGTCGTCGACGGCGGTCGAGTGCGGGCCGCCCACCCGTTGCTGGCAGCCGCCGCGGCCAAGCACTCCCACGCACGCGAGCGGCGGGAGCTCCACGCGGCGCTCGCGGACGTGGTCGAGGACGACGAGCTTCGTGCCCGGCACCTTGCGCTCGCCGCAGGAGCTCCCGACGAGCCGCTGGCCGAGCTGGTCACGGCGGCAGCCGCCGGCGCGGCCGCACGGGGAGCCGTGCGCGAGGCTGCCCTCCTGGGCGAGCACGCACTGCGGCTCACACCGGCCGACTCGACGGAACGTTCCGAGCGCGTCCTCGCACTCGCCCACTACTTCGGCGTGGCGGGCGAGAAGCAGCGACTGACAGATCTGCTCACCGCCGAGCTTGAAGAGCTCCCACCCGGATCGGCACGCGTGCGTGCCTGCCTGCTCCTGCCCGGGGGCGTCGTGCGCCGCAACGACGAGATCCGCGGCTTCCTGGAGCGGGCGCTGGCGGAGAGCGAGGGCCTACCCGAGGCGAGGGCGGCGGCTCTGGCGAACATGGCGACCAACGAGGCCGTGATCCGGGTGGAGCGGGTCCGGGATGCCGAGGCGTGGGCTGTGGAGGCGCTGGCGGAGGCGCGTGGCGCCGGGCCGGAGATCGAGCGGATCGCCCTCTATTCCCTGGCCTGGGTCCGAAGCCTCCGGGGTCGCCCGATCGAGGATCTGAGGGCCCGCTTCGGGATCGTGTCGGACGCGGTCTCGTACCTCCTGGGCTCGCCGGATCGCGTCGCCGGCCAGCAGTTCGTCTGGCGCGGTCGGCTGGACGAGGCACGGGCGCTGCTCTGGCCGATGCTCTCAACGGCGGACGAACGCGGCGAGTCGATCTCGTACGCACTCGCCCGGCTCCACGTGTGCGAGCTCGAGCTCCGGGCGGGCTCGTGGGCGGAGGCGGCGCGCCTGCTCGACGAGTGGGCCGACCCGTCCGAGCGCGGTCTCCTGACCTGGCCGATGTACGAGCGGTGCCGTTCGCTCCTGGCCGCGGGGCAGGGGCTGCCCGGCGAGGCGGAGCGATGGGCAGCGGATGCGATCGCCCGGGCGGACGAGACCGATGTCGGCTGGGACCGGCTCGAAGCGCTGCGGGCCCGCGGGACGGCAGCACTGCTCGACCACGATCCATCGAGAGCCGCCGCGAGCCTCGGCGACGTCTGGGCGCACACGCAGCGCGTGGGAGTCGAGGAGCCGGGCGTCTTTCCGGTGGCGCCGGATCTGGTCGAGGCGCTCGTCGAGCTGGGCGAACTCGAAGAAGCGCACCGGGTCACGAGACGGTTGCTGATGCTCTCGACACTGCAGGAGCATCCGTGGGGGCTCGCGAGCGCGAAGCGCTGCAAAGGGATCGTCGAGCTCGCGAGCGAGTACCGGGCCGAGTCGGTCGCTGCCCTCGACGAGGCCGTCGGAGCGTACGAGCTGCTCGGGCTCCGCTTCGATGCCGCCAGATCGCTACTCGCGCTCGGCCGGGCGCAGCGCCGGCACCGGAAGTGGGGCGCGGCGCGCAGGTCGCTGGAGCGGGCCGAGGCCGCCTTCGCCGGACTCGGCTCTCCCGGCTGGGTCGACGAAACCCGAGCCGAGCTTGCCCGGGTCAGCGCGCGGCGGCCGCAGCCGAGCGGTGAGCTGACCCCGGCCGAGCGAAGAGTCGCGGAGCTGGCCGGGGACGGACTCGCCAACAAGGAGATCGCACGGACACTCTTCGTGTCCGTGAAGACGGTCGAGGGCCACCTCTCGCACGTGTACGCGAAGCTGGGTGTGCGCTCGAGGGCGCAACTCGCACGCCGCCTGTCCGGGGCGGTCTAGCGCCGCCGTCGAAAGTCCGGGGGTTTCCCTCGTTTCGCCCGCGCAAGGAGCGGCGTACTGTCGGCGCATGGCCGAATTCCTCGTCGAGCTGTACGTGGCGCGCGGGGACTCCGCTGCGGTCGAGGGCGGCGCGGAGCGGGCGCGAGCCGCCGCGGAGAAGCTGACGGACGAAGGCGAGGCGATCCGCTACGTGCGGGCGATCTTCGTCCCCGAAGACGAGACGTGCTTCTTCCTCTACGAGGCCGAGTCGGCCGATGCAGTCCGTGAGGCGACGCGGTTGGCCGGGTTGAGCTCCGTTCGCATTACGGAAGCGCTCGGCGCACGGAAAGAGGAGGAAGCGTGCTTGTGAACCGCTGCAAGGCAGGACTCGTGAGGGAGGGAGAGGCATGAAGCATCGGGACGACACGACTGGATCGTCGCGCTTCAGCAGGCGCGGTTTCTTGGGCAAGGTCGGAGTGGGCGCGGTCGCTCTGGGCGCCCCGGGGGCGCTCGCTGCTCCCGGCAAGGCGACGCCGCAACGGGCAGGCGCGGCGCATCACCAACTCGGCGTCACCCAGCACTTCGGCCGGATGTTCGAGCAGATGCGGCCGTTCGCGGTCCCCGGCACGAAGGGGCTGGAGGCGGCGCTGGTCGACATCGGATCGCCGGGCGGAATCCTCGACGCCCGCGACGCGCTCGAGCGCGGCCCGGCCGACCTGATCACCGACCTGTCGCTCTCGGCCCACAACCAGAACAACCCGACGCACACGGCCGGAACGACCTTCTTCGGCCAGTTCATGGACCACGACATGACCTTCGACACCGCCTCGCCGTTGGGCAAGCCGACCGACCCCCGGGCGTCGCTGAACGGCCGCACGCCGTCGTTCGACCTCGACTCGGTGTACGGGGCCGGCCCCGTCGGCTCGCCCCAGCTGTACGACCCGGCCGACAGGGCAAAGCTGAAGGTCGAGTCGGGCGGGCTGTTCGAGGACGTACCCCGCATGGCCGACGGGACGGCGATCATCGGCGACCCGCGCAACGACGAGCACGTGGTGATCGCCGGGATGCAGGCGGCCTTCCTGATGTTCCACAACAACGTCGTCGACCGGCTCCGGGCGGGCGGGACGACCAGCGAGGCCGGGGTGTACTCCGAGGCCCGGCGGCTGACCACCTGGCATTACCAGTGGATGATCCTCCACGAGTTCCTGCCGCTCTTCGTCGGGCAGTCGATGGTGAACTCGATCGTGCGCCGCGGCCGGCGCTTCTACCGGCCGAAACGGGGCGAGGCGTTCATCCCGGTCGAGTTCCAGGGCGCCGTCTACCGGTTCGGCCACTCGATGGTGCGGCCGTCGTACCGGGCCAATCTCGCCGGTGACGGCGGCAAGCCCTTCTTCGGGATGATCTTCGACCCGACGGCGAGCGGGCCAGACCCGAAAGACCTGCGCGGCGGCTTCCGGGCGCCGCGGCGGTTCGTCGGCTGGCAGACGTTCTTCGACTTCGGCGACGGCCAGGTCAAGCCGAACAAGCGGATCGACACGCGGATCTCGACGCCGCTCTTCGACCTCCCGCTCGGCGCGATCGCCAACCACGCGCCGCCGACCGTGCTGCCGGTGCGGACCCTCCTCCGGCACCTGACCTGGGAGCTGCCCTCGGGTCAGACGATCGCGCGCAGGTTCGGCGCCTCTGCGCTCGCGCCCGCCGACCTGGACGAGCTGCACCACTACGGGCTCGGGCTCGAGCGCTCAACGCCGCTCTGGTACTACATCCTCAAGGAGGCCGAGCTCGTCGAGGACGGGCTGCGACTCGGGCCTGTCGGCGGACGGCTCGTCGGCGAGGTTGTCGTCGGCCTGCTGGAGAGCGACCCCGCGTCGTACCTCGCGTACGACCGGGACTGGCGGCCCACGCTCCCGTCCCGCGCAAAGGGCGACTTCAGCATGGTCGACTTCCTCACGTTCGCGGGTGTCGACCCGAAGAGCCGAGGTCAGTAATTGCGCCGCTGAGCGCTACTGGTGGCTGACGACTAGCTTCAGGGCAACGAGCAGGAGGCCCATCGCCAGGTTCGCCCCGACGATCAGGGTGGTGGCGAATGCTCCGAGCTTCTCCATCCGGGCGAACGCCAAGCCTTCGGCGACTAGGACGATCAGGCCGGCGAGAAAGGCCAGCCACACGGCGAGGTGGACCGAGAGGATCCCGAGCGAGCCGAGAGCGAGCAGGAGCACGGGCAGCACAGCCGCCTCGATGATCGAGCTCTCGCGCCCGGCGACCTCCTTCAGCTCGCTCCAGCTCAGGTGCTCTCCCCGGCGGATGCTCTCCGCGAGGGCATCGGCGTAGAGATGGGCGAGCCAGAAGACCGCGGAGGTCGCGAGCACCAGCAGCGCGATGTGGCCGGCGCCGTGCTTGTACGCCTGCGCACCGGCGACGATTGTCGCGAGGACGACGATCTCCCCGTAGATGTAGCCGCCGAGCCGCTCTCCCTCTTCTCTTCGACGGCGCGTGCGGCTGCCCGGCCGTCGGAACAGCCGCTCGATCATGCTACGGGCGGATCTCGGAGAACCGGATCAAGGTGACGAGATCGTTCTCGGTCACCTCGCGGTTGTAGAGCGTGCCCAGGAAGCCCGCCATGTCCTCCACGCGGCGGATCTCCGGATTGTCGTGCTCGAGCTCGTTCGGAGAGAGCTCGCCCAACCGCTTGACCTCGACCTTGTCGATGACCGCGTCGAAGATCTTCTTCCGCGGGGAGAACCGCGGGCCGGCGAGAACCGAGACGATCATCCCCTTCCGGTACTTCGCCGACTTGTCGCCGAGCCGGATCGTCGCCGACTTCCGGCCGCTCCTCAGCTGGTTCTCGACGATCGGCGAATAGAAGTTGAGCGCCTCCACCGCCGCGATCATACGCCGAGTTCGGCGATCGCCTTGGCGACCATGTCGCGCTCGCCCCCGTAGGCGAGCAGGCGCGGCGCGTCCTCCAGCGGCAGCCAGCGCACCTCTGCCACCTCGACCGCGAACTCCGGGGCGATGTCGCCGAGCCGGCCGCCCGACCAGCGCACGAGGAAGAAGCTGACCACCTTGAAGATGCGATCTCCGTCCCAGGTGTAGACGTAGCGGACGTCGCCGAGCTTGCGGTCGAGTCGGCCGCGCGCGCCCGTCTCCTCCTCGACCTCGCGGATCGCGGTCGCCCCGGGATCCTCTCCCGGCCCGATCCCGCCCTTCGGCAGCGCCCAGACTCCCTGCGGCTTCCCCCCTGGCCGGATCGCCGCGACGTACCAGCGGCCGCGCATCCGCCGGACGAGCACCCCCCCGGCCGAGAACTCCCGTCGCATTCGCTTTGAACCTATCGGTTCGCGAAGGATCTCAGTCGACGACGCTTAGATCGCTTGCCTGACCCGGTCGTTGCCGTTAGACTGCCGCTGGCACTCTCGGGGAGAGAGTGCTACCAACCGGAATCACTAAACGGAGGTCGTGGAATGAATCTACAGCCGCTTGGCGATCGGCTGATCGTCGAGGTCCTCGAGGAGGAGGAGCAGACGTTCAGCGGGATCGTCCTCCCGGACACGGCCAAGGAGAAGCCGCAGCGCGGTCGCGTGCTCGCAGTCGGCCCGGGCAACCGCTCGGAGCAGACCGGCGACGTGATCCCGCTCGACGTCGCCGAGGGCGACGAGGTGATCTTCTCGAAGTACGGCGGCACCGAGGTCAAGGTCGGCGCCGACGAGCTTCTCATCCTCCGCGAGTCGGACGTGCTCGCGAAGGTCGTGTCCACGGGTGCCAAGGCGAAGGGCAAGAAGGCCCTCGCCGGCGCCAAGGCGTAAACGAAAGCAACGGAGGAAGACTGAAATGGCTCACAAGGAGCTGAAGTTCAACGAGGATGCGCGCCGCGCGCTCGAGCGGGGCGTCAATATTCTCGCCGACGCGGTCAAGGTCACTCTTGGCCCGAAGGGGCGTTATGTCGTGCTCGACAAGAAGTTCGGCGCTCCGACGATCACGAACGACGGCGTCACGATCGCGCGTGAGATCGAGGTCGAGGACGCGTTCGAGAACCAGGGCGCACAGCTCGTGCGCGAGGTCGCCACGGCGACCAACGACGTGGCGGGAGACGGCACCACGACGGCGACCGTGCTCGCGCAGGCGATCGTCCGCGAGGGCCTGAAGAACGTTGCCGCCGGCGCGAACCCGATGGGGCTCAAGCGCGGCATCGAGCAGGGCGTCGACGCGGTCGTGGAGGACCTGAAGAAGCAGTCCAAGGAGATCAACGGCAAGGAGGACATCGCCCGGGTCGCCTCCATCTCGTCGCGCGAGCGCGAGATCGGTGACGTGATCGCGGACGCGATCGAGAAGGTGGGCAAGGACGGCGTCGTGAACGTCGAGGAGGGCCAGACCTTCGGCCTCGAGCTCGAGTTCACCGAGGGCATGCAGTTCGACAAGGGCTACCTGTCGCCGTACATGATCACCGACGCCGAGCGCATGGAGGCCGTCCTCGACGACCCGTACATCCTGGTCGCGAACCAGAAGATCGGGGCGGTCAAGGACATCCTGCCCGTGCTCGAGCAGGTGATCCAGGCGGGTCGTCCGCTGCTGATCGTGGCGGAGGACGTCGAGGGCGAGTCGCTTGCGACGATCGTCGTCAACAAGCTGCGCGGCACGTTCACCGCCGTCGCCGTCAAGGCGCCGGGCTTCGGCGACCGCCGCAAGCGGATGCTCGAGGACATCGCGATCCTCACCGGTGCCGAGGTGATCACCGAGGAGATGGGCCTCAAGCTCGAGAACACGAAGCTCACGCAGCTCGGCAAGGCCCGCAAGGTCGTCGTCGACAAGGACACGACCACGATCATCGACGGTGACGGAGCGTCGGACGGGATCAAGGCCCGCATCAAGCAGCTCAAGGCCGAGATCGAGAACACCGACTCCGACTTCGACCGCGAGAAGCTGCAGGAGCGGCTGGCGAAGCTGGCCGGCGGCGTCGCGGTGGTCAAGGTCGGCGCTGCCACCGAGACCGAGATGAAGGAGAAGAAGCACCGCGTCGAGGACGCGCTGCAGGCCACCCGTGCGGCCCTCGAGGAGGGCATCGTCCCGGGCGGCGGCGTCGCGCTCCTCAATGCCGCGGACGCGGTCCGGACCTCGCTCGGCAAGCTCGAGGGCGACGAGAAGACGGGCGCCGCGATCATCCTGCGCGCGCTCGAGGAGCCGGTCCGCCAGCTCGCGTTCAACGCGGGGCTCGAGGGCTCGGTCGTCGTCCAGCAGGTCCGCTCGGCTGCGGCCGGACAGGGCCTGAACGTCGACTCGGGCGAGGTCGAGGACCTGGTCAAGTCCGGGATCATCGACCCGACCATGGTCACGCGCTCGGCGCTGCAGAACGCCGCGTCGATCGCGAAGAACATCCTGACCACCGAGGCGATCGTCGCCGAGGCTCCCGAGAAGCAGTCCGCGATGCCGGCCGGCATGCCCGGCGGCATGGACGGGATGATGTAGCAAGCACGAGCCCCCTCCTTGCGAGCGGGCAGCCGGGGCCGTTGGATCGAGCCGGCGAAGGTTCAAAGCGAAAGGGCCGCATGTGCGGCCCTTTCGCTTTGGAGGTGGGGGAGGATGGAACGGTTGTTGTATCGGCGGCCGACGCAGTGGACTTGAGCGTGCGAGAATCCGTCGGCTCCTCGACCTCGTACAGCCGGGCATGAGACGACCCTTCCCTCTCGTTGTTGCGACGCTCGCGGTCGGCGGCCTGTTTGCCGCCGGGTTCGGGCTCGCGTCCTCCGGCAGCACGTCGGTCAAGCTGGCCGCCAAGCTGACGGCGCGGGCCGAGAAGCCCAAGCCGAATGGCGCCCTGGTCGCGTCAGGCCAGTTTCGGGCGACGCTCTCGGGCTCGTCGCTCACCTGGCGGCTGACCTTCTCGAAGCTCACGGGCAGGGCGCTCGCCGCGCACGTGCACCTCGGCCGGCCCGGGGTCGCCGGCCCGGTGGCGGTTCCGCTCTGCGGGCCGTGCGTGACGGGCGCCCACGGTACTGCCCGGGTGACGGTCAGAGTCCGTGCGGCGCTGCTCTCGGGCGGTGCCTACGTCAACGTGCACACGGTGAAGAACAAGGCAGGCGAGATCCGCGGCCAGGTCCCGGGCGGCGTGCCCCCGATCGCCACGACGCAGGCCGAGTCGACCACCACGACGACGACCGACGACGGTGGCGGCGGCTACGGCGGCTACTGAAGACCGGTGCGGGCGGCTCCGGCCGCCCGCACTACCCACTCAGAACGAGTAGCGCTGTTCCTTCCAGTAGTCCGCGTCGTTGTGGTAGCCGTAGCGCTCCCAGAACCCGGGCTCGTCGTGGTCGAGGAGCTCCAGTCCGGTCAGCCACTTCGCGCTCTTCCAGAAGTACCGCGACGGCACCATCAGGCGGACGGGCCCGCCGTGGTCGGCCGTGAGCGGCTCGCCGTCGGCCTCGTAGGCGATCAGAGCGTTCTCGTCCTCGATCGCCTCGAGCGGCATGTTGGAGGTGAATCCCTGGTCGGCGTGCGCGACGACGAAGCGCCCGCTGGGCTTCGTGCCGGCCAGCTTCGCGAGCTCGCTCCAGTGCACGCCCTTGAACGTGGTGTCGAACCGACTCCAGCGGGTGACGCAGTGGATGTCGACCGTGACCTCGCGGCTCGGCAGCTCGGCCAGCTGCTCCCACGTCAGCATCAGGGGCCGCTCGACCTCGCCCGACACCGTCAGGCTCCACGTCGCCCGGTCGACGTCAGGCACCGAGCCGGCGTGCAGCACCGGCCACTTCTCGGTCAGGTACTGGCCCGGCGGGAGTCGCGCGGGGTCGTACCCGGCCTCGGCTACCTTGGCCTCGGCCTTGGATCTGAACAGGGGCACGCTGCCTAGACTAACGAGCGTGCAGAGCATTTCGGTCCGCGCCGCGCTTCGACCCCGCGCGCTACGTCCGCGTGGCCGGCCCGGGCGCGGAGGACTACCTCCAGCGCATGCTCTCGAACGACGTCACAGCCGGTGATCTCGTCCCGGCCCTGCTCCTGACCCCGAAGGGGCGGCTGATCGCGCCGGTGCGGATGTGGCGGCGGGGGCCGGAGGACTTTCTGCTCCTCACCGAACCCGAACTGGGCGACGTCGTGCGCGCAACGCTGCTCCGCTCGCGGTTCGCGTCGAAGTGCGAGATCGAGCCCGAGCAGCACACCTCGTCGGTCGTTTTCGGCGAGAGCGAGGGCCTGCCGGGCGAGATTCCGGGCACCGTCGAAGTCCTCGACGCCACAGTGCCGGGCACTGCCGGGAACGACGAGCTGGAGCATGCGCGGATCGAAGCAGGCGTGCCTGCCTGGGGCAGGGAACTCGACGACGCGATCCTCCCTGCCGAGGCCGGGCTCGACGAGACCCACATCTCGTTCACGAAGGGCTGCTACCCGGGTCAGGAGCCGGTTGCGCGCCTGCGGCACCGGGGGCACGTGAACCGCCGGCTGCGCGTGCTCGAAGTCGAGTCTGCGCGGCCCGGCGACGAGATCGCGTTCGAGGGCAAGCCGGTCGGCCGGGTGACGAGCGCGGTTTCCGGATTTGCCCTCGGGTACGTGCGAGTCGAGGTTCCCGATGGAGCCCGGGTCATGGTCGGCGGCAACGACGCGCGGCTACACTGACCGGCCCAAGCGCCCGTAGCTCAGGGGATAGAGCGCTGCCCTGCGGAGGCAGAGGTCGCACGTTCGAATCGTGCCGGGCGCATGGCTCAACCAAGCCGTCCTTGGAGGAGCGTTGCACCAGAATCGTCACAAATTCGTACTGTGTCCTCAGGCTCCGGCGATGCCTGCCGACGCGGTGCAGCGAGAGGGTGAAGCGGTCGCCTACTGGGATTCCCTGACACCTGCACAAGAGGCCTGGGTGCTCAGGAAGATGGGATTTCCAACCATGGGTGCGACCAGAAACTCCGGCGTCTCATCCTAGTGCTCTCTGGATTGAGTTCGTCGACTGCGTATCCGACCTAGAAGCGCGTGGACGACGGGCGTCTGTCCACATTTCCACCCATCGAGGTGAGGAGATCGAGGAGGCTCGAAGAGGAGCGCTAGCGTGAGGTGCGCGCTGGCGTGCCAGCGGAGCTCGGCCGGCAGAGCACTTCACTCGTAATGAAGGGGTCCCCGGTTCGAGTCCGGGCGTCGGCTCTGTCAACCAAGCCGTTTCCAGGCGTATGGCCTTCATCGAGAGGTCGTGCGGCAAGTGAATGCGGCAAGTTGACCGCCGCGTGGCATCTCTTGCGTACTCGGATGCGATCGAGCTGCCGGAGGCGTTCATCGTCGACGGCTGGGTCGGCGTGGTGGTTGGAGCCGACGAGGTGCCGTTGGGATTCTCGGTGGTGATCCCACGGGAGGACGGCACCGACGAGCTCGATGGGCTCTTCGTAGAGCCGGCGCAGATGCAACGGGGCCTCGGCGCCGGTTGGTCGAAGACGCGTGCGAACGTGCCCGCGCCGCCGGCGCTCTTCGACTCGAGGTTGTTGCCGGGCCTGCCCAGGGCTTCTACGAAAGGGTCGGCTTCCAGGTCGTGTGCGCCACGGAGACGCGCTTCGGTAATGCCGTGCGGATGCAGCGCTTGCTGTAGCCGTCGGAGAGGTGCAGGCGCAGATCAACCGAATCGACCCTCTCCGGGCAAGAATGATCCGGACGGCCCGCGGCGTCGTTTCAGCCGCGAAGGTGTCTGCCGCCGTCGACGACGAGTCGTTGGCCGGTGATGAAGCTGGCAGCTTCAGAGGCGAAGAAGCTGACGGCGTGGGCGATATCGTCGGGCGTGCCCATGCGGCCGGCCGGGACGGTAGCGAGGTAGGCGGCCTTGGTCTCGGCGGCGACGTCGGCGTGGCGCTCGACGGGGATGAAGCCGGGCGCGACGGTGTTGACGGTGATGCCGAGGTGCGCCAGCTCGCGCGCCCAGGCGCGGCTGAGCCCGACCTGGGCGCTCTTCGCCGTGACGTAGGCAGATCTGCCCGGCGGCGGTCGGTCGACGACTTCGGAGTCGATCTGGATGATGCGGCCAAACCCTCGCGCCTGCATTGCCGGCAGCACGGCGCGGGCGAGGAGCGTCGGGCTCTTGACGAAGTACTCGAGCTGGGCCAGGTGGTCATCCCAGGCCACCGCGGTCATTGGCGCCTCGGGCTGCGGGCCGGTGGCATTGAGCACGAGCACGTCGATCGGGCCGAGGCGATCGGTTACCGCGGCAACCAGATCGGCGACCTGCCGCTCGTTGGTGATGTCGGCTGAGAAGGCGTCGGCCACGCCGCCGCCGCCTCGGATCGCATCGACGACCTGGCCCGCGTACCCGTCACCATGGAGGCCGTTGACGGCCACCGCCAGCCCATCTTGCGCGAGGCGCTGAGCGATGATCCTGCCCAGCCCGCGCGAGCTTCCCGTCACGAGAGCGACTCGCTGCTGTGCCGCAGGCATGCGCGCATCATCGCCTTCCCGATCGCCGCGAGGATCAGAGCTCACGCCTGACGACCCTTCGAAGGCGGCGCTTCGGCGGAAAAAATTCGCCGGCACAATCGCACTCGAGGCGCTGGGCGTCGAGTGCGCCACCCAGAAGTCGCTGTACGCTCGTGCCTGTGACGCGTCACTGGAGGGCGCTCGGGCTCGTGGGTCTCGCAGTCGCCGTCGGCTGCGGGTCTTCGGCCTCGGGCGTCGGGACGGTTGATGCTCCCATCGGGCACCACCTGCTCACGGGTGTCGCCCAGATCCGTGCGACGCACGACCGGAAGAAGCTCCATGCAGAGCTGACCCGCGTTGTCGCGAGTCTGCGCCGCGATCGTGGATCGACCCCGGCGGCGCGGCGGGCAAGGGGGCTGGCCATTCAGGGGTTCGAATCGACGCTGAGGGGAGTAAGGAGCCAGCTCGACTTCAGCGAGAACGACAGCGGGGAAGTTGCAGCTGCCACGAGGGATGCCAAGCGAGCCGATCGTTTTCTGACGCGGGGTGCGCGACAGCTGCGGGCAGCCGGGCGGGCGCTTGGCATTCAGCTCGGCAAGCTGAACGGATACTGATCTCGCGTCGCGTTGCCGCGCCGCCATCGACCTGCGTCGTCTCTTCCCACGAGCCTCAGCGTTGCGGCATCGCGGCGTGGCAGAGTACGCTCGCTTCTGGAAGGAGGGTCCGAGCTGGCGCGAGATCGAGTTCAGCAGCGTCTCGAAGATCTACGACGACGGGACGCAGGCCGTGTATGACCTCGACCTCGCGATCGAGGACGGCGAACTGATGGTGCTGGTCGGCCCTTCCGGGTGCGGCAAGACGACCGCCCTGCGCATGGTCGCCGGGCTCGAGGAGATCTCCGGCGGCGAGCTCAGGATCGGCGACCGCATCGTCAACGACCTCACGCCGAAGGAACGGAACATCGCGATGGTCTTCCAGAGCTACGCGCTCTACCCGCACATGACGGTCGAGGACAACCTCGCCTTCAGTCTGAAGCTCCACAAGATGCCGAAGAAGGAGGTCGCGGAGCGCGTCCAGAGGGCCGCCCACATCCTCCAGATCGACGAGTTTCTGAAGCGCAAGCCGCGCGCGCTCTCGGGCGGCCAGCGCCAGCGCGTCGCGATGGGCCGGGCGATCGTGCGCGAGCCCGAGGCGTTCCTGATGGACGAGCCCCTCTCGAACCTCGACGCGAAGCTCCGCGTGCAGATGCGGGCCGAGATCCACCAGCTCCAGCGGCGGCTCGACGTGACGACGATCTACGTCACGCACGACCAGGTCGAGGCAATGACGATGGGCGACCGCGTCGCGGTGATGAACGCCGGGCGCCTGCATGCAGGTCGACACGCCGCAGGTGCTCTACGACCAGCCGAAGAACGAGTTCGTCGCCGGCTTCATCGGTTCTCCCGCGATCAACCTCGTCGAAGCCCAGCTAGAGCAGACGAACGGTCAACTCGCCGTCAGCTTCGGAGAGCACCGGCTGACGGTCGACGATGGCGCAGTGCGAAACCGCTCAGCGTTGAAGGACTACGTCGGTCGAACGGTGATCCTCGGCATCCGGCCCGAGGACTTCGAGGACGCGAGCTTCGAGCCGGACGCGCCGAGCGATCGACGAATCACGGGGACCTGCGACCTGACAGAGCCGCTCGGCGCCGAAGTGCTCGTCTACGTCGGGACGGCTGCGACCGGCGTCGTCTCGAGCGCCGCAACAGCCGACGTCGGCGAGGACGCGGACGTCCGGCTCGGCGGCGACGACGCCGCGACCAAGACCCGCCTTTGCGCCCGGGTGAGCCCTCGCACGAGGATCGCGATCGGCAGCCGCGCCGAGCTCGCGGTCGACACGAGCCGGCTCTACTTCTTCGACCCGGAGACGCGCGAAGCCGTCTAGCCCTTGACCGCGCCGGCGGTCAGGCCGGCGAGGATGCGCTTCTGCAGGACGAGGACCGCGATGATCAGCGGCAGCGTGACGATGATCGTCGCGGCCATGATCTCGCCCCACGGCTGCTGGAACGCGCTGCCCGACTTCCCGACGAACGACGTGATCGCAATCGGGACGGTGTAGTTGTTGGGGCTCTGGATGAACGACAGCGCGAACAGGTACTCGTTCCAGGCTGCGATGAAGGCCAGCAGGCCCGTTGTCACGAGACCGGGCGCGATCAGAGGCAGGAGCACCTTGTAGAAGACCTGCATCGGGGTCGCCCCGTCGACGTACGCCGCCTCCTCGAGATCCCGAGGCAGCGCGCGCATGAAGCTCGTCAGCACCCAGACCGTGAACGGCAGCGTGAAGATGAGGTACGTGAAGACCAGCGCCCAGCGGGTGTCGTACAGATGGGGGAAGTGGATGAACCCGACGATGTGGAATCCGCTGATCATCGTGTAGAGAGCACCGAGGATTGCGATCTGCGGGAAGATCGTCATCGACAGCATCAGGTACATCACGAACGAGCGGCCGCGGAAGCGGAATCGTCCGAGGGCATAGGCGGCCAGCGAGCCGATCGCCAGCGAGAGCAGCGTCACGGAGCCGGCGACGATCGTCGAGTTGAGCAGGGCGTGGCGGAAGAACGAGGCTTCGAGCGCCCCCCTGAAGTTGTCGAGCGTCGGGTGCTTCGGGATGTACTGGAGCGGCGTGGAGAAGAGTGCGTTGTCGGGCGTGAACGCGGAGCGCAGCGCCCACAGGAACGGGAACAGCGCGTAGACGAAGATGAGTGCGACCAGGAAGTAGAACGGGAGCCTGGTCAGGCCTCGCCCGAGACGGCTGCGCCGGAATGCGCGGCGGCGGCTGATCGGGCGTGCGAGGGGCTTGGCGGTTTCCGAAACGGCGCTCATGTCAATCCTCCGTCACCCGCATGAAGGTCACGTAGATGACGACGAACAGGGCGATGATCAGGAAGATGGCCACGCTGATCGCGGCGCCGTAGCCCACATGGCCGCTGCCGACGATGGTGTCCTGGTTGTAGATCGCCATCGTCTGTGTGTCCGGCCGGTTGCCGAAGAAGACGTAGAAGACGTCGAACACGCGGAGCGCGTCGAGCGTCCGGAAGATCAGGGTGACCAGGATCGCCGGCGCGAGGAGCGGCAGCGTGATCTTCCAGAACTGCTGCAGCTGGCTGGCACCGTCGACCTCCGCGGCCTCGTAGAGGTCGCCCGGGATCACCTGGAGCCCGGCGAGGAGGAGTAGGGCGACGAACGGCGTCGTCTTCCAGATGTCGACGGCGCAGACCGCGGCCAGGGCCGTGCTCGGGTCGGAGATCCACGCGTGCGAGTGCGAAAGGATGTGCAGCCGCGTGCCGGCGTCGTTCACGACGCCGAACGTGTCGTCGAGCATCCACTTCCACATCTGCGCGGCGACCACGGTCGGGATCGCCCACGGAACGAGCATGACGGCACGCATGACGCCGCGCCCCTTGAAGCTCGAGTTGACGACGAGGGCGATGGCCAGTCCGAGCGCGAACTCGAAGCCGACCGTGATCAGCGTGAACTCGACGGTCTTCCAGACGGCGTGCCGGAACACCGTGTCGTGCCACAGCTCGCGGTAGTTGTGCAGGCCGACCCATTTCGTCGGCTCGAGCGCGAGGAACTCCTGGTTGGTGAAGCTCTGGTAGACGGTCTTGCCCAGCGGGTAGATCGCGACGAACGCGACCACCGCGAGCGAAGGCACCAGCAGCAGCCAGGCGAGGCGCGTCTGCCTGCGCTTCGAGCTTCGTCGTCCGGCGGCGGCGGCCGGTGGGCGGGATGGGCGTGGCGACGGAGGCTCATGGGAGATGACGGGGGAGGATGGCAGACGCCATCCTCCCCCGGCCGGATCGGGCTCGCCTATTTCTTGACGAGCTGCTCCAGCTTCGACTGGATCGACGGCAGCACGCTGCTCGCCGACGCGCCGTTGAGGATCTGGCTGATCCCCTGGTAGATGTCCTTCGAGCCCTCGTTGTAGTGAGTCCCCAGGTACCGCGCCGGACGCGTGACACGCGCGACCGTTGCGATCTGCGGCTTGAGGTACGGATTCGCCTTCACGACGGCCGGATCCTTGGCCACCGCCGGGATCGTGGGAACGTTCGTATTGGTGATCGCGTCGAACCTCTCGACCGCCGGGCTCGTCATGTAGCGGACGAACTCGATCGCCGCGTCCTGGTGCTTCGAGTACTTGTTGACGGCGAGCTGCCAGCCGCCCACGGTGCCGACGGGGTGGCCGCCGGGGCCGTTCGGCAGCGTGGTCACGCTGAACTTGCCGACGACCTTCGACTGCTTCGGGTCGGCCGCGATCGAGTACGCGTACGGCCAGTTGCGCATGAACGCCGCGTTGCCGGTGACGAATGCGGTGTGCGCCTCACCCTCCTGGTACGAGGTCACGCCGCGCGGTGTGGTCACGCCGATGTTCTTGCGGAACAGGTCGAGGATCGCCGCTGCCTTCGGGTTGTTGATCGTGACCTTGCCGCCGTCGATGAACTGGCCGCCGCCCGAGGAGGCGATCCACTCGAGCGCGTCGCAGGTCAGTCCCTCGTAGCTGTTCCCCTGGAAGACGAAGCCGGAGAACTGCGGATTGGCCCCCTGCTCGCCGTCCTGGATCTTCTTGGCCATCGCGAACAGCTGGGTCCATGTCGTCGGCGGAGCGCTGTAGCCGTACTTCGCCAAGAGGTCGGTGCGGTAGTAGAGGATCCCGAAGTCTCCGAACCACGGCATCGCGACCAGGCGACCGCCGACCGTGTCGTTCGCGATGATCCCCGCCGCGTGCAGCCGAGCCTGCGCTCCGAGCTTCGGCTTCAGGTCGACGAGGTACGGGGCGAACGCGCCCGGCCAGACCACGTCGATCATTGCCACGTCGAACGAGGACCCGTGTGAGGTGAACACCCGCGCGAGCTGCGAGTAGGAGGCGTCCGACGCGGTCGGATGGGGCACGACCTTGACCTTGATACCCGTGGCCTTCGAGAACTTGGTCGCGAGCGCCGTGTCACGCGTGTGCCCACCGCCGACCGAGTCGCCGATGAACGTGATCGATTGGCCTCCGTACTTCGCCTTGATTGCCGCGGCGTTCCGAACCGGCGGCGCGCCGATGGCCGTCGCCGAAGCCTTACGCGTCGTCCCAGCGGAGGCGATGCTGAGCGAGACGACGAGGGCTAACAGCGAGACGGATCCTGTGCCGAGAATGAATAGACGGCGCTTCATGAGCATCACGTCCTTTCGCACTCGACGTCCTCGGGCGTCGAGCATTGCGATGAATAGATCGCCACGCTGGACCCTACAGCTTCATCGCATCCGATTCATCGCATCCGATCGCATGCCCGGATTGACCGGAATTCGTCGTTGCCCTTCAGGGCGCACGGGCATCAAAGGGAGCATCTTCACCGGGTCGACCTTCACCCAGCCCGACTGATCGCGGCTCCGTGTAGCAGGATCCCGGTCATGCCGGCCCGGAGGCCGCGGTGAACCTCGCCCGGCTCGCGTTCGCCGCCGCTGCGGTGTGCGCGATGTCCTAGGGTCGTCTTCGCCCTGCTGCTCTCGAGGCTCCAGGAAGACCTGGGGGTCCGGTCGCACTCCTGACAACGCTTCAATCCCAGCCGTTCGGGTAACGATCCCGCGATGGCCGCGATTCCCGACGGCATCGTCCTCAAGCGGCACCGCGACCTGGAGGGCAGGCGGAACCACGCTTGGGTCCGGCGCGCGCTGATCGTCCTCGTCGGGCTGGTGCCGCTGCTCGCGCTCTTCAACCTGTTTGGACAGCGCCCGCACCTCGCCGCCGCGCAGTCGGCAAACGCGGATCTGGAGCTGTACGCGCCGGGGCAGCTTCGCGGCGGCCTGCTCTGGGAGGCGCGGTTCACGATAACCGCGCACCGCGACCTGAGGGACGCACGGCTCGAGCTCGACAAGGGCTGGCTCGAGGGGATGACGGCGAACACGATCGAGCCGTCTCCGGTCGGAGAGGGCTCGCGCGACGGCAAGCTCGTGCTCGACCTGGGCCACGTGCCCGCGGGCCGGCGCTACGTCCTGTTCATGCAGTTCCAGGTCAACCCGACAAACGTCGGGCGGCGACCCCAGAACGTCCGCCTTTACGACGGCGAGACCTTCCTGACCACCATCCACCGTCGCGTGACGGTCTTTCCATAAGTGGCCCTTCCAGCAAGAGTCAGAGCACTTCTGGCGGCGTCCGGAACCGCCATGCGGCGTCCTCAGTCGCGCCAAGATCTGGTTTCGATATTGGCGCTCCCTGCGTCCTTGCCTGGCGGCCCCGGTCACTCGCCAGAAGCGCGAGACCATCACTGGAAGGGGCACTGATGGACCTCGCGATCCGCGCAGTCGCGCTCTTCTCCTTCGTCTACCTGCTCACCCGGATCATCGGGCGTCGCGAGCTCTCGTCGATGGAGCCGTTCGACCTGATCCTGCTGATCGTGATCGGCGACGCAATCCAGCAGGGCCTGACTCAGGACGATTACTCGGTCACCGGTGCGCTGATCGTGATCGGCACCTTCGCGGTCCTGCAGATCCTGATCTCGTACCTGAGCTACCGCTTCCCGCGCCTGCGCCCGGCGCTGGACGGCGAGCCGATGGTCGTCGTCCAGGACGGCAAGGCCATCGAGAAGAACATGAAGCGTGAGCGGATCACGGTCGACGAGGTGATGGTCGAGGCGCGGCTCCAGCAGGTCGCCTCGATCGACCAGATCGCCTGGGCCGTGCTCGAGACCAGCGGCAAGATCAGCGTCATCCCGAAGCAGTAGCTCTCTAGACTCGGGCCTCTGGCTCTCTCCCTGACAGAAGCCGACGTCGACCGGCTGCTCACGCCGACCGACGCGATCGCCGCGGTCGAGGACTCGTTCCTGCGGCTCCACGCCGGCACGATCGAGAACGTCCCCCGCTACCGGGTCGGGCTGGAAGGCGGCTTCCTCGCGGTCATGTCGGCGGTGGACGACGAGCGTGGGCTCGCCTGCGTGAAGACGTACTCCGCCGGCGTCGACGGCGTCCGCTTCGTGGTCGTGCTGTTCGAACGGGGCGAGCTGCGCGCACTGATCGAGGCCGATCGGCTCGGGCAGCTGCGAACCGGCTCCGCGAGCGCGGTGGCGGCGAAGCACCTGGCGAGGCCGGGCGCGCGGACGCTCGGCGTGATCGGCTGCGGTCTTCAGGCGCGGACGCAGGTCGCCTGCATCCGGGAGGCGCTTCCGGGCATCGAGGAGACGATCGCGTACTGCCGTACGCCCGAGCGGCTGGCCGCATTCTGCGAGGAGGTCGGAGCTGAGCCGGCCGAGAGTCACCGTGAGGCGGCCGCCGCGGACGTGGTCGTCACGATCACGACCTCGCGCGACCCCGTCCTGCGTGGCGAATGGCTGCAGCCCGGTGCGCTGGTGTGCGCGGCGGGGGCGAACCACCCACGGGCGCGGGAGCTCGACAACGCCGTCCTCGAGCGGGCAGCATTCGTCTGCTGCGACTCGCTGGACGACGCGAAGATCGAGTCGGGCGACCTGATCGAGCCGGTTGGCCAGGGCGTGCTGGACTGGCTCGAGGTGCACGAGCTCCAGGAAGTGGTTGCCGGCGAGCTGTCGGGCCGCCAGGCCGACGACGACATCGTCCTCTTCAAGTCGAACGGGCTCGCTGCCTGGGACCTCGCCGTCGCCGCCCGGCTGGTCGAGTTGGCCGGAGGCTAGCCCGCGGGAAGCTCGGCCTTGGCCCTTCTTGCCAAGTCGTCGCCGATCGCCTTCAGCACGTCCGGACGGTCGAGCACGCGCGCGACCTCGGACTGCGAGCAGCGGTTGCGGACGTACGGGTCCTCGAGGATCTCGTTCAGCGCCCGCCCGCGGTCGTGCTCGCGGATCAGATACGCGGCGACGCGGTCCTCCTGGCTCGAGCGAGCGCCGAGGAACGAGAAGACGCTGCGGAAGAACCGGCCGATGGCGCCCACCGAGTCGATTGTATCCTTGCCCGGTTGCGGAGAAAGACGCAGGCAGGACGGTTCGCCCAGCGTGTGATCGAGGGACGTGACGACGCCGGGGTCGACGAGCGCGTCGAGATCTGGATCGAGCGCAAGGAGGGGGGCGTGTGGGCAGTCGGCCGCGCCGTCAACCCGCAGCTCAGGACGAGCGACGAGCCGCGGAGCGACGACTACCTGTTCGAGGGCTACGAGCTACAGGACGCGCTCGACGCGGCCAACGAGGCGCTCGAGGATGACGTCAGCGTCGCCGAGGAGGACGGCAGCCAGGTGAGGCAGCCGCCGTTCCGCCGCAGCGAGCTGCTCGGCCCGCTCGAGCGCTGGTTCTTCGGACGGCGGTAGGCCCGGCCCGCTAGCCTCCTGCGGCGATGCTGATCCAGCTCGGCCACAGCCCGGATGCCGACGACGCCTTCATGTTCTGGGCGCTCGCGGCGAACCGGATCGACACCCGCGGCTTCGAGTTCGAGCACGTCCTGCGCGACATCCAGACCCTGAACGAATGGGCGCTCGAGGGCAGGCTGGAGGTGACGGCGATCTCGCTCCACGCCTACCCGTTCGTCCAGGGCCGCTACGCGCTGCTTCCGCACGGGGCCAGCATGGGCTCGGGCTACGGGCCGGTCGTGGTCGCACGGCGGGCGATGACGAAGGACGAGCTGCGTGAAGTGGAGATCGCGGTTCCGGGAACGATGACGACCGCGTTCCTCGTGCTGCGCATGTACCTCGGCGACTTCCCCTACCGGGTCGTGCACTTCGACCAGATCGACGACGAGGTCAAGTCGGGCGCCGCCGAAGCAGGGCTTCTGATCCACGAGGGCCAGCTCACCTACGAGGCCGAGGGACTGAAGAAGGTGGTCGATCTCGGCGAGTGGTGGCTGCTCGAGACGGGGCTGCCCCTGCCGCTCGGCGCCAACGTGGCGCGGCGGGACATCGGCGCGGACCGGCTCCACGACCTGTCCGAGGTGCTCGCCGAGTCGATCGCGGCCGGCCTGGCCAACCGCCGGGAGGCGATGGAGTACGCGCTCGGGTTCGGCCGCGGGCTCGACTCGGAGCTCGGAGACCGCTTCGTGGCGATGTACGTCAACGAGCTGACGCAGGACTACGGTGAGGAAGGCCGCGAGGCGGTGCGGGAGCTGATGCGCCGCGGCGAGGCGATCGGCGCCTTCGAATCGCCGGTCAACGTGGACTTCGTCAGCTAGTCGGCTCAATCCGCGCGGAGCCGACGGCCGTACTCCTCTACGGCAGGGGTCGATACGAAAGGAGTACCTGATGAGCACGACCATGAGGCATGCGGCTGCGTGGACCGCGGCGCTGCTCGTGGCCCTCTCGGCGGTCCTCGCGGGCGTGGCGGGAGCCGCCGCGAAGCCGATGGTGAGCACCACGCACAACGCCCGGCTGAAGGCCACGATCCTCGTCAACTCGAGCGGCCGCACGCTCTACCACCTGAGCGTCGAGCACAAGGGGCACTTCATCTGCAACAACAAGACGTGCCTCTCGTTCTGGCATCCGCTGCTCGTCCCGAAGGGGACGAAGCCGACGGGCCGGGTCGCGCTGACCACGGTGCGGCGCCCGAACGGCACGCTCCAGGTCGCCTACCGCGGCGAGCCGCTGTACACCTTCGTGCAGGACACGAAGCGCGGCGACGTCAAGGGCGAAGGCTTCAAGGACGTCGGCGTCTGGCATGCGGCCACGGTCGGCGCGGCGGCCACGACCACCGCCACGACCACGACCGCGGCGACCACCACCTCGGGTGGGTACGGCTACGGTTGAGCCTCCACTCCGGACGGGGCGTGCACCCGCCCCGTCCGGGCAGGCGCCTCTCACTAGACTGGCCGCGTGCCCCGGGCGGTCATCCTCTCAGCCGTCCGCACTCCGGTCGGCCGCTACGGCGGCGGGCTGTCGGAAGTGCGGCCCGACGACCTCGCGGCGACGGCGATTGCGGCGGCGGTCGAGCGCGCGGGCGTCGACGCGGGCGAGCTCGAGGACGTCTGGTTCGGCTGCGCCAACCAGGCCGGTGAGGACAATCGCAACGTCGCCCGGATGGGCGCGTTGCTCGCCGGGCTGCCGGAGTCGGTCGCCGGCGTGACCGTCAACCGGCTGTGCGCCTCCGGGCTCGCAGCGGTGGTAGGCGCCTGCCACGCGGTGATCGCAGGCGACGGCGATCTGTTCGTCGCCGGCGGCGTCGAGTCGATGAGCCGTGCGCCGCTGGTGATGGGCAAGCCCGAGCAGGCGTTCCCGCGCGGGAACCGGACCGTCTGGGACACGACACTCGGCTGGCGCTTCCCGAACCCGCGGATGGAGGAGATGTTCCCGCTGGAGTCGATGGGCGAGACCGGCGAGAACGTCGCCGACCGCTGGGCGGTCTCGCGCGAGGACCAGGATGCGTTCGCGCTGGAGTCGCAGCGCCGTTATTCGGAAGCAACTGCAAGCGGTCGGTTCCGAGAGGAGCTGGTACCGGCCGGTGATCTCGAGCACGACGAGCATCCTCGTCCGGATACGACGTCGGAGAAGCTCGCAGCGCTGAAGCCGGCGTTTCGGAAGGACGGCACGGTCACGGCCGGCAACTCGAGCGGCATCAACGACGGTGCCGCTGCGCTAGTGGTCGCGAGCGAGGAACGGGCGCAGGCTCTCGGCGCCGAGCCGCTCGGGTCGTTCGTCGCGTCTGCGGTTGCCGGCGTCGATCCGCGCGTGATGGGCATCGGGCCGACCCCGGCCGTGCGGAAACTGCTCGAGCGCGCCGGGATCGACGTGGGCCAGATCGACCTGGTCGAGCTGAACGAGGCGTTCGCCTCTCAGAGCCTGGCGGTGATCCGCGAGCTCGGCCTCGACCCAGACAGGGTGAACGTGAACGGCGGCGCGATCGCCCTCGGCCACCCGCTCGGGATGAGCGGCGCACGTCTGGTCGTCACCCTGCTCCACGAGCTGCGACGGCGAGGAGGCAGGTACGGCGTCGCCACGATGTGTGTGGGCGTCGGCCAGGGGCAGGCCGCACTCTTCGAGCGTGACTAGCCACGCCGAGGCGTACATCCTTCTCGGGTTGCGGCTCGGGCGGCACGTGGACGGGCTCGTCGATGCCTACTACGGGCCGCCGGCGCTGAAGGAGCAGGTCGACGCGGAGCCGCTCACCGAGCCCGCGGCGCTGGCTGCGGAGGGCGACGCGCTGCTGGCCGAGCTGGACGACGGCTGGCTGCGCGACCAGTCGATCGGGCTGCGCGCCTATGCCGGACAGCTGGCCGGAGAGGAGATCTCGTATTCCGACGAGGTCGAGCGCTGCTACGGCGTACGACCGGCCAGGCAGGCGACCGATGTCTACCGGGAGTCGCACGAGCGGCTGGACGAGCTCCTGCCCGGCGAGGGTGCGCTCGCCGAGCGCTACCAGGCCTGGCGCCGCAGCTGCATGGTTCCGGCCGAGCTCGTCGTGCCGGCGCTGCAGGACGCCGCCGCCGAGCTGCGGTCGGCGACGGCGGGCATCGTCGACCTTCCGGCGGGCGAGGAGGTCCTGGTCGAGGCGGTCGAGAGCGAGCCGTGGTGGGCGTTCAACTACTACCTGGGCGGGCTTCGCAGCCGGGTGGCCGTCAACCTCGACGTACCGACGACCTGCCACGAGGTCGTCCACCTGGCCGCGCACGAGATCTACCCCGGCCACCACACGGAGCACGCGCTCAAGGAGCAGCTGCTGATCCGTGACCGCGGGCACGTCGAGGAATCGATCCAGATGGTCCCGACCCCGGCGGCGCTGGTCCAGGAGGGCATTGCCGAGGTCGGCCCGAGCCTGGTCCGGGACGGCGACCTCGAGGAGCGTCTCGTCGCCGCGCTCGGCAGGCGCGGACTCGACTACGACGCCGAGCGCTCCGAGGCGATCGCCGAGGCGCGGCGTCCCCTGCGCCGCATCGGCGTCGACGCAGCGCTGATGATCCACGAGGACGGTGCATCGGTCGAGGACGCGCGGGCCTACGTGCAGCGGTGGTCGCTGGTCACGGCGGAGGAGGCGGCCCACAGCGTCGGCTTCGTCGTCGACCCGACCTGGCGGGCGTACACGATCACCTACTCGGCCGGGCGCGATCTGTGCGAGGCGTGGGTCGGCGGCGATCCTGCCCGGTTCGCGCGGCTGCTGACCGAGCAGGTTCGGGTCGCCGAGCTCCTAGAAGCCCATCCCGACGGCCATTAGCCTCGGCGCCGCGACGGGCTCGGGCGCTTCCTCCGCGTAGTCGTCGATCATCTGCGCCAGTCCGGCGGCATGGCTCTGGGCGAGCTCCTCGAAGAGCAGCCAGGAGCGCAGCACCCGGACCCGTGCATCCGGGTTGCTCCCGCGGGCGCCGAGCCTCACGGCCAGCGTCGTGCGGTCGGCTCCGCCGGGCTCCAGCGAGAGCCGCCAGTCGAGCCGCGCATGGCCCTGGTCGCCGCCGAAGCGCCAGATCAGCGTGTAACCGAGCTCGCCGTCGGTGCTCCAGATCGCGCGGTCGTCGAGGCCGAGCGCCGAGAGGCGGTCGGCGAGCGAGCGCATCGGGTCGATGCTCGCGAGCACCTCCTGGGCCGTACCGTTGTCGGCGTCGATCGTGTGGACGAACGTGCTGCTCACGTCGTACGTGCGGGTCATCGTCTTCCTCCTCTCGGTCGTTTCGAACTGCATGTCCGGATGATGCTGCTGCATGGCCGGCGCGACCAGGGCGCTGCCCCGTGTCTCGTGGTGCGGTTGTCCGCACTCCGGGCTCGGCGCCGGCCGACGGCGGTAGCTTTGGTCCGTGCGCCCGCTCGAGCGGCTCGAGAAGCTCTACGCGATCGGCGGCGGGCCCGGCGCGAACCGGATCGGCTACTCGCCGGAGGAGGACGAGGCGCATGCGCTCACCCGCGTCTGGCTCGAGGAGGCTGGTCTCGAGACGCATGTGGACGGCGCCGGCAACCTCTTCGGCCACTCGGCCACGGCGCCCGGCGTGTGGACGGGATCCCACCTCGACACCGTCCCGCAGGGCGGGAAGTTCGACGGCGCGCTCGGCGTGGTGGCGGCGATCGAGGCGGTCGAGCGGACGGGCCGCGGCACGGTCGTCGTCTTCCGCGACGAGGAGCGCGGCTGCGCCGGGTCACAGGCGCTCGTCGCGAGCGGCGAACTCCCCGACGCCTTCCTCGAGCTGCACATCGAGCAGGGCCCGCGGCTCGAGGACGCGGGAGTGTCGCTCGGGATCGTCACGGCGATCGTTGGCTACGTTCGCGGGGAGGTCGTGGTCGAGGGCCGCGCGGGCCACGCGGGGACGACCCCGATGTCCATGCGCGACGACGCGCTGGTGAAGGCGGCCGAGCTGATGCTGCGCTTCCGCGACGAGGCGGCGGCCATCGAGGGTGCCGTGCTCACGGTCGGCCGGATCGAGGCCGAGCCGGGGGGCGTGAACGTGATTCCCGGTCGGGTCCGATTCTCGGTGGACGTCCGTGCGCCGGACGAGGAGCGGCTTGCGGCGCTCGTCGCGCTGACCGGGATCGACGGCTCTCGGGCGGTGCCGCCGACCGCGATGAGCCCGGCCGTGCGGGAGGCGCTCGTCGCCGAGGTCGCGGCCAGGGGCGTGCCGGTGGTGGAGCTCCCCTCGGGCGCCGGGCACGACGCGGGCGTGCTCGCGCGCGCCGGGGTGTCGACCGGAATGCTGTTCGTCCGCAGCCTTGCCGGCGGCGTCTCGCACTCTCCCGAGGAGCACTCCTCCGAGGAGGACGTCGAGCTGGCGATCGACGTCCTCGCAGCCGCACTCACCCGGCTGGTCTGAGCCCCGGCGTGCGCTACGAAACGACCACATGCTCCGAGGTACGGGCGCCCGCTGGCTCATGTGGTGACGTCTCGGTCGCCCGGCCCCAGTGGCGACTACCCCGAGAAGACGATGTCCTGGGCGCCCTGCCAGAGCACGAGCTCGCCGATCGCCGGCAGCTGCTCCAGGCCCTCCACCACCGTGGCGAAGTGGTTTCCCGCCAGCTGCCCGGCCTTGCTGGCGAAGCACGTGTCGCCGTAGGGGAAGAGGATCTCGACCTCGCTGACGCCGCCCGGGTAGAGCAGCAGCTCGCCCGGCGCCGGGTAGCTGGTCGGATCCTCGGGCCCGAGGTCGCCGACGTCGTACGAGCCCATCGGGATCCACGCCGCCTGTCCCGACCAGCGCGCCTGGATCAGCTTGCTCTCGTACGGGAGCATCGTCCGGAAGAACGCGACCGTGCGCGGGGACAGCTCCTCCTCGAGGCGGGCGGTCAGCTCGTAGCCGGCGACGGCGATCTTGATCACGGCCCGATCTTCGCACCTGCGTCGATCCACTGCCCGAGCGCGGCCCGCTCTGCGTCCGTCATGTGGGTTGCGTTGTTGAACGGCATGAAGGTCGAGTCGACCGCGACCGCCTTGATGTGGGACGCCTCCGCATGGATCTGAGCAGGCGTGTCGAGCACGACGCCGGCGGGCGGCGAGTCGAACCCGGGCTGGGTCGGGTTCATCGAGTGACAGGGCGCGCAGCGCGTCTCGACGATCTGCCGGGCCTGGCCGAACGAAACGGTCGCAGCACCCACCGCCGGTTTCGTCTCGTGCGGCCGGAGCCAGACCGCGATCGCGGCGATCGCGCAGGCGCACCCGACCGGGATCCACCAGAGCGTTTCCCCGGCGTGGCGCCGGTTGAAGTAGTGGCGGATCACGGCGCCGACGGCCATCAGCGCGACGAGCACGGCCCAGGCATGGTCGTGCGTGTACGTGAACGGGAAGTGCCCCGCCAACATCGTGAAGAGGACGGGCAGCGTCAGGTAGTTGTTGTGCACCGAGCGCTGCTTGGCCAGGATGCCCGGCCGCGGATCCGGTTCGCGGCCCGCCTCCTTCGCTCGTACCAGCTCCCAGTGGCCGGGGATGATCACCAACAGGACGTTCGCGGCCATGATCGTCCCGAGCATCGCGCCCACCTGGATGTACGCCGCGCGGGGCGCGTACAGCTCGCCGACGCCGTAGGCGGTCGCGGTCACGAGCCCGACGAGCACGAGCACGAAGGGCCACGGCCGGTCGGCGAGCAGCCGGCAGACGAGGTCGTAGACGACCCAGGCGGCGGCGAGCAGCCCGATCGAGATCAGGATCGCCTGCCACGGCTCGAGGTCGGCGACGGCCGGGTCGATCAGGCGCAGCCGCGCGTCCGAGTAGTAGACGATGCAGAGGAGCGCGAATCCGGACAGCCATGTCCAGTACGCCTCCCACTTGTACCAGTGCAAAGGCTTGGGCAGGCGCGGCGGCGCGACCTGGAACTTCTGGATCCGGTAGAAGCCGCCGCCGTGGATCTCCCACGACTCGCCGCGGACGCCCTCGTCGCGGTCCACTTCCCGCTCGGGCTCGCCCAGGTGGTTGTCGAGCGCGACGAAGTAGAACGAGGTGCCGATCCAGACGATCGCCGTGGTGGCGTGGAACCAGCGGAAGACGAGGTCGAGCCAGTCGGTGGCGTACGACGCTAGGAGCTGTGCCACCGGTCCTCCGCGATCGCGACGAGCTCCTCCACGGCCGTGTCCAGCTCCTCGGCGGGGGTGCGGTGGATCCGCGCGCGCAGCACCTCGAGGATCTCCGCCTTCGGCCGCCGGTTGACGAAGACGACGAAACGGAAGCCGAACCGACGCTCGTACTCGGCGTTCAGCCGCGCGAGCTCGGCCAGCGTCTCGGAGTCGGAGTCTGCCCCTTGCTCGGCGGCGGAGCGTGCGGACAGGCCGCTGCGCGCCCCGATCGCGGGGTGGGCGTTCAGTGCCTCGAGCTTCTCCTCCTCGGTCAGCGTGGCGATCACCTCGCGGGCGCCGCCGAGCGGGTCCTCGCGCGCTGCGAGCTTGCGGACGAGCGCCGTGTCGCCCTCGAACAGCTCGGCCAGCTGGGCCTCGGTCAGCTGCCGCGGTAGATCGTGCACGCGTAGGGCGAGAGCAGGAGCGGGACGTGGTGGTCTCGGCCGGCCTCGATCTGGATCTCGGCCTCGACCCGCGTGAAGAACGGCGACGACGGATGGAACACGAGCCGGTACGGCCCCGGCTCGACGTCGGCGAGGTCGCGGACCCGCCCGTCGTCGTCGGTCTCGCGTTCGGCGACCAGCTCGTCGCCGCGGAAGAGCTGGACCCGGACGCCGTGGGCGGGCATGCCTCGGCCGGTGTCGAGCACATGCGTCGAGATCACGCGTGCATCTTCCCTCTAGTGGCGGTCGCGCATGCGCCGTAGCAGCGGCAGGCCGAACCAGAACCAGGCGAAGGTTGCGCCTAGAGCGGCGGCAACGACGGCCGTCGCAGGCTCTCCGTAGAGGACGTCGGTGATCAGGTAGACGGCGGCCGTCATCCCGCACGCCAGGAAGACGGTCGCGGCGATGCCGGTCTTCGTCGACAGACGGAGCAGCCCCTCCTTGTCGCCCTGGCGCCAGCGGATGCGGTGTGCAGCCGTCGGCGCGATCAACAGGACGATCGCGATCGCCGCGCAGATCAGGGCGGCGTAGTAGACGGCCACCTGGCCGTCGTCGAGCCGCTCGAAGCGCTGCTGGAACGGGAGGACGAGCAGGAACGCGAACAGAACCTGCGTCCCCGGCATCGCGAGGCGGTTCTCCTCGATGAGCTCGCCCCACTCCTGGTCGAGGTCGTGTTCCCGCCTGCTCACGGACTGTACGTGCCCCCAACCGGGCCCGGCTAAGCGAGACGCGCGGCCTGCTTCCGGTGCTCACGGGCGATCTCCGTCTCGTCCGCGCGGACGAGGTGGCCGTCGCGGACGACCTCCTCGCCCCCGACGAAGAGCCGATCGACCCGATGCGGCGCCGACAGCACCAGCCCCGCGACCGGGTCGGTCTCGGCGCCGCCGAGCTCGAGTCCGTCGGTCCGCCAGACCGCGAGGTCCGCCCGCTTCCCCGGCGCGAGCTGCCCGATGTCGTCGCGGCCGAGCACGGCGGCGCCGCCGCGCGTCCCCAGCCGCAGCGCCTCGCGCACGGTCATCGCACGCGGGCTGGAGGCGACGCCGGCAGAGCCGGCGTCGCCCGGCCGGAAACCGCGGGGGCCGCCGCGTCCGCGCGCGACCAGCAGCGCCTGCTTCACCTCGAGGAACAGGTCGCTGCGCTCGTTCGAGGCCGAGCCGTCGACGCCCAGACCGACCGGCGCACCGGCGTCGACCAGCTCGCGCACCGGCGCCACCCCCGCCCCAAGCCGAAGGTTCGAGGTCGGGCAGTGCGCCACCCCGACCGCGGCGCGGCCGAACGAGGCGATGTCCGCCGCGGACAGGTGGACGCAGTGAGCGCACCAGACGTCCCCGGCCACCCAGCCGACCTCGGCCAGGTACTCGACCGGCCGGCAGCCGTACAGCTCCTGACAGTACGCGTCCTCCTCGACGGTCTCCGCCAGGTGAGTGTGCAGCCTCAGCCCGAGCCGGCGGGCCAGCTCCGCCGACTCGACCATCAGCTCCCTCGTCACCGAGAACGGCGAGCAGGGCGCGACCGCGAGCTGTACCAGTCCGTCGTCGTCCTGGAGCCCGGCCAGCCGCGCCGTCTCGGCGAGCACCTCGTCGATCGGCTCCACCAACGAGTCCGGCGGAAGCCCGCCGTCCGACTCGCCGAGATCCATCGAGCCCCGCGAGGCGACGATCCGGACCCCCAGCTCGCGCGCGGCCCGCACCTCGGCTTCCCACAACCCCTCACGGCCTCGCGGAAAGACGTAATGGTGGTCGAACACCGTTGTACATCCGGACAACGCCAGCTCAGCGAGGCCCGTTCGGGCGGCTGCGTACTCGCTCTCCGCGTCGATCCGGGCCCACACCGGGTACAGCTCGCGCAGCCATTCGAACAGGGTCGCCTCCTGCGCCCGGGCCCGCGTCAGCGTCTGGTAGAGGTGGTGGTGGGTGTTGACGAGGCCCGGTGTGACGACCGCTCCGCCGAGGTCGACGACGACCTCCGCCGTGGGCGGGACACCGCCGCCCACGGCCTCGACCAGCCCGTCACGCACGAGCAACCAGCCGTCCGGAAACTCGTCGCCCGAATCGCCCATCGGGCAGATCCAGCCGTTTTGCAGGAGCATCGTCATCGCGCCTCCGACCCTATCGCGGAGGGCTCTTCCCGTTGTCGCCGCGACTTCATATAGTCGGGCCTCGGGCGTTCCACGGCATCGGGGAGGAGTTACATGAAGGAGCGGAGGTTCGTCATCGGCGCGCTGCTCGCGTGCCTCGTGATTGCGGCTGCGTCGTACGCGGGTCTGGCGGCGGCGAAGCCGGGCAAGAAGGCGGCGTCGCCGTTCAAGGTTGCCTGGATCTATCCGGGCCCGTACAACGACGGCGGCTGGTCGACCGCGCACAACCTGGGCCGCCTCTACGCCGTCAAGCAACTCGGTAGCAAGATCCAGACCACGTACAAGGACAAGGCGTTCTCGAACGCGCAGGTCCCGCAGATCGTCGCCGGCCTCGTTCGTGACGGGTACAAGATGATCTTCGCCACCTCTCTTGGTGAGCTCGAGTACGGCGTCAACGGCCAGCTCTACGCGAAGTACCCGAAGGTGCTCTTCGAGCAGGCGACGGGCCAGCTCATCACGAAGAACCAGTCGGAGTACTTCGGTGCCGGCGAGGACACGATCTACCTCTCCGGGATGGCAGCAGGTGCCGCCTCGAAGAAGGGCGTCATCGGGTACGTGGTCCCGTTCGGCGTCCCGGAAGTCGTTCGCCACATCAATGCATTCACGCTCGGCGCCCAGGCGACGCACCCCGGCGCCAAGGTCAAAATCGTCTGGACGAACGCTTGGTACTCCCCGCCGAAGGAGACGGCCGCAGCCAAGGCGCTCGTAGCCTCGGGGGCCGACGTCCTCGGCCAGAACGTCGACAGCCCTGCCGCCGGGGTCTACGCGGAGTCCAAGGGGATCCCGTGGGTCGGCTATGACGCCAACGCGCAGAAGTTTGCGCCGAAGCAATGGCTGACGGCGGCCGTCTACAACTGGGGCCCGTACTACGCAAAGCGCATCCAGGCCGCGATCGATGGCACCTGGAAGCCCGGGTTCTACTACGGCTCGATCAATGACGGGTTCACGTCGCTCGCCCCCTTCGGCCCGAAGGTCAGTGCGAAGACGAAGGCGGCGATCGCCGCAAAGATGGCTGCGATCAAGTCAGGGAAGTTCGACGTCTTCTCGGGCCCGATCTACGACCAGAGCGGCAAGCTGAAGGTGCCTGCCGGGACGACGCTCAAGGTGCGGCCCGACCTGTACTCGATGCAGTGGCTGGCCAAGGGCGTGGTCGGATCCGTCTCCCACGTTCCGCCGCCGGGCTAGCCCGGTGGGGGATCGCGCCCCCAGTTCCATTTCGGCAGGGAGGGGCGCCGGTGATCCCGGCGCCCCTCCTGCTGTCTCGATGCGCGGGATCACCAAGCGCTTTCCCGGCGTCCTGGCAAACGACGACGTCTCCTTCGAGGCGGCTCCCGGCGAGGTGCACGCGCTGCTCGGCGAGAACGGCGCGGGCAAGAGCACCCTCTCGAACATCCTGACCGGCCTCTACCGGCCGGACGCAGGCGAGATCCGGCTGGACGGCGAGCTCGTCGACTTCCAGTCGCCGAGCGACGCGATCGACGCAGGAATCGGGATGGTGCACCAGCACTTCCGCCTCGTGCCGGTGTTCACTGTTGCCGAGAACGTCATTCTCGGCGAGCACCGCGAGTTCCTGATCCACCCGCGAGAGATCGAACGACAGGTGGAGGAACTCGGCCGGCGATACGGCCTCGCGGTCGACCCCGGCGCCCGCGTCTGGCAGCTCTCCGTCGGCGAGCAGCAACGGGTCGAGATCCTGAAGACGCTGTATCGCCGCGCGCAGACCCTGATCCTCGACGAGCCGACTGCAGTGCTCACGCCCCAGGAGGCCGAGGCGCTCTTCGAGACGCTGCGTGCGATGGCGGCGGAGGGGCGGACGGTGATCTTCATCTCGCACAAGCTGCACGAGGTCAAGGCGGTCGCAGACCGCGTGACCGTGCTTCGCGGTGGGCGTGCGATCCGGACGCTGGCGACCGCCGCCGCCAGCTTGCGCGAGCTCGCGGCGCTGATGGTCGGCCGCGAGGTCGAGCTCGCCCGGCGGGTCGAGCGGGACACCCCCCACGGGGAATCGGGGGTGCTCGACATACAGGGCCTCAGCGTGCGCGGCGACCGCGGCGAGCAGGCGGTGAAGAAGTTCACGCTGGCAATCCGGGGCGGCGAGATCGTCGGCATCGCGGGCGTTGCCGGGAACGGACAGCGGGAGCTGGCCGAGGCGATCACGGGCATGCGACCCCCGATCGGCGGAACCGTGCATGTCGAGGCCCGCAAGGTGCGGACCGGCGATCCGCGCTCGGCGATCGGCGCCGGCATCGCTCACGTTCCCGAGGACCGCCTCGGCACCGGTGTCGCCTCGAGCCTGAGCATCGCGGACAACTCGGTGCTGAAGTCGTATCGCGGGCCGGTGTTCTCGTTCGGGCCGCTGCTCCGTCGCCGAGCGATCCGCGACTTCGCCGACCACCTGATCGAGCGCTACGACGTCAAGACGCCGGGCCGGAATCTGCCCGCACGCGATCTCTCAGGCGGCAACCTGCAGAAGCTCGTGCTCGGCCGCGAATTTTCGAGCCGCCCGAAGGTGCTCGTCGCGGCATCGCCGACGCGCGGGCTCGACGTCGGCGCAATCGAGACCGTTCACGCGTACCTGCGCGAGGCGGCGAGTGAGGGAGTGGCGGTGTTGCTGCTGAGCGAGGACCTGGACGAGATCCTCGCCCTCTCCGACCGGGTCGAGGTGATCTACGAGGGCGAGCTCGCAGGCCCCTTCGACCCCGTCACGGCGACGGTCGCGGAGATCGGGCTGGCCATGGCCGGCGGCGAGCGCGAGTGATGGTCAAGATCGAGCGTCGGCTCGACCAGCCGCGCTGGCTCAGCGTCGCCGTTCCGGTCGGGTCGCTCGTCGTCGCGTTCCTCGTGATGGCTGTCGTGCTGCTCGCCACCGGGCACAACCCGATCGACACCTACCGCCGGCTGTTCAACGCGGCCTTCGTCGGCAGCGCCGCCTGGACCGCGACGCTGATGTCGGCGACGCCGCTGCTCTTCACCGGACTCGCCGCCGCGACCGCGTTCCGGATGAACCTGTTCAACATCGGCGCCGAGGGCCAGCTCTACCTCGGCGCGATCTGCGCCACGGGGATCGCGATCTGGCTCGGCCCCGGCGTGTCGACCACGGTGACGATCGTGGCCATGTGCGTCTGCGGCGGGGTCGGCGGCGCGCTCTGGGCGCTCATTCCGGGTGCGCTAAAGGCGTTCGCAAGGACGAACGAGATCATCACGACGTTGATGCTCAACTACGTCGCCGGAGAGCTGTTGACGTACCTCATCTTCGACAGCGCCTCACCATGGCGTGATGTGTCGACGATCGAGGCCAGGTCGTTCCCGCAGGCCGTGCCCCTCGCCCCCAGTCAGTTCTGGCCGACCCTCTCGCCTCGCGACATCATCATCCCCTTCGGGTTCCTGCTCGCGATCGGCGTTGCGATCGGGCTGTGGGTGCTCTTCCGGAAGACGCGGTTCGGCTTCGAGATGAGCGTGATCGGCGACTCGCCTCGCGCGGCCCGCTACTCGGGCATGCGGACCCGCCGGAAGATCCTCGCGGTGATGGGCCTCTCGGGCCTCGTCGCCGGCCTCGGTGGAGCCAGCCAGGTCGGCGACTTCTCGCACGTGCTCGACGCCAGCCCCCAGGGGCTCCAGGGCGCGGCCTTCGGCTACACCGGGATCGTCGTTGCCGCCCTCGCGCGCTACAACCCGCTTGCTGTCGTCCTGGTCGGCGTGTTGATCGGCGGGCTCCAGAACGCGGGCCTCTACCTCCAGGGCCCCGACTTCCCGACGGCGCTGGTCGGGGTTCTCGAGGGGATCATCCTGTTCTGTACGCTCGGCGGCGAGCTCCTGATCCGCTATCGCGTGCGCTTCGTGCGGCGGTCGGCGCCCGCCGCCGAAGCGGAGGTGGCGAAGTGAGCGTCAACGACACCCTCGTCGTCCTCGTGCTCGCGCAGGCAGTCGTCTACGGGACGCCGATCCTCTTCGCGGCGCTCGGTGAGCTGCTCGCCGAGCGGTCCGGGGTGCTCAACCTCGGTGTCGAGGGGATGATGCTGATCGGGGCGGTGATGGGGTTCTGGGCGATGCAGCGTGGCCCGGGGCCGACCGGTCTCGTCCTGCCGCTCGCGGTGCTGACCGCCGCCTTCGCCGGCGCGGTCGTCTCCTGCATCCTCGCCTTCCTTGCAATCACGCTGCGGGCCAGCCAGATCGTCTCGGGGCTTGCGCTCACGATCTTCTGCGGCGGCCTCGGCCTGGCGTCGTACCTCGGCAATGATCTCGGACTCGCCGACCTGCCGCCGAAGCACCAGTTCAGCGATATGAACGTGTTCGGGCTGGGGAACGTCCCGATCGTCGGGCCGGTGCTGTTCCACCAGTCGGCGCTCGTGTACTTCTCGTGGGTGATGGTCGCCCTGATCGCCTTCTACCTGATGCGCACGCGCATCGGCCTGAACGTGCGTGCGATCGGCGAGGCGCCCGGCGCCGCCGACGCGATGGGGGTCAGCGTCACCCGGTACCGGTACGCGCACGTCCTCGCCGGCGGGGCGCTCGCCGGGATCGGCGGCGCCTGCTACAGCCTGGCGATCACTCCCGGGTGGACCGACGGCGACTCGCTGGTCGGCGGCGCGGGGTGGATTGCGATCGCGCTCGTGATCTTCGCGTTCTGGCGTCCCGAGCTGTGCCTCGTCGGCGCCTATCTGTTCGGCGGGCTGTCCGGAGGCCTGCCCTCCGCCCTCCAGGCCCACGGGTACAAGATCAAGCCCGAGGTGCTGAATGCGCTGCCGTACATCATGACCATCGTCGTGCTGGTGATCGTCTCGGCCGGGCTCGGACGCAAGCGCCTGGGGGCCCCGGCGGCGCTCGGCGTACCGTACGTCCGCGAGGAACGCTGATGGAGGTCGTCAGTCCCACCAGCCTCGACGAGGCGCTGCGCGTGAAGGCCGAGCACCCGGAGGCCGTGCCGATCCAGGGCGGCACGGACGTGATGGTCGAGCTGAACTTCGACCGCCGCCGTCCCGAGCTGCTCGTGAACCTGAACGAGATTCCGGAGCTGCGCGGCTGGTCGCGGGACAACGGCGGGCTGCGGCTCGGGTCGGGCCTGACCTATGCCGAGGCGATGGAGCCGCCGCTCGCCGAGCTCCTGCCCGCGCTCGCCGAGGCGTCGCGCACGGTCGGCTCGCCCCAGATCCGTAACCGCGGCACGCTCGGCGGCAACCTCGGCACCGCCTCGCCGGCGGGCGACGCGCTGCCGCCGCTGCTCGTCGAGGAGGCGTCGGTGGAGGTCACGTCCGTGCGTGGAGCCCGGACGCTGCCTCTGCGCGAGTTCCTGGTCGGTCCCAAGCAGAACGCCACCGCTCCGGACGAGCTGATCACCGCGGTTCGGGTCGTGCCCTCCGGCGCCGTGCAGACGTTCATGAAGGTCGGGCCGCGGAACGCGATGGTGATCGCGGTCTGCTCGCTCGCCGTTGCCGCGGACCGCGAGCGCGGGGAGTTGCGGGCGTCGTTCGGGTCGGCCGGACCGGTGGCGGGGCTCGTGAGCTGCCCGATCGAGGAGGCGCCTTCGTTCGCGGAGCGCGTGGTGGAGGCGTCGAGCCCGATCGACGACGTGCGGGGAACGGCCGACTACCGGCGGCACGCGCTGCACGTTCTGGCAACAAGAGCGCTGGAGCGCTGCCTGGGGTGAGGATCGAGCTGACCGTCAACGGCGAGGCGCGCGAGGCCGACGTCTGGCCCGGCGAGAGTCTGCTCTACGCGCTCCGTGAGCGGCTCGGTCTGCCCGGCTCGAAGAACGCGTGCGAGCAAGGTGAATGCGGGTCGTGCTCGGTCATGCTCGACGGCACGCTGGTCTGCGCCTGTCTCGTGCTCGCGGCGCAGGCCGAAGGCCACGCGGTGGTCACCGTCGAAGGTCTCGCCGACGAAGACGAGTTGCACCCGGTGCAGGCGGCGTTCGTCGAGGCGGGCGCCGTACAGTGCGGCTTCTGCACGCCCGGCCTGGTGGTCGCCACGGCCGACCTGCTTGCGCGGGTGCCGAGTCCGAGCGACGACGAGATCCGCGAGGCGCTGTCCGGCAACCTCTGCCGCTGCACTGGATACGCCAAGATCTTCGACGCGGTCAGACTGGCGGCCGGAGCGTGACCTCGAGGCGGGGGACCGACGGCGGTGGAGGAATCGGCGCGGACTCGGCACGGGGCCGTCACGGACACGTGAGCCCGGCCGCGATATCGTCGATGTCGGGTGGCGGGGGGAACGAACCCATCCCCACCCAGGGTGGGGACGTGGGGAGGGGTGCGCGCGCGAGAGAGGCCGTGACCACGGCGCCCCGGCGGCTCGAGGTCGGCCGCATCGGCGAGGTCGTCCCGCGCGCCGACGGTGTGCCGAAGACCACGGGCCGGTTCGCCTATGCCAGCGACCTGTGGGCGGCCGGGATGCTCTGGGGGCACACGGTCCGGAGCCCGCACGCACATGCCCGCATCGTCGCGATCGACATCGCCGAGGCCCTTGCGATGTCCGGTGTCCACGCCGTGCTCACGCACGACGATGTTCCCGGCCAGAAGCTGTACGGGCTCGAGTTCCCCGACCAGCCCGTACTGGCGATCGACCGCGTCCGCTACTTCGGCGAGCCGGTCGCGCTGGTCGCGGCGGAGCACCCGGAGCAGGCGCGCCGGGCGGCCGAGAAGGTCCGCGTCGAGTACGAGCCGCTCGAGCCGGTCATCGATCCGCGCAGCGCCACCGAGCGGGAGCCGCTCCACCCGGACCGCCCGACGATGGGACACGGCTACCGCGCCGATCCGCGCCCGAACGTCGTGCGCCACCTCGTCATCCGGCACGGCGACGCCGACGCGCCGGCGGACGTCTCGGTCGAGGGCGAGTACGAGGTCGGGATCCAGGACCAGGCGTTCCTCGGGCCCGAGTCGGGTCTCGCGATCCCGGACGGCGAGGGCGGCGTCGACATCCACGTAGCCACGCAGTGGCTGCACGTCGACCGCGACCAGGTCGCTCCATGCCTCGGCCTCCAGCCCGAGCAGGTGCGGATCCACCTCGCCGGCGTCGGCGGCGCTTTCGGAGGCCGCGAGGACCTCTCGATGCAGATCCACGGCGCCCTGCTCGCGTTGCACACCGCCCGGCCGGTGAAGCTCGTCTACGGCCGCGAGGAGTCGTTCGTCGGCCACGTCCACCGCCACCCCGCCCGCATCTGGATGAAGCACCGCGCCACCCGCGCCGGCAGGCTCGTCTCGGTGCAGGCGCGCATCCTTCTCGACGGCGGCGCCTACGCCTCGTCGTCCACGGCCGTCACCTCGAACGCGGCGTCCTTCGCCTGCGGTCCCTACGACGTGCCGAACGCCCTGATCGAGTCGACCTGCGTCTACACCAACAATCCGCCGTGCGGCGCGATGCGCGGCTTCGGCGCGGTGCAGACCTGCTTCGCCGCGGAGGCGCAGATGGACAAGCTCGCCGCTGCCCTCGACATCGACCCGGTGGAGCTACGGCTGTTGAACGCACTCGCCCCCGGCGACACGCTGCCGACCGGCCAGGTCGTCAGCGGCTCTCTGCCTGTGGCAGAGGTCATTCGCCGCGCCGCCGCCCTCGAGGTGCCGCCGCCCGAGGAGTTGCCGCGCGACCCGATCCGGCTACCGGGCGGAGCAGGGAACACGACCCGGGGCCAGGGCGTGAAGCGGGGCACGGGCTTCGCGGTCGGCTTCAAGAACATCTGCTACTCCGAGGGCTTCGACGACTTCTGCGCCGCCCGGGTCGTCCTCACCGGCGACGCGGCCGAGATCCACTGCGCCGCGGCCGAGGTCGGCCAGGGCGTCGACGGCGTGATCCGGCAGGTCGCGCGGACGGAGCTCGCGATGGACGACGTCACGATCGCGCCGGTCGGGACGGCGCGGGTGGACTCCGCCGGGTCGGCATCGGCCTCGCGGCTCACGTACATGGTTGCCGGTGCCGTTCAGCTCGCCTGTCGGGCGGCGCTCGAAGAACGGAGCCGCACCGGCGCACGGGAGATCGATGTCGAGCGCGTCTACCACCATCCGCGCACCTGGCCGCTCGATCCGGAGACCGGCCAGACCACCGGCGAGCGCTCCCACGTCGCCCTTGCGGTTTCGGCGATGCGGGTCGTCGCCGAGGTCGACGTCGAGCTCGGCCTCACGCGTGTCGTCTGGATCGGGACGGCTCAGGACGTCGGCAAGGCGATCAACCCGCAGGCGGTCGAAGGCCAGATCGAAGGCGGAACCGCGCAGGGGCTCGGGCTCGCGCTGATGGAGGAGATCCAGACCCGCGACGGGCTGATCACGAACGCGAGCTTCACCGACTACCTGATCCCGACCGCCCTCGACATGCCGCCGGTGGTCAGCGAGCTGATCGAGGTTCCGGAGCCGGACGCGCCGTACGGCGTGAAGGGCGTCGGCGAGCCGCCGACGGTCGTCTCGACGGCGGCGATCGTCTCGGCACTCCGCGATGCGACCGGCCGCGGACTGACACGGGTGCCGGTGCGGCCGGACGACATCGTCGGCCTAGGGTCTGCCCCCGGAAGGGGCTGACCCCGCAGATCGAGGGGTCGCCACGCTATTTCCTCAGCACCAGCGCCGCCCCGCCGGCGAGCAGCAGGATTCCGACCACCCGCGTCCAGTCGAGCGGGATCGGCGACACGCCGAACCAGCCGAAGCGGTCGATCGCGGCAGCGACGACCAGATTGCCGGTGATCACGAGCCCGATCGCGGCGGCGACCCCGATCTTCGGCGCGGCGAACGTGATCGAGAGGACGATGAACGCGCTGAGGATGCCGCCGAGCCACATCCAGAGCGGCTGGTGGACAGACGCGCCGACGCCGTGCAGGCTGCGGCGCGCGACGAGCAGCACCAGGATCCCGGTCGCGCCGGCGACGAGCGTCGAGAAGCCAACCGCCTCGACCGTGCCCACCCGATCGCCGAGGCGACCGAGGACCGCGGCCTGGATCGACCCGGCGAAGCCGGCCGAGACCGACATCACGACTGCGAGCGCAGTGCCGCCGGACACCGGTCAACCCTATTAGGCTCAAGCTGTTCCCGAGCCAAGGAGTCCACATGGTCCGCGCGTTCGTCCTGTACGAGGGTGACGTCGACCCGGAGCGCTACCAACAGCACCTGGACGAGTTCGTCAGTCAGATTCCGGCCACGTTTCGTCACGGCAAGATCGTCGCGACCCCGGTCGGCGAGGCAGCGTTTCCACCACTACGCCGAGTTCGAGTTTCCGGACATGGAGTCGTTTCAGCAGGTGGCGAACTCGCCGGAGTTCGCGGCCACGGGCAAGGACGCGGCGACGATGGGGATCCCGTTCTCGGCGCAGGTCGTCGTGATCGACGAGTGAGCGAACCGGAACGCCCCGCTCCGCGGCCGGCCGACGAGCTCGGCTTCGAGTCGATCCTCTACGAGAAGGCACCGCCGCGCGCCACGATCACGCTCAACCGGCCGGAGGTACTGAATGCGTTCGACTTCCGGATGCTGCGCGAGCTCGCCCGGGCCTGCGAGGACGCGTCGTGGGACGACGAGATCCGTGTCGTCGTCCTCACCGGCGCAGGGCGAGCCTTCTGCGTGGGCGCGAACCTGCGCGCCTGGGCGGAAGAGGGCTACGTCGGGAACGAGCGGGAGTACTGGAAGTGGTTCGGCGCGATGGACGCCGGTGTCACCGCTCTGCGCAGGATCGGCAAGCCGACGGTCGCGCGTATCAACGGGGTCTGCGTCGGGGGCGGCAACGAGCTCCAGATGGCCTGCGACCTCGCGGTGATGGTCGACCACGCGTTCATCCGCCACGTCGGCCTCCAGCACGGCTCGGTGCCGGCGGCGGGCGCGACGCAGTGGCTGCCGCTGATCGTCGGCGACCGCCGGGCCCGCGAGATCATCCTGCTCTGCGACGAGATCCCGGCTGCGCAGGCGCTCGAGTGGGGGCTGGTCAACCGGGCCGTTCCGCCCGAGGAGCTCGACGCGGCCGTCGACGAGCTGGTCGAGAAGCTGGCCGCCCGGCTCCCGCTGATGACCCGTTACGCGAAGCACCAGCTCGACTTCTTCCGCGACCTGGCCTGGCACGGAACGATCGGCCATGCACGCGACTGGCTGGCGCTGTCGATGCTGAGTGACGAGGCGGCGGAGGGGGTACAGGGCTTCCTCCAGCGACGAAAGGAGAAGGAATGAACCCGGTTGAGCTCCTGAGCGGCGTCCGCGACTCGATCACGGTGCGGCGGGTGTACGGCGACCCGATCGAGCAGGAGGGCGTCGTCGTGATTCCGGCGGCGTCGGTCGGAGGTGGCGGTGGAGGAGGCGGCGACAGCGAGGACAACGGCGGCGGCGGCTTCGGGCTGCGCGCGCGGCCGGTCGGCGCCTACGTGATCAAGGACGGCGAGGTCAGTTGGAAGCCCGCGATCGACGTCGGCCGGATGCTGCTCGGCTGGCAGGTGGTCGCCGGCATCGCCGCGCTCGCCCTCTGGGCGTTCGCGCGCCGCGGCTAGGGAAGCGGCAGCCGCCCGGCTCCGTCGATGCAGTCGGCGAGGTAGAGCGCAGTCCCGGGATCACCGGTCCACAGGGTGTAGCGGCCCATCCCGTGGTCGGCGCGTGCGCGTTCGACCTGCGCGATCGAGTGGACGGCGAACCGGCGGGCTCGGTCGAGCCAGCGCTCGTCACCTGTGCGCTCGAACAGGGTGAGGAAAGCGTGGCCGTTGCCGGCGGTCCCGTGACAGAGGCCCGCTCCCTTGGCAGCCGGACCCGCCCGCCACGTCAGCTCGCCGCCGGCGAGCGCGAGGTCCTCGTCGAGAAGATCCCCGAGCGACGTGATCATCCCCGGGGCGCCGTGGCACCACTGCACCCGGATCGTGCCGTTACGGACGAGCGAGCCGTCGTCGTGGGGCGGCCAGTTCGCCAGGCCGTCCTCCACCACCGCGTAGCGGCGGGCGGTCTCGGCCGCGCCGTCGAGCCCGCCGAGCGCCAGTACGCAGCCGGCGAAACCGTGGGCTGCGCCCAGGTGCCGGTCGACTCTGCCGTGGAGGTTCTGCTCCCACAGGCCCGTCTCCGGGTCGCGGGCGGCGAGGAGGCTCTCGGCCGAGGCGTGCCAGAGATCCCCGAAGCCGAGCTCGCTCGCGACGAGCATCGTCCCGGGGCTCCCCCAGACCAGCTCGCGGTGGTCGTCGCCCTCGTTCGCGGCGACGAGGTCGCGCAGGCGCTCGAGCGTCACGGACGAGGGCGACAGGCGCTGCCGTACGAGCAGGACGCCGGTCTCGCCGGCCAGCAAGCTTGGGCCCTCGCTCGTCGGGCTCGAGGCGGTCCACGTACGGGACGTAGTCGCGCCGGAGCTCGACGAGACCACGCTCTGCCAGCCGGCGCAGTGCGTCGACGACGCCCGCGCCACCGAGGTAGAGCCCGCCCCACGGGCCGGGTTCGCCGGCGTCGACATCGGCGGGGTGGGCGGGCCAGCCGTCGGCGAAGGCGTCCTCGGCATCGGCAGCGATCGTCCGGATCGCAGTACGGGCTCGATCCTCGTCCCACGGCTCCTGGACGAGCGGTTCGTGCGCGTCGGGGTCCCAGAGCACGTTGCGTGCGATCCGAGTGTCGCGCTACGCGACGAGCTCGTCCGGGACGACCTCGACCGTCAGCTCGCGACCCTGCCGGAGGAGGCGGGTGGTCACGGGCCGGCCGATCGCGTCGCCCGCCATCAGCCGCTGGAGGTCGTCGACCGCGCTGACCGACGCCCCGTCGACCTCGACGATCAGATCCTCGGGTCGCAACCCCGCGCGGTCGGCGGGGCTGTCCTCGGCCACCTGCACCACCTCGACGCCCCGTTGGCGGCCGAGGATCGCCGCCAGTCGCGGCGGCAGCGGGCGCGTGTCGCCGGCGATTCCCAGATAAGCGCGGCGCACCCGGCCGTCGCTCATCAGCGCACCGACGATCGACCGCGTGGTCGTGTTGATCGGGACGGCGAGGCCGAGCCCCACGCCGGCAACGGCGGTGTTGATCCCGACCACGCGTCCCTCACCGTCGGCGAGCGCGCCGCCCGAGTTCCCCGGGTTGAGGGCGGCGTCGGTCTGGATCACGTTCTCGACGATCCGCATCGTCGATCCCGAGCGCGTCGGCAACGAGCGCCCGAGCGCGGAGACGACCCCCGCGGTGACCGACCCGGCGAAACCGTTCGGGTTGCCGATCGCGACCACGAGCTGGCCGACCTGGAGCCGCTCCGCGTCCCCGAGTTCCGCTGCGACGAGCCCGCTCGGCTCGGTCCGCAGCACCGCGAGGTCCGAGAGCGGGTCGGCGCCGACCACCTCGACCGTCAGCTCCCGGCCGTCGACGAAAGAGGCCACGCCGCGGTCGGCGCCCGCGACCACGTGGGCGGAGGTGAGCAGGAAGCCGTCCGGCGTGATGACGACGCCGCTGCCGCCGCCGTCCATTCGGCGTCCTCGTGCCCCGCGGCGCGACACGCGCAGGTTCGCGACCGACGGCGCGAGCCGCCGCGCCACCTCCGTGACCACGCGCGAGTAGGCGTCGAGCGGCGCCTCGGCCGGCGCGCGCTCGTCGAGCGAAATCAGCCTCAACGCTGCCATGGGCCAGTGATAGCAGCCGGGCGATAGGCTGCGCTTCATGGCGGAGGTCGAGACCAGCCTGGTCGGATCGGTCCTGACGATCACGCTCAACCGGCCCGAGTCCTACAACGCCTTCACGACGTCGATGCACGCCTCGCTCCACGACGCGCTGGAAGAGGCGGCGGCCGAAGACGTCCGCGCAGTCGTGATCACCGGCGCGGGCAAGGGCTTCTGCGCGGGCCAGGACCTGGGCGAGTTTCGGGAGGTGGAGCACGACATCGCCGAGCACCTGGAGGCGACCTACCACCCGAACGTGCGGGCGATTCGCGGGCTCGAGAAGCCGGTGATCGCCGCGGTGAACGGTGCTGCGGCCGGCGCCGGGCTCTCGCTTGCCTGCGTCTGCGACTACCGGATCGCTGGAGACTCGGCGGCCTTCGTCCCGGGGTTCATCGGCATCGGCCTGGTCCCCGACTCGGGCGGGTCGTACTTCATCGCCCGGCTGCTGGGGCCGTCACGGGCATTCGCCTGGATGAGCTCGAACCGGAAGCTGACCGCGGCCGAGGCGCACGCCTGGGGCCTGGTGGACGAGGTGGTCGAGGCCGACGGCCTGGCCGCGCGGGCCGCCGAGCTCGCGGCCGACTACGCCTCCCGGCCGACCCGCGGCATCGGGATGACCAAGCGCCTGTTCGACCAGGCGCAGCACGCGACGCTGGACGAGCAGCTCGCGCTGGAGGCCGAGCTCCAGACGGCGGCGACGAAGACCGCGGACTTCACCGAGGGTGTGACGGCGTTCCTCGAGAAGCGCCCGCCGAGCTTCAGCGGCCGTTGAGGTCGATCACAACCGTCGACTACCACACCGGCGGCGAGCCGTTCCGGATCGTCACCGGCGGAGTTCCGCCGCTCGCAGGGCGAACGATCCTCGAGAAGCGGCGCTTCGCGCAGGAGCACCTCGACCGCGTCCGTCGCCTGCTCGTCTTCGAGCCGCGCGGCCACGCAGACATGTACGGCTGCTTCGTGACCGAGCCGGAGGACCGCAGCGGCGACCTCGGAGTCGTCTTCTTCCACAACGCCGGCTACTCGACCGCCTGCGGGCACGGGACGATCGCGCTCGTCACCTGGGCGATCGAGCACGGGCTGGTCGAGGGCCCCGAGGTCGTGGTCGACGTGCCGTCGGGACGGCTGCACACGGTCGCCCGCGCCGAGAACGGCCGTGTCGTGTCGGTTCGTTTCCGCAACGTGCCGGCGTTCGTCCACGCACGCGGGCTCCCTGCGGCCGCCCGGGAGGTGGATGTCGCCTTCGGCGGCGCCTTCTACGCCTCGGTCGAGGAGCAGGTCGAGCCCGCCGAGCTGCCGCGGCTGATCGAGCTCGGTCGCGCGATCAAGGCCGATCTGGAGGCGACGCATGTGATTGTCCACCCCGACGAGCCCGAGCTGCGCGACGTGTACGGAGTGATCTTCTGGCAGGAGGAGGGAGTCGGGCCGCTCACGCAGCGGAACGTGACCGTCTTCGCCGACGGGGAGGTCGACCGTTCGCCGTGCGGCAGCGGCACGTCGGCGCGCCTCGCGCTGCTCCACGACGAGGGCCGGCTCGCGACCGGCGAGCCGCTCCGCCACCTGAGCATCGTCGGCAGCGAGTTCACGGGTCGCGTGGTCGAGGAGACCCCGGCCGGAGTGGTGACCGAGGTCGAGGGCAGCGCCCACCTGACCGGACGGCACGAGTTCGTCCTCGAGCCGGAGGACGAGCTCGGCGAGGGCTTCCTCCTGCGCTAGGACGCCTGGTACGGGACGACGCGTTCCTGCTCGCCGGCGTCGTTGCGTGCGATCAGCGCCACGGCACGCTCCGTCGCGCTCAGGTTGACCGGCTGGTGCGGAACGCCGGGCGGGATGAACAGGAAGTCGCCGGCCTGGGAGATCACCGACCGCTCGAGGCCCTCGCCGTAGCGGGTCTCGACGCGTCCCTCCAGCTGGTAGACGGCCGTCTCGTAGCCGTCGTGGTAGTGAGCCTCAGCGACGGCGCCGGGCGGCACGACGACGAGATGCAGGGCAAGGCCGGTAGAGCCGCACGTTTCGTCCGAGACGCCGAGGAAGTACTCCAGCCCCTGCCGCTGTGCCGCCTGCGCCCGGGGCCTGATCACGTGGATCTCGTCCACGCGGCAAGCGTAGACCAACACCACAGGAGTGTTGGTAGCCGCACCCCGAGACACAGGCCACCGCGATTCCCGCAGCGTCGCCGGCGCGCGATCGTCAGTGCGTCAACGACGAGCAAGGAGGCTCGAAGTGATCGAGAAAGGACAGACTCTGGTCAACCCCGTCACCGGCGAGCGCATGACGTTTCTGGAGACGGCCGCGGAGACCGGCGGCGCCCGGGTCGTGATCGAGCTCCACGCCGATCCCGGCGGCAGCGTCGCGGCTGCTCACCTCCACCCCAGCCAGTGGGAGACGTTCGAGGTCGTCTCCGGAACGCTCGGCGCGAAGGTCGCCGGCCGCAAGGTCGAGATCGGCTCCGGCGAGACTCTCGGCATCGCGCCCGGCGTGTCGCACACCTGGTGGAACGCGGGCGACGACGAGCTCGTCTTCCGGTGCGCCGTCAGCCCGGCGCTCCAGTTCGAGTCGCTGATCGAGACGATGTTCTCGCTGGCGGCCGACGGCAAGACCAACGGGCAGGGCATGCCGAACCCCTTCCGTCTCGCGGTGATCGCGAAGGCGCACTTCGACACCGTCCGGCTGCCCGTCGTCCCTGCCTGGATGCAGAAGACCGCGCTCGGGATGGGCGCCCCGTTCGGCAGGGCGGTCGGCTACGGCCCGACGTATACCCCCGAGCGGACCGCGCTCGAGCGGCTCGTCCCCCGCTCCGCGTGAGCCTGGCGATCTGAGGGGCGCTCCGAACGTCGGAGCGCCCCTCCCTGTCTGCGATAGACCTCGTCCAGTTCGACCGCGACTGCACGGCCGCGTCGCCCGCGCAGCCGTGCCCACTGCTCCCGGAGCTCGGCGGGGCTGCGGATAGCCGTCCCGACCGAGCCGAGGCCGCCCGCGCCGCAGACGGCCGCAGCGAGCTCGACCTGGTCCCACGGCCCGAACGGTGCACGCACGATCGGCAAGTCCACGCCGGCGAGCTCGCAGAACTGCGTGCGCATCGTCCTAGGCCCTGATCCGCACCGGCGCCTGCCCGACCGGGAGCTGCGACCAGCGGACGATCTTCCCCTGCCGGACCCGGAAGGTGGCCCGCGCCCTGATGCCCGGCGCGTCACAGCGCGACGAGCGCCGGTTGCCCAGCACGAAGGTCGCGTCGGCGACGTCCTTCTGGACGGTGAGCCGGACGATCCGGCCCGTGCACGGAAGGCCGGAGTTCCAGAGCACGGCGACCCGGTGAGAGAAGAGGACGAGCGACACGCCGTTCTGGGTGACGACGGCGTTCCTCGCGAACAGATCCGCAGCCGCCTCGTTGTCGTCGCGGTCCAGGGCGGCGCTCCAGGCCCGGACGACGGCCGCCGGCGTGGCCGGCCTTGCCTTCGCGGCCGCTTGCGAGCCCACCAGGAGCAGGCCCGCCGCCGCCGCTGCGACCGCAGCGGTGAAACGCATGCTCGGTCACAGCGTACGCCGTTATGCTCGGCAGATGACCACGCTCGAGTCAGAAGCCCTCGCCCCGGACGTCTTCCCGGCACGGCGCCGACCGGACCGGGTCGGCGACGACTGGCTCCCGGTGCTGAAGACGCTGCCGCTGTTCGCGGGAATGTCGGCTCGGCATCTGCGTCGGATCCCGGCACGGGCGAAGCGGTTCGGTTCCGGCGAGACCATCGTGCGCGCCGGCGATCCCGGCAATGCCTTCTACGTCGTCCTCGACGGCGAGGTCCGGGTCGACCTCCCGAGGGGACGCTTCGTCGCGTTGGGGGCGGGCGACTACTTCGGCGAGATGGCCCTGCTCGACGGCGCTCCGAGATCGGCCGACATCACAGCCGCCGGCGCCGTCACGGTGATGGTGATCGGCCGCACCGCGTTCGCGAAGCTCCTCCGCAGCGAGCCGCAGATGGCGGCGGTGCTGCTGCGGACGCTGGCACGGCGCCTGCGCGCGGCACAAGAGCAGTACTGACCAGTCGACGCCTGCGAGCGTCGACGGTCAGCCTGGGCCGGTTACGGAGGCGGGCGCTCGTCATCGCCCCGAGCGTACCGACCTGATCCCGGCGTACGCATCGAGCCGATCGGCCAGCTCGCCGGGGCGGCTGAGACTGACGTAGTGGCCCCCGTCCATCTCGTCTGGCTCGATGCTGAGCCGCTCGCGGGCGTGACGTCGCGCAAAGGCGGCGGTGAACATGCGGTCCTGGCGGCAGAGGAGATACCGCGTCGGGGTGTCGGGCCACCGGTCGAGCGGCCATGGCTCTCGCAGTGCCTTCGAGGCCTCGCCGCGCTCCCTTCGCTGCGCTCGGGCGGAGAGATCGGGCGGAACGTCGTGGTAGAAGACGTCGTCGGCGCCGCTTTCCTCGTACCCGGCGTTCGCCCACCAGTCGGCGAACAGCTCTTCCGGAGCCGGGATCATCCCGGCAACGAGGACGAGCAGGTCGACGGGAATGCGAGTACACACCAGCGGCGCCGTGAATCCGCCGAGGGAATGGCCTACCACCAAGACGGCACCGCCGCGGTGTTCGACGGCCTCGACTACGGCGTCGGCGTAATCCCACCACCCGGCCGACTCGTCCTCGATGGGCAGATCGACCGCGACTGCGACGTGTCCGCGCTCGCCCAACAGGGCGCGACGAGATGCCAGTCCCACGCGCTTCCGCCGCCGCCGTGGATCAGCGCAAAAGTCGCCACCGTCGGCCACGCTAGTCGCTGCGCACCTTGGCAGCTTCGCGGAATTCGGAGGGAGCTATGAGATACCCAAGCTATTCGGTCAACGCGATCGGTTTCGTCCGATCAAGCCTCAGGGATGTCGGAGAGGCACCCAATCAGGCCTCCCAGGGCGCGCCGGAGGCGCTCCTGGAGATCGACCCGGCGTTCGCTCCGGCGCTGCACCTGGTCGCGCCGGGACAAGACCTGATCCTGCTCACCTGGCTCCACCTGGCCGATCGAGGTGTCCTGCAAACCCACCCCCAGGGAGACCCCGACACCCCGCTGACCGGTGTGTTCGCGACGCGCTCGCCGGACCGGCCCAACCCGATCGGCCTGCACCGCGTGACCGTCACGGCGGTCGAGGCACCGGCGCGGCTCCGCGTCTCCGCGCTGGAGGCGATCGACGCCACGCCGATCCTCGACCTCAAGGCCGTGGTGACCGGCTCGCGGGGCGAGTAGCGACAGCCGGCGGGTCAGGCGTCGGCGGCAGGTCCGGCCATGATCCGCCGCTGCTCTGAGTCGCGCTCACGCTTGCATTGTCGCAGCCGGGTTTCGAGTTCTGGACTTCGCGCGGGAGAAACAGGCAGGTCAGGAGTCAGGCGGAAGACGCTGGGACGCGAACAGACGCGATGACCTTCTTGGCCTCCGGCAGGAACGCCCTGAGCTGGGCTGGTCCGGCCACTTCGAATACGGCCACGAACAGATGCTGTTTGCCGCCATAACGAACATCCGCCAGGTAAAAACGGCTGATCCATTTCCCGGCAATCCCGTACGTCTCGCCCCACTGCGGGTACCCGAGGAAGTTGGCGCACGCCTTCGCTGGACAGCCGGGATCATCGTTCACCGCGTCCTCCGCGACGCCGACGTCCACAACGCGGGCACGTATCGCCCCGATCCTGCCGCTGGTCGGCCTGGACACGGTCAGATTGGGGTTCCCTTGGAGCCAGCTGAGAAGACTCGCCGCTGTTCGGCGTGGCGGGCCGACCCGCTCCCTGGACCCAGGCTTCGTCGTATATACGTCTTCCCAGAAGACGACCCGCGAATTCCGGTTCTTGTTGGCATAGGCGGCGAACTCACCCGTGCTGTCTTCTGCCGAGAACCAGCCCCGTGCGAACGACAGCTTCATTTGCCCAGCGAAGAAGTACTTCGTCTGATACGTGCCGGTCGGCAAGCTCCCAGGAGCACTCCAACGCCGCGGCAGGCATTGCGGTGCACAGCCGGGAATATTGCTCGTCGCCTGAGGAATTCCGCCAGCGCCTTTCCCGGTCGCCTCCGGTGCAACAACAACAACGAGCACGAGCGCGACCACCGCTGCCAAGCTGGCTCGCAGTTTCATTCGCCTGCCTCCCTCTCCCTACTTAGGCCCACCAGACGGTGGCCGCAGGACACTACGTGGCTGAACGCACGTTGTCCATCAGGCTCACGGCGATGCCCGAGCTGGCCAGCCGATAGAGCGACAGGGCATCGCTAGACCGGGGTTCAGCCGTGGCCGACTACTACGGGCGCAAAATGTATGACCGATTGCGCGAGACGTACCGGGACTACTGCTTGTGCAGCTCGTGGAGGAGCCGCGTCCCCGCAATCACACACCGGCTGAAAGGCGATCCCGTCTGGCCTGAGATGGGCTTCCTGCTCAGCAGTCTGCATGCCGTCCAGGGTGCGTTCGTCACTGCGGTTGCCAGTTTCGCCATCGCGGTCAAGCACAAGCGGAACTGGGTGCCCGCCTGGCCAGCCACGTACTGCTTGCTCTGATTCTGGCACCACCGCCCGTAAGCCTTCGCTTTGGCAGCCGGGGTCGCACCCGGGGCCGGACGCTGCCGGGTCGGGGCCCGATGGGCAGCCGAGTTGCCCGGACTGCTTGGCTTGCCGGGATTGCCCGAGTTGCCGGAGTTGCCCGGACTGCTTGGCTTGCCGGGATTGCCCGAGTTGCCGGAGTTGCCCGGACTGGTTGGCTTGCCGGGATTGCCCGAGTTGCCGGAGTTGCCGGAGTTGCCCGAGTTGCCCCCGGATCCGCCGGGAGCCGCGTTCTCCGATTGGCCGGAGTTACCCGAATGCCCCGGATCCTTCGGGGGTTTGTCTGCAATAGCTGGCGAGGCGAATGCAGCCGCGACGAGCACGGCGGTCAGGCACCCCAGCAGTTTCATCTCCCGCCTCTCTGTCCCATGGGACCAGCCACCTCCCAGGTTCCTATCGGCAGATGTGAGGTCAGCCTCCACCCCGGGTCACCTGAGGGGGTGGGTACCTCTCAGGGAACTCGCTCCACTGGGACGGCGCTGATACCACGCCGTTCTGGGGGATTGGCTGGCACACCCATATTGACGCTGAGGGGAAAGGGGGTGCCTCTCTGGGGCGCGTCACACATCCGGGAGTCGACTGGGCGTTGTTCTGAACGCTGCTAGCGTCGAGCTAGAGGGCGGCACGCCGCCGTTGCGTCTCGATCCACGTCCAGGCCGGGAGAGGCGAAGGCCTGCCGCAGCTCGGAGGAGTACCGCCCGACGCGATCATCTCAGACTTTCGGTCACGCACATGCTCGACCGGATCGGGGAGTCGGGACCGCCTGTCTGATCGGGTGGTATCGCGTTCCAGATCTTCGCCATAGCCAGGTGGCACTTCCAGGACGGGGCGGGGGTGGCTCCTTCGCGGCGGTGATGCGTTCCCTCGACGAGCCGGCCGGAGGCCGACACGGATACGGAGAGGGCCTGGCGGGAGACGGATCCGGTACCAAAGACCGGTCCAAGTTGAGGCCGAGGATCCGCATCACTAGCGGTTCGAGCCGATCTCGGACTAGATCAAGTTCGGTACCAAGTCCAACCGCTCCAGACGAAGGATCCCTAGAGCTCGGTTTGATGGTTCTTGTTCATCTTGACACTTAGCAAGGTGCTAGTGATAACTAGCGCAATCGTGTCAGGCAGCCACCCGACGATCTCCCGAAATCTCACGGGCATCTACGACTGCGGATCTTCCACGTCCTGGCCGTGCCGGTCCAAGCAGGCCACGAAGGCGGGCTTCCGCAGCGACAAGTCGTCGGGCACTCGGCTGGCTGTACTTGAAGTGCTCGGCGACGGCCTTGGATGGCTTGCCTGTGCTGACGTGTTGTCGTCTTGAACTGCTCGAACGGCTGACGGCAGCTCGCGCAGTAGCGGATCGACCGGCAGGGGGTCGGGCCGAAGAGGTTTTCCAGCTTCGTCTCGGTGGAGCCGCAGTACGGGCACCGGAAGACGGCGCTCGTCAGCTGCACCAGCTTCGGCGTGCCGGCCTCGCGCGGGGCGGGCGGCCCGAAGCCGGCGGCGCGCAGCTTCTCTCGGCCCTCCGGCGTGATCCTGTCGGTCGACCACGAGTCGTCCGCGACCACCTCGACTTCGGCCTCGCCTCCGAGCTCCTCGATCGCCTCCGTCATCCGGTCACGCATCACCTCCAGCGCCGGGCAGCCGAGGAACGTCGGCGTGAACTCCACGCGGACGCGCTCGCCTTCGACCCGCACGTCCCGCACGACGCCGAGATCGACCAGCGAAACGACCGGGATCTCGGGGTCCTCGACCCCGGCGAGCGCCGACCAGACCGCTTCCTCCGTCACCATGTCGCGCCCGGGACCGAGCGGCGCACCTCGGTCATCTCGTCCCAGAGCTCGGTCCAGCCCTCTGCGTGTTCGCCGCGCTCGACCGCCTCGGCTTCGGGGAGCGAGAACCGCGCCGCGAGCGCCGAACGCTGCTCCGGCTCGACGAGTCCCAGCGCGAACGGCCAGAGCTCCGAAACCGCTTCGCGGAACCGCGGCTCGTCGCGCAGGCGGTCGTGCCAGAGCTCGGCGTGCATCCGGTGGTAGGCCTCCTCGCGGTCGATCTTCGCCGCGAGGCCGGCGACGGCAGGATCGCCCGACGCCTTCAGGGACTCGAGGCGCAGCTCGTCGGCGGCCTCGTACAGCACCCGCCTCGCGATCGTCCGCGCCCAGTCGGGCACGAACCGCAGCTCGACCAGCTGCGAGCAGCGGTACTCGTCCGGGGCACGGTCGAAGGCGAGCGCGTCCGCGTCGTCGGCCAGCAGCTGGTAGAGCGCCCGCGCGTGGCCGATCTCGTTCTGGGCGATGGAGGAGAGCGCGACGTCTTCCTCCAGGACCGGCGCGATCCCTGTCCACTCGGAGTCGCGCCAGCCGAGGACGAGCTCGTCGTCAGCGATCGCGAGAAGTACGTCGGAGTCCTCTCGGGACTCCGACCGATAAACAGAGCCCGTCAACGGGCGCCTCCGGAGGAGGAGGCGGCCGCGCGCTCACGCGCCTCCGCCAGTTTCGCCTTCAGCGAATAGCCGTCCACCCGGTGGTAGTTTCGACCGAGCTCGTCGACGAAGTCCTCGACCTCCATCACAGCGTCACGCGGGACGACCCAGAGCGCCGCCGACTCGCCGCGCCTGCCGTACTGCTCGTGCGCGTAGGCTCGCGCGAAGCCCTCGTCGGGCGCGGCCACCGAGCCGGCGTGTTCGAAGGCCACGCCCTTCCGCTCCTGCCGGAAGACCTCGAAGATCACGCCGCTTCCGCGAACATCGCCGACCGTACCCACTCGGTCTCCTCGCGCGAGACGCGCCGGAACTCGAGCCGCTCGGCGGTCCGAGGCCCGTGGCCGGTGACGACCGACTTGAGCTCGTCCCAGTCGGGCTCGGCGTACTCCCAGATGCCGTCGTCGCGCTTGCGCAGCTTCGGGTCGGGCACGGTCAGGCCGAGCTCCCAGATCTGGGGGACGTACCCGTCGAGGAACTGCTGGCGCGCCTCCTCGTTTCCCTGCGTCTTGATCCGCCACTGCACGACCGGGTCTTCCTCGGCCGGAATCGGGTTCCCGTGGAACTGCATGAGCGGCGGCCACCAGCGCGTAACGGCCTCCTGGACGAGCGCGCGCTGCTCGTCGGTGCCGTTCATCATCGTCAGCACGACGTCGCGGCCGTGGAGGATGTGGAACGACTCCTCCCAGCAGATCTTCTTCATGACCCGCGCGTACGGCGCGTACGAGCACTTGAGCAACGCCTTCTGGGAGATGATCGCCGCCGCGTCGACCAGCCACGCGATCACTCCGACGTCACCCCACGTCTTGGTCGGGTAATGGAAGACGTTGTGGAACTTGGACTTCCCCGAGATCAGGTCGGCGAGGCACTGCGCGCGCGGCTTCCCCAGGTCCTCGACCACGCGGTAGATCAGCTGGGAATGACCGACCTCGTCCTGGACCTTCGCGGTGAGCGCGAGCTTGCGCTGGAGCGTCGGCGCGCGGAGGATCCACTCGCGCTCGGGCAGCACGCCCATCAGCTCCGAGTTGCCGTGCATCTCGATGAACTTGATCAGCCGTGCGCGGTACTCGTCCGGCATCCAGTCGTCAACCTCGACCTGGCCGCCCGACTGAACGTACTCGAGGAAACCCTGCTCTGTTGGCTGAAGGACTCGTGCCATCGACTCTCCTACCGAACGATCGTTAGTCTCCTGACCGTACCATGTCCGCCCGCCGCTCGGAGCTGACGCGCCAGGCCGCCCGCCTCTTTGCCGAGAAGGGCTACCACGGCACGTCGGTCGGCGACATCGCCGAGGCGCTCGGCGTCCAGAAGGGCTCGCTGTACGCGCACATCGCCTCGAAGGAGGACCTGCTCTTCGACGCCCTGATGGAGGGCGCGGCAGCCTTCCACGCTGCGCTGGACGCGATCCCGGACGACGCGGCGCCCGTCGAAAAGATCCGGCTCGCGCTGCGCGGCCACCTCCGCGTGGTCGCCGAGCAGCTCGACGTCGCCACCGTGTTCGTCCAGGAGTGGCGCTACCTCCACGGCGACCGCCTCGACCGGTTCGTGGCCGAGCGGCACCGCTACGAGGAGCGGATCCGAGAGCTGCTGCGCGAAGGTCGCGACCTCGGCGACCTCCGCTCCGATCTCGACGAGGGCGCCTCGGTCCTGCTGCTGCTGTCGGCGGCGAACTGGGCATACACCTGGCTCCAGCCCGGCCGGGACACCGACGATCTCGCCGACCGGTTCCTCGCGCTCCTGGTCGACGGCATGCGCGGCTACTCGACGCCGGCGTAGTCCGTAGGCTCGCGCGGTGAGCCTCTCGCTCCAGATCGTCCTCTCCGGACTGGCGGCGGGAAGCGTGTACGGACTGCTGGCGGTCGGCTATGTGCTCGTCTATCGGCTCACCGGCATCGTCCACTTCGCGCTCGGCGACCTCGTCGGCCTCGGCGTTTTCGTCGCCCTCTTCGTCACCGCCGGCCAGGGGGCGGTCACCGAGGCCACGGCCTCCAGCTGGCGGTTCGTGCTCGGCCTGCTCGTCGCACTGGCAGTGGTTCCTGCACTGACCGCCGCGACCTGGTTCGGGATCATCCAGCCGCAGGTCGGCCGCGGCTCGACACTGGGCTGGGTGGCCGCCACGGTGGCGATCGCTTTCGCGATCCAGAGCTTCGTGTCCGTCGTCTTCGCCCGCCCCGCGTACGTCTTCCCCGACCCCATCCCGTTCCACGATGCGGGCCGCGACGGGGTCGTCACCGTCGCCGGCGCGACGTTCCAGCTGCGATCGCTCTACGTGATCGCGCTCGGAGTCGCGCTGGCGCTCCTGGTCGAGTACGTGGTCGGTCGCACCCGATTCGGCCGGGGGCTCCAGGCGATCGCCCAGGACGCCGAGGGCGCATCCGTGGTCGGCGTTCCGTACGACCGCTTCGTCGGCCTCGCGTTTGCGCTCGTCGGCGGGGTCGCGGTCGTGATCGCGATCGCCGCCGCCCCGAGCGGGCCGTTTTCGCCGACGACCGGCATGCTGCTCGGAGTCAAGGGACTGGTCGCGGCGCTGGCGGTCGGCTTCCGCTCGCCCATGTGGGCGTTTGTCACGGGCCTTGCGCTCGGCGTGGTCGAGGCGGGGATCGCCAGCGGCGAGATCTCCGGCCACGGCCTCGGCCCGTCCTACCGCGAGGTCCTGCCCATCCTGGTGGTGCTGCTCCTGCTTGCCCTGCGGGGACGCGTGCGGGCGCCCGAGCCGGAATGACCGCTGTGGTCGGCCGGACCCGGGCCGCGCTCGCGGACGCAGCCGACGAGGCCAGGGCGGGCTGGCGGGGCGTCCACACCGCGCTGCTGGGTCTGTTCGTGCTTGCCTGCGCAGTTCCCTGGATCGCGCCGGGCTGGGTGCACGTCGACGAGTTGGCCGCGTGGCTGTACCTCGCCCTGTCCGCGACGGGGCTGGTTGCGGCCGTCGGGCTCGCCGGGCTGCCGTCACTCGCCCAGGGCGCGTTCATGACGATCGGCGCTTTGACCACGGGACTGCTGGCCGCGCGCGCCGGTTGGCCCGTCGAGGCGACGGTCCCGGTGGCGGTGCTCGCCTCGCTCGTCGGCGGGCTGGTCAGCGGCCTCGCCGTCGTGCGGCTGGACTCGCTCTTCCTCGCGGTCGGCACCTGGATCCTGGCCTGGCTGGTCTACCTCGGCGCGCTGGCCTTCCCGGGGATCTCCGGCGGGTCGCAGGGGTACGTCGTCGACTCGAGCCTGAGCACGACCGGCCACTACGAGCTCGGGCTCGTGCTGACCGCGATTGCCGTCGTCGCCGTTGCGACGCTGCGGCGAAGCGCGGCCGGCATCCGGTTGCGCGCGGTCCGCGACCGGCCGGCCGCCGCCACCAGCCTCGGCGTCCGCGGAGATCGGCTGCTGCTCGGCGCGTTCGTCGCCGCGGCCGGTGTCGGCGGCCTCGCCGGCTCGCTCTCCGTCCAGCTCGCGGGCGTCACCGACCCCGGTGCCTTCGGTCCGGTCGTGTCCTTCAAGCTGCTGGCGGCGGTCCTCCTCGGAGGCGCTTCGTATGCCGTCTCCGGGATCGTCGGCGTTGCCGTCCTCGGCGCGATCGCGTTGCTGGCTCGCCTCTGGGCGCACCTGCAGGCAGGCTCGGCGGCCGAGGTCGAGCCGATGTTCGCGGCGATCCTCCTGCTGGTCGTGCTCGCGCTGCGGCCGGAAGGGGCGCCCCTGCTCGAGCGGCTCCGCGGCCGGCTCGCCCCGACCGGCCGTCACGAGCCCGCGCGTCCGTCGCGCCCGGTAACCGCTCCCGTCGTCCTCTCCGCCCGCGGCCTGGCGAAGCACTACGGCGGCGTCCGCGCCCTCGACGGCTTCGATCTCGAGATCGGCCACGGCGAGACCGTCGCCCTCGTGGGCGCGAACGGGTCCGGGAAGACAACGGCCCTCCGTGCGCTGGCCGGCGCCCTGCCGATCGACGCCGGCGAGATCGAGCTCGACGGCCGGTCGGTCGTGGGGCACGGCCCGGTCGAGCTCGCGTCGGCCGGCGTGGTCAGGACCTTGCAGCGAACGGCCACGTTCGGCACCCTGACCGCGCTGGAGAGCGCCGTGGTCGGGGCTTCGCTGCACGCCAGGCAGAGCGGGGCGTTCCGGGCGCTCGCGTCCACACCCAAGAGCCGCGCCGAGGCGCGTGAGCTGAACGCGGCGGCGCTCGACGCGCTGCGGACCGTGCGCCTCGAACGGCTGGCCGGTGTGGCCGCCGAGCGGCTCGACGGCTTCCAGCAACGGCGGCTGATGCTGGCTGCGGCGCTCGCCGCGCGCCCACGCCTCCTGCTGCTCGACGAGCCCTCGGCGGGGGCAGCGCGGACCGAGGTAGACGGCCTGCTGGAGATCCTGGCGTCGATCCGGGAGAGCGGCGTCTCGCTACTCGTCGTCGAGCACGACCAGCGCCTCGTCCGTGCACTCGCCGACCGCGTGGTGGTGATGGCCGACGGGAAGGCCCTGCCCGGCTAGGGTGGCGGCCGTGCTGAGAGCGGCTGTCGCCTGTGCCGCACTGGTCGTGCTCCTGGCCGGTTGCGGCGGCGCGGAGAAATCGTCCCAGGGCTCGCAGGCGCGCGAGCTGGTGATCGCCGTCGACGCTCCGTTCAGCCGCGACTCCTACCTCGGGACGACGATCGAGAACGGCGTCCGACTCGCATCGCGCAACGCTCTCCTCTCCGTCGACGGCGACGACTACCGGCTGAGGGTCGTCCGCTACGACAACGCGCATTCGGCGAGCCGGGCGGTCGCCGACGTCCGGCGTGCGGTCGCCCAGCACGCGGCGGCGATCGTCAGCGACGGGACGGGGATCGATGCCGCCTGGAAGATCGCCGACCGCGCGCATATCCCGATCAGCATCGTGTTCGACGGCGGCACCGGGCTCGTCGACCCTGCGAAGCGGCCGAACGTGTTCCGGATCGCCCCGACCGACCACGGGATCGCCTTCCGTTTCGCCGAATACCTGATCCCGAAGAAGCTGAAGATCGCCTTCCTCACCGACGACACCGGCTACGGGCGCGAGGGGCTGGCTGCGCTCGACCACGCGTTCTCCCAGAACCGAGACTCGGTCGCCGCCCGGATCCAGGTGCCGTCCACCGCGACCGACCTGGCGCCGCAGATCGTGCAGGCGCGGCGCTCGGGCGCAACGGCGCTGCTCGTCTGGGGACAGCCCTCGGCGATCGCCGAGGCGGTGATCGCCGCGCGCAGCTCGGGCTGGAACGTTCCGGTATACGCGCCGCCGTCGGCCGAGGACCCGCTGCTCCGCCAGGAGCTGGCCGGCCACCCGGAGTGGCTCGACGGGCTCGTGTTCGCTTCGGGCCGGATGACGGCGGAGGAGGGGCCGGCGCCGTTCGTGGCCTTCCAGTCGGCCTACGAGCAGCTGTTCGGGGCCCAGCGGGTCGGAGTCCGCAGCGCTGCGGGACGGTCGGTAGTGCAGCCGCCCGACTACGCGATGTACCCCTACGACTTCACACACCTGCTGATCGCGGCGGTCCAGGCGGCGAAGTCGACTGATCCGGCGAAGGTGCTTGCGGCGCTGCACGAGGTGTCGATCGAGGGAGCGAACGGCGACTCGCGTGGCTTCAACCGCATCAACCACGAGGGCGTGGTCGACGACGATGTCTACTTCGCCCGCTTCGAAGGCATGACGTACGAGCCGGTGAAGGACGACGCCCTCTCGGCCACGCTGCCGGTGATCCCGCAGGAGCGCTAGATGCCGCTGCGGCCAGGCCTGAGCGTCCTCGTGGCCGGCGGTCTGCTGCTGTCTCCCGCGGCAGCCGCCGCCGACACGATCACGCTCCTGTCGCCGACGGCGCGGACGTCGGGGCCGCCTCCGCTCGTGGGCAAGCGAATCGCAGGCGTCACTGCGGGTGAGACCCGCTTTTCGGGACGGCTGCGGAACTTCGAGCGCGTCACCGTGGGGATCGACCGTTCGGGCGCACCGGTCGGCGTCGTCGTCGCCCAACGGCTGACGATCACCCGCCCCGGCGACTTCACGTTTCTCGTCCCTGCGCCGGCGACGAAGGTCGTCGCGGCTCCCGGATCGCAGGCAGAGCCCGGCCTGCGCGACCTGGGGATCGTGTGGCAGGGCTTCGCCTCCGGTCGCCGCGTCCTGGCGGCAACCATCACGCTCGCCCCGACCGCGGCGGCCGTCCTGCCGCTGCGGGTCTCGGTCGAGCGCCGCGCCGGCGCGATCGTGGTCCGGTTGGACGACGTCGCGCGCGGACGCTTCACGGTCACGACCGGCTCGGTCGCCCCCGCCGCCGTAACGGCCCTCCTCGAGCGGCTGCGCCGGGAAGGGACGACGACGGTGGTGCCGTCGCAGCTCGCGCTGCCCGGCCGCGCCACGGGGCAGGCTGTCATCGGCGTCACGGCGCCGCTGCGCGTTCGCGGCACGATCGCGGCCCCGGGGCGGGCGCCGGTTGCCCTGTCGGTCGTGCTCGGCGCGGGCCGCCCGACCGCGCGGACGTTCACCGTTCCCGGGAGGGCCTTGCCCGAGCTCGACCTGCTAGTCGAGCCGCTCGGGCCCCTCGAGATACTTCCCGGCCGGCGCGACCCGGTGCCCTCGCTGGCGGGCCTCCAGCGGGCACTCGGAGCCGTTGCTCTCGCACGGCAGTACCACCACTTCCTCGACTCGCCGGACCCGTCCGGCCCGAGCACCGCCGTGTACGCGTACCGGACGGTCGAGCGCCTGCCCGTGCTCGCGGCCGCCGGGCGGTCGTCGGGCGGCGACGACACCCTGACGATCGTCCTGGTCGCAGTGCTGGGAGCAGCCGCGCTGGTGGGAGGTGCAATCCTCTGGGCGCATTTGTAGGCTACGGCTCCGTGGGCAGGCGCTCCTTCGCGGTGATCCTCGTCGTCCCTGTCGCGGCGTTCGCCGTCGCCGGCTGCGGCGGCGGCGGTGGCGAATCGGACAAGGGCGAGGAGGCTGCGGACTGCGGCGCGGCGCCCGCGGCGATGTCCGGCTCGCCGCAGCTCCCTGCCCAGTTTCCGACGCCGAGTGGGGTGACCTACACGAGTCAGGAGAAGGACGGGCCGACGACGAAGGTCTCCGGCTACCGCGACGGCGACCTCGACGAGGCCTACGACGAGTACGACAGCGCACTCGACGGCAAGAACGGCTACTCGGTGACGGACAAGGAGAAGGAAGAGGACGACGCCGAGGTGAACTTCTCCGGCCACGGCACGACCGGCCAGGTCAAGCTTCAGGAGTGCTCCGACCGGACGAACGTCACGATCACGGTCCGCCCGGCCTGACCGGGCCCTGACCGTGTAAGGCTCTCGACGTGAGCGTCACGCTCATCGTCAATCCATTCGCCAGCCGCGTCACGGAGGAGCGGGTGCGCGACCTCGAGCGGCGCCTGGAGGTGGTCGAGACCCTGCTCACCGAACGCAGGGGCCACGCGACCGAGCTGGCCGCCGAAGCGACGGGCGACGCGGTGTTCGCCTACGGCGGCGACGGGCTCGTCAACGAGGTCCTGAACGGCCTGCCGGCCGACAAGCTGCTCGGGGTGGTGGCCGGAGGGCACACGAACGTGCTCGCGCGTGCACTGAGCATCCCGGACGATCCGGCGCAGGCCTTTCGCGAGCGGAGGATCTCGGTCGGCCGCGTCAACGGCAGGCGGTTCTCCTTCGGGGCGGGGATCGGCGTCGACTCGGAAACCGTCCGCGAGCTGGAGACGAGGAAGCGGCTCGAGGACGGCCGGCGGCGCGGCGACCTCGCGTACGCGCGGGTGATCGCGCGTCGGTTGTTCCGCGGGTACGAGCCGCGGCTCGAGATCGAGGGGCTTGGGCGAGCCGGGCTGCTGTTCGTCTCGAACGACGCGGTGTTCACCTACGCAGGCCCGCGCGCATTCCGGTTCTCGCCCGAGGCGCGCTTCGAGCTCGGGCTCGACCTGGTCGCGCCCGAGCGCCTCGGCGGGGCGAGCTCGCTGCGCCTGGCGGTGCGCGTCGCGGCCGGCCGCGGGCTCGCGGGGCTGCCGGGCGTCCTGTCCGCGCACGACGCCGACGTGATCCGCGTGCGGTGCGACGAGCCGTTGCCGCTGCAGGCGGACGGAGAGGACCTCGGCGACGTCACCGAGGCCGTCTTCGAGGCGGAGCGCGACGCCGTCTCGGTGCTGGTGGCCGCGGGCTAGATGATTGACCGGCAATTCCACGCAGCCGCGGATGGGGGCCTGCACACGGCGCATTGCGGCCGCCTCGCCCGGCGCCAAGGCTCACCGGCCTTGCCACCGGCCGAGTCGACCACACTGCTTGGTGCATGCCCTCCCCACGACCACGCGAATTACCGGTCAATCATCGAGGAGCTACCATCGCCGCCGTGACCGAGGTCGTCCCCGCCGGGCGAGGGCTGCGCCGCGTGATCGGCGACGGCGCCAGCGTGCCCGACGGCGAGGTCGAGGGCCTCGACGAGAGCGACTTTCTCGAGCTCTACCGGCAGCTCGTCCTCCTGCGCACCTACGACGAGCGTTCGGTCGTCTACCACCGCCAGGGCCGCATCGGCACGTACGCGATCTTCTGGGGCCACGAGGCGATGCAGGTCGGCGCCACGTACGCGCTCGACCGGGGCGACTGGATCTTCCCGAGCTACCGGGAGTCGGCGATCGGGCTCCTGCGCGGGATGCCGCCGGCGACGATCCTCTCCTGGTGGCGGGGCCATCCGGCCGGCTGGTGGAATCCGCTCGACTACAACCTCGCGTCGATCTGCGTGCCGATCGCGACGCAGGTGCCGCACGCCGCCGGGCTCGCGTGGGGGAAGAAGCTCCGCGGCGAGCATGCGGTGGCGCTCACGTTCTTCGGCGACGGGGCGACCTCGGAAGGGGCGTTTCACGAGGGCGCCAACTTCGCCGGCGTCATGCGCGCGCCGCTGATCCTCCTCTGCAGCAACAACCAGTGGGCGATCTCGACGCCCCTGTCCGCCCAGACCGCAGCGCCGACCCTCGCCGACAAGGCGATCGGCTACGGCATGCCGGGCATTCGCGTCGACGGGGGCGACGTGCTCGCCGTCTACGAGGCGGCGCGCGACGCGGTCGCGCGGGCTCGGGCGGGCGAGGGTCCGAGCTTCATCGAGGCGGTCACGTACCGGACGGCGCCGCACGCGACGGCCGACGACCCGAGCGCCTACATCGACCAGGAGCGCGTCGACGAGGAGAAGGAGCGGGAGTGCGTCGGGCGGTACGAGAGCTATCTCCGCCGGCTCGGCGTGCTCGACGACGAGACGGTCGAGCAGGTCAGGACCGTGGCGGCCGAGACGATGCGGGAGGGGATCGCGGCGGCGGAGGCCGAGCCACCGGCCGATCCCGAGCTGATGTTCGCGTACGCGTACGCGGACCCGCCTCCGATGCTGCGTGAGGGTTGGCTTGGCTGAGCTGACGCTCGTCGAGGCGGTGAACGACTGCCTGCACACCGAGCTGGCACGGGACGGCTCGGTGCTGGTGATGGGCGAGGACGTCGCCCGGGCGGGCGGTGTCTTCCGCGCGACCGCGGGGCTCCTCGACCGGTTCGGTCCCGACCGCTGCATCGACACGCCGCTGGCGGAGGCGGGGATCCTCGGCACGGCGGTCGGGCTGTGCATGGCCGGATGGCGCCCCGTCTGCGAGATGCAGTACGACGCGTTCTCGTATCCCTGCCTCGACCAGCTGATCAACCACGTCGGCCGCTACCGCTGGCGGACGCGGGGTGAGATGGAGTTCCCGATCACGCTGCGGATGCCGTACGGCGGCGGCGTCCGCGCCCCCGAGCTGCACGACGATTCGCCCGAGACCTACTACGTGCACACGCCCGGCGTGAAGGTCGCGATCCCCTCGACGCCTGCAGACGCGAAGGGGTTGCTTGCGGCGGCGATCCGCGATCCCGATCCCGTGGTCGTGCTCGAGCCGAAGTTCGTGTACCGCACCGCCCGCGGCGAGGTGCCGGAAGGCGAGCACGTCGTCCCGCTCGGCACGATGCGTGTCGCCCGCGAGGGCACCGACCTGACGATCGTGGCCTACGGGGCGATGGTGACCGTCGCGGAGTCGGCGGCGGACACGCTCGGAGCCTCGGTGGAGGTGCTCGACGTGCGCTCGTTGAAGCCGCTCGACGAGGAGACCCTGCTCGCCTCGGTCGCGAAGACCGGCCGCGTCGTGATCGTGCATGAGGCACCGCGGGTCGCCGGCTTCGGTGCCGAGCTGGCTGCCGTGATCGCCGAGAAGGCGATCCTCGACCTGCGCGGCCCGGTCCTGCGCGTCACCGGATTCGATGTCCCCTATCCGTACTGGCAGATCGAGGACGCCTACGTGCCGTCGGTCGAGCGGGTCGCGGCCGCCGGCCGGCGCCTGCTGGACGAGTTCTAGGTCATGGCGTACGAGTTCAAGCTGCCGGACCTCGGGGAGGGCCTGACCGAGGGCGAAGTTGCCCGCTGGCTGGTCGTCGAGGGGCAGGAGGTGGCCGAGGACGACCCGCTGGTCGAGATCCAGACCGACAAGACCACGGTCGAGATCCCTTCGCCGGCTGCCGGGAAAGTGGCGCGCATCCTCGTCCAGGAGGGGCAGGTCGTGCCGGTGGGGACCGTGCTCGTCGTCATCGGCGACTCGCCGAACGAAGTCGCGCCTTCGGCGCATGACTTCGTCCGGGACACCGCCGCAGCGAGCCCGCGTGCCGCGCAGGTCGGCACGCGGACGGCGAAGCCGCAGGCAACCCCGCTCGTTCGACGAATCGCGCGCGAGCTCGGAGTCGACATCGACTCGGTTGCCGGTACCGGTCCGAACGGGCGTGTGACCGAAGCGGATGTTCGTTCCGCTGCGGGTGCGAACGCACCCGCAGCGCATGAGCGGCGCGAGCCCCTGCGCGGCGTCCGGCGACTGATCGCCGAGCACATGGCGCTCGCTCACCGCGAGATCCCCCCGGTGACGTGGGTCGAGGAGTGCGACTTCGAGGCGGTCGACCTGAAGCTCCTCGTCCCGACGGTGCTGAGGGCCTGCGCGCTCTCGCTCCAGGAGTTCCCGGAGCTGAACGCCCGGCTCGAGGGGGACGAGATCGTCTACTTCGAGCGATACGACCTGGGCGTGGCCATCCAGACCGAGCAGGGCCTGGTCGTACCGGTCGTGCGAGGCTGCGAGTCACGGACGGTCGAGGAGCTGGCCGCCGACCTCGACCGCCTCGCAGGCGCCGCGCGGGCCGGCACACTCAAACCGGACGAGCTGCGCGGGTCGACCTTCACGGTGACCAGCGCGGGCAAGCTCGCCGGCCTTTTCCACACGCCAATCGTCAATCACCCCGAGGTGGCCATCCTCGGCATCGGGCGGATCGCTCCGCGCGCCGTCGTTCGCGACGGTGAGGTGGTCGTCCGACGGACGGGCACGGTCGCCGTCACGTTCGACCATCGCGTGGTCGACGGGGCGCGGGCGGCCGCCTTCGGGCTCGCCGTGATCGCCCGACTCGAAGAACCGGCGGCCTAGACTGGAGCGAGATATGGGCTCTTGGTACTGGATCGGCGTCGCAGCCGGCCTCGGCGCCGCTGCCGGGGTCGCGATCGGCGCACTGATCCCGGGGGGCCGGCGCGGCGTGACCATTGCAATCGCGGGGCTGCTGGCGGTCGTCGCCGGCATCGGCATCGGGTTGCTGGTCGGCGACTGGGCCGAAGCCGCCGCCGGCGCGATCGGCGGACTGCTCGGCGCGGCTGCCTCCGTGCTGATCGTCTCCGGTGCGCTGCGCAGCGGCGGGACGCGGCTCGGGGTGGCTGTGCTGGTCGTCGTCGCCGGGCTCGGCCTCGCGGCGCTGGCGTTTGTCCCGGCGCTCGGATATCTCGAGGCGACCCTGGTCCCACTGCTCGCCGTCCGGGCCAGTCGCCGCGGGACCGGGCGATACGCCGGCCTGCGCATCCTCGCGAAGGACTGACGTGAACCGGAAGGGCCTCGTGCTCGTCGTCATCGACGGGCTCACGCCGTCGGTGTTCGAGCGTGCGGTCGAGACCGGCGAGGCGCCCGCGCTGGCCTTCCTGGCGGCGAACGGCCGCTACGCGCGTGCGACCTCGACCTTCCCGTCGCTCACGCCGGTGTGCGTGTCGTCGATCGCGACAGGCGCCCATCCCGACGTCCACCACATCCCGCATCTCGTCTGGTTCGACCGCGACGACCGTCGCGTGGTGGAGTACGGATCCTCGCTCGGGGCGATCGTCGCCGCCGGAACCCGCCGCGCGCTGGTGGACACGATCTTCGACCTGAGCGCGCGCCATCTCTCCGGCGAGGCGACCACCGTCTTCGAGGCGCTCGACGACGCGGATCTCGTGACCGCCGCGGTCAACTTCACCTGCTATCGCGGGCGCACCGAGCATCGGGCCACCCTGCCCGGCGTCACCCGCACCGTCCGCGGCCCGCGGCGCTTCTTCTTCTACAACCTGTTCGAGTCCGACATGACCGGCGCGCCGCTGGCTGTGCGACGCCGCGCGGCGGGGAGCATCGACGAGTACGCGGCCGCGGTCGGCCGCTGGCTGGTCGCGCGTGACGGCTTCGACTTCTTCGTCTTCTACCTTGCGGACTACGACTACGCATCGCATGCGCTGGGCCCGGAAGGCGCCGCCGGCAAACTCGCCGACGCCGACCAGGCGATCGCCTCCTTGATGGATGTCGCCGGCGGGCCCGACGCCTTCCTCGAGCGGTACGCGGTGGTGCTCTGCTCCGACCACGGCCAGACCCGCGTCGAGCAGGCGATCCGGCTCGAGGACGCCTACGCCGATCTCGGCCTGTTCCGGCGGAGCGGCCTCGAGCGTCCCGACGTCGCGGTCTGCGCCTCCAACCGCGCCGGCCAGGTCTACCGGCTGCCGCTCTGCGTCGAGCCCGTGCGGGCGCTCGCCGAGCGGCTCGACGGGCGGCCCGAGGTCGACGTCGCGATGTTCCTCGAGGACGGCGGGGCAGTGGCCAGGCGCGGCGGCGAGGAGCTTCGCTTCCGTGCGCAGGAAGGCGGCTGGGAGCTGGACGGCGACGCAGCTTTGCTCGACCACCCCGATGGGCTCGTCCGGGCGTGGGCGGCACTGCGGAACCCGCACGCGGGCGACGTGCTCGTGTCGGCCGCCGCGGGCTACGAATTCATCGACCTCGGAGGCAACAGCCACGTCGGCGGCGGCAGCCACGGCTCCCTGCTCGCGGGCGACTCCGAGGTGCCCATGCTCGTCGTCGGGCTGGACGCCGTCCCGGCCGGTATCACCGGCGTGATGCCTGCCGTGCTCGCGCACTTCGGCGTCCAGCCGCCCGCTTCCATCCGCCCGCTGACCCGTGCAGTCTGACCGCGCCGGCGACCGGCAGCGCATGGTCGAAGAGCAGCTCCGCCGGCGCGGTATCGCCGACGAGCGCGTGCTCGCCGCGATGGCCCTCGTTCCGCGAGAGCTCTTCGTCCCCGAGCAGGTGCGCGACCGCGCCTACGACGACGCCGCCCTGCCGATCGGCGGCGATCAGACGATCTCGCAGCCGTACATGGTCGCCCGCATCTGCGAGGCGCTGGCCGTGCGGCCGGCCGACCGCGTGCTCGACGTCGGCACTGGCTCCGGGTATCAGGCGGCCGTCCTCGCCCGGCTGGCAGACGAGGTGCACACGATCGAGCGGCTGCCGGACCTCGCCGATCACGCCCGAACGGCGCTCGAGCGAGCCGGCTGCTCGCACGTCCACGTCCACGTCGGCGACGGATCCCTGGGCCTTCCCGAGCACGCGCCCTTCGGAGCCATCGCCGTCGCGGCGGCGGCGCCGGAAGTGCCGGCTTCGCTCTACGCCCAGCTCGAGCCGGGGGGCAGGCTCGTCGTCCCGGTCGGCGGTCGCGGCGGCCAGGAGCTTCGGCTCGTCGTCCGCAGCCCCGAGGGACCGGCCGTGCTGCGCTCGGTTCCGTGCCGGTTCGTCCCGCTCGTCGGCGCCGAAGGCTTCGACGGGGAATGACGGGATCGGTTCCGGTACGCTCGCACCGTGGCGCGCTCGACCGCAGCGGGGATCGCGGCCACGCGTGCCCGCCGCGCGCTCGGCCGCTCGGAGAACTGGATCGAGCTCCTCAAGTTCTCCGTCGTCGGCCTGAGCGGCTACGTCGTCAACCTGGCCGTCTACGTCTCGCTCCTGAAGGGCGCGGGGCTCCACTACCTGCCTGCCGCGGTCTGCTCGTTCGTGGTCGCCGTCACCAACAACTACCTCTGGAACCGGCTCTGGACCTTCCGGTCCAGCCGCGGCCACGTCTACTACCAGGGGATGCGATTCCTGGTCGTGTCGATGGCGGCGCTGGCACTGAACCTCGCCATCCTGCGCCTGCTCGTCGGGCTCGGGGCGGACAAGATTCTTGCCCAGGCGGTGGCGATCGTCCTGGTCACCCCGTTCAGCTTCAGCGCGAACAAGCTCTGGTCGTTCAGGAGCTGACGTGAGGCGCCTCGTCGCAGTGGGCGCGGTCGCGCTGCTTGCGTCGGTTCCCGCGGCCGCGGCGGCGCCGGCCCAAACGGAGACCAGGACCGTCACGACAACTGAGCGGCAGATTCCGTTCACGCAGACGCAGCAGGCACCGGCCACCACGCCTCAGCAGAACCAGACCGAGGCGAAGGTGGTCGCCACGTTCCTCGCTGTCCCGAAGGTCAAGGACTGGGTGGGGCGCTACCCGAAGAAGAGCCTGGTCACCCAGGGGACGTACGACGCCCAGTACGTGGACTGGGACGTGAAGGTGTGGTCGGGGCCGGCGGGCGAGATCGCGACCGGCCGGGTCGACGACACCACCGGCATCGTGACCGAGGCCTGGACGGGCCCGCAGGTGGCGTGGCGCATGGCGCGGGGCGGGCCGGGCGCGTTCGGCGGCAAGAAGATCAACAGCCTTGGGGTCTGGCTCGCTTTCTGCGCCGTCTTCCTGATCGGGCTGGCCGACCTGCGCCGGCCGCTCAGCCTCCGCAACCTCGACCTGCTCGCGCTCCTGTCCTTCTCCGTCTCGCTCTGGTACTTCAACCACGGCCGGATCTTCACCAGCGTGCCGCTCGTCTACCCGGGTCTCGCCTACCTGCTCGGACGCATGATCTGGGTCGGCATCCGCGACCGGCCGCCTCCCGTCTCTCGCCCGCTCTGGCCGGTGTGGCTGCTAGCCGCAGTCACCGTCTTCATGTGTGGCTTCAAAGTCGGCCTCAACGTGCGCGACTCGAACGTGATCGACGTCGGCTACGCCGGGCCGATCGGCGCCGAGCGAATCGTGCACGGACAGTCGCCGTACGGCCACTTCCCGGTCGAGGACGACCTGAAGCCGTGCGGGCCGGCCGACCGCGAGGGCGAGATCCGCGCCCGGATCCAGACGAACGGACGATGCGAGGCGGCCAACCCGAACGGCGACACCTACGGCCCGATGTCGTACATCGCGTACATCCCGGGCTACGCGATCTTCGGGTGGGACGGGCAGTGGGACGACCTGCCGGCCTCGCACTTCACCGCGATCGCGTTCGATCTCCTCTGCGTGCTCGGGCTCGCGCTCGCTGGCCGGCGGTTCGGGGGCAACCGGCTCGGGGTGACGCTCGCCTTCGCCTGGGCTGCGTACCCGTTCACGCAGTACGTCTCGATGTCGAACACGAACGACGCGATCATGCCCGCCTTCCTGATCTGGGGCTTCTGGTTATGCACCTCCGCCTGGGCGCGGGGGGCGTTCGTCGGGCTGGCGTCGTGGACGAAGTTCGGAGCGCTGCTGGTCGCGCCGCTGTGGGCGACCTACCCGGAGTTTCGGAAGAGCCGACGCACGGCCCTGATCTTCGCCGGCGGTTTCGCAATCGCGACGATCGCTTCCTTCTGGGTGCTGCTGCTCGAGCCGAACGTGCTGCACGCTGCCCGGGTCTTCTGGGATCGGACGATCCCGCCGCAGGTGAACCGGCAGTCGCCCTTCTCGCTCTGGGACTGGCGCCAGTACCACGCCGGCCTTCCGGATCTGCACTGGCTCCAGCGGGTGCTTCAGGTGCTCCTGGTCGCGGGGGCGGCGGCAGTCGCATTCCTGCCTCGCCGGAAGTCGCCGCTGCAGCTCGCCGCCCTGACGGGCGCGATCCTGATCGGCTTCGAGCTCGTGCTGACGCACTGGTTCTACCTCTACCTTCCCTGGTTCTTCGCGTTCGCCGCCTACGCGGTGCTCGCGGCCGAGCCGTCACCCGCGCCGGCCAAGGCCACCGTCCGGGATGAACACGAGCAGCGAGAGCTGGTCGCAGCAGGCTGACTCCCGGCGAGCCGCGTTGGCGGTGACGGTCGCGATCGCCGTCTTCGTCGCAGCGTGGGCCGGGCTGCACGTCGGCTTCTACCGGCACAGCCACATCGCCGACACGCCCATCTACCAGCGCTACGGCGACGCGATCGCGAACGGCCAGGTGCCGTACCGCGATTTCCAGCTCGAGTACCCGCCGGCGGCGCTGCCCGTGTTCGCGCTGCCTTCCCTGCTCCGCTCGGACGACGGCGACCTGAACGGCTATCGCACCGGCTTCGAGGCGGAGATGCTGGTCTGCGGCGCGCTCACGCTCGCGTTCATGCTCTCGATCCTGCTCAGCCTGGAGGCCGGGCCGCTGCGGACCGGGGCGGCGCTCGGCTTCGCGGCGGTGGCGCCGCTCGCGATCGGCTCGGTGATGCTCTCGCGGTTCGACCTCTGGCCGGCGGCGCTGGTCACCGGGTCGCTGGCCGCGTTCGTCGCCGGACGGCAACGCGTCGGCGCGGGCATGCTCGGGCTCGCGGTCTCGGCGAAGCTCTTTCCGGCTGTGCTCGCTCCGATCGCGGCAATCTGGATCTGGCGCCGCCGCGGTCGCCGCGAGGCGCTCGTGTGCCTCGGCGTGTTCGCCGCCGTACTCGCGCTCTGCTTCCTACCGTTCCTCGTGCTCTCGCCGCACGGCCTCTGGCACAGCATCACGACCCAGACGAGCCGCCCGCTCCAGATCGAGTCGTTCGGCGCGGCGGTGCTGCTCGTCGCACACGTGGCCGGCGGGCTAGGGATCACGATGAAGTCGAGCCACGGCTCGCAGAACCTGGTCGGGACGGGGCCCGACACGCTGGCCGCGGTGCAGACGGTCGTCCAGGCTGCGGCGCTCGTCGCCACCTGGATCTGGTTCGCGCGTCGCCCGGTCACGCGGGAGCGGCTCGTACGGGCATCGGCGACGGCGGTCTGCGCGTTCGTGGCCTTCGGCAAGGTGCTCTCGCCCCAGTTCCTGATCTGGCTGATCCCGCTCGTGCCGCTCGTCCGCGGCCGGCGCGGGCTGGCCGCGAGCGCGCTGCTGGCGACGGCGCTCGTGGTCACGCAGGTCTGGTTCCCGTTCCGCTACTGGGACCTCGCGCTGCGCTTCGACACGGCCGCGTCGTGGCTCGTCCTGGCCCGCGACCTCGTCCTGGTAGCGCTGTTCGTGACGTTGATCGTGCCTACGGGTGTGGGACGCGCAGCGTCTCGATCGCCGTAGCGCGGCCCTCGGCGTCGCACTCGACGACGACGCCCTCGAGGCGGACGCCGCCCTCGGCGGGCCGGAAGCGGACGGGCATCCCGGTGCGCATGCGCCTGATCGCGAGCTCGGCTTCGACACCGATCACGGAGTCGTGTGGTCCCGTCATCCCGGCGTCGGTGATCGCGGCGGTGCCGCCGGGCTGCACCCGCGCGTCGCTGGTCTGGACGTGCGTGTGCGTCCCGATCACGGCCGTCACGCGGCCGTCGAGCCAGCGGGCGACGGCGATCTTCTCGCTGGTCGCCTCGGCATGGAAGTCGACGACGACGACATTCGCAGCCTTCCGTGCCTCCTCGACGAGCTCGTCGAGCACCTCGAACGGCCCGACCGGGACGTCGAGGAACAGCCAGCCCAGCAGGTTGACGACCGCGACGGGCGTGCCGTCGGCGGCGGGCGCGACCGCCAGCGCCCGGCCCGGCGACCCCGACGCGACGTTGGCCGGGCGGATGACGCGCTCCGAGTCCGCGAGGTAGGGGCCGATCTCGTCACGCGCCCAGACGTGGTTGCCGAGCGTGACGACGTCGGCTCCGGCCGCGAGCAGCCTCTCCGCCAGCTTCGGGGTCAGACCCCGCCCGTCCGCGGCGTTCTCGCCGTTGACGATGCAGAAGTCGATCCCGAGCTCGTCGCGGAGCCCAGGCAGCCGCTCCTCGACTGCGCGACGACCGGCGGAGCCGAAGACGTCGGCGAGGAACAGGAGGCGCAACGTCAGGGTGCTTCTAGCGGAGCGGGACGGACTCGGCCGGGTGCAGCGTCAACTCGACGTAGTTGCCCGCGTCGCGGGTGTAGCGGGCGAGCGCGAGCCGCTCGGCGCCGGACAGGTCGACCACGCGGCCGAGTCTCGAGGTGCTCGCGGTGATGGTCGACCCGACAGTCAGCGCCGGGTCGGCCTGCACGTGGGAGACCGAGAGGACGACCGAAGGCTCGCCGACCGGCTCGATGTCGATCACGGAGCCGTACTTCTTCCCGTTCAGCACGTAGTCGCGGAGACCGACGACCGTGCCGTCCGTCGGCGAATACACGTCCGTACCGGGAGCCGCTCCGACGTCGAGCGCCCCGGTCGCCGGCCCCTGTCCGCCGCCGAGCCGGTAGTAGACGACTCCCGCGTTGTCGCTGCCGCCGAAGATCCGGTGGAAGACACGGGTGGCGACGCCGACGTTCGCCTGGCGCCCGACCGGTTCGAACGGAAGCGTCCCTTCCCCGGCGCCGTGGTATCCGATCGCGGTGACGACGCCCTCGTTGACCGGCGACGCCACCCGCAGGCGCCCGTAGCTCGCAATCGCAACGCCCGAGGGAGGCGGCGGGGGCAGCAGCCTCGTCGCGCTCGCAGGGCTCGCGACGACCGTCGAGCCTCCGTCGGGACGGAAGGCCGCGACGGCGACGATCACGAAGATCCCGACGACCAGTGCGACGAGGATGGCCCGGCGGCGTGCCTGACGCGCTCTAGCAGCATGGCGATCATGCCGCCGGTAGGCGGGGGGAGCCGGCATCCGCGGCACCGTAGCCGACCCGGCGAGTCCTTTCAACGGGACCGGTCGTACGGAAACGAACCAATCCTCGCGCGAGGGGTCACGCGCCAGTGAACCGTCCGTCTCCAGCGCCCAGTCCCAAGGCATCGCGGCCTGAAGTCGTACGACCTCCGCGGTACGATGGCCGCGATGGCTCCCGGCGCGGCGCCGAAGATCCAGATTCCGCGCTGGATGCAGCTGGTCGGGCTTCCGATCCTGCTGATCCTGGCGTGGGTGATTGCGGGCCGCGTCTTTCACGTCGTCTTCCTCTTCCTCGTCGCCTCGCTGATCGCGCTTTTGCTCGACCCGGTCGTCAGGGCGATCGGCGAGGTGAGGATCGGACGGTTTCGGATTCGGCGCGGCTTCGCCGTCGCACTCGTGTACCTGGGCTGCGCGGCGGCGTTGATCGTGAGCATCTGGGCTCTCGCCACCGTCGTCGTCGATCAGACGAAGACGGCCGCTGACAGGTTCGACACCTACTTTACGAGCCCCAATGGACGGACCGGCCAGACGGACGCAGACCGGGACGTCGACCGGCTGCAGCAGTGGCTGAACGACCACGGGCTCAGCTCGATCGACGTCCAGGAGCGTGGCCACCGGTGGGTGCGACAGATCCGCGACAAGGACGTGGGCAAGTACACGAGCAGGGTCGTCGACTTCGTCGAAGGCGCGGCGATCTCGATCGGGAAGCTGCTGTTCGCGACGATCGTGGTGATCGTCGTGTCGGTCTACATGCTGCTCGACTTCTCGAAGCTCAGCCGCGCGCTCGACCGGCGCTTCCCGCCCCACCCCGGTTCGGAGCCGCTGCTCGTGCGGATGGAGTACGCGGTCGTCGGCTACGTGAAGGGCCAGCTGCTCGTCTCGCTGATCATCGGCGCGAGTGCCGGCGCGGGGATGTGGTTGCTCGGTGTGCTCGGCCTGGTCCCGGGCGCCGACAAGTACGCGCTGCTCTTCGGCGCGTGGGTGGCCGTGATGGAGCTGATCCCGTACCTGGGCCCGTGGCTCGGCGCGATTCCCGCCGGGATCTACGCCGTCGTCGTCCACCCGATCTCGCTGCTCTGGGTGACGATCCTCTTCCTGATCATCCACCAGATCGAAGGGCATGTCGTCGTGCCGAAGGTGATGGGTAGCGCACTGCGGCTGCACCCGCTGCTGGTCATCTTCGGCCTGCTCGCCGGCGGCGAGATCTACGGCCTCGCCGGGATCCTGGTCGCGCTGCCGCTGCTGGCCGCCGCGCGGGCCGTGTACGAGTACTTCTCCGAGCGGGTCGTGCTCGAGCCGTGGCAGGAGGGCGTGCCGGTGCCGGTCGAGGTCGAGCTCGAGCAGCAGCCGCCGGTCGCGCCCGTGCCGGATCCGGAGGTGCCGGCACCCTCGGTCGCGAAGCCCTCGCGCCGTTCGCAGCGCCACGGGTGAACGACCGGCCGCTCCTCGCCGCGCGCGGTGTCTCACGCCGGTTCGGCGAGCACGTCGCGCTGGCGGCGACCGATCTCGAGGTGCACCGGGGCGAGGCCCTGGCCCTGGTGGGGCCGAACGGCGCCGGGAAGTCGACGCTGCTCGCGATCCTCGCCGGCGCGGTGGAACCGAGCGAGGGCACGGTCGAGCGGGCCGAGGGTGTGCGCGCGGGCTGGATGCCGCAGCGGCCCGCCCACTACGGGCGGCTCTCGCCGCGGCAGAATCTCGAGCTCTTCGCGCGGCTGGAGCAGGCCGGCGATCCCCAGCGGATGCTCGAGCGGCTCGAGCTCCCGGACGACGACCGCCCGGCGGCGACGCTGTCCGTCGGAAACCGGCAGCGTCTCGACCTGGCGATCTCTCTCCTCCCCGACCCGCACGTGCTGCTCCTCGACGAGCCGACCGCGGCGCTCGACCCACGCCAGCGGCGGCGGCTGTGGGAGACCGCGCGCGGTGTCCGTGACGCCGGCGGCGCGGTCGTGCTCGTCACGCAGAATCTGGAGGATCTGGAGCACGTGGCCGACCGGGTGGCCGCGCTGCTCGACGGCCGGGTCGTCTTCGACGGGCCGGTGGCCGCCTACCTGACCTCCGAAGCGGCGGGCTCGCTGAGATGATCAGGCCGGTCTGGCATGTCCTCCGGAAGGACCTGCTCGTCCTGCGACGTTCGCCGGCGCTGCTCGGAGTCCTGATCGCCTATCCACTCGTGATCGCGCTCCTGATCGGGCTGACCGCCGCCTACGCCAACGCGAAGCCGCGTGTCGCCTTCGTCGACAAGGACGGCATCCCGCACCGGGTCACGGTCGCGGGGCAGTCGTTCAGCATCGACAACCTGATCCGCGACGTCGGCAAGAACGTGGAGATCGTCCGGATGTCGGAGACGCAGGCCGCGCAACAACTCGCCTCGGGGCGCGTCGCGGCGGTCGTGACCGTGCCACAAGGATTCGTCGCCGATCTCAAGGGGCTGGTGGCGAGCCCGCACCTGACGCTCGCGACCGGCAGCGGGGGGATCACACCGCGTGTGCGCCAGCAGATGCAGGCCCTCGTCTACAACCTCAACCTCAAGCTGCAGAAGGCGTTCATCCAGGCAGATCTGAAGTACGTCGACCTGCTGCTCCACGGCGGGAAGGGCCGCGTCCTCGGCCACGACTTCTCGATCATCGGGCTCGACGGGACGAAGCGGCTGCTCGCGAATGTTCCGGACTCGCCGCAGAAGACGAAGATCGCCGACTTCGTCGACGACGCCCGGCTCGCGCTCGCGCTCACCGGCAACGCGATCCGCGCGACCGCGAGTCCGGTCGTCCTCGACGAGGAGAAGGGGCGGGGCCGCACGTCGCTGCTCTCGGCGCAGGTCCAGGCGTACGGGCTGGCGATCACGATCAGCTTCCTGGGGCTGCTGCTCGCAGGCGGGGCGCTCGCGGCCGAGCGCGACGAGAACGCGATCGGCCGCCTCGTGCGCGGGCTGGTCGGCCTGGGCCAGTTGATCGTCGCCAAGATCGCACTGGCGGTGACGGTCGCGCTCGGGGTCGGCTTCGTGATCCTCGTCGGCTTCGGGATCGCGGTCGAGGCGGGCGGCGTCCACGGCGGCGAGCCCTGGCAGCGGCTGCCCCTCGTGCTCGTCGGCGTCCTGCTCGCCGGGGCCGCGATCGGCGCGGTCGGCACGCTCGTCGGTGCGCTCACCCGCGAGTCGCGAACGGCCTCGCTGGTCGGGATCCTGGTCGTCCTCCCCGTGGTCTTCCTCGGCCTCGTGCCGAGGGAGATCGTCCCGGCCGCAGCCTGGATCAGCGATGCCTTTCCGTTCGTCCACGCCGTTCGCTTCTTCGCCTCGGCCCTGTACGACGGCTCGCCGTGGGAGACGGTCGCGCGCGAGGCGGCCTGGCTGATCGGGCTGGGAGCGCTGTTCGGCGCGCTCGCGCGGCTGTCCGTCCGCCGCCTCACGGTCTAGTCCGTGCTCGGGCTCGGGCTCGGTCGCCCGAGCGCGTGCACCGCCCGCTGCAAGCGACTCATGGCGGGAGACTCGTACTGGACGGCGCGCGAGGACTACCCTTCAAGGCGTGGGCGCCTTCCCCGTCACCAGGCTCCGCCGCCTGCGCCGCACCGGCGCGATCCGCACGCTCGTCCGCGAGACCAGGCTCGACCTCGACGACTTCGTCATGCCGCTCTTCGTCGGGCCCCGCTCGGAGCAGAACGAGGCGCTGCCGGCGATGGGCCGCTGGTCGGTGGATGACGTGGGTGAGGAGGTCGACCGGCTGGTGGTCGCCGGCGTGGGCGCAGTGATCCTGTTCGGGATCCCGGCCGAGAAGGACGAGGAGGGCTCCGGCGCGTGGGACGACGACGGCGTCATCCAGCGCGCGCTGCGCGAGCTACGGCCGCGCTTCCCCGAGCTGGCCCTGCTCACCGACGTCTGCCTCTGCGAGTACACGGACCACGGCCACTGCGGCGTGATCGTCGACGATCAGGTCGACAACGACGCGACCCTCGACCTGCTCGCCCGCACGGCGGTGTCGCACGTCGACGCCGGCGCCGATGTGGTCTGCCCCAGCGACATGATGGACGGCCGCGTCGCGGCGATCCGCGAGGCTCTGCCGGAGACGCCGATCGTCGCCTATTCAGCCAAGTACGCCTCGGCGTTCTACGGGCCGTTCCGCGAAGCCGCCGACTCGGCGCCGTCCTTCGGAGACCGCCGCGGCTACCAGATGGACCCGGCCAACATCCGCGAGGCGCTGCGCGAGTGCGAGCTCGACGTCGCCGAGGGCGCGGACGTGATCATGGTCAAGCCGGCGCTCCCGTACCTCGACGTGATCCGCGCCGCGCGCGAGCGCTTCGACCTGCCGCTCGCCGCGTACAACGTCTCCGGCGAGTACGCGATGGTGAAGGCCGCCGCTGCTCAGGGCTGGCTCGACGAGCGGACGGCGGCGCTGGAGTCCCTGACAGCGATCAAGCGCGCCGGCGCCGACATCGTCGTCTCGTACTGGACGAAGGACCTAGCATCTTGGCTCTGAGGACGCGGTCGGATCTGTACCGGCGCGCCCTCGAGCTCATTCCCGGCGGCGTCAACTCGCCCGTCCGGGCGATGCGGGCGGTCGGCCTGGACGAGCCGGTGTTCATGGCCCGCGGTCGGGGGGCGGAGATCGAGGACGTCGAAGGCCGCGGCTACGTCGACTGGGTGATGTCGTGGGGGCCGCTGATCTTCGGGCACGCCGATCCGGAGACGCTGGCCGCGGTGGTCGAGGCGGCCGAACGGGGAACATCGTTCGGCGCCCCGACCGAGGCCGAGGTCGAGCTCGCCGCGGAGATCGTCGACGCCGTCCCGTCGGTCGAGATGGTGCGGCTCGTCTCATCCGGGACGGAGGCGGCGATGAGCGCAATCCGGCTCGCCCGCGGCGCGACCAGGCGCGACCGTCTGATCAAGTTCGCCGGCTGCTACCACGGCCACGCCGACGCGCTGCTCGCGAGCGCGGGCTCCGGGATCGCCACCCTCGGCATTCCCGGCTCGCCTGGCGTGCCGTCCGGCGCCGCGGCCGACACGATCGTCTGCCCGTACAACGACATCGACGCGGTCGCGGCGGCGGTCGCGCAGTGGGGCGAAGGGCTCGCGTGCATCGTCGTCGAGCCCGTCGCCGGGAACATGGGCGTCGTCCCGCCGGAGCCCGGTTTCCTGGAGGCGCTGCGCGGGCTGTGCGACGCCTCCGGCGCACTACTCGTCTTCGACGAGGTGATCACGGGCTTCCGGGTGGCGCGCGGCGGCGCGCAGGAGCGCTTCGGCGTCGTGCCCGACCTGACCGTCCTCGGCAAGATCGTCGGCGGGGGGCTGCCGCTGGCGGCGTTCGGCGGACGTGCCGAGATCATGGAGCAGCTCGCGCCGGTCGGCGCCGTCTACCAGGCCGGGACGCTGTCGGGGAACCCGCTGGCGACCGCGGCCGGGCTCTCGGTACTGCGGCGCCTCCGCGACGACACCGTGTACGAGCGGCTGGAGACGGCGGGCGAGCGTCTGGAAGAGGGTCTCGCACCCTTCGGCAGCGTCCAGCGCGTCGGCGCGATGCTCACCGTGTTCATGACCGACGGCCCGGTGAGGCGCTTCGAGCAGGCGCAGGCCTGCGACACGGAGCGCTACGGCGCGCTCTTCCGCCACCTGCTCGCCAACGGCGTGTACGTCGCGCCGTCGCAGTTCGAGGCGCTGTTCGTCTCGCTGGCCCACGGCGACGCGGAGATCGAGAGGACGGTCGAAGCCGTTGCCGGCTTCTTCGCTTGACGTCTGGGAGGTGATCGCCGACGAGGCGGCCGCCGAGAGCCCGCTCTGGGGGGAGGCGCTGCTCCCCGCCGGCGACCGCGAGGCCGTTCCGGTCTTCTCGCCTCTTCTCGGCGACCCGCGCTACGCCGTCGGACTGGAGACGATCTACGAGGGCTACCTGCTCCACTACGGGCGGCCGCGCCTCTTCGCCGCAGACGGGCACAACGCCCTGCTGCTGGGGGACTACCTCTACGCCCACGGCCTCGTCCGCGTGGCCTCGCTCGGGGACGTCGACGCTGTCGCCGACCTCGCCGCGCTGATCTCGGTCTGCGCCCAGTTGCGGGCGGACGGCGGCCCGAGCGACGGCGAGGCCTGGGCAGCGACCGCGGTGCTGCTCGGCAGAGGCCCGCTTCGGGAGACCCGCGAGCCGGCCGTGCTCGCCGGGCTCGCGCGCGCAGCCGCCGCTGTCGAAGAGCTCGACCGGGCTCTCGGCCTGCACGCCGAGCGGGTGGGTTAGACTCGCGCCGTGCTCGCCTTGCTGGCCGACGCTGCTTCAGAAGGCCGTGACGTCATCACCGGGATGCTGATCGTCGGGCTGATCTTCCTCGGCGTGATCGGGCTCGGCACGCTGTCACGGAAGCTCAGGAAGCACTGAGGGCCTCCTCGACCGCCCGCGCCAGCGCGGGCTCGACCGGGCCGGGCTGGTAGCCGAGTTCGCGCGCGGCCTTCGCCCAGGAGAAGTAGGCCGGCGTCCGGGCGAGGATCGCCTCGTTCCGGTTGACCAGTCCGAGCGCGGCGCCGGCACGGATCGCCGTGTGGGGAACTGCGAACCGGGGTCGCGGCCGCCCTGCCAGGCGGGCGACGGCGGCGAACAGCTCGCTCATCGGCAGGTCGGCCCCGCCGAGTAGGTAGCGCTCGCCTGACCGTCCGCGCTCGAGCGCCAGGGCGTGGCCGCGGGCAACATCCCGGATGTCGACCACGTTCAACCCGATCCGCGGGTACGCGCGGTACCGGCCCAGCGGCGACGCCGCGGATCATTGCGCCGGTCGGCGTGGGCGCACGGTCGCCCTCGCCCACCGGTGTCGTCGGGTTCACGCACACGCCTCCGGCCGCGAGAACGAGCCGCTCCGCGGCGAGCTTGGTGCGCTTGTACGGGACGGCCAGCTCCCACGCCGGCGGCGAGTCGGCCTCCGTCGCCTGCCGACCCGGCACCGGGCCACAGGTCGCGCAGGAGCTGGTCGCGAGCAGGCGATGGACGCCGGCCGCCCGGCAGGCGTCGATCACGTTGCCGGTTCCACGGACGTTGACGGCCTCGAGCTCGCGCTCCGGTGCACGGAAGCTGTAGAGCGCTGCCACGTGGACGACCGCGTCGCAGCCGACGAAGGCCTGCCGCAGCCGTGCGGCGTCGAGGAGGTCGACCCACGCGTCGCGGACGTCGTGCCCCTGCGCGCGCAGCTCCCGGGCGACGTGGCCGCCGACGAAGCCGCTCGCGCCCGTGACGCAAACGATCACGACATTCACTCTTGCAGCGCTCGTCCCGGTGCCGGGGCTGATGATGCGCGTCGCCGCCTAGACTCAGCACGTGGCGACTCCCGGCGACCTGCGCGACTGGATCGCCCTGCTCGAGCGCGAGGGCGAGCTGGTGCGCGTCTCCGCCGAGGTCGACCCATACCTCGAGATCACCGAAATCGTCGACCGCATCGTGAAGGCGGGTGGACCGGCGCTGCTCTTCGAGCGCCCGAAAGGCTCGGACCACGCGCTGCTGATCAACCAGTTCGGTACCGAGCGGCGCATGTGCCTCGCCTTCGGCGTCGAACGGCTCGACGACGTCGGCCGGAAGCTCGGCGACGTCCTGGAGATGCAGCCCCCCCAGGGGCTGGTGGAGAAGGTGAAGGGGCTGGCGAAGCTGAAGTCGATCGCCGACTCGCGGCCGAAGTCGGTTCGCAGCGGGCCCTGCCAGGAGGTCGTCCTGACGGCGGACGAGGTGAACCTCGACCTGCTGCCGATCCAGACCTGCTGGCCCGACGACGCCGGGCCGTTCGTCACCCTGCCTGCGGTGATCACCCGCGACCCCAAGACCGGCACGAGGAACGTCGGCATGTACCGGATGCAGAAGATCGACCGGCGCTCGACCTACATGCACTGGCAGATCCACAAGGACGGGCGGATGGACTACCTGGCGGCCGACGGCCGGCTGGACGTCGCGGTCGCGCTCGGCCTCGACCCGATCACCGCGTACGCCGCGTCCGCGCCGCTGCCGAAGCACATCGACGAGCTGATGCTCGCCGGGTTCCTGCGCGGCGACGCGGTCGAGCTGGTCAAGGGCAAGACGGTCGACCTCGAGGTCCCGGCCTCGGCCGAGATCGTGCTCGAGGGGTATGTCGAGGCCGGCGACGAGGGGATCGAAGGCCCGTTCGGCGACCACACCGGCTACTACTCGCCGCCCGAGCCGTTCCCCGTATTCCACCTCACCGCGATGACGATGCGCCGCGACGCGATCTATCCGTCGATCGTCGTCGGCAAGCCGCCGGCCGAGGACGCGTGGCTGGGCAAGGCCACGGAGCGGATCTTCCTGCCGGCCGTGCGCATGTCGGTACCGGAGATCGTCGACTACGACCTGCCGGTGTCCGGGGCGTTCCACAACTGCGCGATCGTCTCGATCCGCAAGACGTTTCCCGGTCAAGCGCAGAAGATCATGCACGCGATCTGGGGTCTGGGGATGCTCAGCCTCACCAAGTGCGTCGTCGTCGTCGACGAGTGGGTGGACGTCCACGACTACGGCGAGGTGTTCTTCCGCGTGACCGCCAACGTCGACCCGAAACGGGACGTCCTGCTCAGCGAGGGGCCGGTCGACCATCTCGACCACGCGCCCGGTACGCAGTTCGTCGGCGGGAAGCTCGGGATCGACGCCACGCACAAGCTGCCGGAGGAGGGCGCGCGCGAGTGGCCGCCCGAGATCGAGATGAGCGACGAGGTGAAGGAGCTGGTCGCGCGGCGGTGGAGCGAATACGGCCTGCCCGACCTCCCGGCCTGAGACCGACGGATCAGTCATAGTTGGCGACGCGTCGAGGCAAGTGTTACGTCGTTGACACCGGGGGCGGGCGGCGGTTTGATCCCGCTTGGTAAGAGAGGAAGGAGCGTCGAAGGTGGAGCCCGGGCAGGGCGACGACAAGTCACACGTTCCAGCGCCCTCGCTGCTGCCGGTCGCGTTCGCGATCGGGCTCGTGATCGTCCTCGTCGGCCTGATCATCAGCAACTGGATCGCGGTCGGGATCGGCGCCGTGATCGCGTTCGCGTTCGGCGGCGTCTGGATCCGCGACCTGTCGACCAGCCGGGCCGAGGAGGCGGAGCCGCCGCCTCCACCCGCGAAGCAAGTCGGCGCGTCCACGTCGGCGGCGACCGAAGCGACGATCGCGGCGGGCGAGCGCTACCCGCGCGACCGCTTCCTCGAAGGCGCGACCCTCGGCCTCGGCGCCGTGATCGGCGCGGTCGTCACCATCCCGCCCCTTGCGCTCCTCACCGCGTCGGGCTTCGAGGGCCAGAGCTTCAAGAACGTCAATCTCGGCGCACTCGAGGAGTTCCCGGTCGGCAAGTTCATCATCACGACCTTCGTCGAGGATCCCGAGGCCGGGGAGGTCTCGCGGCACACCGCCTACATCCGCAACAACGGCTTCCTCGGCGAGCTGCCGAGCTTCACGATCCTCTCGAACCACTGCGCGCACCTCGGCTGTCCGGTGCAGCCGAACGGGCCGGTCGACACGAACCGGAAGAAAGAGGTCAAGGACAAGCAGGGGAACGTCGTCCTGTCTCTCACGCCGGTGCAGCCGGCCGGCTTCGGGTGCCCGTGCCACGGCGGCCAGTACGACACGGAGGGCAACCGCACCGCCGGCCCGCCGGTTCGCGCGCTCGACCGGTACACGTACTCGATCGTCGGCGGCCACCTGATCCTCGGCAGCGTCTTCAGCGTCGCCAAGGTCGAGGGCACGGGCAAGGACGCCAAGATCAAGAAGACGCGGCTCCAGTTCCCGGGGCAGCACGTCGACGGGCCCGAGTTCTGGCTCTGGCCGGTCCCGGAGATCCGCACGTGAAGGGCAACGGCTAGATGCCCAAATCCGCACGCCGGAAGCAGATGGAGGCCGTCGTCCTCTATCCGCTCGACTGGCTCGAGGAGCGGTCGGGGCTCGTCGGCGCGACCAGGTATTTCCTCTTCCGCAAGGTGCCCGGCGACAGCGGCTGGGCGCACACGCTCGGCTCGGCCACCCTGACCGCCTTCCTCGTCCAGGCGATCACCGGCGTGATCCTGGCGATGTTCTACAAACCGGACCCCGAGCACGCGTACTCGTCGATCCAGCACATCACCAACGATGTCACCTTCGGCTGGCTCGTGCGCGGCATGCACCGCTGGGGGGCGAGCGTCTTCATCATCCTGCTCTTCTTCCACATGGCCCGGGTCTTCCTGTACGGCGCGTACAAGTACCCGCGCGAGCTGAACTGGATCATCGGCGTGCTGCTCCTGATCCTCGGCATGTTCGAGGGCTTCACCGGCTACCTCCTGCCGTTCGACCAGACCGCGTACTGGGCGACGGTCGTCGGCATGAACATCACTGCAAACGGGCCCTTCGTCGGCGGGATCATGGCCCAGATCCTCCAGGGGGGCCCCGAGATCGGGGGCGACACGCTGTCGCGCTTCTACTCGCTGCACATGCTGATCGCGCCGGGTCTGATCTTCGCCCTGATCGGCCTACACCTGTACCTCGTCATCCGCCTCGGCGTCTCGTCGCCGCCGTGGTCGAAGGAGGCTGCGGGCGCGGACTACACGGAGCCCGAGCCCGAGCCGTCCGCGCGCGCCGGTCTCGTCTCGCCGACCACGCGAGGGAGGCCGATGCCGTGAGCATGTCGGGAATCAAGCCTTCCGCCGCTCAGCAGGCGCGCCGCGACGAGTTCGCCCGCTACAAGAAGGACGTCCAGAAGCGGGGGAAGCCGTTCTTCCCGTTCGCCATGTTCCACGACACGGTCATGAGCCTCGTCGTCGTGGTCGTGATCGTCGGGCTGGCCTGCATCTGGAAGTGGACGATTCCCGGCGACCACACGGGTACGGGGGCAGGCTGGCTCGGGTCTCTGTACTCCGACAAGGCCGACCCGGGGACGACGAGCTTCGTGCCGCGGCCCGACTGGTACTTCTACTTCCTCTTCTACCTGCTCCGGATCTTCAAGTGGCCGAACTCGGTGATCCTCGGGACGGTCGGGATTCCGACGATCCTCATGGTGCTGCTGCTCGCGCTGCCGTTCCTCGACCGGCGGCGGGAGCGGCGGCTGTCCCGGCGGCCGGTCGCGGTGGTGATCACGATCCTGACCGTGATCGCGCTGGGAACGCTGACGTACAAGGGCGCGACCGCGAAGGAGGCGCTCGGCAGCGAGCTGGCCGCCCTCCCGCCCGTGTGGGCGAAGAAACAGGGCTTCGAGGGCAACCCGAGGGCGCTTGGCGGGCGCAAAGCTGTTCGCCCAGGCCGGCTGCCAGCAGTGCCACACGTACCTGGGCACGGGCTCGTCGAACCTCGGCGCGCCCGATCTCAGCGACGAGGGCACCCGCGGCCGCGGCGTTCAGGGGCTCACCGACTACATCTCCGACCCGAGCAAGTTCGGCAACGCCGTGATGCCGAGATTCGGCGATCAGTTCACCCCGGCACAGATCGAGTCGATAGCCACGTTCCTGGACGCCTCGCGCGGCGGGAAGTAGCGACCGGCAGCGGCACCGATACGCTTCCGCATGTGCGCGTCTTCCTCGGCGTAACCGGTGCGTCCGGCGCTGCGTATGCGGCCCGCCTGCTCGAGGCCCTGACGGGGGCCGACTGCGAGGTCGGTGTCTGCATCTCGGGCGCCGGGCTCGAGGTGATCGCGACCGAGCTCTACGGCGACGCTCGGCTCTCCCGCGACGAGACCATCGCCCGCTTCACCGAGCACGCGCGCGGTGAGGTCACGGTGTTCGATCCGCAGGAGTGGCGTTCCCCCTACGCGAGCGGGTCGGCGAAGGTCGACGCCTACGTGATCTGTCCCTGCTCGATGGGAACGCTCGGGACGATCGCATCCGGCGCGATGTCGAATTTGATCCACCGCGCGGCCAGCGTCGCGCTGAAGGAGGAGCGGAAGCTCGTCCTGATGCCGCGGGAGACGCCGCTCTCGGCGATCCACCTGCAGAACATGCTCACGCTGCGATCTGCCGGCGCGACGATCCTGTTCCTCGCGCCGGGCTTCTACCACGGCGCCGAGACCGTGGACGACCTCGTCGACTTCATCGTCGGGCGCACCCTCGACCAGCTGGGGCTGGAGAACGCGCTCGTGCGGCGGTGGGGACAGCCGTGATCGATTCGGCCGGAGGGGTCAGACTCTTGACATGTCCGAAGAGGACGACATGAGCTCCACGGGGACCCTGCCTGCGAACGAGGTTCGGGCGATGTTCGACCGGATCGCGCCCGTCTACGACGTGATGAACCGGGTGATGACGGTCGGGCTCGACCTGCGCTGGCGCCGGATCGCGGCCGAGGCGGTCGTGAGACCGGGCGACCGCGTGCTCGACGCGTGCTGCGGGACCGGCGACCTGGCGGTCGCGTGCGCGAAACGCGGCGGCATCGTCACCGGCCTGGACTTCTCGCCGGCGATGCTCGAGCGGGCGCGCCGCAAGCTTCCCTCCGCGACCTGGGTGGAGGGGGACTTGCTCGCCCTGCCGTTCGAGGCCGGCTCGTTCGAGGCGGCAACCGTCGGTTTCGGCGTCCGCAACGTCGCCGACCTCGAGCAGGGGTTGGTCGAGCTCCGGCGCGTGCTCGTCCAGGGCGGGCGCGTGGCCGTGCTCGAGATCACCCAGCCCCGAGGGCTCCTCGCTCCCTTCTACCGCCTCTGGTTCGACCGGATCGTGCCGTTGCTCGGCCGGCTACTGAAGGGCGGCGCCGCCTACACCTACCTGCCGGCGAGCGTCCGCCGCTTCCCCGGCCCGGACGAGCTCGCGAACCTGATGGGCTCCGCCGGCTTCACCGAAGTTTCGTACCGCACCTTCGCGGGCGGGATCGTGGCGCTCCACGTCGGGGACGCCACGTGACCAGCGCGCTGGCGACGATCCGGGACACACCCGGGCTCGACCTCTACCTCGAGGAGCTCGAGGAGCGGCTGGAGGAGACCGTCGGCTCCCACGGAGGGATCGTTGCCGCCGCCTCGCGCGATGCGCTGAACGCGGGCGGCAAGCGGCTCCGGCCGCTGCTCGTCTTCTTCTCCGCGCCGGCCGGACGAGCGCCGTCCGTGGCCGCGGGGGTTGCGGTCGAGCTCGTGCACATGGCCACGCTCGTCCACGACGACCTGATCGACGGCGCCGAGTTCCGCCGCGGCCGCGCCTCGGCCTGGTCGGCCTACGGCCCGGCCGCCGCGCGGGCGACCGGCGACTACCTGTTCGCACGGGCGTTCGACGAGCTGGCGGTGACAGGGGACGCGCACGCAGTCGCGCTGCTCGCGGACGCCGCGCTGTGCCTCGCGCGCGGCGAGGCGATGCAGCGCTGCCAGACACACGATCCGGATACGACCGTGGACGCGTACCTGGAGCGTTGCAGCCTGAAGACCGGAAAGCTCTTCGAGGCGGCGTGCCTGCTCGGCGCGGGCGCCGGCTGGCGGCATCTCGGCACGTTCGGGCTCTCGCTCGGGATCGCCTTCCAGATCACCGACGACATCCTCGACTGCGCGGGAGAGACCGTCGAGACCGGGAAGATCGCAGGCGTCGACCTGCGCGAGGGAACGCCGACCCTGCCGCTGATCCTGGCCGCGCGGGAGGACGAGGTCGTCCGGAAGGCCCTCGCCGGCGGGCCGGTCGACGGGGCACTCGTCCGGGTCGCCGCGACGGGCGCGCTGGACGAGGCCCGGGAGATCGCGCTCGACTATGCGCGCCGGGCCCGGGCGAGCCTGAACGGTGGGCTGTACCGCGAGGAGCTCGAGACGCTCACCCATCTGGTGGTTCATCGTGAGTCCTGAGCAGACACCGGAGGGCCGGCTGGAACACCTCGCCGAAGAAGGTGCGGAGCGCTCTCTTCGGTTAGGGCGGATCTCCTACGTGAACATGGCGCCGGTCTTCTACCGGCTCGACCACGAGGTCGAGGAGGTCGGCGGCGTGCCGACCGAGCTGAACGCGAGCCTGGTCGCCGGCGAGCTCGACCTGGCCCCGATCTCGTCGATCGCGTGGGCGCGCGATGCCGACCGGCTGCGGGTCCTCCCCCGGCTCTGCGTCTCGTCCGAGGGCGCCGTCGACTCGATCCAGCTCGTCTCCAAGGTTCCGCTCGAGCAGGTGCGGCGGGTGGCGGTCACGCCCGAGAGCGCGACCTCGGTCGTCCTGACCAGGGTGTTGATCCCCGAGGCGGATCACGTGCCGCTCGGCGAGGAGGCCGACGCCAAGCTGCTGATCGGCGACGCGGCGCTGAAGAGCGCCTTCGAGGATCCGACGCCGCACTACGACCTCGGCCGGCTGTGGCTCGAGCGCACCGGCCTGCCGATGGTCTTCGCCGTGTTCGCCGCGCGCGAGCCGGTCGCGCCGGGAATGGCCGCGCTGGAGGATGCGCTCGTCGACTCCGTTCGGCGGGCACGTGCCGAACCCGAGCAGCTCGCGTACGAGTCGAGCGAGCGCTACGGCTACCCCGCAGGGTTCCTCGCGCGCTACTTCGAGAAGCTGCGCTACCGCTTCGGGCCGCGCGAGCGCGCGGGGCTGTTCACGTTCCTGGAGATGGCCCGCGACGCCGGCGAGCTCGGCGAGGTGCCCGAACTGCGCTTCGTCCACGACGAGGTGCCCGCGTGAAAGACGAAGCCGGAGGCGTCGGCTCGCGCACCGCGCTGGTCGAGTCGCTGATCGAGCGCTACCCGGGCGTGCCCGCCGAGGCGGTGCTGAAGGAAGACCTGCTCCGGACCGGGGTTGCGTTCGACGACTCGGCACTGAGCGACAACCTCGACGGCGAGATCAAGCCGAAGTCGTACTTCATCTTCTCGTTCGACCAGAAGCCGCTCGCCGAGCTCGGGGAGGCGGCCGCGCGCCGGCCGCCGGAGGAGGTTGCGCTCTCGGGCGGCCCCTGGGGTCTCCGCCGGACCATCGTTTCGGTGCGGGTGAACCCGGCCTCCCCGTACCGGGTCGTCGGTGGGCGGCTGACGCTGGAGGCCCGGGAGGTCGCCGACGTCGAGCTGCCGCCGATGCCGCCGTACTACCGGCACCTGCTGGCGAACGGCAAGACGGTGATGGAGACGGCGCCGACCATCCAGTGGGGCTACCTGATCTACCTCACGGTGCTCCGGCTCTGCCAGTACTTCGGGGCCAAGGAGGAGTGTCGCTTCTGCGACATCAACCACAACTGGCGCCAGCACAAGCGCGCCGGACGGCCGTACACGGGGATCAAGCCGGTCGAGGACGTGCTCGAGGCGCTCAAGATCATCGACGAGCACGACGACGGGGCGTCGCACGCGTACACGCTCACCGGCGGGTCGGTGACGAGCACCGTCGACGGCCTTGCCGAAGCCGACTTCTACGGCCGCTACGCACAGGCGATCGAAGAGCGTTTCCCCGGGCGGTGGATCGGCAAGGTGGTCGCACAGGCGCTGCCGCGCGAGGACGTCCAGCGCTACAAGGACTACGGGATCTCCATCTACCACCCGAACTACGAGGTCTGGGACGCGCGCCTCTTCTCGATCATCTGCCCGGGGAAGGAGCGCTACGTGGGGAGAAGCGAGTGGCACCGGCGGATCCTCGACGCGGCGGAAGTGTTCGGCCCGCGCCATGTGATCCCGAACTTCGTCGCCGGGATCGAGCTCGCTCGGCCGTTCGGGTTCACGACGGTGGACGAGGCGATCGCCAGCACGGTCGAAGGGCTCGACTACTTCATGAGCCGCGGGATCACGCCGCGTTTCACGACCTGGTGCCCCGAGCCGACGACGCCGCTCGGCCGCGACAACCCGGAGGGCGCGCCGCTCGAGTACCACGTGCGGCTGCTCGAGGCGTACCGCGAGACGCTCGAGCGCCACGGCCTCCGGCCGCCTCCGGGGTACGGCAAGCCGGGCGCCGGCAACGCCGTGTTCTCGGTGAGCTCGTTCATGGACGTGCTCGCGCCGGAGGTCGTGCCGGTTTGACCCCGCGCGTCGACGTCCAGGAGGCCCGGCGGCTCTGGCTGGAGGCCGCCGACCAGGAGCTGCTCGAGCGGGCGCAGGCGGTCCGGGGGCGGTGGCATCGGCCCGATCACGCCACCTACATGGTCATGCGGATCGTCAACTACACGAACGTCTGTGTCGCCCAATGCGACTACTGCGCGTTCTACGTCCTGCCCAACCAGGACGGCGGCTACGTGCTCTCGCGCGAGGACGTGTTCGCGAAGATCGACGAGCTGGTCGATCTGGGCGGCGACCTGGTCGCGTTCAACGGGGGCTTCAACCCGCGGCTGCCGCTCGACTACTACTGCGACCTGTTCCACGCCGTGCGCGAGCGGTACGGCGAGACGGTCGAGTTCTACGCGCTCACGGTCGCCGAGTTCGTCTTCCTCGCCGACCGGGCCGGCCTTTCGTTCGCGGACACGGCTGCACGCCTGCGCGACGCGGGCGTCCACTGGGTCACGGGGGGCGGCAGCGAGATCCTCACCGAGGACTTCCGGAAGCGGCACGCCAAGTGGAAGTACACGGTGGCCGACTACTTCGAGGCGCAGCGCGCGATCGTCGAGAGCGGGATGCGGACGACCGCGACGATGGTGATCGGCTTCGACGAGACCCTCGACGAGCGGCTCGAGCATCTCCGGCGGACGCGGGACTTCCAGGACGCCTGCCTGCGGGACGGGTACGAGGGGCTGTTCTCCTTCCTCTGCTGGACGTACAAGCCCTACGGGACGTCGCTCGGCGGTGAGGAGGTCTCGCCGCACGAGTACCGGCGCTGGATCGCTCTCAGCCGGATCTTCCTCGACAACGTCGAGCATGTCCGGACGTCGGTGCTGACCCAGAACGAGGAGGCGTTCCGCGCGCTCGACTTCGGCGCCGACGACTTCGATTTGCCGATCGAGGACGAGGTCACCCAGAAGGCCGGCGCCCGCATCGACCTCGACCTCGACCGCCTGCTGGAGATTCCGCGTCGGCTCGGCTACACCGTCGAGTACCGCCGGGCCGAGCGGCCACCTGCGCTGGTCGGGTAGGGGCTGACCCCGAAGGGGTCCGTCGCTGTAGAAGTAGACTCGCCCGTGCTGCTCGCCTCCATCACGCACAGCGTCACCTCCTTCGTCGGCGACCACGGCATCTACGCCGTCTTCGGGCTGATGGCTGTCGACGCGGTCTTTCCCGCGGCGAGCGAGCTGGTGATGATCTACGGCGGAGCGCTGGCGGGCGGGGCCATCCCGGGCAGCCAGGTCGTCCTCTTCGGACATGCGATCGACTCGCCCTTCTGGGGCTACGTCGCCATCTCGCTCGCCGGGACGCTCGGCTACCTGCTCGGGTCGATCGTCGGCTGGGGAATCGGCGCGTACGGCGGCAGGCCGCTGATCGAGGGACGCGGCCGTTGGCTGCACCTCACCCCCGAGAACTTTGCCCGCGCCGAGGAGTGGTTCGATCGCCGCGGCGACGCGGCCGTCTTCCTCGGGCGGGTGACGCCGCTGATCCGCTCGTTCATCTCGATCCCCGCCGGTGTCTTCCGCTCGCCCTTCGGGCGATACACGTTGCTGACGCTCGTGGGCTCGGCGATCTGGGCGTTCGCCTTCGCGGGGATCGGCTGGGGTGTCGGAACGGGCTACCGGCGGGTACACGAGGATTTCCGTTGGGTGGACTACGCTGTCATCGTCGCGGTCTGCCTCGCCGCGGCCTGGTTCCTGTACCGCCACGTCTTCAGGAGGCGCCCCGGTGCCCATGATTCCGCTCGTTGACGTCAAGGCGCAGTACGCGCCCCTGATCCCCGAGTTGAAGGAGCGCTTCGGCGAGGTGCTCGAGTCCGGGCGGTTCATCCTCGGGCCGAACGTGTCCGCGTTCGAGGAGGAGGCGGCCGCCTACCTCGGCGTGCCGGCCACGGTCGGGGTAGCGAACGGCACCGATGCGATCGTCCTCGTCCTCCGGGCGATGGGTATCGAGCCCGGCGACGAGGTGATCTGCCCGTCCTTCACTTTCTACGCGACCGCGGAGGCGATCGTCCAGGCCGGCGCGACCCCCGTCTTCGCCGACATCGACGCCGCCACGCTCAACCTCGACCCCGAGGACGTCGCCGCCCGGATCACCGCGCGCACCAGGGCGATCATGCCGGTGCATCTGTTCGGGCGGCCCGCGCCGCTGGCCGAGCTCGCCGCGCTCGGCGTCCCGATCGTCGAGGACGCCGCGCAGGCCTTCGGCGCTGCGGGCATCGCGACCACGGGCATCGCCTCGACGTTCAGCTTCTTCCCCACCAAGAACCTGTTCGCGCTGGGCGACGGCGGCCTCGTCGCCGCGACCGATACCGACCTGGGCGAGCGTGTGAGGCTGCTCCGCTTCCACGGCTCGCGCGACAAGAAGGACTTCGACCTGATCGGCTTCAACTCGAGGCTGGACGAGCTGCAGGCGGCCGCGCTGCGGCTCTTCCTGCCGCGGCTCGACGGGTGGAACAGGTCACGACGTGAGGCCGCGTCCAGGTATGGAGCGCTCGGCCTCGGCGAGGTCTGCGAGCCGCCTGTGGACGACGGCAGGCACGTGTACCACATGTACGTCGTCCGCTCGCCCGAGCGCGACCGCATCGCCCAGGCGCTGACCGGCGCCGGGATCTCCTGCGCCTCCTACTACGTCACGCCTCTCCATCTCCAGCCCGCCTTGCGCTTCCTCGGCTGGGAGCCGGGGTCGCTGCCGGAGACCGAGCGGGCAGCACGCGAGAACCTCGCCCTGCCGATGTGGGCCGGGATAGACGAGGCGACCCAGGAGCGGGTGGCGAGCGTCGTTCGGGACAGCGTCGCGGTGGGGGCGGCCCGCTGAAGCACCTGCCGCTCAACCGGCATCGCCTCTGGCAGCTCGCCGTCGACGCCTGCCTGTGCGCTGTCGCCTGGTACCTCGCGTTCCGGCTGCGGTTCGACCCGGACGTCCCGCCCTACTACCAGACGCTCTTCAACAAGACGATCTGGATCGTGATCCTGATCCAGGTCACGGTCTTCGTCCTCTTCGGCTTCTACAACCGCTGGTGGCGCTACGTCTCGACTCGCGACATGTGGGGCGCCGCGCGCGGGGTGACCGTCGCCTGCCTCGTCTCGTCGATCGTCGTCTACTTCGCCGATCCCGTCGCGCAGGTGCGCCTGCCGCGCTCGGTCGCGGTGATGGACTGGCTGCTCCTGCTCGCGTTCGTCGCCGGCGCGCGCATGCTCGCGCGCACGGTGATGGAGCGGCCGACCGGCAGGGGGCTGGTCGCGCGCGGCAGGGAGGTGATCGTCGTCGGTGCCGGCGACGCGGCGCAGCTGATCGTCAAGGAGATGCTGAAGAGCCCGGCGCTCGGCTACACGCCGATCGGCCTGGTCGACGACGACCCGCGCAAGAAGAACCTCCGCCTGCACAACGTGCGCGTGCTCGGAACGACGGAGGAGCTGCCGCGGATCCTCGGCGAGAACCGCCCGGACGAGGTGCTGATCGCGATTCCCTCCGCGTCCGGCTCGGTGCGCCAGCGCATCGTGGACATCACCCGCCAGGCGGCCGTTCCGGTCAAGACGCTGCCGGGGATCTACGAGCTGATCTCCGGCGACCTGAACCTCGCGGGGCAGATCAGGGCGGTGCAGGTGGAGGACGTGCTCGGCCGGGAGCCGGTCGAGGTCGACCTGCACGCGGTCGCGTCGTACATCGCCGACGCCACCGTCCTCGTCACCGGAGCCGGGGGCTCGATCGGCTCCGAGCTCTGCCGGCAGATCGCGCGCATCGGCTGCAAGCGCCTGATCCTGGTCGACCAGGGCGAGACGCCGCTGTTCGAGATCGAGCGCGAGCTCGTCTCCGAGCGCGGGTTCGCGCCGAGCGTGCCGGTGCTCGCCGACGCCGGCAACAGGGCACGCATGCGCCGCGTCTTCGAGCGCTACACGCCCTCGGTCGTCTTCCATGCCGCTGCGTACAAGCACGTGCCGCTGATGGAGGCCAATCCGCTCGAGTCGGTGCGCAACAACACGCTGGCGACGAAGGTGATGGCCGAGGTCGCGGTGGAGTTCGGCGTCGACTGCTTCGTACTCGTGTCCACGGACAAGGCGGTGAATCCGAAGACGGTGATGGGCCAGTCGAAGGCGCTCTGCGAATGGATCGTCGAGGGGTACGGGGCGCGGAACGACGTTTCGACCCGTTTCGTCGCCGTACGCTTCGGCAACGTGCTCGGCTCGTCGGGCAGCGTGATCCCCATCTTCCGGCGCCAGATCGAGCGCGGCGGCCCCGTCGGCGTCACCCATCCGGAGATGACGCGATTCTTCATGACGATCCCGGAGGCTGTTTCGCTGATCGTCCAGGCCGGCTCCATCGGCCGCAACGGCCAGGTGTTCGTGCTCGACATGGGCGACCCCGTCTCGATCGTGGAGCTGGCGAAGAACATGATCCGCCTGTCCGGCAAGGAACCCGAGCGCGACGTCGCGATCGAGTTCACCGGTGTCCGCCCCGGAGAGAAGCTGCACGAAGAGCTGTGGGGGGACGGCGAGACCGTCGGCCCGACGCCGCACCCGAAGATCCTCGCAGTCACGCGGCCGCCGATCGACGCCGCCTGGCTCGACGACGAGCTCGGCGAGCTGGAGCGCCTCGTCGCCGACAGCGAGACGCTCGAGCTCGTCTCCAGGCTCGCGGCGATGATGAAGGAACCGCGCCTTGCCGGCGCTGCCGTTGTCGAAGACCGCGTCGGGTAGCGCGTCCGGCAACGGCCTGGCGCGGCAGCCGACGCGCCTGACGCGCAAGCGGCTCACGATCCTGCTCGCGCTGATCTTCGTCGGCGGGATCGTCGCTGCCGCGCTCGACCTGCGCTTTGTGATCGGCGGTGCCCCGCGCCGCGTCGAGCCGAACTCGCTGCTGGTGTTGGACGCCAGGACGCTGGACACGCTGGCCAACCCGCGCGGGCCCCGCCCGCAGCCGCCACGTGTCGTCCGCGGCGCGGGGCTCGTCTGGACGCTCGACTCCCGGAACAACCGGCTGATCGCGACCAACCCCGTGTCGAGGCGCGTCTTCCGCGAGGAGGTGGTCGGCACCGATCCGGTCGCTGTTGCGATCGGCTTCGGCGCCGCCTGGGTCGCGAACGCCGGTAACGGCTCGATCACGCGCGTGCCGCTCGTCGGTTCGAAGATCGAGACGCTGGGGCTGAACGACCAGCCCTCCGCGATCGCGACCGGCGCCGGCTACGTGTGGGTCGTCAGCAGGCGCAGCGGCAGGGTGATCCGGATCGACCCGAAGACGAAACTGGTCGACAAGTCGGTGCGGCTCGCCAATCCGCCGCTCGCCGTCGCGGTTCCGCCGAGCGGCCGGGTCGAGCTGGCGATCGGCCACTGACACGGTTCCGGCACAAAGGCCGGCGGACCGGATTCTTAGGATGGTCAGGTGGAGTTGAACGCCGACCAGCGGCGGGCGGTCGAGGCTGTCCGGGGGCCGGTCTGCATCCTCGCTGGTGCGGGCTCGGGCAAGACGACCACGATCACGCATCGGATCGCGAACCAGGTCGCCTCGGGCGCGTTCCTGCCGTCGCAGATCCTCGCGGTGACGTTCACGGAGAAGGCGGCCGGCGAGATGAAGGCGCGCCTCGAGCGGCTCGGCGTGTCCGGCGTCCGTGCCTCGACGTTCCATTCCGCCGCGCTGGCCCAGCTCCGCTACTTCCGGCCCGACGCGGTCGGAAGGATCCTGGCGTCGAAGGCGCTGATGGTCCGGCAGATCGCGAATTCGCTCCCGGCGCCGTACAAGTTCCGCGCCGCGGGCGACCTCGCGACCGAGATCGAGTGGGCGCACAACCGCCGCATCCCGCCGGAGCGCTACCTGGCCTCGCTGGACGGGCACGCGCCCCCGATCCCGCCCGATCTGATGCTTCGGGTCTACCGTCGGTACGAGGAGCGGAAGCAGGCAGAGGGGCTGATGGACTTCGAGGATCTGCTCGAGCGCGCGATCCAGGCCTTCGACGACGAGCGCGCCGTCGCCGAACTCCGCGAGCGGTACGTCGCGTTCACCGTCGACGAGTACCAGGACGTCAACCTGCTCCAGCAAACACTGCTCGACCGGTGGCTGGGGCCGCGGGACGACCTCTGCGTGGTCGGCGACGACTACCAGTCGATCTACGGATTCACGGGTGCAACTCCCGAGCACCTGCTCCGTGTGCCGGAGCGCTTTCCGCACGCCGAGGTCCTCCGGCTGGAGGAGAACTACCGCTCGACGCCGCAGGTGCTCGGCCTGGCCAACCGGCTGGTGCCGGGACTGGGCGGAGCGGAGAAGGTGCTGCGGGCGACGCGTCCGGACGGTCCGGAGCCGGAGGTGCGGCCGTTCGCAACGCCGGAGGACGAGAGCGCCTTCCTGGTCGAGCGGATCCGGGCCGCCGGGTGTCCGCTCGAGGAGGTCGCGATCCTCTGCCGCACGCACGCCCGCCTGGCCGAGCTCGAGCCGGTGCTGCACGAGGCGAAGGTCCCGTACCAGGGCTCGGCGCTGCTCGCCCGGGAGGCGGCTCGTCGGGTCCTGCGCGCGCTCGATCCGTCCGCGCCGGCGGCGGAAGGCGTCCGGACGATCGCCCTCGAGTACGGCTGGCTGCCGAAGCCCGAGCCCGGGCTCGGCGAGCGCGAGCTGGGGAGGCAGGCTGACCTCTCGCTGCTCGTCGGGCTCGCGGAGGAGATCGGCGGGTCGGGCGCGGATTTCCGGGCGGAGCTCGAGCGCCGCTTCGGCGACGGGACGGATTCCCGCCGCGGCGTCCACCTGGTCACCTACCACGGCGCCAAGGGCCTCGAGTTCGAGGCGGTGCTGCTCCCGCGACTCGAGGAGAAGGAGCTGCCGCACAAGCAGGCCCGCACGCCGGCAGCCGTCGCCGAGGAGCGGCGCCTCTTCTACGTCGGCCTGACGCGGGCGAAGCGCATGCTGGCCGTCACCTGGGTGAAGAAGCCGAGCCGGTTCCTCACCGAGCTGACGGGCGGCGCACTGCCCGCCGAGGAGAAGCCCGAGGGGTTCGAGGCGCTGAAGGCCTGGCGCCTCGCCCGGGCGCGGGCGGAGGAGGTGCCCGCATACGTGATCTTCCACAACGCGACGCTGGCGGAGATCGCCGGCCGGCGGCCGAGGAGCCTCGCAGAGCTCGCAGGCGTGCCGGGCGTCGGGCCGGCGAAGCTCGAGCGCTACGGCGAGGAGGTGCTCGCCGCCCTCGCGGCGGCCTAGCGCGGTAAGCAGCGCATCTCACTCCCGAAGGGGTGGTGGGGGAACCACAGGGTTCCCCCACGACGTTGCCGCCGGTCCACCACATTCGGCCGACGATCACCCTGCTCACCCGGTGATCTCGTTCAGAGGCGCCGCCTCCCCTCCGAAGCCGACAGCGCCCGCGTGAACAGGCCGACCAGCATCAGGGCCAGGCCGAGGACGAGGTCTCTGGCCAGAGCCAGGCCCGAGAAGGGAAGGTGGCCCTTCGCGATGACCGGCTGAACCGTCGCGGTTTCCGCACCGGCGCTCGAGGAGGTCCTCGCCCCGGTTCCGAGAACGCCAGCGCCGGCGGCTGCCGTCCCCGACCGTCCTCTCGCCGGGCTCGTCGCCTTCGGCAGAGCAGGGGCCTTGGCGGCCGCAGCCGTCGACCCAACAGCGGTCCTCGGTCCGGTCTGCGACGAAGTCAACTGCCCTGGCTCGTTGCCGGTCGTGTCGCTTCCTGTGCTCCCACCACCGCCGGTGTCGCCGCCACCACCGACACTGCCGGTGCCGTCGCCTCCGCTACCGGTGCCGGCGTCCCCGCCGCGGGCGCCGGCAGTCGAGCGGCATGCGCTCAACAGGCAGACGGGCGCGTTGGCATCCACGGGTGCCGACACGGCGGCGGCCGGGTCGACGGTGGTCGAGCCGACCTGGGCGGTGCCGGTCGACTCGTGGGCGGACTGGTTGCCGGACTGGCTCTGTCCGGCGTCGTACGTGGTTGACGAGCTCGAGCCGGTCTGCTGGCCTCTGCTCGTCGAGCTGCAGGAGGCCAGGACGCAGACCGGGGCGTTGGCGTTCACCGGTGCGGACACGTCCGCGGCCGGGTCGACGGTGGCCGAGCCGACCTGGGCGGTGCCGGTCGACTCGTCTGCCGACTGGTCAGCCGGTTCGCTCGAGCCGGAGCCCGAACCTCCGTTCGTACCGGCCGAAGCACCGCCGTTCTCCTGGGCTCCGGCCTGGTTGCCGCAGATACCTGCGACGCACACCGGTGCATCGACGTTTGCCGGGGCGTTCGCCGATGCCGCCGGCGAGACGGTCCCAGAGCCGAGCTGGACGGTCAGGACCGAGCGGTCGGCCGACTGTCCGTGATCGGCCACCGCGGGGCCCGCCGTCGCCAGGGCGATCAGCATCGCGCCCAGCGTGAAGAGCTTTTTCATGATTCCTCCTAGTCGTTTCGAACGAACTCCGGTCGGTTGCGGACCAGGGGTCGGCAACCGCTGACGCGACGGATCGCGCTAGCCGGGGCGTTCGGGCAAGGAGGCACATGCCGGCTGCAAAGCCAGTCCGATCGACGGCCGGAGCCAACGGCCCACGATCGGTGCAGCCAGCATCAGGAAAGCAGTCAGGATCGCGAAGAAACCAGCCGTGGACAGCCCGGACCCGCTCGCCCCGCTCGCGCCACCGGTACCGGGCGTGGCGACCGGCCGGTGCCAGGTGGCAGCGGTCACGGACGCGCCCGGAGCTGCGTCAGGCGCGTGTTCGGCGTCCGGGCGAGAAGAGCCTGCGAGGACACCGATGAATTCGGGCGGCGGCGTCGAGCCGGTGCGTCCGGCAACCACGGTGTTCCGCGGAACCGCTGTGACGGGCGGAATGAGGGTCGGCACCGCCGCGGCGGGGCGTGTCCTGCGCGCAGCGGGGCGGCCAACAGCCTGGGGCCTCACCGGCTTCGCGGCCCCGGCGGTCCGCGGTGGAAGGGCGACCGCCGGCGATCCCTCGTTCGAGGCGCCCACCGAGGCGGCGTGGACGGCTGTCCCGGCGGATTCTGTCGGCGTCGAGACCTTCGTGTCGGCGTGCGCTTTGCCTGCCGAAACGGCCGCTTTGCCGCTCGCGACGGAGCTCTTGACCGACGCCTCGACGCCTTTCGTCGTGTCGGCCCGAACCGTGGTCGAGCCGGCCGGAGTGGACACGGTCGCGGCCGAAGAATCGGCGACGTCGACGGTTGCACCGGCGACCTGAGTCGAGGTGTCGACTGCGGCCGAAACCGGGGCTTGCGCCGAGGAATCGACGGCAGCGTCGACGGTCGCAGCCGGAGTCGAGACGTCCACGCTCGCATCGGCGCCGCCGCTCGAGGCATCGACCTTCACCGGCGCGGGCCCGAGGTCGACCGAGATCGAGACGCCGGGCTTCTTCGAGCCGGCGGCAGCGCTGTGGGCTCCGATTGCCAGTCCGACCAGCGCCACCGCGGCGAGAGCTACCAGAACGCGCATCTGTGGCGTTGCTGATACCCGAAAAGGCCACATTTCCGCCTCCCTCGATCGAGGGTTTCTTCGTCGAGACCGGCTGATCAGCTGACCAGAAGGTCGAGCAGGACATTCGGGTCGCGCCGGAGCCGCTCGCGCCGCGGTGGAAGCCGGTCCAGGGCGAGCTCGGCCGCGGCACTCAGCCGGACGAGCCGCCCTTCCCGGATCAGCCACTCGTCGACCGCGCCCAGCCGGCCCCCGAATGTCGTGTAGACCGGCGTTCCCAGCGCGACGGCCTCTCGGTTCATCGTCCCGCCGGCGGAGACGACCACGGCGGCGGCCGAAATCAAGCTCTGCGCATCGACCGCGCGGTCGGGGACGAACAGGGAGGGAAGGCCGAGGGCGCGGATCGACTCGCGCTGCTCCGCCGTCCGCGGCAGCACGACGGCGTGGAGGCGCGTCGTCCCGGCCGAGTTGCTCGAGCACCTCCCGAAACAGCGGGTTGTCGTGCCGGTGGTAGAGCGACACCTCCGGCGGCGTGCGGACGACCACGAGCTCCTTGCCCTCGGGGACCTCAACCCGGCTCGGGCTCGAAGTCGGCCAGGTAGTACTCCTCCTTCAAACCGGGGTAGCGGCGCAGTTTCGGCGGTCTTGCGCCGTACCGGGCCAGCCGCTCGGGCGGGATCGCCTCGGGGACGACCACACGGGTCGCCGCGCGGCAGCCGAGCTGGTGCTGGAGCCAGGCGAACTCGTAGTCGAACGTCGTCGCGCTCGGGATGCCGAGCGAGCGGGCGGTCAGCGTCAGGTCGTGCGAGCCGTGGGCGAGCGCCAGGTCGAAGCCGCGCGGCTTCGCCCAGCGTCGAAGCGCCGGCACGCGCGACAGCTCGGCCCGCGCCTTCCCGAGCGTCGAGGCGCCGCCGTGGTGCCCGACAACCCTCGCCTCGATCCCGTGGAGCTCGAGCAGCTGCATGGTCTGGGCGTACTCGCGGGCGGTGATCTCGACCTCGTGCCCGCGTTCCCGCAGCAACGCGATCAGCGGCCGGAAGACGAGCACGTGCGGCGAGTTGGTCAGGTCGACCCAGACGCGCATCGGCAAACGGTATCTCGCGCTGGATAAGGTTCGCTTATGGATACGCGCCAGCTGGCTGCGTTCTGCGAGGTGGTCGAGCGGCGCAGCTTCTCGGAGGCTGCCTCCCGGTTGGGGGTCACCCAGCCTGCCGTTTCGCAGCAGGTGCGGGCGCTGGAGCAGCGGCTCGGGACGCAGCTGCTCGACCGGTCCGGACGCCGGGTCGAGCCGACCGAGGCCGGGCTGCGACTCTACCGCGGCGCCCAGCGGATGCTGGCGCTCGAGGAGCAGCTGCTCGACGAGCTCGCCGAGCCCGACGCGCCGCTGCACGGCACGCTCGAGCTGGGCGCGTCGACCGGTCCCGCGGCGATCGTGCTCCCGGTTCTGCTCTGCGAGTTCCAGCGGCAGAACACCGAGCTGCGCGTCGAGCTGTCCGTGTCCGACACGCAGTCGGTGGTCGAGCTGGTCGCCGACCGGCGGCTGGAGCTCGGGATCGTCGGCGCCGCCCGCCGTCACCGCTCCGTGGCCTTCGAGCCGTTCTTCCGGGACGAGGTGATCCTCGCGTGCCCGCCCGGGCATCCGTTCGCCGGTCGCGCCGTCGGGCTCGACGAGCTCGCGGAGGGCCCGCTCATCCTGATGCAACGGGGCGCAGGCGTCCGACAGATGGTCGAGGACGAGCTGCGCAAGAACGGGAAGCGGCTGCGGGATCTGGAGGTGCCGCTCGAGCTCGGGCTCCAGGAGTCGGTTCGGAGCGCGGTGCTGGGCGGCTTCGGCGTCGGCTTCATCTCCCGGCAGGCGGTCGCGACCGAGCTGGCGGCCGGGACGCTGGTCGAGGCGCGCGTCCGTGGGCTCGACCTGGCGCGCGACATCTACATCGCCCGCGCTTCGGGCCGCGCGGGCTCGAGCGCAGCGCAGGCGTTCGTCGCCTTCGCGCGGGAGCGGCTTCAGGCGTGATCGTCCGCTGGGGTCTCGAGGAGCTCCCCGGCGCCCTCGAGGACGTCGGCTCGGAGCGGCCGCTGCTCGTCGCCGCGCAGCGCTGGGACGTGCTGGCGATCCCGGCGGCCGCGCGCTGGAGCGAGATCCCGTCCGACCGCATCTCCGTTCCGGCAGGGGTGGACGGGATCCTCGCCGTCGGCGGTGGCAGCGCGATCGACACCGCCAAGGCCGCGTCGGCCGCGTCGTCGCTCCCGCTCGTTTCCGTCCCGACCACCTACTCCGGCGCCGAGTGGACGGCGTTCTTCGGCGTGCGGACGTCCGACCGCCGCCAGGTCGGCGGCGGCGCCGGCGCCCGTCTTGCCGCGATCGTGTACGAGCCGGAGCTGACGCTCGACCTGCCGCGCGCCGAGAGCGGCGGCACTGCCATGAATGCGCTCGCGCACTGCGTGGAGGCTCTGTACGCGGGCGAGCTCGAGGTGGCGCGGCGCGGTGCGGCCGGGATCGACCGCTGGCTGCCGCGCGTGCTCGAGGACGGCCGCGACCTCGAGGCCCGCACCGGCCTGCTCGAGGCGGCGAGCGACGCCGGCCAGGCGCTCGCCGAGCGCGGGCCTCTTCCTGGCGCACGCGATGGCCCAGGCGGTCGGCGGCGCCTACGGCTTGCCGCACGGCGCGATGAACGCGATCTGCCTGCCGCCGGCGATGCGCTTCAACGCCCCGGTCGTCCCCGACGCGATGACGGCGGTGCCCGTCGAGCGGGTGGAGGAACTCGCCCGCCTGGCCGGCTTCGAGCGGCTTCGCGACTTCGGCGTGCCCGAGGCGGACCTCGACGAGCTCGGCGCGAAGGCCGCCGCGAGGCCCGGCGCCAAGGCGAACCCGAGGCCGGTGAGTGCGGCCGAGGCCGCCGAGCTGTTCCGCTCCGTCTGGTGACTAGCGGCCGGCTCGCCGGCGCACGGCGAGGACGACCGGGTCGGTGACCCGGCTGGCGAGCCGTACCAGCCACACGACGTAGGGCCGCCCAGGGAACGTCACGACCAGCGCCGCCGCGAGCCCGACGAAGACGCTCGTGAGGACGTCGATCGGGTAGTGGACGCCGACGAAGATCCGGTCGAGCCCGACGCCGACGGCGACGGCGAGGAGCAGGATCCCGAGCCGCCGGTGGAAGACCAGCACGGCGAAGGCGACGGCGAAGGCGACGCTGGCATGGTCGCTCGGGAACGAGTTGTCGGCGCCGTGGTGGACGAGCAGCAGCGTCTGCTTCGGGTGGTCGGCAAACGGGCGCGCGTGGTACCAGAGGTGGCCGAGGACCGCGTTGACAAGCAACGCGACGACTGCCGAGACGCCCGCCGAGGCCGCTGCCAGCTTCGAGCGCAGAGAGCCGCCGGGGCGGGCGAGAAACCACGTCATCGCCGCGACCGCGACCAGGGCGAAGATCGCCCAGGCGTTGTACAGCTCGGCCGCGTCCTGCGCCGGATCGTCGCCGCGGAGTTGACCGTTCAGGGTGTGGAAGATCGACCAGTCGATCTGGACACGGTAGCCGCCTCGTGGCACCGTTGCCGCCGAGAGCGATAGGGTTCGGCGGCTCGCCGCGCGTGTCCGAATCCACCCTCACTTCATCTGCTTCCGGGCCTCGCGACGAGCGGATGTCGTCGCGGCGCGTCTACCTCGCGGCCGCGATCATCTTCGCGGTCTCGGTCGTGCTCGCAGCGCTGGGTGTCGGCGAGAAGGCCGGTCGTCTCTCCGACTGGCAGGCGCTCGCCCTCGGCGTCGTGCAGGGCGCGACCGAGCTCCTGCCGATCTCGTCGTCGGGGCACCTGATCCTGCTGCCGTGGATGGCGAACTGGACCTACCTGGCGGATCACGAGGCGTTCAACAAGACGTTCGACGTCGCTCTCCACCTGGGGACGCTGATCGCGGTCGTCGCCTACTTCTGGTGGGACATCGGCCGCTACATCGTCGCGTGGGTGGCGTCACTGCGGCGACGGAGCATCGAGACCGCCGATGAGCGCATCGCCTGGGCAGTCGCCGCGGCGACGATCCCGGCTGCGCTCGCCGGAGCTCTGGGCGAGAGCTTCATCGAGAAGAAGCTCGGCCAGCCCTGGCAGATCGCGATCATGCTCGCCGTCTTCGGTGTCCTGCTCTGGGTCGTCGACCGCCAACCAGAGGAGCGGCATCTGGACGACGTCGGCGTGAAGAACGGCTTCCTGATCGGCTGCGCGCAGGTACTCGCGCTGATGCCGGGCGTGTCCCGGTCGGGGATCACGATCACCGCCGGTCGCCTGTGGAAGCTCGATCGCGACGCGGCCGCACGGATGTCGTTCCTCCTGCTCGTCCCGGTCGTGCTCGGCGCGGTCGCTCTACAAGGGTTTGAAGGACGTCGTCCTCAACCCGCTGCCGGCGGGATCGGCCGGACCGTTCCTGGTCGGAACCCTGGCGGCGCTCGCGGTCGGGCTGGCGGCGATCCAGGTGCTGCTCGACTACGTGCGCCGCCACGACTACACGATCTTCGCCGTCTACCGCGTCGTGCCTCGCCGTGATCATCGTCCTGCCTGATCGCGACGGACGTCCTGCCGGCGACGTTCTGAGTATTCGCGCGGCTAATTCTTCGCATTAGGTCTGATATCGTCTGCCCGTGGCCGAGAGGCTCTCTTTCGACGTGCTCGTGATCGGCAGCGGGGCTTCAGGCCTGGCGGCTGCCGTGTCGGCCGAGCGGGCCGGCGTCCGCGTCGCGGTTGCGACGAAGGGGTCGCTCCAGTCGTGCAACTCGGCCAAGGCGCAGGGCGGGATCCAGGCATCGTTCGGCGAGGACGACTCCCCCGAGCTCCACGCCGAGGACGTCTGGAAGTCGAGCCACGAGACGGCCGACATGCGCCTGGTCGAGGTGCTGACCGGCGACGCGCAGTCGGCGATCCACTGGCTCGAGGAGCTGGGTGTCCGGTTCACGCGGGAGAACGGCGGCTACCGGATCGCCAAGTGCGGCGGCGCGTCGCGCAAGCGCCTCCTCCAGGTCGGCGACCGCACCGGGCACGCGATCACCACCGGGCTGCGCGAGGCCTGGGAGGCGGGCGCCGGGACGACCCTTGCCAAGAGCCCGCTCTCGCGATCTGGAGCGCACGGAGAACGGCTGGACGGCACGCGTCGGCGACCACGAGGTGGACGCTGCGGCGGTCGTGCTCGCCGCCGGCGGCCGCTGTTACCGGGAGGCCGAGGAGCGCCGCGAGCTCTCCACCAACCATCCCGGCGCCACCGGTGAGGTCACGCAGATCGCGCTCGGCCTCGGTGCGGAGGCGCGGGACCTCGACGCGCTCCAGTATCACCCGAACGGCGGAGCCTGGCCCGCCAACATGCAGGGCTACTCGATCCCCGAGACCACCCGCGCGTACGGCGCCGTACTGCTGAACGGGGAGCACGAGGAGTTCACCGACTCGCTCGGGCCTCGTGACGCGGTCTCGCAGGCGATCTTCGACGAGGTCGAGAAGGGCAACGGCGTGGAGACGCCCGACGGGCGCCCTGCGGTGCTGCTCGACACCACCCGCATTCCGGAGGCCGACGCGGAGGTGTCGCTGCCGTACATGCTGAGGCGCTACCGGGCGGCCGGAATCGACCCCTTGTCGGAGCCGATCCTGACCTACCCTGTCCTCCACTACCAGAACGGCGGCCTCGTGATCGACACCGAGGGCGAGACGACGCTCGAAGGTCTCTTCGCCTGTGGCGAGATCGCCGGCGGCACGCACGGCAGGAACCGGATGATGGGCAACTCGCTGCTCGAGTGCTGTGTCTTCGGGCGCCGCGCCGGGAAGGCCGCAGCGGAAAGGAGCTTCAGCTGAGCACGACAGTCGATACGGATCTGTACGGCGCGGTCGAAGATGCCGCCGCCCACCTGTACGTCTGGGCGCTGAAGGACATCCCGCAGGACCTGCGCGACGCGCTCGCGGACGCCGCCGCGCGCGAGACGAGCGTCCCGGGGCAGCGCGTCTTGAACACGATCCTCAAGAACGTCCAGGTCGCCGACAGCGAGAACAACCTCGTCTGTCAGGACACGGGCATCGCGGTTTACACCTGTCATGTCGGCGAGCACTTCCCGCTCCACCCGGCGCGCATCTACGAGGCGCTGAAGGCGGGCACCGCGCGCGCGACGATCGAGCATCCGCTGCGCTCGAACGCCGTCCACACGATCACGCGCGAGAACACCGGCCCGAACATCGGCCACCGCCTGCCGATCGTCCACTGGGAGTTCGTCCAGGACTGGGACGGCCTCGACGTGAAGTGCGTCCCGAAGGGGTCGGGCTCCGAGAACATGAGCTTCCTGAAGATGTGCGTCCCCGCCGACGGCGTGAAGGGGATCAAGCAGTTCGTGCTGGAGTCGATTGTCGGCGCCGGCGGCAAGCCGTGCCCGCCCGGAATCGTCGGGGTCGGCATCGGAGGCAGCGCGGACTATGCGATGTACCTGGCAAAGGAGGCGATCACGCGGCCGATCGGCACCCGGAACGCGGATCCGATCGTCGCGCAGCTCGAGGACGAGTTGTTCGGCCTCCTGAACGAGACCGGCATCGGGCCGATGGGCCTCGGCGGCGACGTCACCGTCCTCAACTGCCACATCGAGCACGCCGACACGCACATGACCCTCAACCCCGTCGCGGTCAACTACCAGTGCTGGGCCGCGCGCCGCTCGACCGCCCACGTAGCCGCGGACGGCACCGTCGACTTCGACCGGGAGGCCTAGAGGTGGCCACTCACGAAGTGACCTTCCCCATTCGCGACGAGGCCGAGATCCTCAAGCTCCGCGCCGGGGACGAGGTCGTCGTCCAGGGCCACATCATCGGCATCCGCGACCGCACGCAGATCCGGATCTTCGACCAGGGGGTGGAGCCGCCGATGGACCTGGCCGGCGCGTTCCTGCTCCACACCGCACCGAACGTCCGGAAGGTCGGCCCCGGGAAGTACGAGAAGCTCTGCATCGGGACGACGACCTCCGCGCGGATGGTGCGCTTCACCGAGCCGTTGGGCGAGCAGTACGGCGTGCGGGCGATCTGCGGGAAGGGAGGCTTCCCGGACGAGGCGATCGAGCCCATGCGGAAGCACGGGATGGTCTATTTCGCGATCGTCGGCGGCGCCGCCGCGCTGGAGACGACCCAGATCGAGGAGATCGAGGAGGTGGCCTGGGAGGAGCTGATGCCCGAGTGCCTCTGGAAGTTCAGGGTGAAGGACTTCGGACCGCTGACGGTCGGCATCGACGCGCACGGCAACTCGCTCTACCACGACGTCCAGGCCGCGGCCGAGGAGAAGCTGAAGGAGCTCTTTGCCCGACTCTGACCGGTTCGACCTCGGCATCTCCCGCAACGGCGGCCTCACCCATGTCCTCGACAAGGGCCTCGGCCCACGCGCCTGGGAGGACGTGCTCGAGACAGCCGGCGACTACATCGACATCGTCAAGCTCGGCTGGGGCACCGCCTGGGTGACGGGCAACCTCGAGCGGAAGCTGGATGTGCTCCGGGAGAAGCCGGTCGTGATCGGCGGGACGTTCTTCGAGGTCGTCTACGCGCGCGACAAGCTCGACGAGTACAAGCGCTGGCTGACCGGCCACGGCCTCACGCACGTCGAGATCTCCGACGGCACCGTCGAGATCCCACGCGAGCGCAAGCTCGAGCTGATCGCCGACTTCGCGCGGGACTTCACCGTCCTCTCCGAGGTCGGCTCGAAGGACTCCGAGATCGTCTTCGCGCCGTACGAGTGGGTGCGCTGGATCCAGGAGGAGCTGGCCGCCGGCGCCTGGAAGGTGATCACCGAGTCGCGCGAGGGCGGCACGGCCGGGATCTTCCGGCCGAGCGGCGAGATGCGCACCGGCCTCGTCGACGAGATCGCGCACTCGGTCGATTTCCGCGATCTGGTCTGGGAAGCGCCGACGAAGTCGGCCCAGGCATGGTTCGTGAAGCACTTCGGCCCCGAGGTGAACCTCGGCAACATCCCCCCCGACGAGGTCATCCCGCTCGAGACGCTCCGCCTCGGCCTGAGAGGCGACACACTCAGGGAGGTGCTGCTTGGCGACGCCGAGCCTGCTCCTTCCTGAGGAGACGATCTCTGCCGAGGATCTGCTCGTCTGGGGCTACGAGCAGTTCGACGAGCGGTTCTGCCTGACCTGCTCGTGGCAGAAGCAGTCGTCCGTTCTCGTGCACATGGTCGCCGAGCTCGACCTGCCGATCGACGTCGTCGAGCTCGACACGCAACTCTTCTTCCGCGAGAGCTACGAGACACGCGAACGGCTCGTCGAGCGCTACGGGCTGAACCTGATCCGGCCCGAGGTGATCACCGTCGCCGAACAGCACCGCCGCGAGGGCCCGAATCTCTGGGAGCGCGACCCCGACCGCTGCTGCGAGATCCGCAAGGTCGAGCCGCTGGTGCGCGCGCTCGAGCCCTACGACGCCTGGGCGTCCGGCATCCGCCGCGACCAGTCCCCCAGCCGCGCCGGCACCCGGAAGGTCGAGTGGTCGGAGCGCTACGGCGTCTGGAAGCTGCATCCGCTCGCCGACTGGGACGAGAAGCGCGTCTGGGCCTACATCCACGTCAACGAGATCCCGTACAACCCGCTGCACGAGACCGGGTACCGCTCGATCGGCTGCATCCCCTGCACCCGCCCGACGAGCCCGGAGCAGGAGGAGCGCGCAGGCCGCTGGGCCGGCTCCGACAAGCTCGAGTGCGGCATTCACGTTCCGACGAAAGGAAGCGAATGACCGAGAACATCCATGCTCACGAGCACCCCGAGTCCGACCGGGTGCGCGAGGGCGGCTTCACGCTCTGGTTCACCGGCCTGTCCGGGTCGGGCAAGTCGACAATCGCGCACGTGATCGGCCCCGAGCTCGACCGCCGCGGCCTGATCGTGGAGTACCTCGACGGCGACTCGGTGCGCCAGCATCTCTCCAAGGGCCTCGGCTTCTCGAAAGAGGACCGGGACACCAACATCGAGCGCATCGGCTGGGTTGCCTCGCGGCTCACGCGCCAGGGCGGCGCCGTGATCGCAGCCGCGATCTCTCCGTACCGCGAGACGCGCGCCAAGGCGCGCGAGCTGGTCGAGCCGTTCGGCCGCTTCGTCGAGGTCTACGTCGCAACCTCGCTCGACGAGTGTGCCCGCCGGGACGTGAACGGCCTCTACGCGAAGGCGTTCGCCGGCGAGATCAAGGGCTTCACGGGCGTCGACGATCCGTACGAGGCTCCGGAGAGCCCCGAGATCGTCGTCGAGACCGAGGGCAAGACGCCCGAGGAGTCGGCCGAGGTCGTGATCGCGAAGCTCGAGGAGCTCGGCCTGATCCCGGCGCAGGTGGCCGCGTGACCGCCGTTGCCGTACCGACCGAGCGCCTGATCAAGCCTCATGGGGGAAAGCTCGTCGACCGGCTCGGCGAACGGCCCGACGGCGTGGATTCGCTCGAGACCGTGACCCTGACCTCGCGCGAGGTCTCCGACCTGGACATGCTCGCCGTCGGCGCTCTCTCGCCGCTCGAGGGCTTCATGGGTCGCGACGACTACGAGCGCGTCGTCGAGGACATGCGCCTCGCCAACGGGCTCCCCTGGGCGCTGCCCGTCTGCCTCGCGGTTCCGGAAGCCCCGAAGGGCGACCGGGTCACGCTGGCCGACGAGTCGGGCCGCCTGCTCGCCGTCCTCGACGTCGAGGAGACGTACGAGTACGACCGGGAGCGCGAGGCGGAGCGCTGCTTCCGCACGACCGACACGGAGCATCCCGGGGTCGCGCGTCTCTTCGGGCAGCATCAGCTCTATCTGTCCGGCCGCGTCACGGTCTTCGACCGCGTCCCGCCCGCGTTCCCCGAGCTGGCGCTCGACCCGGCCGACACCCGCGCCGCGTTCGCCGATCGCGGGTGGAAGCGCGTGGTCGGGTTCCAGACCCGCAACCCGATCCATCGCGCGCACGAGTACCTGACGAAGGTTGCGCTCGAGACGGTCGACGGCCTGCTCATTCACCCGCTCGTCGGCGACACGAAGTCGGACGACGTACCGGCCGCGACTCGCGTCGAGTGCTACCGGGTCCTCGTCGACGGCTACTACCCGGCGGAGCGCGTGGTCGTCTCCGCCTTCCCGGCGGCCATGCGGTACGCCGGCCCGCGCGAGGCGATCTGGCACGCGATCTGCCGCAAGAACTACGGCTGCTCGCACTTCATCGTCGGCCGCGACCACGCCGGCGTCGGCAGCTACTACGGCACCTACGACGCGCAGCTGATCTTCGACGAGCTCGAGCCGCACGAGCTCGACATCGAGCCGATGTTCTTCGAGCACTCGTTCTGGTGCAAGACGTGCGGGTCGATGGCCAGCGCGAAGACGTGCCCGCATCCGTCCGACGACCACGTCTTCCTGTCAGGGACGAAGGTGCGCGAGATGCTCGGGAACGGCGAGCTGCCACCGGTCGAGTTCTCGCGGCCCGAGGTCGCCGAGGTGCTGATCGCCGCGTATCGTTCGTAGGACACCGTGACCTGGCAGTTCGTCCTCACCGGTCTGCTGATCGGCACCCTGGTCGGGATGACCGGGATGGGCGGCGGGTCGCTGATGACGCCGATCCTGGTCATTCTGTTCGGCTTCCAGCCGACGCTGGCGGTTGGGACGGACATCCTCCACGGTGCGATCTTCAAGACCGTTGGTGCGATCCGGCACCGGAGCCTCGGCACCGTGCACGCCCGGCTCTCGGGCTGGATGCTGATCGGGAGCGCGCCGTTTTCGCTGCTCGGCGTGGCGCTCGGGACGCGCATCACCGACAAGTACGGCGACGGCGCGACCTCCGTGATGGGGTACGTCCTCGGCGGCGCGCTGCTCTTCGGTGCGACCGGCCTGGTGCTGAAGAGCTTCGTCAGGAAGAAGGTGGTCGGAGACGACGACCGCTTCGACATGGTGTGGCGCGACCGGATCGCGGCGGTCACGATCGGCGTGTTCGGCGGCTTCATCGTCGGCCTCACCTCGGTCGGCAGCGGAACGTTCTTCGCGCTGACGATGCTCTTCGTCTTTCCGCTCGGCGCGCACAAGATCGTCGGTACGGACATCCTCCACGCAGCCGCGCTCCTGTACGTCGCCGGCTTCGGCCACTTCATCGCCGGGAACGTCGACTTCCACGCCGTCGGCTGGCTCCTGATCGGCTCGATTCCCGGAGTGCTGATCGGCAGCCACTACTCGGTCCGGGTCCCGGAGGCCTGGCTGCGGCTCGCCCTCGCCGACGTGCTCGCGATCAGCGGGCTGAAGCTGGTGCAGGTCCCGAACGTCTACCTCGCCGTCGCGATCGGCGTGTCCGTCGCCGCCGGGCTCGTCGCGGTCGTCAACACACGCCGCCGTCTGCGCGCGGAGGGGAAGAAGCTGCTCGTACCGGCCGGCGAAACGTAGCCACGTAAAGTTGCGGGGCCGTGCCGCGGTTCCTCTCGACTCTCCTCGTCGTCGCGTTGCTGGGCGGGACGGCGGCCGCGTTCGCGGTCACGCAGGGCCTGAAGACCCGGCCGAGCCCGATCACGGCGCCGCGGGTCCAGAAGGTCTTCTCACCCCAGTGCGACTGCGCAACACGCGTCGCCGTGATCCGCTTCAGGCTGCGCAAGCCCGACCGCGTCCGACTCGACATCGTGGACGGCAGCGGGACGGTCGTGCGGACCCTCGTCCCCGGCCGGCGGCTGCGCCGCGGGACGGTCACCTACACCTGGAACGGCCGCGACGACCAGGGCCGCTTCGTCGCGCAGGGCGTCTACAAGCCGCGCGTCCACCTGGCCGACCAGCACCGGACGATCGACCTGCCGAACGAGATGCAGGTCGACACGACCGCGCCGAGGATCTCGATCGTGTCGCTGGCGCCGCGGACGATCTCGCCCAACGGCGACGGCCGCAACGACCTGATCCGGATCGCGTACAGGCTCAGCGAGCCCGCGCACGCGATCCTGTTCGTAGACGGGCAGCGCGTGATCTTCACGCGCCGCCAGCTCGAGCGCTCGAGCCTCGACTGGAACGGCAAGGTCGATGGCCTGGCGATTCGTCCGGGCGATCACCGAGTCTGGCTCGCCGCCGAGGACCGGGCGGGCAACATGGCCGCCACGCAAGGCCGTGCGGGTCGTCGCCCGGTACGTCGAGCTCGCCCGTCACTCGATCCGCGCCAAGGCAGGCACCCGTTTCGGCGTGCGTGTCTCCGCCGACAGACGCGTGCACTGGAGGCTGGGCGCCCGGAGAGGGACTGCGGCGCCCGGGTTGCTCGTCCTCCGTGCGCCCGCCGAAGCCCGGACGCTACACGCTTGCGGTGACAGTCCCCGGCCACGCGGACGGCGCGGATCTGATCGTGAGCCCGCGGTGACGCCGGGCCTCGCGCACGCGGGCGGCCCAATCGCTGCCGCCGGGCTCGCGCTCGTGATCGTCTCGCCCCGCCGCGACCTGCGGCTCGCCGGACTGGGCGGCTGGCTCCTCGGCTGCGCGTTTCTCGCCGCCTACCTCGCCCCCGGCGGGCACTCGAAGGTCTACGCGGCGGCCGTCGTCGTCGGCGCAATCGGCGCGGTCGCGATCGCCGCGCTCTTCCGCCGCTGGCCGTGGCTGATCGCCGTCTCGGCGCTGGCCTGCGTCCCTGCGCGGATCCCGGTGCACGTCGGCGCGACCGACGCGAACCTGCTCGTCCCGCTCTACGCAGTGATCGCCGGTGCCGCGGTGCTGCTCGGCTGGGAGCTGGTCCGCGGCGACGACCGGACGCAGGAGCTCGGGCCGCTCGCCTGGCCGCTCTCGCTGCTCGTCGCCTGGACCGGGCTCAGTCTGCTGTGGACGAAGGATCTGCACGAGGGCGCAGTCGCGCTGCTGTTCTTCTGGCTCCCGTTCGGCCTGCTCGCCGTTTCGATCGCCCGCCTCGCCTGGAACCGGCGCTGGCTGTCCGTCATCTACGTCCAGCTGGTGGGGATGGCGCTCGCATTCGCGTGGATCGGCGTCTACCAGTACGCGACGCGCGACGTGTTCTGGAACCCGAAGGTGATCGTCGCGAACGCCTACGCGCCCTTCTACCGCGTGAACTCGGTCTTCTACGACCCGTCCGTCTACGGACGCTTCCTCGTGGTCGCGATGCTCGCCGCGCTCGTGCTCGCCGTCTACGACCGCGACCGGCGGGCCGCATACGCATCTGGCGCGGCAGTCGTCCTGATCTGGCCGGGCCTGCTCTTCTCGTTCTCGCAGTCGAGCTTCGCCGCGCTGATGGTCGGGGCGTGCGGTCGTCGCCGCCTTTCGCTGGCGGTGGCGGGCGGCACTCGCGCTCGGCGTCGCCGCGGCCGTGATCGCGGCGATTGCGCTGGGGACGCCGCACATCCGCCACTCGCTGCTCCGCGAGTCCGGCTCGGGCCTCAACCAGGCGTCGAGCGGCCGGGCGAAGCTGGTCACGCAGGGGATCAGGATCGCGTTGCACAACCCCGTCGAGGGCGTGGGCGTCGGCGGGTTCAAGCGTGCGTACGCCGATCGCGTCGGGTTGAAGGGGAAGGAGCCGAAGAAGGCGGCCTCGCACAACACTGCCGTGACGGTCGCCGCCGAGACCGGCATCCCCGGCCTGCTACTGCTCGGCTGGCTCGTCTTCGTCGCGCTCTTCGTCACCCTGCGCCGGGCCGGCGCTGCGTTCAAGGGCCGCGCGTGCCTGGCGATCGCGGCCTCGCTCGCGGCGATCGGGGTCCACAGCCTCTTCTACAACGCTCTCTTCGAGGATCCGACCTTCTGGGGCCTGCTCGCCCTCACCGCCGTGTGCGCGCGGCTGCCGCTGCGCCGCCCGCTGCCCGTGCCCGTTCCGGCGGAGGAGCCGTCCGAGCCGAAGGAGAAGGTGATGACGTGATCGAGTCGTGGCAGCGGGTGCTCGTCCTCGCCCCGCACACCGACGACGGCGAGTTCGGCTGCGGCGGGACGATGGCGCGGCTCGTCGAGACGGGCGCCGACGTCCGCTACGTCGCCTTCTCGATCGCGACGAAGTCGCTCCCCGAGGGCTTCCCGCCAGACACGCTCGCCCGGGAGGTGCGCGAGGCCACCGCCGAGCTCGGCATCCCGGAGGCCAACCTGACCGTCCACGACTTCGACGTTCGCACGTTCCCGGACCACCGGCAGGACATCCTCGAGCTGCTGATCGCGCTCTGGGAGGAGTGGCGGCCGGACGCCGTCTTCCAGCCGAGCCTGCACGACATCCATCAGGACCACCAGGTGGTCGCGGCCGAGGGCCTGCGCGCCTTCAAGCGGACGACGATCCTCGGCTACGAGATCCCCTGGAACAACTTCGACTTCGCCTACCAGTGGTACTCGGCGCTGGAGCAGTCGCACATCGAGCAGAAGGCGGCAGCGCTGGCGAGGTACGCGTCGCAGCAGCACCGGCGCTACGCCGACCCGGAGTACATCCGCAACGTCGCGCGCACGCACGGGATCAACGTGAACCGCGAGTACGCCGAGGTGTTCCAGGTGTATCGCGTGGTCGCCTAGGCAGGCGCGGTTGTGATCCTCGGCGACGGACGCAAGACTACGGTGGTGCGAGGGCGCCACCGCCACATCCGTGCGGTCGATCCGGATGCAGAGGCGGCATGACCGCATCTGCCCCGCAGGTCACGGCCCCCCCGAGCGCGAGCCCACCCACCGGCGGCTCATGCGGATCGCCGCCTGGATCGTCGGGATCGTCGTGCTGCTCGCGTTCCTACGGATCGCCGGCGTCGACGTCTGGGGCTGGTTCCAGCAGCTCTGGGACACGGTCACGGAGATCTCGTTCGGATACATCGTCCTCGGCTGCCTCTTCCAGGGTCTCCAGACGACGTTCACGGCTCTGGGCTGGTACGGGATCCTCAACTACGCCTACCGCGGCCAGGTGACGTTCATGCCCGTGCTCGCGTCGTATGCGGCCGGTGTCGCCCTGAACAACTTCCTGCCCGCGAACATCGGCACGCTCGTGACGCTGCTGATGTACGTCGCCATCATCGAGCGGGCCAACTTCCCCGGGGTGCTCGCCGGCTACGTCGTCCAGAAGATCTTCTACTTCCTGCTCGGGACGCTGATCTACATCTACCTCTTCGCGGAGGTGGCCGGCTCGTTCAGCTTCCAGTTCGGCGGGATCCGCGACGCGATCTCGGGTCACTGGGTCCTGATCATCGTGATCGTCCTGGGCGGCGGCTTTCTGATCTACGTCCTGCTGCGGTCCTTCTGGGCCTGGTTCAAGAAGATGTGGGCCAAGGCGAAGGAGGGCGCAGCCATCCTCGGCGACCTCCATGCGTACCTGAAGAGCGTGCTGCTTCCACAGGTGCTCGGCTACGTCGCGAAGGTGCTCGTGATCATCGTCTTCCTGGCCGCCTACTCGATCCCGGTCACCTTCGGCTCGGTGATGTCGGTCCTCGGGTCGAATCAGCTGGCCAACATCCTCTCGGTCACGCCCGGCGGTGTGGGGATCAACCAGGCGTTCAACTCGTTCGCGCTCTCGAGCTATACGACCACGACCACCGCGACCGCCTACTCCGTCGCGCAGCAACTCATCACCACGGCCTTCAACGTCCTCTTCGCCGTCGTCCTGATCTGCATCGTGTTCGGTTGGAGCGGAGGCTCTCAGCTGGTCAAGGAGTCCTACGTCGGCGCGAAGGAGCAGGCGCGCGAGCAGAAGGAGAAGCGGAAGCTGAGGCGCGAAGACGCCTCCGAGGAGCCCGCGTCGTAGGGGTCGAAGACTCCGGCGTCCGCGGGTCGCCGGCTGATTCGCGTTCTTGCCGCCCCTGCTCGAAGGTCGTACGATCACGCCTCCGCTAGCGATCGGAAAGGTGGCTTTCGTGGTGCTTGCCGACTTCTCGTTCTGGGATTTCTTCTGGGACTTGCTGCTGCTGATGGCGTGGGTGATCTGGTTCTGGCTCCTGATCACCGTGTTCGCCGACCTCTTTCGCCGTCACGACACCTCCGGCTGGGCGAAGGTCGGCTGGGTGGTGTTCGTGATCCTCCTTCCGTACCTCGGCGTGCTCGTGTACCTGCTCGTCGAGCACGGGGGAATGGCGGAGCGAAACCAGAAGGCTGCCGAGGCCTCGCAGCGCCAGTTCGACTCCTACGTCCAGTCGGTCGCGACCGACCCGGCCGAGCAGATCACCAAGGCGAAGGCGCTGCTCGCCGACGGGACGATCACGCAGGCGGAGTTCGACCAGCTCAAGCAGAAGGCGCTCTCCTAGCGGTCGCACCGGCGCTCCGATCGCAACGCGGCGAGTGACGGCGTCTGCCGCCATCGAGTACGACCTCTGGCGGCAGACGCTCGCCGGACGGCGACGTCACGACCGTCTACTGCGTCCGCCATCCCCTTGCGGCGACGGCCGCGCGGGTCCTGCACTTTCCCGAGCCTCGCCGCCTGGACGTCTGGTGCGTGGCGAACGGCGTCGACGAGGCGATCGTCGGCGGCTTCTTTCTCCGCGACCCCTATCGTCCGCTCGGCGAGGTCTGGATCGACGGGCGGCCCGTCGATCACGAGGCGATCGCCGGCACGTACGGACCGCGCCGCGGCTCGGTCGTGATCGACGACGGCGTCGTTCGGCTGGCCGAGCGGGCCGAAGCCCCGGACCGACCCGGCGGAGACCTCCTGCAGGCGGGGCCGTTGCTGGTCGCCGACGGGACGATCGTGTTCGGCGACGACGATCGCGAGGGCTTCTCGGCCGACGTTGCCCAGTTCGACTCCGACATCACCGACGGCCGCCACCCCCGGGCAGCGCTCGGCATCGCTGGAGACCGGCTGATCGCAGTCGCATGCGACGGTCGCCGGTCGCGCGTCGACGGCGGCCTCTCGATGGTCGAGCTCGCAGAGCTGATGGTCGAGCTCGGCGCCGAGAGCGCGATCAACCTCGACGGAGGAGGCTCGACCACGCTCGTCCATCGCAGCCACCTGCTCAACCGTCCCTACTCGACGCAGGACCAGCCGGGGCCGGAGTCGCGGACGATCGTCAGCGCGCTCGCCTTCGAGCCGAGACGGTGACCAAGCACGAAGCGGCCTCCGGGGAGGCCGCTTCGCTGGGGGACGGGACAGGATCGAGCTAGGAGGGGCGCACGCCGAGCGTGACGCTCACCGTGTGCGTGGAGCCGTTCCGGAGATACGTGACGCTGACCTTCGTGCCCGGCCGCTTGGCGTCGATCGCCTGGCCGAGCTCGGACGCGTTCGTGACCTTGTGGCCGTCGACGCGGGTGATCACGTCGCCCGTCTGGAGGCCCGCCTTCGCAGCCGGCGTGCCGGACCGGACCTCGGTCAGCTGGACGCCGTTCTGCGCGGTCGCGATGCCGACGCCGAGGTAGGCGTGCTTGACGTTCCCGCTGGTGAGCAGCTGCGACACGATCGACTTGACCGTGTTGGACGGAACCGCGAAGCCGATGCCGGTGTTCTCGCCCGTGTCGCTCTTGATCTGCGCGTTGATCCCGATCACCTGGCCGGCGAGGTTCAGCAGCGGGCCACCCGAGTTGCCGTGGTTGATCGGCGCGTCGGTCTGGATCGAATCGGGGATGGTGAAGTTGTTCGGCGCGGTCATCTCGCGGTGCAGAGCGCTGACGATCCCGGCCGTGGCGGTGTTTTCGAGACCGTACGGGCTGCCGATCGCGACCACGGGCTGGCCGACCTGGAGCGCGCTCGAGTTGCCGAGCGCGATCGGGTGGAGCACCGAGGCCGGCGCGTTCACCTTGATCACGGCGACGTCGGTCGACGGGTCGGTGCCGACGAGCGACGCACGGTAGGTGGCGCCGTTCCAGAATCGCACGGAGATCGCGTTCTCGCCCTCGACCACGTGCTCGTTGGTGATGATGTTGCCGGCGCCGTCGTAGACGAAGCCGGAGCCCTGAGCCTGGGCCTGGCCGCCGTAGGGCGAGCTCGAGGTCGAGACCGTGATCTCGACGACGCCCCTGTCGGCGCTCTGGAACACGGTCGCCGGCGACGCCGTCGACGTCGACGCGGTCGGCGTCCCGCCGGACACGGTCACCTCGCGGACCACGGTCTTGGAGCCGTCGTGTGTCACCACGGCGTAGGAGGCGATGCCCACCGCGACGGCGGCGAGGACGGCAGCGCTGAGGGCAAAGATTCGAGTCATTTCATCCTTTCGTCCACTGGATACCCAAGCAGGAAACCAGTGCCACCTGAGCAGTCTCTGAAAGCGACCTGAGAACGGCCTAAGAACGAGTACTTACACTGTTCGGCTTGACGGCGATCCTCGGTTTGAACGCCTACCACGGCGACGCGGCGGCCGCGCTCGTGGTCGACGGCGAGCTCGTCTGCGCAGCCGAGGAAGAGCGCTTCAACCGCGTCAAGCACTGCGCCGGGTTCCCCGCGCAGTCGGCGGCCTGGTGCCTCGCCCACGCGGGACTCGCCGCCGCCGACCTCGACCACGTCGCGATCGGCCGCGACCCGAAGGCGAACCTCGGCGCGAAGCTGCCGCCGCACGCTCACCCACGGCGCCAGTCCCGCGCTTCCTCAGGGAGCGGCTCGCGAACGCCGCCCGCGTCCGCGACGTGAAGGCCGAGCTGGAGGCGGCCCTCGGCGCCGAGGTCGGCGCGCGAGCTCCACCACGTCGAGCACCACCGCGCGCACGTCGCGAGCGCGTTCTTCCCGTCGCCGTTCGACGACGCGGCGATCCTCACGGTCGACGGCTTCGGCGACTTCGCCTCGACCATGCTGGCCGAGGGGCGCGGCGAGTCGTTCACGGTGCTCGAGCGCGTGCTCTTCCCGCACTCGCTCGGGATCTTCTACACGGCGGTCACGCAGTGGCTCGGGCTTTCCGGGCTACGGCGACGAGGGCAAGGTGATGGGCCTCGCGCCCTACGGCACGCCGCGCTTCCTGGCGGAGATGCGGCACGTCGTGCGCCCGAAAGGCGACGTCTTCGAGCTCGGACTCGACTTCTTCCGGCACGACGAGGAAGGCGTGGACATGACCTGGGACGACGGCACGCCGACGATCGGCACGCTCTTCTCCGGAGCGGCTGGAGGAGGTGATCGGCCCCGCGCGGGAGCCGGAGTCCGAGCTGACCGCGTTGCACGAGGACGTCGCCGCGTCGCTCCAGGCCATGCTGGAGGAGGCGTACCTGCACCTGGTCGAACGCGCTCTGGGAGCGCACCGGGATCCCGAGGATCTGCCTGGCGGGAGGAGTCGCGCTGAATGCCGTGGCCAACGGGCGCATCCGGCCGGAGACGCCGTTCGAGGAGGTCTGGGTGCAGCCGGCGGCCGGCGACTCGGGAATCGCGGTCGGCGCGGCGCTCCACGTCTGGCACCAGGAGCTCGGGCGCCCGCGCGGGTTCACGATGGAGCACGCCTACTGGGGGCCGGAGTACTCGGAGGACGAGTGCTCGGCCGCGCTCGCCGCTGCCGGCCTCGACGCGCGACCGGCTCGACGACGACGCGCTGTTCGCGCTCGTGGCGGAGCGGATCGCCGCCGGCGACGTGGTCGGCTGGTTCCAGGGCCGGATGGAGTACGGCCCGCGGGCGCTCGGCCACCGCTCGATCGTCGCCGACCCGCGCCGGCCGGACATGAAGGACGTCCTCAACGCGCGGATCAAGCACCGCGAGCCGTTCCGGCCGTTCGCGCCGTCGATCCTGGCCGAGGCGGTCGGCGAGTGGTTCGAGCAGGACTACCCCTCGCCGTACATGGTGCTCGTCTACCGGACGCGGATCGAGAAGCGCGAGCTGATCCCGGCGGTCAACCACGTCGACGACACCGGCCGCGTCCAGGCGGTCACCGAGGAGGCGAGCCCCCGCTTCCACCGGCTGATCCGCGCGTTCGAGCAGCTGACGGGCGTCCCGATCCTGCTCAATACGTCGTTCAACGAGAACGAGCCGATCGTGATGACGCCGCAGCAGGCGATCGAGACGTTCCAGAAGACGCGCATGGACCTGCTCGTGCTCGGGAACTCGGTCGTGAGACGCTCAGGCGGACGCGCCGACGAGGCGGCGGAGCCGGCGGCGCTCGGCGGGCAGGTAGAAGCCCAGCGGTAGCAGCACGACGGGGTAGGCGAGCGCGATCAGGATCGCGACCGCGAGCGGCACGTCGGGGACGCTGCCGGCGACGGTCAGCGCCGACGGCCACTCCGGTCAGGGTGGCGACGCGCCGCCACTGGTAGTCGACCGGGTAGACGCGGCTCGAGTTCACCACCATGCCGGCGAACAGCGTCAGGTACGCGACGAGGGTCGAGATCGCGGCGCCGATCATCCCGTAGGGAGGAATGAGCGCGAAGTTCAGGCCGATGTTCACGGCCGCGGCGATGCCGCTGACCACCCAGTTGAACTGCGTCTGGCGCGCGCGGCCGATCCCGATCGCCACCACCGTGTAGCCGGCGTAGGCGGTGGCGGCGAACGAGAGCAGCGCGACGGCGTCGGCTGCGCGGGCGAAGCCGGGCCCGCGGGCGAGCAGGTGGACGAGCCACGGCGCGAGCACGCCGAGCGCGAGCGAGATCCACGCGCAGACGAACAGCAGATAGGTGAGCACGAACGGATACGTCCGCTTCGCCTCCCGGTCGTCCTCGATCGAGTAGGCGAACGCCGGCCAGGCGAGGCGGAACGCGATCATCAGGAAGACGACCGCCGATGAGATCCGCACCGCGACCGAGTAGACGCCGACCTCCGCCTGGCCCTTGTAGTGGGCGATGAAGATCCGGTCGATGAAGTTGATCGCCCACAGCGCGAGCGCCGACGGGACGAGCGGCATGCCGAAGCGGTTCATCTCCCGGAGCAGCTCGCGCGAGAACTGCAGGCCGAGCTGGTAGCGGCGGTAGGCGAGCAGCACGACGTAGACGCAGAGCGTCCCGATGAAGTTCCCGACGACCGCGCCGGTCGCGCCCTTGTGCAGACCGACGACGAGCAGCACCGTCATCCCGACCGTGATCAGGACGTTCGCGACGCTCGCGAGCACGAACTGGGTCGAGCGCTCCTCGACCCGGAAGAGCGAGGTCAGCTGCTCGTAGTTCATCTGCGCCCAGAGCCCGACGAAGGCGGCGCGGACGAGCCAGGGGTCGTCGCCGAGCTTCAGCGCGTGTGCGATCGGCGTGGCGAGGACGAAGCCGACGATCAACCCCGCCGTCGCCATCGTCATCGTGAACCAGAAGGAGGTACGGACGACCAGCGTCCGGTGGGCCTCGTCCTTGGTGTCGAAGTAGAAGCGGAAGAACGCGCTCGAGATCCCCATCCGCAGGACGATCACGAGCACCGTCGTCAGGGCGACGATCGTCTCGATCTTCCCGAAGCCCTGCGGGCCGAGGTAGTGCGTGTACAGCGGCAGCAGGAGGACGGCGAGGATCCGCGAGACGAGCCCGCCGATGCCGTAGACGGCCGTGTGCTTGCCGAGCCGCTTGACCTCTGCGCCGAGGGCCACGTCAGAGACGAGCGTAGATGTCGAGCAGGCGGTCGGCCACGGTCTCGATGTCGTGGACGCGCTCGACGTACTCGCGGCTCGCCGCGCCGACGCGGCGGCGGTGCTCGGTGTCCTCGACGAGCGGGCGGAGATGCGCAGCGAGTGTCTCGGCGGTGGCGGAGACGATCGGCACCGTCGTCCCGAACGCGTCCTCCGTGCGGGCGACGGCCTCGTCGTGGAGGAAGGTGACGACTGGTTTGCCGAGCGCCATCGCCTCGATCGCGAACAGCCCGTACCAGCCGGCGTTCAGCTGGTCGACGACGATGTCGGCCGCCTCGTAGCGCTTGCGGGCCTCGTCGTGGTGGAGGCCCTCGACGATCTCGAGGTCGACGGGTAGCTCGGCGCAGGCGGCGATCACGTGCTCGGTGCCCTTGCGCCGGCGGCTCGAGGGGGCGTGGACGACGACGGGGCGCTCCCGGACGGTGGGCGGGTGCGGCTCGTACTCGCGCAGGTCGATGCCCGGCGGGACGACCTCCGCGTCCGGCACCCAGCGGATCGCGTCGTAGGAGCCGACGATGCGGGCGTCGGCTTTCTGAGCCCAGGCCAGCTGGGCCGGCGGCTTGCCGCGGATGTCGGAGCCGAGGAAGTGCATCACCGAGCGCTTGCGCTTCGCCCGCAAAAGGGGGAATTGCAGGGATTTCGGCACGAGCGTGAGCCCGAAGTAGAAGTGGAAGACGTCGGTGTGGCGGAGGAGACGGGTGAACGCTCGCCACTGGGTCAGCTGCTGCCGGGCGAGCCCCCCGTGCCGCTCGAGCGACTCGTCGGCCTCGGGATGGAGCCTGTAGCGCTCGAAGACGACGAGTCGCGCGTCGACTCCCTTGCGGCGCAGCGCGAGCACGTTCTGCCAGGGCACGCCGGCGGTGTTGACCGGGCAGTGGGTGACGCGGAGGCGGTCGGGAGAAACTGGTGCGCCGTCGGTCGACAGGGTCAGACCCCTTCGGGTTCAGCCCCTGAATCCCACTCGACCTGGTCGAAGAACCGCAGCGCCCTCCGCGTCGGCCGGATCCTCGAGGCGAGCGCGCCGAGCTCCTCCTCCGAGATCTCGCCGAGCGCGTGCTTGACGCCGAGGTAGGGCAGGTTCAGGTCCTCCTGGTAGACGATCGTCGAGATCCGCGGGTTGATCTCGATCACCTGCTCGCCGACGAGCTGGATGTTGAAGAAGTGGTCGAGGCGGAGCTCGGCGACGATCCTGCGCCGCGGTCTCCATCAGAGCCGGGTCGTCGAGGGTCTCGAAGTACATGGCCAGACCGGCGCGCATCGCCTCGCGCGTCTTCGGATGGCCGAGCGCGATCCGGCCCTCGACCGCGATCCCGTCGATCGTCCGCTCCTTGCCGGTCGCGAGCTCCATCACCAGCAGCTCGGTCGGGTCGTCGCCGAGCAGCTCGAGCAGGTCCTCCAGCCGCAGCGCCTCCGCCACGCCCGGCCGGTTGGAGAGCAGCTGCTCGTGCCGGTCGGCCGATGCCGAGAGGACGCGAAACCCGCGCGAGCCGGACGAGAACACCGGCTTCATGCAGACGTCGACGTCGGGGTAGCCGAGCTCGCGGGCGGCCGCAGCGACCGCCTCGCCGCCCGAAACCCGTCGCCAGGCCGGGCCGCGGACGCCGATGCGGTCGAGCAGCGCGTAGGTCTCGGCCTTGTCGTTCGAGCGGTGGATCGCCTCCGGAGAGGAGACGAGCACGGCGATGCCCTCGAAGCGTTCCTTCGCCTCGGCGAGACCGAGCAGGTCGAACGACGACTGCGGCAGCACGGCGTCGACGCCCTCCGACCGGCAGACCTCCAGCATCGCGTCGGCGAACCCAGCGTCCGACCCGGCGGGCACCCGGTGGAACGCGTCGGCGAGGTGCCGCCCGATCGCCAGCTCGCCCATGTCGGTGCCGACGATCCGCACCTCGCGCTCGCCGTTCTCGCGCAGCGCCCGCATCAGGGCGGCCGTACCGGGCGCACCGCAGGCGGAAACGAGGACGGTGATCGGCTTCAGAGCCACCGCTCGAGCTCCTCGCGGTTGTCCTCCAGCCAGCGGATTCCAGCGAGGGCCGTCTCGCCGCTGCCGGCATCCCACATCTCCCGCCAGCCGGGCTGTCGCTCGTGCCCGCCCAGCCGTTGGTGGAGCTCGTAGCCGGCGCGGCGCATGGCAATCAGCCGGTCGATGAGGTCGCCTCGATCCTCGAGGCCGTAGGCGTCGCAGATCGCCCGCATTCGCGGCCCGCGCCGGGTGATCGGGAAACCGTACTGCCCCGCCTCGTCGTCGGGCCTGAGAGGACTCCACCACGCGGCGAGTGCTGCGACGTCGAGCGCCCGTTCGCCAGGGCCGGCGAGATCCCAGTCGATCAGCGCAACCGGCCGGCCGTCGCGGAAGATCACGTTCGGCGGGAAGAAGTCCCTGAAGCAGATCACGGGGCCGGTCTCGTCCGGTGTGAACCACGGACCCGGGTGAACGAAGCCCGCCTGGGCGTCGTGCATCCGCCGGACGAGGCGTGCCAGTTCGACGACGGCTTCGTCGTCCGCGGGCACCGGTGGGAGTGCCGCTACGCCCTCGACGTAGCCAAGGATCTCGCGTCCTCGGTCGTCGATGCCGAGGAATCGCGGGGCGCCGTCGAATCCGGCCGACTCGAAGTGACGAAGGAGCGCATGGACGGCTGGGCTCCACCGGGCCGTCGGCCGCCGCACGGTGTCTCCGACCCGGACGACGACGTTGACGTCGCCGCCTGCGAGCACCTCCTCGTTCATGCGAGATCGATCCTGTCCGCGGCCAGCTGCTCGAGCCGGCGCTCGCGGTCGGCGTCGAGCATCGCCAGCATCGTCTCGCGCATGGTCTCTCCCGGGTAGGCCCAGATCTCCGGATGGGTGAGCAGCTGGAGGCGCTCGAACGCACCGGCGCGAAGCTCCTCGTGGGGGCAGCCCTGGCGCCAGTGCTGGTTCGAGTCGGACCGGTAGACGTCGGCCCAGGGCGCCTCCATCACGTTCACGAACCCCTCGACCGGCTCGCGCATGTACTCGGGGTCCGGGTTGTGCCAGGCGAGGACGGGGTCGAAGCGCCCATCCCCGCCGACCTGCGGCCAGACGGCGTGCAGACCCACACGGTGCCCGAGCTCCCGCAGGCGCTCGATCGCTGCCTCGCCCGAGGGCGCATCGAGGTTGTAGAACTCGCTCCGCGTCATCAGGAAGTAGGTCGCCGCCGCGCCTGCCTCCGCCTCCAGCTCTGCCACCGCCAGGGCGGCGTCGAGCGACAGGTCGACGTCGTGTCGGAGCAGCACCGTCCCCGGCTCGGGCGACCGGTCGAAGAACGAGTACCGGTAGCCGCCCGCCTGCGCCGCGTCGAGCAGCTCGCGGTAGTGCACGAGATCGAAGCCACAGCCCACTACTCGGTCTCCACGTACAGCTTCAGCGCGGCCGACTCGGCGAGCTCCAACGCCTGCACGTTGGTGTCCCCGGTGGCGATCACGTAGCCGCGGCGGTCACCGTCGAGCCGCACGGGGCGAATCTCCTCGCCGACCTGGAGGAAGACGTCGGCCTGGACGACCCCGGGCGCAGCGAGGACGCGATCGAGGCTGCCGATCCGCCGCACCTTGCCGATCGGGAGCGGCCCGGGGTGCGCGGTCAGGAAGCGGATTGCCGTCGGCCGCGAGATGCGCGGGACGACGAGGTCGTCGGTCGCCTCCTCGCCGAGTGCCTGGCGCAATGCGATCTGGACGAGGTCGACGCCGAGGGCGTGGAAGGCCAGATCGGCCATCTGCCCGCCGGGGATCCGCGCGGCGACCTCGACGACGAGCGCCCTGCCGTCGTCGGTGACGATCAGCTGCGGGAACGCGATCCCCTCCCGCAGGCCCAGCGTGCGCACGGCCCGCAGCGCGACGCGCTCCGCCTCGTCGAGCGCGTCGCCGAAGAGCCGGGAGGGATAGGAGTGGATCCAGCCGACGCCGAACCCGACGCCGTCGGGGCGCAGGCGGTCGGAGAGCAGCAGCGGATACGGCTCCCCGCCGCGCGCGACCACCAGCCCGTTCAGCTCGAGGCCGTCGGTGAATTCCTCGAGGATCGTCTCGCCGGAAGGCGATTCCGCAAGGGCGGCGTGGAAGTGCCTCTCGAGGTCGCTGAAAGAGCGCAGGAGGAAGAGGCCGCGCTGGCCTCCCGAGTCGGCCGGCTTCAGCACGGCCGGAAAGCCGACCGTCTCGGCGGCAGCAGCGGCCTCGCGCCAGACACGGATCGCCGCGTACTGCGGCTGCGGCACTCCGCCCTCGGCGAGGCGGCGGCGCATCGCCACCTTGTGCGTCATCAGGTGCGCGGTCTCTCTGCCGATCCCGGGCAGCCCGAGCTCCTCTGCGACCGCCGCGACGACGGGCACGGCCCGGTCGGCGGAGACGGTCAGCGCCCCGTCGACGCCGTGCCGCCGGGCGACGTCGACCACCGCGTCGAGGTCGACGAAGTCGACCACTTCAGCCGTGTCGGCCTCTGCCAATCCGGCCGCCTCCGCGTTCCGGTCGACTGCGATGACGCGCAGGCCGAGCTCCCTGGCACGGAGGATCGCCCGCCGCTGGTGGCGCCCCGCGCCGACGAAGAGAACGGTCTTCATGTCGCGCGCGATGCTACAGCCGCGGCCTCACGACTAGACTCGCTCGCGATGGCGCTCACCGGCAAGCGGATCCTGATCACCGGCGGCGCGGGCTTCATTGGCACGACGCTTGCGCGGCGGCTCGTCGACGACAACGAGATCGTCGCCTTCGACAACCTGCACCGCGACGCGCTCGGCGGCACCGACCTTGCCGACCACCAGAACTTCACCTTCGTGCACGGCGACGTGCTCGACGCGGAGGTCTTGACCGAGATGGCGCGGGGGGCGACGCACATCGTCCACGCCGCAGCGATCGCGGGGGTCGACACCGTGCTGGAGAGCCCGGTACGGACGATGCGCGTGAACCTGATCGGCACCTACAACGCGCTCGAGGCCGCGCTCGCGACGAAGGAGACGGTCGAGCGGCTGATCGAGTTCTCGACCAGCGAGGTCTTCGGCACGTACGCCTTCCGGGTGGACGAGACCAGCGCGACCACGCAGGGCTCCGTCGGCGAGGCGCGCTGGACGTACGCGGTCTCGAAGCTCGCCGGCGAGCACATGGCGCACGCCTATCACCAGGAGTTCGGGCTCCCGACCGCCTCGGTGCGCCCGTTCAACGTCTACGGGCCGGGCCAGATCGGCGGCGGCGCGATCCGCGCGTTCATGGAGGCGGCGCTCGCCGGCCGCGACCTGGTCGTCCACGGCGACGGCTCGCAGATCCGCGCGTGGTGCTACGTGGACGACATGGTCGAGGGCCTGTTGCTCGCGCTCGAGCACCCGAACGCGGTCGGCGAGAGCTTCAACATCGGCAACGCGCGCTCGGCGGTGACGATCTTCGACCTGGCGCGGCGGATCAAGTCGCTCTCGGGTTGCCCGGGCGAGCTCGTGTTCCAGCCGATTCACTACCTCGACGTCGAGCTGCGGATCCCGAACGTGGACAAGGCGCGCACGCTGCTCGGCTTCGAGGCGAAGGTCGAGCTGGACGAGGGTCTCGAGCGGACGATCGCGTGGTACCGGGCGAAGACACCGTCGTCCGTCTAGCGAGGCCGGACACCGGCGCGGAGGAGCTCGCCGAGGTCGCAGCCGTGCTGGAGAGCGGGATGCTGACCATGGGCGCGAAGGTCGGCGAGCTCGAGGCCGAGCTCGCGCGCGCCTGCGAGGTCGAGCACGCGATCGCGGTCTCGTCCGGAACGGCGGCGATCCACGTCGCGGTCCTGGCGCTCGGCATCGGGCCGGGCGACGAGGTGATCGTCCCTGCCTACACGTTCCCCGCGACGGCGAATGTGGTCGCGCTCGCAGGGGCGACGCCGGTGCTGGTCGACGTCGACGCCGACACCTTCAACATCGATCCGGCCAAGGTGCGGGTGACGCCGAGGACGAAGGCGATCATGCCGGTGCACCTGTTCGGCCGCCCGGCGCGGCTGGAGGAGCTCCCGGGCGACGTGCCGGTGATCGAGGACGCCGCCGGCGCGCTCGGGGCGCGCCGGCGGGGCAAGGCCTGCGGCGGGCTCGGCGCAGCCGGCTGCCTCTCGTTCCATCCGCGCAAGATCGTCACCACCGGTGAGGGCGGCGCGGTGACGACGAACGACCCCGACCTGGCCGAGAGCGTCCGCTCGCTCCGCCACCACGGCTGGAGCCCGTCGGACCGCTACGACGACATGCCGGCCGGCGCCTTCAACTACCGGCTCTCGGACATCCTCTGCGCGGTCGGGATCCCGCAGGTGCGGCGGCTCGAGGAACTGCTGGCCGCGCGCGAGCGGGTCGCCGCCGGGTACGCGGAGCGCCTGCGCGACCTACCGGTCGTCCTCCCGTCGGCGGACGAGGGCGACCGCCACGGCTGGCAGGCGTACGTGATCCAGCTCGACCGGCGGGACGAGGCGATGGCCGCGCTGCGCGCGCAGGGCATCCAGTGCCAGATCGGCACCTACGCACTTCACCGCCTGAGCGCATACCGCGACCAGGGCGACTTTCCCGGCGCCGACGCCTGCTTCGAGCGAGCGCTGGCCCTGCCCTTCCACACGCGGCTGACCGACGCCGAGCTCGACCGCGTCGCGGAGGAGCTCGGCGCCGTCGCGGGTTAGCTCGTTGCGAACTTGATCCCGCACTTCACCTTCTGGAAGGCGATCAGCTTCTCGTTGTCGGCGAGCGTGAAGGGCCCGAGCGGCGTCGACGGTGCGTAGTGGTTCGCCTTCAGCTTCGCGTAGAAGGCGAGCTCGTGGATCTGGGCCGTCCTGATCTCGTTCGGCGTGATCGCGAGCAGCTTCGCTCGGTTCTTCAGCGCGTACTCCATGACGGCGACGATCACCTTTTTCGAGAGCTGGCCAATCGGGAGGTAGCGCTTGTTCTTCATCGTTCCGAACTGAGTGTTGATCCGGATTACGGAAGCGCACCAGGGACCGGCGGGCGGCCCGGATGGGAGGGCGGCCGGGGCCGCCACCAGCGAGAGGACGACGACCGCCGCGACGAGCGGCGCGCGGTTGAGCGTGAGCATGGTGTCTCCTTTCAGCAGAGTGACGAGGGGTTGCATTCGGCCGGGTCGTCGTTGCCGCGGGCGACGTTCGTACCTTTGGGCGCCGTCGTGAAGCCGGTGATGTTGACGCCGAGCCCGATCGAGTTGGCAACTCCGCCGGCGAAGCCGTTGCCGTCCGTCGTGTTGCCACTGATCGAAGGGCCGTCGCCGTTGAGCACGATGCCCACGCCGCCGTTCCCGCTCGCGCGGGTCGACTTGATCGATGCCGCGTCGCCGGCGACCACGATTCCGCGATCCCCGTTGCCGGCAACGGTCGACGACTTGATCGACGTGCCATCGCCCGCGACGATGATCCCGTCGGCGGTGTTGCCGACGGAGGTGGTCGAAGCGATCGACGCGCCGTCGCCGAAGATGTCGACGCCGTAGCTCGCGTTGCCCGCGGCTGTTACCGACGCGATCGACGCGGCGTCCCCGAGTGCGGCGATGCCGCCGATCGAGTTGCCGGTGGCGACGACGCTCGTGACCTTCAGTCCGCCGGCGCCGTTCAGCCCGATCACGCCGACGCCGAAGTCGCGCACGATGCCGTTCTTGATGCTGACCTTGTCGTAACCGCCGGAGTCGTCGATCCCGTAGTCGGTGGGATCCCGGTCGCCCGTGACCGTGAATCCCTTCAGGTCGATGGTGATCCCGGTTGCTCCGACGACGATTCCCGGCCCGGAGCAGCTGAGATCCTGGATCAGGACGGCGCTTGCCGTCACCGTCTGGCCGCAGCTCGCGATCGCGACGCTGCCACCGGCGTGGATGGGTGTCGCTCCCACGAGCAGGCCGACAGCCGCGAGCGTGACGATCAGCTGGAGACGCATGGGTCTTCCTTTCGGTCGAATCCCTCGCCGACGAACAGCACTGCCAGGTGGCGGTCGGTCAACTCGCCGTCGGCGGCGAGCAGGAAGTTGGAGGTCACGAACCCGCAGGCGCCCTCGAGGCGGCCGCGGCCGCCGGTGACCTCGAAGACCGCGGCGCCGTGCCTCAGCCGAGGATCGGGACTCGACCCGAGCCGTCCATGCGCGCGGAACGTGATCGCGTCGTCGTCGCCGAAGCTGATCTCGCCCGACTGGGCGACCGACCCGTCCTCGTCGAGCCGGAGGTCGCGCCGGCAGAGCGCCTGGTTGCTCCCGAAAGCGGTGTCGTCTCCTCGCGTCTCCGCCCAGAAGCGTCCCTCGCCGAGCTCGACGGCCTCGCCGGTGAGCTCGATCGTGAACGCGATCGGATCCATGCCGCGACGGTACGACCGAGCGTCCGCCGGCGGTACCGCGAAACTACGGCACTTCGCCGAGTGGATGGATGCCGTCGGCGGCGAGCACTGCGGCGAGCTGCGTTCGATTCGAGATATCGAGCTTGCGGTAGGCGCTCTGGAGGTAGGACTCGACGGTGCGCGGGCTCAGATAGAGGAGCGCCGCGATCTCCCGGTCGCGCATGCCGGCCGCCGCGTGCCTGGCCACACGCAGCTCCTGTGGCGTGAGCACCGCTGTCCGCTGCTGGCGGGCCGGCCGCGCGGTGCCCGAGGCCGTCTCGAGCTCGACTCGAGTGCGCTCGGCCCAGCCTGGAGCATCGAGCGCTTCGAACCGGGTCAGGGCGTGCTCGAGATGTGGCACTGCGTCGGCCGAGCGGCCCGCACGGCGAAGCCGCTCGCCCCAGTTCAGCTCCATGCGTGCCCGTTCCAGGTGATTCGCCAGCTCGTCGAGAAGCGCCCGCGCCTGCTCGAAGCCTGCGTCGATTCGCGCCTCGGGGAGGAGCATCGCGCGGACACGTGCCAGCTTCGCCCGTGGCCGGATGAGCCGGCAGCCCTCGATCGTCGGCGCGGTCTCGTGAAGCAGGCCTTCGGCGTCTCCCCGGCGGCCGGCGCCGATGTAAGCCTCGGCCAGGTCGAGCGGGATCAGGCGATACCAGCTGCGCGGCCTCCCCTCGGCGAAAACGAGCCAGGCCGATTCCAGGTGTGGAACCGCGTCCGCCGTCCGACCGACCGCCAGCAGGGCCCGGCCAAGGTGGAGGTTCATGTGGGCCGACGGCTCTGCCGCCTGCGCCGCCGCGCATTTCTCGACGTCTCCGCGCGTCGCCTCGATCTCGATCGAGACCACCAGGGCCTGGTCGAGACGCCACGGCTCGCCGATCTGCTCGGCGAGCGGGGTCGCCTCGGCCGCCCAGGAGCGCGCGACGTCCACCCGTCCGGTGACGAGCTCGAGGACACCGCGGGTCAGACAGCCGTAGGAGAGCGACCAGACGTCGCCGGTCGCCCGTGCCTCGGCGAGCGCGAGGTCGCTCAGCCGGCGCGCCTGCTCGTCCCGCTCGAGCTCGGCGAGCGCGTAGGCCGTCCAGTGCGGCTGCTCCCCCTCGCGTTGCTCGGGCTGCTCCAGCAGCTCCGCTGTCCGGAGGACGAGTGTCTCGTCGAGGTCGTCGGGCGGCACCGGCCGCGTCATCCTGGCGCTGACCGCCGGCGAAGAGGGCTTCGAGCTCGACCCGGTCGCCGGTCCTGCCCGCGAGGTCGAGCGCGCGCTCGGCGGGAGACAGCGCAGTCCCGGCGTCAGGGTCGTTGAGCGCAGCGAGCGCGACCGCTGCGTAGAGTCGCGCGCCCACATCGGCCTCCTCGCGCTCCACCTGCTCCGCCTCGGCGAGGAGCAGCGCGTGAGCCTCCCGGGCCGATCCGTCCCGGATGAGGTTGTAGCCGCGCTCGAGCTGGATCTCGGCGCGCGTGCGAGCTGATTCCGCGAGCGCGAGCGCCTCCGCCAGCAGCCGGTTGGCCCGTTCGAGTTGCCCTGCGAGCCGCCAGGCTCGGGCCGCCGACAGGAGCCGGCCTGCTCGCCGATCGGTCCCGTCGCTCAGCTCCGCCGCCCGTTCCAGGGCCTGCGCCTCGGACGCCACTCCACCACGTGTCCGGGCTTCCGTCGACGTTTTCACCAGCGCCTGGGCGACGCCCTCGTCCGGCCCGTCCGCCGACTCGGCGAGGTGCCACGCCCGGCGGGCGCCCGCGACCTCCTCGGCCAGCCGGCGGTGGGCATCGCGGCGGGCTGCGGAAGAGGCGGCGCCGTAGACGGCAGCCTGCATCAGCGGATGCCGGAACCGGAGCCCCCCTCGGCGCAGGACAAGGCCGGAAGCTTCCGCGTTCTCGAGGGCGGCGCGGCCGGCAGCTCCCATCGCCCCCAGCGCGGAGTCCGGCTCGCCGGCTGCCGCTAGCAGGAGCAGTGCCTCGCGCCCGGGATCCCCGAGGTCGCGCACGCGATCTGCGAACGCCCGCTGGACGAGCGGCCCCGCGGCGAGCGCTTCCGGCAGCGGCTCGCGGCCGAGCCGCTGGGGCTCGGTGAGCAGCTCGGGAAGCTCGACGAGGCCGAGCGGATTTCCGGCGCAGGTCTCGATCAGCCTGGCCGTTACCGCCGGTGCGAGCCCCATATCCGAGGAGCGCTCGAGCAAGGCCAGCGCGGCCGAGTGCTCGAGGGGGCCGAGCTCGATCCGGGTGAAGGATCGCTCTGCGCCGAGCAGACTGGCCTCGCCATCGCGTACGCCGACGAGCAGGGCGACCCGCTCGTGCTCCAGCCGCCGTCCGACGAAAGCGAGGACCTCCTGTGATGCGACATCGGCCCAGTGGACGTCGTCGACGACCGCTGTGATCGCCGTGTCGCGGGAGCCGACCGAAAGCGCGGCCAGCGCCGCCGCGCCGATCGCGAAGGTCGACGCTCGGCGCTGCGGTCCCAGGTCCAGGACGCCGCGCAGGAGCGACGCCTGGCCCGCCTCGAGCTCGTCGAGCGCCGGCTCGAGGGGCCAGAGCAGTCCCTGGAGGGTTGCGAAGGCGACGGCGCTCTCGGCCTCGACGCCGGTCGCGCGGAGCGTTCTCCGGTCTCGGCCCTCGGCCGAGGCGGTCGCGTCGAGGAGCGCGGTCTTGCCGATGCCCGGTTCGCCGGCGACGACTGCCACCGAGCCTCGTCCGGCCGCCGCCGCGTGACAGGTGGCCTCGAGGCGGGCGAGCTCCGGCTCCCGGCCGACGAGCATGGCCCGATGCTAGTGCGTGGTCTTGACGCACTACCGGTGGCGCAGGGCTTGACAGTGATTGTGAGTGAGTGATAACTTTCTTGTCGTGAACCCGGCAACGACCACCCGGAAAAGCGCAGAGGAGCGCCGCGAGGACGTCCTCGTGGCCGCCCGCGACGTCTTCGCGGAGCACGGGCTCTCGGGCGCGTCGACCGACGAGATCGCCCGGCGGGCCGGCATCTCGCAGCCGTACCTGTTCCGGCTCTTCCGGACGAAGAAGGAGCTCTTCATCGCCTCGGTCGAGCGCTGCTTCGCCGAGACCCGCGAGACGTTCGAGCGGGCCGCGGAGGGCAAGAGCGGCGAGGAGGCTCTGAAGGCGATGGGGCAGGCCTACGGCGAGCTGATCCGCTCGAATCCGAACCGGCTGCGCGCCCAGATGCAGACCTACGCCGCCTGCGAGGATCCGGACGTCCGCGCGGTCGCGCAGAAGGGGTTCGGCGAGCTCGTCGACTTCGTCGGGCGGGCGTCCGGCGTCGACGATGAAACGGTGTCGCGGTTCTTCGCCAAGGGCATGCTGATCAATGTGGTCGCGTCGATGGGTCTGCTCGACGCCGACGAGGCGTGGGCCCGGACCCTCCTGTCGTTCGTCGCCACGGACACGGCCTGAGCGTCTTTTTTTCGCCGCGGAGATGAGTAAGCACTCACTACTCAAGGAGGAAGCGAGATGAGGGGAGGAACGCCGAGGAGCAGGATGCTGTGGACGTTCGCGGTCACGTCGCTCGCGCTCGTCATGGTCACGCTCGACAACCTGGTGGTCACCACGGCGCTGCCGGTGATCCGCAAGGACCTGCACGCGAGCCTCGAGGGTCTCGAGTGGACGGTCAACGCCTACACCCTCACGTTCGCGGTCCTCCTCCTGACCGGCGCCGCCCTCGGCGACCGCTTCGGGCGGCGGCGGATGTTCGCCGTCGGACTCGCAATCTTCACGGTCGCCTCGGCGGCGGCCGCACTCGCGCCCTCGATGGGCGTGCTCGTCGCCGCCCGGGCGATCCAGGGAGCCGGCGGCGCAATCGTGATGCCGCTGACCCTGACGATCCTCTCGGCGGCGGTTCCGGCCGAGAGGCGCGGCGTCGCCCTCGGCGCGTGGGGCGGGATCGGCGGCCTCGCCGTCGCCCTCGGCCCGCTCGTCGGCGGCGCGGTCGTCTCCGGCCTCTCCTGGCAGTGGATCTTCTGGATCAACGTGCCGGTCGGCCTCGTGCTGATCCCGCTCGCGCTGCGTCGCCTCGACGAGACGCGCGGGCCTTCCGACCGGCTCGACCTCCCGGGCGTCGGCCTCGTCAGCGCCGGCCTGCTGGGGATCGTGTGGGGGCTCGTCCGCGGGAACGGCCAGGGCTGGACGAGCCCTGAGATCGTGATCGCGCTCGCGGGCGGCGCAATCGTCCTCGCCGGGTTCGTGCTCTGGGAGCTCCGCACCGAATCGCCGATGCTGCCAATGCGCTTCTTCCGCAACCGGACGTTCGCGATGACGAACCTCGCGTCGCTGCTGATGTTCTTCGGGATGTTCGGCTCGATCTTCCTGCTCGCGCAGTTCTTCCAGACGGTGCAGGGCTACTCGCCGTTCGGCTCGGGCCTGCGGATCCTGCCGTGGACGGCGATGCCGATCTTCGTCGCGCCGATCGCGGGCGCGCTCTCGGACCGGATCGGCGGCCGGCGGATCATCGCCACCGGCCTCACGCTCCAGGCGATCGGGCTCGGCTGGATCGCGGCGGTCAGCACGCCGACCACTCCGTACGGCGAGCTGGTCGCGCCGTTCGTCCTCTCCGGCGTCGGGATGGGGCTCTTCTTCGCGCCGGTCGCGAACGTGGTCCTTTCCGCGGTGAAGCCGCAGGAAGAGGGCCAGGCGTCGGGCGCGAACAACGCGATCCGCGAGCTGGGCGGCGTCTTCGGCGTCGCGGTGCTCGCCTCGATCTTCGCCCACTACGGCGGCTACGGCAGCGGCGCGTCCTTCGTCGACGGGCTGACGCCGGCGATCTGGGTCGGCGCGGTCGTGGTCGCGGTCGGCGCGCTCGCAGCGCTGCTCATCCCGCGGCGCAGGCGGCCGGCCGAGGTCGAGGCGCTCCGGCCTGTACTGGAAGAGGCCGCCTGAGCGCGGTGCGCCTTCGGGGGACAGACTCCTCGGGGTCTGTCCCCGGAGGACGTCGGTCGATAGTGTCCGCCGCGAGATGGCCAGGCCCGTTCCGGTCGATCAGGCGGCTCCGGAGCCGGAGGTGTCGGTCGTCGTCACCGTGTTCGACGAGGCCGGCTCGCTCGAGGAGCTCTACCGGCGGACGACCGCCGCGCTCGCGGGCCGCGACTACGAGCTGATCTTCGTCGACGACGGCTCCACCGACGGCTCCTTCGACTTGGTCGAACGTCTCCACGACGCTGATGACCGCGTTCGCGGCGTGCGCCTCAAGCGCAACTTCGGCCAGCACCCGGCGATGCACGCGGGTCTGGTCCGCGCGCGCGGGACGATCGTCGTGACCATGGACAGCGACCTCCAGAACCCGCCGGAGGACCTGCCCAAGCTGATCGCCGCGGTCGAGTCGGGATACGACGTGGCCAGCGGGCGCCGCGTCGCCCGGCGCGACTCGTGGGGCCGCACGCTGCCCTCGCGGCTGATCAACGGGATGCTGCGTCGCTTCACCCGTGTGGACATCTCCGACTTCGGCTGCGCGTTCAACGGCTACCGGCGGGACGCGGTCGAGCCGGTGCTGGGCGCGATCGGCAAGCAGAAGTTCACCAAGGCCCTCGTCCTCTCGACCGGGGCGAGCGTGGTCGAGGTCGACGTCGGCCACGCTGCGCGCGCCGACTCGTCGCGGTACTCGCCGCTCAGGCTGGTGCGCACGGCCCTGAGTGTCCTGGCCGGCTTCTGGCCGCAGCCGATCCAGTGGATCGGCCTCGCCCTCGGCGCCGTCTGCACGCTGGGGGCGTTCGCGCTGGGCTGCTGGGGGATCTTCTACTGGATCGACCGCTCGAACTTCCCGGGCCCCCTGTTCGGCGGCGTGGCGATCCTGTTCGTCCTCGGTGTCCAGGGCTTCATCCTCGCGCTCGTCGGCGAGTACCTCGGACGGATCCAGCGCGACGTCTCCGGCCGCCCGCTCTATACGATCGACCGCGAACTGTGAAGCGCGTGCTCGTCACCGGCGGGGCGGGGTTCATCTCCTCGACCTTCGTCCGCCACCTGCTGGCGGCAACGCCGTACGAGGTCGTCTCGCTCGACGCGCTCACCTACGCCGGCAACCTGGAGAACCTCGCCGATGTGATGGCGCACGAGCGGCTGTCGTTCGTCCACGGCGACATCCGCGACGGCGAGCTCGTCCGGGAGGTCGTCGCCGGCGTCGACGTGATCGTCAATGCCGCCGCCGAGTCGCATGTCGAGAAGTCGATCGAGGAGGGTGCGTCCGAGTTCGTGACCACGAACGTCGAGGGGACGCAGATCCTGCTCGACGCGATCCGGGAGACGCCGGTCGAGCGTTTCATCCTGATCTCGTCCAGCGAGGTGTACGGCACGGCCGAGTACGCGCCGATGGACGAAGAGCACCCGCTGAACCCGCGCAGCCCGTACGCCGCGACGAAGGCGGGCGCCGACCGCCTCGCGTACAGCTATTACGTCACCTACGGCCTGCCGATCGTGATCGTGCGCCCGTTCAACAACTACGGCCCGCGGCAGCACCCGGAGAAGGTGATCCCGCGGTTCATCACCCAGGCGCTCTCGGACGAGCCGCTGACCGTGCACGGCGACGGCCACGCCAGCCGCGACTGGCTCTACGTCGACGACGACGCCGAGGCGATCGAGGCGATCATCGAGGCCGACGTCGACGCGGTCGCAGGCGAGGTGGTCAACGTCGCCACCGGCGTGGACATCTCCGTCTCGGAGATCGCCGATGCCGTGCTCGAGGTGCTCGGGAAGACGGCATTCCTGAAAGACCACGTCGCCGAGCGGCCCGGGCAGGTCGACCGCCACATCGGCTCGACCGAGAAGGCCGAGCGGCTGGCCGGCTGGCGCGCGCGCACCTCGTTCGAGGACGGCCTCGAGCGCACCGTCGAGTGGTATCGCGAGAATGACGGCTGGTGGCGGGGACTCAGGCAGCCGGACCGAAGCGTCTACTCGTCCTAGGCGCAGGCGCGGGTCAGCTCGGTCTCCTCGAGGCCGCCCGTGACCGCGGCCTGTTCGTCGTTGCCGTCGACCGCAACCCGGCCGCGCCCGGCTTCCGCTTCGCCGACCGCCGCGCGATCATCTCGGTCGAGGACGAGCCCCAGATCGACCGCCTCGCCGCCGCGGAGCGGGTCGACGGCCTGATCGCGCCGGGCATCGACTGGCCGGTCGCGGTCGCGGCGCGGATCGCCGAGCGCCAGGTGATCCCGCACCCGATCGGCCCGGCCACCGCCGTCCTGGCCACCTCGAAGCTCCGCCAGCGCGAGCGTTTCGCCGAGGCAGGCGTCCCCCACCCTCGCCATGTCGTCTGTGCCTCGCTCGAGGAGGCCGCCGCGGCGGCGGCCTCGTTCGGTTACCCCTGCGTCGTCAAGGCGCCCGACCGCCAGGGCCAGAAGGGGCTCGTGCTCGTGCGTGCCGAGGAGCAGCTCGGTGCGGCCTTCGCGCTCGCGCTCGGCGAATCGCGGTCGAGCGTCGTGCTGGTCGAGGAACTCGTCCCCGGGCGCGAGGTGACGGTGAACGCGTTCTCCGTCGGGGGCCGGTTCACGCCGCTGACCGTCACCGATCGCCTCGTCGCGGAGCCGCCGGCGTTCGGCGTCGCGCTCGCCCATGTCTGGCCGAGCTCGCTCGCGCCGGAGCAAGTCGGAGCGGCGGTCGAGGCGGCGCGGGACGCGGCCCGGGCGGTCGGCGTCGAGGAGGGGCCCACCTATACGCAGGTGGTCGTCGGCGAGCGCGGCGCGCACGTGGTCGAGCTGGCGGCACGACTCGGCGGTGGACACGATGCCGAGCTGTGCCGGGCGGTTCTGGGCGTCGACCTGAACGCGCTGGCTCTCGCCGCCGCTCTCGGCGAGCCGATCGAGGACGAGCACCTCCGTCCCGTGCAGCAGGCGGGCGGCGGCTGCACGCGGTTCCTCGTCCCCGCGCCCGGCACGCTGGTCGAGGTCCAGGGCGTGGACGAGGCGGCGGCTGTCGAAGGCATTGTCTGGGTACGCGTGTACCCGGAGCCCGGCGCGGTGCTCGGCCCGCTGCGGCGCGGCTCCGACCGGGTGGGCGCGGTCCTCGCCGTTGGGGCGAGCCGCGCGGAGGCGGTCGCGCGCGCTGGCCGCGCGGCGGACTGCGTACGCTTCGTCGTTGCCGATGTCCCCGCAGAAGCTGTCGTCTAGACGTCGCGAGACCTTCCTCGGCTTCCAGCCGCCCGCGGTCGGCGACGAGGAGGTCGCTGCCGTGGCGGAGGCGATCCGTTCCGGCTGGCTGACCACGGGTCCGCGCGCGGCGGAGCTCGAGGAGCGCTTCGCGGCCTACGTCGGAGCGAAGCACGCCCTCGCCGTGTCGTCCGGGACGGCGGCCATGCATCTCGCGCTGGTCGCGCTCGGAGTCGGTCCCGGCGACGAGGTGATCACGACGCCGATCACCTGGCCGGCAACGGCGAACGTCATCGTCCACACCGGCGCGACGCCCGTCTTCGCCGACGTTCGCGACACCGACCTGAACGTCGATCCCGAGCGCGTCGCCGGAGCTGGTCACGCCTCGGACGAAAGCAATCATGCCGGTGCACCTGTACGGACAGCCGGCCGACCTCGATCCGATCCACGCGCTCGGCCTGCCGGTGCTCGAGGACGCCGCCCACGCGGCCGAGAGCGAGTATCGCGGACGAAAGATCGGCGGGCTCTCCGAGGCGACGTGCTTCTCCCTGTACGCGACGAAGTCGATCGCCGCCGGCGAGGGCGGGATCGTGACCACGTCCAGCGACGAGCTGGCCGAGGCGATCCGCGCGCTGACGATCATGCGCCGCGGCCACGGCTCGCTCTACGACATCGCGGTGCCCGGGTACAAGGCCAACCTCTCCGACGTGCTCGCCTCGATCGCCCTGTGCCAGCTCGACAAGGTCGAGCGGCACCGGGCGCTACGGCTGCGGCAGGTCGAGGTCTACGACGCGGCCGTCGCCGAGCTGGACGGGATCGACCCGGTGGCGCGCGACCCGCGCGACCTGCACGCGCACCACCTGTATCCGGTGCGAGTGAGCGCGGAGGCAGGAGCCACGCGCGACGCCTACCGCGAGGCGCTTGCCGAGGAGAACATCGGCACGAGCGTGCACTTCCTCCCGGTCCACCTCCTGACCGCATACCGCGAGCGCTTCCCGGACCAGCCCCCGCTGCCGGTCGCCGAGCGGGCCGGCGCCGAACTCCTGTCGCTGCCCCTCTCGCCCGCGCACTCGGAAGCGGACATCGAGGACGCGGTCGAGGCGCTGCGCCGCGTGCACGCCGCCCTCACCGGATGAGACGCCGCTCGGTCCGGGTCAGCGCGACGCTCGTCGTCACCGGACTCTGCACCGCCTACATCCTCTGGAAGATCGACGTCGGCAAGACGATCGACGTCCTCCGCAACGCCCAGCTCGAGTACTTCTTTGCGGCGATCGCGATCATGATCGTCACCGTCTGGCCGATGGCCTGGCGCTGGCAGAAGCTGCTCGACGGCCGCGGCATCCACGACCGGTTGCGCTGGCTGCTGCGGGCGTACTTCACCGCCTACACCGCCGGCCAGGTCCTGCCGACCTCCGTCGGGGGCGACGCGATGCGGATCTTCGAGACGTCGCGCAGGCACCCCGGCCACGGCGGGCCGATCGCGGGGTCGGTGCTGCTCGAGCGCGCACTCGGCGGTGCGGCGACGCTCACGCTGGCGGCAGTCGGCTTCGTGCTGGCGATCGGGCACTACGACGTCGGCGCGTACCTCTGGGTCGAGCTCGGCTTCGTCGTCGCCACGCTCGTGCTCGCTGTCGTGCTCTTCTCGCGACGGGCCCGGGGGCCGCTGCGGCTGAGCGTGCCGATCCTGAGGAGGCTGCGCCTCGAGCGGCCGGTCCGGGCCGTGTACGAGGGAATCCACGGCTACCGCGACCACCCGTGGCTGCTCGTCGGCGTGACCGTGCTGACGCTCGGGATCCAGGCGGTGCGGGTGCTGGCGATCTGGCTGACGGGAAAGGCCGTCGGCGTCGATCTCGCGCCGCGGGCGTACTACGTGATGGGGCCGCTCCTCTTCCTGGTCATGCTCGTCCCGTTCACGATCAACGGTCTCGCCGTGCGCGAGGCCTTCTTCGTCAGCTTCCTCGGCCAGCTCGGCGTCGATGCCGATGCGGCGTTCGCGACCGGCTTCCTGTTCTTCGTCGTCACCATCGCGCTCGCGCTGCCCGGGGCGGTGATCCTCGGCTGGGAGGCGATCCGCGGGACGCGGACGCGCGAGCGGCCGCGACTCGAACGCAGTGGGTGACGTCTCGGCCGTGGCGGTGACCCTGAACGGGCTGCCGTGGATCGAGCAGTGCCTGGAGAGCCTCGCCGGCGTGGAGACGATCCTCGTCGACCACGGGTCGACCGACGGCACGCTCGAGCGCGTGCGCGAGCGGTTCCCGGCGGTGCGGGTGCTCGAGCAGGAGAACCGCGGCCTGGGCGCGGGGCTCAACGCCGGCATGCTCGCGGCGCCTGCCCGCTACCACCTGCTGATCAACTCGGACGCCTGGCTGGTCGAAAACGCGCTCGAGCGGCTGGTCGCCTTCGCGGACGCCCGCGAGGACGCTGCGGTGGTCGCCCCGCGGCTGCGCAACCCCGACGGGACGCTACAACGCTCCGTGCGGGGTTTTCCCACGCTCTGGCGGCTCGCCACCGAGTACTTCTTCCTGCGGAAGCTCGCACCCCGCTCGCACGCGTTCAACGCCTACTACGCCGGCGACTTCGACCACGGCTCGGCCCGTTCCGTCGAGTGGGTCATGGGCTCGTGCTTCCTCGTCCGCCGGGCCGCGGCCGACCAGGTCGGGATGTTCGACGAGGACTTCTTCCTCTTCAGCGAGGAGACCGACTGGCTCTACCGCTTCCACCAGGCGGGCTGGACGGTCTGGTTCACGCCGGATGCCGAGGCCGTGCACGTCGGCGGCGCTTCCCACGGCGGGCGTATGTACGTCGAGAACGTTCGCGGGCTGGTGCGCTGGTTCGCCAAGCACCGAGGCTCTCGGGAGGCAGCCCGCGCGCGCGGGCTGCTCGCGGTGGCGCTGCGGCTGCGCGGACTGGTCTTCCGCGGCGAACGCGGCCGGATGTACCGCGACGCAGCCCGCGCGCTCTGATGCGGCGCATCCCGTGGGAGCTGCTCGCCCTGCCGGCGCTCGGGATCTCCCGTGCGCTGCCGGACACCGGCTGGGGCCTGTGGGTGCGGCTCGCAGCGGCGACCGCGTGCCTGCTGCTGCCGGGCGCGCTGCTCGCGCGTGCGTTGAGGGTGCGACTCTTCTCGGCCGTGCTCGCCTGGAGCCTGGGCGCGATCTTCGTGGCGATGGCGCTCGTGTTCCTCGTCCACGCGTCGCTGACGCTTGCCCTGATCCTGCTCGCCCTGATCGCCGCCGGGACCCTCGCGTGGATCGCGGTTGGGCCAAGTAACAGAGTGTTACAAGCTCGCTCCTCGGCGCGGCGAGCGGCTTCGGGAGCAAGTAACACAGTGTTACAAGGGGTTCTGGTCGCGGCCGCCGGGGTCGGGCTCGGGATCGCGCTCTGGGCGATCACGACCCACCTGACAGGCGGCGACGACCTCTTCCACCTCGCCCGCGTGCGGAAGCTCGACGACTTCGGCGGGCTGTCGCTCCGAGCCGTCGACGAGTTCCGGGACGGCGGCCTGCACCCCGGCTACGCCTTCCCGCTCTGGCACTCGTTCCTCGCGCTGGTCGCGCGGCTGGCCGGCGTCGACCCGAGCCAGGTCGTCCTCCACGAGGCCAGCCTGCTCGTTCCGGTCGCGTTCCTGGTCGCCTGGGAGGCAGGCAAAGAGGTGTTCCGTTCGGCCTGGGGAGGGTTGGCGGTGCTGCTCGCCCAGGTGGCGATGTTCGGCCTCGCCGCCGGGCACGGCGGCTCGTACACGGCCCTCGCGCTGCCCGCCACGGCCAGCCGCCAGCTGCTCGTACCCGCCGTGATCGCCCTCTTCTTCCGCTACGTCGGGCGACGTTCGTGGCCGGTTCTCGCGACGTTGGGGGTCGCGGCCGGGGCGCTCGCGCTCGTCCACCCGACCTACGCGCTCTTCGTGCTGATCCCGCTCGTCGGCTACGTGGTCGCCAGGCTGGTCCTCGCCCGGACGGAGCTCGTGGAGGGAGTGCTGGCGCTGGCCGCCGTCGTCGTTCCCGCCGGACTGGTCGCCCTCTGGCTGCGCCCGATCGCCCGCGAGACGGTTTCGGTGAACCCGTCCGCGGACGAGCTCACCCGGGCGCTCCAGCACTACCGGAACCAGCTCGACGTCTTCTCGGACGGCAGCTACCGCCTCGCGCCGGAGGTGGTCGGGCGGGCGGGGGCGGTCGCCGTGCTCGCGCTCTTCGCGGTGCCGCTGGCCGTCCTGGCCGCGCGCCGGCGCTGGGGCGCGTTCGTGATCGGCGGCTTCCTCGCCGTGCTCGCACTCGTGCTGTGGCCGACGCTGTTCACCCACTTCGCCGACGCCGTGTCGATCTCGCAGGCGCGCCGCGCCGCCGGCTTCGTGCCGTTCCCGTTCGCGGTCGCGGGCGGCGCAGCCGTGCTCGCGCGGCTGCTCTCGCTCGGAGCCCTCCCTGTGGGGCTGGCGGCGGGCATCGCGTTCCAGCTCGCCTATCCGGGGGACTTCGGCTACGCGCTCGACGACGGCGGGCCCGCGCTGGCGACGTGGGTGGCGCTCTTCGGCTCCGCCGCAGCGCTGGTGCTCGGAGCCTTCCTGCCGCGCCGACTGACCGAGCTCGACCGCATGGGACCGATCGCCGCCGCGACCGCCGCGCTGGCGATCCTGCCGGTCGCGCTGCACGGCTTCACCCACTGGGACGAGCGCCCGACCGTCGCCCGCGGCCTGACCCCCGGGCTCGTCCGGGCGCTGCGCGACCGTGTGCCCGAGAAAGCGGTCGTGTTCTCCGACGACGCGACCAGCTACGCGATCGCGGGTTTCGCGCCCGTCTACGTCGCCGACGCCCTGCCGGGCCACGTCGCCGACACGAAGGCGAACCGGCCGTACGCGCGGCGAGCCGACGCCCGCGAGTTCTTCCGCACCGGGAACCTGGCGATCCCGCGCCGCTACGGGGCGACCTGGCTGGTCGTCGACCGGAACCGCTCGAAGCTCCGGCTCGACCTCCCGCAGGTGTACTCCGACCCGAGGTATGTCCTCTACCGTCTCGGCTCGTGAAGGTCCTGCTCGTCTCCATGTACTTCCCGCCGGCAGGCGGCGGCGGCGTCCAGCGGACGCTGAAGACGGCCACCCACCTGCCCGGGCTCGGGATCGAGACCCACGTCCTCGCGCCCGACGACCCGAAGTGGGTCCACCGAGACGACGAGCTCGAACCGCCGACCCAGGCGTGGGTCCACCGCGCGCGCTACGTCGGTCCCCGCGGACGACTGCCGGCGCAGGAGCTGCACGGCAAGCAGGGCCTCGAGCGGGTCGGCATCCAGGCCAGGCTCTTCGGTCGCCGGCTGCTGGTCCCCGACGAGAACGTCACCTGGAACCTGACCGCGATCCCGGCGGCGATCCGGATCGTCAAGCACGAGGGCATCGACGTCGTCCTCACCACCTCGCCGCCCAGCTCGGTGCACTTCGTCGGCGCGGCGGTGAAGCGCGCGACCGGCATCCCGCTGGGTCGCCGACCTCCGAGACTCGCTCGTCGCCCACCCGCACCGCCGCGGCGACGAGCGGCGGCTGGCCCGGATCAAGGAGCAGGGCGAGCACGGCGTCGCGGGGCTGGTCGCGGGCTACGCCGACGCGATCGTCGCCGCTGCCGACGCCATCGCCGAGGAGGCACGCGGCTTCGAGCCGAAAGGCCGCGTGGTGACGATCGCGAACGGGGCGGACTTCGACGACTTCGCCGGACTGGAGCTCCATCCCTCGCCGCGCTTCCGGATCACGCACACCGGCAGCTTCTTCGGCCGGCGCGACCCGAGGCCGTTCATCACCGCGCTGGCCGAGTCCGGACTCGACGTGATCGCGCGCTTCGTCGGCGACTTCCGGCCGGCCGACCGCGAGTGGGCCGAAGGGCTCGGTCTCGGCGACCGGCTCGAGCTCGTCCCGTACGTGACCCGCCGCCGCTCGCTCGAGCTCCAGCGCGACTCCGAGGCTCTGCTCCTGCTGATCCCGGAGGCCGGGGGCCGCGGCCGGGGGGTCCTGTCGGGGAAGGTGTTCGAATACCTCGCTGCGGAGCGCCCGATCCTGGCCGCCGTGCCGCCGGACGGTGCGGCCGCGGAGCTGATCCGCAAGTCCGGCGCCGGGGTGGTGGCGCAGCCCGACGACCCGGTGGCGATCCGCGAGGCGCTCGAGGGCCTGCATGCGCGCTGGCGCGCCGGCACGCTGTCCAGCCCGACGCTCGACGACGAGTCACGCCGCCGGATCGCGCGCGAGACCCGTGTCGGGGAGCTCGCCGAGCTCCTGCGAACCCTCGGGTAGATTGCGAGGCCGCGTGCTCTCCGACGACAGACGCAGGACGATCGACCGGTACGAGGGCAAGTGGGGATCGGTGCGGGACTTCGCCGCCGCCGTCGTCGAGTCGGGGGAGCACGACCTCTCCCGGGCCGTTCGCCGGGTCGAGGCGGAGGAGCGTGAGCTGAGCCTCGAGCCGCAGGCGGGGATGGCGCTCGGCTCGCGTGTAACGCTGCCGCGCGCGGCCATGACCGGCGCCCGGCGTGATCTGATCCAGCGCCTTCTGCTCGACGCGTGCAGGCCTGAGACGAGCATGGTCGTCGAGCTCGGCAGCGGTGGCGGGATGAACCTGCTGAACCTCCACCTCTGGGGCGGGCCCCGGGTCCCGTACCACGCGCTCGAGCCGACCGAGTCGGGACGGAGGTGCACGGAGATCCTCTCCGGGCTCGATCCGCAGCTGGATCTGGCGACTGCTTCGTTCGACTTCGAGCAGCCGCGCTACGGCGCGCTGCCGGGCGGAAACGCACACGTCCTCGTCTTCACGGTCCACAGCATCGAGCAGGTCACAGAGCTGCCTCGCGAGGCGATCACCGGCCTCTTCGACCTCGGGGCCAGCGTGACCGGGCTCCACTTCGAGCCCGTCGGCTGGCAGATCCTCGACGTGCCCGACCAGGCCTCGCTCGAGTACGCCGTGCGCCAGCGCTACAACCAGAACTTGTGGGCGCTCCTGGAGGAGCTCGCCCAGGGCGGCGAGCTGACGATCGACACCGTCGTCCCCGACCTGTTCGGCGACAAGTACAAGAACCCCGGCACGCTGATCGTCTGGCACACGCCCGCAGGCTGACGGATGAGGATCACGCGCTACCTCTTCTTGGCGACGGTCTTCTGCGTCACCTTCGAGAAGGTGCACTGGAACGTCGCCGGCACGGTCAGCATCGCGGACATCCTCGCGGTCGGCTTCCTGGTCGCCTGGACGGTGGAGCGGTTCGGCAGGCACGACTGGGGGCTGCCGCAGACCTCGGCGATCGTGGCGTGCTTCGGGCTCGCCTTCCTGCTCAGCTACCTGATCGGCTACTACTCGATCGGCACTGCCGACGCCTCCGGGCAATTCGGGAAGGGGATGCTCAAGTGGGCAATCCACATCCTCTTCCTCGTCGCCGGCATCGCGTATATGTCGCGGCGCTCAGAACGCTTCTACTGGCAGACGATCGGCACCTTCACCGCCGGGATCGTCGTCAACGCCGTCTACGGCGTGCTCCAGCTCGTCGCGGCCCAGGGAGGGCGCAACCTCGACAACGCCGTACTCTCGCCGCTGACCGGGGGCGCGAGCTCGATCAACATCTACGGCGCCGTCGAGGGGAAGAGCGTCTACCGGCCGAACGCCCTGACCGGCGACCCCAACCACCTCGGGATCATGCTGATCGTCCCGATCCTGGTGCTGCTGCCCGTCTACTTCCGGCTCGGTCGCGGCCACCGGCTCCGCACCCAGCTCGCCGTCGTGCTCGGCTTCCTGTTCGTGGTCGAGCTGGCGACGCTGTCGCGCAGCGGCCTCCTCGGTCTCGCCGTCGGGCTGCTCGTGCTGGCGATCCCGTACCGGCGGTGGCTCGTCTCCCGCGATCTGCTGGTGCCGCTCGGAGTGGCGCTCGGCCTGGTGGCAATCGTCGTCCTTTCGCGGCTGCACTTCTTCGAGACCGTGATCCGGTCACGCTTCCAGACGGGCGGCGGCTCGACGTCGGCGCACTTCGGCGTCTACGACTTCATCCCGAACGTCCTGGCCGGTCACCCGTTGTTCGGGCTCGGGTTCAACACGTTCTCGGTCTACTACGAGACCGTCACCGGCAAGACGAACTGGGGGCCGCACTCGTTCTACGTGGCGCTGCTCGTCGAGACCGGCCTGGTGGGGACGGCCGTGTTCGCCGCCTACCTCTGGTACCTCTTCCGCCGGCTGAGCGACGCGCGGGAGGCGGGCCGGGCGCTGGCGGCGATCGGCGATCCGGCCTCGGCGCGGCTGCGGCCGCTCGCCTGGGGCCTCACCGCCGCGCTGGCTGGAACGCTGGTCGCGAACGCCTTCTACCTGACCATGACCTTCTACTACTTCTACGTCCTGGCGATGTTCGCGCTCGCCTGCCCGCTCGTCTTCGCGCACCGCTTGCAGCCTGCACTAGGATCGGCCCGTGGCCTCGCACGCGTTGCGCCCGTCTGACCTGAGTCCGGTGCAGGAGCGGGTGGTCGAGCAGCTCCGGCAGGACGGCGTCGCGATCGTTCCCTTCGCCGAGCTCTTCACGGACGACGAGCGCTGGGAGCGGGCGGCCGCCGACATGGGCGAGTTCGTCGCCGAGACCGAGGCGCTGCTCCCGTCGATGAGCCACGACGACCGGGTCGCCGCGTTCGGCAAGGCGTTTCTGGTCCGGCGCTACCGCGTGAAGAAGGGAGAGGACCGGCCGACGTTCGGCCTCGAGAATCCGTGGGTGAGCATGGGCGCGTCGCCCGAGTTCCTGGGCATCGTCAACGCGTACCGCAGCGAGCCGATGCGGCTCCACGACGTCGACAACTGGTACACGGTGCCCGACGCCGAGGCAGCCCGCAGCGCCTCGCAGCGCTGGCACCGGGACGGGTGGGAGAACCACATCGTCAAGGTCTTCACGTACTTCAACGAGGTCGACGAGGAGGCCGGGCCGTTCGAGTACGTCCTCGGCAGCGCCGCCGGCGGCCGGTACGGCTCGCTCTGGCCCTGGGAGGACAAGGAGGTCTACCCGCCGCAGGACGAGCTCGAGGCAGCGGTCGACCCGGCCGACTGCCGGTCGCTGACTGGCGGGCCCGGGCGCGATCGTCTTCTGCGACACGAGCGGCTTCCACCGCGGCGGCTTCGCCCGCGTCGCGGCCGCGGATCCTCTCGTACCACACGTACCTCTCGGAGGCGGGCCAGCAGCACCACCGGCGGAAGTTCGACGTCGAAGTGGACGGTGGCCGACCTGGACGAGCAGTCGGCCTACGCGCTCGGCTGCACGCCGCGGCGCGCTTCTCCCGCTTGGCCTGCGCCTCTGCGCTTCTCCTGCGCTGCGCCTCCGCGGCCGTTCGCGCCCTCCCGACCCTCCCATCGCCGGCGAGCGATGTGGGCGAGCGCGGCGGCGTCTGCCGCGAGCGCATCAGCGCGACCGCGTCCGGCACGTAGAACGCCTCGACGAACGCGTCGATGATCCGGCCGACGGTGTAGCGGGTGACGTGGCGGGAGCGGTCGTCGTGGAAGCCGTACGCGGGCCAGCTGACGTGGGCGCCCGCCCAGCGCACGATCTCGAACGACGGCCAGTAGTAGACGTTCGGGCGGTGCTCGCCCATCGCCTGGTCGATCGCGACGCGGAGGACCGACTTCGAGACCGAGTCGGCGGTCATGCAGGAGATGTCGCGGAACGTCGCCTCCAGTGGCACCGGCGAGAGCGTGACGACGATCGGCGCGGTAAGCGTTGACCTGGCGCACCAGGTCGACCATCTCGAGGATGTTGCGGGCGTTCTCCTCCACCGTCGTCAGCCGGAACACGTGGCGGTCGGCATCGAAGATCTCCTTCGGGACGCCGCGCCAGAACACGCCGCCCGTCTCGCGGTCCTGCCAGACCTCGGCCAGGCCGATGGTGAAGACGAACGCGCCTGCGTCGGCGAACGCGCCGGACGAACGCCTCGCGCTCCTCGTCGGCGACCCACTCCTGGATCTCGCCCGACTCGAGGCGGTCGTAGCGGAAGCCCCGGCCGGTCTCGGAACCGGTCACGCACCAGGCGACGAAATCGAGGAGGGCGTAGGTGTTGTTCAGCCCTTCCGGGATGCGGAGCGTGCGTCGCCAGCAGCCCGGCCTCGCTCAGGAACGTGCGCAGCTCGCGGGCGAAGCAGGAGCCGAGGGTGACGACCAGGTCGTCCGCCTGGAGGAGGGGCTCCACCGGGGTGTGTCCCGGGAGGATGTAGTCGCGGATCAGCCCGTCGAAGTCGTCGAAGTGTCGCCGGTCGGCCGGGAAGAACTTCGCATCGGCCTTGTGCCATGAGTGCGACCACAGCTTCTGGGGCCTGATCGCGCTGTCGCTGATCAAGAAGCCGACGTCCCTCGTTCCGTCGGGATTGGTGAGAGGTTTGCGCCATCCGTTTTCGGCCTCGAACTGTAGCTTGCCGCCCGTGAAGGTCGTCATGCTCACTACGTCCTACCCGCGCTCGCCGGAGGACGTCGTCGGGCGGTTCGTCGCCGACGCCGTCGAGCACCTCCGTGCGGAGGGCATCGAGGTCGAGGTCGTCTCGCCGCTCTCGTTCCGGCATTTCGGGATCGCCTACGGCCACGGCGTGGTCGGCAACCTCCGCCGGCGGCCCTGGCTCTGCCTGTTCGTGCCCGCGCTGCTCGTCTCGTTCGCCCGGGCGGCGCGCCGCGCCGCGAAGAACGCGGACGTCGTCCATGCACACTGGCTCCCCAGCGGCCTGGCGGCCGCCTCGACCGGCCGACCGTTCGTCGTGCAGCTCTGGGGGACGGACGTCGCCCTGGCGCAGCACGCCCCGTGGGCCGCGCGCCGGATTCTGGAACGGGCGCGCATGGCGATCTGCGCCTCGCAGGAGCTGGCAGGCGCCGCACGCGCGCTCGGCGCGCGCGAGGCGCGGGTGATCCCGAACGGCATCGAGGTGCCGGCCGAGGTGGCCGAGCCGGACGACCCGCCGCACGTCCTCTACGCCGGCCGCCTCTCGGCGGAGAAAGGCGTACGCGAACTGGTTGCGGCGACACAGGGGCTGCCGCTGGTGGTGGCCGGCGACGGGCCGCTGCGGGACGAGGTGCCCTCGGCGCTCGGCATGGTCCCGCACGACGATCTCCTCCGGCTGTACGGACGGGCGGCGGTCGTTGCGTGCCCGTCACGGCGCGAGGGCTTCGGCGTGGCCTGCCTCGAAGCGATGGCCGCCGGGCGGCCCGTTGTCGCCTCGGCGGTCGGCGGCCTGCGCGACCTCGTTGTCGACGGTGAGACCGGCCTGCTCGTTCCCCCCGGCGACGTAGCGGCACTACGGGCCGCGCTCGAGCGGCTGCTGGGCGACGCAGAGCTCCGCGCACGCCTCGGTCGTGCAGCCCGGGAGCGCGTCCTCGCCGAGTTCACCTGGAAGCGGTATGCGGAAGAGGTCCGCCGTGCCTACGATGATGCGCGTCCATGAGCACCGCCGTCGTCACCGGAGGCGCGGGCTTCGTCGGCTCGCACGTCGCGGAGCTTCTCCGCGACCGCGGCCACGAGGTCACGGTCGTCGACGACCTCTCGGCCGGCAAACGCGAGAACGTCCCCGAGGGCTGCCGGCTCGTCGAGCTCGACATCACCGATGCGGCCGGCGTCCACCGCGCGATCGACGGGGCAACCTTCGTCTGCCACCTGGCGGCCCAGGCGAGCGTGACCGTCTCCGTGAAGGAGCCCGACCGCGACCTGGCGATCAACGTCGCCGGGACGTTGAACGTGTGCACGGCGGCGGCCGCCGCGGGTGCGCCCGTGGTGTTCGCGTCCACGGGCGGCGCACTCTACGGCGACAACGCCCCGATCCCCACGCCCGAGACCGCCGTGACCGAGCCGCTCGCGCCCTACGGGGCGTCGAAGCTGGCCGGCGAGGCGTACGTCGGCACGTGGAGCCGCCTGCACGACGTCGGCAACGTCGTCCTGCGGCTCGGCAACGTTTACGGGCCCCGCCAGAACTTCGACGGCGAGGCGGGCGTGGTCGCGATCTTCTCGCACTGCCTCCTCCACGGGCAGCCGCCGACCGTGTACGGCGACGGCACGCAGACGCGCGACTACGTCCACGTCGGCGACGTCGCCCGCGCGTTCCTCCTCGCCGGCGAGTCCGGGCGGGCGGGGACGTACAACGTCGGCACCGGAACCGGGACCTCGGTGCTCGAGCTGCTCGACTCGCTCGAGCGCTCGGCCGGCGTCTCGGTCGAGCGGAAGTCCGAGCCGTTGCGCAAGGGCGAGCTGCGCGCCAGTGCGCTCGACGCCGCGAGGATCCGGGACGAGCTCGGCTGGGAGCCGACCGTCGGCCTGGACGAGGGTCTCGCGCAGACGTTCGCCTGGTATCGCGACTCGGCCGAGAGCGCCTAACGAAATGAGTGGTTGTGTCCCCGAGCCGCGCTGGACGGCACGCTGCGGCGTCCTCAGTCGCCCCGATAGTTAAGTCACTATCGGGGCTCCCTGCGTCCTTGCATCGCACTCGCCCATCGCACCTCTGGAACGAACACCCATTCCGTTAGGCGCTCTTTGAAGGCCGTTCTGCTCGCCGCCGGGTTCGGCACCCGGATGCGCGGCGCGTTCGGCGACGTGCCGAAGATCCTCGTCCCGTTCGGTGCGCGGACGCTGCTCGACCACCAGCTCGAGTATCTGGCCGGGGAGGGCGTGGACGAGGTCGCGGTCAACCTCCACCACCACGCGGACGCGGTCGTGGAGCACCTCGGGCGCGGCACCCCGGTGCCGGTGCGGGTCTCGGTCGAGGAGGCGTTGCTCGGGACCGCGGGCGCGCTCGTCCCGCTGACGCCGTTCCTCGACGAGCCCTTCGTGCTCCTGTACGGCGACGTTGTCACCGACCTTCGGCTGGGCGAGCTGCTCGGGCGGCATTCGGGCATCGCAACGCTTGCCTGCTACCCGAGCGGCGAACTCGAGGGCAAGGGCGTGCTCGAGGTCGACGGCCGGCTGCGCGTCAGCGGCATTCGTCGAGAAGGGTCGGGCCGGGGGCGAGGGCCTGGTCAACGCCGGCGTGCACGTCCTCGATCCGGCGATCCTCGACCACATCCGCCCGCCGTTCGCCGATTTCGGCCACGACGTCTGGCCGGCGGCGCTTGCAGCCCGGGCCGCGATCAACGCCGTTCCGGTCGACGCCTACGTCAAGGACGTGGGCACGCCCGAGGCGCTCGCAGAGGCCGAGCGAGACCTCGGACTATGATCGCCTGGTGCCGGCCCACGCCAGCGTCTCGGACAGCCTTGCCGCGTACTTCGGCGAGCTGAAAGCCCTGCTCGACGCGATCCCGCTGGAGCGGATCGAGGCGATCGGGGCAGCCCTCTACTCCGCCTATCGGCACGACAAGCAGGTGTTCGTGGTCGGCAACGGCGGCAGCGCCTCGACCGCGTCGCACATGGCCTGCGACCTCTCGAAGAACACGCTGGCGGGGAACCGGCCGCGCTTCCGGGTGATGAGCCTGACCGACAACGTGGCCCTGATGTCGGCGCTCGCGAACGACGTCGGCTACGAGCATGTCTTCAAGGAGCAGCTCGTCAACCTGATCCGCACAGGCGACGTGCTGATCGTCCTCTCCGGGAGCGGGAACTCGCCGAACGTGCTCGAAGCGATGCGCTACGCGCGCGAGCGCTCCGCAACGGTGATCGCCTTCCTCGGCTTCGACGGCGGGGAGGCGGCCGAGCTCGCCGACCACGCGATCGTCGCGCCGACGGACAACTACGGGCTGATCGAGGACGTGCACCTGATCCTCAACCACGCGCTGACGAGCTACTTCCGCGGTCGGCTCGAGGGTGATCCGGTCGAGCAGTAGGGCGAGGCAGGCCGTGTTCCTCGACCGCGACGGCGTGCTCAACGCCCGGCCGCCCGAGCACGAGTACGTGATGTCGGCCGACCAGTTCGACTGGTTGCCCGGCGCCCGCGAGGCCGTGGTCCAGCTGAAGCGGGCCGGCTGGAAGGTCGCGGTCGTCTCCAACCAGCGCGGCGTCGCGCGCGGACTCGTCTCGCCGGAGACGCTGGCGGAGATCGAGGAGCGGATGCAGGCCGACCTGGGGCCGGAGGCCGCGCTGGACGGCTTCTTCTACTGCCCGCACGACCTGGACGAGAGCTGTGACTGCCGCAAGCCGCGCCCGGGGCTGATCGTGCGCGCGGCCGCCGAGCTCGGAGTCGAGCCGGGGGGAAGCTGGATGATCGGCGACGACGAGTCCGACATCGCCGCGGGCCGCGCCGCCGGCTGCTCGACGATCCTGATCGCGCCGGACCGCGACAGCTCCGATGCCCCCGACCTGGTCGAGCCGGACCTCGCGGCCGCGGCCCGCAGGCTGTGCTGATCTCGCGGACACCGCTCAGGGTCAGCTTCGTCGGCGGCGGCAGCGACGTCGTCTCGTTCTCGGCCGAGCACGGCGGCGCGGTCGTCTCCACCGCGATCGACAAGTACGTCTACGTCGCCGTCAACAAGCGGTTCGAGGAGACGACCCGGGTCAGCTACTCGCGGACGGAGATCGTCGCCTCCATCGACGAGCTCGAGCACGAGCTCGCCCGCGAGGCACTGCGCACGGCGGGGATCCCGCGCGGGACGGAGATCGTGACAATCGCGGACGTTCCCTCGGAGGGAACCGGCCTCGGCTCCTCCAGCGCCGTCACCGTCGGCCTGCTGAACGCGCTCTTCGCCTACCAGGGCATCCTCAAGTCGCCGGCCGAGCTGGCGGAGGAGGCGGCACGGATCGAGATCGACGTGCTCGGCAAGCCGATCGGCAAGCAGGACCAGTACGCCGCCGCCTTCGGCGGGCTCCAGCTGCTCGAGTTCGGGCCGGGCAGCGGCGTCAGGCGGACGCCGCTGGTTCTCACCGAGGGACAGGCGCAGGCGCTTGGACGCAACCTGCTCATGTTCCACACCGGGCGCGGGTCCAGCGGCGAGCCGCTCGAGCGGCTGAACGCCGTCGCCGGCGAGCCCGAGACGGTGGCCAGGCTGATTAGCCTGCGCGACGACGCGCTCGCGCTATTCGGCGAGCTGTCCGGCGGAGCCGGCCCCGACGTTCTCGGCGAGGCGATGCACGAGAGCTGGCAGCGCAAGCGCGAGCTGCCCGGCGTCACCGACGCCGAGATCGACGGCTGGTACGAGGCGGCCCGCGCGGCCGGCGCGATCGGCGGAAAGCTGCTCGGCTCCGGCAGCGGTGGGTTCCTGCTCGTGTACGTGCCGGTGGAGCGCCAGGCGGAGGTGCGGCGTGCGCTCGGCGACCTGCGCGAGTTCGCCTTCGCGCCGGAGACCGAGGGCACCCGGATCATCTACGTGGGCCGCTGACGAGGTCGCTACGCTTCCGCGGATGAGCAATCGTGAGCTGATCGTCGACGGCACCCGGATCGCCGACGACACCGACTGCTGGGTGATCGCCGAGATCGGCCACAACCACCAGGGGTCGCTCGAGCAGTGCAAGGAGCTCTTCGCCGAGGCGGCCCGCTGCGGCGCGAACGCCGTCAAGCTCCAGAAGCGCGACAACCGGGCGCTGTACACGCGCGAGCTCTTCAACCGGCCGTACGAGAACGAGAACAGCTACGGGCCGACGTACGGCCTGCACCGCGAGGCGCTCGAGTTCGGTCGCGCCGAGTACCAGGAGCTGAAGGCGTACGCGGCCCAGATCGGGGTCACCTTCTTCGCGACCGCCTTCGACTTCGGCAGCGCGGAGTTGCTGGCCGATCTGGACATGCCGGCGTACAAGATCGCCTCGGGCGACCTGACCAACACGCCGCTGCTCAAGTTCGTCGCCGAATTCGGCAAGCCGATGATCCTGTCGACCGGGGGCGGCACGCTCGACGACGTGCGTCGCGCGCACGACTGCGTCGCGGAGATCAACCCCCACCTCGGGCTGCTCCAGTGCACGGCCGGGTACCCCGTCGAGAACTGGGACGAGCTCGATCTGCGGGTGATCGAGACGTACCGGGAGCTCTTCGACGACACGGTCGTCGGCTATTCCGGCCACGACAGCGGGATCGCGATGCCGGTGGCCGCCTACGTGCTCGGCGGCCGGATCGTCGAGAAGCACTTCACGCTCAACCGGGCGATGAAGGGCACCGACCACCGCTTCTCGCTCGAGCCGGTCGGGCTCCGCAAGCTCGTGCGCGACCTCCAGCGCACGCGGCTCGCGCTCGGCACGGGCGACAAGATCCCGCATCCGAGCGAAGCCGAGCCGATCACGAAGATGGGCAAGAAGATCGTCGCCGCGCGCACGCTGCCGGCCGGGCACACGCTCGCCCGCGAGGATCTCACGCTGAAGTCGCCGGCGGACGGCGGTCTCCCCCCGTACGAGCTCGACGCGGTGATCGGCCGCACGCTGCGCCACCCGGTCGCCGAGGACGCGGCCTTCTCGTTCGACGACCTCGAGGAGCTGATCCCGGGGACGGCGACGGGTGCGTCCGTGCGCGCGGCCGATGAGCGCTGACGGCCTCGCCGGCCGCCTCGCCGTCGTCACCGGAGCGCTCGGAAACCTGGGGCCGGTGTGGACCTCGGCGCTGGCAGGGGCGGGCGCGACCGTCGTCGGGCTCGACGTGCGCGCGGGCGACGGCGTCGCTGCAGGCCGACGTCACCGACCGCGCCGGCCTCGAGCGGGTGCTCGCGGAGGTCGGCACGCCGGCGATCCTGGTCAACAACGCCGGCATCGACGCTCCCCCCGGCGGCGACGAGGGGGAGTTCGCGCGGACGCTCGAGGTGAACGTCACCGGCCTCTACAACGCGACCCAGGTCTTCGGCGGCGCGATGTGCGAGGCGGGGGGCGGCTCGATCGTCAACATCGGCTCGCTGTACGCCTCGATCGCGCCGATCCCGGCGCTCTACGACCACATCGAGCCGCCGTTCACGAAGCCGGCGGCGTACGGCGCCTCGAAGGCGGCGGTCGTCAACCTGACCCGCTACTTCGCGCGGCTGTGGGGCCCGCACGGCGTGCGCGTGAACGCGCTCTCACCCGGCGGCGTCCGCGGCGGGCAGGACGCCGAGTTCGTGCGCAAGTACTCGGAGCGGGTCCCGCTCGGGCGCATGGCCGAGCCGGCCGACCTGGTCGGCGCGCTGCTCTTCCTCGCCTCCGACGCCTCGGCCTACGTGACGGGGCAGGAGCTGCGTGTTGACGGAGGATTCACTGCATGACGGTGACGGCTGACGTCCGGACGGTCGAGAACGTGATCGGCGGCAAGGAGCGCGCGGCCTCGGGCGGCGGGACGTTCGAGAAGCTCGCGCCGGCCACCGGCGAGTCGATCAGCCTGGTCGCGCGTTCGTCGGAGGAGGACGTCGACGCCGCGATCGCCGCCGCCGAGGCGGCGCAGCCGGACTGGGCGGCCAGGCCGGTGGAGGAGCGCGGCCGCATTCTGCGCCGGGTCGCCCAGCTGCTCGAGCGCGACCGGGAACGGGTGGCGGCGGTCGTCTCGGCCGAGACCGGCAAGTCGCCGAAGGACGCGAAGGGCGAGACCGACGGCGCGATCGAGCTCGGCTACTTCATCGCCGGCGAAGGGCGGCGCTTCTACGGGAGGACGATGCCGAGCGCGACCCCGAACCGCTCGGCGATGACGATCCGCCAGCCGCTCGGCGTAGCGGGCCTGATCATCGCCGCGAACACGCCGATCGCGAACGTCGCCTGGAAGGTCTTCCCTGCGCTCCTCTGCGGGAACGCGGCGGTGCTGAAGGCCTCCGAGGACGCGCCGGAGACGGCCAACGTCTTCGCCAGGCTGGCGGCGGAGGCGGGCTGTCCCGGACGGCGTGCTGAACGTCGTCCACGGCTTCGGCGAAGAGGCCGGGCAGCCGCTGGTCGAGGATCCGCGTGTCGCCGTCGTGTCGTTCACCGGCTCGACCGCGGTCGGCCGGCTGATCGCCCGCGTCGCCGGCGAGCGCCTCGCCAAGGTCTGCCTCGAGCTCGGCGGCAAGAACCCGCTCGTCGTCTGCGACGACGCGAACCTGGAGCGCTCGGCCGAGGCGGCCGCGCTGTCGGCGTTCTCGAACGCCGGCCAGCGCTGCGCAGCCGGCTCACGGCTGATCGTGTTCGACGCCGTCTACGACCGCTTTCGCGAGCTCCTGATCGAGCGGGCGCAGGCCCAGAAGGTCGGGCCGGACGACGAGCACGACTTCGGGCCGGTGATCAACGAGCGGCAGCTCGAGCACATGCTGGCTGCGGTCGAGCGCGCGAAGGCCGCGGGTGCCACGGTGGTCACGGGCGGCGAGAGGCTCGACCGGCCGGGCTTCTACCTTGCGCCGACCATCGTCGAGGGCGCGGCAGCCGACTCCGAGATCTCCTGCACCGAGCTGTTCGGACCGATCACGACGCTCCACCGCGTCGAGGGCTTCGAGGAGGCGATCGCAGTGGCGAACGCGAGCCCGTACGGCCTGACGGCGGCGATCTGGACGCTCGAGCATCCATCGCGGCCAGGAGTTCGTCAGGCGGATCGTCGCCGGCGGCGTCCAGGTGAACGGGCCGACCTACGGCTTCGAGCCGCACGTGCCGTTCGGCGGCCAGCGCGACTCGGGCACGGGCTGGCGCGAGCCCGGGACCGAGGCGCTCGACGTCTACTCCGACTGGAAGACCGTCTATGTCACGCACGATCCTGCATCCGTCTGAGGCGGTCGCCGCCGCCGTCCCGGCGGCGGACGTCCCGTACCCGCTCGCGAAGCGTGTCTTCGACCGGACGGTCGCGGCGCTGCTGCTCGTCGTGCTCTCGCCTCTGCTCGCGCTCGCGTTCGCGATCCTGGCGGGGGACATGCTCTCCGTGCCGCGTGACCGTGGGCGCTGGCTCTACCGCGAGCGGCGTATCTCGCGGGGCCGCGAGTTCGAGGTACTCAAGTTCCGCGTCCTGCGCGAGGACGTGCTCGCCGAGATCGCCTCGAAGGAGGACGCCTACGCGCGTCTCTACGAGGCCGACCACGCCAACCTGACCCGGGCTGGGCGGATGATCAAGCGGATCTACGCCGACGAGCTTCCGCAGATCATCAACGTCCTTCGCGGCGACATCAGCCTCGTCGGCCCGCGGCCCTGGCCGGTCACCATGGTCGAGACGCAGGTCGCGAAGGGTCTCGACTACCGGCTCCACGTGATGGCCGGCTGGACCGGCCCCGCGCAGGTGCGCAAGGACTCCAAGGCGAAGTCGAAGGCGACCGAGCTCGACCTCGAGTACGTCGAGCTGTGCCGGACGCTGACCGGGCCGCAGCTGGTCGGGCACGACCTGAAGGTGATCCGGCAGTCGCTGCGGACCGTGCTGCGCGCCCGCGGCCTTCGCTACTAGCTCGCGGCTCGCTCGTACAGGTCGCCGGCCAGCTCCTCGACGCGGGCAACCGTCTCCGCGTCGAGCCGGTCGCGCCATGCTTCGGTCCGCTCGGCCCGCACGCCGTAGCCCTGCACCCGGTCGCTCGAGTTCGCCCTGATCGGTCGGCCGTTGAACGTCGGAACGAGCAGCTCCGGCCGCATCGAGATCCCGACGCGCTCGGCGACGAGCCGCATCGTCCCTTCTGTGTCGCGCACGAGATCTTCGTAGGTGACGACGACGACGCGCCCGGGCCGCTCCGCGCGTGCCGCCAGGGTCGCCTCCGTGGAGGTCCGCCACTTCTTCAGGGCCCGCTCGACGGTCGAGTACTGCTGCTTCTGGTTGCGCGCGGAGGCGTACCAGGCACGCGGGTCGCGCACGATCGAGACGAGCGTTCCATCGGGGTAATCCTCGAAGAACCCCTCCAGGCTCTGCGGTTTCACGTGCAGGTCGGGCGCGAATGCGGTTACCACCTGCTTCGGCTCCGCGTACAGCGTCTGGTTGTCGACCCAGGCGTTGAAGTACGAGGTGAAGTACGAGTCGAGGACGTCCCGGCGCCGGCCGACGGGCCGTTCGGCGACGGCGGCCTCGAAGACCCGCTGCTGCAGCAGCGGCAGGAAGAGGAACGGGAAGACGTCCACGTCGCGACCGCCGTCGGGCCTGACGCCGGCGGGTTTCCTGTAGCCGCGCCGCGCGTGCTTCCAGGCATACGGCTCGTGCAGCAGCTCGAACCACTCGTCGGGTCGCGCCAGGTCGATCGGCGGCCAGTGGCGGCTCGTGGGGCTGCCGATCCGGAGCTCGTGCGGGTGCGCGTGGCACTCCGGGTGCCCGTCGAAGAGCTGGCTGAGCAGCGTGCCCCCGGAGCGGGGCACCTGCGAGACGAGGACGAGCGGCTGGGTGACCGGGACGAGGTGGTCGAGCCGCGCCCGGCAGAGCGCGTCGTACTCCTCGATCTCGGTCGAGAGCATCACCGGTCGATGGTACCGCCGGGATACGATCGCCTCGTGCCAAGCGCGGTCGCCCTCGTTCCGGCCCGGTCGGGCTCGCAGCGGGTGCCGGGGAAGAACGTGGCACCGCTCGCCGGCCATCCGCTGCTCGCCTACGCGATCGCCGGTGCCCGGGAGAGCGGTGCCTTCGACGACGTCCTCGTCTCGACCGACTCGGAGGAGATCGCAGGGGCCGCCGAGCGCTACGGCGCGACCGTCCCCGGCCTCCGTCCTGCGGAGATGTCGACGGCGACCTCGCCGGACATCGACTGGGTCGTCCATGTGATGAACGGCCGCCCCGAGGAGCTGTTTTCGATTCTGCGGCCCACCAGTCCTTTCCGGACCGGCGAGACGATCCGCCGCGCCCTCGACCGGCTGCTGGAGCTCGGCGACCGGGCCGACTCGATCCGCGCCGTCGAACCGACGAAGCAGCATCCCGGAAAGATGTGGACGCTCGAGGGCGACCTGCTCCAGCCGCTGCTGCCGCAGCCCGAGGGCTCGACGCCGCTCCACTCGCTGCAGTACCACTCGCTCCCGACCGTCTACGTCCAGAACTCGAGCCTCGAGATCGCCTGGTCGAGCGTGCTCGAGGCGTCGCTGCCGACGATCTCCGGGACACGGGTCGCCCCGTTCTTCACCGAGGGGTGGGAGGGGTTCTCGATCGACTACCCGGGCGACCTCGAGCTGGCCGAGCGCGCGGTCGAGTGCGGCGAGGCTGCGCTCCCGCGTGTCGCGGTCGCCGCTCGCTAGCAGTGGCACGCGACGCGCTGCTGCTCGTCCACCTGCCCAAGACGGCGGGGACTACGCTCGCGCAGCTGCTGCGCTACCACTACTCGGGCGGCGCCTTCATGGGGGCGGGCAACGTGCTGAGCCGCCCCGACGAGACCGAGCCGCGCCTGGAGGGGATCGCGCGCAAGCCCGCGATCCGGGCCGCGTCCGGCCACGTCAGCTTCGGGCTGGCCGAACGGGTGCTGCCCGAGGCGACCTTCGTGACGATCCTCCGCGAGCCGGTGGCCCGCACGCTCTCCCACTACTACTTCCTCGCGGAAACCGGCAGGGGCGGCGGCCTGACTCCCGCCCGGCCTCGACGAGGACTCGACGGCGCTCAGCCTCGGCGAGGCGTTCGATCGTGGCTACCTGCTGGACGATCTCCAGACCCGGATGCTGTGCGGACTCGTCTCTCCATACGACGATCTCCCCGCCGACGCGCTCGATCGAGCCCGAACGAACCTGCGCGACCGGTTCGCCTACGTGGGGACGACCGAGCGCTTCGACGAGCTGCTGGCCGTCCTGAACCTCGCGCTCGGCTGGCCGACGACGGCCCACGAGCCGGCGCGGGAGAACCCTCGGCGGCCCAAGGACGTGGCCGAGGATCTGCGCGCTCTCGCCGCCGAGCGCAACCCGCTCGACCATGAGCTGCACGCCTACGCCGGTGAGCTCCTCGCCGAGAGGGTCGACTCGGCAGTCGAGGAGGAGGCCGAGGTGATCGGAGCGGCGACGGCGCGGTGGAACCGGACGGGCTCGCCGAACGAGCCGCTAGGCTCGCAGCCGCTGGAGGCACGCGTCGAGCGCGCGCTGGAGGAGGCGAAGCTCGTGCGCGCCGCCTTCGAAGAGCGGAACCGGAGGGCAAAGGTGAAGCGGGCGAGGAAGAGATGACCGGGCTGCGCTACGTCGCGCTCGCCGACTGCGCCCGCATTGCCGGGCTCGACGCCGACCCGGTCGAGCGGGCCGCCGCCTTCGCCGACGTCTGCCGCCTGAACGCGCTGTACATGATCGAGCGCGCCGGCTCCGGCCACCCGGGGACGACCTTCAGCTCGATCGACATCGTCACCTGGCTCCACCTCGAGGTGCTCGGTGACGGCGACCGCTACTTCTCGTCGAAGGGCCATGACGCGCCCGGGCTGTATGCGGTGCTGGCCGCCCTCGGCAGGCTCGACTTCGACCTGATCCACCAGCTCCGCCGCCTCGACGGCCTGCCCGGCCACCCCGACGTGGCAGCAACGCCGGAGGTGGTGACGAGTACCGGGTCGCTCGGCATGGGCGTCTCGAAGGCACGCGGTTTCGTGCTCGCCGATCGCGTGCTCGGGCGCTCGGGTCGGGTTTACGTGCTCACCGGCGACGGCGAGCTCCAGGAGGGTCAGCTCTGGGAGTCGCTCCAGCCGACTGCGAACCGCAAGCTCGGCGAGATCACCGTGATCGTCGACCGCAACCAGGTGCAGTCGGACACGTGGGTCTCGCAGGTGAGCGACCTCGGCGACCTCGAGGAGAAGTTCCGCGCGTTCGGGTGGTCGGTGGCGAGTTGCGACGGGCACGACCTGCGCGCGTTCGCGGACACGCTGGCGGCCCTGGAGGGCGAGGAGTGTCCGCGGGCCGTGATCGCGAACACGCGCAAGGGCGGCGGGGTCTCGTTCATGGAGCCGCACGAGCTGCCGAAGACCGATACCGCCCTCTACGGCTACCACTCGGGCGCACCGACCGAGGACGAGTACGAGCGGGCGGTCGAGGAGGTGCTTGCGCGGCTGAACGAGCGGCTCCAGCAGCTCGGCGCCGATCCGGTCGAACTCGTGCCCGCGGAGCCTCCTGAGCACCGCTCTGCACCGAAGGAGCGCCAGCGGCTCGTGCCGGCCTACGGCGAGGCGCTGATCGCCGCCGCCGAGCAGGAGCCGCGGCTGGTCGCGCTCGACGCCGACCTCCGGCTGGACACCGGGCTGGTCGGGTTCCGCGAGCGCTTCCCCGACCGCTTCTTCGAGTGCGGGATCGCCGAGCAGGACATGGTCTCGCAGGCCGGCTCGATGGCGCTGGCCGGGCTGATCCCCGTCTGCCACTCGTTCGCCTGCTTCCTTTCCACCCGGCCGAACGAGCAGATCTACAACAACGCGACCGAGCGCTCCAAGGTGATCTACGTCGGCTCGCTGGCGGGCCTCGTCCCCGGCGGGCCCGGCCATTCGCACCAGTCGGTGCGCGACATCTCCGCGCTCGGCGCGATGCCCGGGATGGCGCTGATCGAGCCGTTCTCGGAGCACGAGGCGCGCGCCGCCGTGAGCTGGGCGGTCCACCGCGCGCCCGGCTCGGTCTACCTCCGTCTGGTCAGCGTGCCCTGGGCGCTCGGCTTCGAGCCGCCCGCGGTCGAGGAGCTGTCACCGGGACGCGGGACATCGCTGCGGTCAGCAGGCGAGATCCTGTTCGTGGCCGCCGGGCCGGTGATGGTCGCGGCGGGCTGGCATGCGGCCGAGGCGCTCGCCGCCGACGGGGTCGAGGCCGGCCTCGTCGCGCTGCCCTGGCTGCGCGACGTGGACGGCGCCTGGCTGGCCGAAGTCGCGAACGGCGCCACCGTCGTCACGCTGGACAACCACTACGTCACCGGCGGCCAGGGCGACGCGGTGCTCGCCGCGCTCGCGGCCGAGGAGGCCCCGAACCGCGTGCACAAGATCGGTGTCAGCAGCATCCCGAAGTCGGGCGGCAACGACGAGGTGCTGAAGGCGCACGGGCTCGACGCCGAGGGCATCGCGGCGCAGGTGCGCCGGCGTCTCGGCTACGACGGGGCTTCCACGGCCGTGACGACAGGCACCTCGGCTACGGTCGGGCGTGGATCCGGTTCGACGTCGTAGCCGTACTTCGCGAGTTCGAGGCCCGTCAGCTCGGATGTTCGGGCGTTGCTCTCCCGGTAGTAGTCACCCACCGCGACGGCGACTGCCGAGAGCATCTCCCGTGCGAGACGCTCGTTCGTCGATCGAGGCACCCTGCTCCCGAAAGCTCTGACGGCCTCGTTCATCGCCGATCCTGCCCGCCCTCCTGCGTCGAATGCCGCCCGGGGATTCCGGTTCTCGCGGACGAGCCAGTTCGCCCAGCGCTTGGCGGCAACGGCGGCCGGTGGCCAGGACTCGTTGACGTGTCCCGCCACCTGGAGGCGCTCGAGTACGCCCGGCTGCGGCTTCGCGCCGCCGAAGTCGACGACTGCGCGAACGAACGCCGCAGGGTCGGCTTTCAGCTCCTCGTAGGTGAGCGCCAGGACGCGCTCGCGTCCAAAAAGCTTGTGGTAGTAGCCGACGAGCCGTTCGTACCTGTACCGGCGCAGGTCGCACGGCCACTCCTTCCATGCAACCGGGCAATCCAGGAATCTCCGAAGATCGAGCATCCCGCCCGTCTTGACGTACTGGCCGTAGGTCGACAGGAGCATGCTGCGCTGCTCACGCAGCACGACCAGTACCCGGGCCTCGGGAACCACGCGGGCGAGGCGTTCGGCCATCCGGGCGCCGTCGTCCGGCCCGCCGAGCCTGCCGCTCAACCGCTCGGCCGAGATGACGGGCACGACCCCACGCCGTTCCATCATGTCGATCCGTGGCTGGTAGGCCTCCCGGCACCGCGCAGCATCGAACTCGAAGTCGTCCGGCGCGACCATGCTCCTCTTCACCTTCGACTGGCGGACTACGACGCCGAACCCGGCCTCGCGGGAGGAGAAAAGCCGTTGCTGGAGCCAGGTCGATCCTGTCTTGTGATAACCGATATGGACGAGGACCGCCGCCATGCTGGCCGGACAAGTCTAGGTCAGGCGGTCTACGACGGCGGGCCTGGGCAGCACCGTCCGTTAACGTCGAGCGGGTGAACATCGGCCGGGCACGGGAACTCGCTGCAGCGGTGGAACGCGAGCTCGACGTGCGATCGAGGGCCGTGCTCGCCGGCCGTACCCTGAGGGCGGCCGGTGCCCATGACCGGGCGGTGCTGCTCGGCCCGTTCGTGGGCGAGATCGGCTACGAGCTCGAGTACTGGATCCCGTTCCTGCGCCGCGAGCTCCGCCGTCACGGGATCGAGCGAGACCAGGCCACGGTGCTCACCCGCGGCGGTGCCGCGCTCTGGTACCGCGACTTCGCCGCGCACGCGGTCGACGCGCTCGAGCTGCTCTCGGCCGAGGAGTACCTGCCGCGGCTCGAGGAACGGCGGCGGCGGGCGGGCGATCTGAAGCAGCTGCGCTGGGAGCCGTTCGACCGCGAGCTCGTCGACCTGGCGCGGGAGCGCCTCGGTGACGTCGACGTGGTCCACCCGGGCTACATGTTCACGCGCCTGCGTGGCCTTTGGTTCAGGGGCGAGCCGATCGACACGCTGTGGCCGCAGGTCGAGTACCGGCGGCTCGACGTCGAGCGTGAGCCCCTCGCCGGCCTGCCCGCCGACTATGTCGCCGTGAAGGCCTACTTCAACGAGGTGCTACCCGGCTCGGAGGAGAACCGGGCCTTCTTCCGCTCGGTGATCGAGCGACTGGCCGAGCGTACGGACGTCGTCCTGCTTTCCACCGGCCTCCTCGTCGACGACCACGAGGAGTGGGCGACGGCTCACGAGCGGGTCCATCCGATCGAGCACCTGCTCCGGCCGGAGGACAACTTGGCGGTGCAGACGCAGATCATCGCCGCGTCCCGCGGCCTCGTCGCCACGTACGGAGGCTTCTCCTACCTCGCTCCGTTCCTCGGCGTCCCGGCGCTGGCCGTCTACGAGGTCGAGCAGACCGTTCCCATCCACCTCGAGGTGCTGCGGCGTGCGTTCCCCGACGCCGACTACGAGCGTGTGCGCACGGACGGCGACGTGGACTCGCTCGGGCTCTTCCCGTCCCGGGCCGCGACGTCGTAGCCGAACGCCGCGAGGTCGAGGCCGATCAGCTCGGACGCGCGGGCGTTGCTGTCTCGGTAGTGGTCGTCGACGTTCGCGGCGATGATCGAACGCATCGCTTCCTCGATTCGCGCGGAGACTCGATCCGGCGCGTTGCGGCCGAGCTCGCGTGCCGCCTTCGTCAGCTTCCGCCCGATGGTGCTTCGTCCGTCGACGGGCGCCCAGGGGTTCATCCGCTCGCGTACGAGCCAGTTCATCCGGCGCTTGACCGCGATGCCGGCCGGGGGCCACGACCGGTTCACCACCTTGTCGAATTTCAACGCCTCGACGACTCCGGGCTCCGGCGAAGCGCCGGCGAAGGCGGCGATGCGGTGGACGAACCCCTCGGGATCCGACCGGAACAGTTCGTAGGGGAGCGTGAGGACCTGGTCCTGGCCGAAGAGGAGGTGGTAGTAGGACATCAACCGGTCGTATTCGTACCGCCGGAGGTCGCACGGCCAGGGGTGCGACTTCGACGCCCGGGTCAGGTAGTCGCGGACGTCGAGCTGGCCGCCGACCTTGACGTACTGCTGGTACGTGGAGAAGAGGATGCTGCGCTGCTCGCGGATCACGATCAATACCTTCGCGCCGGGGAAGGCCTCGGCGAGTCGGTCGGCCAGGCGCACGCTGTCGTACGCGCCGTAGAGCATGTCGCCGCTCAGTCGCTCTGCCGACAGGACGGGGACGAGGCGCTCCGCCCCCACCGCCTCGATCCGCTCCACGAACGCCGATCGGCACGCGGCCGCATCGAACTCGATGTCGTCGGGCGCGATCAGCGTCCGCTTCACGACGGCCTCGCCGCCGACCGTGGCGAACCCGACGGCTGCCGATCCGAACACCTTGCTCTGGAGCCAGGTGGAGGCAGTCTTCTGGAGCCCGATGTGCAGGAGCAGCGCCACTACGACCGCGCGGCCGCTCGGAGCCGCTCGAGCTCTGCCTCCGCCTCCTCGGCGCGGCGTCGCCACTTCAGCGTCTCCTCCTGCGAGCGCAGCAGGCGGGCCTCTGCCTTGGTCAGCATCGCGCGCAGCCCCTCCTCGTCCTTCCAGGCGCGGGCCTTGTGGTGCACCGCGTATGCATTCTCGATCTGCTCCGGCGTCCGCGGATAGAAGAGCTCCGGATCGATGAAGGCGACGCCGGGTTGGTCGAGGAAGATCGCGTCGATGAACTCGGGTCCGGTCGTGTCCTTGAGGTTGTCACCCGTTGCCATCTTCTTGCCGTACATGAGCTGCGGCCTGATCTCCCGCAGCCCCTTCTCGACCAGCGGGTGGCCCGGCACCGAACCCATCAGCGCGCCGTTCAGCTTGCCGGGCTTGCGGAAGCCGACGAAGACGTCGGCGTCTTCGATCAGCGGCTCGATCGACCGCTTGCACTCGAAGTCGGTGTCCACGTGCACGCCGCCCTGCGTGAACAGCAGCTCCAGGCGGAGGATGTCGCCGCGCTCCCACGGCGCGCGCAGCAGGTCGGCCGCCTCCGGGCGGATCAGGGTCTCGCGCGGCGGGAAGTTCTCGTCGGTCCAGAGCTTCAGCTCCCACCCGGGGTGGTTGTCGAGCCAGGTCTGCCCGTACGCGGCGAACTCGTCCGGCAGGGGATCCGGCCCCACCCAGATCTGGTGGAAGATGCGCGGAATGCGCACGGCCGGAAGCTACCAATGATCGTCGCGACCGAGGACCTGGACGCCCACCGGGGGCAGGTGACGATGGTCGACGGCGGGTTCGACCCGCTGCATCCGGGCCATGTCGCCTACTTCGAGGCGGCAGCGGCGCTCGGACGGCCGGTCCTGTGCAACGTGGCTCCCGACGACTGGGTCGCGCGGAAGCATCCGCCGCTGCTCCCGCAGGCCGACCGCGCTGCGCTGGTCGACGCGATCCGGTTCGTCGACCATGTGCACCTCGCGTCAGGGACGACCGCGTCGGTGCTGCGGGCGCTCGGTCCTGCCGCCTACGCGAAGGGCGCCGACTGGCGGGGCAGGCTGCCCGACGAGGAACTCGCGATCTGTGCGGAGCTGGGGATCGAGGTGGTATACCTCGACACGGTCCGTGACTCCTCCACCGCCCTTCTCGAGCGATACGACCGCCGCCGCCACGGCGGCTGAGCGGGTTCTCGAGACCTTCCGCAGCGACGGGATCGCCGTCGCCCGGTTCGACGAGCTGTTCGGCGAGGAGCTCTGGCAGGAGGCGGTCGCCGACATCACGCCGTTCGTCGCTGAGACGGACGCGCGGGCGGCCGAGCTGGGCCGACAGGACGACGGAGAGGCCAAGGGCAAGGAGAAGGACGAGGTGATCGTCCGGCGCTTCTACGCGAAGGGCGTCGACAAGCATCTCTACTCCCTCTCCCAGGCGTGGCTCCGGATCGCCGCTGCCGACACCGCGCTCGACATCGTCAACGGCTACGCCGGGCAGCCGACCAGGCTGACCTACGTGGACAACTGGTACACGGTGCCGCGCCCGGAGGTGACCGAGCGCGTCGCGTCGCAGCGCTGGCACCGCGACCCCGAGGACGACCACATCGTGAAGATGTTCATCTACTTCAGCGACGTCGACGAGGAGGCGGGCCCGTTCGAGTACGTCCGCGACAGCGCCGCGGGCGGCAAGTACGGCGACGTGTTCCCGTGGGGCCAGGGCCACCGCTACCCCTCCGCCGACGAGCTGGAGGCCGCGGTCGACCCCGACGACCGGCTGACGATGACGGGACCTGCCGGGACGGTCATCTTCTGTGACACCGCCGGCTTTCACCGCGGCGGCTTCGCCCGCACGAAGCCGCGGATCCTGATGATCTCGACGTACCTGCGCGAGAGTGCCCGCAAGGGCAAGCGCCGCTTCGCGGTCGACTTCGAGGGCCGCGAGAGCTCGCTCTCGGAGCCGGCCAGGCACGCTCTCGCGGGCTAGGGCCGATCTCGCCCCCGTTCGCTAGGATCGGCGCCATGTCCGAGGGCGCTGTCGTTTCCCGCAAGCCGTCGGCGGGATCGGTCGGGGTCGAGCCCTGGCGGGGCCCGAAGTCGCTGACCGGCGGAGGCTTTCACGAGGGCTCCGTCGTCGCCAACCGTGTGGGTCTGCAGCTGGCGCGCATCCTCGTGATGAACGTCGACTTCGCGCGCCGGCGGCCGCCCGTCGCTCCCGAGCTCCGGCCCTACGTCGAGGCGTTCCACCGGGACGGCGCGTTCACGATCGAGGACTTCCTGCCGGCGGACGTCTTCGCGCAGGTCCGGGCGGAGGCCGAGGCGGCCTACGAGGCCGGGCTCTTCAAGTCCGAGGTCGTGGAGGACAACTCCGTGATCGAAGAGTCCTTCAAGGTGAAGAAGGCGCGCGACCAGTTCCCGGTCACCTGGAAGCAGGTGGCCAAGAACGAGCGGCTCGCAGCACTGGCGGCTGCGGTTACCCACGTGCCCGAGGTCGCCGGCCTCACGGTCGAGGTCAGCTACATGCACAAGTCGGCGGATGCGCCGCCGCCGAGCCGGCTCGCCGGCACGAACTACATCCACGCCGATGTCCACTACCCGAGCTCGAAGGCATGGTTGCTCCTCGACGACGTCGACGAGCACAACGGGGCGTTCGTGTTCGCGAAGGGCTCGCAGCGGCTGACGGCCGCGCGCCTCGCCTACGAGTACGACGCCAGCGTGCGGGTGGCCAAGTCGAAGCGGGACGGGACGCTCCGAACGACGATTCCGTACGGGTTCGTACGCAAGCCGACGGAGCGTCAGCTCAGGCGCATGGGAATCCGCGAGACGGCGTTGGGGGGCGGGCCCAACACGCTCGTGGTCGCGTCGGTGATGGGTTTCCACCGGCGCGGCGAGTTCGACGAGGGCCGCTGGCGGAAGCAGCTCCAGATCACCTTCGGCGACCGTCCGAAGAAGAACGAAGACTAGGCGGATGCCCGGCCAGGCGCGGCGCACCTCTCGGCCGGCTCCAAAGGCCGAGAAGCAGTTTCCCGTGGACGACGAGCAGTTCACGCGGCTCGCGGACGAGGTCAAGGCACACGGGCGAACGATGCTTCCGCGCAAGCGGCTCTGGATGCTCTGGCAGTGCGTCGGGAACGTCGCCCCGCTCGAGGGGGGCGCGGCGGAGATCGGCGCCTACCAGGGTGGCTCGGCCTACTTCATCGCGGCTTCGTTCGCGACTCGGCTCGGTCACGAGGTGCCGCTGGAGGTCATCGACACGTTCGCCGGACACCCGCCGGGCAAGCTCTCCGGCCACGACAGCCCCGTGCACGCCGACGAGACGAAGTTCGCCGCGACGAGCTACGAGAGCGTGGTCGAGTATCTCGGCGCGTTCGAGCAGGTGACCGTGCGCCAGGGCGACTTCTCCACGTCGCTCCCGAGCTACCGGAGCAGCGCTACCGTCTCGTCCACGTCGACGTGGACCTCTACGTGCCGGCGCTCGAATGTCTCGACTACTTCGGCCCGCGCCTCGTCCAGGGCGGGATCGTCGTCCTCGACGATTACGGCAAGCCCACCTGCCCGGGAATCCGCCGTGCCGCGGAGGAGTTTCTCGCCGCGGGTGGATTCCAGGCGTGGAACGCCTTGACCCGTCAGCTCGTGCTGGTCAAGCGCTGACGCACGGGCTCAGGGTTCGAGGAAGCGGCTGCGGGCCGCCGGCGTACAGCTCGGCAGTCGCGCGGGTGATCGCGGCGTCCGTCTCGGAGTCGAGCTCCGGCCGCCTGCCCGGGCTCCGGACTCACGCCGTAGCCTTGTAGACCGGCTCCGCTCGAGTCGGCGCGGATCGGCGCCCGTTGAAGGTCGGCACGAGCAACTCGTCGGAGAAGGTCAGCCCGAGCCGTTGCGCGAGGCTGCGCATCATCGGCTCGGTCTCCTGGACCAGCTGCTCGAACGAGAGGACGATCAGCTCCGGTCGCCGTAGCGCTCGCGACGCTTCGAGCGACGCCCGCGTCGAGCGGCTCCACGTCTTGACTGGCGCGGTCGACGTCTTCGTAGCGCTCCTTGTAGCGGCGGCTGGACTCGAACCAGCCGCGGGGCTCGCGCACGATCGTGACGAGTGTGCCGTCCGGGTAGTCGCCGAAGTAGGCGGCCAGGTGGCGTCTGCTCATCGCCAGCCGCGGCGGCGAACGCGGTGACGACGCGCTTCGGTCCCGTCCGCAGATTGGCGTTGTCGAGCCAGGCGTTGAAGTACGAGGTCATGTAGGCGTCGAGCACCTCGCGCCGGTGGAGCCGCGCTCGGCCTTCGCCGAGGAAGATCGCGCGCTGGAGCTCGGGATCGAACCGGAACGGGAACACGTCGAAGGTCCCGGCGCGGCGGGCCCCTGCGGTGGTCTTCGAGTAGCCCTCTCGACGAACTCGAGCGTGATCCGCTCGAACAAGGCGTCGAACCAGGCTCCGGCGGCTCGCCGAGGTCGAGATGTCCGGCCAGTGCGACTTGCCGGGGCCGATGTGCAGCTCGCCCGGGTGCGCGTGGCACTCCGGATGGCCGTCGAAGAGCTGGCTGAGGAGGGTGCCGCCGGAGCGCTGCACCTGGGAGATGAGGACGAGCGGCTCCCGCACCTGTACGAGGGTCACGGCCGCGGAGTCTACGATCAGCGCCAGGTCCATCGAGCCGCCGTCATCCAGGCGGTCGTCACCCACCACCGCAGCGGCTTCCGCTCGGGCGTCGCGCGGTTCAACGAGCTGCTCGCCGAGCGCCTCGGCGTGCCGCTCTACGGGCTCGACGAAGACGGCCCCGGCTGGCGCCGGCTCGCTGCTCTCGTTCAAGGTCAGCGAGCTCGACATCGCCGACCGCGAGCCGCACTGGCCGAGCGCCTCGGCGGCTGGGACGGCGAGCTGTTCCTGCACGAGCTGTCCGGGCTCGAGCTCGAGCGCGAGCTGGTCGGGCGCGCGCGGCGCGTGCACTGCGGCAACCTCGAGATCTACGAAGGCGTCCGCGGGCTGACCGGCAACGCCGAGACTGCGTGGGCGCCGGGGCTGATCATCGACCGGCGCCAGTACGAGCTGGCGGAGGTGACGGTCTTCTCGTTCGGGATGGCGCACAAGGTCCGCACCGACATGTTCCGGCGGCTGCGCGGCCTGCTCGACGCGCTCCGCGGTCCGTACGAGGTGTACGTGTCCGCCGCCAACCACGAGACGGCGACGCTCGAGGACGCGGAGGCGGTCTTCGCGCGAGATGCGCGAGGTCTTCCCGGGCTTCTACTTCCTCGGCAACCTCTCCGACGTGGCCGTCTACAACGAGCTCAGGCGGGCGACGTTCTTCGCGGCGTTCTTCGACAAGGGCGTTCGCGCGAACAACACGTCCGTGGCGGCGGCGATGGAGACGGGCGCGGTCGTGATCACCAACCTCGACGAGCTCTCCCCGCCGGAGTACGTCCACCTCGAGAACGTGATCGACATCGAGCGCTGCGAGGAGCTGCCAACCGACCCTGCCGTGCTCGACGGGATCCGGGAGCGTGCGGTCGAGACCGCAGCAGCCCGCGGCTGGGACGCGCTCGTCGCGCAGCTGGTACGAGCATGAGTGACAGGCTTCAGCCTGTTTCTCATTCCGCTTCGCGCGCCGAACGGATCGCTGCGGTCGGCTACGACTACGCGGCGCACGAGACCGAGCCGGTCACGACGTGCAATCTGTGCGGCTCGGCCGACCTGGTCGAGCTCTCCCGGCGCGACCGCTATGGCTACTCCGCCTCGCTCCGGATGTGCCGTCGCTGCGGCCTCGGCTTCCTCTCGCCGCGGCTCACCGCCGCCGAGTACGGCGCGTTCTACGAGGACGTCTACCGCCCGCTCGTCAGCGCGTACCACGGCCGCCGCATCGACGCCGAGACCGTGCAGGACGATCAGCGTGCCTACGCCGAGGAGCTGGTCGAGCTCCTGCGGGAAACGCTCGACTCGCCGGCCCGGTCGGTGATGGACGTCGGCGGCTCGACCGGCCTCGTCGGCGGCGCGATCGAGGACGCCTTCGGCTCCGAGGTAACGGTGCTCGACCCGGCGCCCGACGAGCTGGACGTCGCCGCCGCGGCCGGCATGGAGACGATCGCCGGCTTCGCCGAGGACTTCGATCCCGGCGAGCGCCGGTGGGATCTCGTGCTCCTCTGCCAGACGATCGACCACCTGCTCGACGTGCGCGGCACGCTCGAGTCGATGCGGCGGATGACCGCCGCCGACGGCCACGCGTTCGTCGACGTCCTCGACCTGCTGATTGCGGCGCGGAAGCAGGGCACGATCGAGGGCGCGGCCAAGATCGACCACCCGTACTACCTGACCCACGACACCGCGGTCGCCTTCTTCCGGCGTAGCCGGCTTCGAGCCGGTCGCCGAGCGGCTCTCGGCAGACGGGCACTGGGGATTCGTGCTCGCGCCGGCGCGAGCCGCGCGAGCCCGACTGGGACGAGCTCGGCCGCGGCGCCGCGGCCATGATCGAGGAGCTGCGGGTCGCGTGAGGACGCTCGGCCTCGTGCCGGCGCGCGGCGGCTCGACGCGCGTCCCGCGCAAGAACCTCGCGCTGCTCGGCGGCCGCACGCTCGTCCGCCGCGCGCTCGAGACCGCGCTCGCCGCCGGCTGCTTCGACACGGTCGCGGTCTCCAGCGACGACGACGCGATCCTCGCCGAGGCCGGCGGGCTCGACGTGGTCGCGCTCCGCCGGCCGCCGGAGCTCTCGACCGAGACCGCCCGAGCCCGCGACTTCGCCCTGCATGCGCTCCGTGAGCTCGGCGACTTCGACGCGCTGGCGATCGTCCAGTGCACGTCGCCCTTCACCGCTCCCGAGGACGTCGCCGGCGCGGTCGCGCTGCTGGAGTCGAGTGGAGCCGAGTCGGTCGTCACGGTCTCGCGTCGCGGACGCCGCCCACCACCCCCTGAAGATGAAGCGCCTCGTCGGCGACCGCCTGCTCCCGTACCTCGAGGACGACCGGCTGACGCCGTCACACGAGCTCGAGCAGCTCTGGGTGCGGAACGGCTCGGTGTACGCATTCCGGCGCGACGTCGTCGAGCGGGGGCTGGAGGCGGACGACGTGCGCGGTTACGAGATGCCGCCCGACCGGTCGTTCGACGTCGACACCCCCGAGGACCTCGCCTTCGCCCGGTTCCTCGTCGAGCGCGGCGACCGGTCGTGATCCCGCGCGTCTTCCACCAGATCTGGCTCGGCGAGGGGCCGTTCCCGTACGCGGTCGAGCGCGAGAGCTGGCATCGCTTCCACCCTGACTGGGAGCACCGCCTCTGGACGGAGCGTGACCTCCCGGGCGACCTCGAGCTGACCGAGGCCGCGAACCTGCTGCGCCAGCCGGCGGAGCGCGCCGACATCCTCCGGCTCGAGCTGTTGCACCGGCACGGCGGCGTCTACCTCGATGCCGACTTCGAGTGCCTGAAGCCGGTCGATCCGCTGCTCGACGGCGTGTCGTGCTTCCTCGGGCTGCTCGACTCCGGCCGGGTCTCGAACGCGGTGATCGGGACCGTCCCCGGGCACCCTTTGCTCGCGAAGGCGATGGCCGAGGTTCGGCCGCGAACGACCTACGGCCCCGTCGACCGCGAGGGAACCGGGCCGCTGCTGCTCGAGCGGATCCGGCACGACGTCGACGGGGTCACGCTGTTCGAGCCGAACGTCTTCTACGCGACCGAGCGCGAGCAGGCGGAGTACGCGTTCCATCTGTCGGCGCGGTCGTGGAAGGACGAGGCGGGGTTGCGCAGCGATCTCGCCCGCGCCGAGCGTGACCGCGCGATCGCCCGGGAGGAGCTGCGGAAGCTCCAGAAACGCTACGACTCGCTGGAGCGGGGCAACCCGCTGCGGCGGATCCTGAGACGGCCGCCGCTACAGTGACCGCCGTGCAGATCGACGGAAGGGCGCTCGGTCCGCGGGTCTTCGCCATTGCCGAGATCGGCAACAACCACGACGGATCGATCCGGCAGGCGGAGCGGCTGATCGAGGCTGCCGCCGAGGCCGGCGCGGACGCGGTCAAGTTCCAGACGCACATCGCCGAGGCGGAGATGCTCCCCTCCACGCCGACGCCGCCGCACTTCGACGAGCCCCGCTACGAGTTCACGAAGCGGATGGAGCTCTCGCTGGACGACCACCTCCGGCTGAAGGCGTTCGCCGAGGAGCGCGGCCTCGTGTTCTTCTCGTCGCCGTTCTCGGTCGAGGCGGTCGCGCTGCTCGAGGAGGTCGGCGTGCCCGTCTACAAGATCGCGTCGGGCGAGGTGACGAACCCGCCGCTGCTCGAGGCGATCGCCGCGACCGGGCAGCCTGTGCTGCTCTCGAGCGGGATGTCGGGGATGGAGGACGTCGAGCGTGCTGCGCGCGATCGCTGCGCGACGCAGGCTCGCGCGTTCCTCGTCATGCAGTGCACCTCGAACTACCCCTGCCCGCCCGAGCTCGTCAACCTGCGGGCGATGACGGCCATGGGCGAGCGCCTCGGCGTCCCGTACGGCCTCTCCGACCACACGCCCGACATCTACACCTCGATCGCGGCCGTCGCGCTCGGCGCGGTCGCCGTCGAGAAGCACTTCACGCTGTCGAAGCGGCTGTACGGGCCCGACCACCACGCGTCGCTCGTGCCGGAGGAGCTGGCGCGGCTCGTCGAGGGCGATCCGCCAGGTCGAGGCGGCGATGGGCGACGGCCTGAAGGAGCGCGACCCCGCGCTCGACCCGGCGCGCGCCACCTTCGAGAAGAGCGTCGTCGCGAAGGTCGAGATCCCGGAGGGCGCCGTGCTCGAGCCGGAGATGCTGACCACGAAGCGACCCGGCAACGGGATCCCGGCGCTGCGCCTGCCGGAGCTCGTCGGCCGCCGCGCGGCACGGACGCTCGAAGCCGACCACCAGCTCGAGGAGGCGGACGTTGTCTGAGCGCCGCAAGGTCTGTGTCGTCGTCGCCAGCCGCGCGAACTACGCCCGGATCAAGACCGCGCTCGAGGCGGTGCGCGAGCACCCCGACCTCGAGCTCCAGCTCGTCGCCGGCGCGTCGCTCGTGCTCGAGCGGTTCGGCAACGCGCTCGAGGTGCTGACCATGGACGGCTTCGCGCCGGACGCGACGATCCGCTTCATCATCGAGGGCGAGACGCCGGCGACGATGGCGAAGTCGACCGGCCTCGGCCTGCTCGAGCTGCCGACTGTCTTCGAGCTGCTCCAGCCGGACATCGTCGTCACGGTCGCCGACCGCTTCGAGACGATCGCGACCGCGGTCGCGGCGGCGTACATGAACATCCCGGTCGCGCACACGCAGGGCGGCGAGGTCTCCGGCTCGATCGACGAGAGCGTCCGCCACGCGGTGACGAAGCTCGCGCACGTCCACTTCCCCGCCACCGAGCTCGCCGCGCGGCGCGTGATCGCGATGGGCGAGGATCCTGCCTGGGTCTTCAACGTCGGCTGCCCCTCGATCGACCTCGTCGCGCGCACCGAGCTCGGCCTCCGGCGCGACGTGCTCGAGCAGTTCGGCGGCACGGCGCGCCGGTCGATCCCGAGCAGCCGTTCCTGCTCGTCATGCAGCACCCGGTGACGACCGAGTACGGCCACGGCTTCGACCAGATGGCAACAGACGCTCGAGGCGGTCGCGGAGCTCGGAGATGCAGGCGCTCGTCTTCTGGCCGAACGTCGACGCCGGCTCCGAGGACGTCGCCAAGGGCATCCGCACCTTCCGCGAGCTCGGCCGGGCGAACGGCTTCCACTTCTTCCGCAACCTGCCGCCGGAGGTCTTCGTGAAGCTGATGGCGCACTGCGCCTGCATGGTCGGCAACTCGTCGGCGGCGCTGCGCGAGGGCTCGTTCCTCGGGACGCCGGCCGTCACCGTCGGCTCGCGCCAGCAGGGCCGCGAGCGTGGCCTCAACCTGGTCGAGGTCGAGCACGACCGCGACGCGATCGCCGACGCGATCCGCGACCAGCTCGCCCACGGCTCGTACGAGCGGAGCACGCTGTTCGGCGACGGCACCGCGGGCGCGAAGATCGCCGACAAGCTCGCGGAGGTGCGTCCGTCGGTGCAGAAGAAGCTGCTGCTCGACGTCGAGCAGCACGCGGCAGGCTAGCCCGAGGCCAGCCGCTCGATCGCGTCGGCGAGCACCGGGCCGGCGGGACGGTCGATCCCCCGCGGCCGCAGGAACCTCTCCACGAACCGGGTGCGGGCGTCGGCGTGCGGGTCCTCCTCGAGCGCCCGGAGGAGCTGCGGCACGTGCTCCTCCAGCGACCCGGCTGTCTCGACGAAGCCGCCGTGGCCGGCGAGCAGGTACGAGAAGTGCGAGGTGCCCTCCTGGCCGGGCGCGCGGTCTCCGATCGTGACGGTGAGCACGGGCCGGCCGACGATCGCCGCCTCGAGCTCGGCGCTCGTGTTCAGCGCGACCACGGCGTCGGCGACGAACAGCTGGTCGAACAGCTGCTGCGCCCGCGCGCGCGAGACCGGGGCGGCAACGGAGCCGTCCTCCGGCGACCAGGCCGTCCAGGCCGGCTCGTCGGAGGCTCCGGGATGCGCCCGGACGAGCACGTTCGCGTCCCTGAGCGACGGCTCGGCAGAGGCGCGGAGCGCGCGAACCCACTCGTCGATGAAGTCCGGCTCGGACTTCGTCACGAACCCCGACGAGCCCAGGTAGAGGATCGTCCGCCGGCCGGGGTCGAGACCGTCCGCGGTGAGCAGCTCGGCCCGGTCGGCTGACGGCCGCAGGGCGAAGAACGTGTCGAAGCGGGGGGCACCCGTGACCTCGACGGTCGCGGGGTCGAGCCCCTGGAGCTCGACGGCCTCCTGCGCCTGCAGCTCGTTCCAGACGAAGAGCCGGTCGGGCGGCTCGTGCAACAGCCCCTTGCTCGACAGGTTGTCCCAGCTCCAGACGATCAGGCCGACCGGGACGCCGCCCGCCTGGGCTGCCCGGACGAGGCCGGCCTCGTTGTAGCCGAAGTTGACGCGGGTGATCCCGACCGCGACGTCGAGCTGTTCCGCGCGGAGGAACGCGCGCATCGGCTCGCTCGGCGGGATCAGCCGGTCGACCGCGGCGAGCACCGAATCGAATGTCGGCGCGGTCGTGCCTGGTCGACGTCTCCCGTCTGGGAGGCTCGACCACGAGCGAGATTCCCTCGCGCGTAAACGCCTCCTGGAGCTTGCGATAGGCCCGCGCGCGGTTGGCGCGGGCGTTCCGCAGCTCGAGCGTCTCGTACCGTGCGGCGTCGCGGAGCGCGCGGATCAGCCGCTGTCCGCCTTCGAGGCCGTCGTCGCGCCGGGCAGGGTAGACGGCCGTCGAGACGCGGGCATGGCCTCTGAGCGAAGAGGGGAGCCTCCTGGTGAACGCTTTCCGCTCGGACATGGCGAAGACGAGCTCGTGGTCGCGCTCGGCCAGCGCGTCGAGCGCCGAAGTGATGTTGCGGAGGTAGTACTTCCGTCCGTGCACGATCCCGATCCTCACCGTGCGGCGCGCTCCAGAATCGTGTCCGCCACTGCCGGCGAGACGGGCCGGTCGATGCCCGCGAGGGCGGACGAAGCTCTCGACGAACGCACGTTGGCGCCCGCGGTCGTGCCCGCCGCGCAGGACGCGTCCGAGGTTGCGGACGTGCTCGTCGAGGTCGCGAGAGTCGATCACGAAGCCGCCGTTCTGCTCCAGCAGGTACTCGAAATGCACGGAGCCCTCCTGGCCCGGGCGCTCCGGCCCCGGCGCGGAACGTGACGACCGGCAGGCCGGCGATCGCCGCTTCGAGCTCGCCGCTCGTGTTCAACGCGACGACCGCGTCGACGCGCGGCGAGCGCGCGGGCCAGGCCGGCGGGCGCGAGCTTCTTGCCTCGCTCGACCGTGAAGTCGGCGGACTCGGGCCGCCAGCGGCGCCAGGCGCCGCCGCCCGGGTACGGCCGGACGACGATCTTCGCGTCCCGTACGAGCCGAGTCGGGCGCGGCCCGGACGGCGGCCAGCCACTCGGGGAACACCACGTTCGGGCTCCTCGCGCGAGATGTTCTTCGACGAACCCGAGGTAGAGGATCGTCTTGCCATCGCGGGCGGGCCGCTCGACCTGTCTCGAGGGCGGCGAAGAAATCGTCGAAGCTCGGAGCCCCGAGTCGCGTGTACACGCTCGCGCGGGAAGCCCTGGAGCCGCTCGGCCTCGTCGACCTGCAGCTCGTTCCAGACGAGCAGATGGTCGGGGTGCTCGTGCAGGACCGCCTTGCTGGAGAGGTTGTCCCAGCTCCAGACGAGCATCAGAGAGGGCAGCCCGAGCGCGCGCGTCGACCTTGAGCAGGTCGCGCTCGGCCGCCGCCGAGGCTGCAGCGAGAGATCAGCAACACGGCGTCGACGCCGACCGCCTCGACCGCGGCCAGGAGCTGCGGCTCGGCCGGCATGTGCTGCTCGATCGCGCTCAGCACCTCCTCCGCCTTCGCCTGGGCGTCGGGCGGCACTCTGAACAGCAGCGAGCCGCACGGCGGCCTCGCGGCCGTCCGGGTGGCCGGCGAAGTCGAGCACGCGCTGCGCCGTCCGCCGGCGCGGCCAGTCGGCCTCGCCGAGCTCGGGCCGGTAGAAGCGGACGAGGTCGGCCAGCGCCCTGAAGAGGCGCACGTCGGTCATCGGAGCCCGCGGTGGGTCGAACGGCAGCTCGACGACCGAGACGTTCGGGTGGCCGTGCGACCGTCTCGGGAAGCGGGTCGGTGCCCTCCGGGCTCGCGACGACGAGTTCGGCGCCGCTGTCGAGGAGCTCACCGACGACCCCGGGAGCCAGCGCGCAAGCGACCACGGGCGACGAGCTGACGAGCAGCCTCACGCAGCGCCGCCCAGCGTGGCGGGCTGGGCGCCGACGAGCTCGAGCGCCGCGGCCGCGACGATCGGAGCGACGGGCTCGTCGATCCCCCGCGGGCGCACGAAGCGCTCGACGAAGCGCTCGAGGCGGGCCGGGGTCGGGCCTGCTCGGCGAGCACACCCGCCAGCCGCGAGACGTGCTCCTCGAGCGTGTCGGCGTCGAGCACGAAGCCGCCGTTCTGCTCGAGCAGGTAGGCGAAGTGGATCGAGCCCTCCTGGCCGGGCGCGTCCTCGCCTGCACGGAACGTCAGCACCGGCCGGCCGGCGATCGCCGCCTCGATCTCGGCGCTCGTGTTCAGGGCGACGACGGCGTCGGCCCGGGCGAGCAGCTCGGCGAGCGCCTCGGTCTCGACCTTCTGCTCGGGCCGCTGCAGCGAGACGCGCGGTCCGGGCGGCGTCCAGTCCAGCCAGGCCTCGCCGGCCGGATGCGGGCGGACGACGACCTCGGCGTCGCGGAGGCTCGGCTCGGCGCGTACGGCCTCGAGCCAGCGGGCGAAGATCGTGGGCTCGTCCGGCGCCACGTTCGTCGAGGAGCCGAGGTAGACGATCGTTTTCGCCGTTTCGGCGATCGCCTGCGGCGTCGACCGCGGCGAAGAAGCGGTCGAAGTTGGGCGCGCCGACGACCTCGACCCGCTCGGGCGGGACGCCGTGAAGCTCCTCCGCCTCGCGTGCCTGCGTCTCGTTCCAGACGAGCAGCCGGTCGGGATGCTCGTGCAGGACGGCCTTGCTGGAGAGGTTGTCCCAGCTCCAGACGAGCATCAGCGTCGGGAGGCCGAGGGCCCGCGCCGCCTTGACGACCGTGCCCTCGTGACCCGAAAGCGTGCAGCGCGTGACCAGGAAGACGAGGTCGACGTCCATCGCCTCGAGCGCGTCGCGGAGCTCGGCCGGCGGACGGGATCAGCCGCTCGAGGTCGGCGAGCGCGTCGTCGATCCGAGCGCACGTCTCGTGCGGGATCCGGAGCTGCTCGAGCTCCGGCAGATCGCGCCTCCAGTCGCGTGGTGCGGCGAGCTTGAGCAGCCGCCGCGTCGCGCGCCGGCGGGGCCAGGAGGCGACCTCCAGCTCCGGGTCGTGGAAGCGGACGGCGTCGCGGAACGCGCGCAGCAGCTCGAGCGCGGCTCGGCTCCTCGACCGGCAGCTCGACGAACTCGACCTGCGGGCGCGACTTCAGCTCGGCCGGGATCCGGGGCCGCTTCTGCCGCCGCCCCGAGAAGAGCAGCGTCGCGTCGGCCGCGAGCAGCTCGAGGAAGACGTCCGGGATGAACCGCGTGAGGCCCGGAGGAGTGAACACGAGGATGCGCGGCTCGCCCTTCGGGCGACCCGCGCCGGCAGTCGCCGTGGTGCCGCCCGCGGGCGCGACTCCGACGCGTGCCGCTTCGAGGATTGCCTCCGCGAGCAGCGGCGTCACAGGCCGCTCGAGGCCGTTCGGCCGCACGAAGCGTCTCGACGAACAGTCGGAGCGGCTCGGGGTCCCAGTCGCCGCGCAGGACGGCGCCGAGCTTCTCGACGTGCTCGTCGAGCGTCGGCGCGTCGAGGACGAAGCCGCCGTTCTGCTCGAGCAGGTAGGTGAAGTGGATCGACCCCTCCTGACCCCGGGCCTCCGGCGCCCGCGCGGAACGTCAGCACCGGCTTTCCGGCGATCGCCGCCTCGATCTCGGCGCTCGTGTTCAGCGCGACGACCGCGTCCGCCTCCGCGAGGAGCCGCGACAGCGCCTTCGGCTCGATCTTCGCCTGAGGCTCGATCACCTCGACGCCCTCGGGAGCGACCCAGCCTGCCCAGGCATCCTGCGCAGCCGGATGCGGACGGAGCGACGACCCGGGCTCCCAGGGGGCGCACGGCGGCGAGCCAGCGGTCGAAGAGCGTCGCGCTCGACGGGCGCGACCTTCGGCGAGGAGCCGAGGTAGAGGACGGTCGGCGGGTGCAGCTGGCGGGCTCCACGGTCGCGAGCTCCTCGAAGAACGCGTCGAAGTTGGCCGCGCCGACCGGCGGTCACCTGCTCCGTCCGCATCGCGTGCAGCTCGACCGCCTCGCGTGCCTGGAGCTCGTTCCAGACGAGCAGGCGATCCGGGATGCTCGTTCTGGACCGCCTTGCTGGAGAGATTGTCCCAGCTCCAGACGAGCATGACCGACGGGATGCCGAGCCGTCGTGCCGCCTTGATCACCTCGGGCTCGGGGCCGCCCAGGAGGCAGCGCGAGACGATCAGCACCGCGTCGACCGCCAGCCGGTCGATCGTGTCGACGAGGGTCTCATCGGCCGGGATCAGCTGCTCCAGGTCGCGGAAGGCGCGGCCGGCGGTCGCCTGCACCTCGGCCGGCAGCTCGAAGTCGGCCGCACGCGCGGCGATCCGGTTGGCGTCCGGGTGGCCGACGAGCTTCAGCAAGCGTCGTGTCGCCCTTCTCCTCGGCCAGCGCGCGTCGGCGAGCTCGGGGCCAAGGTACCGCGCCAGATCGGCCGCGGCGCGCAGAACCGCCACCGACTCGTTCGGCGGCCGCAGCGGCAGGTCGACGGTTGCGACGCGCGTCCGGAGGCTCTCCGGCAGCCCGTCCGGCGGCGTCGAGAACACCAGGTCGGCTCCGGAGTCGAGCAGCTCGAGGAAAAGCGCCGGGAGGCGCTTCACGGGAGGGGCGCTGGAGACGACCAGCAGGCGCGGCGACCGGGTTTCCATCGGCCAACAGGATAGGGCGACGGAGGCCGCGGCTAGACTTGGAGGCGTTTCCGGCCGCCTCGGCGGCGGGTGGAGCGGATGGCAGAGACACGAATAGTGGACAGCACGGGCTTCTCGAAGCGGAGCGGATGAGCGCGGTCACCGAGCAGGGACCGCAGCAGACGCCTCGGCTAAAGGAGCTCCCGGTCGTCGCCATCGAGCCGTACAAGCACGGCGCGCTGCCGCGCATGCGCGAGGCCTGGTACCACCGCCAGCTGATGCGCCACACGGCCACGCAGTTCATCCTCAAGCGCTACCGGCAGACGTATCTCGGCTGGTTCTGGATCTTCCTGCGCCCCGGCATCCAGATCCTCAGCACCACGTTCTTCTTCGGCGGCGTGCTGGCCCTCCAGTACGGCGAGCGCCCGGCGTTGATCTTCATCTCGTTCTCGCAGGCGGCCTGGATCCTCTTCGAGCGCAGCTTCCACTGGGGCATGCGCTCGGTGCGGATGACGCGCGCGCTCTCCAAGGGCCTCCACCTGCCGCGTTCGCTCGCCAGCGTGGCGGCCGGCGCGCCGGCGGTCGTCGATTTCACGATCCACTCGATCCTCGCGTTCGGGACGATCGCGTACTACTCGATCAAGACGGGCCAGAACTACCTGGCGCCGCTCCCGCAGTGGTCGATCGGCTTCGTCGGCCTCCTCCTCCTGCTCTGCTTCGGCCTGGCGATCGGGTTGATCACGGGGCCGCTGATGCAGGTGACCAAGGAGGTGCGCTACATCCAGATGTACGTGATCCAGTTCTGGATGATGGTCACGCCCATCGTGTACGACATCGACCACATCCCTCAGAAGTACAGGACGATCGTCCAGTTCAACCCGCTCACCGGGCCGGTGGAGATGGTGCAGTTCGGCTTCCTCAGCACCTCGCCGCCGGCGACGACGTCGCTGATCACGACCCTTGTCGGGCTCGTCGTGCTGGTGGTCGGCGGCTTCACGTTCGCGAGCCGGTTCGAGCGCGCGGCGGTCGCGCGCCTCTGATGCATCGCACCCTCTCCGCGGCCGAGGCCGCCTCGCTGCCCGAGGACGTGATCGTCTCGGTCGAGGGCATCAGCCGGGCGCTGCCTCCCCCCTACAAGGGAGTTCCGCGCTGGCTCGCCCGCGTTCTGCCCAAGAGCGGCCTCGCCGGACGGACGGGGCAGGAGGTGGAAGACCTGCTGATGGACGACGAGGACGAGGACGAGGACGACGACGACTACCTCGGGGACGACGCCGCCGCACTCCGCGAGCTCAGCTTCGACGTCCGTCGCGGCGAGGGGATGGGGATCGCCGGCACCGACGGCAAGGCCATCGCGACCATCGTGCGCATCCTGATCGGCGGTGTGCCGCCCTCGACCGGTCGCGTGCTCGTCCGCGGGCTGGTGGCGCCGATCACCATGAGCGAACTGAGACGTCTGATGGGGGTCGACAGCGACCGCAAGGCGGTGAACGTGATGGCCCGGTACTTCCACTGGCCCCGTAGCCTGATCGATGCCCGCTGGGACGAGATCGAGGAGTTCGCCGCCCTCGACGAGGTCGCGAACCGGGCGAGGTACAGGACGCTGCGGCTGGCCGTCTCGGCCGCGCTGCACATGGACGCGACGCTCTACGTGGTCGACAACAGCCTCCAGGATGACGGCGCCTTCGCCGCCCGGTGTCTCGATCTGGTGGCCCAGCGGAAGACCGAGGGCGCGGCCGTGATCCAGGCGGGGCGCAGGTTCATCGAAGGCGTCGCCGGCCTCTCCGACCAGGTGATCTGGATCGAGAGCGGAGAGGTGGTCTACCGCGGTCGCCCGGTCGAGGTCGCCGCCGAGCTGCACCGGAACACGGTCGAGAAGGTGGAATCGCATGCGGTGCCGGTCACCGCGCTGCTCGCCGACGGTCAGGAGCCGGTCCGGATCGGCCCAGGCCCGTCGCACGTCGATTTCGAGGTGCACGTCCTGCGCAAGGAGCTCGAGCTCGGATTCGGGCTGGAGCTCGCCGACGAGCGCGGTGGCGTCGCCCAGCTGCGCAAGCCGGAGCGCCTGGAGGCTCCCGAGCCGGGCGTCTACCGGCTCCGCGTCACCGTCCCCGAGGGTCTCCTCGACGAGCGGTCGTACCGCGCGCGGCTCACGGTCGAGATCGCGATCGTCGGGCACGAACCCGCTCCTCCCCGCGAGCTGGCCGCTTTCGACGCAGTCGTGGCGCCGGGCAGCCGCAACGGCGCAGAGGAGGACCTGCCCGTCGGCTTCGTCTTCCTCCCCGTGGCCGACGTCGAGCTGGACGAGTCGGACGACGCGACGTGGGATGTCAGCCGCATCGGCTCCTGAACCGGCGTCTGGGGAGGCCAGGCAGCCGTTACGGGTGCTCTTCTTCATGGAGCACCTCGGGCCGCTACCTGCGCTTCTTCGACTCGGTCATCCGCGAGCTGATCGAGCGGGGCCACACGGTCCAGCTGGTCTTCGAACGCGAAGAGGGGGCGCCGGGGCCGCTCGAGCAGGCCTGGCTCGCCCGCATGGAGCGGCACCCGAACTTCTCATGGAGCCACACCCTCGCCTGGCGCCGCGACCCGTGGTTCCGCGTCGCGCGGCCGGTGCGCGGCGCGCTCGACTACGTCTACTTTCTCCAGCTCGGCGAGGACCGCGTGCCCTACCTGCTGCAACGGTCCCGGCGGCGGGCGCCCGAGGCCTTCCAGCAGCTCATGCGGGTCCCGGGCATGGCGTCGCCGACCGGGCTGCGCGCATGGTCTCGGCTGCTCGACCTCTGCGATCGCGCGATTCCACTGTCCGAGCGCGTTCAGCGGTTCGTCCGCGACGAGCATCCCGACGTCGTGCTCGTCACCCCGCACCTGATGCCCGCCTCGACCGACGTGCACTACGCGCGCAGCGCCGCCGCGACGGGCGTGCCGACCGCGATCTGCGTGGCCAGCTGGGACAACCTGTCCAGCAAGCAGCTGCTCCGCGTCGTCCCCGACCTCGTCACCGTCTGGAACGACACGCAGAAGGAGGAGGCAACCGGGCTCCACGGCGTCCCCGCCGACCGGGTCGTGTCGACGGGCGCGCAGTGCTTCGACCACTGGTTCGGCTGGCAGCCGCGGCCGCGCGAGCAGTTCTGCGCGCGCGTCGGGCTCGATCCGTCGAAGCCGTACATCGTCTACCTCGGCGGCGCGCTCTTCCCGACGACGATGATCGAGGCCGACTACTGCCGCAGGTGGATCGAGGCAGTCCGGGCGAGCGACGAGCCGGCGCTGCGTACGGCGGGCATCCTGGTGCGGCCGCATCCGAAGCGGGTCGAGGAGTGGAGGACGCGCGACTTCTCGGATCTCGAAGGCGTCGTCGTGTGGCCCGAGAACGTCGACTTCCCGGCCGAGCAGGCGACCCGCGCCGACTACTTCGACTCGATCCACCACTCGGCCGTCGCCTTCGGGATCAACACCACGGCGATGATCGAGGCCGGGATCATCGGCAAGGCGGTGCACACGATCACCGTGCCCGAGTTCGCCGCCTCACAGGGGGGCGTTCTCCACTTCCGCTACCTGCGGGAGATCGGCGGCGGGCTCGTCCAGGTCTCCGAGTCGCTCGACGAGTGCGTCCGGCGGCTCGGGGACGTCGTCGCCGGCCGCGACACCGAGGGCGAGGAGGCAGCGCGCCGGTTCACCGAGCTGTTCGTCCGGCCGAACGGCGTCCAGGTGCCGGCGACCCCCGTCTTCGTCGACGCGGTCGAGCAGCTCGTGCGAGCGCGGGCCGCACGAGCGGCAGCCGGATGCGGCGTGGCTCGTGCTCCTGCGCCCGCCGCTCGCCCTGATCCGCATCCCCTTCTTCTTCCGCCAGGTGCGCCTGAAGGTGGCGCTGGAGGCGCGCAAGCTCGGCGGACGTCCCGGGCCGGCCTCGTGAAGGTGCTCCTCTCCGCCGAGACCCCGCTCTCGCTGACGAGCTACCAGTCCGTGATCCGCGAGCTCGGGCGGCGCGGCCACGAGGTCCTGATCGCGATCCACGAGGAGCGCGAGATCGGCTGGCGCGACAGGTTGCTCGAGGAGATCGCCGCGCCCGCACGTCACGGTCGAGGCGGCGGTGTCGCCGGCACGCGACCGCTGGCTCGAGCTGGGCGCCGACCTGCGCTCGTCGGTCGACCTCTTCGAGTTCCTCGGGCCGCAGTTCAACGAGACCTACCGCGCGCGGGCGCGGAAGCGGGCGCCGAAGCCCGCGGCCGCCCTCGCCCGCACGCCGCTCGCGAAGAGCGCGCTGGCACGGCGGACGATCGCCGGCGGCTTCCAGCTGGCGGAGTCCGCGCTCCCGACGAACGCCGAGATCGAGCGGTATCTCCTGGACCGCCGGCCCGACGTCGTCCTCTTCACGCCGTACCTGGGCCTGCGCTCCGTGCAGCCGGCACTTCCTCCGCGCCGCCCAGGCGCTCGGGCTGCGCACGGCGGTGCTGGTCAAGAGCTGGGACAACCTGTCCAGCAAGTCGGTGATCCGCCCCATTCCGGACCGACTCTTCGTCTGGAACGAGGTGCAGCGCGACGAGGCCAGGCGGCTGCACGGGGTCGATCCCGCGCAGGTGGTGGTCACCGGGGCGCAGTGCTTCGACGAGTGGTTCGAGTGGCAGCCGCGCCCGCGGCGCCGAGTTCGCCGCCCGCGTCGGGCCTCGATCCCGATCGGCCGTTCGTGCTCTACGCGTGCTGCTCGCCCTGGACGGGCCAGTCGGAGGTCGACTTCGTCCGGCGGTGGACGGAGGCGCTGCGCACGCGGGGCGATGCCGTCGCAGAACTGGGCGTGCTCGTCCGTCCGCACCCGAAGCGGCCCGACGCCTGGGACGGCGTCGAGATCCCCGGCGTCGTCGTGTTCCCCCGGGCGGGCCACGCGCCGACCGACGACGAGTCGAAGGCCGACTACTTCGACTCGATCCACCACAGCCGGCGCGGTCGTCGGCCTGAACACGAGCGCGATGATCGAGGCGGCAATCGTCGGCCGGCCCGTGCTGACCGTGCTCGACCCCGAGTACGAGCGCGTCCAGCAGGGCACGCTCCACTTCCGCTACCTGCTGGAGGTCGGCGGCGGGCTGCTCACCGTCGCGCGGACGCTCGACGAGCACGCGGCCCAGCTCGCGCGCGCGATCGTGGACGGGGACGACGGCCGCTCCGAGCGGTTCGTGGCGGAGTTCGTCCGCCCGCACGGAGTCGACGTGGTCGCGACGCCTCTGTTCGTCGACGAGGTCGAGCGCTTCGCAGCCGGCTCCGCTCCCGCACCGCAGCGAACGCCGGCGCCGCTGCGCGCGCTTCGGCCGCTGCTCGCTCCCCTTGCCACGCGTGCCGCTCGCGTCGCGCACGCCGGCGAGGCGTGACCACGGCCGCCGATGCGCATCCTCTTCCAGCTCGCGTCTCCGGCGTACGTCCGGATCTACGGATCGACGATCCGGCTGCTCGCCGAGCGAGGCCACGACGTGGCCGTGAGCTACGACGACCCGGGCAAGCGCGGCCGCGGGGCGACCTCCTTCGACGGCTCCGGCGTGGTCGGCGTCGTGGAGCCGTTGCCGCCTGCCTCGCGGCGCTACGAGGGGGCGGTCGAGCGGCTCAGAGCGACGTCCGACTACCTGCACTACCTCGACCCGCGCTTCGCCGACGCGCCCTACCTACGCCGCCGCCTCGAGCGGAACCTGGACGGGACGCTGCACCGGCTGACCGGGCTTCCCTACGGGTCGCGCGCCGGCCGGGCCGGGCTGGCGGTCACGCTCGGCCTCGAGCGGCTCGTCCCGGCCGACGTGAGCGTGTCCTCGGCGCTGGCCGATCTCCGGCCGGACGTGGTCTTCGTCTCGCCGCTGATCGGCCGCAGCAGCCGGAACCGACGGCAGACCGACACGGTCAAGGCGGCCCGGCGGATCGGCGTGCCCTCGGTCTTCGGGGTCGGCAGCTGGGACCACCTGACGACCAAGGGCGTGGTGAAGGCGCGCCCCGACGCGACCCTCGTCTGGAACGAGCTCCAGCGCCGCGATGCCGCCGAGCTGCACTCCGTGCCCAGGGAGAGCGTCGTCGTCACGGGCGCCCAGCTCTTCGACCCATGGTTCGACCGGGAGCCGAGCACCACGCCGGAAGAGTTCGCCGCGAAGGTCGGGCTCGAAGAGACGCGTTACGTGGTGTACGTCGGCTCCTCGCCGAACATCGCGCCGCCGGAGCGGGAGATCCCGTTCGTCCGCCGCTGGCTCGAGGCACTCCGCGCGGCCGGCGACTCACCCGCGGCCCTGATCCGCCCGCACCCCTACAACGTCGAGAGCTGGGCAGACGAGGACCTCACCGGGCTCGGGGCGGTGGTCGCTCCGCGAACCCCGCCGACGATGCCGATGAGCGGAGAGGACGACGCGCTCTACTTCGACTCGATCCACCACGCGTCCGCGGTCGTCGGGATCAACACCAGCGCGATGGTCGAGGCCTTCATCCAGCGCCGGCCGGTGCTGACGATCCGGGACGAAGCGTTCGCGGAGACCCAGGAGGGAACCCCGCACTTCCAGGAGCTGCGGGCCGCTGCGGGCGCCGCGCTGGGAGTCGCCGGCTCCATCGACGAGCACCTCGGCCAGCTCGGCGCGGCGCTGGACGACCCGGGGGCCGCCGCGGCCGGCGCCGAGGCCTTCCTGCTCGCGTTCGTGCGGCCGCGGGGGCTCGACCGCCCGGCGACGCCGATCGTCGCCGACGCGATCGAGGCGGCGGCGCGTTGACCGCCGACTACCATTTCGCCTGCGGCCCGTCGTTCCGGACAGGCGAGCAGCGATGACCATCCTTCTCGTCATCAAGAACACCGCCAACCTGCGGACGCTTGCGCCCGTCGTCCGGCTGCTGGCCGAGCGCGGCCACGAGGTCCGTATCGCCTGCCGGGACGTCAAGTCGCCGGAGTCGCAGGCGCAGATGGCCGAGCTCGTCGCCGCCAGCCCTCGGATCACCGTCGTCGAGCATCCGTTCATCCGCCAGTCGGGCTGGAGCGACCTGGCCGGGCCGCTCCGTCGGACGATCGACTACCTGCGCTACCTCGAGCCGGTCTACCGCGACTCGCCGAAGCTGCGTGCTCGGGCCGAGTCTGAGGCTCCTCCGGCCGGTCGACGGCTGGGGAGCGCGGTGGGGCCGATTCCGGGCGGCCCGGCGGCGTCGCGGCGCGTCCTGCAGGGCGTGGAGCGCTGCATCGACCCTCCGCCGCGGGCTCTGGCGTTCCTGCGGGACGAGCGCCCCGACGTGCTGCTGATCACGCCGCTGATCGGCTTCGGCACGTACCAGGCCGACCTCGTGCGCGCCGCGAAGCGGCTCGGCATCCCCGTCTCGTTCCCGGTGCGCAGCTGGGACAACCTGACCAACAAGGGGCTGCTGCGTGACGCGCCCGACCAGGTACTCGTGTGGAACGACCTCCAGAAGCGCGAGGCGGTCGAGCTTCACGGCGTCCGGCCGGAGAGCGTCGTCGTCACCGGCGCCCCCGCCTACGACCACTGGTTCGACTGGCAGCCGGGGCGGACGCGCGACGAGCTCTGCGCCGCAGCCGGCCTCGACCCGGCCCACCCGTTGGTGCTCTACGTGGGCTCGTCCGAGTTCATCGCACCCGACGAGCCCCGGTTCGTCCGCCGCTGGGTCGAGGCGGTCCGCGCCCGCGGCGGAACGCTTGCGCGACGCGGGGCTGCTCGTCCGGCCGCACCCGCTCGCCGCATCCGGGTTCCGCGACCTGCGGATCGACGACGCGCAGGTCGCGATCTGGCCGGCGCACGGCGAGTTTCCGCTGGCGGGCGAGGCGCGGCAGAACTACTTCGACTCGATCCACCACAGCGCCGCGGTGGTCGGGATCAACACCAGCGCGCAGATCGAGGCGGCGATCGTCGGCCGGCCGGTGTACACGATCCTCGATGCCCAGTACGCGGACACCCAGGCCGGAACGCTCCACTTCCGCTACCTCGCCGACGACCAGTTCGGCCACCTGCACGCAGCGGGCACCCTCGAGGAGCACGCCGCGCAGCTGGAGCGGGCCGTCGACGGCGAGGTGCCCAGCGATCTGAACGAGCGCTTCCTGCGCAGGTTCGTCCGACCCTTCGGGCTCGACGTGGCCGCCACCGCGCTGGCTGTCGACGCGATCGAGGAGCTCGGACGGCAGGGTTCGTTGTCGCCCGGGCGCGGACCCGCGGCCGGACCGCTCGTTCGGCTCGGGCTTCGGCCGCTGGCGGCGCGGGCGGCGGCGGAGCGGCGGCGGCAGAAGCAGTCGCGTTCGCGGCTGGAGCCGTCGGCGGAGCTGAAGGCGGCAGTTCGTCGGCTGGCCGAGGCCGGCCCAGAGACGGCGATCGCGGCCGAGCGCTGGCCCGGCAGCGAGACCCGCGAGCTCCTCTACTGGATCCCCTTCCTGCGCTGGGCACTCCTCGCGATGCCAGAGCTCCGCGGCCGGCTCGCGGTCGCCGCGCGCCCTGAGGCCGTCCACTGGTACGAGGATCTCGACGCTCGCGTCGTCGCCCTCGAGGAGGGCGAGGACGTGCTGACCGTGTTGGCGGCGCCGGAGGTCGTCTACCTCGAGCCCGGGCTGGTCGAGCGGCATGTGCAAACGCTCGCCGCCACCGACCCGTTCGCCCGCCTCCATGATCGCCGCCTCCAGTTCGCCCCCCTCCCGGCACCCGACACGGCAGAGAAGTTCGTGTCCGTCGACGGGGCGTTTCCTCCGCCCGCGGCCGAGCACCGGTCGCTCGCAGGGCTGGTCGGCGAGGCCCGGACCGAGGTGATCGTCCGTTCCTCGGGCTTCGTCGGCTCGTTCGGAGCCGCCGCCTGCGTCGCGATCCTCGCCGGCCGCCCGGCCGTCGTCGCCGAGCCGGCCCCGGAGGACGCGGAGGACTTCCGTCTGCTCGCCCGCCTGGCGCCGGGGCCCTACGGCGCCGTGCTGGCGGTCTCGCCCGACGAGCCCGAGCCGCTCGCGCTGCTGGCCCGGGAGCCGTTGCCCGTCGGAGCAACGTGAAGATCCTCTTCGTGCTGCACCACGCCGGCGTGACGCCGTTCGCACGCACGCTCGGGCTGCTCGCGGAGCGCGGCCACCGGGTCCACGTCGTCTTCAAGCGCGTGAAGACGGCCGAGTCCGCCCGCGACCTGAAGCAGCTCGCCGACGAGTTTCCGTCGATCACCTTCGGCCACGTCCCGGGAGGGCGCCCCTCCGAGTGGGACCCCCTGGCCAGGAAAGTGCGGGCGACGATCGACTACCTCCGTTACCTCGAGCCCCGCTACCGCGACGCCGAGAAGCTCCGCGCGCGCGCCGAGCGCAACGCACCCGCGGCCGGAAGACGTGTGGCCCGGGTCGCGCGCGCCGTGGGGCGGCCGGGCGTGGCCGCCGCTCTCGGGACGCTGCGCCGGGTCGAGCGCTGCCTGCCCCCACCGCCCGCGCCGGTCCGCTACTTCGACGCGCACGACTACGACCTGCTGCTGATTACGCCGCTGATCGAGCTGGGTTCGTCGCAGAGCGACTGGCTCCGCGCGGCCCGGCGGACCGGCGTCCGCACCGGTTATCCGGTGCTGAGCTGGGACAATCTGACCAACAAGGGCCTGTTGCGCGACGTGCCAGACCGGGTGTTCGTCTGGAACGAGGTCCAGGCCGGCGAGGCGGTCGAGTTGCACGGGGTTCCCCGCGGCCGGGTCGTGGTCACGGGCGCGCAGCCGTTCGACCACTGGTTCGAGTGGGCGCCGAGCCGCCCGCGCGACGACTTCTGTGCGGAGGTCGGGCTGTCCGCCGACCGTCCCTTCGCCGTCTACGTCTGCTCGTCGGGCTTCGTCGCTCCGGACGAGCCCGCGTTCGTCCGCCGCTGGATCGGCGAGCTGCGCGCCCACGGTGGGCTGCTGGCGGAGGCGGGGATCCTCGTCCGTCCACATCCGCTGTTCGCGGCCCAGTGGGAGGGGATCGAGCTGGACGATCCACACGCCGTCGTCTGGCCGCGGCACGACCAGGACCCGTCCGACGAGGCCGGGCGCCGGAACTACTTCGACTCGATCTACCACTCGGCGGCGATGATCGGCATCAACACGACCGCGCAGATCGAGGGCGCCATCGTCGGCCGCCCGGTGCACACCGTGCTCGCGGACGATTTCCGCTTCACCCAGGAGGGGACGCTCCATTTCCACTACCTCGAGGACGGCACCGCAGGGGAGCTGATCGTCGGCCGGACGTTCGCCGAGCACGCCGCCCAGCTCGAGGAGTCGCTGCGTGGCCACGTCGACCGGGTTCGGAACGAGCGCTTCCTGCGCTGGTTCGTCCGGCCGCTGGGGCTGGACGTGTCGGGATCCGAGCAGCTGGCGGATGCGATCGAGGAGTTGGGCCAGGCAGCCCGCGCCGCAGCCCGACCGCGGCCCCGCGTTGCGGCGACCCGTCCGGTTCGCGCTGCGGCCGTTCGCGCGCCTCGCCGCCCGGCGGGCCGAGGAACGGAGGCACCGGCGCGAGGATCGCCACGGCCCCGAGCACCATCTGCGGCGGCGTGCCCGGAACGTCGCCCGCCACGCCTCCGGCGCCCCTGTCGTGGCCGGGCCCTGGCTCGGCGACGAGGTCGGCGAGATCCTGTACTGGATCCCCTACCTGCGCTGGGCCCAGGTCGCCTTCGCCGGCCTGCACGACAGGCTCTTCGTCCTCCGCCGGCCGGGCTCGGCCTGGTGGTACGACGGTCTCGGCGCCCGCCTGATCGACGCCGAGGAGATCGTGGACGCCGAGGCCCTGCCGGCGCTGACCGGCGTGGAGGCGGAGCGGTACCTGATCCTCCACTGGGACGAGGTCGAGTCGCGGCGCGAGGCGCTGGCCGCGCACAGGCCGGACCGCCGGATCCAGCGGCGGCTGCTCGAGTTCGAGCCGCTCGTGGCGCCGGCCGATGCGGGCATCGCCACGCCGCCCGGGCCGTTCGTCGCCGTTCGCGGCGTCGAGATCGACGCGGGCGTGCCGGTCGTGCGGCTGGACGGACTCGACCCCATTCGGGCGGCGGCCGTGATCTCCCACGCGGACGGCTATGCCGGGACGTACGGAAGCGAGTCGTACGTCGCCGCACTGCTCGGGCGGCCGGCGGTGGCCGTGCGTCCCGCCGACGATCCTCCGGCCGACCGCGATCTCCGGCTCGCCTCGTATTTCCTCGGCCGCCCGCCGTTCGGTCGCCTCGACGCGGTAACCGATGCCGGCTCCGCTCGCGCGGCAGTGGCGCGCATGATCGAGCAGTCGGCCACGGCCGCGGCGCTGACGCTGGGCTAGCCCGGAAGTCGACGGCCGATGAGCGTCCTGATCCACATCGGATACCACAAGACCGGCACGAACTGGCTCCAGCGCCGGTTCTTCTCCGATCCGGAGACCGGCTATCGCTGGCTGGGCAAGCGGCCGGCGAGCCATCCGGTGCGCAGCTTCGTCCGTGACCGTCCGTTCGAGTTCGACCCCCCCGCGGTGCGGGCGGCGCTCGACCCGCTCCTGGCCGAGGCGGAGGAGGCCGGGCTGCTGCCGGTGATCTCGCTCGAGCGGCTGTCGGGCAGCGCGCTCTCCGGCGGCTACGACAGCCGCGAGATCGCCGAGCGGCTGCACCTGGTGTTTCCGGACGCGAGGATCCTGGTCGCCGTCCGCGAGCAGCGCAGCATGCTGGTCTCGACCTACAAGGGCTACGTCCAGCAGGGCGGCGCCGCGTCGCTGGCCTCCTTCCTCGACCCGCCGAGGTCGCGCAGCGTGCGCGTGCCGCTGTTCGACGCGCGCTTCCTCGAGTACGACCGGCTGGTCTCGTACTACCGGTCCCTCTTCGGCGCCGATCGAGTGCTGGGGCTGGCGTTCGACCAGTTCGTGGAGGACGGCCGGGACTACGTCGAGCGGATCGCCGTCTTCGCCGGCCGCCCGATTCCCGTGGAGGTGCTCGACCGGTTGCCCTACGGGCACCGCGAGAACGTGCGCTCGACCTCCATGCTCACGCTCTCCGTCGTCCGCCGCCTGAACCGGCTCGGGCCTCGAACGGACGTGAACCCGGCGCCGCTCGCCGAGTCGAAGGTGGCCGGCCGCCTCGCCGACCGGCTCGTCCGCGCCGACCCGCTCGGCTCCCGCTCTGCCGGCGCCGACGAGCGGCTGCGCCGCGAGGTGGACGAGTGGGCGGGCGCCCGCTACGCCGAGAGCAACGCCAGGCTCGCGGAGCTGCTCGGCGTCGACCTGGCGCGCTACGGCTGGCGCCTCTGAGCGCCGGCGAGCCAGTCGAGAGCCAGCGAGGCTCCCTCGTCGGGTTCGAGGCGCTCCCCCTCAGCCCGCACACGCTCGAGCTCGCCGGTACCGAGACCCGTGTCCAGCTCGGCGAGCAGCGGCTCCCAGTACTCGCGCTCGATCTCCCAGCGGCCCGGCCCGACGTCGTGGAACGTCCGGTGGGAGGCGCCGAGCAGTTGCGCTGCGACCTCGTCGTCGGCGCTGCGGTAGGCGAGCTCCGCGACGAAGACGAGTGCGATCGCGATCGTCTCCAGGTCTGCGAGCTGCCGGCCCGTGCGGAGAGCCTCGGCCAGGCTCTCTCGCGCAGCGACGAGGTCTCCCCGCTCCAGCGCGTACGAGGAGAGATGGACGAGCGCGAAGGCTCGATACTCCGTGTCGCCGACACGACCGGCGATGTCGGCCGACGCCTGCGCGTGACGCTGGGCCGCGTCGAGATTGCCGAGCTTCCGGTTCGTCTCGCTGAGAGCACAGAGGACACGTCCGAGAACGCGCTCGTCCTTCTCCTCGTCCAAGAGCGCGACGGTACGGTCGAGCAGCTGCTCGGCCAGGGTCGCCTCGCCGAGGATGTTCGCGGCAGCGGCCCTCAACCACAGCAGCCGGGCGAGATCGCCCGGCTGGAGGTGCAGCTCGAAGTCCTCGCGGTGCTCGTCGAGGATTTCGACGCTGGCCGACACGTCGCCCCGGATGTACGTGAACAGCGCGAGACCGTACAGCGCCCTGGCGCGCCCGCGCGCGCTGGCTCCGGCCGATCGTGCGACCGCGTCGAGATAGCGGAGACGCCCCTCCTCGATCGCGCCGTTCGTTCGCCAGAACTCCATCAGCCCCGCCGTGAGCGCCAGCAGAGCGTCGGCGTCGCCGGACGCGGCAGCATGGTCGAGTGCTGCGCGGAAGTTGTCGCGGTCGAGCGCGGTGACTTCTCGCTCGTACCGCCCCGGGTCGCGGGCGCGCACTGCGAGGGCGTCGTCCACGAGCTGCAGGAAGTAGTCGAGATGCCGGCCGTGGACGTCGTCGGCCTCACCCGCCGTCTCGAGCTTCGCGAGCGCGTATTCGCGGATCGTCTCGAGCATGCCGAAGCGCGGTTCCCCCGCGGCCGTGGCAGCGGACGTGACCAGGCCGGCATCCAGGAGCGTCTCGAGGGCCGTCGGCACGTCGAGGTCGTCCCGGGCGATCGACTCGACTCCGTCGAGAGAGACTCCTCCAGCGAAGGCTCCCAGCACCCGGAAGACCTGCTGCGCATCCGCATCCAGCAGGTCGTAGCTCCAGTCGATCGTCGCGCGCAGCGAGCGCTGGCGCTCCGGGAGATCCGGCGAGCTGCGCGTGAGCAGGGCGAGGGTCTCGCCGAGGCGCTTCGCCGTTCCTTCGGGCCCCAGGACACGGACGCGGGCTGCGGCCAGCTCGATCGCGAGCGGGAGACCGTCGAGAGCGCGGCAGATGCGCGCGACCGCGTCGCTGTTCTCGCCGACGAGCTCGAAGGCCGGGAGCACGGAGCGGGCGCGTTCGCAGTAGAGGCGGACCGAGGCGACGTTGCCGAGCGCGGCCGGATCCACGGCACCGAGCGGGGGCGTCGGGAGTGGGGGCACGCGGTACTCGTGCTCGGTTGCGAGCCGCAGCGGCACACGGCTCGTCGCCAGGATCGACTGCGCGGGAGCGGCCGCGAGCAGGTCGGCGACGAGCGGAAAGGCGTCCGGCAGATGCTCGAGATTGTCGAGGAGAAGCAGCCGCGACCCGTCGAGCGCCTGCCCGACCTCGTCGAGCAGGGGACGCTCGTCGTGCTCCTCGACCTGGAGTGTGCGCGCGATCGTCGAGAGCACGAGCGACGGATCGGTGACGGGAGCGAGATCGACGAAGACGCTGTGCGCGTGCTGTGCGGCGACCGCGCGCGCCAGGCGGGTCTTGCCCGTCCCCCCTGTGCCGGTCAACGTCACGAGTCGCGTGTCCGGCCTCCCCAGCAGAGCGGCGACCGCCGTCACCTCGAGCTCGCGTCCGATCAGGTCGTCGTCGGCGCGACCGGCTGCGGCCGCTGCGGCCGGGGCGGCGGCGAGCGCGGGATCCTGCCGGAGGATGGCCTGCTCGAGCTCTCGCAGCTCGGGGGACGGGTCGATGCCGAGCTCCTCGACGAGAACGCGGCGCGCTTCCTGGTAGGCGGCGAGCGCATCCGCTTGCCGGCCCGACCGATAGAGCGCAAGCATCAGCTGGCCGCGTAGCCGCTCGCGCAACGGGTGCTCGGCGACCAGCGCCTCGAGCTCGGCGACGAGACCCGGATGCCGGCCGAGCTGGAGATCCGCTTCGATTCGCGCTTCGAGCGCGGCCAGCCGCGCCTCCTCCAGCCGCTGCGCCTCCGTCCGCGCGAACGACGCATACCGGTAGTCGGCCAGAGCCGGGCCTCGCCAGAGCGCGAGTGCGTCTGCGAGGCTCGCCGAGGCCCCGGCTGCGTCTCCGTCCTGCAGCGCCCGCCGGCCCTCCGCGGCGAGACGCTCGAACCGAAGCACATCGAGCTCGTCGGGCTCGACCCGGATCGCGTACCCAGGGCTTCGCGTCACGATCCGCTCCGGGCCGATCGCCTTCCGCAACGCGTGAACGTTGACCTGAAGGGACCCTGCGGCGCTCGCGGGCGGCGCCGCCTCGCTCCAGATCCCCTCGATCAGCCGGTCGGTGGAGACGACCTCGTTCGCATCGAGAAGGAGGAGCGCGAGCACCGTCCGCGGCCGCTGGCCGAGCGCGATCGGCAGCCCGTCGCCGCCGACGGCCTCGACCGGTCCGAGCAGTCGAAACTCCATCACGCCTGCCGCCTCCTCCGGCTGCACGTTGACGGATCGTACGGCGAGCAGGCTTTCGCCCGAGCTCAAGCAGGCTCAGGCTCGGCGGCGGGCGGGCCGCCGCGGATCCGGGACGCGGCTCTACCGATCACGGCAGCCGCGAGCGCGACCGGCGTCAGCGCCGCGCGAAGAGCCACCGAGCCGACCGTCGTGTGCGCCGGCTCCGGCAGGACGAGCGCCAGCTGTTCGAGCTCGCGCTCGAGGATCGGTGCCGCCGACCGGTCGAGGCCGCGGGGACGCAGGAACGACTCCACGAACCGTCGCGTCTGCTCCGCCTGGTCGTCGCCGTGCTCGACGGCGTCGGCGAGCTGGTCGGCGTGCTCGTCCAGGGTCGAGGCGACGTGCAGGAAGCCGCCGTTCTCGTGTAGCAGGTAGCGGAAGTGCAGGGTCCCCTCCTGCGTGCCGGCGAACTGCGGCACCAGCGGGACGAGGACGCTCTTGCCGAGGATCGCCGCCTCCAGCAGCGCGCTGGTGTTGATCCCGACCACGGCCGCGCTGTGGGCGAGCGAGTCGAAGAACTCGGCGCGCGCGTCGCCCGCGTCGGGCTGCGAGCCGGCGCGTGGCCAGACCGCGACGTTCGGCACAGTGGAGAGGTCGGCGTCGCGCCACTGGGCGGCGTTCTGCGGGTGCGGCCGGACGAGCACGCCGAGGTCGTGGAGCGTCGGGCGCTCGTCCGCGCGGAGGCGGTCGATCCACTCGCGGACGAACCCGACCTCTTGCGGGGTGATGAACGCCGACGAGCAGACATAGAGCACGTACGGCCGGCCCGGTTCGAGCCCCGCCCGCTCGGCCAGCTCCTCGCTCGTCCAGCGCGGTCGGCGCTCGAACCACTCGTCGAACTTTGCCGCGCCCGTGGCGACCACACGCTCGCGAGGCACGCCGTGCAGCTCCACCGCCTCGTTCACCTGGACGTCGTTCCAGACGTACACGCGGTCCGGAAGCACACGGACGAGCCCCTTCCCGGTCAGGTTGTCCCAGCTCGCGATCGCCACCCCGCTCGGGATCCCGGCCCGGCGGGCGCTCTTCACGTACTCGACCTGCGTGCTCGCGAACTCGATCACCGGCGTGACGACGACGGTGTCGGGACGGCGCTGCCGCAGGTAGCCGTCGATGCCCGCGGCCGTGGGGATCGCCCGCTCGACGCGCCGCGAGAGCGCCGACGATGCGCCGCGACGTGCGCTCGCTCGTCTGCGACTCCATGAACCGGATCAGGCGCAGCGTCGCGCGGGAGGTGACCGGGTCGATCGCCCGGGCGGTGCGGACGTGCTCGGACAGCTTGCGGGCCATCCGCGCGCGCAGCGCGGGCGAGTCCGCATAGCGTGGGTGGACGTATCGGCCGAGGTCGGTGAGGCCCCGCACGAGGCCCGCGAGCGGCCGCCAGCCGTCGCCGCGGCGACGTAGCGGCGCCTGCCCGAAGGTGACGTTCGGATGGGCGTCGGCGAGAGCGTGTGCGAGGCGTGCGTCGCCGGGGTCCTTCTCGATCCGCGTGAAGGCGAGGTGGACGGAGTGGCCGCGCTCGGCGAGCAGCCCGATCGTCTGGCCGAAGTAACGGATGTAGCCGCTGTGCAGCATGAACCACTCGATGCGCAGCGGGCGGTCGGCGGTCTCCATCTCGCGCTGAGCCTAGCGTGGCCCCGATCTCGCCACGTCTAGCATGTGCCCGCCGGATGAAGACCACCGTGCCGCCCTGGGAAGGCCGCGACGAGGCCGCCGAGCTCACCCAGCTCCAGGCGACGCGCCTCGCGCACGTCGTGCCGGTCCGCGAACCGCTCGTGCTGATCTCCCAGATCCAGCGCTCCGGCGGCACCTTGCTCAGCCAGCTGCTCGACGGCCATCCCGAGGTCCACGCGCACCCGGGCGAGCTGTGCATCGGGAAGCCGAAGAAGTGGGACTGGCCGCCGCTCGACCTCGCGCGGCCCGAGACCTGGTTCGACGTCCTCTTCGAGCCGCAAATCGAGCTCTACCTGCGTGAGGGGTTCCTCAAGGAGAAGCCGCTGCTCGGGCAGCTCGAGCCCGACGTGTTCCCGTTCGTGTTCTCGCCGCGCGTGCAGCGGGCGGTGTTCGAGCAGTGTGTGGCCGAGTGGAGGCCCGGGACCGAGCGGGGAGTGCTCGACTGCTACTTCACCTCGTACTTCAACGCCTGGCTGGACGACCAGAACCTGTACAACGGGCCGAAGCGGGCCGTGACCGCATTCACGCCACGGCTGGCGATGGAGACAGAGCGGCTGGAGCGCTACCTCGCCTCTTATCCGGACGGGACGTTCGTCTCGATCGTCCGCGACCCGCGTGCCTGGTACGCGTCGGCGAGCAGGCATCGCCCGCGCTACGAGGACGTCGAGGAGTCGATCGCGCTCTGGCGGCAGTCGGCGGAGACGGCGCTCGCCGCCCGCGAGCGCCACGGGGAGGGCGTGCTCGTCCTCACCTACGAGCAGCTCGTCGGTGAGACCGAGGCAACCCTGCGCGGAGTCGCGGAGCGCGTCGGGATCTCCTGGTCGCCTGGGCTCGTCGTCCCGACGTTCAACGGCCGGCCGACGCTCGCCAACTCCACCGAGCCGGTCGAACGGCGCGGGGTGCTGCCCGAGCGGGCGACCGCCTACCGTGGCTCGCTCGACGAAGCGACGATCGAGGCGATCGAGCACGCCGCCGGCGACGTCTACGAGCGGGCGGTCGCCGCCGCCGGCGTTCCGGCCGTCGCGCGGTGAGCGACGTTCTCGTCCACATCGGCTACCACAAGGCCGGATCGAGCTGGCTCCAGCAGCACCTGTTCGGCCTCGAGAGCGCCGGGTTCGGCTGGCTGGGGAAGAGCGCGCGGAACCCGGTTCGGCGGTTCGTCGACGACGACCCGCTCGACTTCGACGCGGCGGCGCTGAGGGCCGAGCTCGGGCCGCTGCTCGACCGACAACGCGGACGCGGCCTGCTGCCGGTGGTGTCGATGGAGCGCCTCTCCGGCCACCCGTTCTCGGGCGGCTACGACTGCAAGGAGATCGCCGACCGGCTCGTCGCCGTCCTCCCCGAGGGGCGGGTGCTGGTCGTCGTCCGCGAGCAGCGGAGCATGATCGTCTCGACGTACAAGCAGTACGTGCGCGCGGGCGGTGCGGCCAGGCCGGAGCAGTTCCTCGACCCGCCGCGCTCGAAGAGCCGGCGCGTGCCCTGGTTCGACGCGCGCTACTTCGAGTACGACCGCCTGCTTCGTCACTACGTCGCGCTCTTCGGCGCCGAGCGGGTGCTCTGCCTGCCGTTCGAGCAGTTCGTCTCCGACGGCCCTGTGTTCGTCGGCGCGATCGTGCGCTTCGCCGGCACGACCCCGGGTGACGGCGCGCTGGACGGCCTCCCCTTCGACAATCGTTCGAACCGTGCGCCGTCCACCGTCGGGACCGAGCGGCGGCGGCTGCGCAACAAGCTCGGTGTGCGCAGCGAGCTCAACCCGACGCCGGTGTTCGGCCCGAAGGCCTTTGCCACCATCCCGCCGGAGCTGCTCGAGCGCGCGATCCGTCCCCGCGCCGGTGCAGAAGAGCTCGAGCGCCGTCTGCGCGAGACCGTCGACGCGTTCGTGGGCGATCGCTACGGCGAGAGCAACCGGCGGACGGCCGAGCTCGCCCGGGTCGACCTGGCCGCCCTCGGCTGGACGCTCTGAGCGTCAGGCCGCGCCGAGCACCAGGCGCTCGAGCGGCGTCGACCCGGCGGTCGCCAGGTGCCGGAAGCCGGCCTGGTTCCGGTGGTCGGCGAACTTGAACGAGTAGGGCGTCAGGTACTGGAAGACGGCGATTCGGCGCGGGCGACCGTCGGCATCGACGCGGCTGCCGAAGTGGAAGCAGCGGCTCGTGTCCACGAAGTCGACAGTCCCGGCGGGGCCTACGAGGGCCACGCATCGCTCGGCGGGGACGGCGTCGTCGGCGAGGCGGTACGAGTCGCCGAAGTCGTAGTCGTTCGCCTCCGCGACCCTGGTGGAGCCATCGGCGGGCAACACGGTCAGCGGCCCGCTGAGCGCGTCGATCTCGTCGACGTGGATCCAGACCTTGATCTGCGTCGTGTCGGCATGGTCGAGGTGCCAGAGCTGCGAGCTCTTCGGCGCCTTCGGGTGGTGGGCCGAGTACCAGACGTCGACGTCGGCGAGGATCGGGACGACGCCGAGGTAGGCCGCCACCGGTCCGACGACGCGCTCGTCCAGCGCGAAGTCGAAGTACGGGGAGTCGAGTTGGAGCGACTCCTCGGGCAGGAACCCGCGGGCGATGAAGCCACCCTTCGTGCCGCGATCGAGGAGCTCATCGTGGCCGATCGAGTCGATCAGGCCGCCTGCGTGCTCGACGATCGCCGACACCTCGGGGTCGAGCGTGCCCGGGGGGACGCTCAGATAGCCGTGCTCGGCCGGGATTGCCAGCTCGGAGCGCTCGGCGAGCTCCGCCGCGAGCCGGACCCGCTGGGCGTCGCGTTCGGCGTTCGCCTCGCGGCGCCGGACGGCGTAGGCCTCGCGCTCTGCGAGCGTCCCGCTGCGGGCCTCCTTGCGCTCGGCGGTCTCCTCGGGCGTCTCGACAACGGTCTGCTCGACCACCGCGGCAACGATACCTGGCCGTTTCTAGACTGGCCGCGGTGAGGCTGGTCTTCATTCTCCGGCACCCGGCGGCCGTGCGATCCCTGCACGGCGTCTTCCGCCTGCTCGACGGGAACGGGCATCAGGTGCACCTCGCCTTCCAGAACGTGAAGTCGGGCGACGCGCACCGGGTGCTCCAGCAGCTGGCGGCGGAATGCTCGAACCTGACCTTCGACCGCCTGCCCCGCCGTGCGCCGGAAGCCGCCGGCTGGACCCAGCTGACCAGGGAGATCCGGCTGTCGGCGGACTCCTTCCGCTACCTGGAACCACGGTACGAGCACGCCGACGGCCTGCGGGCCCGCGGGCTGGCGAAGGCGCCTGCGGCCGCGAACCGGGTCGGCGAGCTCGCGCGGCAAGGGCGGCCCCCGCGGCACCGCCGCCCTCGGTGCAGGCACCCGCTGGCTCGAGCGCTCGCTGCCGGCGCCTCCTCACGCGGAGCGGTTCGTCGCCGATCAGGCGCCCGACCTGCTCGTCGCCACCCATCTGAACGAGTGGGGCTCGCCGCAGTCGGACTACGTCCGCGCGGCGAAGCGGCGCGGCGTGCGCACCGTCTACCTCGTGTTCAGCTGGGACAACCTGACCAACAAGGGCCTCGTCCGCGACGCCCCGGACCGGGTGCTCGTCTGGAACGAGCTCCAGAAGCAGGAGGCCGTCGAGCTCCAGCGCCTGCCCGCCGAGCGCATACGGCTGACCGGCGCGCCCGCGTACGACCACTGGTTCGGCCGGGAGCCCGGCAGCTCGCGCGAGTCGTTCTGCGCCGAGGTCGGCCTCGACCCGGCGAAGCCGGTCGTGCTCTACGTCTGCTCCGCCCAGTTCGTCGCTCCGAACGAGGTGCCGTTCGTGCGGCGGTGGATCGCGGCGGTCCGGGGGCAGGGCGGCGTGCTCGCCGACGCCGGGCTCCTGATCCGGCCGCACCCGCGCAACACCGGGCAGTGGAGGGGCGTCGACCTCGACGAGCCTGGCGTCAGCGTCTGGCCGAGGCGCGGCGAGGAGCCGCTCGACGAGGAGTCGCGCGACCACTACTTCGACTCGATCTTTCACGCCGCCGCCGTGGTCGGGATCAACACCAGCGCCCAGATCGAGGCGGCGATCGTCGACCGGCCGGTCCACACGATCCTGGCGGACGAGTTTCGCCGCACCCAGCTCGACACCCTCCATTTCCCGTACCTGATGGCCGAGGGCTTCGGCCACCTCTACGTCGCGCAGACGCTCGCCGAGCACGCGGCACTGCTGGAAGGCTCGCTGGGTGACGACGACCACCACGCGCGCAACGAGCGGTTCCTCCTGCGCTTCGTTCGGCCGTTCGGGCTCGACGTCCCCGCCGCGCCGAAGGTCGTCGAGGAGCTCGAGGCGTCGGCGGCACTGCCCGCCCCCGCACCTGACCGGGGCCCGACCGCGGGGCCGGTCGTGCGGCTGGCTCTGACACCGTTGGCCGCGCGGGCGGCGCGGCGCGCGGCTACCGTGCGCACGCGCCCGCCCTCCCTCGCCAGGACCCTCCGCGCCCGGGTGCGCGAGCTCGCGGCCGCCGAGCAGGTCGCCGCCGGGCCGTGGCTCGGGGACGAGGTGGGCGAGCTCCTCTACTGGCTTCCGTTCCTCTCCTGGGCTGAGTCCGGCGCGCCCGGCCTGCGCGAGAAGCTCGTTGTCCACGCTCGCCCGTCGAGCCTGCCGTGGTACTCCGGCATCGGGTCGCGCCGCGTCGAGGGCGAGCCGGAGGCGGGCGCGGCCGTGCTCGACACCTCGCTGATCGCGCCGCACCGGCTCGAGCTCGCCGATCGTCACCGCGGCTTCCTCAACCGCCTGCTGTCGTTCGCCCGTCTGTCCGCTCCGGCCGCCGAAGGGCTCGACCTCCCCGACCGGTTCGTGGCGACGGGCGGCGGGGTCGCCGTCGCCGGCGAGGCAGTCGCCCTCGACGGGTACGAGCCGCAGGAACGGCTCGCCGTGCTCGGCCGCTCCCGCGGCTACGTCGGCGTCTACGGCGCCGACGCGTTCCTGGCGGTGCTCCTCGGCCTGCCCGCGGTCGTGGTCGCCGACGAGCTCGACGAGATCGCCCGCAACGACGTCCGGGTCGCGGCCGGTTTTCTGCGCCGGCCGACCTTCGGGCAGCTGCGCGTGGTCGGCGCCGACGAGGTGGCCGGAGCCGACGAGCTGCTACTCGTCCGGGCCGACTAGCTCGGTCGCGTTCTCGCGCGCGTCCAGCCAGGCGCCGAGCGCGGCCCGGAGCTGCTTCTGCGCGCTGATTCCGGTCTGGTCGCGAAGCTCGTGGACGCGGCGCATGTCGCGGGCAGAGATGCGCGTCGTCAGGGTGTGCCGGCCGGTCTTGGAGGCTGCGTCGTAGATGCGCACCGCCTGTTCGAGCCGGTCGCGCAAAGGGCGGCCGATGTCCTCGCCGAGAGAGTCGAGCAGCGAGAGCGCGTAGTCGCCCAGGTCGTAGAGCAGGCAGATGACGACGACCCGCGCCAGGTCGGCGCCGATCTCGCCGTTCCTGCCCAGCAACGGCAGCGCGCGATCCGGGCCGAGGAGGTAGACAGCGTCTGTCCAGATGATCTGGCCGTGCGCGAGGGCGAGTTGCTCTCCGCCGCGGTACTTCCAGCGGCGCGGCTGCTCCAGATCGAACAGCTCGTATCCGAACGGACGGAGAAAGCGGTCGATGTCCGAGAGCAACGGCTGCTGTTCGTACATCGGGTTCAGCTCGACCTCGACCTCGATGCCGAAGACACCGCGCCGCAGCGTCTCCTGCGCGCCCTCCAGGATCATCAGCTCGCTTCCTTGCGTATCCAGCTTGATGAAGTCGACGCGCTCGATTCCGCCGTCTGCGAGCTGGTTGTCCAGCGTGTCTCCGTCGACTGTGCGCGTCTCGACCACGTCGAATCGCTCGGCACGGGGGAACCGGCTCAGGAATGGTCGATTGGGCATCAGGACGGAGGAATCGCTCTCCTCCCGGGTCAGATGCAGCTCGACGCTGCCCGGGCTTGATGCGAGCGCTCTGGGAAAGACCGTCAGGCGCTCGGACCGGTTGAGAGCCTCGTCCGACCTGGGGTCCGGCTCGAAGCCGATCGTTCGGAGCCACGGCTCGATCGTCCGCCAGCGGCTGGGTATGCCCCCCCGTGCGCCCACGTCGACCAGGACGACGCGGGTTTCCCCGAGGAGGTCGGCCAGCTCGTCGCGGACATCGGCCGATTGCGCCATCGACGCCGGAGGATACGAGAGGCGGGCACCGCCCCGTTGGGGCGTACGATCGAGCGCCGGCAGTGCGCTACGCGATCCCCAGGAGCTGCCGGAACGTCTCCGGTTCCGGGATCCGCTCCAGCACGAGCCAGGGCTCGGTCGCGGTCAGCTCCTCGACCGAGTGCCAGCCGGAGGCGACCGCGATCGTGCGCGCGCCGATCGCCTTGCCGCACTCGACGTCGGCGGGTGTGTCGCCGATCACGTAGGCGGCGTCCGCGCCTTCCGCCAGCGGCAGCGCGCGCCGCGCGATCTCCACGCGCGAGCCGTGGTCGATGCAGAACGCGCCCTCGCCGTCCGGGAAGAACCGATCGAGGTCGTAGTGGCCGAGCTTCGCGCGGGCGCCTGCCGGGGTGTTGCCCGTGAGCAGGTACGAGCGGACGTCGTCGCGTCCCTCGAGATCCTCGAGCACCTCGCGAATACCTTCGAGCACCCGCCCCTGCCGGCGGGGCAGGCTGTCCGGCAGCCGGCGCTCGTAGGACCGCAGCACGGCCTCGACCGTCTCGGGGTCGCTCGCCTGGCCGGCGTGCTCGAGCACGAGCCGCGCGACGCCGGCGTCCGTGAACCCGGGCGTGGAGAGCTCGTGGAGGTTCGAGGTCGCTCCGGTCACCTCCTCGAGCGCCTCCTCGAACGCGTACAGCCCTGCCCGCCCGGTCAGGAGCAGCGTGCCGTCGAGGTCCCAGAAGAGGACTGCGCGCAAGTTCATGCGAGTGCGGGAGCGGGGGAGCGGGCGGCGACCGCCGAACGGGCCGCTGCTTCGATCGAGCCGGCCAGGCGGATCGCGTTCTCCTCCGAGCGGTCGACGAGCACCGGGGCGCCGGGGTAGCAGTTGCGCATCGCGGCGTGGAGGAAACGGCGGGTCCGCTCGGGATCGGGCCGGAACCGGAGCAGCTCGGGAACGCGCTCCGTGATCTCCGCGAACGCAGTCGACGTCGAGCGTGACGCCGAAGCCGGCGTAGAACGGGTCGCCGAGCGTCAGCACCGGCTTGTCGTAGAGCAGCGCCTCCAGGCCGACGGTCGACGAGATGACGACGACGCCGACCGAGTCGCGGATCAGGTCGTGCGAGCTCGTGTACGGCTGGACGAGGCGGACGTTCGGTCGGCGCCGCAGGCGCCGGAGCAGGCCGATGCTGTTGCGGCCGAGCGACATCGGGTGCTCCTTCAGGACGAGGTCGTAGCCGACCGGCAGCGCATCGGCGACCTGCTCGACGAGCGACACCTGGTCGCGGCAGTGCGGGATGATCCGGGTGATCTTGTAGTCGTCCGTGACGTGCAGCGGGAAGTACGACGAACGGCCGTGAGGGCTCGAGCTCGTCGTAGAACGGCCGGGCCGCCCGCGCGCGCACCCATTCGGAGGCGTTCGTGTGCAGCAGGCGCCAGGGGCGGAGGTAGTCGTTGTCGCGGTCGACCGTCGCTTTCCGGCGGCACGTGGCCGGCGAAGACCTTCGCGCGGCGGAGCTCGACCGGGACGCGCCGGTGCTCGCGGATCGGCTTCGCCGCGGCGGTGAACGAGCGGCGAAAAGCCTCCACCTCCTCCCGCTCCTCGTCGCTCAGCTCGCGCACCTCGTCCTGGGTCGCGATCGGCGCGTGGAGCGTGTCCACGTACAGGCGCAGCGGGTCGGGGAAGATCGTGTAGAGAAGGAAGAGCACCGGGATGCCGCGGCGCAGGCCGATCTGGTGCGCCGCCACGCGGATGGTCTCGTTGCCGACCTCGGGCACGAGCACGTCGGGACGGACGTCGTCGAAGACGCGTTCGAGCGCACGGAAAGTGCGGACGGTGCGGGCGACGCACCACGCCTCGGATTGGCCGTTGCAGGCCCAGTCGGCCCGGTAGACGTCGCGGATGTGCGGCAGGTCGTAGGTCTCCTCGATCCGCCGGACCTCGGCGTCGGCGTCGGCCGGCTCGCCGAGCGCCGACAGCGACGTCGGGCAGGCAGCGCGCGTCGATACCGCGCGCCTGGAGCTCCTGTGCCGACGCCCGCGAGACGGTCACGTGGCAGACGTCGTGGCCGTGCGCGCGCAGCTCCTCGCCGACGCGCGCGTAGAACTCGCTCTCGTAGGTCTGCAGCGTGGTGAAGAGGAAGCGCATCGTCATCCGGGGTCGTCGCCGCCGGCGAGCTCACGGTACACGGCGTCGTGGCGGTGCGCGAACTCCTCCCAGGTGAACCTGGCGGCGTGCTCGGGCCCCCCGGCAGCCGGCCGGTCGAGGACGTCGACGATCCCCTGCGCGATGGTCTCCACCGACGTCGGGTCGAAGTAGACGGCGGCGTCCCCGCAGACCTCGGGGAGCGCAGCCACCCGTGAGACCGCGACCGGGCACCCGCACGCCATCGCCTCCAGCGGCGGCAGCCCGAAGCCCTCGTAGAGGCTCGGGAAGACGAGCGCCGCGGCGCTTCGATAGAGCTCGACGAGCCGTTCGTCGGACACCCGGCCGAGCGACGTCACGCCGTCGGGAAGGCCCGCCGGGTGATCCGAGCCCGTGAGCACGAGCCGAAGCTCCGGCCGCTCACGGCGAACGGAGGCGAAGGCCTCGAGCAGGAGCTCGTGGTTCTTGTGCGGCCACCAGTTGGCCGGGTAGAGCAGGAACGGCTCGCGCTTGCCGGCAGCCTCGAGCGTGAACCGCTCGTGGTCGACGCCGTGGTGGATCACCCGCACCCGCTCCGCCGGGTAGCCGAGACGCTCGACGAGGTCGTCGCGAACGTGTTCGCTGACGGTGATCACGATCCGGCTCGACCTGACCGAGCGGCCGTAGACGTGGCGCCGGTAGCTCAGCTGTGGCCGCGAGAAGAACTGCGGGTAGGCCTCGTGCTGGAGGTCGTGGATCGTCGTGGTCGCGGGCGCGCTCACGTGCGGGAGCATCACGGTCAGCGGAAAGTGGAAGGCGACCGCGTGGTCGCGGTCGAGGACGCGCCTCAGCCGCCCGTCCGCGATCGTGGCGCGCGTCAGGCCGGCGACCCGGCCCAGTCGGCTCCGGCCGGCGGGGAACTCCGGCACGACGACTGTCCGGAGGTCGCCGCCCGCCTCCGGTGCGATGTCCGAGACGTAGACGCGATAGTCGAGCGTCCCGTGCTGGGCGAGCGCCCGCACGAGCTCGCGGGCGTGGGTCTGCGTGCCGCCGACAGTCCACGGATCGAGGGTGAGCAGCGAGATCCCGATCAACAGAGCGCCTCGCCCAGCAGCGTCCGGAGCCGCTCCGGCGAATGCTCGCGGGCGACGTACTCGCGCCCCTTCCGACGCATGTACATGAGCCGGACCGGGTCGGCCAGCAGCGCTCGCACCCGTTCGGCGAGCTCCTCGGCCGAGAAGCCGGAAAGCACGACGCCGGCCCTGGAGTCGCGGACGAGCGCCTCCGGCCCGCCGCACGGCGTGGTCACCACGGGCAGACCGGCCGCCATCGCCTCGGCCGCGGCGATCCCGAAGCCCTCCTGGTGCGACGGGACGACGAGCATGGTTCCCCGGCGCAGGAACGGGGCGATCGACGGGACCACGCCTGCCGCCTGGGCCTGCTGGGGAAGTGGCGTCTCCGGCGGCTCGCCGACGAGGAGCGCCCGCACGCCCGGGAGCAGCGGCAGCGCGTCGAGCAGCAGGCGGACGTTCTTGCGCGGGTCGTTCGCGCGCCCGACGAAGACGAGCACCGGATCGTCGAGCGTCGCCTCCCAGGTGTCGTCCAGAGCGGGGAAGAAGCGCTCGAGGTCGACCGGCAGCGGCAGGATGCCGACCTCGCCCACGTCGAGACGGCCGGCGCGGGCGACGCTGGCGCGGCTGTACGGCGACGTCGCGTACACGCGGCGGGCGCCGGCCAGCACCAGGCGCTCCATCTTCCGCAGCACCGGCCCGTTCACCCTGATCGCCAGGCGGCGCGAGGCGCGAAGCCCGGGGCGCCTTCCGGCCCATTCCTCCTCCAGCCCGGTGCCGATCCAGGCGGCGTAGGGGCGGCCGCTGAGCGCCGCTGCGTAGCCGTTGGACGCCGACGTCGCGACCACCCAGACGTCGCGCGCGTCGCGCAGACGCGGCGCGACCTTCCGCCCGAGCGCGATCTGGTTGACGGCGTCCACGGGCCGGCGCCGGGACGGCATCCGTCCGTAGTGCACCTCGGTCTCCCGCCCGAGGGCCGTGGCCGCGGTCAGGAACGCGTCGAGCTGAGCGGCCCCGCCGCCTCCGAAGCCGGGATCCGGGCCGAGGACGGCGATGTCGGTCACGGCCGTGGACGTTAGCGCCGTCTCTGCCGGGGGGAGGCCGGGATACCTTTCTCCCGTGCGCCGGCAACGCGTCCTCGTCCTCAACCAGTACTACTGGCCCGGTGTCGAGGCCACCGCCAACCTGCTCACCGAGCTCTGCGAGGCGCTCGCCGCCGATTACGACGTGACCGTGATCGCAGGCGCGGCGCCGGAGGCTCCGGCCCAGCAGGAGCGGAACGGCGTCCAGATCGTCCGCGTGCGCTCGACGACGTACGAGCGCTCGCGGCTCTCGCGCCGGGCCCTGAACTACCTGACGTACGTGTTCGGGGTGATGTGGAAGGGGATGTTCGCGCGTCGGCCCGACCTGGTCGTCTGCATGACCGACCCGCCGTTCATCGGCGTCGATGGCGCGTGTGATCGCCGCCCGCTTCCGGGCGCCGCTGCTCGTGATCGCCCAGGACGTCTTTCCGGAGATCGCCGTGAAGCTCGGGCGCCTGCGCAACCCGCTCGTCATCCGGTCGCTGCGCCTGCTCGTCGACTCGTCGCTCCGCTCTGCCGACCGCGTCGTCGCGATCGGCGACACGATGAAGCGACGGCTGGAGGAGAAGGGCGTGCAGGCGGAGCGGATCCGGGTGATCCCGAACTGGGTGGACGTCACCCGGGTGCGCCCCGCGCCGCGCGACAATCCCTGGGCGCGCGAGCACCGGTTGACGAAGCGCTTCGTGGTCATGCACTCGGGCAACGTCGGCTACGCCCAGGACCTCGACACGCTGATCCGGGCCTGCACGTTCCTGCGCGACCTCGACAACCTGGCGGTGCGGATCATCGGCGGCGGCGCCCGCCGCGAAGAGCTGGTCCAGCTCGCGCGCCGGCTGGCGGCCGAGAAGGTGCGCTTCATGGCCTGGCAGCCCTACGAGCTGCGCTCGCTGTCGATCTCGACCGCCGACATCCACGTCGTCGGGCTCGCCCGCGGGCTCGCCGGCTACGTCGTTCCCAGCCGGCTCTACGGCGTGCTGGCGACCGGGCGGCCCGTGATCGCCGCCGCCGAGGCCGAGAGCGAGACCGCGCAGCTGGTGGCGAGCGTCGGCTGCGGCGTGGTCGTGCAGCCGGGCGACCCGTTCGCCCTGGCCCGCGCGATCCGCGCTGCGCACGACGGCGAGTTCGACCTCGCCGAGATGGGCAGGCGCGCGCGCGCCTACGCCGAGGAGGAGGCCGACCGGGCGATCGCGATCGGCCGATACGAGGCCGTGCTCTCGGAGCTGGAGCGGGCAGCGTGATAGTCGTCGAGGTCGTCTTCTGGGCCGCGCTCGGCGCGCTCGTCTGGACGCACGCCGCGTATCCACTGGCGGCGGCCGTCGCCGCCCGCGTCCGGCGCCGACCGGTTCGCGGCGAGGCGGCCACGCCGAGCGTGACGGTGATCGTCGCCGCCTACAACGAAGAGACGGTGATCGAGCGGCGGCTCGAGAACCTGCTCGCCCTCGACTACCCGGCCGACCGGCTCGAGATCGTCGTCACCTCCGACGCGTCGGACGACCGCACCGACGAGCTGGTCGAGGCGGTCGTGGCCCGCGAGCCCCGCGTCCGGCTGATTCGCTGCCCGCGCGCCGGCAAGGTCGCCGCGCAGGACCGGGCGGTTCGCGAGACGAACGGCGAGATCGTGGCGTTCTCCGACGCCAATGCGACGTGGTCGCCGGACACGCTCGCCAAGCTGGTCCGCTCGTTCGCCGACCCCGAGGTCGCGTACGTCTGCGGCCGGCTGGTGCTGACCGACGCGGCCGGCTCGAACCGCGAGGGCGTCTACTGGCGCTTCGAGACGTGGCTGCGCGCGCAGGAGTCCGCGCTCGGCTCGGTCACCGGCGGCAACGGCTCCGTCTACGCGGTGCGGCGGGCCGACTACGTCGAGGTCGACCCGCGCTTCGGGCACGACCTCTCGCTGCCGTACCTGATGGTTCAGCGCGGGCGCCGGGCCGTCTACGACCCGGAGGCGCTCGCCTTCGAGGCGCCCACGCCGGAGATCGAGACCGAATACCGGCGCAAGGTGCGCATGTTCGAGCACTGCTGGCTGATCGTGTTGCGCGGGAAGATGCTCCGGCGCCTGCCGGCCGGGTACTTCGTCGAGATCGTCTCCCACCGTCACCTGCGCTACGGCAGCGGCCTGCTGCACCTGTTCGTCCTGGGGACGAACGTCGCCCTTGTCGGGCTGCGGGCAGGCGTCGTCTACGACGTGCTGCTCGGGCTGCAGCTCGCGTTCCTGGCGCTGGCCGCGCTCCGGCGCGGGTTGCCGCGCTACTACGCGCTCGTCACCTGGGCGACGGTCGTCTCGCTCTGGAACTACCTGCGCCGCGGCGTGCCGGCGACCTGGGACGCGGCCGAGGGGACGCGGTGACGGGCGAGGCGGTCGACGAGCACGTCCGCGCGTCGCTGATCAAGACGCACGGCAACCTGTACCGCGGTGCACGGCTGACCCGCTACCCGATCCCGCCGTTCCCGCTCGCGGACGGGCAGGGGCGCGCTCTACTCGACCTCGGCTGCAACTGGGGGCGCTGGACGATCGCCGCCGACCGGGCCGGCTGGCGGGCGACGGGGATCGACCGGGCGAAGAAGTCGGTCGGTGCGGCGCGCCGAGTCGCGGAGCAGCTCGGCGTGGAGGCCGAGTACGTCGTCGCCGACGCGCGCGAGCTTCCGTTCGCCGACGCGTCGTTCGACGCCGTCTTTTCGTACAGCGTGCTCCAGCACCTGGACAAGGAGGACGTGCCGCTCGTGGTCGGCGAGATTCGCCGGGTCTTGCGACCGAGCGGGCTGGTCTGGATCGAGATGCCGAACGCGCGCGGCCCGCTCAACCTCGTTCGCCAGGCCCGACGCGGGTTCTCCGCGGGCACCGGGCAGGACGTCCGCTACTGGACGCTGGGGGAGCTGCGGGAGACGTTCGGCGCGATCGGGCCGGTGTCGCTCACGGCGGACGGGTTCCTGACCATCAACCCGCAGACGGCCGACCTCGACCTGCTGCCGGCGCGCTCCCGGGTCGTCGTACGCGTCTCCGACGCTGCTGCGCCGTGCCTCGGTGCTCGCCCCTGTCCTCGTCCAGGCTCGCCGACAGCGTGGTCGTGCACGCCCGGAAGCCCGCGTGAACCGGGCCGCCGACGTCGCCCTCGCCTCGGTCGGGCTGGTCCTGACGAGCCCGCTGCTCGCCGCCGGCGCCCTTGCGGTCAAGCTCGAGGACGGCGGCCCGGTCCTCTACCGCCAGCGCCGCGTGGGCAAGGACGGAGAGGAGTTCGAGCTGCTCAAGCTGCGGACGATGGTGGTCGGGGCGGAGAAGATCGGCGCCGGCTACGCGGTCGACCGGGGCGACCCGCGGATCACGCGCACCGGCCGGCTCCTCCGGCGGCTCTCGATCGACGAACTGCCCCAGCTCTGGAACGTCGTCCGCGGAGACATGAGCCTGATCGGGCCGCGGCCGACGCTCGGGTACCAGGTCGAGCGCTACGACGAGCGCCAGCGGCGGCGCCTCGAGGTCAAGCCGGGGATCACCGGCTGGGCGCAGATCCACGGCCGCGCATCGCTCCCCTGGGAGGACCGGATCGAGCTGGACGTCTGGTACGTCGAGCACCGCTCGCCGAAGGTCGACCTCGAGATCCTCGCGCGCACACCGCTGGCCCTGTTCAGCGGCACGTACAAGGGCACCACGGGCGGCTGGAGCCCCAGCGGCTAGCGTTTGCGTCCTTGACCACCGTCCTCTTCACCTGCGCCGGACAACGGGTCGACATCGTCTCCGCCTTCCGCCGTGCCGGCGCGCGCACGGTTGCCGTCGACGCCGACCCGCTCGCGCCTGCGCTCTACCACGCGCACGAGCGCGCGATCGTGCCGCTCGTCGACCGTCCGGGTTACCTCCCTGCGCTGCAGGAGCTCGTCCGCGACGCACGAGGCACGGCTCGTGATCCCGCTCGCCGACCTCGACCACCTGCTCCTCGCCGAGCGCCGCACGGAGCTCGACGGAGCGCTCGTGCTCCTGCCTGCTCCGGAGGTGGTCAGACGCACCGAGGACAAGTACGAGGCCCACCTGTTCTTCGAGGCAGCACGGCATCCCCTCGCCGTCGAGCTGGCTGCCCGCCGAGCTCCCGGACGAGCTCCCGTTCCCGGTGCTCGTCAAGCCCCGGCGCGGCTTCGGCTCACGGCACATCTATCGGGCAGCGGATCGCGAGGAGCTCGACTTCCACCTTCGCCGCACGCCTGCCGACGTCGTTCGTGCAGCAGGTCTGTGCACGGTGAGGAGTTCTCGATCGACGTCTTCTGCGACTTCGAGGGCCGCTGCCTCGGCGCGATCCCGCGGACGATGATCGAGTCGAAGGGCGGCGAGTCGATCAAGGGAACGTCGATCAAGGACGAGGAGCTGATCGAGTTCGGCCGGCTCGTCGCCGAGACGCTGCCGATCTGGGGCCCGGCGAACGTCCAGTGCTTCCGGGTCTCCGAGGATCGCCACGAGGTCACCGACGTCAACCCGCGCTTCGGCGGCGGCTTCCCGCTGCCGCTCGCGGCCGGCGGGCGCTACCCCGAGCTCGCCCTCGCGCTGGCGCGGGGCGAACGGCCCGAGCCGCGCCTGCGGCGATTTCCGCGAGGGCGTGACGATGACCCGCTTCTTCTCGGACCTCTGCCTGTCCGCCGGTGCCGACGGTACTCTCGAACCGTTCTCCGAGGACCTGCCAGAACCAGTCGCGAGCGAGCCGGGCGAGGCCTGATCGTCCGGCTCGGGGTCGTCGCCCTAGCGGTGCTCGCCGCAGGGTGCGGCTCCCGCGCGTCATTGCAGCAGCCGGCGGCGCCGGCTGCGCCTCCGCGCCGACCACACGCGGCCCTCGCGCTTCCACGTCGTCGTCACCGTGGTGGACGGCGACACCGGGCCGCCGCGTGCACGGGGCGCTCGTTCGCGTCGGGCGGCTGGCCGACCGGGCGAACCGCGAAGGGCAACGCCGGCTTCCGGCTTCGACGCCGCGCGCCGCTGGTCGTCGCGGTCGCCGCGCGCGGCTACGAGGAGCGCGCGGTGCGGATGCCTTTCCAGCGTCGCCGCCGGGTGGTCGTCCGCGTCTACCAGCCCGCGCTGCAGTGGCCGATGTACGGGGCAAGCCCAGCGCGGACCCAGGCCCATCCGGCGATCGGCCTGCGGCCGCCGTTCCGTGTCGTCTGGAGCCGCGGCCTCGGCTCGCTGATCGAGTTCCCTGCAGTCGTCTCCGACGGCGTCGCCTACGTCGGCAACAACCACGGAACCGTGTACGCGCTGTCGATGCGGAACGGCCGCACTCTCTGGCGGCACGTCGTTTCCGGCGGGAAGATGGCCTCCTCGCCCGCGGTCGTCGGCGACGAGCTGGTCGTCCACGGCATGGACGGCGTCGTCCGTGTGCTCGACCGCCGCACCGGCGGACTGCGCTTCGCCGTCCGCGTCGGCTCGCCGATCGAGTCGTCGCCGATCGTGCGCGACCGGATCGACTACTTCGGCGCCTGGAACGGCAACGTCTATGCGCTCGACCTGCGCACGCGCCGGTTCCGCTGGATCTACCACGGCGGCTCGAAGATCACCTCGAGCGCCGCGCTCGCCGGCCGCACGCTCTACATCGGCGACTACGGCGGCCGGCTGCTCGCGCTCGCGCCGGGCAGCGGGCGCCTGCGCTGGTCGGCCGGCGTGAACGGGCGGATCTACGGCACGCCGGCGGTCTGGGGCGGGCGTGTCTTCGTGCCCTCATCCGACGGTGGCTCGCTGACGGCGTTCACGACCCGCGGGCAGCTACCTCTGGCGGGTCCACACCGGGAGCTACGTCTACTCGTCGCCGGCGGTGTGGGCCGGCCGGGTCTTCTTCGGTTCCTACAACGGCCTGCTCTACTGCGTCTCGGCCTGGAGCGGCCGGGTCGGGTGGACGGTGCAGACCGGCGGCCCGGTCTCGGGCGCGCCGGCGGTCGTGGACGGCGTCGTCTACGCGGGGAGCTTCGCCCACCGGATCGTCGGCGCCGACGCGCGGACGCGGCCGCGTGCTGCTCCGCTTCCCGCACGGCGAGTACGTTCCGGTCTCGGGCAGCGGCGGCCGGCTGCTCCTGCACGGCTACTCGCGGATCTACGCGGTCGAGCCGGCCTAGTCCGTCCGGGCCGCCGCTACCCTGGAAACGCCTCGGTCGTCATGCGCCCCGCTTCTCGTCGCAGCCGTCGCCACCGCCGTCGCGCTCCTCGCCGTCCCCCTCGCGGGTTCGGCCGCGCGTCCGTCGCCGGCTGGGCTGATCCAGAAGGGTCTGTCCGCCGCCGTCGAGCGCGGCGACCTGAGCCCGACCGAGGCGGCCGGGTACCGGGCCACGCTCGCGAACGTTCAGGCCCGGTCGAAGCGCCTGCCGCCCCTCCGCACCGAGCTGCTCCAAGCCGTCGTCGGCGACGTTGCCGCGCAGTGGCGCGCCTACACCGCGCCGCGTGCGCTGACCCTCTTCTCGACCCTGACGATGAACGCCGAGTGGCTCGCCTCGCATGCGCTCACGGGGCCGCACCCGGACATCGAGGGCGACGACGGCGCCGTCTACCGGTTCTTCTCGGATCACGGCTACGTCTTCCACCCGCTCGCCAACTTCGCGAAGCTGAACGCGGAGGTCGCGGCGAAGGACGACGCGGCGACGGCGCATCTCGCCTCGGCGCTCGTCGCCCGGGCCGTCGCGGTGGGCCGGTCGATGGTCTGGGAGTACGACTTTCCGTTTGCCGCCGGTCGTGCACCGTGGACGTCGGGGATGGCCCAGGCCGTCGCCGCGCAGGCGTTCGCCCGCGCCGGCACGCTGCTCTCGGACCAGAACCTGCTCGACACGGCCGATGCCGCCTACGCCGCGGTCCCCAGGCTGCTTTCCCCGTCGTCACCGGCGAAGCCCTGGGTCGCGCTCTACAGCTTCGACCGCGTGCCGGTTCTGAACGCTCAGCTCCAGGCGGCCCTTTCGGTCGGCGACTACGCGAGCATCGCCGGGAACACGGCCGCCACCGCGATGGCGGCGCGCCTGACCACCGCGGCCCGCGCACTGCTGCCGAAGTTCGACACCGGCTACTGGTCGCTCTACTCCCTGCGGGGCGACGAATCGCCGCTCGACTACCATGACTACGTCATCGGCCTCCTCCGCAAGCTCGCGACGCGCACCGGCGAGGCCGTCTGGCAGAACACCGCCGACCGGTTCCAGGGCTACGAGTCCGAGCCGCCGGTGATCCGGCTGCGCGGCGCTCCGCCGACGGTCTACCCGCGTCCGGCGGACGGCTTCCTGGACGACGCACCGATCCGCTTCTGGCTGTCGAAGGCGTCGACGGTGACGCTGCTGGTGGGCGGAAAGCGCGTCACGCAGTCGTTCCCCCACGGCGAGAACACGTTCCTCTGGTCGCCGGGCTCCGCCGATCCCGGAACGTATCGGCCCTTCCTGACCGCGGTCGGGCCTGCCGGGATGCGCGCGGCGCTGGCCGGGCCGGCGGTCACCGTCGCCGCCGCCCCGGGCCCTCCGCCGCTGGCGGTGACCGTGACTGCGCCGTCCACCGTCTCGTGGAGCTCGGCCGCGGAGGGGACGCCGTGGCTGCACCTCCGTCTCCGGCTGAGCCAGGAGGGATCGACGCGGGCGCTCGACCTCGGTCACCGGGGCTTCGCGGGCACGCGGCAGCTGAAGCTTCCTCCGGGCCGCTGGCACGTGACGATGCTCGCGTCGAACTCGGGCGGCCGCACCCGGGCGGTCTCGCTCGGGTACCTGCCCCGATGAAGGCGCTCGTGGCGCTGGCACTCGCCGCCGCCGTCCTCGCCCTGCCGGCCGAGGCCGGCAACCGCCTCCGCCCGGTGCCGATCCTGATGTACCACGTGCTCAGTCCGCCGCCGGCCAACGCCGCCTACCCGGAGCTGTACGTGGCTCCGGCCGCCTTCCGGGCGGAAGTCGCGTGGCTGGCCGCGCACGGCTATCGCGCAGTCACGCTCCAGCGTGTCTTCGACGCCTGGCGCGGCGCAGCCACCCTTCCCCCGAAGCCGGTCGTGCTCACGTTCGACGACGGCTATCTGAGCGACGTCAGGACTGCGTTGCCCGTGCTGAGGGCCCGGCACTGGCCCGGCGTGCTCAACCTCGAGGTCGCGAACCTGAAGCCGGTCTGGGGGATCCGGCCGCCGGGAGTACGGAGACTGCTCGCCGCCGGCTGGGAGCTCGACGCGCACACGCTCACCCACCCCGACCTGACCACCGTCGACGCGGCCAGGCTGCGCGAAGAGGTCACCGGGTCACGCACGGCCATCCGCAGGATGTTCCACGTGCCCGTGAACTTCTTCTGCTATCCGGCGGGCCGGTACGACGCAGCAGTGATCGCGGCCGTGCAGAAGGCCGGCTACCTCGGCGCGACGACGACGAACTACGGGCTGGCCCGGCCCGGCGGCCTGTACACGCTCGCCCGCGTGCGCGTGAGCGGGTCCGACGGAGTCAAGGGCATCGCGGCCAAGCTGGCGGCGCTCTCCTCTTGACCCGCAGGCGGTGGATCATCGCCGGCGCAGGCGCCGCCGTGATCGTGCTCCTGCTCGTCGGAGCAGGGCTCGGCTACTACTTCTACGAGCGGCACCAGGGTCGCGACATCCGCGGCTCGTCGACGATCGAGTTTGTCCCGACCGACACCGTGCCACCTCCGCCCCCGAAGCCGAAGCCTAGGCCGAAGCCGGGCAGGCCGGCCGCGCTGACGCGGGTGGACTGGCCGATGTACGGCTACGACGAGCAGCGCCTGCGATACCTGCCGAGCCGTCTGCGCCCGCCGTTCAGAGCGCAGTGGACCTTCCGCGCCCGCCACCTGCTCGAGTTCCCGCCGGCAGTCGCCTACGGCCGGGCGTACATCGCGAACAACCCGGGTGTGCTCACGGCCGTGCAGGCGGCCACCGGCCGGGCAAGCTGGCGCTACGCATCCGGTCGTTGCGCGGCCGCGTCGCCTGCGGTCGCCGACGGGGTCGTCTACATGGCGTTCCTCAACCTCCGGCGGAAGGGGAAGGAAGCCTGCAACGCCTCGCCGGGTACGCCGGGACTGAACGGCGAGGTGGTCGCACTCGACGCGCGCACGGGGAAGCTCCGCTGGCGGCGCGTGATCGGGCCGAGCGAGACCTCCCCGCTCGTCGCCGGCCGGCTCGTGTACGCCGGCGACTGGACCGGCGCCGTCCATGCCTTCGACCGCAGGACCGGCCGCACGGTCTGGACGTACCGCACCGGCGGCGAGGTGAAGGGTGCGTTCGCCCGCACCGGCATACGCCTGTTCGTCGGCTCGTACGACCACCACCTCTACGCGCTGAACGCACGCACGGGAGCGCTGATCTGGCGGGCTTCCGCGCAGGACCGGCTCGGCGGGCGCGGGACGTTCTACTCGACGCCGGCGGCGGCGTACGGACGGGTGTACATCGGCTCGACCGACGGGAAGGTCTACTCCTTCGGGGCGAGGAGCGGCGAGCTGCGCTGGTCGCAGTCGACCGGCGGCTACGTCTATGCCTCGCCCGCGGTCTGGAAGGAGCGCATACTCGTCGGCTCGTACAGCGGCTCCTTCTACGCTCTCGACGCGGCCACCGGAGACATCCGCTGGAAGTTCGAGGCGGATGGGCCGATCTCCGGCTCGGCCAGCGTGATCGGCGACGTCGTCTACGTCTCGACGCTGAAGGGCCGCACGTACGGCCTCGACGCGGCGACCGGGCGGCGCATCTGGAGTTTCCCGGACGGCAAGTACTCGCCGGTCGTCGCCGGGCCCGACCGGTTGTACCTGACGGGGTACACGCGGCTCTACGGGATGGTCCCGGAGTGAGATACGGGAACGCTCACGGGGATCAGCGGGAATGGCTCTCCGGTAGGGTTGCCGCGCCATGAGCTCGGACCCCCAGCGCGGGCCTGCGGCCGACGTCGACGCCGAGCAGGAGGTCGATTTCGGCCGCTACTGGCGCACGATCGCAGCCCGCTGGTGGCTGCCGGTCGGGGGTCTCGTCGTCGGCCTCGTGATCGGCTACCTGGTCTCCCTGGGAACGCACTCGTCGGCCTACAAGGCGACGGCACAGGTCTACCTCGGCCAGCCGCTCGCGCCTGGAGGCGCCGCCCCGGTCGGCTCGGCGCCGACCTCGCTGGGCCTGGTCTCGAACTACGTGACGGCTGAGTCGACGATCAAGAGGGTGGCCAGGCAGGTCGGGCTGAAACCGGGCCGGCTCCGCGGACGCGTGACCACGAAGCCGATCACGGGGATCACCGGCGCGAAGCTGGGGACGCCTGCTCCCCTGCTTGCGATCACCGTGAGCGGCTCCGCGCCGGCCAAGGTCGCGGCCGCCGCGAACGCGCTCGGAGCTCTCGTGATCAAGCAGGTCGCTCCCTACCAGGCGTCCAAGATCCAGTCGCTGCGCGACCAGCTCGCCTACGACGACGCGCAGCTGGAGGCGATCGGCAACCGGCTTCGCGCAGCGCAGGCGCTGCAGTCGCAGGTGTTGAAGGACACGACCATCAGCGCGACGGACAAGCTCGTCGCGCTCGCGAACCAGAACTCCGTGATCACGCAGGCGCTCCAGCAGCAGAACACGATCTCGCTCGACCGCTTCACCGTCCGGCAGCAGCTCTCGCTGGCCCAGGACGTCGAGTCAGGGCGGATCGTCTCCCAGGCGTCCGCGACGAAGACGGCCGGCGCGAACAGCCGCACCGGCGCCGCGATCGGCGGCCTGATCGGCCTGATCATCGGGATCCTCGCGGCGCTGCTGTGGGACCCGCTCACGGGCCGGCGTACAGCCGACTAGTGCTCGAGGGCAAGAGCATCGCGGTCGTCGTCCCCGCCCACGACGAGGAGGCGCTGCTCGAGGAGACGCTGGCCGGCATCCCGGGCTTCGTCGACCGGATCTACGTCGTCGACGACGCCTCGCTCGACGCGACCGCAGAGCGGGCACGGGCGGCCGCGGCGCAGGACGCTCGGATCGAGGTGATCGAGCACGAGCGCAACGCCGGCGTCGGCGCCGCCATCGTCACCGGCTACAAGCGCGCGGTCGAGGAGCACATGGGCGTCACCGTCGTGATGGCGGCGGACAACCAGATGGACCCGGCCGATCTGGAGGCGATCGCGATGCCGGTCGTCCATGGGGAGGTCGAGTACTCGAAGGCGAACCGCCTTTTCACCGGCCAGGCCTGGGATCTCATTCCGCACCACCGTTACCTCGGGAACGCGGTGCTGTCGCTGCTGACCAAGATCGCCTCCGGCTACTGGCACGTCGCCGACTCGCAGTCGGGTTACACCGCGGCCGCGCACGACACGCTCGCGGCCCTCGACCTCGACCGCCTCTACCCCCGTTACGGCTTCCCGAACGACATGCTCGTCCACCTGAACGTCGTGAACGCCCGCGTGCGAGACGTGCCGTCGCGGCCGGTCTACGGCGTCGGCGAGCGGTCGGGAATCAAGCTGCGCAAGGTCGTCCCGCGCATCTCATGGCTGCTCGTGAAGGCGTTCTTCTGGCGGCTGCGCGAGAAGTACGTGATCCGCGACTTCCACCCACTGGTCTTCTTCTACGTCTTCGGAATCCTCATGGGCCTGGCCGGCCTCGCGCTGGGGATCGCGCTGATCGTCCTGCGCATCCTGGGCCACTCGATCACGGCGGCGACCGGCGTCCTGGTCGCGCTGCTGCTGATCTTCGGCTCCCAGTTCACGCTCTTTGCCATGTGGTTCGACATGGAGTCGAACAAAGACTTGAAATAGCGCTTGTCGACTCAGTTGGGCGTCTCCGAGTTTCATGCTCAGCTGAAGGGCCGAAGGCGTTTGCGAGTGGGAACGACCACCAGACCTCAGCCTGTCTGCGCGCGCTTTGCCAGCGGTGCCAGGGCGGGGCGCAAGGTCAACTCAGTCGTTGACTCGTGACGCTGCTCATCAGGGTTGCGGGCTCGGACCCGCTCGAGCGTCTCGACCGAGTCAAGTCCCGGGACGTGGTGTAACTCGCCGGGTGACCGGGCCTTGTACAAGTGCTGGGAGGTTGGGCGTCTCTCTTGAGGTAGGCGAGGTGTGCCCGGTAGATTCGTGCGTCGAGTTCGTGTGCCGTGACGGCTAGACGTTGCAGGTAGCCGTGCGCCCGGAGCTGGCAGATAACTGCGTCTGTCAGCCCCAGGCGTTTGGCGATGCGTTCGGCGTCGAGTTCGCTCATGGTCTAGTTCGCAAGCGCCGATGCCGAACGTCGAGTGCGGTCTGTGTCAGGGCAGACAGTCCGGACAGCCTCTCCGCGAGCCGCAGCGACGGCAGGTGTGGATGTTGCATCGGTTGCTGCGCGTCGTCCGCCAGCCGCTGCACATGTTCTTGATGGAGCAGGCGGCTTACTTCAGGCTGATGAGAAAGCATGTTGTTCCTCCCTTCGTTTTGTCGGCGTGTCGTTGACGGTTTGGTGTGTGGGGTTCGGCGTCAAAACGTGCGCTCTCCTTCCGCAACGGATCGTGTTTTTTCGGACGCCGAGAACGGCGCCAATGGTCTGGACAAGCGATCTGTCGAATTAGCGACGCGGTAGGGCGTGAGACGCCCTCGCGCGTGCTGTTCGACGCGGGCCAGTCCTCTAAGAAACGGGCTTCGGTAAGCCCCGCGCGGCGGTTCTAGTTACGCCGCGACGGGAAGCCAGAAGCCGCAGTTCGCAATCTGAGTTGTGCTGGACATTCCGACCTCCCTTCAATCGTCGGCCGAAACTCGGCCAGAGATGAAGGCCGCTTTCTACCAACAACGCATGAACGTGTCAAGAGAAAACGACGCGATTGAGCAGCACCGAAATGATTGACAGGCGCCTTGTTGCGCCCGGCTGACGACGAGGCGATCGCGCAACTTACGGCGGTCGCCGAGCGCGGCGTCCATGACCCGAACACTCGCCGTTCTCCTCGGGCTGGACAGACCACCCCGCACAGGAGTTCGGCCATCGCTTCGTCCAGTACTTCTGGAACCAGCGCGCCGTATGGAACCCGGCGAACTGGGTGTTGCCCTTTGGCGTCTACCTCGCCGGCGAACCAGTAGGCCGTCCAGCAGATCACCGCCGACAACTTCCCACTCCTCCGAACCGTAGGAACCGGCTCCTGGGTCGCCCGCTCTCACCACGGCCTCGGGATCGGTACGGAGATGCGAGCCGCTGCCCTCTCCTTCGCCTTCGACCACCTCGGCGCCGAGTTCGCGATCACCGCCGCCTACACCCACGCCGCCGCGTCGCTGCACGTGTCGCACAAACTCGGCTATGAAACCAACGGCGTGCGCCGCGACATCGTCCGCGGCCGCGCAGTCGAGGCCCACTTTTTCCGGATGACCCGGGAAACGTGGCAGCGACAAGCACGACCGAGCATCAGCGTTGAAGGCTTCGAGCGCTGCCTCCACTTGTTCGCACGGGCGGATACCCTCCCCGCAGCGATCAACTGGAGCTAGCCCGACCGCTCGACAAACACCCAGGCGTCCAAACAAGAGGGAGGCCTACCGGAGCGGGCCTCCCTCATCTGGGCACACACTGGACAAGCCCGAGGTCGCTGCCGACCGCACCTCAAGCGTGTATCGCTTGCGTCACCAATGCGCCTCGGTCGGGGGCAGGCCTCCTCGTTGCAACCGTTATGCAACCGAACGCATCGTCACGAACCGGCCGATCGTCACGGATGTCACGAGGCCGTGCTCCGAGTGAGCCCCCGACGGCCTCAGACGGACGCATCGACACAGAACGACAGGAGGCCTTACCGTCAGCGGCGCGTCAGTTGACCGTCAGCGCGGTCCTGTTCATTCGTGACTCGACGCTCTATGGTCGTTCGTCGGAAGGACAACACATGCCTGTTTCAGCGGATTCGCGCATCGGCACTGAGCTCGCCGGCTATCGGATCGAGGTCGCTGATCGGCCGCGGCGGGATGGGCGTCGTCTACCGGGCGCACGACCTCGCGCTCGACCGCGATGTCGCGCTGAAGCTGCTCGCGCCGCAGCTCGCCGACGACGTGTCGTTCCGCGAGCGCTTCCTCAAGGAGTCGCGGGTGGCGGCCTCGCTCGAGCATCCGAACGTCGTGCCGATCCACGACGCGGGCGAGATCGACGGGCAGTTGTACATCGCGATGCGCCTGGTCGAGGGCAGCGACCTGAAGGCCGTTGCTGCGACGAGGGGCCGCTCGAGCCGGCGCGCGCCGTCCGCATCCTCGAGCAGATCGCCGGTGCGCTCGACGCCGCTCATGCGCGCGGGCTCGTGCACCGGGACGTCAAGCCTTCGAATGTGCTGCTCGACGAGCGGCGAGCACGTCTACCTGGCCGACTTCGGCCTGAGCCGGTACCTCGGCGATGCGGCGCTCCCGCTCGGCCCGGCCAAGTCGCTGGGCACCGCCGACTACGTCGCCCCCGAGCAGATCCGCGGGGAGGAGGTCGACGGCCGCGCCGACGTCTACGCGCTCGGCTGCATGCTCTACGAGTGCCTGGCGGGCGAGCCGCCGTTCCGGCGCGGCACCGACGCGGCCACGCTCTACGCCCAGCTGGAGGAGGTGCCTCCCGTCCTGCCCGGGCTGGAAGAGGTGCTGACGAAGGCGCTCGCCAAGGAGCCGGCCGAGCGCTATGCGATCTGCGGCGAACTGATCGAGGGCGCCCGGGAAGCGCTGGGGCTCGCCGAGCCGAAGCGCAGCCGCTGGCCGCTCGCCGTCGCCGCTGTCGGTGTCGCGCTGATCGCAGCCGCCCTCGCCGGCTTCTTCCTCACCCGCGGCGACGGAGGCGGCGTGCCGGCCGTAGCCAGGCGCCGACTCGCTCGTGCGCATCGACCCGACGACGAACACGGTCTCCGAGACCATCCCGGTCGGCCGAAAGGCGAGTGGCGTTGCGCCGTCGGCGATGGCCACGTCTGGGTCGCCAGCTTCGCCGGGAGGAACGGTCTGGCGGATCGACCCGAAGAACCGGCAGTCAGTCGTCATCCCTGTGAAAGGCAGCCCGACGGGTGTCGCCGCCGGCCGCGGCTCGGTGCTCGTCGGGGACGGCCCGGAACACAAGCTGGTCTCGCTCGACCCGGCTGGCGGCGGAGTGAGGTTCGTCACCCAGCTGCAGGGCGATCCCAGCGGCAACGTCGCCGTGGCCGCCGGCCGGGAGGGCATCTGGTTCGCCGATGCGACCGGTGGGATCGCGGGCACGGTCGAGGCAGGCGGTCAAGGCCGGGGCAACGAGCACGCAGGTCGACGTCCCGGCCGACCGCACGAGCCTTCTCTCGGCGTACGAGTCGTTCGACGGCCTGGCAGTCGGCGAAGGGGCGATCTGGGTGGCCGGCGATACTTTCGGCCGCAGCATCTGGCGAATCGACCCAGCGTCGAAGCGCGTCGTCGCAAAGGTCGCTCTTCCGTTCGTCCCGGGTGCGGTCGCCGCCGGCGAGGGAGCCGTCTGGGTGACCTCGCTCCTCGACGACACCGTCGTCAAGATCGATCCGGCCTCGAACCGAATCGTGCGACGGATACGTGTCGGTCGAGGCGTGAACGGCATCGCGGCCGGCGACGGAGCCGTCTGGGTCACGAGCTCGACTCGACCGCGTCGTTTCACGGATCGATCCACGCACGAACCGTGTGGTTGCGACGACGCGGCTGGATCGAGGTGCCCGGCCAGATCGCCGTTGGCGCTGGGGGAGTGTGGCTCACCGCTGCCAAGGCGGGGGCGCCCGTGCCGCCGGACACGATCGGGATCGGCATCCTCGCGGACTGCAACGGCCCGTTCAAGCTCTTTTACGAGGACGCGCTCGGCGGGGCGGAGCTCGCGCTTCTTCACCGACGGCGGCAGGCGGGCCGGGCCAGCAGGCTCACCGATGGCGATCGAGCGGAGTCCGGATCGGCGGCAAGCCGGTGACGCTCGCCTTCGGCTGCACGAACGGGACGACCCGCCTCGACGCTCGCCGAGGCACGCAGGCTGGTCGAGCAGGTCGGCGTCCGGATTTCTGATCGGTCCGCTTGGGGGAGAGGAGGGGCTGGCATTGCAGGAGTACGCAGCGCCGGCGGCCGGACGTCGCCTTCGTGAACGGGTCGGCGTCGGCACAGCAGCTCGATCCTCCGTCCGAACTTCTTCTCGTTCCATTCCGACGGCGCCGAATGGATGGCAGGCCTCGGCTGCTTACGCGTATCACGAGCTCGGCTGGCGGCGCGCGGTGACGGTCGCCGACACCCAGGACAACCTGTTCAACTGGACCCAGACGGCTGGGTTTATCGCCGAGTTCTGCTCGCTCGGCGGCACGATCCTCAAGCGAATCTCGGTGCCGTCGGGCACGCAGGACTATTCGAACGTGATCGCGCGGATCCCGAGGACGGGGGTGGACGGCTTCGTCGCCGCGACCGGGTCGCAGACACTGCTCGCCCTGGCGAAGGACTATCCCGGCTTCAAAGGAAGGTTCGGGGGGAAGGTGATCGCCGGGGCCATCGCGCTCGGGCCCAGCCTGAAGGTCCTCCGCAAGAGGTACTCGGGCATCCTCGGAGGCGCGCCCTTCAAGTTCCCCGAGAGTTACGCAGCCGACCTGCGTGCGCACTTTCCCCAACTGAAGCAGCCGTTCTTCTTCGACCTCTACTACCACGATGCGATGGCGGCGACGCTGCAGGCGCTCGACCGCGTCAACGGCGATCTGTCAGGTGGCGAGCGCCGTTTCATGGCCGCGCTTGCAACTCTTCCGCTCGACTCACCCGTCGGACGTATTCGGCTCGACCGGCATCACGAGGCGATTGGGCCTAACTACCTCGTTCGCTTTCGCACGTGGGAGGCCGCACGCCAGATCCGACAGGTCGACGATGTCGAGCCCACGTTCGGCGGCTACTTCAAGCCGACCGATCCCCCGCCGAGCTTGACGACGCCGGCCTGCGTGAAGCGGACGCCGCCACCGTGGGCGCGCTAGGCACTGACCCGCGCCTCGGCACGGAGCTGGCCGGCTACCGGCTCGAGGCGCTGCTCGGCCGCGGCGGGATGGGGGTCGTCTACCGCGCGCACGACCTCGCGCTCGACCGCGACGTCGCGCTGAAGCTGCTCGCCCCCGAGCTCGCCGACGACGAGCGCTTCCGCGAGCGCTTCCTCCGCGAGTCGCGGCTGGCGGCCTCGCTCGACCACCCGAACGTCGTCCCGGTCCACGACGCCGGCGAGATCGACGGGCAGCTGTACATCGCGATGCGCCTCGTCGACGGCACCGACCTGAAGCAGCTGCTCGCGCGAGGGCCCGCTGGAGCCGGCGCGGGCGGTCAGCGATCGCTCGAGCAGATCGCCGCTGCGCTCGACGCCGCCCACGCGCGCGGGCTCGTCCACCGCGACGTCAAGCCCTCGAACGTGCTCGCTCGACCGAGGACGAGCACGTCTACCTCGCCGACTTCGGTCTGACCCGGCGCCTCGGCGACGCAGGCAGCGCCGCTCGACGCCGGCCGTTCGCTCGGGACGCGCCGACTACGTCGCGCCCGAGCAGATCCGCGGCGAGGAGGTCGACGGCCGCGCCGACCAGTACTCGCTCGCCTGCCTCCTCTACGAGTGCCTCACCGGCGAGCCGCCGTTCCGGCGCGGCACCGAGGCGGCCGACCCTCTTCGCACACCTCGAGGAGGCGCCGCCCGCGCCGCCCGGCGCTCGAGGACGTGCTGCCCAAGGCGCTCGCCAAGGAGCCCGGCCGAGCGCTACGCGACCTGCGCCGAGCTCGTCGCCGCCGCCCGCAAGCGCGCTCGGGCTCGCGAGCCGAAACGCACTCGCTGGCCCTACGCCCTCGCCGCCGCCGGCCTCGCCCTGATCGCCGCCGCGCTGCTCGCCTACTTCCTCACCCGCGGCGGCGCAGGCGGACCGGCCACCTCGGGCCGGCTCATCCGGATCGATCCGGCGACGAACCGCGTCGAGAGCACCATCGGCGTCGGCAACGGCCCCTCCGCGGTCGCTGTCGACGAGAGCGGCGTCTGGGTCGCCAACCACGACGACGGAACCGTCTGGCGGATCGATCCCGCCGGCAAGGCCGCTCCGCTGAAGGTTCAGGCGCACGGGAAGCCCGCCGACCTCGCGGTCTCTCCCGAGGTCGGCGACACGTTCGTGTCGAACGGGCCGCAGGACGCGAACATCGCCCTGCTGCAGAGAGCAACGGGCAGCTAGACACGATCCTCGGCCTGTTCACCGGACTGGCATTCCCGGCCTCCGCGCGGGTCGCCGTCGGGCCGTCCGGGTTGTGGATCGCAGCCCCGGACGGACGGGTGGGGCGCTTCGTCCCCGGCGAGGGGTTCGCCGGCAACGCCACGCTTCCCAGGCCGACCGACGAGCGGGCCGACGTGTTCTTCTCCGGACTGGCCGTGAGCCGGGACTCCACCTGGGTGATCGGCGATCCGAACCAGCCGAGCCTCTGGCGGATCGACGCAGGCACCGGCCGGCTCGCACGGACGATTCGCTTGCCGTACGCCCCGAGGGACGTGGCGGTCGGCGCCGGCGGCGTCTGGGTCACGAGCCAGCTCGCCGACCGGCTCCTCCGCATCGACCCCGCGAGTGGCCGGATCACGGCTGACGTCCCGACCGGCCGCGGCGCTGCAGGCGTCGCCGTCGGGGCAGGGTCCGTCTGGGTGGCGAACGCGGTCGACCACACGGTGATGCGCATCGATCCTCGCAACTTGCACGTGCTCCGGACGATCCCGGTCGACGGCGCGCCCGACGACCTCGCGGTCGGCGACGGCTCTGTCTGGCTGACGGCACAGACGTATCCGCCGGCCAAGGCCGACCGGCGCGACATAAAGATCGGGGTCCTCGCAGCCTGCGAGGGGCAATACGGCTTGGCCTACGATCAGTCCCTCGCCGGCGCCGAGCTGCCGTTGATCGACCGGGGAGCCCACGTCCAGGGGGGAGGACCGGAAGCCGGGCTCTCCGGCGCCACGATCGCCGGCCGCAAGGTTCGGCTCTTCTTCGCCTGCGGCGACGACACGGCCCGGAAGGCTCTGTCGGAGGCCCGGCGGCTCGTCGAGTCGGTCGGCGTCGACGCCCTGATCGGCCCCACGCAGGAGACGGAGTCGTTCGTGATCCGCGACTATGCACGCCGGCATCCCGCCGTCGCGTTCCTGAACGGCTCGTCCGCCGGGCAGGGCGTCACGCTCAAGCACCCGGCGCCGAACTTCTTCCGTTTCTCGACGGACGCAGTGCAGTGGATGGCGGGCCTCGGGCGATATGCCTACGAGCAGCTCGGCTGGCGCAAGGCCGTCACGGTGTCGAACAGCGACTCGTTCTCGTACACGCAGGTCGCCGGCTTCGTCGCCGACTTCTGCGCGCGCGGCGGCGAGATCGTGAAGCGCATCTGGGTTCCGACGCCGACACCGGACAATCTCGCCCCGTACATCGCCCAGGCGCCGACCGGCGTCGACGGCTTCGTGATGACGGCCAACACGCCGACGACGAGGGCGTTCGTGAACGGGGTTCCATTCCTGCACGGCAGCCTCGCCAGGAAGATCGTCGGCGGCTACTTGATCCTCTTCGCCGAGGACGCGATCGGGCCGCGGCTCGTCGGAGTTGCCTTCGGCAGCGGCCAGGCCGCCTACTTCGGCGTGCGGGTCCCGCCCGGCCCCCTTCGTGACTTCAGGACCCGGTTCGCAAGGACGTTTCCCGCCCTTGCCTGGGCTGCGGGGTTGAACTTCCCGAGCTCCTACGCGGACTCGATGGAGGCGCTCCTGCAGGCGCTCGAGAAGGTGCACGGCGACCTCTCGAACGGGGAGCGCCGCTTCCAGGCGGCGCTCGCGAAGGTGGAGCTCGACGCGCCGAACGGCCACATCCGCCTCGACGGGAACCGCCAGGCGATCGGCGCCAGCTACCTGAGCCGGATCCTGCCCGGGAAGAAGGGAGCCCTGCACTCGACGACCTTCAAGGTGGTCCCGAACGTCGACCAGACCTTCGGCGGCTACTTCAGCGGGTCGGATCCGCTGCCGAGCAAGACGACGCCGGCCTGCAAGCACGGAACTCCGCCGCCCCGGGCGGGCTGATCAGCCGACCCTGAGCGACCAGGTGAAGCGGGTCAGGTTCTCCGTCGGCGCGAGACCGCCCGGCCGCAGGCCCTTGCGCACGAGCAGCGTCGGGCGTCCGCTGCCGGCGAGCGCGGCCCGGGTCGGGCCGAGGCCGTCCTTGCGCCAGCGGTCGGACAGGCCGACGACGGTCGACGCCGGCCTTCGCGGCGGCGGCGACGAGCGCATCGGGGCCGGGCTCGACGAGGAGCGGCTCGGCGGCGACGCCCAGCGCCCGCTGAACGGCGAGCGAGGCGCTCGCGAGCAGGCGGCTCGCGTCCCGGCCGCCCTCGACCGCGGGCCCGGCGAGGCGAAGCGGCACCTTCCAGCTGCCGGCGAGCCAGGCGCCGAGCTCGATCGCGCTCCAGTCGTGGTCGGTGCCGGCGAAGGGAACGAGCACCGGGCCCGGCACGGGCTCGCCGCCGGTGAGCACGGCGACGTCGCATGGTGCAGCGCGGAGGAGATCGGCCAGGTGGCTGTCGTCGAGCAGGGCCGCCGGCGCGGCGACGAGCACGAGGTCGACGTCCTGCTCGGTCGCGAGCCGGGCGGCGTCCGCTCCGGGCGAGTCGCTCGTGAACACGGCCGACCGCGCGACGGTGCCGCGTGCCGCGAGCGCCTTCGGTGTGCTCCTTTATGCTCTCGGCGGCGGCCGCAAGCCCGGCGCGGTCGGCCAGCAGCCGCGCGACGATCACCTCACGCGGCGCCTTCTGGGCGAGCGGCTCCGCGATCGCGAGCAGCGGCTCCACCGGCGCGTCGCCCAGCCACGCGACCAGGATCGAGCGCTCCGGAGGCGTGCGGCTGCTGCGAGCTCGAGCGCCGGATCCTGGCGCAGGATCGCGCGCTCCAGCTCCTGCAGCGCCGGGCTCGGCTCGATCCCGAGCTCGTCGACGAGCGTCGCGCCGGGCGGTCTGGTATGCAGCGAGCGCCTCGGCCTGGCGGCCCGACCGGTAGAGCGCGAGCATCAGCTGGCCGCGCAGTCGCTCGCGGAGCGGATGCTCGGCCGCCGAGCGCGTCGAGCTCGGCGACCAGCGCGGCGTGCCGGCCGAGGGCGAGGTCGGCGTCGATTCGCTCTCCACCGCCAGTAGGCGCACCTCCTCGAGGCGCCCGATCGCCGCCTGCGCGAACGGCTCGTAGGCGAAGTCGGCGAGCGCGGGGCCGCGCCAGAGCGCGAGCGCCTCCCGCAGCCGCTCGGCGGCCTCCTGCGGCTCGGCGTCGTCGGCCTCCTGGACGAGACGCTCGAACCGGTCGAGATCGAGCTGCTCGGTGGCGAGCTTGATCACATAGCCGGTCGGGAGCGTGACGAGCAGCTCGGCGCCCGATCCGAGCGACTTGCGGAGGCGCGAGACGCTCGCCTGGAGCGCGCCGGCGTGCGAATCGGACGCCTCGTCCAGCCACAGCTCCTCGATCAGCCGGCTCGACGAGACGACTTGGTTCGCGTGGAGCAGGAGCAGCGCCAGCAGGCTGCGCTGCCGCTGCCCGCCCAGCTCCACCGCGCGCTCTCCGTCCAGCACCTCGAGCGGCCCGAGAATCCGGAACTCCATCTTCCCTCCGTGACGTGTCTGCCGGCTGTCAGTCACCTGTAAGCGGCCGATCGCATTCTCCCTCCCAGATCGACCGCAACGGGCGGTCGCGGAAGGGAAGGAGCGTCAGATGATCCGCAAGTCTCATCTTCTACTGGCACTGGCACTCGTGGCCGCGGCCATCGCGGCTCCGATCGCACAGTCGAGCTCGGCACCCAAGGTCGACCCGCTGGCCGTCGGTTACCTGATCGGCCAGGGCCTCTCCCCGAGCGAAGTGACGTCCTGGACGACGGGCGCCTGCTCGCACCAGGCTAAGGCCACCTCCTGCTACGCGATGTTCCACACGGCCGCTGCTCCCAAGCCGGCCGATCCGCTGGCCGTGGGCTACCTGATCGGGCAAGGCCTCTCCCCGAGCCAGGTGACCTCCTGGACGAGCGGCGCCTGCTCGCGCCAGGTCAAGGCCGCCTCCTGCTACGCGATGCTCCAGTCGGCTGCCGCCCCGAAGGTCGACCCGCTTGCAGTGAGCTACTTGATGGGGCAGGGACTCTCCCCGAGCCAGGTGCAGTCCTGGACGGTGGGCGCCTGCTCGCAGCGGGTGAAGGACGCCTCGTGCTACGCAATGTTCTCGTCGCCGGCCGCTTCCACGCAGGTCGTGCCCTCGGCCGGCTTCCAGTGGGGCGACGCCGGCATCGGAGCCGGGTTCACCCTCGGGGTCGTCCTCCTCCTCGGAGGCGCGGGCGGCGGCGTGCTCATCTCGCGCCGGGGGCGCCACCAGACGGCGCGCGCCGCGTGAGTCAAGTTCGAGTTGAGGAGTAGTGCCCTCCGACTCGAAGTGGGCGGGCCTTCGGGCCCGCCCACGAACGTTCGTCGCTGGCGAAGGCGATGTCCCTTGAGCGAGCCTGCGCCACGTTGGCGAGACGCGGTCTGCGATCGTCCCGGCCCACGTATTTCGGCGGGTCTACCGCCGGTGAGCCCGTATGCAAGCCCACCCTGATTCGAATCGGACACGACTCGAGGCCGCGCATCGCCTCCTCGACGGCGTCAACGGCCGCCTGTGCCGACGCGAACGCGTAGAAGAAGGCGTCCCCCTCGTAGTCCACTTCATACCGTCGGCTCGCGCGAACGCCTCCCGTACCACCCCGCGATGCTCCCCCAAGGCGTCCCGATAAGCGTCCGTCCCGAGCTCGTCCAGCAGTCGGGTCGATCCCTCGATGTCGGTGAAGACCAGGGTGACCGTGCCCGACAGCTGCTCCTCGGGAATCATCACGCCACCCCGGCCGGCTGCGGCGTCTCCGCGAGCGTGACTGCCTCTTCGAGGGTCAGCCCCGCCCCCCGGGCGAGCGCCTGCCCGAACAGCTCCGCTCCGAGCAACGCCTCCGCCTCCGCGAATGCAGGGTCGTAGAGCCGGCCGCCGCTGGGATCGCGCGGCTCCGCGCTCTCGGCGCGGAGGCGCTCCGCGAGCCCCGCGAGCAGCGCGGCGCGTTCGGGTTCCCCGGCCGCGACATCGGTGATCACGAGCAGCTCCAGCGCGTCCCTCGCAACCCAATAGAGGCCGGTTGCGATCGTCTCGCGGAAGACCCAGAGTCCGAGCTCACGACTCTCTGCGGCCCTGCCCCCGCCCGCAAGGATGTACGCGAGCAGGAGGGTGCCGCTGTGCGTGTTGCCGGGATCGTCCGTGGAACGCGCGGCCGCGACGCACTGCTCGCCGAGCTCGATCGCGCGCGGGTACTCCGCGCCGCGGAAGGCCGAGTTGGCCAGGTTGTGCGCGGCGAAGTACTGATACCGGCGGTCGCCGGCCTCGGACGCCAGCAGCCGCGCCCGCTCGTACATGGAACGGGCCTGCTCCAGGTCTCCGTCGACGTCGGCGATCACCCCGAGGTCGAGCATCATCCGGGCGACACCCCCGGTGTCACCCCGCTCCGAGTAGAACCGGAGCGCCTCCTCGGTCAGCGGCCGAGCCGAGGCGGCATCGCCTTGCGTCATGCAGATGCAGTACGTCAAGGCGGCGAGAGCACGGGCGCGGAGCACACCGTCGGCGCCCCTGGCCGCATCGAGAGCCTGCTCGATCCGGCGTCTCCCCTCCTGGAGACGGCTGCGCGAGTGCCAGAAGCGCTTCAAGAGAACCGCCAGCTCGAGCTCCTCCAAATGGTCGCCACGTGCCCGTGCGAGGTCGATCGACGCCCGCAGGTTGTCGATCTCGGCGTCGAGACGGCCCCACCAGAAGGCCTGGTCCGGCCCGCGCTCGCCGACCTCAGCGGCACGAGCGAGCTCCAGGAAGAACGAGCCGTAGCACCGTTCGAGCTTCTCGGCGTCCGCCAGCCTCGCGCCCCGCTCGACGGCCAGCTCGCGGATCGTCTCGAGCATCCAGAAGCGATCCCCGGTGTGTCGGACCAGGCTCTTCTCCACCAGCGACTGCAGCGTGTCCAGCTCGGCGCCGCTGACCTGCTCGGCCGCCTCCAGTGTGCAGCCGCCGGCGAAGACGCCGAGGCGGGCGAACAGCAGCCGCTCCTGGGCGGGCAGCAGGTCGTAGCTCCACTCGATCGTCGCGCGCAGTGTCTGCTGGCGCGGGTCGGCGTCCCGGCCTCCCTTGAAGAGGTCGAGCCGCTGCGAGAGCCGCTCCGAGGATCTGCTCGGGCGTGAGTGCCTTCGTCCGCGCCGCGGCGAGCTCGACCGCGAGCGGCATGTCGTCGAGCCGGCGGCAGAGCTCGCCGATCGCGTCGTTCGAGGGGAGGCCCGAACGCAGGCAGAACAGGTCGACCGCCTCCGACCCGTCGAGTGGGAGCACCTCGTACTCGACCTCGCCGTGCACCCGCAGGAGCTCGCGAGAGGTGACCACCAACCGCAGATTGGGACACGACTCGACGAGGCCTCCCAGGTCGGGTGCGGCCTCGATCACCTGCTCCATGTTGTCGATCAGCAGGAGCATCTCCCGCTCGCCGATGTGGCTGGCCACGTCGTGCCCTGCACCGAGGACCTGGCCCACGGTTGGCACCACGAGCGCCGGATCGCGAAGGGAAGCGAGCCCGACCCAGAAGACGCCCGCCTTGAACTCGCCCACCAGTTCCGCCGTGGACTCGATCGCCAACCTCGTCTTTCCCGACCCGCCGGGCCCGGTCAGGGTGACCAGCCGCGCGCCTGCCCGGACCCGCGCGACCACCTCGGCGACCTCCCGCTCCCGGCCGACGAAGCTCGATGCCGGCCGCGGCAGGTTCGTGTTCGAAATCGTCTTCAGCGGCGGGAACGACTCGCCGCCGAGCTGGAAGATCCACACAGGCTCGTCGAAGTCCTTGACCCGGTGCTCCCCGAGGTCGCGCAGCTCGGACGTCTCGACGAGGTCACGCGTCGCCTTCGAGAGCAGCACCTGCCCGCCATGGCCGGCGCTCATGATCCGCGCCGCAAGGTGCACGTCCATCCCGACGTACTTCGGCGGATCGAGCAGCGGGCTGCCCGTGTGCAGCCCCATCCGCAGACGGATCGGGCCTTCGCCGAGCGCCGACTGCGCCTCCTGCGCGGCCATCACCCCCGACCGCGCGTCCTGGAAGGCCACGAAGAACGCGTCACCCTCGTAGTCGACCTCGTACCCGTCTCGCCGCGCGAACACTTCCCGAAGGACGCGACGATGCTCGGCCAGCGCAGCCCGGTAGCGCTCCGGCCCCAGCTCCGAGAGCAGGCGGGTCGAGCCCTCGATATCTGTGAACAGCAACGTGACGATGTTGGAGGGCTGTCCTGCCACACGGCAACTATCGCGCTCCCTGAGGTGTACGACAACGGACGACGCTTAGGCGCGCGATGAAGCGCTGCCAGACCTCTCCTACTGACAACCCAGCATCGTCGGACTACGAGCGTCGTCCGCTGCAACCAAGGCGCAACCGAACGCATCGTCACGAATCGACACAGGACGTCACGAAGACCGAGTCAGAACGAGCTCCGGCCGCACCAGACGACACGCATCGACACAGAACGACACCAACCGGCACGAACGTGCGCCGACATGGAGTCGAACAAAGACTTGAAGTAGCGCGACTTCCGACGCCGGCTCGCTAGTCCACGCCGGGCGGGGCCACTGCACGCAACGCTTCGACGGCGCGCGCGACTCGCCTCGCCGCGACCAGATTCTCCTTCTGCTCGTACAGCTCCAGTGCTTCGAGATAGGCGGCGGTCGCCTCGTCCAGCTGCCCCGACGCGGCGAGGATGTCCGCGAGCTGGACGAGGCTGTCGCCTTTGAAGTTCGGCATGTCCCAGTCGGCGACTGCCGCGAGCGCCTGCCGGGCATGCTCTTCTGCCTCGCTCAGCGAGCCCTGCGACATGAGCGTGGCAGCGCGCGCCATGTGGACGAGGTTGAGGACGTCGACGCCGTCCTTCGGCATCGTCTGCTCGGCCAGCTCGAGGAACGGCTCGGCCTCGTCAGGTCTGTCCTGCAGCACGAGGCAGAGCCCGAGACATGCCGCGCGGTTCGAGAGGAAGCCCTTCTCGCCGAGCTCCTCGAGGACCTCGCACGCGTCGCGCAGAACAGCCTCCGCAGCAGGCAGGTCTCCAGCGAGGCGCTCGATGTCGAAGAGCTCCTCGGACGACCCGGCTGCGGCCATCCGATGTCCCAGCTCCTGGAGCATGGCCACGCCTTCCCTCCAGCTTTGACGCGCCTCGTCGAAGCGCCCGGAAAGCGCGAGGAGCGCACCCTGCTCGACGCGGGCGATCGCCTCGACCTGTCTCGACGAGGTTTGCTCGGCGACCTCGCGGCAGCGCGCTAGCGCCTCTCGAGCCGGCATCGGGCCGAACCAGCAGCTGACCAGGTACCACATCAGGTTCTGCGCCTCATCGCGCCCGCTACGCGCGCGCCGGGCGCAGGCGACGCCTTGCGCGAACGACTCATGGGCGTGACCGGGCCTCCCCAGCCAGAACTCGGTGAGCCCGGCCACCAGCCACGCGCGACCGAGCCCGAGGTCGTCTGCTTGCCGCTCGAGGACTGCGATCGCCTTCCGGACGAGCTCCCCGCTGGCCGCGTTGTCCCGCTCGCCCAACCAGAGCTCGGCGGCGAGGAGACCCGTACGCGCGCGCCACTCGACGATCTCCTCACCTGCGGCATTCGCCTCTTCGACGACAGCTGCGAAGGTCGCTTGGGCCGGCTTCATCTCGCCCCGGTCGAGTAGCGCGAACGCCAGCTCCAGTCGCACGTCCCGGTGCCGCCGGTCTGCCTTCGGGATCAGCTCCAACGCTCGCCCGAGCAGCTTGACCGCGGCTGCGTCGCCGCGCCCGTCGGCGCGCTCGCCGGCCGCGCGCAGGTGGGCGGCGGCGTGGGCGGCGAGCTCGGCGCTCTCCTCGACCAGACCAAGTTCGGCCGCATAGGCGTGGGCCTGCTCGAAGTGGTAGCCGAGGATCTCGTCGAGCTCGATCAGATCGGCGCCGCGCTGCTCGAGCCACTCGGCGAAGCGCCGGTGCAGGTCGATCCTGGTCGACTTTGGAAGGGCTTCATAGGCGGCATCCCGGATGAGGAGGTGCCTGAAGCGGAACCCGTCGTCGCCGGGGAGCTGTGCCCGGTCGGGCCGGATCAGGTCCTTTCGGGTGAGTAGCGCCAGCCTGGGCGTGATCTGGGTTTCCTCGGGCGCGAGCGCCTGAACAGCGCCGCGGTGGAAGAGCTCGCCTTCGACGGCACCGCGCTCGAGTACGGCGCGCTCGGGCGGGTCGAGCTGGTCGATGCGGGCGGCGAGGAGGGCGCGGAGAGTCGGTGGGACGTCGACGTCGTGTGTCCCTTCGGCCATCACGAGCATCTCGGTGACGAAGAGCGGATTCCCGCCGGCTGCACGAGAGATTCGCTCCCTCAGTTCGGCGGGCAGCGGGGTGATCAGCTCGTCGACTGCCGCCGCCGGCAACGGCTCGAGACGCAGCGTGACCGGCCAGTCGCCGCGCTGCGTGAGGAGCTCGGGACGGGCCATGCAGACGACCAGAATCGGCGATCCCGAGGAGAGCAGCGCAATGCCCTCGACGAGGTCGAGGAAGGTCTGCTCGCCCCACTGGATGTCGTCGAAGACGACCACCAGCGGCGCCTGCTCCTCGAGCAGCTTGCGGAACGCCCAGCCGATCTCCTCGGCGGACGTGCTCTGCTCTGTCTCGCCGAGGAGCGACCCGATCGACCCGGCCGCGAGCGGGTCAGACGGGGCCGCGTCGAGCTGCTTGATCACCTCGACCACGGGCCAGTAGGTGATCCCTTCGCCGTACGGGAGGCAGCGGCCGCGGACGACCCGCACGTCGAGTGTGGCCAGGGCTTCCGCGACGAGCCGCGATTTGCCGATCCCGGGGTCGCCGACCACGGTGACGAGCTCGCACTGTCCGGTCACGGCGCGCTGCCACGCCTCCCGGATGAAGCCGAGCTCGCGGTCGCGGCCGACGAAGCGCGACTCGTGTGATCTCTCCGGCGCCTCGTGCACCGACACGAGCCGGTGTGCCGCAACCGGCTCGGCCTTGCCTTTCAGCTGGAGCAGCTCGACCGGTTCGATCTCGACAGCGCCGCGTACGAGCTCGAGGGTCGCCTCGCCGATCAGGATCTCGTCGGGGTCGGCGGCGTTCTGCAGGCGGGCGGCGACGTTGACCGCGTCGCCGGCGGCGAGCCGCTCCTCAGTCCCGGTGACCACCTCGCCCGTGTTCACGCCGATCCTCCCCTGCACGCCCAGCTCGGGGAACGCCGCCCGCATCTCGACCGCCGCCCGGCAGGCGCGCAGCGCGTCGTCCTCGTGCACCTGCGGCACCCCGAACACCGCCATCACCGCGTCACCGATGAACTTCTCCACCGAGCCGCCGTGCGACTCGACGATCGCCTTCATCCGCTCGAAGTAGCCGGCCAGCAGCCCCTGCAGCGCCTCCGGGTCGACCGTCTCGCCGAGCGCGGTCGAGCCGACCACGTCGCAGAACAGCACGGTGACGACCTTCCGATGCACCGGCGGATCATCCCTTGCCGATCGTCCGAACGGAAGATCGGACGTCGATCGCAACCGCAACGCAACCAGACGCATCGTCACGAATCGGCACCAAACGTCACGAGAACCGGGTCAGAACGAGCTCCGACGGCACCAGACGACACGTATCGACACAGAACGACACCAACCGGCACGAACGTACGCCGACATGGAGTCGAAAAAAGACCTGAAGTAGAGTGGCTTCCGAAGCGGGTTTGCGGGCGGCGGTCGTGTCCGTGCAACCTTCGTATTCTCAGGGGATGGGCGAGCCTGGAGGCGAGCGGTGGGAGACCGGTTCGAGGCTGTACGGCCCGCACCAGTCGCGCTTTGCCCGCTACCTGGAGCGCCGGGAGCAGGAGCGGCCCGACCCAGTCGCGCGCGAGCTGCGGCGACGGCTCCTGGTTGGATTGCGCGGACGGGTGCTCGAGGTCGGCTGCGGCGACGGGCGCTCGTTCGAGCACTACCCGACGAGGGTGACGCAGCTCGTTGCGGTCGAACCCGATCCGACCGCACGAGCCGTCGCCGCTGAGCGGGCTCGCGCTACCGCTGTCCCGATCGACGTGGTCAACGGGACGGCCGAGGCGCTCCCGGCGGAGGACGGAAGCTTCGACGCTGTCGTCTCGATGGGTGTTCTCTGCACCGTCCCCGATCCCGTCGCCACGCTCGCCGAGGTTCGGCGCGTGCTCGAGCCCACGGGCGAACTCCGCTTCTGGGAACACGTCCGCTCGCGCCAGCTGCCGCTGCGCCTGCTCCAACGGTCACTGGACTTGCTCTTCTGGACGCGCGCGCTGGGCGGCTGCCGTACGACGCGCGACACCGCGGCGACGATCGCCACATCCGGGTTCGAGCTCGTCTCCGTCGATCGCGGCTTCCACTCATCGTCGCCGGTGACGATCACCGCCGCGCCGTACATCATCGGCATCGCCCGACGCGCCGAAGCCCACTCGCGAGCCTCGCGGAACTGACGGTCTTCGACCGTTCATTCCTCCTCGAGAGCAAGCGCGACGGCCTCTTCCAGCGTAAGGCGTAACCCCGCCTCCCATTCCGCCTCGAATCGCTGTCCGAGCTGCTCCCGTGCCCAACTCTCCCTTGTCTCGAACACATCGCCTTCGAACCGCGGATCCAGCTCGCGTCCCGTTTCATCCGCGATCGTCCGGACCGCTGCCAGAAGCCGCGTCGCCGCCGGAGTATCGGCTTCCATCCGAGCGGCTGCCAGCAGAACGAGTGCGTCCATGGTCGAGCTGGCGGACTCGATCTCGACAGTCGTCGCGAGCGCACCCTGCAGGATCGGCCGCGCGTCGGCATGCCGATCAGCTGCCACCAATGAATATCCGATCGCGATCTCCGCGTTCGTTGCCTCCCACTGCCGCCCTAGCTCGCGGAAGAGCGCTGCCGCCTCCTCTAGCGTCTCTTGGGCCGAGTCGTAGCGTCCCTCGGTGATGAAGGTCATGCCGCGCAGGTAGGTGACCCAGCCGAGACCGGGGTCGTTGCCGAGCTCGCGCAGAAGACGCTCGCACTCCTGGAGCAGCCGCCGGCGCTCGTCCAGGTCGGGCTCGTCGAAGCTCAAGACGCGGAGCGCCCACTCGATCTGGCGCTTGTCGCCCCGCTGGCGCGCGAGCGCGAGACTCTCGCGAGCATACGCCCGTGCGACCTCGGCCTCACCTTGATTCGCAGCCGCGAGCGCTGCAGCGCCTAACGCTTCAGCCCGAAGGTAGGCGTCGGCGTCTGCCGCTCGCTCGAGCGCTGACGCCAGCCATCCGTGCAACTCCCGGTAGCCGCCCTGCGTCCAGAGACACCAGAACGCACCGGTGGCCAGACGCAGCTCGCGCTCCACGTCGCCGGAGACGACGAGCCAAGCGAGTGCGCGGCGGAAGTTGTCGAGCTCCACATAGAACCGCGGTCCATACTCCACACCCCCATCAGGGCGGCCGCGAGCGGCCGCCTCGGCAACCGCGATGAAGTAGTCGGCGTGCCGATCGCCGAGCACTACCGCCGCGTCGCGTCGCTCGAGCCGCTCGACCGCGTACTCCCTGATCGTCTCGAGCATCCAGAAACGCTCCCCTTGCCGACGGAGCAAGCTCTTGTCGATCAGCGACTGCAATGTGTCGATCTGGGCTTCGCAGATCTCCTCGGCCGCCTCGACCGTGCAACCGCCGCGGAAGACCGACAGTCGTTCGAACAGAACCTGCTCCTCTCCGTCGAGGAGGTCGAAGCTCCATTCGATCGTCGCCCGCAGCGTCTGCTGGCGCGGATCGACGCCGCGGCCGGCCTTGAGCAGGTCGAGCCGCTCGGAGAGACGGCCAAGCAACTGCTCGGGGGAGAGCACAGCGACGCGGCTGGCCGCAAGCTCCAGGGCGAGCGGAAGGTTGTCGAGTCGAGAGCACAGGTGCTCGACGACCGAGCTGGGCTCGAACTGAGGATCGGCAGCGCGCGCGCGGGCGGTGAAGAGCTCGGTCGCATCCTGAGGCTCCAGCGGCGGGACCGGATAGGCCTGCTCGCCGGGAAGTCGCAGCAGCTCCCGGCTCGTTACGAGGAGCTGAAGGTTCGGACAGGTGGTGAGTAGCCCGGCGAGCTCGCCTGCCGCATCGATCAGATGCTCGAAGTTGTCGAGGATGAGCAGGAGCCGACGATCGGCGATACGGTCGGCGAGACCGTCCTTCGCTCCGACCGCCTGGGCGGCGATCTCGAGCACGAGCTTCGAGTCCCGCAGCGCAGCAAGCGGAGTCCAGAAGACGCCGTCGGGATAGTGGTCGGAGGCTTCCGCTGCCGCCTGAAGCGCGAGTCTCGTCTTACCGGCTCCGGCCGGGCCGCTCAATGTCAGCAGGCGTGCAGGCCCTCCTCGGAGCAGAGTCGTCACCTCTTCGAGCTCTCGTCGGCGTCCGAGAAAGGGCGTGGCCGGAATCGGGAGATTCGTCTGCCGCAGGCTCCTCAGTGGTGGGAACTCGCCGCCGCCGAGCTGATAGATCCTTTCCGACGCGGCGAGGTCCTTCAGGCGATGTTCGCCAAGGTCGCGCAGTCCTTCGGTGCCCACAAGTGCAGCGGTGGAGGCCGAGACGAGCACCTGCCCGCCATGTCCAGCAGGCAGCGATGCGAGCTGCTCGGTGCACGTCGACTCCGATGTAGCCCTCCTCGCCCAGATGCGGCGTCCCCGTATGGACGGCCATGCGCACCCGAATCGGTCCCGGGGCCAGTCCTTCGAGTGCTTCCGCGGCGGCTCCGAGCGCGCCGGGCGCGGTCGGGAAGGCGACGAAGAAGGCATCGCCCTGCGTATCGACCTCGACGCCCTGATTCGCCGCGAACGCCTCACGCAGGACACGGCGATGCTCTGTCAGCGCCCGCGAGTACTCCTCGGCGCCCAGGTCATGAAGCAGCTTCGTCGAACCCTCGACGTCGGTAAAGAGAAACGTGACGGTGCCGGTCGGTAGCTCGGCCACCCGAGAACTATCTCGCCTGCAGGCCCGCGCAACAACGAGATCACCCACGCGCTCCGGCAGGACTGCGGCCAACCACGGTGCAACCGAACGCATCGTCACGAACCGGCACGAAACGACACGAAGACCGAGTCAGAACGACCTCCGACCGCACCAGACGACACGCATCGACACAGAACGACCGAACCGGCATGAACAGCCGCCGACATGGAGTCGAACAAGGACCTGGTGAGCGCTTCCCCTCGCAGACGGCGCGAGGGATGATCGTAGCTGGAGCGAGTCGGATCGTTTGCCTGATCTGACTCGGGCTCCACGAGTTTCAGGCTAGCCGTTCATCTCTCTCATCCTGCGTCGGTAGGGTCGCCGCACCGCTCGTCGTCGCGGCTCGCGACGTGGGGTAACGAGAATCCGGCCCGACGGAGCGTCTCTCTACCCGTCCTATATGTCCGGGCGCTCGCCCACCCGTCGCCATCCCCAGATCCGGTTTTCCACCGGTGGGTGCACCGCGTGCTCCTTCGCGGCGCAGTCGACGCCATCGTCCGAGGCTGCCCCGCCGTCGTGATCCCCGGCTACTCGCGTATGGTCGTCCTCATCCGCGACTACCAGGCGTTCCTGGCCGAGCACACGCGCTTAACGGTCGACGTCTGCTCGAACGGACCCGCTCAGGGAATCGACGCGATCAGTCACGAAGGCGCGGGCATCGTCGGACTTTTCGGACGCCTCGACAGTCCCGAAGCACGACGCGAGCAAACAGCAAGATTGCCCGGGCGGGCCGATTCACCTGCGGTCTGAACCTCTCCCACCGCGGGTGGGGTATGCGTCCCGCCCTAGTGGTCGGGCTGGGGATCTAGCTCTTGCGGCGAGGGTTGTCGGGCTCGGATGCGCCGTCGCCTCCCAGCGGCGAGACCACCAGGTACGCCTGGAATCCTGCGTCGTCCTCGGGTTCGACGACGGCCGTGATGAGCATGTCCTCGGCCTTGCTGCGCCCAATCCGTTCTCCGGGCTTCCAGTGGTGCCGCTTGGACACGAATGGGCCGAGGTCGATTCCTTCGGAGTCAATCAGGCGAAAGCGGAAAGGCATCGCCACTTGCTACCCGGTTTAGCCTGCCGCGAGTCTCCTGCTGCATTACTCGTCTCGGTCACGGGTACGGAGGAGGATCTCAGCGATTGAAGGGGGCGATTGTGCCGAAGAAGAGTGATGTTCATGTTGTGCGTGACAACAACGGCAAGTGGGTGGTCAGGATCGAGGGCACCGCTGGTCGCCGCTCAACGCACAGGACACAGGCTGAGGCAGTGAAGGCCGGCAGGGACATCGCTCGGAAGACCAAGTCCGAACTGCTTCTCCGTGGCCGTGACGGCAAGATCCGCGATCCGAGCACGTTCGGTCACGACCTGCAGAGGACGAAGGGCTAATGACCGAGACGAAACGCGGCGGCACAAGTACCGCCGCTGCAGGCGGCCGCCCGATCTGCTGAAAGCGCAATCCAGAGGGTCGGCCGGCCAAGCCTCCACGTCGCGCCCACCTGACTGAGCCCTCGGCGGACGCTTAACTGCTTGCAAGCTGGCGTTGCATGGTCACGACCGTCCCGCCCTCGAAGGGTGCGATAACGACCGAGTCCATCAGTTCGTCCATGATCGCCAAGCCGAGTCCGCCTCCGTCCTTGGCCGACGAGTCGTCCTGCCAGCGGCCGTGGTCGCGAACAGAGAGGGTGACGTGTCGGTTCATGACCGTCCCAGCGATCTCGACCAGATGCGAGGTCGGCTCTTCCGGGTGCTCGACTGCGTTGGCGAACGCCTCAGTAATCGCCAGCCCGATCTCGAATAGCTCACGAGGAGTTGCACCGGTCTCCGCCAGCCATCCACCAACCTGACGACGAAGCAACGCCATGGACTCGGGCCGCGCGCCGAGCCTGAGTTGCAGAGACGGCTCGGGCTCTCGCAGATCAGACACCGACTTCACACCGCTCTTAAGTCGAAGTATCTCCTCTTGACTTAGATGCGCCTAAAGGCGAGTCCTGAAACGGCCCGTTAGGTCGCGGGGTTAACGCGGGTTAGTCTGATCCGCGACCTCGGCCGCTTCCCCAAGCTTCTCCACGATCCAATAGTCCTCGCGCTTTTCGACGATCCGCTCCACGTCGAGAGAGACGTGCTCCTTGTTCGGCGCGACAGCGAAGTGGGTTGGTTCGGAGCGCAAATCCTCGTACTCCAAAAGGGACATCTCGATCCGTTCCGTGCATTCCTGATCAGCGCATTCGCAGATCCACTCCGAGGGCATCGCCCAGGCTGAGTGATCCTCCTTGCGCTCCTTGAGGCGTTCGTTCACCGCGCGGAAGAGGGCCTCGTTCTCGCCGGTCCGCTCGCCGTAGTCAGTCCCTATCGACATGTTCCCTCCAGGTGGAGTCGGTGCTGGACATTACACTTTCTTCCTCGTAACCATGCCGTTTGCGGGACGGGACGCTACGCTCGGTGGAGCGCCCCCATAGCTCAGCGGATAGAGCGCCGGTTTCCTAAACCGGGCGCGCAGGTTCGACTCCTGCTGGGGGCATCCCAGAACGACGGAGAGCGTCCGTAGGCGCTCTCGCCGATGCCATGGTGTGACCAAGGCTACTTCGCGGCCTTGTTCGCGGCGCGGCGCGCGGCGTTCTTCGTGCGGCAGCAATCACGGCACTACGTTTGGTAGCTGGTGGGAGACGCGGCGTTCTTGCTGAACGCCTTTTCCGCCTGCTCCGCGGTGAAGTCGCGCTCACACCCCGCGCAGTGAATCTTCCGGGTGGGCCGCGAGTGGTGGACGTCGTGGCTGGCATGGGGTGCCTTTCCGTAGTGGTCGTTGCAGCCGGACTCTCTGACGGACTGCGACCCGGAAAGCACGCCCGAGCTATCGCCGTGCGCGTCCCGACCCGTACCAGACGATGCGCGTGAGTGTGCGACATATCGAGGTCGCGCCAGATGTCGTCCCACGTGGCACCGCGCGGGCGGCGTTGACCTGTTCCTGCTTTCGCTGCGACCCGTCCAGACCCTCCATCGCACCGCGAACGGTGACTTGCGCGTGAGATCTTGCCGAGCGCACGCGCCGTCATCTCGGCCACGACCAGGTTGCCGTTCCTGATTGCACGTCCAAAGATCGCTCGCGGGTGTCCCTGCGCTGTCAACGGCCCTCCCTGTGGGGACGGACGGCTGCATCAGCCTAACTCAATAGTGGTCCAAATCCGATTTGCCACGGCCGGATAAGGGTAAGAAGAACGAAGAAAGCGGGTGTCCCTGGGGGTTTACCTGGGCGGTTAACCGGCGCGGCTGGTTTGGGGAGAGAGAGCGAACCAGATGCGTCAGGGACACCCGCCTCTCTGATTATCTCGTAGCGGCGCGGCTTATGCATTGCGAGCCTGCAAGGGCAGCCGTGAAGCGCGTTTCGCTACGCGTGGCGGCGGGGAAGTCCGATGTGCGGGTGCTCCGCGAGAGAGGTGTGGCGTGGTCTGGGGGCTGCGGCCACCCAGCCGGCCCTCGCGGGGCGCCCGTCTGCGCGACCTCACCGCCGCCGGCGTTCCTTCGCAGCAGGGCCGCAGGAGGGATTCGAGCCCGGCGTCGCACCGGGGCCGCCTCCGACAGCGGGGAGCCCGCGCAACTCCCCGGCTCGTTGGTGGGACACTGGCAGCACTTGGGCCCTGCGGCTTCGAGGGAAAGCCCACCTGAGGTGTCACTCCAGGGCGCGGCAGTTGTGAGGGCCCCGCCGTGCCTCCTCCGTTGTGGTCGGGGCCTGAGCACCCGCGTGCAACCAGCTACGGCCCGCGTCGAGCTTCCCTGTCAGCTGGGCTACTACGACTTAGCTGGATGGACGCTATAGGCCCGTCCGTCCAGCTCGACGTGCGTGAGCGTGTGTCCCTTCTCCACGTGCTCGTGAATTGCGTCGAGAACCTCAAGAATTCGGCGGTCGTTGCCCCCTAGATCGACGGAGACGAAGTAGCCATCGCGCGGATTGCTCCCCAGCGCGGGATCGAATCGCCGCAAGGCCTCGAAAAAGCTCTGCGCCGATTCGCGTGTCTTCGTCTTGATCATGAAAGCCCGCATCGGCTTGGAAATTCCGATCGTCCCCGCAGTTCTTCGCTCTCCCTGACTTGGATCGTAGGCTGGGGACATTCCGAATGGAAGCCTTGGCCCGCAAGCCTCAAGCGCGGCGTGTGAGCTCGGGGCCCTTCTGGCGGCGAGTTGACTTTGCATCGAAAGAGGCAAAGGATGCCTGGTGCGAAGTCGCGTAGGGAGCGGCTTTACTGCGGCAGGGAGAGAGGTACTACGATGATGAAGGCTTGTGCCCGTTGGCGCGGGTTCTCGTTTTTCAGCGTGCTCGGGCTGGTTGCTCTAGCGGTTCTCGTCCCGACAGCGCTCGGAGGCGGCGTCGGCGTCGGGGTCAAAGGCATGACGCCGGCCTCCGGAGTGGTGGGTACGGTCGTGACGATCAAGGGGTCAGGGTTCATGGACGCGACGGCGGTTGCGTTCAACGGCACCGCCGCGTCGACGTTCACGGTCGACTCCGACAAGCAGATCACGGCGACGGTCGCCGCCAGCACGACGAGCGGGCCGGTTACGGTGACGATTCCGTCTACGACGTTGACGAGCCGGAAGGACTTTGGTGTCCTGGTCAAGGTCTCGCTTGTCGGCTGTTCGGGCGCCGGCGGCAATCGCAACGTGCCGGCCGGGACGTATCCGGTCTTCACGGCCGGGTGGGTCATGTCCAGCGTGGACTTTCTGAAGCCGTTCCTGAAGAGCACGAAGACGACGGTGACGGTCGACGGCGTGGCGAAGAACGCCCAGAAGTCGTGGGATAAGCATGGCGTCGACGCCGGCGTTGGAAGCTGGCGGACGGACTTCACGTACAACCCGCGGGTCCTGCTCGCGACCGGGGGCGACACGATCAGCGCGGTGATCCATCAGTTCGTCAAGAAGCCGTTCAGCGACGGGACGGTGATCTACGCACCGGGCACTGACCTCTGGGCCGGGCTGACTAGCTGCACCGTGCACGCCGTCTGATCCATGGGGTGCTTAAGGGGATAACACGTAGGACGCTCCCACTGCTCGTCGTCTTCGGTGCGTTCTCGTGGTACCCGATCGTGCGCACGGTCGTCATGTCGTTCCAGCACACGAACCTGGTCGAGGCGCCGACCTGGGTCGGCTTCGACAACTTCCGCGCCGTCTCGAACGACCCGCAGTTCCCGATCGCGGTCAAGAACACTGCCTACTTCGCGCTGCTCGCGCTGATCTTCGGCTATCCGATTCCGCTCGCTCGCGGCGGTCCTGATGAGCGAGGTGCGGCGCGCGCGCGGCTTGTACAGCGCGCTCGCCTACCTGCCCGTCGTGATCCCGCCCGTCGTCGCGGTCCTGCTCTGGAAGACCTTCTACGACGGCGAGCTCCGCGGGCGTCTTCAACACCGTGCTCGGCTGGGTCGGCCTCGGCCCGTACCCGTGGCTCCAGTCGCAGTCGTGGGCGATGCCGTCGCTCGTGCTCGAGGCGACCTGGGCGAACGCAGGCGCGACGGTGATCATCTACCTGGCCGCGCTGACCGGCGTGAACCCCGAGCTCTACGAGGCCGCGGCGGTCGACGGCGCCGGGCTCTGGCGGAAGGTCTGGCACGTCACGCTGCCGCAGCTGCGCGGCGTCCTGCTCGTGACGCTGATCCTGCAGATCATCGGGACCGCGCAGGTGTTCCTCGAGCCCTTCCTCTTCACCTCCGGCGGCCCGGCGAACGCGACGCTGACGGTCCTGCTCCAGATCTACGACTACGCGTTCGGCAACTCGCTCGGCGGCGACTACGGCGAGGCGACCGCGCTGAGCCTGATGCTCGCCGGCGTTCCTCGCGCTCTTCTCGCTCGTCTACCTGCGCGCGACGCGCTCGCTGGAGCACCGAATGAGCGTGAGCTCGACCGAGCTCGTCGAGGACGGACCCGTCGGCTCGGCCGGCGGCGGCGAAGCCGTCGGTCGACGCCCTGCCGCGCTGATCACGCCGACCGAGTGGCGCCGCCCGACCGTCCGGTCGGACGTCGGCGGCGGCAGGTCCTGCTCCTCGTCCTGCTCGTCATCGTCGGCCTCGGGCCGATCCTCTGGCTCGCGAAGTCCGCGATCACGCCGACGCACGACACCATCAGCCATCCGATGGCGCTCTTCCCGCACGGCGCCGCCTGGGCAACCTGCGCGAGGCCTGGGTCGACGTCCACGTCGGCCGGTACTTCTGGAACACGATCGTCGTCGCGTTCGGCTCGTGGCTCGTCGCAGATCTTCGTCGCGACGACCGGCGGCTACGCGCTGTCGGTGCTGCGGCCGCGTTACGCCGAGCTGATCACGCGCGCTGCTGCTCGCGACGCTCTTCGTCCCGGCGGTCGTGCTGCTCGTCCCGCTCTACATCGAGATCGTCCGCCCGCCGCTCGTCCACCACTCGCTCATCGACAGCTACTGGGCGGTGTGGCTGCCGCCGGCGCGAGCGCGTTCAACGTCCTGCTCGTGAAGCGGTTCTTCGACAACCTGCCGCGCGAGATCTTCGAGGCCGCGCGCATCGACGGCGCGGGGCCGTTCCGCGCTGTTCTGGACGATCGTGCTGCCGCTGTCGAAGCCGATCCTCGGCGTCGTCTCGGTCTTCGCCGTCCTCGCGTCGTGGAAGGACTTCCTCTGGCCGCTGCTCGTCCTGACCAACCCGGACAAGCAGCCGCTCTCCGTCCGGCTGCCCGCGATCCAGTCGCAGACCGAGCTCGGCGTCTTCCTCGCCGCGATGTTCATCGCCTGCCTCGTCCCGATCGCGGCTTCCTGATCTTCCAGCGCTCGTTCCTGCGGGGACCGGCCTCGGCGGCGCGATCAAGGGCTAGTCGCAGAGCCCATGTGCACGGCATACGCTTCGGCGGCACCAGACGGACACGCAACGACACAGAACGACACGAATCGACACGAACGTGCGCCGACATGGAGTCGAACAAGGACCTGAATAAGAAGTAGGGCGGCTTCGCGAGTGGATTCTCGCGCCTTCGAGGCCGATCTACGCGCCGGGTCGCGGGAAGCGGACGTGCATGTGGTACTCGTGGCCCGGGTAGGGGATGACGACCGCCGCCGGCCCGTGGAGTCCGGTCGAGTATCCGACGAAGACCATCTGGGCGCCGGCGGCGACGAAGCGGTCGAGGAGATCCTGCGCGCGGCGGCGATCGATCTCGCCGGACGCAAGCGGCGCTCGAGCTTCCTGTCGAGCCGCGGGAAGTAGACGTCGACGTCGAGCCCGTTCTCGTGGGACACGTGCTCGTCTCTCATCGGGCCGCCGCCCTCCCGGCTGATGTCGCCAATGACGACGCGCGCTGCCCGCGGGTGCGCGGCGCGGTACGCCTCGGTCACCGCGACGACCGCGCGGATCGTGCGCTCGTTTCCGTACAACCGATTCGGCGCATTCGGGGTGCGGTCGGTCACGGGGTTCCAGGTGACCCAGCTCGGCCCCTCGACGGGAAGCCGGGTCCCGTCGATCAAGCTGCCGCTGTACGGCAGCCCGACGGAGATCGCGTGATGCCATTCGATCTTCGGAAACGCTTTCGCACGCGCGGCGCTCCGGTCCGGCTGCTTTGGTTTGGAGGTGGGAGGAGACTCTCGCCCACGGTCACGCGGTCATCCTCTGCGGTGGTCCACGTAGTGTCCGCGGCCTCGGCCGTGCCGGTGCCGAGCCGGAAGGTCAGAGTGGGCGGATCCTCCCCGGCGATCGAGGTCTCGTGACCGCCGCCCGAGCCCCTGCGAGCACAAGCATCAGGGCCGGCGACAGGGCGAGTGCCCTCGCCCTGGCCCTCCGCGCTACCCGGCGTCGCCTCCATGCATTCCGGCGCCGGCGGGGGGCGGCGAGCCCCGGCGGCGGCTCGGGGCCGAGGACCAACGGAGGTGCAAAGGCGACCGTCGGGGCCCCGGATTCTTCGCCGAGCCAGAGGATGTCCGTATCGAGCCACAGCTCGCCACATCGCCAGCCCATGGTGGGAACCCGTTCGTTCACGAGTCGTCGTGTCCTCCGGAGAGGGATTCGTCAAGCCCATAGCCAGGGTCGCCTGCGCGGCTCGCATTCGTGAGCAGATCGCGAGTGCATCGCATTTCCCGGGGCGCTCTGACGCAACCCGCTTGCAACCGAACGCATCGTCACGAACCAGCACGAAACGTCACGAAGACCGCGTCAGAACGGGCTCCGGCGGCACCAGACGGCACGCATCGACACAGAACGACACGAACAGGCACGAACAGCCGCCGACATGGAGTCGAACAAGGACTCGAAGTAGACCGGCCTCCGCGTCCGTCTCGACGGGGTGAGGAGTGTCGTCTGCAACCCTGGTGCAGGATCGGGCCGATGCCCCTGGCCGTCCAGGAGGCGTGCTACTCGGAAACATCGGGTCAGACGGACGACGTCCCCGCCCGTAGCGCTATGAGTTGCGTGCGCGTTCGTCGAGCCATCGGGATGTTCTCCTTGCGCTCGAAGCGCTCGAGGGCGGCGGCAAGTGCCTCGGCTGCTTCCTCGCCGCGGCCGGCGGCTACGAGAATCTCGGCGAGGTCACAGAGCGCTTCCCCCTGGTCGTTGAGCCCGTCCGTGTCTTCGGTGATCGCGAGCGCCTCGCGCGCCAGCCGTTCCGCCTCCGTGTACTCGCAGCGGTGGGCGAGCACACGAGCCTGCACCTGCCGCCAGGCGGCCGACGCGGTCACATCGGTTTCTTCCGCCAGTTCGTGGCCACCGCCAGCGAGAGCTTCCGCCTCCTCGTAGCGGCCGAGCTCGCACAGCTCTCGTCCCAGATAGGACACGTAGCTCGAGAGATACCCGAGCAGGCCCTGTTCGTCGAGCCACTCGCACAGCTCGCGGAGGTGTGCCACTGCGGCATCGTGGTCGTCCTGGAGGCTCGCGATCTCGGCCAGGCGCCATTCGCCGAAGCGGCGGCCGTCGAGCTCGCGCAGACGGGCGTTAGCCTCGCGTGCGAGCGGCACCGCCTCGTCGAAGCGGTCGAGCATGGCCAGCAGGAAGGCGCGGTTGAACAGCGTGAAGTTGTCCGGCGACTCGGGAAGAAGCCTGTCGAGACGCTCCAGGGCCTCCCCGGCAGGAACCGCGCCGGCCGCGAGCGCGAACTGGAGAAAGAACAGCCCAGTCCGCTGCTCGCCCGCGAGCCTCGAGTGCTCGAGTGCCTGCTCGGCCGCCCGAGCATGCTCGGCCCAGCGCCCGCGGCTGTTCGCGACTTGAATACCGATGGCGTTCCAGACATGGACGAGCGCGGCGTGATCGCCGGCCTGCTCGAGCAGGGGGAGCGATGCCAGCGCCAGCCGCTCGAGCTCGTCCGACGAGCATTCGCCGAGATTCGAGCGGTGGTACGCCGCCATCGCACGGGCGAACGCTTCGCCGGTCGCATCGCCCTCGGCGGCGGCGCGCTCGGCCGCGTGTTCAAGGTTCAGCGCGGCCTTACGAGCGTCGTCGACGAAGGAGGTCTCCGCCAGGTCGACCTCGA